>NZ_BPQD01000012.1 GCF_022179065.1 Methylobacterium adhaesivum
GGCGGTCGCCCGCGACCTCGATGAGGCGCAGGCCAAGGCCACGGGCGCCCCGCCGCCCAAGCGCCGCAACATGATCGCGGTGATCGGCGACGGCTCGATGTCGGCCGGCATGGCCTACGAGGCCATGAACAACGCCGGCGCGCTGCATTCCCGCCTCATCGTCATCCTCAACGACAACGACATGTCGATCGCGCCTCCCGTCGGCGCCATGTCGGCCTACTTCGCGCGGCTGGCGTCGGGCGGCACCTACCGCTCCCTGCGCGAGACCGCCAAGCAGCTCGGCAAGCTGCTGCCGAAGGCCCTCTACCAGCGCGCGGCGGCGGCGGAGGAATACGCCCGCTCCCTCGTGGTCGGCGGCGGCACCATGTTCGAGGAGATGGGCTTCCACTATGTCGGCCCCATCGACGGGCACAACCTCGACCACCTGCTCCCCATCCTGAAGAATGTCCGCGACACCGAGCAGGGCCCGATCCTGCTCCATGTCGTCACCCAGAAGGGCAAGGGCTACGCCCCGGCGGAGGCGAGCGCCGACCGCTACCACGGCGTCGTGAAGTTCGACGTGCTGTCGGGCGTGCAGGCCAAGGCCAAGCCCAACGCCCCGGCCTACACCCGGGTGTTCGGCGAGAGCCTGATCAAGGCCGCCGACGCCGACCCGAAGGTGGTGGCGATCACCGCCGCGATGCCGGGTGGCACCGGCATCGACCTGTTCGGCAAGGCGCATCCGGACCGGACCTTCGACGTCGGCATCGCCGAGCAGCACGCCGTGACCTTCGCGGGCGGGCTGGCGACGGAGGGCTACAAGCCGTTCGTGGCGATCTACTCGACCTTCCTGCAGCGGGCCTACGATCAGGTCGTGCACGACGTCGCCCTGCAGAACCTGCCGGTGCGTTTCGCCCTCGACCGGGCCGGGCTGGTGGGCGCCGACGGCGCGACCCATGCGGGCGCGTTCGACCTCGCCTATCTCTGCTGCCTGCCGAACATGACCGTGATGGCGGCGGCCGACGAGGCCGAGCTCGTCCACATGGTGGCGACCTGCCACGCCCACGATTCCGGTCCGATCGCCCTGCGCTACCCCCGCGGCGAGGGCGTGGGCGTCGACCTGCCGGAGCGCGGCGAGGCCCTGCCCATCGGCAAGGGTCGGATCGTGCGCCGGCCCGAGGGGGCGCGGGTGGCGCTCCTGTCGCTCGGCACCCGCCTGGCCGAGGCGGGCAAGGCCGCCGACGCCCTGGAGGCCGAGGGCATCGCCGTGACGGTGGCGGATGCGCGCTTCGCCAAGCCCCTCGACGAGGCCCTGATCCTCGACCTCGCCGCGTCCCACGAGGTTCTGATCACCCTGGAAGAGGGGTCGGTGGGCGGCTTCGGCGCCATGGTGCTGCACCTGCTCACCGAAAAGGGCGCCCTGGACGCCGGCCGGGTGCGGGTGCGGACCCTGACGCTGCCCGACACCTACCAGGACCACAACACCCCCGACGCCATGTACCGCGAGGCCGGCCTCGACGCCGCCTCCATCGCCCAGACCGTTCGCGACATCCTCCCCGAGCGGAAGGCGCGCGGCGCGGCCAAGCTCGTCAGCGTCGGCCAGACCAAATCCGGCTGATCCCACCCCGGGATTCCGAAGGGGGCACCCCTTCGGCGGGTATCGGGCAAAGCCCGACGTTTCCCAGGGCCCTGCCCTGGACCCGCGAAGGGCTTGCCCTTCGAACCCGGATTTCGGTCAGGTTCCGTAATACGCGCGGTACCAGTCCACGAAGGCGGGGACCCCCTCCGACAGGGGCGTCTCCGGCACGGTGCCGATGAGGGCGCGCAGCAGCTCCGTGCTCGCGTGCGTGCGGGCGACGTCCCCCGGCGGCAGGGGTTTCAGCACCCGCTCGGCCTTGCGTCCGAGGGCCGCCTCCAGGGCGTCGATCATCGCGTCGAGGCGCACGGGCCGGCCGCCACCGATGTTGACGAGGCGGTAGGGCGCCACGGGGCTCAAGGTGTCGAACGCCCCCACGGGGCCGGCCCCGCCCGGCCCTTCCGGCGGCGCGTCCATCAGGCGGGCGATGGCCGCCACGAGATCGTCCACGTAGGTGAAATCACGCTCCGCCGCCCCGCCGGCGAAGACCTCGATGGGTTCGCCACCCAGGATCTTGGCGGTGAACAGGAACAGGGCCATGTCTGGCCGCCCCCACGGGCCGTAGACCGTGAAGAACCGGAACGCCGTGGTGGGAATGGAGAACAGGTGGCTGTAGGCGTGCAGCATCGCCTCGCCGGCAAGCTTGCTCGCCGCGTAGAGGGTGAGCGGCGACACCGCTCGGTCGGTCTCCCGGAACGGCGTCAGGGCGTTGCCGCCATAGGCCGAACTCGTCGAGGCGAACAGGAGGTGGCGCACGGGATGGGCCCGCACGGCCTCGACGAGGTTGGCGGTACCGACCATATTGGCCTGGACGTAGGCGGCCGGATTCTCGAGGCTGTGGCGCACGCCCGCCTGCGCGGCGAGATGCACGACCATGTCGGGCCGCACCCGTGCCATCGTGTCGAGGAGGAGGCCCTCCGTCTCCAGGCGCCCCTCCACGGCGTCGAACGCCGGATGCGCGGCGAGGTCCGCGTGGCGGGCGCGCTTGAGGCCGACATCGTAATAGTCGCTGAAACCATCGAGGCCCGTGACCGCGTGGCCCGCCGCCAGGAGGCGCCGGCCGAGGTGGTAGCCGATGAAGCCGGCGCTACCAGTCACGAGGACACGCATCGGATCCCTCATACGAATGCCGGTCGATTCGATCCGACGAGCCACATTCGGTCATCCGCGAAGTCCGGCCCAGATCCGGCGACACGATCCTCGCGTTGCGGGAGGCGGGATCGTATGACGGGGGCTTCGCGGAATGCCGTCCGGCGGCATGCCCGATTCCCGGCGTTCCCGCATCTCGAAAACCGCCTTCGGCCTCGGCATCGTCCTGCCGATGCGTTCAGGCCAGGGCAGGCATACGTACAAAGACTTGTTTGTGGGGCGAAGAACGCCATATATAACAGCAGCATGACGTGATCGCGTCCTGCCCGTTCCCATTTCGCCGCCTTGGTCGAGCCGTCACGTCCGTGCCGCGCGCGCTTTCAGGGCGTGAGAACCGAGCCTTCGGAGTGCGACGGGTATCCTCGATCATCCGCCGGGCCGTGGCCCGCGACACCCCGATCTTCATGAGTCGAACGCCAACATGAACCAGCTTGTCCGCATGTCCCAGGTCGGCGAGGCCGATGCGATCGCCGAACCGTCCGCCTCCCTGCGGGTTCCCTTCGCCCAGTCGGGGGCGTTCGTCTGCAAGTTCATCATCGGCGAGCCCAACGACCGCGCCGTGTGCTGCGGCGCCTCGGTGCCGGACGGCAAGAGCTGGTGCGCCTATCACCGCCGCATCGTGTTCGAGCCCGCCCGGCCCGGTCGCCTGCGCTGAGCGCCCCCGTCCCATCGCCGACCATCTCCCCCGCCGGGCCCCGCCCGGCGGGGTTTTTCGTAGGGTCCCGGTGTCGGTCACGAAGTGCCCGTCGCACCGGGCTCTGCTCGGCATTGAGACCGGCGGCCGGCTCTGGCGAACTCTTCAGTCGTCGATCTCATCGTCCACGGTGTAGGGACGGTAGCCGTAGAGGAAACGGCCGTCCGGCGCGGCGACGGTGGAGCGGCGCACGACGAGGTAACCGGCCGCCTCGGCCTGGCGGATGCGCCGGGTGCGGGGATCCTCGTCGAACACGGCCGGCGGCGGCGGCACGAAGCCATAGCGCACCCGGCGCGGATTGGGCATCCGCGCATGAACGATCCGGACGGGCGCGGGATGGAGCCGGGCCACGGCGACGGGCTGGCGCCGGATCGCCGCGACGCGGCGCTTGGGGGACACCGCGCGAAGGCTCGCGGCCGTGACACGGGGCTTGGACGACGCAGCGCGGGACTCGGACGACGCGGTGCGGTGTTCCGCCGTCGCGACGGCGGCCGGGGGCTTTTCGGCTTCCGCAGCCTTCGGCGCCTCGGGTGCGGGGCCCACGGCCGCCCCCCGGGCCGGAGGGTCGGTCCAGGCCCGGCCATCGGAGGTGGATTGCGCCGCAGCGGGACCGGCCGCGCCGAGGGCCAGCAGGGCGAGCAGGCGGGCGATGGAGCGGACAGGGATGGACATGGGGCTCTCCCGATCGGTCCCGACCCGCGTGAAGGGGAAGCCGAATCACATCCGCTCCGACCGGACCAGACGAAAGATTAAGAAAATCTCAACGCCGCGTCCACCGGATGCCCAGTGTCACGCGTGGGGCCGACTACACAGTTGCCGGCCGAGACGCCGAGGGCGATCGGCCGCCCCTGCCCCGTGAAAGCCCGGCCATCCGGGGTTTCGCGGGGCGCCATTATCGGTACGGTCCCGGATCGTCCGGGCGCTGGCTCCGTTGAGGCTTCACCAAGCCCCCGGCGTGGAGAGGAAGACCATCCCCATGAGACGCGTCCTGTCGATCATCCCCCTCCTGGCGCTCGCGGCCGGTGCCGCCCGGGCCCAGGAGACTCCCCCCGCCCAGACTCCGGCCGCTCCGGCCGCCCCCCAGACCTTCGAGAGCGACATCCGGAACGGCAAGGGCGAGACCATCGGCCGGATCGCCATCCGCGACGGGGCCAACACCCTCGTGATGCGGGTGACGATCAACCCCGGCGGCCTGCCGCCCGGCTGGCACGGCATCCACTTCCACGCGGTCGGCGATTGCTCGGACACGGAGAAGTTCGAAAAGTCGAAGGCCCACGTGAACCACGACCAGAGCAAGCACGGCCTGCTCAACGCCGATGGCCCGGACGAGGGCGACCTGCCCAACGTCTACGCCAACGCCGACGGCTCGGTGAACGCCGAGGTGTCGAGCGACACGCCGCTCACGGGCGAGGGCGCGCTCAAGGACGGCGACGGCTCGGCGCTCATCATCCACGCAAACCCCGACGACCACACGACGCAGCCCATCGGCGGCGCCGGCCCGCGCATCGCCTGTGCGGTGATCAAGTAGCAAGCCTCGCGCGGCCGGGTCCTACTCGGCCGCGAACAGGCCCGGCATCTCGGGCGCGGCTGGGGCGGGCGTGGCCTCGACCGCCGCAGCCCTGCCCTCGCCCACGGGCGCCTTGGGGTCGCCCGGCGCCGTCTCGCAGCCGAGGGCCGGCAGGGCGACGATGCGATTCCCGCGAAAATCCATCCGGCACACGATGGTGCCCCGCGTCTCGACATAGGCGAGCAGGCGTTTGGCACGGCCCGGCGAGCGGCTCCCGATGGCCCGCGCCAAGGCCTCGTCGCCGGGGCACGGCTCGCCGGCCAGCGCCGCGCGGGCGAGCATGAGGAACAGACCCTGGACCTCGTCGGGCAGGGCGGCGGCGGCGGCCTGCGCCTCGTCCCAGCGCCCGTCGGCCTCCCCCGCCGGCTCGGTCTCGTCGATCCCGGCCCGGGCGACGCCGAGGCGGCGACGGAAGGCGGCGAGGCTTAAGGATTCGCCGTCGAGGCCGCGCATGCGGCAGCGCACGAGAAAGTCCTGATACACCACCGCCACGGGCTGGCCGCCGGCATCGGGATCGGCGGCGATGCCGCGCAGCACCGCCTCGCAGCCCGCCCGCATCTCCGCCTCGCTCAAGGGTTCGGGCGCCTCCACGGGCTCGGGCCGGTAGGCGCTGAGTTCGCGCATGAGGTCGGTCGGGCTCGCGCGCGGAACCGGGGGGGTGCGCGGCGCCGGCGCCCAGGCCGGGCCGCTCTCCTCCTCCGAGCGGGTGAGGATGAGGGCGCGCAGGTCCGCGTCCGCCGGGGCCGGCAGGGGCACGAGCTTCGGCGAGCCGGACCGCGCCGAGGTGGTGACGGGGCCGATGCGCAGCGCGAGCGGCCGCCGGCTCAGGGCCGGCCCCAGGGCCACGAACTCGCCGCGCGCGAGATCGCGGAACCGCTCGGCGCCACGCCGGTCGAGGCCCAAAAGATCGGCGGCCCGCGCCATGTCGATGTCGAGGAAGGTGCGGCCCATGAGGAAGTTCGTGGCCTCCGCCGCGACGTTCTTGGCGAGCTTGGCCAAGCGCTGCGTCGCGATGATGCCGGCCAGTCCGCGCTTGCGGCCGCGGCACATGAGATTGGTCATGGCGCCGAGCGAAGCCTTGCGCGCCTCGTCCGAGACGTCGCCGGCGGCGGCCGGCGCGAAGATCTGTGCCTCGTCGACGACGACGAGGGCCGGGTGCCAGTGGGTGCGCTCGGCCTCGAACAGGCCGCCGAGGAAGGCGGCCGCCGCGCGCATCTGCGCCTCCATGTCGAGGCTCTCCAGGGTGAGCACCACGGAGACCCGATGCGCCCGCACCCGCGCGGCGATGGCCTGGAGGCTCGCCTCGCCGTGGGCGCCGTCCACCACCACGTGGCCGTAGGCCTCCGCCAGGGTGACGAAATCGCCCTCTGGGTCGACGATCACCTGCTGGACCGACCCGGCGCTCTGCTCGAGGAGGCGGCGCAGAAGGTGCGACTTGCCCGAACCCGAATTGCCTTGGACGAGGAGACGGGTCGCCAGCAGCTCCTCGAGGTCGAGGCGGGCGGGCTCCGCGCCCGGCCCCAGGCTCAGTCCCATCTCGATGCCGACGCTCATGCCCGCTCCGGTTGCCGCGCGCCGGGACCCGCCCCGCCGCATCACGGCTCTCGCACACAAAGCTTAACACGCGTGGGGGCGACGGGATCGGACCCCGCGTGGGGCATCCACAGGCTTGTTCCCTTATGTTCCCTATTCGTTTCAGAGGACTGGAATCAGACACATCGATTCAGCTATTTTATCCTAGGTCTTTAGTCCTAGGATAAAAGGCATAGAATTATTCTATCACTCGAAGCCTCATCACCATTGGAATAAATCAAGAACAAAAGAGGATCAGATCCACCCGAGTGCTGAGCCGGGTCAGTGCGACACGATGATCCGGCACTACCGTACAGGATCGGGTGCGCCCTGCTCTTGCCGCGTCGGCCGGGCGCTCCAGGTAAGCGGTCATGAACCCAGTCCTCGTCGTCGCCCTCGTCTGCGCCTCCACCGTCCAGGCTCCCGATTGCTCGCGGGAGACGGCGCTCGACATCATCACCGGTCCGGCCCACACGCTTCAGGAATGCCTGATGCAGGGGCCGGTCCTCGCCGCCAATGCGGGTCACGGCAACGACCCGGACACCTACGTGAAGACGCGCTGCGAACCACGGCGCTGATCCTCCAGAAGGAACACGCCATGGATGATGTCGCCCCCGACCGCGCGGTGATGATCCGCCTGCGCGCCCGCCTCGCCGTGGTGGAGCGCGCGGCTTGGTTCGGCCTCGTCCACGCCATGCGGACGCGGCCGGCCGAGACGGAAGCCTATCTTGCAGCCGAGCGGGCCAAATGCGCGGAAGGGTTCGGGCAGCGCGGCTGGGCCGCCGACCTCACCGACGCCGAGCGGGCGATGCTCGGCGCCGAGGTCGATGCGGGCCTCGCCGCGCTCATCACCGATGCCAAGGCTGAAGCGCAAGCCTGAGGCGGCCGCCCGTCAGCCCACCACCGGGTCCTTCTTCCGGGGCAGGGCGTCGATGAGCGCCCGGTCGATTCCCGTATGAGCCGCCACCAGGGCGTGGGGGGTGAGGGCGAGCCACTGGCGCAGGGAGATGTCGGCGTAGGTCGGCGTGCGAAACATCTCCAGGAAGGTGAGGGGCCCAGAGCCGGTGTTCTCGATGTAGTGGCCCATGGCGAAGGGCACGTAGCCGACGTCGCCGGCGCGGTAATCGAAGGTGCGCGCCTTCGATTCGGAGCCGAACACGGTCATGCGCCCCTCCCCCGCGATGTAGAACTGCCACTCGTCGCCGTTGGGGTGCCAGTGCAGCTCGCGCATGGCGCCGGGCTCGAGCTCGACGAGGGCCGCCGCGATGGTCTTCGAGGCGGGAAAGATCGTCGAATCCGTGATCCGCACGGTGCCGCCCTTGGTGCGGATCGGCTCCTGGGCCAGCATCCGGTGGCTGAAGGTCTCGGGGATGGGGCCGGCGCCACCCATCTTGTCCCCCGCGAGCGGCCCCGGCATCGGAGCGGGGAAGATGTAGAGTTCCTTCTCCGGGATATGCGCGAAGGCGCTCTCGGGCAGCCCGAAATTCTTGGCGAGCACGTCCTTCGGCGTGTGGGCGAGCCAGTCGGTGAGCAGGAAGGTCGAATCCTCCGAGAAGGCGCCGTCGTCGAACACGAGGAGGAATTCGCAGCCGTCGACGCCGTCGCTCTCCAGGGCCTGGATCGAGTGGGGGATGCCGGAGGGGAAGTACCAGAGGTCGCCGGGGCCGACATCGTCGGCGAAGGTACGCCCTTGCGCGTCGATGGCGGTGATGCGGGCGCGGCCCTGAAGCATGTAGGACCACTCCGCCTCCTTGTGCCAATGCATCTCGCGCACGACGCCGGCCTTGAGGCGCATGTTCACCCCCGCCATGGCCTTCGAGACCGGCAGTTCGCGGATCGTGGTCTGCCGGGCCCAGCCGCCCTCCTCCAGGCGCATGTGGCTGTCGGCGAACGACCATTTGAGGTTGGGCATGGTGCCATGGTCGGTCTTCGGCGGCCGCACCGTGAACGGGTCCTGCGCCTCGCGCGCCGGGTTGCGCGGGCCGATGATCGGGGCGCCGTCCGTCCCGCGTTCCGGGACGACGCCGCCCGGGGGGACAGCCTGGCCGGCGGCGCGGGCGGCCGACCCCATCAGGGCGCCCCCGGCGGTGGCGGCGGCGATGAGGCTGCGGCGGGAGAGATCGGTCATCGGGGGCTCGCTCGAAGGCTCGGTGTGGGAGATCGAGACCGGAATCGGCCTGGGGCGCCCGTCGCGCTCCGACGGGGCGGCTCGGATCCCCGGTGGGGCTCGGGGATCTAGCGGCGCTTGGGGCTCCGGCCGGGCAATGGCCCGGACCGGGGCCGTGTTCCGATTCGGCGATCACGGTTTCGCGCGGGGTCATTCCAAATCCGGTCGATCCCTTCGGGATGCCGATTTGGGCTTCGCTCAAGCACCGCGCGGGCCTCGTGATCCAGCGACCGCTTGGATCAAGCGGATGCCGGATCAGCCCCCTAAGCTGCTTCGCCCAAAGCACTGGTCCCAGGCCGGCGGCATCCGGTCGAAGCCCGGCAGGGCGGTTGCCCGGTGCACCCCGAGGGCGACGGCCCGCGCGAGCGTCCGGGCGGCGGCGTCGCCGAGGCGGGCGAGGTCGGCGATGGGATCGGAGAGGGGAACCCGGCCCGTCGCCACGGCGAAGACCACGTCGCCGTCCAACGGCGTGTGCACGGGGTGGATCGCGCGGGACAGGCCGTCCTGGGCCATCACGGCGAGGCGCTGGGCCTGGGCCTTCGTCAGGACCGCATCGGTGGCGACGATCGCCAGGGTCGTGCTGGCGCCCGCCAGCCCCTTGCGCGGCCAGTCGAACGCCTTCTCCGGCATGGTCCTCGGAAACCCCAATCCCCCGAACTCGTCGCCGACCTCGTAGGGCGCGGCCCAGAAGTTCGCCCCCTCCCCCACGGTCACCCGGCCAAAGGCGTTGACGGCGGCGAGGGCCCCGACCCGCGCGGCCACGCCCGGCACTGGCGCCGCGGCCGAGCCGAGCCCGCCCTTGAGGTTGGCGGTGCTCGCCCCCGTGCCGGCCCCGACGGAGCCGAGGGCGAAGGCGCGGTCCGCCGCCCGCGCCGCCGCGTAGCCCAGATCCCGGTAGGGCGGGAACCGGCCCCAATCCTTGTCGCCTCCGTTGAGGAGGTCGAACAGCACGGCGCAGGGGACGATAGGCACCCGGGCCGGCCCAACGGGAAAGCCGCGCCCGGCCTCCGCCAGGGCCGCCATCACGCCCGCCGCCGCGTCGAGGCCGAAGGCGGAGCCGCCCGAGAGCACGAGCGCATCGATGCGCTCCACCGTGCGCTCGGGGGCGAGGAGATCGGTCTCGCGGGTCCCCGGGCCGCCGCCGCGGACATCGACGCCGGCCACGGCGGGTTCGTCGAAGATCAGGGCGGTGACGCCGCTGCCGAGGCGAAGGTCCTGGGCGTGGCCGACCCGCAGGCCGGGAATGTCGGTGATGCGGCTCACGGGTGCACCTTCGGGTTGGCGAATGCGAAGGCGCGAAGGTCGCATGGCGGGTGCCCTCCGGGCGAGGGCGGGCGCCGATATCGGCCGGGACCGCGAGGGCATCGTCCCGAACGGTTAGCGTCCGTCTTTCGGGAAAGACGATGCAACATCAGGGACTTCAGGGCACCGTCCCAAATCCGTTCTTCGGAACGATGCCCTAGGCGGCCCCCGACACAACCGTTAGAGCGGAGCGCACCGCCTCGTTCACCCTCATGCGCCACACGAGACGCCCGGCGCCTTCGGAGTTCAGCATGACCACATGGACGGCAGGCTACGTCGCCGATATCGGCTACACCCACGGCTTCTATCGTGAGCTGACCCCGGCCCTGCTGGACTTCGTGATGCTGACCCGAGGGCAGCGCGGACCGGATTTCTCCGGACGCCTCGCCTATTGCGAGCTCGGCTGCGGCCAGGGCCTCTCGACCAACCTCCTGGCGGCGGCCAACCCGACCATCGAGTTCCACGCCACGGACTTCAACCCGTCCCAGATCGCCGGCGCCCGGGCGCTGGCGGCAGAGGCCGGCACCCCGAACGTCCACTTCTACGACCACAGCTTTTCGGAGTTCCTCCACGAGCCCGCCCTGCCGGCGGCCTTCGACGTCGTCGCGCTGCACGGCATCTACAGTTGGATCAGCCCGGAGAACCGGGCCCACATCGTCGAGTTCCTCCGCCGCCGCCTCAAGCCCGGCGGGGTCGTCTACATCAGCTACAACACCCTGCCGGGCTGGGCGGCGGCGATGCCCCTGCGCCGCCTGCTGACCGACCACGCCGGCACCCGCACGGGCCCGATCCTCCCGCGCATCGACGAGGCCGTGGCCTTCGCCGAATCCCTGCGGACGGCCAAGGCCGCGTACTTCACCCAGAATCCGGCGCTCGCCCCGCGCTTCGACAAGCTCAAGGGCCTGCCGCGCAGCTACCTCGCGCACGAGTACTTCAATCGGGACTGGACGCCGTTCTATTTCGCCGACGTCGCGGCGGACCTCGCCGAGGCCAAGCTCACCTTCGTGGGCTCGGCCGCCCTGCTGGAGGGGGTGGACGCCATCAACCTCAACGCCGAGCAGCAATCGATCCTGAAAGCCTGCGCCGATCCCGTGCGGCGTGAGACCCTGCGGGACTACATGGTCAACCAGCAGTTCCGCCGCGACGTCTACGTCAAGGGCGCCCTGCCCCACACGGTGCCGTCCTCCCGCGCCGCCTGGACCGCCTTGCGCTTCGCCCTCTCGACGCCCCGCACCGAGGTGCCCCTGAAGGTGCAGGGCAGCCTCGGCGAGGCGCAGCTGCAGGAAGAGGTCTACAGCCCGATCCTCGACGTGCTGGCCAAGGGTCCGGCCACCGTGCAGGCGATCTTCACCGACCCCGCCGTGAAGGCCCTCGACTGGGGCAAGCTCATGGAGGCCTTCGGCATCCTCGTCGGCTCGGGCCACGTCCAGCCCTGCCCGTCGGGCAAGGACGACGCGGCGCGCCTGAAGCGCACCCGGGCCTTCAACGCCGCCGTGATGCGGCGGGCCGAGGCCGCGGAGGAGATCCAGTTCCTCGCCTCGCCGGTGACCGGCAGCGGCGTGCCGGCCGACCGCATGGCGCAGCTGTTCCTCGCGGCACAAGCGAGCGGGGCCGATCCGGTGCAGCGGGCCTGGGCCGTGCTGCAGGCGCAAGGGCAGCGCCTCGTCAAGGACGGCAAGCCGCTGGACGGCGCCGAGGCCAACCTCGCCGACCTGCGCGAGCGTTACGACACGTTCGTGAAGACCCGCCTGCCGGTTCTGCGCCAGCTCGGGATCGCGTGACGGCGCCGGCCTTCGCCGAGACGTCGCGGGCGGGTCAGGCCGCCCGCGACCGGCGCGCCGCGCGGAACGCGTCCGCCGCGTAGAGGGCCAGCGCCAGCCAGATCAGGCCGAACATCGCCAGGCGGTGCGGCTCCAGGCGCTCGCCGTAGGCGGCGACGCTGAGCACGAGGAGGCAGCTCGGGGCGAGGTACTGCATCAGCCCGAGGGTCGCCAGGGTCAGGCGCTCGGCGGCTGCCGCGAACCAGATCAGCGGCAGGGCGGTGGTGACGCCCGTGAGCACGAGGAGCCCGGCCCGCGCGGGATCGCCCATCACCACGGGCGGCGCGAACAGGACGAGGTGGCCCAGGGCCACGGGCAGGAGCAGGGCGGTCTCGGCGGCGAACCCCACCATGGCATCGACCCCCACCACCTTGCGCACGAGGCCGTAGAGGGCGAAGCTCGCGGCGAGGGCCAGGGACAGCCACGGCAGGGTGCCGGCCAGCACCACCGCCAGGAGCACCGCCCCGGCGGCGAGGGCCACGGCGGCGGCCTGAACCGGGCGCAGGCGCTCGCCCAGCACCACGGCGCCGAGCACCACGCTCACCAGCGGGTTGATGAAGTAGCCGAGGCTGGCGTCGAGCATGTGCCCGGACTGCACGGCGCGCAGGTAGAGCAGCCAGTTCACTCCGATGAGGCCGGCCGAGAGCGCGAGCAGCCCGTGGCGGGGCCGCAGCGGGAACGGGCTGCGGATGCGGCGGCGCAGGGCCACGAGGAGCCCGGCCACGAGGACGGCCGACCAGACGATGCGGTGCGCCAGGATGCTGGTGGCCGGCACCGCGTCGAGGAGCCGGAAATGCACGGGGACGACGAGGCCCCAGCTGAGATAAGCGCCGAGCGCGTAGATCAGGCCCAAACGGTCGCTCCCTCGCGGGCCGTCCCGCGGGCGGGGCTTGTAGCAGAGCCGGATCAGCGCGTCCGCGACAGGGTCACCGCCGGATCGCCGCGCATGAGGGCGTTGAGGCGCTCGGTGTCGAAGCCCTCCACCGCCTTGCGGGCGGCCTTGGCCTTGGCCGGAGCGGGCGCCTCGGCGAGCGCGGCCACGATCGGCGAGGCCGGGGCGAGGGAGCCCGTCGCGGCGGGATCGGCCAGCGCCGGGGCGGCCGGGGCGGGCACCGGGGCCGCCACCCGTGCCGGATGGCCGAGGCGGTCGACGCAGGTGAAGCCGATGATCGTCAGGCTGACCCCGAACAGGCCAGCCGTCATGAGGGAACGCAGGATACGCACGGGAACGCACTTCCAAGATACGCAAGGAACGTGGACCGCAACAGCTTTAGCGCAGAGCCGTTAACGAACCGCACGGCGCGGTCCGCGCCGCCGTTTTCCCGAGGAGTCCCCATGGCCACCGATCCCGACGCCACGGTCACCGCCAGCGACAGCGCGTTCATCCAGGGGCGCAACGCCCGCCTCTACGGCAAGCCCGCCGATGCCTGCCCCTACCCGGAGGGCTCGGGCGACCGGCAGGCCTGGCTCCAGGCCTGGGAGGAGGCCGGCGCGCCGGAAGCCGAGGGCTGAGTGTCTCTCCCGAAACGCCCGCTGCGCCGCTATGCCCTGGGCGAGAACCGGCGGAGATCGGGCGTTTTGTGAGGCACTCTGACGGTTCGCTCCGCCGGGCGTCGCTGATAGAAGGCCCCCGGATGGACACCCGATCGCGGAGACGGATGCGCGTGGTTCGACCCAAGGCGGGCCTGCTCCTGGCCCTCGCACTCCCGGCCCTCGCGCTCCTCGCGCCCCTCCCCGCCCGGGCCGCCCCGGCACCGGCCGAGCGCACCCTGGCGGACATCAAGGCGCGCGGGCACCTCGTCTGCGGCGTCAGCCCCGGCGTGGCGGGCTTCAGCGTGCCCGACGGCCAGGGCCGCTGGACCGGCCTCGACGTCGATTTCTGCCGGGCGCTCGCGGCCGCCATCTTCGACAACCCGGAGGCGGTGCGCTTCATCCCGCAATCCTCGGCCGCGCGCTTCACCGCCCTGCAATCGGGCGAGATCGACGTGCTCGCCCGCAACACCACCTGGACCCTGTCCCGCGACACGGCGGCCATGAACTTTCCGGCCATTACCTTCTACGACGGGCAAGGGTTTCTCGTCCGCAAGGCCCTGAACATCACGGAGGTCAAGCAACTCGACCGGGCGACGATCTGCCTGCAGCAGGGCACCACCACGGAGCTCAACCTCGCCGACTGGTTCCGCACCCGGGGCCTGACCTACCGGGTCGTCACCTTCGCCAACAGCGAGCAGACGCTCGGCGCCTACGAATCCGGCCGTTGCGACGCCTACTCGACGGACCAGTCCTCCCTCTACGGCGAGCGCCTGAAGACCGCGCATCCCGACGATCACGTGATCCTGCGTGAGGCCATCTCGAAGGAGCCGTTCGCCCCCGCCGTGCGCCAGGGCGACGACCAGTGGCGCGACATCGTCGCCTGGACCCACTACGCCATGCTGGACGCCGAGGAGGCCGGGATCGCACAGGACAACGTCGAGCGGATGCACCGCGAGGCCCTGAGCCCCGATGTGAAGCGCATCCTCGGCCTCGAAGGCACCTACGGCGAACGCCTGGGGCTCACCGCCGATTGGGCCTTCCGCATCGTCCGCCACGTCGGCAATTACGGCGACAGCTTCGCCCGCAACCTCGGCGACGCCACCCCCCTGAAGATCCCGCGCGGCCTCAACGCCCAGTGGAACCAGGGCGGTCTGCAGTACGGGCCGCCGATCCGGTGAGGGGATGTTTTCGGAACGATCGCGTGCCACGGCGAAACGCAAACGGGTCTGATGGAAGCGCGGGTCCCCTCTCCTGGAAGGAGAGGGACAGGGTGAGGTGTGTGACCTTTCCGGAGAGTTCGCACACCTCACCCCAGCCCTCTCCTTCCAGGAGAGGGAGCCTGTCGCGCCTCGAACCTGTCGGCCCGATCGTTCGGCGAGGAACGGCACGCCATGCCTGATCCCCGCTCCACCCCGCGCTGGCGGGCCCTCGTCGTCCAGGCCGTCCTCGTCCTGGCGCTGGCCGGGCTGGCCTACCTCGCCGCCGCCAACGCCGCGCAGAAGCTCGCGCGCCAGGGAATCGTCGCCGGGTTCGGCTTCCTCGGGCGCGCCGCCGGGTTCGATATCGGCCAGAGCCTGATGCCGTACGCGGCCGCGACGGCGACCTATTTCGATGCGTTCCTCGTCGGGCTCCTCAACACCCTGCTGGTGTCAGGGCTCGCCATCGTGCTCTCGACCGCGCTCGGCTTCGCCATCGGCATCGCCCGGCGCGCGGAGAACCTCCTCGTCCGCGCCTTCGCGGCGGCCTATGTCGAGGTGTTCCGCAACCTGCCGCTCCTGCTCCAATTACTGGTCTGGTACGTCGCCGTGCGCGTCGCCCTGCCGGCGCCGGACGATCCGGCCGCCTGGGGGCAGGCGGTGTTCCTCAGCCAGCGCGGCCTCTTCCTCCCGCGCCCGGATTTTTGGGGGTTCGCCGCCCTGGTGCCCCTGGCCTGCGCCGCCGGCCTTTTCGCGACGGGTTTGCTGATCCGCGCGAGCCGCCGCGCCGTGGCCCTGGGCCAAAAACCCGTGCCTGTGCTGTGGCCCGGCGCCCTCCTCGTCCTCGGCCCGCCGGCGCTCGCCTGGGCCGGCCTCGCGCTCGCGGGCCATCCCGTGCCCGTGGCGTATCCGGCGCGCGGGCCCTTCGACATCGAGGGCGGGTTGCCCGTGCGGCCGGAATTCGCCGCCCTCCTCATCGGGCTCTCGACCTACTCGGCCGCCTTCATCGCCGAGATCGTGCGCTCCGGCCTCGACAGCGTGGGGCGCGGCCAACGCGAGGCCGCCGCCGCCCTGTCGCTCAGCGGCGCCCAAGCCCTGCGCCTCGTGGTGCTGCCGCAGGCCATGCGGGTGATCGTGCCGCCGCTGACGAGCCAATACCTCAACACGACGAAGAACTCGTCGCTGGCCGTGCTCATCGGCTACCCCGACCTCGTGCACGTGTTCATGGGGACCGTGCTCAACCAGACCAACCAGGCGGTGGAGGTGGTGACCCTCACAATGTGCGTCTACCTCAGCTTGAGTCTCGCCACGGCCCTTCTGATGAACCGGTACAACGCCCGCGTCGCGGGGGCCCGGCGATGAGCCTCGAGACCGAGGGTTACGTACGCAAAACCCTGATCCCGCCGGCGCCGCCGCCGCGCCGCCTCGGCGGCCCCCTCGCCTGGGTGCGGACGAACCTGTTTCCCGACCTCGCGAACGGCCTCGTCACCCTGGCGATCCTGGCGTCCCTCGCCTGGCTCGTGCCGGAAGCCCTGCGCTTCCTCGTCCTCGACGCCGTCTGGACCGGGACCTCGGGCGAAGCCTGCCGCCCGGAGGTGGTGGGCCATCCGGTGGGGGCCTGCTGGGCCTTCATCGGGGAGAAAATCAACTACCTCGCCTACGGCTCTTACCCGGCGGCCGAGCGCTGGCGGCCGAACCTGTTCTTCGCGCTCCTGGGGCTGGGCGCCGCCTGGATGCTGTGGCTCGACGCCCCGAAGCGGGCCTGGGGCGCGGCCTACCTATTCCTTGTGTTCCCGGTGCTCGCCTACGCGCTCCTGGCCGGGATGCCGGCGCTTGGCCTCGCATCCGTCGCCACGGGCCTGTGGGGCGGCCTCCTCGTCACCGTGGTGGTGTCCATGGTCGGCATCGTCGCCTCCCTGCCGCTCGGCATCCTCCTGGCGCTGGGGCGCCGCTCCGACTGGCCGGTGGTGCGCTATGCCTGCATCGGCTTCATCGAGTTCTGGCGCGGGGTGCCCCTCATCACCGTGCTGTTCATGGCCAACGTGATGCTGCCCCTGTTCCTGCCCGGCGACCTCACCGTGGACCGGCTGGTGCGGCCGCTCGTCGGCATCGCGCTGTTCGCCTCCGCCTACATGGCCGAGGTGGTGCGCGGCGGCCTCCAGGCGATCCCGCCGGGGCAGATGCGGGCCGCCCTGGCCCTCGGCCTCACGCCCCTCCAGGCCACGCGCGCCGTGGTGTTGCCCCAGGCTCTGAAGATCGTGGTGCCGGGCATCGTCAACACCCTCATCGGCCTGTTCAAGGACACGACGCTGGTCTCCATCGTCGGCATCGCCGACTTCATCCGCGTGCTCGAGGCCGCCCGCGCCGATCCGCGCTGGTCGGCCCCCGCCGTGCCCGTGACGGCCTACGCCTTCGCGGCCCTGTTCTATTTCGCGGTCTGCTTCTCCATGGCCCGCTACGCCGGCTTCATCGAGCGGCGCCTCGCGGCGGGGGATGCGCGATGACGGACACCACGCCCGCCGTCGCGATGCAGGGCGTCAACGCCTGGTTCGGCGCCACCCACGTCCTGCGCGCCATCGACCTCACGGTGGCGCCGGCCGAGACCCTGGTGATCTGCGGCCCCTCGGGCTCGGGCAAATCCACCCTCATCCGCGCCGTCAACGGCCTCGTCGCGCACCAGTCCGGCACGATCCGGGTCGCGGGCCTCGCCCTCGACGGCAGCGCCAAGGCCACCGATGCCGTGCGCGCCCGGGTCGGGATGGTGTTCCAGGCGTTCAACCTGTTCCCGCACCTCACCGTGCTGGAGAACTGCACCCTCGCCCCCCTGCACGTCCGCCGCCTCGGGCTGAAGGCCGCGCGCGAACTCGCCCTCGGCCACCTCGACCGGGTCGGCCTCGCCGACAAGGCCGACAGCGCCCCCGCCGAACTCTCGGGCGGCCAGCAGCAGCGGGTCGCCATCGCCCGCGCCCTGTGCCTCGAACCGCAAGTGATGCTGTTCGACGAGCCGACCTCGGCCCTCGACCCCGAGATGGTGGGCGAGGTCCTCGACGTCCTCACCGACCTCGCGGCGGGCGGCACCACCCTGCTCTGCGTCACCCACGAGATGGGGTTCGCCCGCGCGGTGGCCGACCGGGTGGTGTTCATGGACGAGGGCCAGATCGTCGAGATCGCCCCGCCGGAGGACTTCTTCGACCGGCCCCGGCATCCCCGGACGCAGGGGTTTCTCAGCCGCATCCTGGGGTGAGGCGCCTCGTCGTGTGCGTTCCCCTCTCCCCGCAAGCGGGGAGAGGGGAACGCACACGACCCGGCTGCTCCACGGCCTCAAGGCTCCCCATCGGCGGAAGGCGCCACCGCCCGACTTGACGGCCCAGGGCAAGCCGGGCTGTGGTCGCCGACATCCCAAAAATCCCGCCCGAAGGCGCCGATGTCCAACTCCCCGCCCCGCGATCCCGCACGCTTCGGCCCGAGCACCCGGCTCGTCCATGCCGGGCGCGACCCGTCTGCCCAGCACGGCTTCGTCAACACCCCGATCTATCGCGGCTCGACGGTGCTGTTTCCCACCTACGACGACCTTAAGCATCGGCGCGGGCGCTTCGATTACGGCACCTCCGGCACGCCGACGACGGAATCGCTCACCACCGCCTGGAGCGAACTCGCGGGCGCCGCCGGCACGGTGCTGACCCCGTCGGGCCTCGCCGCCCTCACCGTGGCCCTCATGGCCGTGGTGTCGGCCGGCGACCACCTCCT
This sequence comes from Methylobacterium adhaesivum, assembly GCF_022179065.1. Taxonomy (GTDB): domain Bacteria; phylum Pseudomonadota; class Alphaproteobacteria; order Rhizobiales; family Beijerinckiaceae; genus Methylobacterium; species Methylobacterium adhaesivum. Next base: position 18,363 of record NZ_BPQD01000012.1, read on the forward strand.
CGTCTCCGATTCCGCCTACCGCCCCACCCGCATCTTCTGCGACGGCGTCCTGAAGCGGTTCGGGGTCGAGGTGGAGTATTACGATCCCCTGGTGGGCGCCGGCATCGGTGCGCTCCTGCGCGACACCACCAAGGCCGTGCTCGTCGAGGCGCCGGGCTCGCAGAGCTTCGAGATGCAGGACGTGCCGGCGATCAGTGAGGTCGTCCACGCGCGGGGCGCGGCCGTGATCATGGACAACACCTGGGCGACCCCCCTGCTGTTCCCGCCGCACGCGCGGGGCGTCGACATCGCCGTCGAGGCCGGGACGAAATACCTCTCGGGCGGCTCCGATCTCCTGCTCGGCCTCACCTCGGCCAACGCGCAGTACTGGCCGGCCCTGCACCGGACCTTCGAGCACTTCGCCATGTGCCCCGGCCCCGAGGACGTCTTTCTGGCGCTACGAGGCCTACGCACCATGGCGTTGCGCCTGCGCGAGCACGGCGCGCAGGGCCTCGCCATGGCGCGCTGGCTGCAGGCCCGGCCGGAGGTGGCGCGCGTGCTCCATCCGGCCCTGCCCGAGGATCCCGGCCACGCCCTCTGGAAGCGCGACTTCTCCGGCGCCTCCGGCCTGTTCGGCGTGATCCTCAACCCCGCCCCCGAGCGCGCCGTGGCGGCGCTGCTCGACGGCCTCGAACTGTTCGGGATGGGGTTTTCCTGGGGCGGCTTCGAGAGCCTCGTGATCCCGTTCGATTGCCGCACCTACCGCACGGCCACCACCTGGGCCCCGGAAGGGCCGGGCCTGCGCTTCCACATCGGGCTCGAGGATATTTCGGATCTGCAGGCGGACCTCGACGCCGGCTTCGCGCGGTTGCGCGCGGCGATGTGAGCCGTCACGGCGCCAGCCACGTCCCCGTCCAACCCGCCGCGTCGCGCGTCCATCCCGCCCGGCGGTGGCCGCGCCGGTCGAGGAACAGGAAGTCGAGGCGGGTCGCCGTCACCACCACGGCGCAGAAATGGGCACGGCCGAGATCCATCTCGGCGCCGTCCTCCGGCTGGGTGTAGCCCTCGCCCGTGGGGATGGCCGTGCCGGGGGCCGGACTGATCCCGTAGCAGGTCCGGCTCATGACCCGCGAGCCGTCCCAGGCCGCGTCCGCCACGGCATCGTCCGTGTGGAGGCGGGCGGTGCCGGCGACCCGGATCTGGATCTTGGAGGCCGTATCGTAGCCGTGCAGGGCGGCCCGGCCCGACGCGTCGATCTCGGCGGCCTTGGCCGAGCGGCGGTCGCAGTGGAAGCGCAAGGTCCCCGTCGCGGGATCGGCCGCGCGCAGGACCACGGTGCGCACCTGCGGCCGGCCGTCGGCGTCGACGGTGGCGAGGGCCGGCATGTGGAAGGCGTTGCGGCGCAGGGCCGGCCCCTCCTCCAGCAGGCGCCAAACCTCAAGGAAGCTGGCGTCGAGATCGTCGTAGAAGGGCGGCAGGGGCGCGGGGGTCATCGGGCGCGCCGCTCGCGCAGGATGAGGGCGACGTTGCGCAGATAGATGCCCGTCGAGAGAGCCTGACCGAAGATGATCACGGGTTCCCGCCGCACCAGGCCATAGACCAGGGTCATGAGCCCGCCCGCGATGGAGAGGAACCAGAACGAGAGCGGCATCACGCTCTTTCCCGCCCGCTCGGAGGCAAGCCATTGCAGGATGAAGCGGGCGCCGAACACCGCCTGCGCCAGGATCCCGAACACCAGCCAGCCGTCGAACCGGGTCACGAACACATCGTAGACGTAGCCGCGCAGGTCCGTGGCGAGCTGGATGATCATGGGCGCACCGTCACGGCGTCACCTCGGTGACCGGGGGCGCCGGGCGCTTGCGGCGGATCAACCACCACACCCCGGCAAGATCGAGCATCCCGACCCAGAGCCGGTCGAACAGGCCGTAATTCGAGCGCCCGGTGAAGCGAGGCCGGTCGACCACGTCGCGGTGGACCACGGCGAACCCCTCGCGGGCCACCAGCGCCGGCATGAAGCGGTGGAGCGCATCGAAGGCCGGCAGCGCCCGGTAAACCTCGCGGCGAAAGACCTTGAGGCCGCAGCCGGTGTCGCGGGTGGCGTCGCGCAGGATGCGGCCGCGCACCCCGTTGGCGATGCGCGATTGGAACGTCTTGAGGCGCCCGTCCTTGCGGCCGACCCGCTGGCCCTGCGCGAGGCCGGCCCCGGGGCCGGCCTGTTCCAGGGCCGCGAACAAGGCCGGGATGAAGGCTGGATCGTTCTGGCCGTCGCCGTCGAGGGTGGCGACGACGGGGGCGCGGGCCGCCGCGACGCCGCTGCGCACGGCCGCCGACTGGCCGCCGCTGCGGGCGTGGCGCAGCACCCGCAGCCACGGCCGGGCGCGGGCCGCCTCGGCGAGCAGGTTCGGCGTCGCGTCGGTGGAGCCGTCGTCGACGTAGATCACCTCAAAGGGGGCGAGCGCCGCGCAGGCCGATTCGATCTCGGCGAGGAGGCTCGCGATGTTGCCGGCCTCGTTCTTCACCGGCACCACCACGGAGAGGCGCAAGGCTGGGGTCTGAGCGTTCAAGGGATCACCGCATAGGCCGAGAGGTCGACCCGCCGGCCGCCGTTGATGTTGAAGCCGGACACCTGCCCGACCACCCGGGGCAGAATTGTGCCCGCCGCGATGGCCGCGTCGAACGCGGCCGCCTGCCGGCTGTCGACGAAGACGAGGCGGCAGCCGCCCTGCGTGAGGAAGTCCGCCGCCTCCGTAGCCGTGGAGGGGGTGGAAAGATCGGTGCCGATCAGAAAGACGAGGCTCGGCTCGCGGTAGCCGAAACTCGCGACCTTCGGGTCCGCGCAGGGCAGGGTGTCACGGATGGCGGCGAGGCGCGGCGACACCTTGAGGGCGGGGAGATCCGGCTGGGTCAGGCCGAGCACCGCCGGGGAGAGCAGGCAGGCGGCGAGGACCGCGAGCAGCAACGCCCTCTCTGGCAGCGCCAGGCCGAAGGCGCGCCAGGACAGGATCGCCACGGCGCAGGACGCGAGCAGCAGGGGCAGGCCGGCCCACGGCACCGTCCGGTCGAGGCTCCAGGCCGCCCAAGTCAGGCCGAGGGTGAGCCCCACGGGGACGAGAACCACGAGGCCCGCCACGATCCGGGCACCGCGCCGGGCGGGATCGAGGGCGCCGGCGGCCATCGCCAGCACGGTCAGGATCGCCACCGCCGGCATCAGGGGCAGAACGTAATGCGGCAGCTTCGTCGGGACGGTCTCGAACAACGCCCAGGCCGGCACGATCCAGGCGAGGAGGAAGGCGACCGGGTCGGTGCCGCGCCGCGCCCACGCGAACGGGATGGCCAGTGCCGCGAAGGCCGCACCCGGCCAGAAGGTGGCGTAGAACACGACGGCGTAGGTACCGGGCGGCGCCCAGTGCTTCTCGGCGCCGCCGCCGACCTTGGCCAGCATGTCGTGGCCCACCGCCTCGCCGTAGAACGCGCCCCCGCTCTTCCAAGCGATGGCGAGGAACCAGGGGGCGACCAGCGCCAGGGTCAGGGGCAGGCCGAGGCCGGGGCGCAGGGCCAGCAGCCACGCCGCCGAGCGGGCCCGCACGGACAGGACGACGGCCGGCAGGGCGCAGAACAGGGGCACCATCGGCCCCTTCACCAGGATGCCGAGGGCGAGGCCGAGCCAGAAGGCCACCACCGTGCCGGTGTCGAGGTGATTTCCATGAGAGGATTCGCCGCGCCGCAGCCACGCCCGGGCGAGGCCGCCGAGGCTCGCGACGGCGCAGGCGCACAGCAGGGCGTCGGTCTTGGCGAGATGCGCTTCCGCCGCGAGCATCACGCAGGCCCCGAACAGGGCGGCGGCGAGCAGCGCCCCGCGCCGGGGCAGGAATGCGAGGGCCGCCCAGTAGGTCAGCAGGATGGCACCGAGGGCCCCGAGGAGCGAGGGGATGCGGTAGAGCCCGATGACCGTGCGGGCCCCCGGCACGCCGAGGGCCTCGGCGGCGCCGACGATCGCCGCCTGCGCCCAGTAGATCCCCACGGGCTTCTTGTGCCGGGCCTCCCCCTGGAAGCGGATATCGACGAGGTCGCCCGTCTCCAGCATCTGCTTGGAGGCCTGGGCGAAGCGCGGCTCGTCGCGGTCCATGGGCTGGAGCGAGGCGAGGCCGGGCAGGAAGCAGATCAGGCCGATGGCCACGAGGAGGGCGCAGGCGCGGGCGTGGCTCAGGGCGGCGAGACCGAGGAGGCGGTCGAGGAACGCGAACGCATCGCCGCCGGCCGTTGGGAGCCGGACTTCGCTCGATCTCATGCGGCGGGCATCACGGGAGAGGCTTGGCGGGAAAGGACCTGGCGGGAAAGGACCTGGAAGGCGGTCATGCGCGGGCTCCGGACCGGTCACCGGCCCACGGATTCGGTCGACGCCCCAACGGGCGGCGGTGTCGATGATGCGGAACGGAATGTCAAATGCCTCCCCGGGTCGGGGGCGGGCACGACACGCCGCGAGCCTTGTGCGATCCCGGTGTTGCCGCTTCATGTCCGGGCATGACATCGTGCAGCCCGCTGCGGCGGCGCGGCCCCTCCCAGCGGGACAGACTCCATGAGCCTCCAGATCGGCCTCCTCGCCTTTCCGAACGTGCAGCAGCTCGACCTCACGGCGCCCTACGAGGTGTTCGCGATGATCCCGGGGGCCACGGTCCACCTCGTCGCCGCCGGGCTCGAGCCGATCGTCAGCGCCACGGGCCTCGTGCTGACCCCCACCGTGCGGATGGCCGATTGCCCGGCCCTCGACGTGCTGTGTGTGCCGGGCGGGGTCGGGGTGAATGCCCTGATGACGGATCGCGAGGTGCTCGCCTTCGTGCGCGAGCGGGCGGCGGCGGCGCGCTTCGTCACCTCCGTCTGCACCGGCGCCCTGGTGCTCGGCGCCGCCGGCCTGCTCGCGGGCCGGCGCGCCACCACGCACTGGGCCTCCCTCGACCTGCTGGCCGCCTTCGGCGCGACGCCCGTCGCCGAGCGGGTGGTGCGGGACGGCAACCTCGTCACCGGCGGCGGCGTCACGGCGGGGATCGATTTCGCCCTGGCGCTCGCCGCAGACCTCGTCGGGCAAGAGCAGGCGGAAGCGATCCAGCTCGGCCTCGAATACGCGCCCGCCCCGCCCTTCGAGGCCGGCACGCCGGACACGGCGTCGCCCCCCGTGCTCGCCGCCGCGCGGGCCCGCCTCGCCGCCTCCCGCGCGGCCCGCGAGGCCCTCGTCCACACGATCACGGGAGTTCGGCCGGAGCCCTGGGGCGGCGGCGCCGCCTGAGCGGGCCCCCGCGCCTTTTGCAGGTTCTCAAGTATTCTGCGCGCAGGATCCGGCGAGCCGGTCGCGCTATCGTGCGGCGATCCTTTCACGAATCTCCGGGGGCCGGGCCCGTCCCCGGCGCCGTCGCGCGGGAGTTGGCATGTCGATGACCACGGGAATCGCCGCCTCGCCGGCACCGGTGCCCCTCCGGGTGCCCGATGCCCTGCGCCTCGGCGCCCTGGCGACGATTCTCCTCGTGATGCTCGTGGGCGCCAACCCGTTCCACGACGGCACCGCCCCCGAGAACGCGGCCTCCGGAGCGGGCGGAAACCTCGGCAACCAGATCCTGTTCCTGATCATGGGCACGATCGCGGGCGCCATCCTCCTCGCCCGGGGCCGCGCGGCCCTGCGGCCCCTGGCGAGCCTGCCGATCCTCCTCATGCTCGCCTGGCTCGCCGTCTCGACGGCCCTCTCCATCGAACCCCTGGTCTCGGTCCGCCGCCTCGTTTCCCTCGTGATCATGACCGCCGCCGCCGTGGCCTTCCTCGTGGCGGCGCGGGACGCGCGCCAGTTCGCCTCCGTGCTCGGGGCCACGGTCCTGGGCATCGTGACCGTGAGCTATCTCGGCCTCGTCCTCGCCCCCGAACGGGCCATGCACACGGCCTTCGACCTCATCGAGCCCGAGCACGCGGGCAGCTGGCGCGGGATCTACCCGCACAAGAACGCCGCGGGCGCGGCCATGGGGGCGTTCGTGTTCGTCGGCTTGTTCTGGGCGGCGATGGGCCGGCGGGTGCTCGGGTTCCTCCTCGCCGCGGCCGCCGCCGTGTTCCTCGTGTTCACCAACGCCAAGACCTCCGTCGCCATCACCCCCGTGGTGCTCGTCCTCACCTGGCTGTGCACGTGGTCCGGCTCGACCCTCTGGCGCCGCCTCGTTCTCCTCACCCCCCTCGCCCTCCTCCTGACCCTGACGGTGGGATCGGTCCTGGTGCCGCAGATCGGCGCCTTCGTGGCGGGCCTCGCCGGCGACCCGACCTTCACGGGCCGGACGGAGATCTGGGAGTTCGCCGTCGACAACATCGCCAAGCGTCCCCTGGCCGGCTACGGCTACGGCGCCTTCTGGGAGAGCGTGTTCTACGGGGGCGGGGCCGATGCGGCGACCTGGGTCAACCGCGCCACGGACGCCCATGACGGCTACCTCAACACCGCCCTCGAATCCGGCCTCGTCGGCCTCGCCCTCACGGCGTGGTGGCTCGTCTGGGCCCCCGTGAGCGATCTGCAGCACCGGCCCGAGGGGCGCCGCCTCGATCCGCTGGCGATGCTGTTCCTGCGCCTGTGGCTGTTCGCCATCCTCGTGGCAGTGTTCGAATCGGTGTTCTATCAGGCCACCAACGGCCTCTACTTCCTCCTCGTCGTCTCGGTGCTCGGCCTGCGCTACCGGGCGCGGGCCCGGGTGATCGCGGGCGGGGAGGACCGGTCTTGAGCCGTTCCCCGGACCGTCCCGCGCCCGCCGGCCCCCATCCGGCGGTGGAGCCCCTGCCGGCCCTGACCGCCCTGCGCTTCGTGGCGGCGGCCTACGTGCTGGCGTTCCACTTCGGCACCTACGCGATGAGCCGCGCGGCGATGCCCGACGCGGTCTTCCTCGGCTATTCCGGGGTGACGTTCTTCTTCCTGCTGTCGGGCTTCATCCTGGCCTACAATTACCAGCGGGTGGACCTGTCGGAGCGCGCGGCCCTCGTCCGCTTCCTGCGGGCGCGGGTGGCGCGGGTCTATCCCGTCTACCTCCTGGCGCTGGCCGTCGGCGTGCCGTGGTTCGTCGTCTGGACGGCGAAGGTCGCTCCCCCGCTCCAGACCCTGATGGCCGCCAGTGCGGTCCTGGCGCCGCTGGGCCTGCACGCCTGGGTGCCGGGGGCGGCCTGCGCCCTCGACTGCCCGAGCTGGTCGGTTTCGGCGGAGCTGTTCTTCTACGCTCTGTTCCCCCTCCTCCTGCCGCTGGTCCTGCGACGGCCGGGGGTGACGGCCCTCGTGACCCTCGCGGCCTGGGCCACCGCCACCACCCTGGCGATCCTGGCCTGGAACCGCTACGCCCCCGGCCTCTCCCTCATCGCGCCGACCACGGACGCGGCCGCGCTCCTGGCCCAGGCCATCAAGTACAACCCCCTGATGCGCCTGCCCGAATTCGTGGCCGGCCTGCTGCTGTTCGTCCTGTGGCGCCGGGTTCGCCTGCCGATTCCCCTGCTGCTGGCCGGGGCGGGCGCGGCGGCGGCGGCCCTGGTCGCGAGCGTCGGGGCCATTCCCGAAGTGCTCACCCATAACGGCCTCACCGCCCTCGTCTGGGCCCCCGTGATCCTGGCGGGCGCCCAGGCCCGCTCCGGCCCGCTGACGGCCGGATGGTTCGTCTTCCTCGGCCGCATCTCCTTCGCCCTCTACCTCCTGCACGTGCCGGTCTACGTCTTCGTGTCGGGCCTCCACCGGGCCCTGCTCGCCGGCCGCCTCGACGGCATCCCCTGGCTCACCGCCGCGCTGGCCACGTTCCTGTCGCTCGCCGCCGCCAGCGCCGTGCATCTCTGGGTCGAGGAGCCGGCGCGCCGACGCATCCTGCGCCCGCGCGCGCAGGGGCGGCCGGCGACGGCCATGCCCTCGGCCTGACGGAACGGCGCGAGTCCTCCCGGCATGATCCCGACCCGCACGACTCCCGCGCCGGCGCCTTGCCCGCAGCCCCCTGCCCCGGCTTTGGCCTATCGCCCGGACATCGACGGCCTGCGGGCGCTGGCCGTCCTCGTGGTGCTGGTCTTCCATGCCGGCGTGCCGGGCCCCTCCGGCGGGTTCGTCGGCGTCGATGTGTTCTTCGTGATCTCGGGCACCGTCATCACCCGGGGCATCCTCGCCGACGTGGCGGCGGGCCGGTTCTCCGTCGCCCGGTTCTACGAGCGCCGCATCCGCCGCATCCTGCCGATGCTCGTGGCGACGATCCTGGCCACCTACGCCCTCGCCCTTGCGTTCCTGCTGCCCACCGCCCTGGACGACTACGCCCGCAGCGTCGTGGCGGCCGCGGCCTTTTCCGCCAACGTGTTCTTCTGGAAGAGCGCCGGCTACTTCGACGTCGAGGCGCAGACCCGGCCCCTGCTGCACCTGTGGTCGCTCTCCGTCGAAGAGCAATACTACCTCGTGATCCCCGTCGCCCTGCCGCTGCTGCTGGCGCGCTCTCGGCGGGTCGCGGCGGCCGGCCTCCTCGTCGCCCTCCTCGCCTCCCTAACCTTGAGCGTCGCCCTCACCGGGACGGCGCCGGGGGCCAACTTCTACCTGTTGCCGACCCGGGCCTGGGAACTCCTCGTCGGCGCCCTCCTGGCCTTTCCCTCCCGATGGGCGGCCCCGCGTCCCTTGCGCGAGGCCATGGCGGCGGGCGGCCTCGGGCTCATCCTCGTGGCGGTCTTCACCTATGACGAGACGACGCCGTTTCCGGGGCTCGCCGCCCTGCCGCCCTGCCTCGGGGCCGGCCTGATCATCGCCGCCGGGGGCGGCGGGGCGCAGACCCTCGCGGGCCGGCTGCTGTCGGCGCCGCCCTGCACCGGGATCGGGCGCCTGTCCTATGCCCTCTACATGGTGCATTGGCCCGTGGTGGTGTTCACCCGCTACGCCCTGTTGCGCGAACCGGCCGGGTGGGAGGTGGCCGGAATCCTCGCCGCCTGCCTCGCCCTCGCCTACGCCGCCTGGCGCTGGATCGAGACCCCGCTCCGGCATCCGCCTCGGGGGCCCGCCGCCGACCGCCGACCGCTCTTTGCCGCCACAGCCGCCCTCCTCGCGGGCCTCGGGGGGCTCGGCCTCGCCGGTGTTCTCACGCACGGCTATCCGTCGCGCTTTCCCGGCGTGCATCCGGGGGCGCTCGCCGCCCTCGAGCGCGAGGGCTGGAAGGGCGGGCGCTGCTTCCTCGAGAACGGGCGCTTTTCCGATTGGGCCGGGCCCGCGTGCCTCATCACGGCGGGGCAGCGGGACACCGCCCTCCTGTGGGGCGATTCCTACGCGGCGCACTACGTCCCCGGCCTCGAGCAGAACGCGCCCGCCCTCAGCCACGCCATCCTGCAATACACCTTCGCCGGCTGCCCACCCCTCCTCGCCTACAGGTCCCGGGCGAAGCCCGGCTGCCGGGATTTCAACGCCCACGTCTTCGACGTGATCCGCGCCCACGGCGTCGGCCGGGTGGTGCTGGCCGCCCGCTGGGACCTCCTGCCCGCCCGGACGCTGGCAAGCCTGCCCGACACCCTCGCGCGTCTCGCGGCCCTGGGGGTGTCGGTCTCGGTCATCGGCCCCTCGCCGCTCTTCGCGTTCGACGTGGCGGTGCTGAGCGCGCGCGGCGCGGGCGCCCGGGCCGACGGCTCGGCGGCGTGGTTCGCTCACCCGGGCGACCCGGCCATCCGCCGCCTCGCGGCGGGCGCGGATTTCATCGACCCCCTGCCGACCTTCTGCGACGGCGCCCTGTGCCGCTACCGCACGGAGGGCACCGACCTGTTCCTCGACACCGGCCACCTGTCGCGGGCGGGCAGCGCGTTGGCGGTGCGGGCGTACTTTCCCCTCCTGCGTCACGGCGCGGCCTCGGCGGAGGCGGCCGGCCGGTAACGCCGTGGCGCGGACGCGCGAACCGGCCTAGACCCGGCCCGCAGCCGAGGTCGTTCCATGCGTCGCCGAGTTCCGTCCTGCCTTGCCCTCGCGGCCCTCGCGCTTACCGCGAGCTCGCCCCCCGTTCGCGGCGAGGCGGCGGGGACGCCGCCCGCCGGGCCGGTGCTCCAGACCGTTGACGCGGCCAACACCCGCTATTCACCCCTCGACGCCATCACCGCCGGGAACGTGGGCCGGCTGCAGGTCGCCTGGACCTTCTCGACCGGCATCTTGCGCGGCCACGAGGGCGCGCCCCTGGTGGTCGGCTCGGTGATGTACGTCCACACGCCGTTCCCCAACGTGGTCACCGCCCTCGACCTCGACCATGACGGCCGGATCCTGTGGCGCTACGAGCCGAAGCAGGACGCCTCCGTCGTGGCCATGCTGTGCTGCGACACGGTCAACCGGGGCCTCGCCTATGCCGACGGGGCGATCCTGCTCCACCAAGCCGACACCACCCTGGTCTCCCTCGACGCCAGGACCGGCCGGGTGAACTGGGCGGTGAAGAACGGCGACCCGGCCCGGGGCGAGACCAACACCGCCACGGTGCTGCCCGTGAAGGACAAGATCCTCGTCGGCATCTCGGGCGGCGAGTTCGGGGTGCGCTGCCACCTCACCGCCTACGACGCGAGATCCGGCCGGCGCCTCTGGCGCGCCTATTCCATGGGTCCGGACGCGGACATGCTCGTCGACCCGCAGACCACCACCACCCTCGGCCGGCCCGTGGGCCGGGATTCCTCCCTCGCCTCCTGGGAGGGCGACCAATGGAAGACCGGCGGCGGCTGCACCTGGGGCTGGTACGCCTACGACCCCAAACTCAATCTGATGTATTACGGCACCGGCAATCCCTCGACCTGGAACCCGGCCCAGCGCCCGGGCGACAACCGCTGGGCCCAGTCCATCGTCGCCCGCGATCCCGACACGGGCCGGGCGCGCTGGCTCTACCAGATGACGCCCCACGACCAGTGGGATTACGACGGCGTCAACGAGATGATCCTCACGGACCAGACCGTCGACGGCCGGACGCGCCCGCTCCTGACGCATTTCGACCGCAACGGCTTCGCCTACACCCTGGACCGCGCGACCGGCGAACTCCTGGGCGCCGAGAAGTTCGATCCGGCGGTGAACTGGGCGACCCGCATCGACCTCGACCCCGCCTCGAAGACCTACGGCCGCCCCGTCCTCGACCCGCGCTACGCCCCCGAAACGGCGGGCGAGGACGAGACCACCGCGGGCATCTGCCCCGGCGCCATCGGCGCCAAGAACCAGCAGCCGGCGGCCTATTCGCCGAAAACCCACCTGTTCTACGTGCCGACCAACCACATCTGCATGACCTACGAGCCGTTCCGGGTCACCTACGCCCTGGGCGTGCCCTATGTCGGCGCCACCGTCGGCCTGGAGCCGCCGCCCGGCGAGACCCGGACGGGCGCCCTCACCGCCTGGGACGGGGTGCGCGGCCGGAGCGTCTGGTCGATCCCCGAGCCGTTCTCCGTGTGGTCGGGCGTGCTCGCCACCGCCGGGGACGTGGTGTTCTACGGAACCCTCGAGGGCTACCTCAAGGCCGTCGACGCCCGGACCGGCCGGGAGCTCTACCGCTTCAAGACCCCGTCCGGCATCGTCGGCAACGTCACCACCTACACCCACGGGGGCCGGCAATACGTGGCGGTGCTCTCAGGGGTCGGCGGCTGGGCCGGCATCGGCCTCGCGGCCGGCCTCACCGACCCGCATGACGGCGCAGGCGCGGTTGGCGGCTACGCGGCCCTGTCGAGCTACACGGCGCTCGGAGGCCAGCTCACGGTGTTCGCCCTGCCGGAGTGAACCTGGGTTCGAAGGGCAAGCCCTTCGCGGGTCCAGGGCAGAGCCCTGGGTCCTTCGTCGGGCCCTGCCCGACACCCGCCGAAGGGGTGACCCCTTCGGGATCCCGGACCGGAGGAGGCCTCACGCCGGATCGGCCTCCTCCGACGGGGCGTAGACCGCGTCGCCCAGGCGCCGCAGGGGGCCGCCGGGGCCGGAGCGCTTCCACAGGCGGGTGTTGAGGGCCGCCACCGGATCGTGACCGGGCAGGTCGAAGCCCCGCGCCGTCAGGCCCGGCAGGATCTCGCCGGCATGCAGGGGACGTCCGGCCTCGTGGAGAATCTCCAAGGCGGCCGCCACGAGGGCGCGGCCCTGGCGGCGGGCGGCGGCGATGTCCTCACCTGGGTGCGCCTCGGGTTCGGCCGCCGGCAGGGGCGCCGGGGGCGGAAGGGAGCCGGCACCGAGGCGGCGGCCGAGTTCGAGGTAGAGGGCATGGTCGGCGATCTGCCGGTCGAGGGCGTCGCGCTGCCGGCGCAGGGCGGCCAGGGCGGCCTCGACCTCGGCCTCGTTCGGAAACATCGCTCACGCCTTGGAATATTCTAATCTGTGCCGTTCCACTGGCGTACCAGAATATTCCGCCAAGACAAGGGAATGCGCGTCATTCCGTATGGTCCAGGCGTCGCGCTCAGGCCGCGACGGCCTTTCGGGCCGGCTTGCCGGCCCGCGGCGGGATCAGCAGGGCGCCGGCATCGGCGGGCTGGAGCAGCATGCCGTTGTCGTCCAGCCGGATCGGCAGCTTCGGAAACACCTCCTGCAGGTGGGCGAGGTCGGCCTTGAACGCCTGGCGGAAGCTGCGCAGGCTCGCATTGTCGGCGCCGAACTGCTTGTGCAGGTTGTCCCAGGTGAGGCGTAGGGGCCGCTGCAGGGCACGCAGGCGGTAGCCGACCCAGAACAGGAGGTCGAGTTTGCGCGCCGAGCCCGAGAAGGCCCTGGCCGCCCGGATATCGACGGGCAGGGCGTGCTGGATGAGGTTGTCGTAGAAATCCTGGTGGAACTGGACGCTCTTCTGCCACACCACCCCGTCGGCGCCCTGGGGCAGCCACAGGTCGAGCTGGCGGAACGGCGGGACGTTGAGGGTGCTGGCGCTGCCCTCCCCGTCCCACAGGCCAATCTGAAGGGTGCAGGCGGCGAGGCGCGCGAGCTGCTCCTTGAACTGCCGGATGGTGCCGCGCTCGCCGCCGGTGACGGCAAAGCCCATCTCCTTCATAAAGCCCGATAGGCTGTCGGCCACCGCCACCGTGGGGCTGCGCTGGCGCACGGCCTCCGTGCAGAGGTGCAGGAGCACGAGGCGGGCCTTGGGGCCGTAGGGCAGGCCCTGGAACTCCATCTCGCCGGTTGCGGGGTTCTTGAGGCGCCCGGCCAGGAGGCTGAGGGAATTCCTGCCGTATTCCCGGAAGAACTCGCGGGAATCGCCGGGGTCGCGGTAGGGCAGGCCGCACAACGCCAGCACGGAATGGATGTGCTGGAGGTTCTCCGGCCCCGTCGGCTCGTTCTCGATGACCTCGCGCACGGCGTCGCGGCGGCGCTGGTCGCGCCCCATGGCCTGACGGCGCCCGGCCACGGCCCCGCGCGCGGCGGCCTCGGCATCCCGGGCCCGCTGCCGGTGCAGGATGGTCTCCGCGATGGTGGCGAACAGGAAGCCACCCCGCGCCGCCTCGACCTCGGCGAGGAGATCGGCGTCGCGGATGCCCGCCAAGGTGTCCTCGATCCCCATGAGCCCGGTGCGGTGCCTCGACGCGAAGCGGGCCGATGCGGCGCCGCGAAGGCCGGACCATGCCCGATTCGGGGCGCGGGAGTCTTGGGGGACACCGGCGTCATCCCGGCTATCCACCGGCCCAGACTCGGGAATTCCCGGCCGCCGGCCCGACCCGGAGGCGCCGCCGAGCCGCCACGCAGAGTTCGATACGGGGTCGGTTTTCGGGCTATCCCCAGAGTTCACCGGCCGGCCCGGGTTTCCACGCCGATCTCGATACGGGCCCGCGCCGAATCCCATACGCCCCCCGGGTTTTTCGCGCAGAATTCGATACGCAACCACGCAGAGTTCGATACGCGGATACGCAGAGTTCGATACGCGAAGGGGGCTCAACGCGCTGGGATCACAGCCGTTTTGGCGCCCCCATATAACCCTCATAACTGACTCTCTGAGAATCTCTTACTGATACCTTTCCTAAGGGCCCTGACAGCCGTTCGGTTTAAAGAACGCACCGGGCAAGAAGGATTTTGGGGGTACTTTTGCAGGGATGCGCACCGCCTGTCCCGGATCCGTCCCCAGCCTCACCCCTCCCCGCCGGATCGGCTAAAGGATTTTTCGCGGGCGCCCCCGGAAGCGCCCTGCCATCGCCAACCCAACGGGATTGTTCGCAGCCGTGACCATCGAACCGCTCCTCGCCCTCATGGCGGCCCTGCGCGACCCCGAGACGGGCTGCCCCTGGGACATCGCCCAGACCTCGGCCTCCATCGCGCCCTACGCGGTGGAGGAGGCCTACGAGGTCGTGGACGCGATCCGGCGCGACGACGCAGGCGATCTGCGCGACGAACTCGGCGACCTGCTGTTCCAGGTTGTGTTCCATGCCCGTATGGCGGAGGAGGCGGGGCGCTTCACCTTCGCGGACGTGGTCGGGGCCATCGTCGCCAAGATGATCCGGCGCCACCCGCACGTGTTCGCCTCCGACGGCAGCCCGGTGCCGGCGGGCTCGGCCTTGCGCGATCCGGGGGCGGTCGCGCGGCAATGGGCGGCGATCAAGGCGGCCGAGCGGGCGGGGCGGCCCGAGCGCGATCCGGGCCCCCTGGGAGGCATCGCCCACGCCCTCCCCGCCCTCAGCCGGGCCGAGAAACTCTCGGCCCGCGCCGCGACCTACGGCTTCGACTGGACGGATCCGGCCGACGTCATCGCCAAGGTGCGCGAGGAGACCGACGAGGTCGCCGATGCCCTGGCCCACGGCACCCGGGCGGAGCTGACGGAGGAGGTCGGCGACCTCTTGTTTTCCGTCGCCAACCTCGCCCGGCACCTCGGGATCGATCCGGAATATTCCTTGAATTCAGGGAATATGAAGTTCGAGCGGCGCTTCACCGCCATGGCGGCCCGCCTCGCGGCCAACGGGACGACGCTGGAGGACGCGTCCCTCGACACCATGGAAACCGCCTGGACGGCAGCGAAGCGGGCCGAGAAGGAGAGTTAAGTCGGGGTTCGAAGGGCGAGCCCTTCGCGGGTCCAGGGCAGAGCCCTGGGTTCTTCGTCGGGCTCCGCCCGACACCCGCCGAAGGGCTTGCCCTTCGGAATCCCGTTCTCAAGCCCGGCGGGGCCAGTCGATGACGTGGGTGGCGTAGAGGGCCCACCACACGAAAACCGGCTGAAACGCGAGGCGCGGCCCGTGGTACCACCACGAATCCGGCAGGCCCGGCACGGGAATGCCCTCCACTGCGTGCTTGATGTTGGCCGGAAACACGCAGACGGCGTAGAGGGCGAGGCCGATGCCGGCCCAGCGCCGGGTCGGGGGCCAGATCAGGCCGGCGACCCCGGCGAGTTCGCAGAGGCCGGTGAGGATCACCACGAGGCGCGGGGCCGGCACCCAGTCGGGCATGATCGGCAGGAAGGCATCGGGGGCGGCCAGATGTACGATCCCGATGAAACCGTAGGCCGCCATCAGGGCGAAGCGCAGCCAGACGCGGTGATCGCGCACCCGGCTCACAGGCCCATCTCCGCGCGCAAGGCCTCGCTCAGGGCCGTCACGGCCGGTTGCGCGGCGAACGGCGTCGCGCCGATGGCCCGCACGGGCGCGATCCCCCGCAGGGAATTGGTGAGGAACACCGCCTCGGCGCCGAGGACGTCTTCAATCTCGAGGGGACGTTCCTCGGCCACGAAACCGAGCTTCGGGGCCAGGGCCAGAACCTCGGCGCGCACGATCCCGGCGAGCACGCCGTCCGAGAGGGGCGGGGTGACGAGGCGGCTCCCGAACACAGCGAACAGGTTGCCGGTGCCCGCACACGCGACGCGGCCGCGCGTGTTGCAAAACAGGGCCTCGTCGAACCCGGCCGCCCGGGCCTCGGCCGCCGCCAGCACGGCGTCGAGGTAGCCCAGAGTCTTCCAGCGCGCCGCCGGCGAGGTGTCGTTGCGGCGGATCGCCGTCTCGTGAAGCGTCAGGGACGCGAAGGGCAGGGCGGGCGGGAGCGGCGCCGCGCTCGCCCACAGGACCGGGCGCGGCTCGAGCGGCGGCGCGAGGCCGCGCGGACCCGAGCCCCGGGTCACGGTGGTGCGGACCGCCGCCAATCCCCCTGCCCCGCCAGCCACCGCCCGCATGGCTTGCCCCATCCGCTCCGGGTCGACGAAGAACCCGAGGGCCTGCGTGGCGGCGGCCAGACGCGCGACATGCGCCGCCTCGAACACGAGGCGGCCGTCGATGGCCAGCGCCGTGTCGAACACCCCGTCGCCCAGCGTCAGGCCGCGGTCGGAGAGGTCGAAGGGCACCGGCCCCTCGACGAGGGCGCCGTCAAACCATGGCATGGGACGGCGCCTGCCCCGCGCGCCAGGCGCGGGCCAACTCCAGAAAATTGCCGAACAGGGCGTGGCCGTGCTCGGTCAGGACCGATTCCGGGTGGAACTGGATGCCCCAGGTCGGGTGGCGCGTGTGCGACAGGGCCATCACCTCGCCCTCGGCCGAGACGGCGTCCACGCTGAGGTTTTCACCCATGCCGGGCTCCGGCGTGACGATGAGCGAATGGTAGCGCCCCACCTGCATCGGGCTCGGCAGGCCGGAGAACAGGCCCGCCCCGCCATGCGTGATGGGGGTCGCCTGGCCGTGGAGGGGCCGGCCGGCCCGCTCGACCCGGCCGCCGAACGCCGCCCCGATGGCCTGATGGCCGAGGCAGACGCCGAGCAGGGGGATCTCGCCCGACAGCTCGCGGATGGCGGGCAGCGAGATGCCGGCCTCGGCGGGCGTGCACGGCCCCGGCGAGATCACGATCGCCTCGGGCGCGAGCGCCCGGATGCCGGCGACGTCCACGGCGTCGTTGCGGGCGACCCGCACGGTCTGCCCGAGTTCCTCGAAGTACCGCACCACGTTGAAGACGAAGGAATCGTAATTGTCGATGACGAGGATCACGGGGCGCCCTCCCCGGCCGGCTCGAACGCCTGGAACACCCGGGCGGCCTTGGTCAGGGTCTCCTCGTATTCACGGGCCGGGTCGGACAGCAGGGTGACGCCTCCGCCCGCCTGGAGCACGGCCGTGCTCCCGTCCATCACCACCGTGCGGATGGCGATGGAGGTGTCGAGGCTGCCGTCGAAACCCAGCGCCCCGATGGCGCCGCAATAGAGTTCTCGGGCATCGCCCTCGATCTCCGTGATGATGTCCATGGCCCGCAGCTTCGGCGCTCCCGTAATGGAGCCACCCGGAAAGGTCGCGCCGATGAGGTCGATGGCGTCCATCCCACCTTTTAGGGTTCCGGTGACCACGGAGACGAGATGGTGGACGGAGGCGTAGGATTCGAGGCCGCACAGGACCGGCACCCGCACGCTGTGCGGCTCGCAGATGCGCGAGAGGTCGTTGCGCAGGAGATCGACGATCATGATGTTCTCGGCCCGCTCCTTGGGATCGGCCTGGAGGGCAGCCCCCAGGCGCGCATCCTCGGCGGGGTCGGCGACGCGGCGCACGGTGCCCTTGATCGGCCGGGTCTCGATCGCCCGGCCCGCGAGCTTGAGGAAGCGTTCGGGGCTGCTCGAGGCGATGCGCAGGTCCTCGAAGGCGAGATAGGCGCCGAAGGTCGCCGGGTTGGTGGCGCGCAGGCGGCGGTAGAGGCTGAACGCGTCGAAGCCCGCCGGCAGATCCGCTTCGAAGCGCTGGGCGATGTTCGCCTGATAGATGTCCCCGGCGCGGATGTAGTCGCGCACCCGCTCCACCGCCGCCTCGTAGGCGTCGCGCGAAAAGTTCGAGCGCCAGGCGAGCGGCCCCGCGACCGGTACAGGTACCGGTCGCGGGGCCGGTTCAGGCACCGGTCGCGGGGCGGGTTCGGGCGTCGGGTGGGCGGTGGACAGGCATTGCGCGAAGAGCGCCAGGCGGGCCTGCGCCCGGGCCTGTCGGGCTTCGGGCTCCCGTTCGGGAAATCCCGTGGCCAGGAGGCGGCAGGTGCCGGCCTCGTGGTCGATGCTCAGGATGGTGTCGTAGAGGTTGAACGCGATGTCGTCGCACTGGCCCGCCCGCCGGGCCGGCGCCGCCACCCGCTCCAGGCGCGCGCCGAGATCGTAGGCGAAGTAGCCGATGGCCCCGCCGGTGAAGCCGGGGGCGTCCGGGTCCGGTTCGATCCGGTAGGGCGCGAGGCAGGCGCGGAGCGCATCGAGGCCGGTGCCGGGCACGGGGTGCCCGTCCACGGTCGCCACCCCGTCGCGGTAGCGGAAGCGGGCGAACGGGTCCGCCGCCAGGGTCGAGGTCCGGCCGAGCGTCGGGTGATGCATGGCGCTGTCGAGGAAGGCGAGCCCCGGCAGATGCGCCAGGGCCTGCGCCGCCGCGACGGGATCGACGAACGGGATGTCTACGGTCCACATGATTGGCGGCTTAGAGATTCGTGCGGGAAACGGATACCCGCCCTGCCCTGCGGCAAGGATTCCGGGTTTTTCTGAGTTGGCATGCACGCGGCCGTGGGAGAAGCGGCAAAGGCGCATGACGCCCCTCAGGCCCGTGAGGCTCGCAAGCGGCTTCGGATGCGGCTATAGAGTTGTCAACTCAACCGATTTCCCGCGAATCCCCGCTCGGTCGGCCCTAATCGACCGCGCCCGACGAGTGCTCATGACCGCATCGCCCCTGTTGCCGGCCAAGGCCGCGCCCAAGATTTCCTTCGTCTCCCTCGGCTGCCCCAAGGCCTTGGTCGATTCCGAGCGCATCCTCACCCACCTGCGGGCCGAGGGCTACGAACTCGCCCGGCGGCACGACGGGGCCGACGTGGTGATCGTCAACACCTGCGGCTTCCTCGATTCGGCGAAAGCCGAGTCCCTCTCGGCCATCGGCGAGGCCATGGCGGAGAACGGCCGGGTCATCGTCACCGGCTGTATGGGCGCGCAGCCCGAGGAAATTCGCGAAAAGTACCCGAACCTTCTCGCCGTCACCGGCCCTCAGGCCTACGAATCCGTGGTCGCGGCCGTGCACGAGGCGGTGCCTCCGGCCCATGATCCGTTCCTCGACCTCGTGCCGCCGCAGGGGGTGAAGCTCACCCCGCGCCACTACGCTTATCTCAAGATTTCAGAGGGTTGCAACAATCGCTGCACCTTCTGCATCATCCCTTCCCTACGCGGCGACCTCGTCAGCCGCCCGGCCGGCGACGTGCTGCGGGAAGCCGAGAAGCTGGTCAAAGCCGGCGTCAAGGAACTGCTGGTGGTCTCGCAGGACACCTCCGCCTACGGCGTCGACATCCGCTACGCCACGAGCCCGTGGCAGGGCCGCGAGGTCCGGGCGAAATTCTACGACCTCGCCGCTGAGCTCGGTGAACTCGGGGCCTGGGTGCGGATGCACTACGTCTATCCCTACCCGCACGTGGACGACGTGATTCCCCTGATGGCCGAGGGCAAGATCTTGCCCTACCTCGACATGCCGCTGCAGCACGCCTCGCCCACCGTGCTCAAGCGCATGCGCCGCCCTGGCAACCAGGAACGCCAACTCGAGCGCATCCGGCGCTGGCGCGAGATCTGTCCGGATCTCGCCATCCGCTCGACCTTCATCGTCGGCTTCCCCGGCGAGACCGAGGCCGAGTTCGAGGAGCTTCTGACCTGGATCAGGGAAGCCAAACTCGAGCGCGTCGGCTGCTTCACCTACGAGCCGGTGAAGGGTGCCTCCGCCAACGAACTCGGGGACGCGGTGCCCCCGGAGGTCCAGGCCGAGCGCAAGCGCCGGTTCATGGAGGCGCAGCAGGTCGTCTCCACGCGCCTGCAGAAGGCGCGGGTGGGCAAGCGCCTGCCCGTGATCATCGATTCCGTCGCGGGCGGCGTCGCCAAGGGCCGCTCGAAATACGACGCCCCGGAGATCGACGGCAACGTCCACGTCACGTCCCGCCGTCCGCTTCGCGTCGGCGACATCGTCACCGTGAAGATCGAGCGGGCGGACGCGTACGATCTTTACGGTAGCGCGGTGTAGGCCCCGCTCTCGATGAAACCGACCCCGGCCGCCGCCATGGCGGCCAGGGCGCGGTCCACCGACCCGTCGACGTCGATGCCTCTCACGGCATCGGTGACCACCACCGCCTCGAACCCCGCCGCGCGGGCGTCGAGGGCGGTCCAGGCGACGCAGTAATCCGTCGCGAGGCCGCAGACGACGACGCGGGTGAGCCCGCGCTCGCGCAGGTAGCCGGCGAGCCCCGTGGGGGTCGTCCGGTCGGCCTCCAGGAACGCCGAGTAGCTGTCGACGCCGGGTTGGTGTCCCTTGCGGATCACCAGTTCGGCGCGCTCGGCCCGCAGCCCGGTCGCGAGGGCGGCCCCTCCGGTTCC
Source organism: Methylobacterium adhaesivum (assembly GCF_022179065.1). Lineage (GTDB taxonomy): Bacteria > Pseudomonadota > Alphaproteobacteria > Rhizobiales > Beijerinckiaceae > Methylobacterium > Methylobacterium adhaesivum. Next base: position 38,570 of record NZ_BPQD01000012.1, read on the forward strand.
CCGCACGCAATGCTCCGGCCACAGCACCTGATCGCCGTAGGGCAGCGCCACGCTGTCGAACGGCGCCCGCCCGGGATGGCTCGCGGCGAACGAGACGTGGCCCGGGGGGTGCCAGTCCTGGGTCACCACCACGTGGGCGAACCGGTCGATGAGGCGGTTGATCGGCGCGATCACCGCGTCGCCGTCCGGCACGGCCAGGGCACCGCCGGGCAGGAAGTCGACCTGGACGTCCACCACGAGGAGAACGTCCGACGATCCGGGGATCACGGCGTCCTCCGATCCGGGGAGGACGGGATCACGGGATCATCACCGTGGCGCCCGTGGTCTTGCGGCTGGCCAGATCCGTGTGGACCTGGGGGGCCTCCGAGAGCTTCGCCTTGGCATGGACGGGAATCGTCACCGCGCCGCTCGCCACCACGGAGAACAGGTTCTTGGCCATGGCGTCCAGGGTCTCGCGCTTGCCTGCATGGGCGAAGAGCGAGGGGCGGGTGGCGTAGAGCGACCCCTTCTGGCCGAGGAGCGCCAGGCTGAAATCGTCGACGGGCCCGGAGGCCGAGCCGAAGCTGACGAAGAGGCCGAGGGGGCTGATGCAGTCGAGCGACGCCGGGAAGGTGTCGCGGCCGACCCCATCATAGACCACGGGCACGCCCTTGCCGCCCGTGATCTCCTTCACGCGGGCAGCGAAATCCTCGTCGCGGTAGAGGATGACGTGGTCGCAGCCATTGGCGCGGGCCAGCTCCGCCTTCTCGGCCGAGCCCACGGTGCCGATGACGGTGGCACCGAGGTGCTTCGCCCACTGGCAGGCGATGAGGCCGACGCCGCCGGCGGCGGCGTGGAACAAGATCGTGTCTCCGGCCTTCACCTGATAGGTCCGGTGCAGGAGGTACTCGGCGGTGAGGCCCTTCAGCATCATCGCGGCGGCCGTGGTGTCCTCCACCCCGTCGGCGAGGTGCACGGCGGCGCTGGCGTTAATCACCACCTCCTCCGCATAGGTGCCGGCGGCCGAGCCGTAGGCCACGCGCTCGCCGACGCGGAAATCGGTGACGCCCTCGCCCACCGAGACCACGGTGCCGGCGCCCTCGTTGCCGGGGGTGAAGGGCAGCTGCGGGGCCTTGTAGGCGCCCGAGCGGAAGTAGATGTCGATGAAGTTGACGCCGATGGCGCTCTGGCGGACGCGGATCTGCCCGGGGCCGGGCTCGGGCACCGTGACGTCCTCGTAGCGCATCACCTCGGGGCCGCCGTACTCGTGGACTCGGATCGCCTTCGACATGGGGCTCGCTCCTCGTGCGTGTCGCGTCACGCCCGACATAGACGGTGGGCGCCGCAGCGCAATGGCGGGGTGCCCCCGGTACCGGACGGGACGCCTCCGGATCTCACACGAGGCCGGTGAGATAATAGACGCCGATCACCAGGAACACGGCGGACGTCTTCAGGAGGGTGACGGCGAAGATGTCGGCATAGGCCTGCCGGTGGGTGAGGCCCGTCACGGAGAGCAGGGTGATCACCGCGCCGTTGTGCGGCAGGGTGTCCATGCCTCCGCTCGCCATGCTGGCCACCCGGTGAAGCACCTCCATGGGGATGTTCGCCGCCTGCGCCGCCGCGATGAAGGAGCCCGACATGGCGGCGAGCGCGATGCTGAGGCCCCCCGAGGCCGAGCCGGTGATGCCGGCGAGCGCCGTCACCGTCACGGCCTCGTTGACAAGCGGATTCGGGATCGCTGAGAGCGCGTCGCGGATCACAAGGAAGCCCGGAAGCGCCGCGATGACGGCGCCGAAGCCGTATTCGGAGGCGGTGTTCATGGCTGCCAGCAGGGCGCCTGCCACCGCCGCCCGGCTGCCCTCGGCGAAGCCCCGCGAGACCGGGTGCCACGCGAAGGCCAGCACCGTGAGGATGCCGGCGACGAGGGCGAGTTCCACGGCCCAGATGGCCGTGACCGACGCGATGGGCGTCACGATGGGCTTGTCGAGGCCCGCGAGGCCCGTCTCGACCTTCGTCCCGTAGAGGAGTGGGATCGCCGCCGTGAAGACGAGGTTGGAGAGGCCCACCACCACGAGGGGCAGGAGGGCGACGGCCGGATGCGCGAGCGCGGCCGTCTCCGTCGTCGCCGGTTCGTTGCCGTGGCCGGTGCCGTAGCCCTCGCCCCGGCGCCCGGCCGCCGCGATGCGGGCATCGAGATAGGCGACGCCGACCACGAGGATGAAGGCGGCCCCGATGAGGCCGAGCCAGGGAGCGGCCCAGGTGTTGGTGTTGAAGAAGGTGGTGGGGATGATGTTCTGGATCTGCGGCGTGCCCGGCAGGGCATCCATGGTGTAGGAGAAGGCGCCCAGCGCGATGGTGCCGGGAATGAGGCGCTTGGGGATGTCGCTGAGGCGGAACGCTTCCGCCGCGAACGGGTAGACCGCGAAGACGACCACGAAGAGCGACACGCCCCCGTAGGTGAGCAGGTTGCACACGAGCACGATGGAGAGCACGGCGCGGCGCGCGCCCACGAGGCCGATCACCGCCGTGACGATGGAGCGCGAGAACCCCGACAGCTCGATGACCTTGCCGAACACGGCACCGAGCAGGAACACGGGCAGGTACAGCTTCACGAAGCCGACCATCTTCTCCATGAACAGCCCGGAGAACACCGGCAGCACGGCGGAGGGATCGGTGAGGAGCACGGCGGCCAGCGCCGCGATGGGGGCGAACAGGATGACGCTGAAGCCGCGATAGGCCACCAGCATGAGGAAGCCGAGGGCGAAGAGCGCGATGGCGAGGTTCATGGGTGTTCCTTCCCGCGCGCCCGCAGCCGCGCCACCTTCGTCCCGGGATGCTAACCGGCGCTGTTTTCCCGCACCATCGTGTCCCTTGACCGTTTCGGCCGGCTCCCTCTGTAAGACGTGACGGATCGGCCGGTCTGTCCCACTTCATCGCCGTCGTCGGCCGGCCCGCGTGCAGGAGAACAGCCCCGTGGCCCCATCGCCCCAGAGTGTTTCGCCCGGCGCCTTCGCCGTGGCCGTCGTCGGCGCCGGAGCCGCCGGTCTCGGCGCCGCCCTGGCGCTGGCCCGCGACGGGGTGCCCACCGCCCTCGTTGGCCGGCACGCCCCCGTGGCCGACGGGCGCACGGTGGCCCTCCTCGACGGGTCGGTGCGGTTCCTGCGGGCGCTCGGGGCGTGGGACGGCATCGCCCCCCATGCCAGCCCGCTCGCCGAACTCCACATCGTCGACGACACCGGCAGCCTGTTCCGGCCGCCGCCCGCCCGCTTCGTCGCGACCGAGATCGGCCTTGAGGCCTTCGGTTGGAACGTCGAGAGCGCGCGCCTCGTCGAGAGCCTGCGGGCGCAGGCCCGCGCGACCCCGAATCTCACCCTTTTCGAGAGCGACGCGACCGGGTCCCGCGTCGGTGCCGAGACGGTCGACCTGACGCTCGCGGACGGCACGGGACTCTCCGCCCGCCTCGCCGTCGGGGCCGATGGCGCCCGCTCGAAGCTGCGGCAGGCGGCCGGCCTCGTCCCGCGCGAATGGTCCTACCCGCAGGCGGCCGTCACCACGATCCTCGCCCATGCCCGCCCGCACCGGGACATCTCGACGGAGTTCCACACGCGGGAGGGGCCCTTCACCCTGGTGCCCCTGCCCGGTGGTCGTCGCTCCAGCCTCGTGTGGGTCATGGGCGAGGCCCGGGCGCAGACCGTGGCCGCCCTCGACGACGCGGCCCTGGCCCGGGCCGTCGAGACCCGGGCGCATGCGATGCTCGGGACCATGCGGATCGACGGGCCGCGCGGCCTCGTGCCCATGCGCGGCCTGGCCTTGCCGAGCCCCGTGGCCGCCCGCCTCGCCCTCATCGGCGAGGCGGCCCACGTCTTCCCGCCCATTGGTGCGCAGGGCCTCAACCTCGGCCTCCGCGATGCGGCGGCTTTGCGGGATGCGGTGCTGGAGGCTGTGGCGGATGGGCGCGATCCGGGGTCCCGAGCGGCGCTGGCGGGCTTCGCGCGCGGTCGAAGCCGCGATGCGCGCCTGCGCACCCTGGCGGTGGACACCCTCAACCGCAGTCTGCTCACCGATGTCCTGCCCGTGGATGCCCTGCGCGGCCTCGGGCTCCTCGCCATGACGACGATCGCCCCCTTGCGCCGGATCGTCATGCGCGAGGGCGTGGTGCCGCGCCTCGGGGCGCCGAGCCTGATGCGCTGACGAGGATCAGCGCCCGGCGAGGTCCTGGGCGGCCGCTTCGCCCGCGGCGGAGGTCCGCAGGCCGCCCACGCCGGTGAGGGAGACGGCCGGCAGATCCGTGGCTCCGGCCGAACGCCCGCTCTCCGGGGTCCCGTCGTCGCCCGCGAAGGCGGTGCCGTCCCGGCCGAGGGACTCGCCATGGGCGAACAGGGCCTTCATGTAGGCCTGATCGAAGGGCGCTGTGGTGGTCTGGGTGAAGCGTCCGTCGATCTCGGCCACGCGCAGGTCGAGGCCCGTGCGCCGGGCGAAGCCCCGGCTGAGGGCGAGGGCCGCGCGCATCTGGGCCTTGATCGCCGCCGACATGGAGCGGCCGAGGACGCCGAGGGTGGTGCGCGCGGCCATCTGGAATTGCGGGGTCAGCACATTGTTGACCACGAGGTAGACACGCTGCGCCGGCAGGGGCGCCGGATGGGCGGCCAGCAGCGTCGCCTCGGGGGCGAGGTAGTAGGGGGCCGTGGTGCCGCCGTCGTCGTGCATCTCCTGGATGCGCTTGGACCCGGCCACGGCCTCGACCATCACCGGCGGAAACACGCCCGGCACCGCCGAGGAGGCGAGGATGATGTCCCGGAACAGGGCGAGCGCCTTCGGGCCGCCGGTGCCCGCGATGGCGCCCATGTCCCACAGGACCGGCCGCTCGGAATCCACCGCCGTGGTGGCGACGAGGAGGCGCCGGCCCTTGGCGTGCTCGGCCGCGACGGCCTGGAGGAGCTTGGGGGTCACCGACCGGTCGATGCGCCGCTTCAGCGGCCAGGTGTCGGTGAGGGACTCGCTGGTGCCGCCGAACTCGAACACGTCGGCGGCCGAGATCTCGGTGTAGGCCTGGCGCAGGGCCTCGTCGCCGGAAGGTCCGATGAAGGCGAAGGGGGCGATCATCGCGCCCGTGCTCACACCGGTGATCACCCCGAAATCCGGCCGGGTGCCCGCCTCGCTCCAGCCCTTGAGGAGGCCGGCCGCGAAGGCGCCGTTCTCGCCGCCGCCGGACAGCACGAGCCAGGGCTGGGCAGCGGCCCGCGCGTCCGCGACGAGCCGGGCGAAGGCGGCGGGATCGTCCCCGGGAATGCGCACGCGCGCGGCGAACCCGTCGGGTTTTGCCGCAGCGGCTTCGGTGACGGTGAAGCTGCCGCGCTCCGGCGTCTTCACGCGCTCGGCGGACTGGGCCGGCTGCACCAGGGCGAGGCCGAACACGGTGAGCAACGCCGTGGAGCGCAGGCCGATACGCTTGATCGATGATCCGGACATGGGGTCCGTCCTTCGTTCAGTGTCGAGGTGCCCGCCTCGTTCGTCAAAACTCCAGAGGACAGCTCCCGTTCCGGATGGTCCTCCCATCGCGGGCCCAGGGCAATGGGTTTGGTGCGGCCGTGCACCTTTACGGCGGGGGCAGGCTTGAACTAACCGCTGGAGCGGGACCCCGACACACAAGAACCCGGAGCCTGAGACGCCGATGAAATTGCCCCGCCGCTTCTTCCAGCCGCTTGCCACCGGCGCGCCGGCTCCGTTCCGCGACCTTCCGGTCAAGCTCGAGCGGATGATCCACTTCGTGCCGCCGCACAACGACAAGGTCCGCGCCCGCGTGCCCGAGCTCGCTGCCACCGTCGACGTGGTGCTGGGCAACCTCGAGGACGCGGTGCCCGTCGATCAGAAGGAGGCCGCGCGCAAGGGCTTCGTCGCCATGGCGCAGGCCACCGATTTCACCGCCTCCGGCACCGGCCTGTGGACCCGCATCAACGCCCTGAACAGCCCTTGGATTCTCGACGACCTGTTCGAGATCGTCTCTCAGGTGGGCGACAAGCTCGACGTGGTGATGGTGCCCAAGGTCGAGGGTCCGTGGGACATCCACTACATCGACCAGCTGCTCGCCCAGCTCGAGGCGAAGCACGGCGTGAAGAAGCCCATCCTCGTCCACGCCATCCTGGAGACGGCCGAGGGGGTCGCCAACGTCGACGCCATCGCCTCCGCCTCGCCGCGGATGCACGGCATGAGCCTCGGGCCCGCCGATCTCGCGGCGTCCCGCGGCATGAAGACCACCCGCGTCGGCGGCGGCCATCCCGATTACCGCGTCATCGCCGATCCGACTTCGGACGGCGCCCCCCGCGCCTCTGCCCAGCAGGATCTCTGGCACTACACGATCGCGAAAATGGTCGATGCCTGCATGGCCAACGGCCTCAAGGCCTTCTACGGCCCGTTCGGCGACTTCTCCGACGGCGACGCCTGCGAGGCCCAGTTCCGCAACGCCTTCCTCATGGGCTGCGCCGGAGCCTGGACCCTCCATCCCAACCAGGTCGCCATCGCCAAGCGCGTCTTCGCGCCGGATCCGGCCGAGGTCGCCTTCGCGGTGCGCATCGTCGAGGCGATGCCCGACGGGACCGGCGCGGTGATGCTCGACGGTAAGATGCAGGACGACGCCACCTGGAAACAGGCCAAGGTGATCGTCGACCTCGCTCGCCTCGTGGCCGACAAGGACCCGGACCTGGCCAAGACCTACGGTCTGAAGTGAGATCTGCGGCCTGACGTGACGCGCCGTTTGTCATCGGCGGCCCGACCGCCGATGACAAGCGCACCGGGTCGGCTTATCTGGCAGGGATGAGCGATACGATGACCGCCACGCCCAAGATGAGAACCGCGAAATTCGGCCTCGGAGCCGTCGTCCGGCATCGGATCTATCCGTTCCGCGGAATCGTGTTCGACGTCGATCCGGTGTTCGACAACACCGAGGAATGGTGGCTGGCGATCCCCGAGGAGCTCCGGCCGCGCAAGGACCAGCCGTTCTATCACCTGTTCGCCGAGAACGCCGAGAGCGAGTACGTCGCCTACGTCTCCGAGCAGAACCTCGTGCCCGACACCTCCGGCGAGGCCCTGCGCCACACCGGCATCGCCGACGTGTTCGAGCGCGATGCGGAAGGCACCTACCGGATGCGCACCTCCCCGGCGAACTGATCCCGAGGGTACCCCAGACGAGAAAGGCCGGGC
>NZ_BPQD01000013.1 GCF_022179065.1 Methylobacterium adhaesivum
CACCCAAAGCCCCCGCACATAAGCGGGGGCTTTGGGCGTTCGGGCGTTGGGCACCCGTGTACAGGGTGGCACGACTCGTCAGATTCGGCGTTCTGGCTCGGCCGAACCCCGACGCCTCCGAAAAAAGCAGGCCATTTGGGGCGCCCTTGCATTGGGCTCGGCCGACGGGGTGGGCCTGAGAGGGCCGCGATCGCGCGGCGATGAGCCTGCTTCCATGCCGGAAGACCGATCTCCGATCCCCTCGGCGGAGGCCAATCCGTCAACTATCAGGCAGGGCTCCGCCCGCGCACCCGTTTACATCCCCCCTCGAAATCCCACGAAAAAGCCCGCCAAGTCCGAGACTGGCGGGCCGAATTCGTTGGCTGGGGGACGAGGATTCGAACCTCGACTAGAGGAGTCAGAGTCCACTGTTCTACCGTTAAACTATCCCCCAAAGTCCTGACTTGTCAGGATCTTAGAGCGGTTTGTTTTGGCCCGCGATCCGTGTCGTGCACCGATCGTTTCGCGCCCGGTCCGTTCCGGTGGAGGGGCGATAGCATGGAGGCCGCGCGGCATGCAAGCCGGTATTTCGCGAGCCTGTCTTTCGAAGGCGGCCGAATCACGCGCTGGCCGGGCCGCCCGTGCGGGCTTCGAGCATGCCGAGCGTCCGCAGGATCGCGAGGGCGACGATCTCGGCATCGACCTCCCCTTCCGGCGTCGCGGGAAGGATCGCCACCGTGCTGACTTCGTCGTCGACGACGAGGCCCGCCACAACTTTGTAGACGTCGCCCTCAGCCGCGGCCTCGTCGTGGACGAGGCAGACCCGGCAGCCGCCGGCTTCGCCGTAGACGCGCTGTGTGAGTACCTCGACGCGGGTCTCGGGCTGCGGCTCGGGGCGGCGGGGTTGGCCGAAGGTGGGGCGGATGATGTTGTCCATGATTCGCCTTATACCCGAGGCCAGCCGCTTTGTGAGGAGCCCCCGCGCCCTGGGATCATCCGGGGGCTTCGGGCGATTGACCCCTTGTCCCGCCATCGCGCGGCCGACCTCCCAGGATGCATCATGCCGGTGACCACCGCGCGCCTCGCGCAGCACCATGCCGAACTCGGCGACGCCTTCTACGACGTCGTGGCGCCCGCCGCGTTTCCGCAGACGATCCTGCGCTTCCGCAACCAGCTCTGGGCCGAGCGGATCGGCCTCGGCGACCTGACCGACGGCGAGTGGATCGCGCATTTCGGCCGGTTCATCCCCCTGCCCGGGAGTTTCCCGCAGCCCCTGGCCCTGCGCTATCACGGCCATCAGTTCCGCTCGTACAATCCGGACCTCGGCGACGGGCGCGGGTTCCTGTTCGCGCAGGCCTATGACCTTGGCGACGGACGCCTCCTCGACCTCGCCACCAAGGGCAGCGGCCCCACGCCGTGGTCGCGCACGGCCGATGGACGCCTCACCCTCAAGGGCGGCGTGCGCGAGATCCTCGCCACCGCCCAGCTGGAGGCGCTCGGCGTGAACACCTCAAAGACCTTCAGCCTGATCGAGACCGGCGAGGCCCTGGAGCGCGGCGACGAGCCCTCCCCTACCCGGTCGGCCGTTCTCGTGCGGTTGAGCCACTCCCATATCCGCATCGGCTCGTTCCAGCGCTTCCTGGCTCTGGACGAGCCCGACAACATCCACGCGCTCATGGATCACACGATCCGCCTTCATATGCCCGAGGCGTGGCGGGCCGAGACGCCAGACCGCGCCGTCGCCTTCCTGGAGGATGTGTGCCGGCGGGTGGCACGCACGGGGGCACAGTGGATGGCCGCTGGCTTCGTCCACGGGGTGCTCAACACCGACAACATCAACGTCACCGGCGAGAGCTTCGACTACGGGCCCTGGAGGTTCGCGCCGGTGAACGATCCGGCCTTCACGGCCGCGTATTTCGACACGCAGGGGCTCTACAGCTTCGGCCGTCAGCCGGAGGCCCTATTCTGGAACCTCAGCCGCCTCGCCGAATGCCTGATGCCCCTGGCGCCCCTGGAGCGGCTGGAGGCGGCCCTCAAGCAGTTCGGGCCGAACCTCCAGGACGGCTTTGCCGAGGCCATCCTGGCGCGGCTCGGCCTCGCCCACACCGACGAGGCGGCGACCAACCGCTTCGTCGCCGCATTCTGGGGCTTTCTCGCCCGCAGCGGGGCGCCGTTCGAGCGGACGTTCTTCGACTGGTATGGAGGCCTGGCGTCCGCGACGCGGGCGGCGTCCAGCCCGTCGGCGTCCCTCTACGCTTCGGACGCGTTCGCGCCCGTGCGGGCCAGCCTAGAGGCCATGACCCCCCGCGATGCGAGCCGCCTCGCGCATCCCTACTTCGCCGATGCCGATCCCTGCACCCTGCTTATCGAGGAGGTCGAAACGCTCTGGGCGCCCATCGCCGATCGCGACGACTGGTCGGTGCTCCACGCCAAGCTCGCCGCCATCGACCGCATGGCCGAAGCCTACGGCACGCGGGTCGCTCCCCTGGATGGACCTGCGGCCTGACCGCCGGCCCTGTTTCGGACACATGCGCCGCTAGGGTGCCATGGCGACGCCGACGGGCGACGGCCGGAAAGCGACGATGAGCGAGATTCGAATCCTTGAGGGTGCCCGTCCCGACGGCCCATGGGGCACGGGGCCGGGCACTTACGAATCCGGCCTGCTGCGCCTGCCCGGCGGCGAGGCGCGCGGGGTCGAGGATCTCGTGGATCTCGTACGCGCGGACGGCTCCGGCCCGCAGCGCCGAACCGGGATCGTCGGCGGCCTGCGCTCCGCCCTGGACGCGGCGGGCCCCCTGCCCCGCCCCCTCGATTTCGCCACCTCCATCCTGGGCCTCGGCCTCGGCGCCCTCGCGGGGACGCTCCACGCCAGCGCGACCCTGCATGCCCGCTTCGCCGATGGGGCGCGGGCGGTGATCGCCACCGATCCGGCCACCGCCGCCGCGATCCTGCACGATTGGGCCGTGGTCCGGGAAGCACTCCTGCGCCGGGACGCCCGTCGACAGCCCTCCCGGCAGGTCCTGCTCCCACCACCGGCCGCGGCTCCTCTCACCCTGCCTGCGCCCGCGCCCGTCCCCGATGCGGCGCCGGCTCCGGCGTCGCTCTTCGCCTATGAGATGCGCAAGGGCCGCCTTCGCCGCCTCGCCTCCGGAAAGGCCCCGGAGCGAAGCTGAGCATCGTTCCGGGGGGCTGCCTTCGGTTCTAGCGGGAGGGCCGTCGTTCTGGTCCTCGCCCGTGCCCACCGGTATGGTTCGCGCTCCCGCGAGGCACGAGATCCATGATCCAGAAGAAGCACCTCCCCCCCGACGCGACCATCGCCGACGTGGTGGCCGATCTCGAGGATGCGAGCGAGTATCTGCGCCGGGTGCTGGGCAACATGCGCTTCTGCCAGAAGCGACACGGCGATGCCTGCCTGCGCATCGGAATCACCGGTAAGCGCGGCCAGTCAAAAGGGCTCGCCCCCTCCTACCGGATCGACTACCCGGCCGGGCCGGATGCGGACGGGATGACGATCTACAACGGGTTCGGCGGTCGTTCCCACAGCGCCTTCACGCCGATCAACGTGCGCGAGACCAACTGGAGCCGCGGCCACGCCACGATCCAGGAGGTGCAGAAACTCTATGACGGCCTGCACAAGGCGGGACTGGAAAAGGCCGAGCGGGACAACCCGGCGCCGGGCACGCCCTGAGCGGCCTCCCCGTCGGGACATCCGGTCCTGTCCCGCATGTCCCCGCTCAGAGCGGCAGGGCGTGGTAGCGCCGGTCGGCGTAGAGCAGCCCGTCGCCTGCGCCCGCCCCGGCCAGGGCCACGACTTCGCAGAACAGCACGTCGTGGGTCGCCACGGCCTGGCGGCCGACGATGCGGCAGTCGAAGGCCATGAGGGCTCCGTCGAGGACCGGCGATCCCGTGACGAGGCGACTCCAGGTACCGGCGGCGAAGCGGTCGTCCATGGGGGTGCCGCCGCCGAAGGCGTCGGCGACGCCCCGCTGGTGCGCCCCCAGGATGTTGACGCAGAGGACATCGTTGAGGCTCAGGGCGGCGTAGGCCGAGGCCGTCCGGTTGAGGCAGACCAGAAGGGTCGGCGGCCGGTCGCTGACGCTGCACACCGCCGTGGCGGTGAAGCCTGCGCGGCCTCCCGGCCCGTCCGTGGTAACGAGGTGCACGGCGCTGGCGGTGCGCGCCATGGCGGCCCGGTAGGCATCGGCCTCGACGGGGGGTGTCATCGATTCGGGCGTCGGTTCAGTCATGCGGGCTTCGCTTGTCGGCTCTGTGAACGTGCGCCCGCGTCGCGTCGCGCGTGGCCCGGCGGAGGCGGATCCTCCCCGGTCGAGGGCGGTCAGGCCGGCGGGTGATGCCGGGTCCAATGCTCGGCGATGTCGACGCGGCGGGCGATCCAGACGCGGTCATGCGCGGCGATGTGGTCGAGGAAGCGGGCGAGCGCGCCGATCCGGCCCGGGCGGCCGACGAGGCGGCAATGCAGGCCGACCGACATCATCTTCGGCGCGGTCTCGCCCTCGGCATAGAGGGCATCGAAGGTGTCGCACAGGTAGGTCGCGAAGTGGTCGCCGGTGTTGAAGCCCTGCGCGGCGACGCAGCGCATGTCGTTGGCGTCGAGCGTGTACGGCACCACGAGGCCGCGCCGGTCCGGGCCGCCGATCCAGTAGGGCAGATCGTCGGCATAGGAATCCGATAGGTAGTCGAAGCCGGCCTCCAGCCCGAGATCGAGGGTGTGGACCGAGGAGCGACCCGTGTACCAGCCGCGCGGGCGGGCGCCCGTCACCGCCGTGTGGATGCGGATCGCCTCGTCCATGTGCGCCTTCTCCGCCTCGCGGGTGAAATCGCGATAGTCGATCCACTTCAGGCCGTGGCAGGCGATCTCCCAATCGGCCTCCCTCATGGCGGCGGCGATGTCGGGCACCCGCGCCAGGGCATTGGCGACGGCGAACACCGTCACGGGCACGCGGCGCGCCTGCAGCAGCCGCCAGATCCGCCAGAAGCCGGCGCGGGAGCCGTACTCGTAGAGGGATTCCATGTTCATGTGGCGCTGGCCCGGCCAGGGCTGGGCGCCGACGATCTCGGACAGGAAGGCCTCGGAAGCCGCATCCCCGTGCAGGATGGAGTTCTCTGCCCCCTCCTCGTAGTTCAGCACGATCTGCACGGCGATGCGGGCCCCGTTCGGCCAGTTGGCCTGGGGCGGCGTGCGGCCGTAGCCGACGAAGTCGCGGGAATCGGTCACGACGGCTTTCCTTGTCCGGTCTGTTCCGGGCCCGCTGTTCCGATGATGCGCGGCGTCCTGTCAACCGATCGGGCAGATGGCTTCGGGACCCGGGCTTTCAAGCGCCCGGCCCCAGATCGGGCTTGCACGGGCGGGTACGGGATGCATCGTGGCACGGCCGGACCGCGCACGGTCCTTGCCTGTCCGACCGCGCTTCGACGCACCCCAACCCGAGGTTTCCCGTGCTCCTGACCCCGCGCGAAAAGGACAAGCTCCTCCTCGCCATGGCCGCCCAGGTCGCCCGCAACCGGCTCAGCCGGGGCGTGAAGCTGAACTACCCGGAAGCCGTGGCGCTGATCAGCGACTTCGTCGTGGAAGGCGCCCGCGACGGCCGCTCCGTGGCCGACCTCATGCGGGCGGGGGGCCAGGTGCTCACGGCCGAGCAATGCATGGACGGCATCCCCGAGATGATCCACGACATCCAGGTGGAGGCGACGTTCCCCGACGGCACCAAGCTCGTCACCGTCCATCATCCGATCCGGGGCGCCGCCTCGGCCGAGGTGCCCGGCACCGTGACGACCCTGCCCGGCGACATCGTCTTCAACGAAAGCGCGCCGCGCACGCTCATCACCGTCGCCAACGTCGGCGACCGGCCGATTCAGGTCGGTTCGCACTACCATTTCTACGAAGTGAACGCGGGCCTCACCTTCGACCGCGAGAAAGCGCGGGGCCAGCGCCTCGACATCGCGCCCGGCACGGCGGTGCGCTTCGAGCCCGGCGCCACGCGGGACGTGGTGCTGGTGCCGCTCGGCGGAGACCGGACGGTGTACGGGTTCCGGGGCGACGTGATGGGAAAGCTCTAAAAGATCATGGCCAACATGCCCCCCCGCGCCGCCCTTCCCCGCGCCGCCTATGCCGACATGTTCGGCCCCACCACCGGCGACCGCATCCGCCTTGCCGACACGTCCCTCGTCATCGAGGTCGAGCGCGACCACACCACCTACGGCGAGGAGGTGAAGTTCGGCGGCGGCAAGGTCATCCGCGACGGGATGGGGCAGTCCCAGGTCACCAACCAGGACGGAGCCGTGGACACGGTCATCACCAACGCCGTGGTCCTCGACCATTGGGGCGTGGTGAAGTGCGACGTCGGGATCGTGAAGGGGCGCATCGTCCGCCTCGGCAAGGCCGGCAACCCGGACATCCAGCCGGGCGTCGACATCGTCGTCGGCCCCGGCACGGAGGTGATCGCCGGGGAAGGCAAGATCCTCACGGCGGGCGGGTTCGACAGCCACATCCACTACATCTGTCCGCAGCAGATCGAGGAGGCCCTGTGCTCGGGGGTCACCACCATGCTCGGCGGCGGCACGGGGCCGGCGCACGGCACCTTCGCCACCACCTGCACGCCGGGCCCGTGGCACATCGCCCGGATGATCGAGGCGGCGGATTCGTTTCCGATGAACCTCGCTTTCGCCGGCAAGGGCAACGCCTCGCGGCCCGAGAGCCTCGTCGAGATGATCCGCGCCGGGGCCTGCGCCCTCAAGCTGCACGAGGATTGGGGCACCACGCCCCAGGCCATCGACACCTGCCTCACCGTGGCGGACCTGCACGACGTCCAGGTGATGATCCATTCCGACACGCTCAACGAGTCCGGCTTCGTCGAGGACACGATCCGGGCGTTCGCCGGGCGCACCATCCACGCCTTCCACACGGAAGGGGCGGGCGGCGGCCACGCGCCCGACATCATCAAGGTGGCGGGGTTGTCCAACGTCCTTCCGTCGTCGACCAACCCGACGCGGCCCTACACGAAGAACACCATCGACGAGCATCTCGACATGCTGATGGTGTGCCACCACCTCGACCCGGCGATCCCCGAGGATCTCGCCTTCGCCGAGAGCCGCATCCGCCGCGAGACCATCGCGGCCGAGGACATCCTGCACGACATCGGCGCCCTCTCGATGATGTCCTCGGACAGTCAGGCCATGGGCCGGGTCGGCGAGGTCGTGATCCGCACCTGGCAAACGGCGGACAAGATGAAGCGCCAGCGCGGCGCCCTGCCGGGCGACGCGAGCGGCAACGACAACCTGCGGGCCCGGCGCTACATCGCGAAATACACCATCAACCCGGCCATCGCGCACGGCGTCTCGGCGCATATCGGCTCCGTGGAGCCCGGCAAGCTCGCCGATCTGGTGCTCTGGACGCCCGCCTTCTTCGGGGTGAAGCCCGACCTCGTCCTCAAGGGCGGCATGATCGCCACCGCGCCCATGGGCGACCCCAACGCCTCGATCCCGACGCCCCAGCCCGTGCATTACCGGCCGATGTTCGGGGCCATCGGCCGCTCGCCCTTCGCCACCGCCCTCACCTTCGTGTCGAAGGCCGCCATCGAGGACGGCCTCGGCGAGCGCCTCGGCGTCCAGAAGCGGCTGGTGGCCGTGGAGAACGTGCGCGGCGGCATCTCGAAGAAGAGCATGATCCTCAACGACGCCACGCCGAACATCGAGGTCGATCCCGAAACCTACGACGTCCGCGCCGACGGCGAATTGCTCGTCTGCGAGCCGGCCGAGGTTCTGCCCATGGCGCAGCGCTACTTCCTGTTTTGAGATAGGATGGCGCCGGAATGCGGAGACCCGTCATGTCCAAGGCTGCTGTCGGTCCGTCGCCGGTCCGAGTCCCACGGGCGCAAGATCTCTATGAGACCGACCTCTATCTCTGGACGCAGGCACAGGCCGCCCTGCTCCGGACCGGCCGGCCACAGGAGATCGACTGGCAGCATCTGGCGGAAGAGATCGAGAGCGTGGGCGGATCGCAGAAATCTGAAATTCGAAGCCGCCTCGCGATTCTGCTTCAGCATCTCCTGAAGTGGGAGTTTCAGCCGGAGAAGCGCAAATATGGCTGGCGCGCCTCTATCGTCGAGCAGCGCCTCCAGATCGACGGCCTCATCGAAGTCAGCCCGAGTCTGCGATCATGGCCCGAGGCCGTGCTCGCCAAGAGCTACCGTCTCGCTCGCACACGCGCTGCGGACGAGACCGGCCTTCCCGAGAACAGGTTTCCGGAAACATGCCCCTATTCCCTGGCGCTGATCCTCGACGAGGGATTCTACCCCGGTCCACTCAGTCCGGACGTCGTCTGATGCGGTTCCAGCAATGGGTGGAGGCGTGTCTCTTCCGGTCTTCGTGTCCATGATCCGCGCCACCCACGTCCTGCGCCGCGATGTCCTCCGGGGCGAGATCGTCGACCGCATTGTCCTCGACCATGGCGACCGCCATCGTCGCCGCATGGCCATGCGGGGGCTCGGCGGCCTCGCCTTCCTCCTCGATCTCGCCGAACCGACGGTGCTCGACGACGGCGATGCCCTGGTGCTCCAGGACGGGCGCCTCGTCTGGGTCGAGGCCGCGCCCGAACGGCTGCTGGAAATTCGCGCCGCCGACGACCACGCCCTCAAGCGGCTGATCTGGCATATCGGCAACCGGCACATCCCGGCCGAGATCGCCCCCGACGCCGTCTACATCGCGTACGATCACGTGCTCGCCGAGATGGTGCGGGGCTTAGGCGGCACCGCGGACGCGGTGGAGCGCCCGTTCCGGCCCGAAGGCGGGGCCTATGCGGGCGAGGCGGCCGGCCACCATCATCACGGCCACGGTCACGATCATCCGCATGATCATGGTCACGCGCACGGCCATTCCCACACGCATGATTGATGCCCTGCGCCTGATGGCGTGGCTGTCGCCGGGCTATCCCGTCGGCGCCTATGCGTATTCGCACGGGCTCGAGGGCGCCGTGGAGGCCGGCGACATCGTCGACGAGGCGTCCCTGGCGGCGTGGCTCGCCGACGTGCTCGAACTCGGATCGGGGCGCAACGACCTCATTCTCGCCGCGCATGCCCATGGCGCCGCCCTGGCGGGGGATGCGGCCGCGCTGGCGGACCTCAACGATCTGGCCCTGGCCCTGGCCCCATCGCGGGAACTGCACCTCGAGACGAGCCAGCAGGGCCGCAGCTTCCTCGAGGCCACCGTGGCGGCCTGGCCCAATCCGGCCCTCGCGCGTCTCGCCGAGGCCCTGCCCGGCCCGGTGGCCTATCCGGTAGCGGTCGGTCTCGCGGCCGGGGCCCACGGCATGGCCCTGACCCCGGTGCTCGCGGCCTTCGGCCTCGCCTTCCTGCAGAACCTCGTCTCGGCCGCGCTTCGGTGCGCGCCCATCGGCCAGAGCGCCGGCACGCGGGTGCTCGCGGCCCTGACACCGCGCGTGGTGACCCTCGCGGCCGGCACGCCGGAGCTCACCCTGGACGACCTCGGCAGCGCGACCCTTGCCCTCGACCTCGGCTCGTTCCGGCACGAGACCCAGTACTCTCGGATTTTCCGTTCGTGAAAGATTCTAAGATGGCTTCTCCCAACGGCCGCTCTCCCAACGGTCCCTTGCGCGTCGGCATCGGCGGCCCCGTCGGCTCCGGCAAGACCGCCCTGATGGAGCAGCTCTGCAAGCGGTTTCGCGACACCTACGAGATCTGCGCCATCACCAACGACATCTACACCAAGGAGGATGCCCGCCTCCTCACCGTGGCGGGGGCCCTGCCTGAGGAGCGGATCATGGGGGTCGAGACCGGCGGCTGCCCGCACACGGCGATCCGCGAGGACGCCTCCATCAACCTCGCGGCGGTGGCCGAGATGCGCCGGCGGTTCCCGAAGCTCGACCTCATCCTCATCGAGTCGGGCGGCGACAACCTCGCCGCCACCTTCTCGCCGGAGCTTGCCGACCTCACCCTCTACGTCATCGATGTCGCGGGCGGCGAGAAGATCCCCCGCAAGGGGGGGCCCGGCATCACCCGCTCCGATCTTCTCATCGTCAACAAGACCGATCTCGCGCCCCTGGTCGGCGCCGATCTCGGGGT
Organism: Methylobacterium adhaesivum; assembly: GCF_022179065.1. GTDB lineage: Bacteria > Pseudomonadota > Alphaproteobacteria > Rhizobiales > Beijerinckiaceae > Methylobacterium > Methylobacterium adhaesivum. The sequence goes on from NZ_BPQD01000013.1 coordinate 10,077, forward strand.
GATGGAATCCGACACGCAGCGCATGCGGGGCCAGCGCCCCTACGTGTTCGCGTCGCTCCGCGAGGGACACGGCGCCGACACCGTCGCGCGCTTCATCGTGGAGGCCGGGGGGCTTGCCTGAGTGTCTCTCACAAATCTTCCGCTCTGCTGTCGTGCTTCGGAGAGAACCGGCCGTGATCGGGAGTTTTGTGAGGCACTCTGATGCCCCGAAGGGCTCGCTGCGGGAGGTCTTCCTCGCGTTTCTGACGCTCGGCCTGACGGCGTTCGGCGGTCCCGTCGCTCATCTCGGCTACTTTCGCACGGCGTTCGTGGCGCGGCGGCGCTGGATCGACGAGGCGGGTTATGCCGACCTCGTCGCCCTGTGCCAGTTCCTGCCCGGGCCCGCTTCGAGCCAGGTCGGATTTGCCCTCGGGACCCTCCGGGCCGGGAGCCTGTGGGGTGGGCTCGCGGCCTTCGCGGGCTTTACCCTGCCCTCCGCCCTCCTCCTCGTCGGCGTCGCGTACGGCGCCGGGTCGGGCGGCGGGCCGGTGCTGTCCGGCCTGCTGCACGGCCTCAAGCTCGTGGCCGTGGCGGTGGTGGCCCAGGCCGTGTGGGGCATGGCCCGGACCCTGGCGCCGGACCCGACCCGCGCCGGAATCGCCCTCGGTGCCCTCTGGCTCGCGGTTCTCGCGCCGACGTCCCTCGGGCAGGTCGCCGCGATCGGGTTCGGGGCCCTGGCCGGTCTCCTCCTGTGCCGGGCGGCGCCCCCCGCCCCCGTCGGACGCCTCGCCGTGCCCCTGTCGCGGCGGACCGGCGCCGTCGCCCTGGCGCTGTTCTTCGGATTGCTCGCCGGCCTGCCGGTCCTGGCCGCCCTGTGGCCGTGGCAGGGTGTGGCCGTGGCGGACGCGTTCTACCGGGCCGGCGCCCTGGTGTTCGGCGGCGGCCACGTGGTGCTGCCGCTTCTGCGCGCCGGCACCGTCGATCCGGGCTGGATCGGCGCCGATGCGTTCCTGGCCGGCTACGGCGCGGCGCAGGCTGTGCCGGGGCCGCTCTTCACCGTCGCGGCCTATCTCGGCACCGTCCTCAAGATGCCGCCGAACGGTCTCCTCGGCGCGGGGCTGGCCCTGGCGGCGATCTTTCTCCCCGGCCTCCTCCTCGTCACCGGGGCCCTGCCGTTCTGGGACGACCTCAGAAAGAAACCCCTGGCCCAGGCGGCCCTGCGCGGCGGCAACGCCGCCGTGGTCGGGCTCCTCGCCGCCGCCCTCTACGATCCGGTCTGGACGGGGGCGATCGGGAGCGCCCGCGACGTCGCTCTGGCGGCGACGGCCTTCGTGCTGCTCACCGTGGGCGGCGTCGCGCCCTGGATCGTGGTCGGGCTCACGGCTCTGGGCGGTCTCGCCCTGTCCTGAGGCCTGAGATTCCGAAGGGATCATCCCTTCGGCGGGTGTCGGGCGGAGCCCGACGATCATCGAGACCCGATCAGATCCCGGCGTACCAGGGGAAGCCGAGTTCGGCGACCATGCTGCCGCGGCCCTTGCCGTAGCCGTCGACGCGCTCGGCCGCCTCGATGGCGGCGATGTATTTCAGGCTCTTGTAGCCGAGCTGACGCTCTACCCGCAGGCGCACCGGGGCGCCGTGCTTCACCGGCAGGTCGCCCCCGTTCATGCCGTAAGCGAGAACTGTCTGCGGGTGGAGGGCATCGAACAGGTCGTAGCTGTCCCACCAGCCGTCGACGCTGCGGATGACGATGAAGCGTGCCTGGGGCTTGAGGCCGACATGGGCGAGGAGGTGGGCCAGCGGCACGCCGGTCCATTCGCCGATGGCCGACCAACCCTGCTCGCAAGAATGCAGCGTCACCTGGGTGCGCGCCGGCATCGTCCTGAGGTCGGCGAGGGAGAACGTGCCCGGGCGTTCGACGAGGCCGGTCACCGGCAGTTTCCAGTCGGCGAAGGCGACATCCCGGGAGCGCCGGTAGACGGGGTCGTCCGGGTCCGTGGTGTTGATGGTCGGAAACACCGCGGAGATCCGGCTGCGGTCGAACTCGCGCACCAGGGGCTGGCGGGCCAGCAGCCAGCGCTGGACCGCGAAGGTGAGGCCGTTGCTCCAATCGTAGGGCGTCGCGAGGTGCGACAGGGCGGGCGCGTCGCATCCGCCGAGCAGGCCGGCCCCGAGGACGGCCCCCGAACCGGTGAGGAGGCGGCGGCGCGAGAGGTCACGCATCGGTGGGCTCCCGAGAGACTGGCGCGTCCGGCGGAACGGTGAAGCGCCCGGTGATCATCGAGCGCGTGAGATTGACGGCGCCGCCGACGAAGACCTGACCGACATGGACGAGGAGGAACAGGACCAGCAGGCAGGCGAAGACGAAGTGCAGGGTGCGGGCCGATTGCCGGCCGCCGAACAGGGTGAAGAGTTCCGGGAACGCCGCCGTCACGCCCGGCGACATCGTGAGACCGGTGAGCACCATCAGGGGGAACAACCCGAGGATCACCGCGAGATAGGCGATCTTCTGCAGGGCGTTGTAGCGCAGGGCCTCGCGTCCCTTCGGCGCCCGCAGGCGGGCATGGTCGGCGATCTCCCGGGCGAGGTGGCCGGGTGCCAGCTGGTCGCGGTCCGGCAGGAGGTCGCGGCGCAGGTGCCCGCCGGCGAGCGAGGCGAGGAGGTAGAGGCCGCCGTTGAGGACGAGGATCCAGGCGGCGAGGAAATGGAGGTTGCGGCCCCAGCCCGTCTGTTCGAGGTTCACCGGCAGGGGCAACACCAGGGCAGCGGGGGCGTCGTTGGCGCCGGTCTCGCCCCAGAACAGGCGCGGCAGGGCGAGCAGGATGGCGATGCCGCTGACGACGAGCGCTCCGAACGCCGCGGCGTTGAGCCAATGGGCGAGGCGCACCCAGGCGCGGTGACGAAAGACCGTTCGGCGCTTCGTCCCGTCCGTCATGGCGCGGCGCGGGCCCGGAGCACGTCGAGGCGGTATTTCTCCGCGCGGGTGTGGTGGTGGGGGGCCAGGGTGCCGGCGGTCCCGGCGATGAGGGCTTCCACGGCCTCGTCGCCGCTCGAGGGATAGTCCGTCTCCCCGGTCCAGTGGACGAGGATCACCTCGGCGCCGGGCTTCACCGCCCGGACCATGTGGCCGGCGAGGCGGTCGAGATCGGCTTTCGTGAAGAAGTACAGCACCTCCGACAGGACGATGAGATCGAACCGGCCGGGCGGCCACTGCTCCGGCACCGCCGCGCGCAGGAAGGAGACGTTCGAGGTCTCGGCGCAGCGCGCGCGGGCCGCCGCGAGGGCGGTCTCGGCGACATCGAGGGCGAGCAGCCGGGTGCAGCGTTCCGCCAGGCGCCGGGTCAGCACGCCGATGGAGCAACCCACCTCCAGGGCCTCGGCGTAGGTGGGCTCCGAGAGGGCCGCCAGGGTGGCGTCGTACTTCGCCCCCTCGTAGGCGCTGGTGGTGAACCCCCACGGGTCGGGATTGCCCGCGTAGATGCCGTCGAAGTAGCCCGGCGGAAGGGACGCGCTGGACCGGGTCACGCGGCGCGGCCGGGTTGGAGATCGGCGGGGTCGTTCGTGCCGGGGTCGCGCCACAGCGCGTCGGCGGTGCGTGCGTCGGCGAGCACGTGGGCGGCGGCATGGGTCAGGGCCCGGTCGGGGCCGGGCTGGCGCAGATACGTGGCGAGATCGCGCATGAGCCGCTCCAGGGGGTGGGTCTGGAGGAAGCCCGCGAGCCCCACGGAGCGCTGGGCGCGCTCCAGCACGTCGAGGCCGGCCCGCTCCACGGCGAGGCGGGTGAGGTTGACGTAGGCGATCACCCGCGCCGGCTCCGCGTCGGGATCGCTCGCCAGGGCGGCGGCCCGGCCCACGAACAGCCGCGCCGTTTCCACGGCGATGGCCGCCTCTCCCAGCCGCGCCGCCTGATGCGGATCGCCGCCCCGCCCGGTGGCGACGAGATGCGCCCGCAGGCTGTCGAACACGGCCTCGATGCCGCCGAGCTGCACGGCGGTGAAGCGCCAGGCGCCGCCGGAGAAATGCGGCTCGCGGAAGTAATCGTCCGCCTCGCCGACGGCCGCCTGCGCCGCCACGGGCAGGCCGGTGAAGTCGAGCACGCCCGAGGTCGAGGCGCGCATGCCGTGGGCGCACCACGACGACAGGTCGGCCCGCGTGCCGGGCTCGAGGCTGACGACGAGCATCTGCTGGCGTCCGTCCGGCCGGCGCGCGGTGACGAGGGGGCGGGTCACCGCCCCGGCGCCCGAGGCGAACGACTTCACGCCCGCGAGTTCGCCGGTGCCGTGGGGATCGAGCACGAGGCCGCCCGCCTGGGGCTGGGTGTTCCACACGCCGAACAGATGCCCGGCATGGATGTCGGCCACGAGGCGCCGCAGCACCGGTTCGGAGGCGTAGCGCAGGATCAGCGATAGGGCGTTGACGTGACCCTCGTACAGACGCCCGAGGGCGAGGCTGCCGCGACCGACCTCGGCGAGCACGTTGAGGAGCACGGGCGCCATGGCGGGCGCGTCAAGGCCGGACCCGCCCAACGCCACCGGCAGGGGCGCGGCCAGAAGGCCGGCCTCGTGGCATTCCACCACGTCGCGGGCCGGAAATCCGCCCGTGCGGTCGAGGGCATCCGCCCGTTCCGCCGCGAACCGCGAGACGACGCGAGCCGCGGTGCGGATGCGCAGGGACTCGGTTTCGGTACGGTCGGGGGCGATAAAGTTCATGCCGGGTAACAAGGAACGGACCGCCGCGTTCCCACCAGTCGTCCAAAGGTCACGGCCCCCGGCAAGGCACAGGTTTGGTCGATAGCACGCCGTCCACCCATCGCCTGTGGGAGCAACCACGCGCGCCGAGCCGGAGATCGACTTCGGCGCGGCACCCGAGCGCATTGGTTTCGCTTGGTTTCGAGAGCCGGACACCCCTCGACGAAGGGATGCCTCCGCGTCAGCTCCAGGCGTGGAAGGGCGGCTTGACCCCGTTGAGGGCATGGTTGCCGACGATGGCGTATTTCCAGCGCACGGGGTCGTGGAGCGTGTGGGTGCGGGCGTTGCGCCAGTGGCGGTCGAGATTGTGCTCGGCGAGCGTCGAGCGGGTGCCGGCGAGTTCGAACAGGGTGTTGGTGGCGCCAAGCGCCACCTCCGTGGTCAGTACCTTGGCTTCGGCGACGGCGAGCTGGGCCGCCGCGACGCTGTCGGCATCGGGGGCGGCCACCGCCGCGTCGAGGGCGAGGCCGGCCCGGTCCAGGAGGGCTTCGGCTGCGTGCAGGCGGATGGTGAGGTCGCCCACGAGGCGAATCGTGTGGGGATCGTCCGAGGCCCGGTCGAGGCCGCTGTCGATCCAGGGGCGGGATTTCGTGCGCACGAACGCGATGGTCTCGGCGAGCGCCTCGTGGGCGATGCCCGCATCGACGGCCGCCTGGATGATCTGGAAGATCGCCCCGTCGGCGCTCGGACGCTCGTAGCCCTTCCAGGCCGGCACGAGGTGGCTCTTTTCCACCCGGACCCCGTCCAGGATCACCGTCCCGCTCGCCGTGGTGCGCTGGCCGAAGCTCGACCAGTCGTCGATGACGGTCAGGCCCGGCGCGTTGCGCTCGGCGATGGCGTACCAGGGCCGGCCCTCGCCATCGACGGCGACGATGGGCACGAGGTGGGCCAGCAGCGCCCCCGTCGCGTAGAACTTGCGGCCGTGAACGGTGACGTGGTCGTCGTGGTCGACGAAATGGGTGTTGAAGTCGGCCGCCCGCTTGGTGCCGCTCTCCGAGAAGGCGTTGCCGAAGCGGGTGCCGGCCAGCACGAGGCCGAACAGCAGGCGCTTCTGGTCCTCGTCCGACACGGTGTCGATGGCGGCCACGATGCCGAGGTGGTTCTGGGCGATCTGCCCGATGGAGGGATCGGCCGCCGAGATGATGGCGATTGCCCGAGCCAGTGTGCGGTAGGACAGGCCCGGCCCGCCATGGGCCTTCGGGACGTTGATCGACCACAGCCCACTCTGGGAGAAGGCATCGAGTTCGGGCAACGGCCGGCGGCCCGTGCGGTCGCGCTCGGCGGCACCCGCCCGGAATTCTTCCGCCAGGGCATGGGCGACGCGGAGTGCCTCGGCGTCGTCGCGGAGGATATGGGCCGGTGCCGAAGGCTTCGTCGGTCCGGGCACACCCTGGGGAATACGGTTGGCCTCAAGGGCGCTCGCGCTGACGGCGATGTTCATGGCTGATCTCCGAAAGGTGGGCGGGGGACTCGGTTCAGGCGGCTTGCGCCCGGCGCCCGCGCTGCGCCTCCAGGGCCCTTACCCGTGGGATGATGTGCGCGCCGAAATACGCGACCTCCTCCTGGAAGTGCAGGAAGGCGAGGAGCGCCAGATCCACGCCGGCCTCCTTCAAGGCGACGATGCGCTCGGCAATCTGGTCGGGCGTGCCGATGAGGTTGGTCTTGAAGCCGTCGTTGTATTGGACGAGATCCGCGAAGGTGGATTTGGCCCAGTTGCCCTCCCCTTCCGGAGAGGCCTTGCCGGCGTTCTTCACCTCGTGGCCGAAGGCTTTCACGGCGTCCGGATCGGCTTGGTCGATGATCTCCTGGAGGACGGCGCGGGCTTCCTCCTCCGTGTCGCGGGCGATGACGAAGGCGTTGACGCCGACCTTGACGGAACGGCGGTTGGCGCGAGCCTTCTCCCGGAGATCGTCCACCTGCGCCCGGATGCCCTCGGGGGTGTCGCCGTTGGTGAAGTACCAGTCGGACACCCGGGCGGCCATGTCCCGCGCCGCCCGTGACGAGCCGCCCTGGAAGATCTCCGGCTGCGGGTCGACCGGTTTGGGCTTCAAGGTGTAGTTTGTGTAGCGATAGAAATCGCCCCGGAACGTGAAGTCGTCTTGCGTCCAGATTCCCCGCAGGGCGCGGATGAACTCTTCCGAGCGCCGGTAACGCTCGTCATGATCGAGCCAGGGTTCACCGATGGCGCGGAACTCGCCCGAGAACCAGCCCGAGATGAGGTTGATGGCGATGCGCCCCTCGCTGAGGTGGGAGATGGTGGCGATCTGCTTGGCGGCCAGGGTCGGGTTCCACGGTCCCGGCAGCAGGGCGGCGATCACCTTCAGCTTCGTGGTGGCGGAAAGCAGGTCTTGGCTGAAGGCAACGGATTCGTGCTGATACTCGGCGCCGTAGCCGGCGGTGAACCGGATCTGCGTCAGGGCGTAGTCGAACCCGGCCTCCTCGGCGATCTGCGCGAGGCGCCGGTTGTAGGGAGCGTCCCACCCCGTACGCTGGGGAATCTTGCTGACGACGAGGCCACCCGAGACGTTGGGCACCCAGTAGGCGAACCGGATCGATTCGTCCGTGGCGGTCGGGGGGTGAAGGCTCATGGGATGATCCGTGTTCGGGAGGAGAGGCGTCCGGTGCCGGGGCGCCGGATACGGTGAAAGACGTGTGCGGACGCCCTGAATGGAAAGACCAGGATACTCGTAAGATGAATTCAATCATCGGTATCGGTCTGCGCCACTATTCGAGTCGAAGTATCGGGCCGTGACTGTCTGTCGTCAAAGGAATGGAATGGCTTTTTCGATCGCGTTTGGAAAAGAGCGTTCTCCGCGTCGGATGTTCGGCCGCACGATCGATCCGTCGCCTCGACAGCTACTCCTCCCGTGGCGCGAGGTGACGGGTGGCGCCGTGCCCGATCACGGCGCATGGCCCGGCGGTGTCCGGTTTCGGGCGCGCATGGTCTGTTTGTGGGGGCAAGGGGACGGAGGCCCCCGCCCGTCTTCACCTTTCGGAAACCATCGATCCCGCTATGATTTCTGAGGAAATTTCGAGTTACGCTTTTGCCAGATGTCCGTCAGACCGCGTTCGACATCATTCACCGCCTGCGTTCGGCCGGAACCCAGCGGGCTGTTTATGCGGAGCTGCGCCGGACGGGCACGATCTTCGGCTACGATGCGTTCCTCATCGGCGGCCTACCGCATTCGCCGAGCGAGAATCTGTCCGATTGCTCGCTGATCTCCGGCTGGCCGCCCGGTTGGACGCAGCGCTACGAGGAGCGGAACCACCTGCATCGGGATCCGGTGATCCGTTACATCCGGGCGACGACGGATCCGTTCCTCTGGCACGAGGCGGCGGCCCACGGGGACCCGCGTGGTTCGGTCGTGATGAACGAGGCCCGCGAGTTCGGCCTGAAGGAGGGCTTCTGTGTGCCCTTCCACGAGCTCGACGGCAGCGAGGCCGGTGTCAGCTTCGGCGGCACCGAGGTGCGGTTGTCGGAGGATGCCCGCGCCGGGCTGCACCTCGTGGCGATCTACGCCATGTCCCGGGCCAAGGCGATCGCGCGCCGGGTGCAGGAGGGCGATGCGGCGGAGGGGGCCGCCGTGGGGCTGACCGGTCGGGAGATCGAATGCCTGAAATGGGCCGCCGCCGGCAAGACGGCGTGGGAGACCTCCGTGATCCTCTCCATCTCCGCCCGCACGGTGGAGCACTACCTCGCCTGCGCGGCGCGGAAGCTGGGGGCGACGAGCCGCGTCCAGAGCGTCGCCGAGGCCTTGAGGCAACGGATCATAGACTGAGTCCCGGCGCTCCGATGCCCCGTAAATCTACGAGTGCCTGAGCGACCCAAGCTTGGCCAGAACACGCCCCGTTGCGGGGAGGTCTGGCGTGCTGAGGGTTCTGTGCGGCGATGTCGAGGCGCTGGATCCGGGTCTCATGAACCTGATCTACCGCTTCCGGCACGACTTCTTCGTCGATCACCTGAGGTGGGAGGCCTGCCGCAGGCAGGACGGCCGCGAGCGGGATGCCTTCGACGGTCCGGACTGCCTGCATGTTGTCGGGCAGGAGCCCGCCGGTCGGGGCGCCGGCACCATCGTCTCGTACGCGCGCCTGTTGCCGACGACCCGGCCGCACCTGATGACGCACCTGTATCCGGAGCTTCTCAAAGGGAGGTCCGCGCCGTCCGGGCCGCGCATCTACGAATGGACGCGCTGCGCCGTGGCCCCGGGCAAGCGCGAGAGCGCCAAGGGAATCGACGCCGTCTCGGGTGCGTCCTTCACGGCCGTGGCGGAAGCCGCCGAGCATTTCGGCCTCGAGGGCCTCCTGGTGCAGACGCACCCGGTTCTCGTCACCCGCCTCATGGACATGGGCTGGGACGTGGAAGCCCTCGCCCTGCCCTGCACCTACGACGGTTCGCTCCTGCTGCCGGTCTACGCGCGCCTGACCCCGGAAACCGTGGCCACATGCCGGCGCCTGTTCGGCCTGTCCGGCCCGGTCCTGCGCATCCCCGCCTCCGACGACACGCGCCCCCCCTCGCCTGCGGCACGCCCGACGCTGTCGTGAGCGGGTCGCCTCGACCCCCCCTTTCCCACCCGTTGCCAGAGTGATGCGATGCTGACCGGTTCCTCAGAAATCTCCCGCCGGGCCGCGCCCGAGCGCTCCCTCGCCGATCCCGCGGGCTGCCCCGTCGACGAGGCCATCGATCAGGCCATCCAATTGCGGGAAACCATGGTCCGGATCGCCGATCCGTTCCTGCTCACCCTGACGGACATGCTGCTGTTCGAACTCGGCCGCCACCTCGCGCGCCGGGAGGACGAGTAGTCCGGCGACCGGATCTCAGGAGCGGGCCTGAATGTGGTCGAAGTCGAGGCCAGCCGTCTGGATGACGATCTGGGTCCGGCTGCCCACCTCGAGCTTGCGCAGGATCTCGGTGACGTGCGCCTTCACGGTGGAATCGCCCACCTGAAGGGCATGGGCGATCTGCTTGTTGAGCTTGCCCTGGCGGATCATCCCCAGCACCCGCATCTGCTGGGGGGTGAGCCGGGCAACACGTTCGGCCAGGGAGGGCCGGTCGGATGGGTCGGTAGCACCCGCCAGGGCGGGGGGCAGGGACAGGCCCCCGGCCAGGACGTCCGCGATGGCCCGCGTCAGGGTCGCCTTGTCCACGGCCTTGGGCACGAAGCCGGCCGCACCGTGATGGATGGCCTCGCGCATGATCCGCGGATCGTCGAGCCCCGAGACCACGAGGATCGGCACGCGGGCGAACCGCGCCCGGATGGAGACGAGGCCGTCGAACCCCTGCACACCCTGCATCGTCAGGTCGAGGAGCACGAGTTCGATGGCCCGTTCACGCTCCAGGGCGGCGCAGGCCTCCGCGATCCCGTCCGCCTCGTGGAGCACCGCCTCCGGGTAGGCGAGCGCGAGGGTGCTGGCCAGGGCCTCGCGAAACAGCGGATGGTCGTCGACGATGAGGAGATGCATGGTGGGCTCCGCTGCCCCGGAGATCGGCCCTTCCCTCATATCAGGTCTTGCCGGACCCGGCCTATGGCCGGGCATCCCGCAGGTGCGCGAGGTGGCGCACGGCCAGGACGTAGCCGTGGGTGCCGAACCCCGCCATCACGGCGGTGGCGGCGAGCGAGACGTAGGAATGGTGCCGGAAGGCTTCGCGCCGGTGGACGTTGGAGATGTGGCACTCGACGATGGGCACCTCGCAGGTGTTGAGGGCATCGAGGATGGCGATGGAGGTGTGGGTGTAGGCGCCCGCGTTGATGACGATGCCGGCCGAGCCCACGCGGTAGGCGTGGATCCAGTCGATGAGGGCGTGCTCGGCATTGCTCTGATGGAAGGCGAGGGTGAGCCCGTGGGCCTCGGCTTCCGTCCGGCACCGCGCCTCGACGTCGCTCAGGGTCTCGGCGCCGTAGATCTCCGGCTGGCGCTGTCCGAGAAGGTTCAGGTTGGGGCCGTTGAGGACCAGGACCGTGCGGGTCTTGAGATTGGTCTCGGTGGCGGTCTCTGTGTCGGTCATGGGCGCGGGCTCCGTCCGAACTTCGTTTGCGCCGTCCGGCGGGCGATTGCCAGGGGGGCGCCCGGAGCACCATCGTCTTCGGATCGGCATTTTGGGCCGGTATAGCCGGTGGGCAACGAGAAGGCGTGAGACGCGATGGACCCCCGACGCTGCATTCTCATCGGCGCCCCCGTGCAGGCGGGCACCCGGCGCCTCGGCTGCGACATGGGACCGAGCGCCTACCGGGCGGCCGGTCTCGGTCTGGCGCTGGCGGACCTCGGCCTCGACGTCGAGGATCGCGGCAACCTCGTTCCCGCGCCGTTCTCCGTCCCGCCCCATCCCAATCCGGCGATCCACGGGCTGCCCGAGGTCGCGGCCTGGACCGCCGCCCTGGCGGAGGCCGCCGACGCGGCCGGGGGGCTCGGCGTGCCGATCTTCCTCGGCGGCGATCACAGCCTGTCGGCCGGTACCATCTCGGGCATGAGTCGGCGGGCGGCCTGCGAAGGACGTCCGCTCTTCGTCCTGTGGCTCGACGCCCACCCGGACCTGCACACCCTCGACACCACCACCAGCGGCAATCTCCACGGCGTGCCCATGGCCTACGCCACGGGCGCGCCGGGGTTCGCCGGCCATCTGCCGCCCCTGGCCGTGCCCGTGGACCCGGGCCACGTCTGCATGATCGGCCTGCGCAGCGTCGATCCTGCCGAGCGCGCGGCCCTGCGCGCCTCCGGCATCCGCGTCCACGACATGCGCGCCATCGACGAGAACGGCATCGGCGTTCTCCTGGCGGCCTTCCTCGATCGGGTGGCGGCGGCCGGCGGCCTCCTGCACGTGAGCCTCGACGTCGATTTCCTGGAGCCCGGCATCGCCCCGGGGGTGGGCACCACGGTGCCGGGCGGCGCGACCTTCCGCGAGGCCCATCTCGCCATGGAGATGCTGCACGACAGCGGCCTCGTGCGCAGCCTCGACCTCGTCGAACTCAATCCGTTCCTGGACGAGCGCGGCCGGACCGCCCTTCTCATGACGGACCTGGCCGCCAGCCTCATGGGCCGGCGGGTCCTCGACCGGCCGACGCACAGCTTCTGAGAGTGCGAGCCGTATCCGTGGAGCGTCGAAAACGCCCCGTCAGGCCACCCGCGCCGTATCCGCGGGCAGGTCGCGGAGGAACGCCGCCGTGACGCCTTCGAGGTGCCCGACCTGATCGCGCACGGCCTGGGTCGAGGCCCGAACCGCGTCGGCCACCTGCGTCGTCGTCCCGAGGGCGTTCGCGACGGCCGTCACCTGGGTGCTGGTCGCCTGCGCGTCCTGCACGGCGGCCCCCACATGGGTGTCCATGTCCTGCGTCGCCTGCCGCTGGCGTTCGATGGCCTCGAACATCGCCGTGGTGGTGCGCTCCACGTCGGCGATCCGGGCGGCGAAGCCGTGCATGAAGGCGATGGAGGTCTGCGTCGCCGCCTCGACGTCGCGGATCTGCGCGGCGATCTCTTCTGTGGCCCGCGCCGTCTGGCCGGCCAGGGCCTTCACTTCCGAGGCAACCACGGCAAAGCCTCGGCCGGCTTCGCCCGCCCGCGCCGCCTCGATGGTGGCGTTGAGGGCGAGGAGATTGGTCTGGCCGGCGACCTTGCGGATCGCCGTGATCACGGAGCCGATCCGCTCCACGGAGGCGGTCAGGGCCTGAACGGTCTCACCACTCTGGCGCGCCTCGTCGGCCGCCGCGCGCGCGACGGTGCCGGTGGCTGCCAGATGCCCGGCGATCTCGTCCGCCGCCGTCGTGAGCCCGAGGCTGGTTCGGGCGATCCGTTGGGCGTTGTCGCCGGCCTGGCGGGCGCTCGCCGTGGCGCCGTCCGTGGTCCGGGTGGTCTCGTGGGCGAACCGCGTGAGGTGGCCGGCGCTGCCCTCCAGGGTTCCGAGGGTCCGCTCGATGGTCTCCACGGCGTCGCCCACCGCCCCCTGGAACGCCCGGACCCGGGCCGCGACGGCCACGGCCCGCGCCCGCTCGGCCGCGTCCCGGGACACGGCCTCGGCTTTTAGGACCTCGGCGGCGTCACGGTCGGCCACGCTCGGGCGCAGGGCCTCGCTCGCCGCCACGCCGGCCTGGAGGCTTGCCACCAGCCAGACAAGAAAACCGGTCTGCGCGACGAGGACGGCGGTGTGAAGGAGGACACGGTCGAAGCCGGCCCCGTCCGGGAAGGCGAGGCCCGGCAGCGCCGGGGAGAGCACGAGGTGATGGAGGGCGACGACGGCCGCGTAGGCCACGAGGGCCTTCCCGTCGAGCCAGGCGGCGACGATGGCGAGGCACGCGAAGAAGTACATGTGGGCGTCGAGCTGGAGCGAGCGCCCGCCGCCGTTGCGCTGGAGGATCGCCACCAGGACCGCGACGGTGCCGGCCAGCGCCAGGCTGGAGACGATCCGGGTGCGCGGCCCGATGAGGCTGCGGGTGCTCGCCCAGGTGGCTGGAAGGGCGAAGGCCAGGGCAGCGGCCGTCGCCACGGTGCTCGATACGGCGCCCTGCCAGGCGTTCAACCCGACGATGAGGGCGACGTTGACCCACACCAGGGCGAGGATGCCCTTGCCGGACGTGGTCCGGATCCGGTCGAGGGTCGATTCTTCGGGGGGAACCCGCTGCGACGACATGGGGTCTCCTCAGGGTGAATCCGCCGCCGGGCGGCCTGCGACGCTGGAAGTGTTGACGACGATCCAGGCCTTGGATGCCCGCCCGATGCCGTCGAGGAAACGGGCCTGGCCCGTCCCGGGCGGAGCGATCACGAGGGACGGCCGAGCGGTCTCGGGTGTGCCGAGCGGGATTCCGAGGGCGGTGATCGCTGGCAGGAGCGAATCGGACGGGACCATCATGGCTAACAAATAGCCAACAGACCCTTCAGAGATTCTTAACGCCCGGGCTGGCGGGCGATCGCGCGCGGCCGCGGATCGATGGCCCGAAGACCCCTCGGAAACATCCCCCCGGGACGGCGTCGCGGGGCGTCAGTAGGCGTTCCGGGTGCGGATGAGGGACAGGGGGGTCGCGAGCATGATCCGGATGTCGAACAGCACGGACCAGTTCTCGATGTAGTGCAGGTCGTGCTCGACGCGGCGACGGATCTTGTCGCTCGTGTCGGTCTCGCCCCGCCAGCCGTTGACCTGCGCCCAGCCGGTGATGCCGGGCTTGACCTTGTGGCGGGCGAAGTAGCCGTCCACCACCTGATCGTAGAGGGTGTTCGACACATGGCCCTGCAGGGCGTGGGGGCGGGGTCCGACGAGGGACAGCTCGCCCTTGATGACGTTGAACAGCTGCGGCAGTTCGTCGAGGGACGTCCGGCGGATGAAGCGGCCCACCGGCGTCACCCGCGGATCGCCCCGGGTCACCTGACGGGCGGCGGCGAAGTCCGCCTGGTCGTGGTACATCGAGCGGAACTTGTAGACCTCGATGAGCTCGTTGTTGAAGCCGTAGCGCTTCTGGCGGAACAGGATCGGGCCGGGGGAGGTCAGGACGACGGCGGCCGCCACGGCGAGCATCACGGGGCTCAAGGCCAGCAGCATGGCGAGGCCGACGAGGCGATCGAACAGGCTTTTTGCGATGATGTCCCAATCGGCCATGGGCCGGTCGAACACGTCGAGCACGGGCACGGAGCCGAGGTAGGAATAGGCGCGCGGGCGCAGGCGCAGCTTCGAGGCCTGGGCCGAGAGGCGGATGTCGATGGGCAGCACCCAGAGCTTGGCGAGCATCTGGAGGATGCGGTCCTCGGCCGCGATGGGGATGGTGAAGACGATGAGGTCGAGGCGGGTGGTGCGGGCGTAGGCGACGAGGTCGTCGACGGTGCCGAGCTTGGGGTATCCGGCCACGACGGCGTCGGAGCGCCGGTCGCCGCGATCGTCGAACACGCCGACGATGCGGATGCCGGACTCGGTCTCGGCGTCGAGGGCGCGGATGAGGTCCTCGGCGATGGGGCCGCCGCCGACGATGGCCGTGCGCCGGTCGAAGCGGCCCTCCCGCATCTGGGCGCCGATGATCCGCGACAGCACGAAGCGGCCCGTCAGCAGAAGCCCGAGGCCGATGCCGTACAGGGCCACGAGCCAGGCCCGGGTGCACGGATCGGCGGCCTCTGCCAGGACGAGGTAGGCACCTGCGGCGAGGCAGGCCGCCGTCCAGGCCAGGGTCAGCCGCAGGGCCGTGCCCGGGAACCGGCGCACGGCGTCGATCCGGTAGGCGCCCGCGGCCTGGAACACGAGGACGGCCAGGATCGCGAGGCTGCCTGCGGCGGCCACGGTGCGGAACGGGGACGTCACGAGGCAGGTCGGCGTCAGCCCTCGAACCGCCACCCCGAGGGCCAGGACGAAGAGGAACTCGCCGACCCGGACGCAATCGGCGAGCACCACGGGGGACATCGCCTCCCGCCGCGGCGCGGCGCCCTGCCCCCGCACCGGCGACGCGGCGGCCTGCCGGTCCGTCTCGCCCGCCGCTTGCAGCAGATCGCGGACGTCGAAGGCGGGCATCGAAGCCTCCAGGCTCGAGGGGCGGTTTCCACCGTCGCGACGGCAGGCATGGCCCGGGACCCTGGCACGGCCTCCTGACGGAACGTTTAACGTGATCCTGCGCGGGCGGCCCGGTTCCGGAGGTTGCGTTTTTCGTCGAAATCGCGGCCGCGTCCGGGTAAGAGGGCCTCGCGAGACGTCCGGTCACCGTCGGCCCCCGCACCGGGCACTGCGGTGCCGAGAGCGTTTCGCGAGAGACACCGAGAACGGGCGGCCCGGCGACGCGATGGAGCGCCAGCCGCTCGCCTGCGGCTTGCGCCGCCAAGGGGGGATCAGGATGGAACGTCGGGACTTCATCACCGGGCTGGGAGGCGCCGCCGCGCTCATGGCCGCTGCCCCCGCCATGGGGCAGACGGCGGATCATGCCCACATGCAGGGCCACGACCAAATGGGGGCCGCTCACGACCATCCGCCGCAATTCTCGGCCTTGAAGGCGTCGAGCGCGCGGTGCGTCTCCACCGGCAACGATTGCCTGCGGCATTGCTTCGGCATGCTGGCCATGAACGACACGAGCATGGTCGCCTGCATGCGGTCGGTCCACGACCTCGTCCAGTCCTGCGCCGCCCTGGAATCCCTCGCCGCCGTCAATTCCCCCCACACCCGCGTCCTGGCGAAGGCCGTGGGCGAGATCTGTTCGGCCTGCGCCGTGGAATGCGCCAAGTTCCCGGCCATCGCCGACTGCCGGTCCTGCCAGGAAGCGTGCCTGGCCTGTGCCGCCGAGTGCAAGAAGGTCGCCGCCTGAGACCGTTCCCGCTCGATCGAGGCGGCCCGTTCCCCTGGCGGGCCGGCCGCCTCAGAAGTAGCTCACCCAGCGTGCGGGGCTCCGGCGCTTGAACCGGACGGCCCAGCGACAGACGGGATAGAGCGCGAGACCGAGGGCCGCGGCGATGAGCCAGAGGTGGACCGGGCCGGGCGCCTCGATCCGCCCGGACGATGCGGCGAAACCGGCCGCCTTCAGCCCGTCGTCGAGCAGGCGCAGGGCGTAGAGGTGCGCGACGTAGAAGAACAGTGGCACGCCCCCGTAGGTACAGAGCCAGCCGAGGCTGCGCGGCGGCACCGCCTCGAGGGCCGCGAGCAGGACGAGGCCGAGGCCGAGGGTCGCAAGGAGGAAGGCGGCCGAGGGCGGATATTTCGTGAGATTCAGGAACGCCCTGAGGGTGGCGTCCCAGGAGGTGCCCGCCTGCCACGGAACCGGTTCGCCGTAGCCGTTGAGACCGCGCAGGATCAGGAACCCCGCCAGCGTCGCCGCACCGAGGCCGAGGAGGCGGTAGCGCCGCGTCCGCGCCGGCATCTCACTGGTGAACCATGGGCCCAGGGCGTAGCCGGCCGCCATGACGCCGATCCAGGGCAGGACCGGATAGGAGGTGCGCGCCACCCCCCACGGCAGGTCGATGAGCCCGCGCTGGTGCAGGATCGCCCAGAGCGTGTAGCCGCCCTCCCCCG
>NZ_BPQD01000014.1 GCF_022179065.1 Methylobacterium adhaesivum
CCGTGGGAGATGGCGTAATCGGTCCCGAGTCGCGCAAGCTCTGTGGACCGAACCATCGATCCGAAAGGCTACTCCCATGCCCGACTATGTTGGCCTCGACGTTTCCCTCGACCAGACCAGCCTGTGCGTCCTCGATGCCGCCGGCCAGATCGTGCGTGAGACCAAGCTTGATACCGATCCCGACGCCATCGCCGAGTACCTTGGGCAAGCCGCTCTGGTCATCGAGCGCGTCGGCCTGGAGGCGGGGCCGCTCTCGCAGTGGCTTCACGCCGGTCTCGTCGCCCATGGGTTACCGGCGGTTTGTATCGAAACCCGTCACACCAAGGCGGCCCTCGGCGCCATGCCGGTCAAGACCGATCGCGGGGATGCGCGCGGCATCGCGCAGTTGATGCGTACGGGCTGGTTCAAGGCTGTGCACGTGAAGACGCACCAGGCGCAGGAGTGGCGCCTGTTGCTCACGCAGCGCCGTTTACTCGTCAACAAGTTGATCGACGTCGAAGCCGAGATCCGCGGCACACTGCGCGGCTTCGGCTTGAAGATGGGACGCGTGGGGCGCGCTGGGTTCGTGGGACGCGTACGCGAGTTGCTCGCGGACCGACCGAGCTTGCTGCGGGTGGTAGAGCCCGTCCTGCTCGTACAGGCCATGCTGCTGAGCCAGCGCGAAGCCCTGCATCGCATGGTGCTGCAGGCTGTTCGCGAGGAAGAGGTTTGCCGCCGGATGATGACGGTACCCGGTGTCGGCCCGATCACCGCACTGGCCTTCCGGGCGACGGTCGATAAGGCCGAGCGCTTCGCTCACTCCCGCGACGTCGGCGCCCACTTCGGCCTGACGCCGCGTCGCTACCAATCGGGCGAGACGGATCGCTCGGGCACGATCACTAAGACCGGCGACGCGCTCATGCGTCACGCGCTGTACGAGGCCGCTACCAGTATGTTGGTGCACGCGACGAAGCCCTCGGCCCTGCGCAATTGGGCACTGGTTGTCGCCAAGCGCCGCGGGCTGCAGAAAGCGCGCGTCGCCCTCGCGCGTCGCCTTGCCGTCGTGTTGCATCGGATGTGGCGTGACGGAAGCGTGTTCCAACCGCAGGGCCGGCTCCCCACGATCTGAACCGACCGCGATCGAGATCCGCGCACGACGCGGAATGGTGTCCCCGTGGGGACGAGGGTTAGGCGAGGACGGAGCCGTTCCTGTGCCCGGCATCCTTCGATGCCGAGGCCGCGTAAGGGAGATTGGTCCCGCCGCCCTTCAGCACCCCATCCTGAGGCGACCTCGGGTCGACCTCGAAGAGAAGCATGAGATCCACGGGGGATCCCATAATCCGTTGACACGCGCATCGTTGATTAGAGAAGAATGGCTATTGTGAGAGCTTCAATGGCAAGTTGAAGGACGAGTGCCTACGCCAAGAAATCTTCTACTCGCTCAAGGAGGCACAGACCGTGATTGGGATCTGGCAGAATATGTACAACCGCGTTCGACCGCATTCGTCCTTGGGCTACCGGCCGCCCGCGCCTGTCACCTTCCCGGATCTGGCCTTCCGGCTACCCATGGCCGCTACCATGCAGTAGCCTCTCAATCGGCTCGGTCCAAAATACCGGTCAGGTCAGAGGTCGCGCCGGTGGGCCGTTCTGGGCGGCCGAGCCGGAGCACCAGGACTATTTGGAGCGCAGGCCCGGCGGTTACACCTGCCATTTCGTCAGGCCGAACTGGACGCTGCCGGTCCGGGTCGAGGTTTAAGGTCGCCTGAGTTGGCGCTCGGGAGGCCGTGCCATGTTGCATGGCCTCCCTCATTCACGCTGAGCTGCCGGAAAGGCCGACGGCCGCGATACGGCTCGATCAGAGAACAGGCATGCCACCGGCCACGGTGACCAGGGCCCCTGAGGTGTAGCTGCTCTCGTCGGAGGCCAGCATTACGTAGGCCGAGGCGAGCTCCGCCGGCTGGCCCGGGCGGCCGAACGGTACCTTCGAACCGAACGACTTAACCGAGTCTTGATCCATGCCGGAGGGGATGAAGGGCGTCCAGATCGGCCCTGGCAGGACGCCGTTCACCCGGATGCCCTTCTCGGACAGCAACTGGGCGAGGCTCAGCACCATGTTGCTCAAGGCCCCCTTGGTGGCACTGTAGGCGAGCAGCGACGGCATCGGGTGTTTCGAGTTCACGGACGAGGTAAAGATCACCGAGCCGCCGGGCTTCATGTGGGCCATGGCGGCCTTCGTCACGTAGAACGGGCCGAAGACGTTCGTGCGGAAGTGGTCCTCGAACACCCTATCCTCGATGTTGTCGAGCCCCTCGTTCGGCTGCTGGAAGGCACCGTTGTTCACGAGGAGGTCAAGGCCGCCGAACGCCTCGGCAGTGCGTACCACGATCTCGCGCCCGTAGGCCGGGTCCTTGAGATCGCCCGGCAGGAGGAGTGCTCGCCGACCAGCCTTCTCGATCCAGGCCTGAACCGCTTCCGCGTCCGCTTGCTCCTCGGGAAGGTAGGAGATGGCCACGTCCGCCCCCTCGCGGGCGAAGGCGATGGCGACCGCGCGCCCGATGCCGCTATCACCGCCGGTGATCAGTGCCGCTTTGCCGGAAAGCCTGCCCGATCCCTTGTAGCTTTCCTCGCCATGATCGGGCTCAGGGGTCATTTTGCCGGTCTTGCCGGGAAAGTCCTGCGGCTGGGCTTCGAACGGTGGCCGGGGATACCTGTTAAGGGGATCTGTGGTCATGGCATGTCTCCGAAGGGAATGCCGACCCAACAGGATTTCCCGGGTGGTGTTCCCGTGGCCGGCGCATGCCCGTCCAGCCTTTCATCCCGCAGCCTGAGCAGGAACCGGTCTCTCGGACCGTTTTAAATGGTTAACGGACTCTCTCCAACGAGTAACGATATCGGATCACGCCGCATTCTTCTTCGAAGCCCGCCATCGCCCTCGTCATTGACCGGCGCCCGTCCCGGGCGAATGCGGGCCAGATGCCCAGATGAGATTTCGGTGGACACACCGAGGACGAGCCGTAGGTCATCCAGTCGGCTTGGATCCCGCGATTAGCTTGTTTCCGTCCAGATAACGGAGGTAGGCGGCGAATGTACCGTTCGGGCGCTCGGCGGGGGGGCTCTCGACCGCGTTGCCCCTGTGCTCGGTGCCTGCCCAGGGCCAGGCAAGATCATTGTCCGGGCTCGCGGCGGCTATGCCGGTTGTGCCACCGTTGGCCGAGGTCGCGGCTTGGCCGTTGATCGCCTTGGTAATTATCAAGCGACCGCCCTCGTGGACGTAGATCAATCTGCCTCTGGGGTCCATCTCGCCAGGCTGGTCGCCAAACGCGGCGAACGTGGCGTCGTAGAAGACCCTGGCTCGCTCAAGGCCGTTGCTGCCGATCATAAAGTGGGCAAACATGCCATCCCTCCAAAGACCGACGGACCCCCGCTCCGAAGGTCAACGGAGCGTGCGCTGGTACATCGCCCTCAGTTCGCCCTAGCCACGCTCGGCGCCCTCAAAGTCATGCAGGGGAAAATCCGGCATCATCCAGCCGTGCTCGGCCGGGTAGGTCTCAGTACGGAACGTCACGCCGGCGCCGGTCAGCGCTCCCTCAAGCTTGGCAGCCATTTCGGGCGGGTAGCTCCGGTCATTCTCGGCCGCCGCGGCGAGCGCCATGCCCCGCCCATGCAGAAGCCGACACCGGCGACATGGCGGTCAACGACGTCGCTGCACGTATCGAGGCAGGCAAGGAGTTCGCCCGTATCCTCGGCGGCCTTGTCGTTCCCACTCGTAGCCATCAGTGGACCGAGGATGGCTCGAAAATTGCCCTTGAGCATCTTTGCGGGCACGAACGGCTCGTAGGATCCGTAGCGTTAGAACAGGTCCAGCAGCAGCATGATGTGGCCGATGTCCGCGAGACGCTGTGCCATCTCCATCGGGCGGGCCGGATACCGCCAGCATCCATGTACATGATCGCTGCCGGCCACGGGCCAGCGCTTTCGGGCGTCAGGCTATGCGTGGGGCATGTGTCGTCGTGGGTCGGGACGGTCATTCGTTCGTGCGGCACGAGATGGCTACAGGCGTGCAACGCGGCCGGCGGTTTCGCCGCTGGCATGCGGCGTTCAGTAGGCGCTGAGTGGCTGAGTTGGGTCGGGATCTTCCGGTCCGCTCCATGACCGGGGTGGGCGGTAAGTTGCCTGTCTGCCTTCGACGAGCAAAGTCGAAAAACCGAACGTTCGCTTCAATAGTGACCCATATCAGTTTCGCGCACACCTAAGTCATCCAGCGTTACGCTGAAAATATCGAAGCATTCACGTCTTTTGCGGCTGAGCGGGTTCGATTCTCGGCTTAAATTTATATCTGTAGGCCTGCGTTCGAATGATGAATGCCCGGACATAATTTTATGTATTGATAGCTAATTTCATCTGGTTGCCGCACGATAGCGTCACTCAACTGTCATCAGCCGAATTTAATCCCGGGGGCACCAAATAAATTGAGGGTGTCCATGTCCGACGCGATTCTAGCACCGGCCTCTACGGCCGGACACGTGGCGACAGGCAAGCCCAGCCTGGACCATGGCATCCATCCCGGAGGCGTCATTGCTTTCCTGCTCGTGCTCGTCGCCGGTCTCGGCTACGCGGTCTTCAGCCTAATCGCCGACATGAACGCGGTACACCAGGAGCCCTTGGCGCTTGGCGCCTTCGCTCTCCTCGGCCTAGCACTCCTGATCGCGCTCGCCTTCGAGTTCGTGAACGGCTTTCACGACACTGCCAACGCGGTGGCGACCGTGATATATACCCACTCGATGCCGCCGCTCGTGGCGGTGATCTGGTCCGGGACCTTCAACTTTCTCGGCGTGCTGCTGTCCTCGGGCGCCGTCGCCTACGCCATCGTCACCCTGCTGCCCGTCGAACTCATCCTGCAGGTCGGCTCGAGCGCCGGCTACGCGATGATCTTCTCGCTGCTCATCGCGGCCATTATCTGGAACCTCGGCACCTGGGCGCTCGGCTTGCCGAACTCGTCCTCGCACGCGCTGATCGGCTCGGTGCTCGGCGTCGGCCTCGCCAACCAGCTCATGGGCGGCCAGGACGGCACCTCCGGCGTCGACTGGAACCAGGCGCTCGGCGTGTTCAAGGCGCTCGCCTTCAGCCCGATCTGCGGCTTCGTGGCGGCCGCCCTGCTGCTACTCGCCCTCAAGTTCACCGTGCGCCGCAAGGACCTGTACGAGGCCCCCAAGGGGGACGCGCCGCCCCCGCGCTGGATCCGCGGCGTCCTGATCCTGACCTGCACTCTGGTGTCGTTCTTCCATGGCGGCAACGACGGTCAGAAAGGCATGGGCCTGATCATGCTCATCCTGATCGGCGCCGCCCCCACCGCGTACGCCCTGAACCGCACCATGAACGCCGACGCGACCCCGGCCTTCGTCCAGACCTCCGAGTCCGCCAGCACGGTGTTCGCGACCTATGCCGGCGGCGGGGCGCGGCCCGACGCCGCCCAAGCCCGCAAGACGGTGGCCGACGCGCTGAAGGCGAAGGAGCTCAACAAGCCGGAGGTGTTCGGTGCCCTGTCCGCGCTCTCGACCGACATCGCGGCGTCGGTGAAGGGCTACGGCTCGCTGCAGCAGGTCCCGGCTGGGGCGACCTCGAACGTCCGCAACGACATGTATCTCGCCTCCGACGCGATCCGCCTGCTGCCGAAGTCGGGCGCGACCTTGTCCGAGGCCGACGCCAAGACCCTCAAGGGCTACACCGAGTTGCTGAACGAGGGCACCCGCTACATCCCGGGCTGGGTGAAGGTCTGCGTCTCCCTGGCCCTCGGGCTCGGCACCATGGTCGGCTGGAAGCGCATCGTCGTCACCGTCGGCGAGAAGATCGGCAAGACCCACCTAACCTACTCCCAGGGCGCCTCGGCTGAGATCGTCGCCGCCGGTACCATCGGGCTCGCCGAGCTCTACGGCCTGCCGGTGTCGACCACGCACATCCTGTCGTCGGGCGTTGCGGGAACCATGGCTGCCAACGGCTCGGGACTGCAGGTTTCGACCGTGCGCAACATGGCGCTGGCCTGGGTGATGACCCTGCCGGCCGCGATCGTCATCGCCGGCACGCTGTTCTTCATCCTGCGCCACGTGTTCTGAGCCGGATGGAGGCCGCCACCGCGACATGCGCTCGCCGTTTGTGCGACGAGCCGGCGCTTCCGGGTCTGCTCTGGGCGATGCACTTCGACGAGAGTGGCTGCGGTCACCTCGTCGACCACGGCGAGGCGCTGTCCGCCCGGGGGAGCTTCGGCGAGGCGTTCACCTTGCTGCACCTTAGCCGGAAAGACGCGCGCTTGCCGATTCTAAACGACGAAGGGCGCCTCGGCCCACCTCCCCTTGCCGGCGGCCTTTGCCAGCGACCCACACCAGCGCCTCATCGTCGAGGCGGGCCATATCGGCTGCGTCGTGGCCGATCTCGTCCGGGAGATCGGCGAAAGCCTTGGGATCGACGCCGGCGGTCCCCTGCATTTCGTCATGGGCCCGCGCCTGCTCGCGAGCGGTCGACGGCATCCTGTTCTCGGACTGGACGTCGCCCGTGATGCCGCCGTGGAAGGTCGCGGCATCCTGGCCCCGATGCAGCTGCTCGATGTCAACGTCGAGCCAGTCGTGACATCGATGGCCGAGACCGGCGCTCGCCTTGCCAACGAGCTTGACGAGATCGAGGACCACATCCTCGACGAGCGCGTTCGTGGCGAGCGTCAACGGCTC
Source organism: Methylobacterium adhaesivum (assembly GCF_022179065.1). Taxonomy (GTDB): domain Bacteria; phylum Pseudomonadota; class Alphaproteobacteria; order Rhizobiales; family Beijerinckiaceae; genus Methylobacterium; species Methylobacterium adhaesivum. Next base: position 6,699 of record NZ_BPQD01000014.1, read on the forward strand.
GGGCCGATCCGCCGGGACGCGGTCCGGCTTCACCAGCAGCTTCTCGGCCTACGTGCTATCTTCCGTCGGCTTGAGACCGCCGGGGCCGACGAGGAGGTCCCGGATGCCGCGATCGCTGCGGCCACTTGGATCGCGCAAAGGCTCGACACGCTCGACCGCGACATGGTCCTGCTCGCGGACCGCAGCCGTCTGATGCAGGAGAGCTGTCCTCCTATCTTGCGCAGGCCTCGAACCGGCAGCTCTACATGCTGTCGGTGCTCACCGCGCTGTTCCTGCCGCCGACCCTTGTGACCGGGCTGCTCGGCATGAACACCAAGGGCCTGCTGCTCACGGACAACGAAGCCGGCTCCACCGTTGCCATCGCCGTCGCCTGCCTCACGGCGGTCGTGGCCTATGCGCTGATCCGCGTCCTTGGCATCCGGCGGTCGCGGGATTGAGCAAGGGAGCGCGTTCGGCTGAGTAGCGGGTGATGGCGCGCAGGCCGAACACCCAGGCGTTGTGCACCCGTGTGCCATCGGGATCGCGGGGCTGGCGATCCCGCCTCCCGGGTGGACGACGTACTGAACGGTAGGCTGCAAGGCGATGCCGGGAGCGAGCACGGCCTGATAGGTCGCCTCCAGCAACAGCTCGGCGCTGCGGCGAGGGGCGGGCGTCGCGCTTTGCAGGGCGGCAATCGCGTCGAGCCGCCGCGCTACGGGGGAGATGTGCGTGACGCCGACGCCGAACCCGAGAGTGTCGTCCGAGCGACCGGGGAAAAGGCCGCGATAGGCAATGCCACCGTCGAGGTAGAAGTCCACGAGGTTACGGTCGCCCGGGGACGCCGAGGCCCGCAGGAACACACTAGCGCCGTCGTTGGGATCGTTCGGCTCCTGGTAGATCGTCTGGTCAATCACCCCGTAAGTTCCGGAATCGCCGGAAACTCTTGGGACGAGACCGCTCAGGGGGTAGGGCATGAGGGCATCGACGCGGCCGAACCGGTGCCAGCCCCCGAACGTCACGGTTCCGGGCAGGCCGGTGTCGCCGGGGCGAACGTTGTAGGCGTAGGAGACCTCCGCGATCGCGAGCGGCGGATCGGACAGCGGGAAGGGGGTACCGTTCGGATTGCGCCGCTGCTGATCGACCCCCGAGCGCGGATTGCCCCCGCCGGGCGTGCCGTCGATCAGGCTCGCTTGGAACGAGAGCTCCCGGGTCGGCACGTATTTGAGGCGGACGGTCGGCGCCGAGAGCGGGTAGGCCGGTCCACCATCGGTCATGTTCGCCGCAAAGATCGCCGGCCAGCCGAAGGTGCCGTTGGTGAACAGGATGCTGGTCTGGCTCACCATGTACTCGGTGTCGGCTGAGAGCTGGCCGACGCGGAGGAAAAGCCGGTCGTCAAACAGGCTCTGCTCCAGCCAAAGTTCGGACAGGCGCGAAGCTGGCAGAGCCTCGATCTCGCTGATGGTCATGAGGTTGCCGACGCGGGAGCGAGAGGTGCCGCTGCCCTGGATCTGCTAGACCGTGGCATGGGCGCTCGCCCCCTTCCACCCTGCCAGGGTGTCGAGATCGACGTCGACGTCGAGCAGCGTCAGGCCCGTGGAGCCGCGCTGCAAGCCGCCGCGGAGGTTGCGGTAGGTCTCCGCCACCGTAATCAAACCGAAGGTGATGCCGTGGCGCTCCAGGAAGGCGCGGTATCCGCCGGGGTCGCCCAAGGATCCGAGAAGGGGCTGGAACGAGGTCGTCACCTCCGCCGCCCGGCCCGCCGAGAAGACCGGCTGGGCCACCGAGGTCTGCGGATCGCCGCCCGCGCCGGATGGCGAGCCGATGGCGATGCCTTCGGCCGCGACCCGTTCGGCCGTGGCCTGCGCCTCGCCTCCCTCCGTCTGGGCCGCGACACGGCTTGGCTGCGGCCAGAGGGCGAGCGCAAGGAGGATGGCGCGGAAGGAGGAACGCACCTCGACACCCGATCCGGATGAAATGCCGACGGTCAGGTTAGGACACCATCGCGCACCACGACATCGGCGCGCAGCCTGGCTCCCACCCCGCCGGCGGCCATCAGGCCGGCCTCCAGCGCCTGTGCCCGATCCCGGTACTCGGGTCGGGAGCGAACGATGAGGCATCGGTCGGCCCCACGATGGATGGCCCAAGCCCAGCGCTTCGCCCCACCCCCGGCCGCTTCGGCCCTTACCTCCAACGGCGCGGTCTCATCGAATGGCATGATGCGTTCGTCTCCTGCGGACCCATCACCCCGGCGGTCGGACCACGGTCGGGTTTGGCGAGCCAAACCGACTTATGAGCGTCGCCGAAGCCTCTAAGGCGATGCAATGCCCGGACCGATGACGCTGGACCTGCTAGCGAACCGGTGTTCGCGCCGGATCGGCATGGCGGAGCTCAGGTAAAGGCTCCACGCCGCGGTTGATCGGGAGAGCGATGGGCTTTGTCGACAGCCAATCCTGTGCGAGCTTGGCAGCGTGGGCAACTGCCACGTCGAGGAGAACAGGTGCCGGTTGCCAGACGTCAGCTCGCGGCATCGATCCGCGCCGCCGCGCATATCGTAGATCGAGAGGCGATTGCCAGCTTCATCGCGGACGAAGCCACGGAGGTGGGCCTCAACCCATTCCCGCATACGACTGCGGGAGCCCAGGGCCATATCTGGGCTGGGCATAGCTTCGATTTCCGAGCGTCGCAGGTGGAGGCCCTCGGCCTTGCGTGCCTGCTGAAGGCCCTGGATTCCCTGGCTGGCGACGAGCCTCTTACGCAGGAAATATTTCGCTCCGGTCCCTACCGGGCCTACGTCTATCACCCTGGCGATGGGTGTCAGATCGTCGGAGCGGTCGTGTATGGCCGTGCGGGTATGGCCCTTCCCGCGCTTAAGGCGATGCCTCGACGTCGTACCCTCCGGCGCGCGCATCGGGCTCATCCGCAACAGCTCGATCTCTTTGCGCACCGGCAACATGCTTAGCTGCGCGCAGCAGGCACCAAGAACCTAATCACCCCACCAAGGACGTGGGCTTCAGCTGGCGAGGGCGCGCATTTCGGGGGCATCCTCGCGCAGGACGTAACCTCGCCCCCAGACGGTCTCGATGTAGTTCTTGCCCGAGGAGGCGTTGGCGAGCTTCTTGCGCAGCTTGCAGATGAACACGTCGATGATCTTCAGCTCGGGCTCGTCCATGCCGCCGTAGAGATGGTTAAGGAACATCTCCTTCGTGAGCGTCGTGCCCTTCCGGAGCGAGAGGAGTTCCAGCATCTGGTACTCCTTGCCCGTGAGGTGGACCCGAGAACCGGAAACCTCGACGGTTTTCTGGTCGAGGTTCACGATGAGGTCGCCCGTGGTGATCACCGACTGGGCGTGACCCTTCGAGCGGCGTACGATGGCGTGGATGCGGGCGACGAGTTCGTCCTTGTGGAACGGCTTCGTCAGATAGTCGTCGGCGCCAAAACCGAGACCCTTCACCTTATCCTCGATACCGGCCATACCCGAGAGGATGAGAATTGGGGTCTTGATCTTCGCAGCGCGCAGCGTGCGCAGCACTTCGTAGCCGGAGATGTCGGGTAGCGTCAGATCCAGCAAAATGATGTCGTAGTCGTAGAGCTTGCCGAGGTCGATTCCCTCCTCACCGAGATCGGTGGTGTAGGTGTTGAAGCTCTCGGACTTGAGCATCAGCTCGATGCTCGTAGCAACGGACGCATCGTCCTCGATTAGCAGAACGCGCATCGGCCAGGATCCTCAAAAGATGGAGGCATCCTGAAGGATCATTGGTAACAAACCGTTAAGCTTGGGCCGGGCTGGAAACAGCAGCGGCCACGGACGCTGAGATACGGTGCGCGTACATCCGGCGTCACCCCATCCCGGCATCGTGGCCGCATCCGATCAAGCGGTTGTGCCGTGATCGGTATGTTTTCTAGATGGGGGCAACGTGGTTAATTTTTAATGATCTCGATCAGCCGCTCACTGGCTGAGTTCCAGATTGATCGGCGTCGAAGGCGCCATCCTCACCCGGCTCTCGGGCGCTCCGCCGGTTGATGACCCAGTGGACATACGTGGTCCGGGGCTTCCGTAGAGCGCATTGCGCATGCTGGCCGAAATGAACCGTAGGCTAAGCCGCGTTGAGCGCCCGCTGCACCGCCTCGGGCTCCCGGCTAATGACGAGGAGGTACGCCCGTGTCGAGGCGTCCGGTGACCTGACCGGGTGGCTTTGTACCGGGCTGATTGAGAGGATCAGCCAGGACCGAAGGAGCTGGACATGAAGCGAGGTCAGAAGACGGGTGCGGAGCAGATGGTGCTGAAGCTGCGCCAGATCGAGGTACAGTCAGCCCGGTCCAAAGCCACCCGGTCAGGTCAGCCGGGCCAAAGCGACGGGGGGACGTCAAAAGGCCTAAAAATCGCCACGCCTCGGCCGGCGGCATTCTCGATTATCATGCCCCACCCTATGATGTGTTAACCATGCTGACGTACGAACCAGTCTCCCGCAGATCGGCGTAAGGAGGGTTCTCGTGCGCTTGGCAACGATCATCGTAGTGTCGCTCGTCGCCCTGCCGGCGTTCGCTCAACCCGAACCTCCAACGCGCGGGGTAGTGCGCGCGGTACGGGACGCCAGCGTCGCGACCGATCTCAACGCCCGCATCCTCACGCTGCCGTTCCGCGAGGGCGCCTCGTTCAATGCTGGCGATACGTTGATAACATTCGACTGCGATCGGACGCAGGCAGAATCCCGCGCGGCCGACGCCGAGACGTCGATCAACCGCATCGCCCTCGACAACGCTCAACTCCTCGACAAACGCCACGCAATCGGGCGCGTCGAAGTTCAGGCGGCCAAGGCGCGGTGGGATAAGGCCCACGCCTCCGCCGAGGCGTTGCGCATCAGGGTGCGCGATTGCCGGATTGTGGCGCCGTTCTCCGGGCGCGTCGCCGAACTGCGTGCGCGTGAGCATGAGATGCCGGTGGCCGGCCAGCCCCTCATCCGTATCGTCGATGCTAGCACACTGGAGATCGACCTTATCGTGCCCTCGGTCTGGCTGGCCTGGCTGCGGACCGCCGCCCCCGTCACGGTCAAAGTCGACGAGACCGGGCAGACCTATGCTGCAACGGTTGTCCGCACCGCGGCCGCCGTCGATCCGGTGTCCCAAACTATCAGGATCACCGCGGCCTTCGCCCCCGGCGACACCTCAGCGGTGCTACCGGGCATGAGTCTCAACGCCACCTTCGAACGTCCGTCCTACTGACATGGGCGCGCCGCAACCGACTGGCGAAACCGGTGGCCGCCGCGTCCGTATCGACCCCTCGGGCGCGACGCTCCTGCGGCGGCCGGAGCAGATCGCGGCCGACGATGCCGGCGCCGGCCTGCGCCAGCTCCTGGCCGTCGAGGCGACCTTCCGCCAGGCCGCGGACCGCGACGCCCTCGGCCTCGCCCTCATCAACGAGACCGTCAAGCTGGTGCGGGCACGTCAGGGCTTCCTGCTGAGGACGGATCGCCTCGGCGACCCGGCCGTCGAGCGGGTGTCCGGCACGATCCAGGTCGAGCGCAATGCGCCCCTCGTCGCCTTCGTGGAGGCGGCCATTGCCGCGATCCCCAAGGTAGAACGCGCCGCGTTCCGTTTCCTCGACCTTCCGGCGCTGGGCGGCGAGGAGGCGCTGACCTATCCCTTCGGCCACGGCCTGTGGGTCCCCCTGCTCGATCGCCTCGGAGCGTCGGTCGGCGGCCTGCTGCTGACGCGCGAGCGGGCTTTCGACGAGGCCGATATGGCCCTCGCCGGGCGGCTCGCGGAAACTGGCGCCCATGCCCTCCTTGCCCTGCGACCGCCGTTGCTGCCGCGCTTGTCGAGCGGTCTGCGCGGGCCCGCCCTCGGCGTGGCCGGCCTCGTACTGGCGGGACTTGCGCTTCCGGTCTCGATGACCGTGCTGGCACCGGCCACGATCACAGCCGAGCGACCCTTCGTGGTCGCCGCGCCGATCGAGGGCATCATCGAGGAGATTTTGGTGACGCCGAACGCCGCGGTCGCCATCGGCGACCTCGTCTTGCGGTACGTCGACACCGCCCAACGCAACGCCCTCGCGGTGTCCGAGCGCGAGGTGCAGGTCGCCGACGCGAAGCTCCGACAGGTGACGGTGGCGGCGTATGCCGACGAGCGCGCCCGGCGGGAGATCGGGCAGGCCCGCGCCGAGCTGGCATTGAAGGCGGCCGAACGGGATTTTGCCCATGACACCTTCGCCAAAACGCAAGTCCGCGCCGAGCGCGCCGGCGTCGCCGTCTATGCCGACCGCAAGGAGTGGTACGGCAAGCCCGTCGCCGCCGGGCAGCGCATCCTGGAGATCGCCGACCCGAAGACGGTGGAGATCCGCATCGACCTTCCGGTCTCGGATGCCATCGCCCTCGAAGCGGGCAGCCGGGTCCGGCTCTTCCTCGACGCCGATCCCCTCAACGCTCTGGATGCGCAGGTCGACGAGGTGACGCCCGTCGCGCGGCTGACGGAGGCCGGCGTGCTCGCCCACCGCGTCGTCGCGAGGCTGCCCGCCGCCGCGCGGCCACCACGGCTCGGGGCTCGCGGAACGGCACAGCTCTACGGATCGACTGTGCCGTTCGGGTTCACCCTCCTGCGCAAACCCCTCGCGTTCCTGCGCCAGAAAGTCGGCCTGTGAGCCGCGGGGCGGGCTCGGCGGATGACCCGCCGCTTACGGCCCTGCGCGAAGACCTGCGGATTGAGCGCGGAGCGGTGCCGGGCGACGGCGGTCCGACCCCCTGGCTGCTCTACGATCCGCTGGCGCATCGCTTCTACGAGATTGACGGCACCGGCCTCGCCTTCCTCAAGGCCTGGCGGACGGGCCTCACGCCGACCGAACTCGCCCAAGCCGCCGGCAAGGCCCTCGGACGCGCGGTCGCGCCGGCCGAGGTCGCGGGGTTTCGGGGGTTCTGCGAAGCCAACGGCCTCGTCGCGCATCGCGGCGGCTGGCAGGGTCTGGCGCGGCAGGCGGCGGCCCGCAAGCAGGGGGGCGGCGCATGGCTGATGCACAACTACCTCTTCGTCCGCATTCCCCTGGTGCGGCCGCAGGCGTTTCTCGACCGCACCCTGCCGCTCGCTCGCCGGCTCGCTGACCGGCGCAGCCTGATCGCCGTCGCGCTCGCCGGGCTGCTCGGGCTGTACCTCGCCATGCAGCAATGGGACGCGTTCCGCGCGACCTTCCTGCAGTTCCTCACGCCGGAGGGGGTGATCGGCTATCTCGCCGCCCTCGTCACCGTGAAGGCGCTGCACGAGCTCGGCCACGCCTATGTCGCCACCCATTACGGCTGCCGCGTCCCCAGCATGGGCGTCGCCTTCATGGTGCTGATGCCGGTGCTCTATACCGACACCACCGACGCTTGGCGCCTGCGGGACCGTCGCCAGCGCGTCGCCATCGACGGCGCCGGAGTCGCGGTGGAACTCGCCGTGGCGGCCGTCGCGACGCTCGCCTGGTCGTTCCTGCCCGAGGGAACGCCGCGCTCCATCGCCTTCTTTCTGGCCACGACGAGCTGGGTGATGAGCGTCGCGATCAACCTCAGTCCGCTGATGCGCTTCGATGGCTACTACATCGCCGTCGATCTGTTTGGGGTGCCGAACCTCCAACCCCGCGCCTTCGCCGTCACCACCTGGGCGCTACGCGAGACGCTGTTCGAGCTCGGCGATCCCTGCCCCGAGACCTGGAGCCCGCGCCGGCGCGCGGCCGTGATCGCCTACGGCGTTGCGGTCTGGATCTACCGGCTGGTCGTGTTCACCGGCATCGCCGTGATGGTCTACACCCTGGCCTTCAAGATCCTCGGTCTGGTGCTCTTTGCCGTCGAGATCGGCGTGTTCGTCCTGCGCCCGATCTACCGTGAAACCAAGTTCTGGTGGGTGAACCGCGCACGGATCTCGTCCGGTGAGCGCACGCGGTTCACCGTGGCGGCGCTCGGCGTGGTCCTGGCGCTGCTGGTCCTGCCGGTCTCGGGTCGCGTCGAAATCCCGGCAATTGCCGAGCCGGAGCGGACCGAGCGACTCACCGCCGTGGAACCGGCGCGCGTCGAGACCGTGGAGGTCGAGGCGGGCGCGTCGGTCAATGCCGGGCAGGTCCTGATCCGGCTGCATTCGCCCCGCCTCGTTCACGAGCTGAACACGGCGCGCATCCGCCTGGCCCTGGTGGAGGCGCGGCAGGACCGCCGCGCCGCCGATGCGCAGGACCGGGCCGGCGGCCTCGTCCTCGATGGCGAGCGGAACGCCAAGCGCGAAGCCGTTCAGGGCCTGGAGCGGCGCCACGACGAACTCGTGATCCGCGCGGCCTTCGACGGCGTCGTCGCCGAGATCGAGCCCGACCTGCAGCCCGGACGCTGGGTCAGCAGAGGCGAGGAACTCGGGACCCTGGTCTCGAACGGTCGGCGGCAGGTGCGCGGCCTCGTGCCGGAGGACGCCATGGCGCGCCTCTACGCCGGCGCACCCGGCACCTTCGTGCCCGACGATCTCACCACCGGCTCGATTCCGGTGGTCGTCAGTTCGGTGTCGAGCGCGGCGGTCGCCACCGTCGAGATTCCCTCGCTCGTATCCACTCTGGGCGGTCCTGTCGCCGTGCGCGAGGAGAAGAACGTCGGCCTGGTGCCCGTCGAGGCGCAGTACACCGTCGTCATGAACCGCCCCGAGGACGAACTGCGCCTGTCCGGTACGCCCGCCGTGGTGCGCGGGGTGGTCGCCGTCTCGGGGCATCGGGAAAGCGTCGCGGCCCACGCGTTTCGCCGCGTGGTCGCCGTGCTCGTGCGCGAGAGCGGCTTCTGAACGAGGTCACCCGAGGCGCCGCCCCACCGTTCCTTAACCATGCCGGCCTAGGCTCGCCATCGGGGAGCGCGTGACGCGTTCCGGTCGCAGGCTGGGCGGACTCGATGTTCGGACGTTTCCGGAGCAAGGCGTGGGCGGGTTCGGGGGCACGGGGCGCGATGGGGGCGCTTCCGACTCCGGCGATCCGCGCCCTCGAACCCCGCTTCGTCTTCGATGGCGCCGCCGCACCGGCCGCCGCGCAGGCGCAGTCGGACGCCGTCGCGCAGGCCCATCCGGACGCTGCCGCGCAGGCTCATCCCGACGCCGCGCGATCGCACGCCGACCAGACCGGGACGGCGGGCGACACCGCACATGGCGCGCCGGCGGACGCGCAGTCCGCCGCCCTGGCCGCCGCGCCACCGACGCACGAGACCGCCTCCGTCGACGGCCGCCACGAGATCGTGGTGATCGACCGAGGCGTTGCCGATCTGGCGACCCTCCTCGCCGGACTGCCGGCCTCGGCCGAGATCATCCTCATCGATTCCGCCAGGGACGGCTTCGACCAGCTCGCCGAGGCGCTTAAGGGACGCGGCGACATCGATGCCATCCACATCCTCTCGCATGGCTCGGCCGGCGACCTTCGCCTCGGCACCGGCGACCTGACGGCCGAGACGATCCAGGGCCGCTACGCCGCCGACCTCGCGGTCATCGGCAACGCGCTCACCGCCACCGGCGACCTCCTGATCTACGGCTGCGACTTCGCGGCGGGCGAGGCCGGCGCGCGCGCCGCCGCGCTCCTCGCGTCCGCGACCGGGGCTGACGTCGCCGCGTCGGACGACGCCACCGGCGCGACCGCCCGCGGCGGCGACTGGAACCTTGAAGTGCGGGACGGCGCCATCGAGACCGGTGTCGTCGTCGGCGAGGCGGCACAGCACGCGTGGCAGCATAGGCTGGCAGCCGCGGACAACGGGCGCGGCGCGCTGCTGGCCGTCTCGGGGCGCACAATCTACAGCGTCGACATCGCCTCCGGAAAGGCGACGCCCCTCACGGACGCCCCCGCCAGCGTCGGCGGGATCGGCCTGGGCACGTCCCTCAACTCCCTCGCGGTCGACCAAGCGAACGGGCTGATCTACTACGTCGACAACGCCAGTCCGCGTGCCTCCGACAGGAACGCACTATTCGCCTACGATTTCCGGAACGATCAGCACATCCTGATCAGCGCCGATCTCTCGAACAACGGCATCGCCACCGGCAACCAGGGCCTGGGCAGCGCCGGCGCCGCCTTCTCCAACGGCGTCCTCTACCTCGCTGTCGAGAACGTCTCCGGCGCGACCGATCAGATCTACAAGCTGACCTTCACCGGGGCCGGGCGCACTGTGGCGTCGGGGTCGACCTTCGGCAATCAGTCGAACCACAACTACGACTGGGGCGACATCGGGATCGATCAGGCCAGCGGACAGCTCGTCAGTCTGACCCGGTCCTCCTACGCCCGGTTTAACCTCAGCGACGGGAGCGAGGCCCTCTACGACGACACGGTGGCCCGGACCGACGTCCAGACCGGCGTCGATTCCGGTGGGTTCATCTACACCCTCGGCACAAACATCACCCGGATCGACCCGTCGGACGGAAGCGTCGTTGGCAGCGGCAGGGCCATCACCACGAACGGCTCGACCGCCCTCGGCACCATCAACGACGCGGCCTCCTGGACCCCGCCGACCTCGACGATCGGCGGACGGGTCTTCGCGGACGCGAACGCCAATCGCGCGTCCGATGCCGGCGAGGCCGGCATCCGGGGGGTCACCGTCGAACTCGTCGACGACGTGAACGGCAACGGCCTGGTCGATACCGGCGAGCGTGTCCTGGCGACCGAGACTTCGGCCGCGGACGGCAGCTACGGCTTCACCGGGATCCTGCCGGGCCAGTTCGTCGTGCGGGTAACCGACACCGAGGGACGCCTCAGGACGGCCACGGCGACGACGGCAACCTCCGGTGCGCTCACCGACAACAAGGTCGGGGCGACCTTGGCCGGCCCGAATTTCGGCTACAATCCGGCCCTCGTGCTCGATCTCGACGATTCGGCCGCCGGCACCGGCTACGCCACCCAGTACACCGAACGGGCGGCGGGGGTCGCCATTGTCGATGGCGACGTCTCGATCGCCGACGTCGCGAGCTCCACCCTCATGTCGGCGAAGGCCGTCATCACCAACGGCAGCGGCGGCGACACCCTCGGCATCGCCGGTACGCTGCCGACCGGCCTCAGCGCCGTCTACGACACGACGACCTTCACGCTGACGCTGACTGGATCGGCCAGCCTCGCCGACTACCGGACAGCCCTGCAGCAGATTCGGTTCTCGTCGGCCGACCACGATCCCGCGACGGTCGACCGCTCCATCACGGTGACCGCCAACGACGGGACGATCGATTCGAACACGACGGTCGCCACCGTCGCGTTCACGGCCGTCGACGACGCGCCGGTGAACGGCGTTCCGGGGGCGCAGACCGTGAACGAGGATGCCGCGCTCGTCTTCGCGTCGGCCAACGGCAACGCCATCACCGTGTCCGATGCCGACGCCCGCACCGGCACTCTCACCACGACGCTCAGCGTCGCTCACGGCACCCTCACCCTCGGCTCGACGAACGGCGTGACGGTCAGCGGCAACGGCACCGATACGGTGAGCGTCACCGGTGCGATCGCCGACATCCAGGCGGCCCTGAACGGGACGACCTACCGGGGTGCGCAGGACTACAACGGCAGCGATACCCTCACGGTCGTCACCAACGACAACGGCAACACCGGATCGGGCGGGCCGAGGAGCGACACCGACACCGTCGCGATCACGATCACGCCGGTCAACGACGCCCCCGTGCTCGATCTCGACGCCTCGGTGCCCGGAACCGGTTTCCAGACGAGTACCGGCACCGGCGGGACAGGCGTCGCCATCGTCGACACCGACGTCTCGATCGCCGACGTCGACAATGCCAACATCGCTTCGGCCAAGGCCGTCATCACCAACCATCAGGCCGGAGACAGCCTCGCCCTGGTTGGCACGCCGCCGTCGGGGATCGTCGCGACGTACGATCCCGCAACCTACACGCTCACCCTCACCGGCACGGCGAGCAAGGCCGACTACCAGGCCGCCCTGCAGCAGATCCGTTACACCGCGACCGGACCGTCCCCCTCGACGGTCGACCGCACCATCGCCGTCACGGTGAACGACGGAACCGTCGACTCCGCCGCCGCCACGACGACCGTCACCATCGGCGCCGCGAACGCTGCCCCGGTCAACACCCTGCCCGCGGGGCAGTCCGTCGCCGAGGATGCTAGCCTCGTCTTCTCGTCGGGCACCAACAACGCCGTCACCGTCTCGGACCCGGATGCGGGGAGCGGCCCCCTGACAACGACGATCGGTGTGGCGCACGGTAGGCTGACCCTCGGTTCGACCGCCGGCGTCACCGTCACGAACGATGGGAGCGGCAGCGTCACGCTCACCGGGACGGCGGCCGCGATCAACGCCGCCCTCGACGGCACGACCTATCGTCCGGCCGCGGACTACAACGGTGCCGACACACTCACGGTTGTTACCAACGACACCGGCAACACCGGCTCGGGGGGCGCGAAGAGCGACACCGACACCCTCTCGATCACGGTCACCCCCGTCAACGACGCGCCGGTCAACGGCGTCCCCGCCGCGCAGAGCGTGGACGAGAACACGAACCTCGTCTTCTCGCCGGGCAACGGCAACGCCATCACCGTGTCGGACGTCGATGCTGGCAGTGGCGGCGTGACCACGACGCTTCACGTTCAGCACGGCACCCTGACGCTCGGGGGCACGGCTAACGTCACGGTCACGGGGTCGGGTACCGGTTCGCTCACGCTGTCCGGGACCACCGCCGACATCAACGCGGCCCTGAACGGCACGACCTATCGCCCCGATGCCAACTACAGCGGCATCGACACTCTCACGATCACGACGGACGACGGTGGCAACACCGGTGCCGGCGGGCCGAAGAGCGTCACCGAGACCGTCGACCTCACCGTGCGCTCTGTCGGGACCGCGCCCACGAACAGCGCACCGGTGAACGCCGTCCCGTCCACAACCCAGACGGTGAACGAGGACACGCCGCTGGTGTTCTCGGCCGGATCCGGCAACGGCGTCAGCGTGGCCGATGCGGATGGGGGCACGCTCACGGTGTCGCTGCGTTCGGCGGAGGGCCTGCTCACCCTGTCGCGCACCACCGGCCTGACCTTCCTGCAAGGCGATGGAACCGGCGACGGCGCGATGCGCTTCTCCGGCGCAATCGCCGACATCAACGCTGCCCTGGAGGGGTTGCGCTTCGATCCCGCCGCGGACCGCAACGGCGCCGCGCAGATTATGCTCACGACTGCCGACCCAGGTGGGGCGAACGCCGCCAGCACCATCGCGGTCAGCATCGCGCCGGTCGCCGACATCGTGCCGGATTCCGTCGGGACCGACGAGGACACCGCCATCACCTTCAACGCCCTCACGGGCACGAACGGGGCCTCGGCCGACACGTTCGAGGACGGCACGCGGCAGGTGACGGCGGTCACGCAGGGCGGGCACGGCACCGTCGGCTTCCAGCCGGACGGCACCCTCACCTATTCGCCGGCGGCCGACTTCAACGGCGTGGACAGCTTCACCTACACGGTGACCTCGGGCGGTTCGACCGAGACGGCGACGGTCACGGTCACCGTCCGGCCGGTGAACGACGCGCCCGTGCTGCACCTCGCCGCGGCAGCCGGCACCGGTTACGCCACGGGCTATACCGAACGCGCGCCGGGCGTGGCGATCGTCGACGGCGGCGTGTCGGTGACCGATGTCGACAGCGCGTCCATGGTCTGGGCGACGGCGGTCGTCACAAACGGCCAGCCCGGCGATACGCTCGCATACACGGGCACCCTGCCGGCGGGCATCACGGCACGCTTCGATCACGCGACCTACACCCTGACGCTGACCGGGGCCGCGACGAAGGCCGATTACGAGACGGCCCTGCGGCAGATCCGCTTCTCCTCGAACGAGCACGATCCCGCGACCGTCACCCGCAGCATCGACGTGTGCGTCAACGACGGCACGCGCGACTCGAATGTCGCCACCACGACCGTCGCCTTCACGGCGCTGAACGATGCCCCCGTCAACGGGCTGCCGCCGGATCAGACGGTCGCCGAGGATACGCCGCTCGTCTTCTCGGCGGCCAATGGCAACGGCATCACCGTCTCCGACGCGGATGCCCGGAACGGGGCGATCACGACGACGCTCAGCGTGCTGCACGGCACGCTCACGCTCGGCTCGACCATCGGCGTCACGGCGAGTCATGACGGCAGCGGGTCGGTCACGCTGACCGGTACCGTCGCGGCCATCAACGCCGCCCTCGATGGCACCCGCTACCGGCCGGCGGCCAACTACGACGGCGCCGACACCCTGACGATCCTCACGAATGACGGCGGTAATACCGGCACGGGCGGTGCCCGGACCGATACCGACACCCTGACTCTGACGGTCACCCCGGTGAACGACGGCCCGCGGGCCGGGACGCTTCCGGCCATCGGGAGTCTCGACGGAGACGCCGTCGCCGGCACGGATCTCGGCCGCTATTTCTCGGACATCGAGAGCGACGCGCTCACCTTCGGGGCCGCCGGGCTTCCCGCGGGACTCGGGATCGATCCGACGACCGGTATCGTCCGTGGAACGATCGACCGATCCGCGTCGCGGGGCGGCACGAACGGCGACTACGCCGTGACGGTGACGGCCGACGACGGCAACGGGGGCACGACGCGCCGCACCTTCACCTGGCGCGTCCTCGATCCGGCCCCGGTCGCGCGGGACGACGGCGCCGTCACCGATGCCCGCACCCCGGCCACCGGCTCCGTGCTCGCCGACAACGGCAACGGCGCCGACAGCGATCCGGACGGTGACCCGCTCACGGTCGCGGCCGTGAACGGGTCAGTGGACGCCGTCGGGCAGACCGTGGCGGGGTCCGCCGGCGGCCGCTTCACCATTCTGGCGGACGGTCGCTACCGCTTCGACCCGGGCGCGGATTTCACTGATCTGGCCCCGGGCCAGACCCGGACGACGCGCATCGCCTACACGATCGCCGACGGCGACGGCGGGAGTGCGACGGCTGTCCTCGCGGTGACGGTCACGGGCCGTGTCGACGCTCCCGCCGCGTACGCACCGGGTGACATTGCCGTCGGGGACGGCCAAACGGTGGCCCTTCCGCTCGGCGCCCCGTTCGCGAATCCCGACGGGCCGGCCCTGCGCTACGGCGCCACCGGCCTGCCGCCGGGCCTCGTCATCGATCCGGCGACTGGTACGGTCGGCGGCACAATCGATCATGCGGCGTCCGGCGCCACCGGGCTGACGGACTACCGCGTCACCATCACGGCGACCGATCCGGGCGGCGCGTCGACCAGCAGGAGCGTCGTTGTCCGGGTCACCAACACCGCCCCCCAAGCCATGGACGATGTTGCGATCACGGCCGAGGACACGCCGGTCGCGGTGGATGTCCTGGCGAACGACAGGGACGGCGACGGGGATCGTCTTGCTCTCGTCGCGACGGGCGACGCCGCGCCGCGCGCCGGGCACGGCCGGGTGACGGTTTTGAACGGCCTGCTCGTCTACACGCCGGATCCGGACTTCAACGGAACCGACACGATCACCTACGCCATCGTCGACGAGAACGGCGGCACCAGCACCGCGTCGGTGAACGTCACGGTCACGCCCGTGAACGATGCGCCCGACGCCGAGAGCCTGCCCGACCAGTCCGGCCGCAACGGTTCCGTCGTCCGCTACGACGTCGCCGCGCGGTTTCATGATCCCGACATCGATTCCCCGGGCCTCGGGGTGCCGGGCGGGGACCGGCTCGGCTTCAGCGCCACCGGGCTGCCGCCGGGCCTGAGCATCGATCCGGCGACGGGCGTGATCATTGGGACGCTGCCGAGCGGGCCTCCGGGGCGCACCTCCTACGCCGTGACCGTCACGGCGACGGATACCGCTGGCGCCAGCGTGACACGCGGTTTCACCTGGACGGTCAGCGGTGACGCCCCGACCGCCGCGCCCGACACGGCCACGACCCGGGCCGGTTCCCCCGTCCTGGTCGCGGTCACCGCCAACGATTCCGCCGCCGACGGCGAAGCGATCCGCCTCGTCGATGCGCCCGGCGCGACGACGGCCGCGCACGGGACCGTTTCGGCCGATCCGGCCACGGGTCTGCTGACCTACACGCCGGACGACGGGTTCTCGGGGACCGACACGGTCGTCTACACGATCGAGGATGTGAACGGCGTTCGTGCCACCGGCCTCCTCACCGTCACGGTGAGGCCCGTGAACCAGCGTCCGGTCGCACCCGACATCCTGCCCGCCCGCAACGCGGCGGACGGCGAGAGCGTTCGCGTACCGGTTGGCACCCTGATCGCCGACCCCGAGGGCGCCGCCCTCGTCTACACCGCGACGGGCCTGCCACCGGGTCTCGCGATCGACCCGGCCACCGGCACGATCGGCGGTACGATCGACCCCGCCGCGTCGGGTCCGGGCGGACGCACCACCTACGTCGTGACGCTCACGGGCACGGATCCCGGCGGCCTCGCGGTCTCGCGCCACTTCGCCTGGACCGTCACCAATCCGGCCCCGTCCGCGACGGACGAGGCCATCGACATTGACGAGGACACGCCCGTCGACATCGACGTGACGGGCAACGACAGCGATCCCGACGGCGATCCGCTCGTGGTGGTGCCTGGTTCGCTCACGGCCGACCACGGCACGGTCACCCTCAATCCCGACGGCAGCCTGCGCTACGCGCCGGACCGGGACTTCAACGGCACCGACACGATCTTTTACACGATCGCGGACGGCAACGGCGGCTTCGCCACGGCCTGCGTGACCGTCACGGTGAAGCCGGTCAACGATGCGCCGGTCTTCGACCCCGCCGCGCCGGGGCTCGCCGCGCGGACGGCGAGCGATGCCGAGCGGGTATCGATTCCGGCGGGATACGCCTTCAGCGACGTCGACAAGGGCGACGGCCTGACCTTCACGGCGACCGGGCTGCCCCCCGGTCTCGCGATCGATCCGGCGACGGGCCTGATTTCGGGCACGATCGCGTCCGACGCATCGAGCCGGATTCCCGGCGGCGTTTACACGATCACGCTGACCGGCACCGATCGCGCCGGAGCGTCGGCGACGGCGCGCGTCGTACTTACGGTCGTCAACCCCGCCCCGGTCGCCCTCGACGACGCCGCGACCCTCGCGGAAGACAGCGTTCTCGAAGGCAGCGTCCTCGGCAACGACCATGATCCCGACGGCGACACCCTCCGGGTCGATCCG
This sequence comes from Methylobacterium adhaesivum, assembly GCF_022179065.1. Taxonomy (GTDB): domain Bacteria; phylum Pseudomonadota; class Alphaproteobacteria; order Rhizobiales; family Beijerinckiaceae; genus Methylobacterium; species Methylobacterium adhaesivum. The sequence continues at coordinate 23,765 of NZ_BPQD01000014.1, forward strand.
ATGCCGGTCGCCGGCCCCCGGCATGGACGTCTCGACCTTCGGCCCGATGGCCGCTTCACCTACACGCCGGACGCCGATTTCCACGGCGGGGATTCCTTCACTTACGCGATCGTCGACTCCGATGGCGGCCGCTCCACAGCCACCGTCCACCTCACGGTCACGTCGGTGAACGACGGACCAACGGCGAGCGCGGACCTCGTGACGACGCGTGAGGACACGCCCGTCGACGGCCGCATCGCCGCCGGCGACCGGAACGCCGACCCGTTGCTCTACGCCATCCAGACGCCGCCCGCCTCGGGCCGGGTCACGCTGCGGCCCGACGGCGGTTTCACCTACATCCCCAATTCCGGGTTCCATGGCGGCGACGTCTTCACCGTTCGGATCTCGGACGGGCGGGGCGGCTCCGCATTGGTAACCATTCCGGTGACCATCGAGGCGGTCAACACGGCTCCGGACGCCCGCGCCGAACCCCTCGTGAGCCCGGCCGACACGGTCGGCAAGGGGCGGATCGTGGCGATCGACCGCGACGGCGATCCGCTCGGCTTCCGCTTGGCGGCGCCCCCGGCGAACGGGACGGTGGTCCTCGCCGGGGACGGGTCATATTCCTATGTGCCCAAAACCGGTTTCGAGGGGCGCGACCGCTTCACGGTCGACGTCAGCGACGGACGCGGCGGATCTACCCTGGTCACGGTCGACGTCACCGTCACGCCGCTTCCGACGCTGGTCCCGCCGCCGGGGGCGTTCTTCCCGATCCTCGCGGCGTCGCCCGTCTTCGGCGCTCCAGCCGCACCGCCGGTTCCGCTCCTGGAATCCGGGCTTTTCGACCCCGGGAGCCTGGAGCCCGGGATCTTGGCCAACGGCTTCGTTCTGCCGGTGGTCGCCGCGATCGAGCCGCTCGGCTCCATCGGCGCTGTTGTCCTGGCGGACGGCGCCGTGGTCGCCGCCGTCAACGGCGTCGGCCACCTCCATGGCACGACGACCCGTCTTGCCGGTCACATCATGCTGGAAGAAAGCGATCGGATCGCGCGGTTCGCCTCGGAGCGGTTCGAACGGGCGTCCGACGATGGGTGGTCCTGGTTCTCGCCGAGACCCTATCTCGGCCGTTCGTTGGACTTCCCCCTGTCGGCGGACGAGGCCGGAACGGGATCGGACGCGCTCATGATCGAGGCGATCCGACGTCCCGACACCCTGTCGATCAACCTGCGCAATGCAGCACCCGGCACCGCGCTCGTGCGGGAGGTCCGGCTGTTCGGACGGGGCGGTTCGCCGGCGCCCGACTGGATTGAGGGCGACGGACTGGGCGGCTTCTGGGGGCGCCCCCCGGCAGGCACCGGGCTCGTGGCGCTCGAACTTGAGGTCGTGCTGGAGGATGGCCGCGTCGTGCGACGGGCCGTGACCATCGATGCGGAAACGGGTGAGATCCGGGCGATTCCTCCCACTCCCGGCCCCGCCGCCGCCGCCGCCAATCCGGGGCCGGCTCTGCGCCGAGAGCCGCCGCCTGAGCCCCGCGGCGTAGCGACACTGTTTACCACCCGATTGGCGACGCTGGATGCACGCGACACACCCGACCTCGCCCTTCTGGATAGGGCGCTCGCCCGTGCTCACGACATCTGGAACAGCGGCGGAGGGCCAGATGTGACGATTCGTTTACCTTAATGATCAAAAGGTTTGGGCGTCGCGACAGCGTGCCCCGGGGCTTCCCGAGCATGCTCGAGCCCAGGGGACGCGGAGATCATAGTGCAGGTTCGGTCTATCGGCGCGGGGCGCGTGTACCGAATCGCCGTCACCCTCCTGGGAGCGACGATGCTGACGGCGGCGATGACCGCGTGCACGGTGAAACCCCAACCGCTCGGACAGGTCGAACTCGGTGCCTACGCGGCGGACAAGCTGCGCCGCGTCGGGTCCGACCAGCCGTTGCCGGGTCCCCGAATCGACCTCTACGAGGCCTTCGCCCGCGCCCTGAAGTACAATCTCGATCAGCGCGTCGAGATCATGCAGACGGCCGTGCGGGCGCGAGAGCTGAGCTTCGCCAGCTATTCGATGCTGCCGAACTTCGTGGCCAACAGCGCCTACGCGGGACGGGACAACTACGCCGCGAGTTCCTCGATCTCGGTGCTGACGCAGCGCCAGTCCCTCGAGCCGTCCTACAGTCAGGACAAGAATTTCGTCTATGGCGATCTATCGCTGAGCTGGAACATCCTCGATTTCGGCCTGTCGTATGTGCGTGCCCGGCAAGCCGCCGATGCGGTTCTGATCGCCGAGGAGAATCGCCGCCGGGTGGTGAGCCGCATCATCGAGGACGTGCGCACCGCCTATTGGCGTGCGCTGACGAGCGAGCGCCTCGCGAGCCGCCTGCGCGCACTCGAAGGCCGCGCCCAGACGGCGATCGGCGACGCCCGCCGCCTCTACGCCGATCGCCAGACCTCGCCGATCACGGCGCTGACCTACGAGCGCGAGCTGATCGAGATCCGGCGCGAGATTCAGCGGGTCGAGGCCGATCTGCTCGTGGCCCGGAGCCAGCTCGCGGCGCTGATGAACCTTCCGCCCGACCTGCCGTTCCGACTGGCGGAGATGGAGGGCGTCGAGGCCGGCCTGAAGCTCGGCGTCGCCGAGGCCGATCTCGTTCGCGTCGCCCTGGAGAACCGCTCAGAACTGCGCGAGGTCGCCTACCGGCAGCGCATCAATGCTCGCGAGGCGACCGCCGCGCTCCTCGAACTGCTGCCCGGCATCAATCTCATCGTCGGCGGCAACGCCGATTCGAACCGCCTTCTCTACAATTCGAACTGGGTCGGCTGGGGCGCGCGCGCGAGCTGGAACCTGCTGAACGTCTTCCGTTACCCTGAGCGGACCGGCCTCATCGGCGCGCAGGACGCGCTTCTCGACAAGCGTGCGCTCGCCGTCACCATGGCGGTGATGACCCAAGTTCACGTCAGCCGAATCCGCCACGCGCTGGCGATGAAGGAGTTCGAGACAGCAGCCGCGTTCCGCCAAGTTCAGCGTCGTATCGTGGAGCAGATGCGTGCGTCCGCCTCCGCGCTCTCGGCAAGCGAGCAGACGCTGATCCGCGAGGAGATGAATACATTGATCGCCGAGGTGAAGTTCGATCTGGCCCACGCCGCAGTCCAGAATGCGCGCGCCAACGTCTACGCCTCGCTCGGTCTCGATTCCTTCCCGCTGGCGACCATAGACGGACAGGATCTTCCGGGACTGAAACAAGCCGTGCGGGCAAGTTGGCTTGGGATCGGGGCGGTGTTCGCCGAAGCGCCTCCGATCCCGCGCGTACCGGCGCCCTCACCGCTGAAGCTCCGGCATTAACGGAGCCAGTCGCCGAACACGCAATCTTGGCCTGCCCGCCGTGCGGCAGGCCATCATCGCATGGCTGTGCGCCAGCCTCGTTCCGCCCGTCCGATGTCCGCACTGCCGAAGGCGCTTCACGCTCTGCTCTGACCCCAAAATGCCCCGGTAGTGCAAGGGCGGCTTGCGCCTCCATCGACGCCACGCTGCGTTCACGCAGATCGGCCGGCAGGGCTGAGGGCGTCGGGACGGTGAGCTGTCCGGCCCGAAGCCACCCTGCACGGGATGAGAAGAGCCCGAAAGCCTCCGGCAGATCAGCGGACCGACGCCCCCTGTCGGAGGCCTGCAGCGGGCTTCGCGGAAGCACCCGCCGGTCCGTTGCTCCGGCGCTCTCCGTCGTGGAACGGGCATCCTGCCGTTACAACGTCATGGCCGTCGCGGCGGCTTCCAGCCCCAGCGAACGAGACCTTCAGCCTCCGCGGCCGAGCCCGCTTCCCCGTAGCACTGCAACTCGGGTGCGTTGCCGGAGGCGCGCAAGTGGATCGTCCGCCCGCCGTCGAGATCGATCCGGACCCCATCCTGTTCGTCCAAGGCCACCGGCGTGCCGACGGGGGCCAGGACGTCCCGCCGGAACTCCGCTTCGGTGAGGCGCGCCAGCAGGGCGCCGATCCGCTCGGGCGCAATCTCGGGCAACCGCGAACTCGCCTTCTCCCCAGCATCCAGGCAGGCGACGAGGCCGGCCAGGGTCAGCTCCGCCTCGCGTGCCGCCGCGAGGGTCGCCAGGATCGACAGCACGGCACCACGCGTGGGGAGGGCGGGCAGGGGCCGCCCGGCAATGGTGAGGGGCGCGCCGAGCAGGAACCCGCCATTGGCCGCGAAGCCGACGACCGTGTCGAAGCCGGCACGTTTCACCTGCTCCATCCCGGCGATCACGAAGGGCGAGCCGACCCGGGTGCGGGTGACCCGTTGGAATTCGCCAGACCGCTCAATGGCGGAGCCCGCCGTCACCGGCACGACCACTGCGTCGACCCCGAGGTAGCGGGCGGTGATGAGGCCGAGAACATCCCCGCGCAGGATCCGCCCGGTGGCGTCCGCGACCAGGGGACGGTCGGCGTCGCCGCCCGTGGTCACGAGGGCATCGAAGCCGCCGGATGCCATGGTGTCCCGGATGAAGGCGACATCCTCTGCACGGTGGTCCTCCGTGTCGATGGGCACGAAGGTCTCGGAGCGGCCGATGGCGACGACGGCGGCGCCCAGGGCCGTCAGCAGGTCGGCCATCAGGTCGCGGGCGACGGACCTCTGCTGATAGACGGCGATCCGCAGGCCGGTCAGGAGATCGGGCGCGAAGGCATCGCGGTAGCGGCGGCGATACCGCTTGGCAGCATCGGGATCGGGCGTGGCGGCCATGTCGGGCGGCAACGCCTCGGCAATGGGGCCGAGGGCGGCCAGGGTGGCGGCTTCTTCGGTCTTGGTGATCTCGCCGTCGGGCCGTTAGAACTTCAGGCCGTTGCGATCTTCGGGAAGGTGGCTGCCCGTGACCATGACGGCGCAGGAGCCGCGCCGCATCGCTCCGAGTGCAAGCGCCGGGGTCGGGAACGCACCGCAATCGACGACCCGGAAGCCCGCCGCCGCCGCGTTGGCAAGGTCGCGGCGACGCCGGGACTGCTGTCGCGCAGGTTGCGCCCGATGACGACACTGCGCTCGGGACCGGCCGTCGCGGCAACGGAGCGAAAGAAAGCGCTGGCATAGGCGTCCGTCGCCCCGCCCACGAGGTTCGTCACGAGGCCGCGCAGGCCGTTCGTCCCGAATTTCAAATCGCCCATCCGTTCTCAATCCTTCTGCACGCGGCCGACCACGTCCGCCCTGCGTCGGTTCGGTCGGCCCGCGACCCTGTTCCGTCTGTTCCACGGCGCCCGGCCAATGCGCGCGCAACGTGGACGAAAAGAACCGAATCCAGCCTTTCGCCCGCCCGACCCGTCGCCGATGAAGCCGGGCGCGCCAACCGCCGCCCACGCACAATGGCGAGCGCCACGGTACGACGCCCCCGTTCAACGCTGTGCGCAGTCCGGTGCCTGACTGAAACCGGGTCCCTATCCTTTGTCGTCCTAGGACCGGGGCGCCTCGGGGAACCTGACCTAATCCGGCAGCGCCGGAGCTTCCGCCGGGTCGAACATCGGATCGAGCGGTTCCGGGGCGGCTCGCTCCCGTGTCCGGCGGTGGGGGGATGGACCGGCCGTGCAATTGCTGCAAATCGAGGACGTGGCCCGCCGGACTCGATCATCGAAATTCTTTTCGCGAATCTTGCGCGCGGCCTCGGCGCGGTCGCGGCGGGCCTGCGCATCGTCCGACGACCCCGCGGGGATATCGGCCTGAGGCATGGGCGGCCGCGGCTTGTAGGGGCTGGGATCGGGTTGCGCCGAGGCACGCCCGGAAAGCCCCATCAGCAGGCCGGCAACCAATAGGACGACACGCATCTCATTCCCTCGTCAGGCGGCCCACCGAAGTCGGTTGTGCGGACGCCATCGCCGGTCCCGCGCGAGACATCTGTGCTCCCACGAGACGTGCGGCGGCGAAGCGTCGGTCAGCCGATCCACCCTGGTTTAACACGTCCGCGCTCCCGCAGTCCCCGCGTGGAGGGCACAAACGGCCGGGGACGCGGCAGAACCTGCCGGGTCGTGTCGGCCACGCGCCGGGCTGCTTCCAGGTAGGTCATTGATAAATAGAGGAAAGCCTCGCGGCACGGCGGTTGCTGATCTGAGATCGACCTTAAACCGGAGGCTCAAGGGCACACCATGGATATCTTCAACGCGCTGCAGACGGCGGTCTCGGGCCTCCAGGCCCAGTCCTACGCACTCAACAACATCTCGGGCAACATCGCCAACTCCCAGACCACCGGGTTCAAGCGCGTCGACACGAACTTCGTCGACATGGTCGGGGAGCAGCCCGCGAACCAGCAGGTCTCCGGCGCCGTCGGCTCGTTCTCGCGGCTCACCAACAACGTGCAGGGCGGCCTGCTCGCCACCGGCATTCCCACCAACATGGCACTCAGCGGCAACGGTTTCTTCACGGTCCAAAGCAAGAGCGGCGACGCCGTCGGCCAGCCGACCCTGTCACCCACCCCGCGCTACACCCGCCGCGGCGACTTCCAGTCCGATTCCCAGGGCTACCTCGTCAACGGCTCGGGCGCCTATCTCACCGGCCAGAACTTCGACCCGCGGACCGGACAAAGCACCGGCATGGGGCCGATCAAGATCTCCACGGCCGCCCTTCCCGCCAAGGCGACCACGAGCATCACCTACGCGGCCAACCTCCCCCAGGTGCCCGCCACGAAGAACGCGAAGGGCGGTGATTCGGACGGAACGCTGCTCAAGACTCTGGGCGGAACCGCCATTGCGAGTCCCCTCCCCACGGTGACAGGCGCCCAATCACCTGAATTCCAGACGAAGACGCTCTCGGGCGGCGAGATGACGGTCTACAGTGTCACCGGCGCTCCCGTGACCTTGCAACTGCGGTGGGCCAAGTTGGCCGATGCAACATCGACGACGCCCGACAAGTGGAATCTGTTTTATCTCAGTGACTCGAAGGTGCCGTCGACGGATGATCCGGCTACGGCCGCGAACGACGCTGCGGGAACCGCCTGGACAAACATCGGCATCGACTTCAATTTTACTAGCGGTGTACTCGCGCCGCCGGTCGATCCTAAGATCACCAATCTGACGATTGACGGTGTCAAGGTGAACGACAGTGTCGCCCTCAACATCTTCAAGAACTCCGTCACCCAGTACGCCTCCACCGAGGGCACCGTCCGGACCGATACGGCCGTGCAGGACGGTTTCGCCTCTGGCAGCCTGACGGCGCTATCCGTCTCGGCCGAGGGCAAGATCGTCGGCACCTACTCGAATGGCAACTCCGCCGTCGTCGCCCAGGCCGGCATCGTCCAGTTCAAGGACCCCAACGCCTTGAAAGCCGATACCAGCGGCAACTACTCCGCGACCCTGGCCTCTGGCGACCCCCTGACCGGTCTCAACGGCACCGTGGTCGCCGGCGGTCAGATCGAGCAGTCGAACACCGACGTGGCGGGCGAATTCTCGAAAATGATCGTCACGCAACAGGCCTACTCCGCCAACACCCGCGTGATGTCGACCGCTCAGACCATGATGAGCGACCTGATCAACATCATTCGTTAAGGTTATCGGGGTACAGTCGGAAAGTAACCGACTATAATCCATCCTTCCGGAAGCACTGGCTCCGCGACCCCATCCGACCGCCGTCCACCGGGCGGACAAGGATGGGGCCGCGCGGTGGCTCCGGCCAGACGCCTCGCGAGCCCTGCGAGGATCTCGCGAGACGAAAAGGCTCGAACCGATGTCGATCAGCAGTGCGATCAACACCGCCACCACCGGCCTGCAGGTGGTGCAATCCCAGATCGGGGTCGCATCGCAGAACATCGCCAATGTCAACACGCCCGGCTACAACAAGCGCATCCAATCGACGGTGAGCCAGGCCCAGGCGCCGAGCGTGAGCGCCGGCGCCGTGACGCGCGTCCTCAATGCCACGTCCCTGAAGCAGCTCCGCCTCGAGACCGCGGGCGCGGCCTATACGGGCATCACTGCCAACGTGGCGACCCAGGTCGATTCCCTGTTCGGCATACCCGGTTCGAGCTCCTCCCTCGACGGGCTCCTCAACAGCTACGTCCAGTCCGTCCAGACCCTGGCCGACGATCCCCGCGTAAGTTCCGTGCGCACGACTGTGGCGAACAACGCCGCCGCCCTCGCGGGCAGTCTCGGCACCATCTCCAACGGCATCCAGACTCTGCGCACGGGCATGGAGACGCAACTCGGCAACGATGTGAAGGCCGCCGATGGTCTCCTGAAGAATATCGCGCAGCTCAACCTTAAAATCATGGGGGCCAAGGGCAACGGCGGCAGTCCCGACCTCCTCGATCAGCGCGACCAAGCCATCAACGACCTGTCCCAGTACATGGACGTGCAGACCGTCGAGCAAACCGACGGTTCGGTCACGGTGATGACCCAGTCGGGCCTCACCCTGGTCGATCACACCACGCCGGCCAGTCTTCAGTTCGACGGCGCTGCGGCCCTGAGCCCGCAGACCGTCTATTCCGAAGATCCGAGCAAGCGCACCATCGGCACCATCACGGCGGTGACGCCCGGTGGGGCGCGGATCGATCTCATCGCCGCCCAAGCCCTTCGATCCGGCTCCCTCGCGGCGGCGGTGAACGCCCGCGACGTGACCCTCGTCGAGGCCCAGCGCCAGGTCGACGAACTCGCGGCGGGTCTGGCGCAGTCTACCACCGACCGTACCGTGAGTGCCGCGGGCGGGACCGCCATCGACATCTCCGGACTGAAGAGCGGCAACCGCATCGCGCTGTCCCTCGCCGACGGTACGAAGATCGTTCTCGTCGCCTCCAGCACCGGCACCCCGAGAATCCAGACCGGCGACGTCGATTCCAGCACGGCCCTGCCGAAGAGCTTCAAGCTCGGGTCCGATGCCGACATGCAGACCGCCATCGGGGCGGCCCTGGGAGCCAACTACACCGTCTCGATCGCGAGCGGAAAGCTCACGATCGCCCGGGCGGCCGCATCGCCGAATCCCGCAGTTACGACGATCTCCGCCACGACCACGGTTCCGGCGAATGCCGCCGACACAAAGTCCGGCGACACCGAATTCGCCCTGTTCGTCGATTCCGGCAAGAACGGCGAACTCTACACCGGTGATTTCGACGCGGGCTCGCAGCTCACCGGCTTCGCCCAGCGAATCGCCCTCAATCAGGCGGTCAAAGCCGACAACAGCGCTTTCGTACTCGCGTCGTCCTCGACGGAAGCGAGTGACCCCGCGCGCCCACAGCTCATCCTGCAGGGCCTCACCACCAAGAGCCGCACGTTCTCGGCGGCCGTCGGGATCGGTGGCGTGCGGGCGCCCCTCACGACCACCGTGGCCGATTTCACCCAACGCGTCGTCGACACCCAGGGTGCGAACGCCGCCGCGGGCCAGAGCCTCGATCAGGGTCAGCAGATCGCCCTCTCCACCGCCCGGAGCCGGTACGCGAACGAGTCCGGCGTCAAGATCGACGAAGAAATGGCGAACCTGATCCAACTCCAGACCGCCTATGGCGCCAACGCACGGGTGCTCACGGCCGCCCGCGACATGCTCGACACGCTCATGCGGATCTGACGATTCGCCTGCCGCCCCGCCCGCGTCCTGTAGAGCAGGGCGAACGGGGGCAAGCGTTCCCCTGCGGTCACCCGTAGGCCGTCGTGGGAGCCGTCACCGAAGCGTTTGGCCTATCGATAACCAGGACCCAGCCAGAGCCTCGGATGCCTTCGTCCTCGCTTCCCCCTTCTGCCGACCCCTCCTCCCTTCCGAGATCGCGCCCATGACTATTCCTCCTTTCGCGGCCGGCAATTACAACACGGCCTTGAACGCGCAGCGCATGCTCGCGAGCAAAAGCAGCCTCGACACGCTGACCACGCAGATGGCCTCGGGCCGTACGGCCGAGACTTATGGCGGTCTCGGCGCGTCTCGGACCCTGAGCTTGAGCGCGAACGCCCAGGTGGCCCGCCTCGAAGGGTACGGCACCAACATCACCACCGCCCTCAACCGTATCAACCTCGGTTCCAAAAGCCTGCAGACCCTGGCGACGACCACCTCGACGCTCGCGACGAGCATCGCCAACGGAATGGCGAACACGAGTTCCCCGGCGGCGCGCAACACCACTCGGCTGACGGCGGCGAGCAACCTCGATCTGTTCGTCGATACCCTGAACCAGAACTACAATGGCACCTACCTCTTCGGCGGCCGCGCAACCGAGGCGCCGCCGGTGGCTTCGGCGGATTCAATCCTGAACGGCGACGCCAGCGGGGCCGGCCTCAAGGCAGTGATCGCCGAGCGCAAGACGGCGGACGGCACCGCCGGAACGGGCAACCTCGGCATCTCGGCACCGACGGGAACGCCGGCGACGACGATCACGCTCTCCGAGGGGGGCAACGCGGCCAATCGCGCGAATTTCGGCTTCATCCTTGGGGCCGTCACGAGTTCTAATTCCACCGCCATCGGCAGCGCCGTGGTCACCGCCGCCGCCGCGCCGACGGCGGACTTGACGTTCGGCACGCAGCCGAAGGACGGCGACGTGGTGCGGGTCAGCGTGAACCAGGCCGACGGAAGCCAGGCGTTCGTCGATTACACGGCCCGGACTGTCGCGACGGGAGCAGCCAACGAATTCGTCATCGGCGCCGACGCGACGGCAAGTGCCACCGCTCTGAAGACGGCCCTGGGTACCAGCAAGATCGCGGCCGCCCAGAGCCAGACGCCCCCGGGCGTCGCCGTCTCCTTCACGGGTGGGGCGGCCGCCAGCACCGCCCTGACGGTGAACGGGCTTCCGAATGATGGCGACACTGTCACGGTCACCCTCGGCTTGCGCGACGGCACCAAGACCACCCTCACCCTGACGGCGCGGACCACCTCGGATGGGACCGATCCCTCGGTGTTCGTAATCGGCGCCGACGCGGCCACCACGGCGACCAATCTCCAAGCTGCACTCTCGAGCACGGTGCAGGGCAGCGCGACCACCACCCTCGCGGCCTCGTCCGCCGTCCTGGCCGCGAAGGACTTCTTCGCCGGCACCAAATCCGCCGCCTTCGCGCCCCGGCGCGTCGACGCGACCAACGGCGGATTTTTAAGCAACCCCGCCGGCAAGACGATGATCTGGTACAAGGGCGACGAGAGCCTGACCGATCCGCGCGGAACGGCCACCGCGCAGGTGAGCTCGGGCCTGGCCGTCGATATCGGAGCCCAGGCCAACGAAGCCGGTATCCGCAACGCGATCACCGGCGTCGCCATCCTGGCGAGCGAGCAGTTCGCCAGCACCAAGAGCCTGAGCGACACGACCCTCTCGGCCGCGGACCGGACCCAGGCCCTGAACGAGCGCAACCGCTACACGGCCATGGCCGATCGGGTCACGACCCTGTTCAAGCCCGCTCAGGACGATCAGGGAATTACCCAAGTGGCCGCAGAGCTCAGTCTCGCCTCGGCTCAGATCGGCAACGCCAAGACGCAGAACGGCGCGCTGAGGGCTCAGTTTCAGAACACCATCGACGGCACTCAGCTGATTTCGACGGAAGAGGTCGCGACTAAGATCTTGTCGGTGCAGAGCCAGCTGCAGGCGAGCTACCAAGTCACGTCGATGCTGTCGAAGCTGTCGCTGGTCAATTTTCTATAGGGGCAGGGTCGATCCAACCTCTGTGTCTTTTGGGATAATTCCGTATCGGCCGGTCTGGGTGGGGCATTGCACCTATCCCATGCCGGTCGATCGGGTCTTTTCAGGCCGTCTGCGTTGTCGGATGCTGCGGGATGGCCGATGCGCCTGCCGAGCAATTGAACTGATTCGTCCTGTCGGACATGCCTGAACGACGGCCGGATTGGTTCGACTTCACGCTGGCGACATCGATGATCCTGCAAGTCCGGCGAAGCTCTCACAGTGAGGCAGCGTCGAGCGAAGCGCCCGCGAGGACCGGGGTGAAACCTCGTGGCGCAGGCTTGCAATCCCTGAGGGGACGCGAGTTGTTCCTGCCCTCTGTCCCCAAGGGCCACCCTGACATTTTCCGGTAAGCCTTGTAAGCAAGGCCCCCTCCGCATGTGAGCGCCGTCGCGACGGCCCACGATCAGGGGGCTGGCAGAGGCTGAGGATTCCAGGGCGTTGGCAGTCGATCTATTTCACGAGAATTGGCGGCTCGAGCGGCGGACCGACGGTCTCTACGTGATTATCGAAGAAATCGGCGGGCTCGGTGCCCTGGGTCCGTTCGCCGACGCCGAGGCCGCCCGCATCGGGTTCGCCCGCTACTTCCTCGGCCTCGACCTCGCTCCCCCCTCCGGACCGGTTCTGCCGAAGCGCGACGCCGACAAAGACGATCCGCGGTGATCGGGATCGGGCTCACGGTCCGTTGGACCCCGTTCGCGCGAAGCCCCGTCACACGCGTTCTTTCCGTGTCCCTTGACATTGCGGAGATGATGGAAAAAGCCCTGTGCTTTACGCGGCTGCGTGACCCGACCGACGTGACAGGTCGCTCGGGCCACGCGCCTGCTCGGCCAAGCATGTCCATCCTATGGGTTTGGCGCCGGGATCGTGGGGAGGGTCACGATTCCGGAAACCGACCGTACGGAAATTGTCTCCCATCCAATCGCGGTCGCCCTCGGCTTCGGTCGAGGCGCCGACCGCTGGGCCTCATGACGTCATGAACTTGATCAAAGCCTTTTTCGGCGATCGCTCCGGTCTCGATCGTGAGCCCTCGTCCGACTACGATCTCCTGGCGCGCAGCGGCCTGTTCGACGCCACCTACTACCTTCGCGAGAATCCCGATGTGGCGGAGGCCAAGGCCGATCCCATCGTCCATTATCTCACCGTCGGGTTCCTCGAAGGACGCGAGCCGTCCGCGTTCTTCGACGGGACGGGCTATCGTGAGGGAGACGTCGCGATCAAGGCGTCTGGCATCAACCCCCTCGTCCACTGGCTTCGTGACGGCGCCGCCGAGGGCCGGGCCGCCCCCTTGCGACGGGCCGGGCCGGCCACGTCGGATCAGGTCAAGTCCGATTATGCGCTCGTGGCCCGCAGCGGCCTGTTCGACATCCGCTACTATCTCGCCAACAATCCGGATGTCGCGGCCTCGGGCGAGGATCCGATCGTCCACTACCTGCAGTTCGGCTATCTCGACGGGCGCGCGCCCTCGGCCTTTTTCGATGGCAACGCCTACCGGGACCGCAACGCGGATGTCCGCGAGGCCCGGCTCAATCCCCTGGTGCATTGGCTCCGGCTCGGCAGTGCCGAAGGGCGCATGCCTCCGGTCCGCGACGGCGTCGCGGAGCCGGGCACGGACTATGCCCTCGTGGCGCGCAGCGGTTTGTTCGACGAGGCCTACTACCTCAGGTCCAATCCGGACGTCGCCGAGAGCGGTCTCGATCCGATCGTCCATTACCTCACCAGCGGGTTCCGGGAAGGACGGGAGCCAGCGGCCTTCTTCGACGGGAAAACCTATGCGCAGCGGTATCCCGACGTCGGGACGGCCGGACAGGCGCCCCTGGTCCATTGGATGCGGGTGGGGAAGGCCGAGGGGCGCCGCGCGCCGATCCGCGACGCCGCCGCGACAACGGCCGGCACCGATTACGATCTGGTCGCTCGAAGCGGGCTGTTCGATCCAGCTTACTATCTGCGCGCCAACCCGGAGGTCGCCGCCGCCGGTCTCGATCCGATCTCGCATTACCTCCAGACGGGTCATGCGTCGGGCCGGCAGCCCTCGGAATTCTTTGACGGCGCGGCTTACCTCGCGAGCCATTCCGAGGTTGCAGCCGCCGGTCTCAACCCCCTCGTGCATTGGCTCCGGGTCGGTGCGGAGGAGGGCCGCCCGGCACCCGTCGCCACGAGGAATCGCCGCGACGGCACCGATTACGATCTCGTCGCCCGCAGCGGCTGGTTCGATCCGGCCTACTACTTGCGCCAGAATCCAGATGTCGCCGAGGCCGGCCTCGACCCGATCTCGCATTATCTCACGGGTGGGTTTCGCGAGGGCCGGGAGCCCTCCGCCTTCTTCGACGGCCGGGGCTACGGGGTGCGCTACCCCGATGTGCTGCTTGCCGACATCCCCCCGCTGGTTCACTGGCTGCGGGTCGGTCTCCGCGAGGATCGGGAGGCGCCATTCCGTCCCGATGCGGAGCGCAAGACGGGATTGCGCTCGGATTACGAGGTCGTTACTCAAAGCGGCCTGTTCGATCCGGCCTTCTATCTTCGGGAGAACCCGGACGTCGCCGAAGCCGGCCTCGATCCGGTGTCGCACTACCTCGCGGGCGGGTTTCGTGAGGGCCGGGAGCCCTCCGCCTTCTTCGACGGGCGCGGCTATCGAGCCCGCTATCCCGACGTGGTGGTGGCCGACATCGCGCCCCTGCTGCATTGGTTGCGGTTTGGCCTCGGCGAGAATCGGGAGGCTCCCATCCGTCGCGACGCGGGGGGCGAGATCGGCCCCGGCTCGGATTACGGGGATGTGGCGGCAAGCGGCCTGTTCGACCGGGCCTTCTACCTGCGCGACAATCCCGACGTCGCCGAGGCCGGCATCGATCCGGTGGTGCATTACCTCACGGCGGGATTTCGCGAAGGGCGTGAGCCAGCGGCGTTCTTTGATGGGCGGGGCTATCGGGCCCGGTATCCCGACGTGGTTCTGGCTGACATCGCGCCGCTCCTCCATTGGTTGCGGGTCGGTCTCTCCGAGGGGCGAGAGGCTCCGTTCCACATCGATGCGGAGGCCGAGGCGCGGCGTCACTCGGATTACGCGGTCGCCGCGCAGAGCGGCCTGTTCGACCGGGCCTACTACCTACGCGAGAACGCCGATGTGGCTGCGGCCGGTCTCGATCCGGTCGCGCATTACGTCACCTCCGGTTTCCGGGAGGGGCGCGAACCCTCGGAATTCTTCGATGGGCGCGCCTATCACGCCCGCTATCCGGACGCGGCTGACACCGCGCCGCTAGTCCACTGGATGCGGACCGGCCTTGCCGAGGGACGCCGACCGCCGATCCGGGGCGCCGTGCCGCCGGGAACTGGCATCGACTCGGACTACGAACTCGTCGCGCGCAGCGGCCTGTTCGATGTCGGCTACTACCTCCGGACCTATCCGGACGTTGCCGCCGACGGGATGGATCCCATCGCGCATTACCTGAGCAGCGGACACCTGCAGGAGCGGGAGCCGTCGCTGTTCTTCCACGGGCAGACCTATCTTGAGCGCTATCCCGATGTGCGGGCGAGCGCCATCAATCCCCTCGTGCATTGGCTGCGCACCGGCACGCTGGAGGGACGCGAGGCCCCGCTGAACACCCTCGGGATCAAGCGGAAACTGACGTTGCGCGACCTGTGCGAGCCGGTCCGGACCGAGGCCACGCCGGGGTTCGACGATCCCGCCTTCCGCCTGAGCGTGGTCACGCCGTCCTTCAACACCGAACCCGCTCATCTGCAGGAGCTGTTCCAGACGCTACTGAACCAAACCTACGCCGGCTGGCGCTGGATCATCGTCGATAACGGATCGGAGCGTCCCGATACCCTGCACGCCCTCCGTCGAATTGCTGCCGCCGATGAACGCGTCAGCGTCACGTTCGCCGAGCGCAATCTCGGCATTGCCGGGGGGACGAACCACGCCATCGCGCAGGCCGACGGCACCCACGTGGCCCTCGTCGATCATGACGACCTTCTGCCCCGGACGGTCTTCGAGGAAATCTGGAAGGCTGTTCGGGTCAATCACGATGCTGATCTGATCTATACCGATGAGTGCAAGATCTCCGACGATGGCGAGCTCTATGACGTGGTTCTGAAGCCGGGCTGGTCGCCGGCTTTGTTGGAAAACACGATGTATCTCTCGCATCTGACCGTTTACCGACGGGAGTTCATGGCGCGAGTCGGTGCCTTCCGTCCCGAATTCGACGGAACCCAGGATTACGACTACAGTCTTCGGGCTTCGCGGCATGTCGCAAAGGCGATCCATGTTCCGGTGATCGGCTACGTCTGGCGTGCGTCGCCGTCCTCGACGGCGACGTCAATGACAACGAAGTCCTACAGTGTCGGCCGTCAGGAAACTTCGCTGATCGAATTCGCGCGCGACCGTGATCCCGCGGCGTCCGTCTCGCCCGGCTTCGGCGATGGGTTCTGGCGCACGCACTACACGCTGCCGGAGACCCCGCCCCTCCTCTCCTACGTCATCCCCACGGGGGCCGGCTCGCGGGTGGTGCGCGAGCGGCGCATCAACCTCATTTTGAACTGCATCGACAGCTTCGAGAGCAAGGATTTCTATCCGAACCGCGAATACGTCATCGTTCACAATGGTGACCTCTCGGAGGAACAGCAGGCGCGCTTGGCGGAGATTCCGGGCATCCGCCTCGTGCATTACGAGGATCGGTCCCTCAACATCGCGCGCAAGCTCAACATCGGAGTCGCGGCGGCAGAGGGCGAGTTGGTCTGCCTGCTCAACGACGACGTCGAGGCCATAACGTCCCGAGGCGGCGAGGAACTCGTCGCCTTCCTGCTCGCTCATGCCGATGTCGGGATGATCGGTCCGCTTTGCCTGTTCGAGAATGGCACCGTGCAGCACAACGGGGTGATCCTCCTCGAACAAGGCCCGTCCCATGCCGGGCTGTTCGTCGCCCCGAGCCATGCGGGGGCGACGGGCAACCTGCTGCAATGTCGTCGCGAGGTGTTCGGTGTCACCGGGGCCATGGCGATCGTACGCCGCGCCGATTACCAAGCGCTTGGCGGCTTCGATGAGCGCTTCCCGCTCAACTACAACGATGTCGATTTCTGCCTGCGCCTGCGCGAATCCGGCCGCACCTGCGTCGTGGATCCCGGGGTGCGGGTCTACCATTACGAGAGCGCCTCGAAGACCGGCACCTATCGTTGCGAGAAGGAAGCGCTCTACGCGCGCTGGCCGGGCTTGCGCGATCCCTACTTCAACCAGGGCTTCGACCAGCGCGATCCCACCTACCGCGTCCTCCTGCGGCCCGAACGCGCGCCGGTCGAGACGGATCCGGCCGCTTTCGAGAATTGGCTCGACCGCCACATCGCCTGGCGCATCCGCAACTATCCGGCCCCCGGCACGATCCGTTTCTCCCTCTGCGTCCCGGTCTACGATCAACCGGCGGCGTTCCTGGAAGAAATGCTACAATCGTGTCTGCTGCAGACCTACGAGAATCGTGAGATCGTCATCGTGGATGACGGCTCGACCCGGCAGGACACCCTCACGTGGCTCGCCAAGGTCGAGGCATCGGGCCACGCCCGGGTGATCCGGCACGAGAAAAATGTTGGCATCGCCGGCGCGAACCGTACGTGGCTCGCGGCCGCCGAGGGGGATGTTCTCGTTCCCCTCGACGCTGACGATTATCTAACCATCGATGCCCTGCAGGTCATGGCGCATTGGATCGAGCGGTATCCCGACGGACGGGTGTTCTACTCGGACGAATTCAAGTCTGACCCGTCCTCCATCAAGGCGAGTCCGTTCTTCAAGCCGGCTTTCGACCCGTTCCTATCAACGAATTGCTGTTTTGAAACGCACCTGATGGCGTGGCGCCGCGATCTCCTCCTTGAGATCGATGCCTATGGCGACGACCGGGCGACGTGGTGTCATGACTGGGACGCCATCGGCCGGGCCTGGGCGGCGGGGTATGAGCCTGTCCATGTCCCGGAACTGCTCTATGCGTGGCGGATCAACCCGGGCTCCACGGCCTCCGCCGAGACCGGCGACAAGCCGGCAGCGCTGGCGTCGCAGAAATTCGTGCTCGATCGGCTCGTCTCGGCGCGTGGACGGGCTGACGCTGTCTGCGTCCGGCCCAACGAGGCCGGCCAGAACACCGGGATGTGGTCCCTGCGGCCGCGTCGCGCGCTCGAAGGCGTGATGTCGTTGCGCGCCGAGGATGCTTGGCGCGATGGCGGCGCGGCCCTGCGCGCCGCCGCAGACAACGGCGCGGAATGGATTTTTCTTCGGGCGGGTGACGCGTCCAGTGAGGCCGATCTCAGTGAACTCTCCGCCCTCCCCGCCTGGGACGACCGGGTGGACGTGGTGTCGGGACTCCTGACGGATGCCGGCGGTACCACGCTCAAGTGGTCGGGGGCCTTCTTCTGCCCCGATGGCACCGTCCTCGACCCGTATCTCGGGCGGGCCTTCGCCGATTCGTATCACGGCCAGATCCATACGCAGCGCTGCGTCGACGTGGCAGCCCCCACCAACGTCCTGATCCGAACGGGTGCGCTGCGGCGGGTGCTTCGGGACGAAGCCGGTCCCCTGACCTCGGATCGCCTCATGATCCTACTGGGGCTCGATGCCGTTCGTGGGGGGCGCCTCGTCGCGGTCACGCCGTATCTGAGAGCCGTTTGGGTGGCGGCGCCGGGTCTCACCCTTCCCCTCGACCGGGAAGGCATCCTCAACGAGGCCAAACCAGAGCTGCTCGCCAGCCGCTGGTACGATGGGCGTCTGAGTTCGGACCGTCCCTACGGGATCGAGCCTCGGCGCTGGGGGCGTTGAGGCGTCCCGGCGCCCCTGGCCTGGGCGGTGACCGTAGCGGCCTTCGCCTGCGCGCTCCTCGGTCCCACGGCGCTCGGATCCGTTCTAACAGGGCGCCTCCTCATGACCGGGGTCCTGGTGGCGTCCGGCTGGATCGTGCTGAGCCGCGTCGATACGCTTTCGGTCTTGGCTGAGGATTTCGCCCGCTTGCCCCGACGGGCGGAGCTGTGCCGAACCGTCACGCTTTAACCTGAAACGCTGGCCCTCACCTCCATCGTGACGTCGCGACTGCTGCATGCGCTCGGGGTGGGCGCGATGGTGTTCGTGGTGTGGGCCGTTGAAGCCAGGGGGGCGCGTGAACGATGCCCGCCTTCGGGAAGGACTACGAAGAACCGCCGCCGATGATGGCCAGTGGCAGACGCCCTCGACCACCGTGTGTTGCGGCCGGCGCGACGGTTGGCCGGCCCCGGTGGGGCTTGGAAGCAGGGGAGCGAGCCTCCGATCCTTCCCCGATCCTTCCGGTCTTCCGCAGTGTGCGGGGAGGAGGGAGCAGGGCGGCCTCCGGCATCCGGGGCGCCATCACCGCCGGTTTCGCACGCATCGACCGGTTTTATATGGGAGGCGCGCGGTTGTGCCGGCGGCGCGTTTTCAAAGGCCCACATGGCACAGTCCGATCGGCCTTCAGCCCCCTCCCGGTGTCCCATCACCCTCCCGGCCATAACCTGCGTTATGGGATGACAGATGAGGTATGGAAGTCTTCTGACAATTTTGCGAAGTATAGCTCTCAGATACTGAGGCCTTCGGATTAAGTACGTTTTCGGACGTTGATTTTCTTCTGTGTTCAAGCGCGATGTGGGAGAATAACGTAAGGCCTGTTTAAGTATTTTGACGCG
Organism: Methylobacterium adhaesivum; assembly: GCF_022179065.1. Lineage (GTDB taxonomy): Bacteria > Pseudomonadota > Alphaproteobacteria > Rhizobiales > Beijerinckiaceae > Methylobacterium > Methylobacterium adhaesivum. Next base: position 42,987 of record NZ_BPQD01000014.1, read on the forward strand.
TGCTGGCCGGGTTCGCTCTGTGAGTTCAACGTGTCGACATCGGTTTCGAAATTGCGTGTCCGCGTTGGTCGATCGTCGGCCGACGATCTCCTGCGCGATGCCCGCGACCTGCCGACCGTGCTCCTCACCATGCTGCGCAGCATGGTCGATGCCTGGCCCGACGAAGTCTACGCGGAGCGGATCGTCGAGACGAAGCTGCTGGGGCAGCGCACGCATTTTGTCGTCGATCCCGCCCTGATCCGCACACTCCTCGTGGACGAGGCGGCCTCCCTCGAACGCGAGGCGTTCATGGCCCGAGCCCTGGCGCCAGCCCTTGGGCGTGGCCTGCTGACCTCCGACGGCCCGCTCTGGCGCAGTCAACGCCGCACCACGGCGCCGGTGTTCCGCCCGGATCACATCCGCACGTTCGTGCCGGGAATGGTCGCCGCCGCCGAGGCCACGCGGGAGCGATGGCTCAGGCGGCCGAAGGAGGCCCCGGCCGTTGACCTCGCGCAGGAGATGATGCGCACGGCCTTCGACATCATCATCACGACCATGACTTCCGGCGAGGCGGGGCTCGATGCCCCGCGCTTCGCGGCCGCCATGGAGGATTACCTCGGCCAGACCAACTGGAAGATGGCCTACGTCATGCTGGGCCTACCGGCCTGGCTGCCGCACCCCGGGGCGCGGCGGGGTGCCGCCGCCGCCCGGGCGTTGCGGGCTGCCGTCACCGGGCTCATCGCCGCGCGGCGGACGAGGAGCGGAGCCGAGCAGGATCTCCTGGGGCTGCTCCTGGCCGCTCGCCACCCCGAGACCGACCGGGCGATGCCGGACGACCAGCTCGTCGACAACCTTCTCACCTTCGTGGCGGCCGGTCACGAGACAACGGCCCTGGCCCTGACCTGGACCTTCCGGCTGCTCGCCGACCATCCCGCCGTAGAACACCGGGTGCTCGCGGAGATCGCGGCCGCCGGCTCCGACGTCGCCCGCGCGCCGGATCTCGCGGAGCGTCTCCCTTACGCGCGGCAAGTCCTCATGGAAGCGATGCGCCTCTTTCCCCCGGCCCCCCTCATGGTGCGGCGCACGACGCGGGCGATCCGGCTTGGGGATACGCCGATCCCGGCGGGACGATCCGTGCACGTGCCCATCTACGCCCTGCACCGGCATCGCCGGCTCTGGGATCGACCGGACGCATTCGATCCGGATCGGTTCGATCCGGCCCGGCACGCGGCCCGCGACCGCCACGCCTATCTTCCGTTCGGCGCCGGCCCCCGGGTGTGCATCGGCATGGGAATGGCGATGACCGAGTGCCTCATCGTGCTCACAACCCTGCTCCCCGCCTTCCGCCTGCGTCCCGCCGCGCCGACGATGCCACCGGCCCAGTTCCGCATCACCCTGCGTCCGCAGGGGGGCATGCCGATGCACCTCGCACGCCGGGTCGGCTAGCATGCTCGCGTTTGCGCGCCGTCTCAGGTTCGATCCCGCCGCGCCGATGGCGAACGCGGACCGTCCCGCCGAAGAACGGGCATCCCCCCTGGAGCACCGCCAACGAAGCGAGACCCAGGCTGAACTCCTCCATGAGACGCTGCAACTCGCCAGTTACTCGGCGATCACCCATGTCGTGGTGGTGTTCGCCCTCGCCTACATGTTCTGGAACGATGCCTCGCGGCTCTACCTCCAGGGCCTATGCACGGCGGTGTCACTCATCATCGTCGCGACCTTGTGGACGACCTGGCATCACCGAAACACCTTCAGGGGCGAGGTTTGCGAACGCGCGATCCAGCGCGGATTCCGGATCTGCAAGGCCCTCGCCTTTGCCCTGGGCATCGCCTGGGCGACGATGCCGGCCGTGCTGCTGCCGCCATCCTCCGGTAATTTCCGCATGGTCGCGGCGGCCATCACGGCGGGCCTGATCTCGGACGCTTACGTCGTCGGACCGATCCTGTCGGTCTCGCTTCTCCTCGCCGCCCCCATCGTCCTCGGCGCGTTCATCGGCCTGGCGGGATGCGAGGCGCCGTTCGGCGGTTACGTCTCGCTCCTGCTCGGCGTCTACGCGGTGTTCGTGTTCCTCAGCGTACGGCGGATGAGCCTCCTGTCGTACCAGCGTATCTGGCAGCGGATCGTCGTCCAGCATCAGGGCGAGACGATCGGGCTGCTCCTCAACGACTTCGAAGCGGGGGCGAGCGACTGGCTCTGGGAGACCGATGCACGGGGGCGCCTGTGCCACGTGCCTACCCGGATGGCTGCGACGCTCGGGCTGTCCCAACGCGTGCTTCAGGACCGGACCCTGGAGGACCTCCTCCGGGATCACGCGGCGCCCGATGGAACCGATGCCGAGCGCGCGGCCCTCCTCCGGGCGTTCGCGACGCGGACCGCCTTCAGCGACCTGTCGGTTCGGTTGCAGACCGGGACGGGCGTGCGCTGGTGGACCTTGAACGGCAAACCCACCCTCGACCGGCATGGCCAGTTCACCGGCTACCGTGGGGTCGGGACCGATTCGACGGACGGCCGGGAAGCCCAGGCCCGCATCGCGTATCTCGCCGGCCACGATATCCTCACCGGCCTGCCGAACCGCGCCGCGTTCCAGAACGCGGTCGAGGCCGCCTGCCGGCTCCGCCCAGCGGGTCAGCCGCAGATCGGACTGCTGTGCCTGGACCTCGATGGCTTCAAGGCGGTCAACGACGGTCATGGCCACGGCACCGGGGATAGGCTGCTCCGGGCCGTCGCCGAGCGGCTGCGCGCCGTCGTCGGCGACGCGGATCGGGTGTTCCGCCTTGGGGGCGACGAGTTCGCCGTGCTCCAGGAATGCCCCCGGCCGGAGCTGGCCGAGGGGCTGGCGGAGCGCATCGTCGCGGACGTGCGCCGGCCCTTCCGCGTCGATGCCGCGCATCTGGAGGTCGGCGTCAGCGTGGGGATCGCCTACACGCCGGGCGATGCCCAGGATCCGGCGAGCCTGCTCAGCCGGGCGGACCTGGCGCTCTACAGTGCCAAGGCCGCCGGCAAAGGCCGGTGGTGCTGCTTCGACGCCGGACTGGAGGACCGCATCGTGCGCCAGAGGCATCTCGACGCCGCGATGCGCCTCGCCCTCGGCACGGAGGCGATGCAGCTTCACTACCAGCCCCTGGTCGACTTGAGGAGTGAGCGGGTGATCGGCTTCGAGGCGCTCCTGCGCTGGCAGAAGCCCGGCGAGGGCTGGATCTCCCCGGTGGAGATGATCCCCATCGCCGAGGCCAGCGGATTTGTGATCGAGATCGGCCGATGGGCCCTGCACCGGGCGTGCGCCGACGCGCTGTCGTGGCCGGGCCTGCAGGTCGCGGTCAACATCTCGTCGATCCACGTGCGATGTCCGACCTTCTACGACGACGTCGCCGACGCCCTGGCCCGGACGGGGATCGCACCGGAGCGCCTCGAAATCGAGATCACCGAATCGGTGCTTCTGAATCGCGAAACCCAGGTGCTGGACAACCTGAAACGGTTGCGCCGACGCGGCGTGCGCATCGTCCTCGACGATTTCGGGACCGGCTATTCCAGCCTGAGCTACCTCACCGATTTCCCGTTCAACAAGGTCAAGGTCGACCGCTCGTTCATCCAGGATCTGCGGGACCGGCCGGAAAAGCTCGCCGTCGTCGAGGCGATCACCACCATGGCGCACGCGCTGTCGATGGACGTCACCGTGGAAGGGGTCGAGACACGGGCCCAGTCGCACATCCTGGGTCTCAAGAATTGCGGCACTGCGCAGGGCTTCCTCTACAGCGCGGCGCGGCCGGCTGCGGAGATCGACGAACTCGTGAGGATGCTGAACGCGCGTGCGGAGATCGGCCGATCCTCGCGGCATTACGGAGAGGCCGCCGAATAGGGCCGTGAGCCCGGTCCGGCACCGGCATCGAGCTCATCCAAGGACGGTACCCCGGGCCCGTTCTTGAACGTGTCGGCGAACGCCGCGCTGTGGGTTTGGACCCCATCGCCGAGGTTGCGACCGTTGGTGCCGCGCCGTGTGCCGCCGAGAGTGACGTGCAAGCGCGCCGCGCCCTTAGACGAACGGCCAAGTGGGGGGATGAACCGCACGATCGAGGGCGCAACGGTCGAATACGATCGCGACGACAGCCACGACCAGCTCCGCGTTCACTTGGCCGACTTCGTCAGCGCCTCCAATGTCGCATGCCGGTTGGAGGCCCTACACGATCTTGATTTCTAACGAAGCCCCCTGTGGGAGAGGGTTCAACGAGCCCGGTCGCTTCGTGTCAACGCCACTCTAACAAATGCTGAACCTATAAAATCTCGCGTCGAACTTGTGTCGCCGCGCGCGAAATAACTGTTCCGGCTGAAGGCGAAGACGCCGTCGACTAACGGGAAGCGCCCATCGACTAACGCGGAAAGGCCGTCGACTAACGGACTGTCCGTCGTCAGAGCATTTGGGACATTCAGCGGTGTTCAGGAGCGAAGGCTCTGGTCCATCTGGGGTGAGAGGTAAGGCAGCCTGCGCGTGGTGGCGCAAGCGTCGTTCCATGAGGGTCTGGCGCTTGATGCGTTCCCGCTCGACCAGGATCTCTTCGCCGCGTCCGAAGTAGACGTCAGCGGGCGTGAGGTTGCCCAGGCTCTCATGGGCTCGGGCATGGTTGTCGTGTTCAACGAAGGCTTCGACCCGCGTCTCCAGCTCGCCGGGCAAGTAGGCGTGTTCGAGCAGGATGCGGTTCTTGAGCGTCTGGTGTCAGCGCTCGATCTTGCCCTGCGTTTGCGGATGGTATGGCGCACCGCGGATGTGGGTCATGCCCCGGCTGCCGAGCCAGTCGGCCAAGTCGCTGGCGACGTAGCTCAGCCCGTTGTCGGAAAGCAGACGTGGCCGCTGCCTCACCCGCCCCTAATCGATCCCAGCCGCACCCAGCGCCAAGTCGAGCGTGGCGGTGACGTCTCTGGCCTGCATCGTGGTGCACAGCTTCCAGGCGACGATGTAGCGGGAGAAGTCGTCCAGCACCGTCGACAGGTCGTACCAGCCCCAGCCAACGACCTTGAGGTAGGTGAAGTCCGTCTGCCTAAGCTGGTTGGGCGCGGTGGTCTTATTGTGGAACTCGTCGGCGGCTTTGATGACGATATAGGCCGAGCTGGTGATCAGGTCCTGAGCCTTGAGCAGCCGGTAGACGGTCGCTTCCGAGACGAAGTAGCCCCGCTCGTCTGTGAAGCGCACCGCCAGCTCATGCGGGCTGAGTTCAGGCTGCTCCAGAGCCAGGGCAACGATCCGCTTGCGGATCTCCGCAGGGAGGCGGTTCCAGACCCGACTCGGCTGCGAGGGATGGTCCTGCAACGCCTCCGGACCGCCGCGCTGGTAGGCGTCGTACCAGCGGTGAAACGTCGAGCGCGTGATACCGAACTTTTCCAGGGTGGCACGCACCGGCAGGTGGGATTGCTCGACGGGTCGGATGATCTCCAGCTTCTCGGGGGCCGGGTACTTCATGCCTCGTCGCCCCCAGCCCCGCTGATGCTTATGGGATGGCCCGCCCTTCACGGAACCATCGGTGGCATGCTGCCGCCAGGGACACCTGGAGTGATCTGAAATGGCAAAGCGTTCAGTCGCGGTGCTGGGCATCGACCTCGGCATGAACAGCTGCAGCCTCGTCGGGTTCGATGCGACCGGAGCGGTGGTGCTGCGACGGGATGCGCGCCGAGGAACGGTCGTCGGCCTGACGGCCAAGATGCCGGCCTGTCTGGTCGCGATGCAGGCCTGCTGTGGTGCTCACCACCTTGGCCGGCTGCTCGACGCGCAGGGACACGCCGTCCGGCTGATGTCGCCCGAGTACGTCCGCCCCTACGGGCGGACCACTTCAATCGGGGCGGACCATAAAAGATCGCAGGCGTCTGGTTTCGGATGGCAGCATATCAACACCGGCACGTCTGTGACGGAAGAAAATCCTGCCTCATGAATGATCGAAAAGCGACTTTGTGAAAAATTTCAAACTTTAAGAAATTTTACAAGTAAGTTATGTTATTTTTACAGCTTTCAGACCGTGGGTAGTGCCGGATAGTTTGTGTAGAGAATGCGATGGGGCGCTTGATTAACACTTTTCCGCGACAACGTTGCGGATCGCGGTTCTTGGTATCTCCCGCGGTGGCTCCGGGAGCTTGTCGTGTTTTTCCAAAACCTTTCAATTCGCACGAAGCTGATTGCGGCGTTCTCCCTCCTAACTCTTTTCACCATCGGTGTCGGCCTGCTGGGTTTGGCAGGGACGCAGCGGATGCGCGAGCAAGCCCTCAATATCGAGAACAATTGGCTCCCGAGTGTGCGGGTTCTCGGTGAGATCGATACGCTCACGGCGCGGACAAGCGCGCTCGTTCTTCGACATACCCAAGCGACCGATTCAGCTCTGACGACGAGCATCGAGAAGGACATGGAGCGCTTCGGCAAAAAGCTCTCCGAGAAAAAGTCCTCCTATGAGAAGATGATTGAATCCCCCGAGGAACGGACGCTCTACGAGACGTTTACGCGCGAAGTCCAGAATTTCGAGGCTGTCCGCCAATCCATCCTCGCGCTTTCGCGGTCCGGTCAGAAAGCCCAAGCCTATGACCTTTATGAGCAAAAGGGCATTCTTCCGCGCCGCGCGGCATCGGCGGCGCTCGATAAACTCGTTGCCCTGAACAACGAGGGCGCGACAGAAGCCCAAGTTCGGAGCAAGGCGGTCTTCGAGGATACGCGCACCTGGGGCCTCACCGCCATGGGCGTCGCGGTCGTCTTGTCGGCGCTCTCCGCTGTCCTGATCACCCGCGGTGTCACGCATGGCATCAGCGCCGTCGTCCATCCCATGCAGACCCTGGCCGCTGGAGATCTTTCCGTAATGATCCCGCATCAGGGGGCCCGGACCGAAATCGGAACCATTGCGGACGCCGTGCAGGTCTTCAAGGACGGCTTGCTCCGAATGCGAGCGCTTGAGGAAGAAACGGATCTCATGCGAGCGGGTGCCGAAGCGCAGCGCAAGGCTGCGATGCGGGCCATGGCCGACGGCTTCGAGGGCGCGGTCGGCGGCATCATCACCATGGTGACGAGTTCCGCGACGGAATTGCAGGCGACCGCCCAAAGCATGGCCGGTACGGCCACTCTGACCGCCGATCAGACAACCAGCGTGGCTGCGGCCGCCGGGGAGGCCGCTTCCAACGTCAACACCGTCGCCGCCGCCGCCGAAGAACTCGGCTCCTCGGTGCAGGAAATTGGGCGCCAAGTGAGTATGTCCGCCACGATGGCTCATACGGCCGTCCGGGAGGCAGCCGAAACGGCTGAACTGGTGCAGCAGTTGAACACCGCGGTCGGTCGCATCGGCGATGTGGTGACGATGATCGCGAGCATTGCCGGCCAGACCAATCTCTTGGCCCTCAACGCCACCATCGAGGCGGCGCGCGCTGGCGAAGCGGGGCGGGGCTTCGCCGTCGTCGCGGCCGAGGTTAAGGAACTGGCCAACCAAACTGCCCGGGCCACGCAAGAAATCGGCGAGCACATTGGTCAGATCCAAGGTTCGACAGCGCGTGCCGTCTCCGCGATCGGCAGCATCACCGCGCGCATCGAGGACATCAGCGGCGTGGCGACGACGATCGCGGCCGCGGTGGAGCAGCAGGGCGCGGCCACGCAGGAGATCGTCCGCAACGTGGCGCAGGCCGCAATGGGTACGAGCAACGTGACGAGCAACATCGCAGGCGTGGCCGGAGCGGCCGAGGAGACGGGTGCAGCTGCCAGCCAAGTTCTCGGGGCGGCTTCCGAACTGTCACGCCAATCCGAGCATCTGAGCAGCGAGGTGGGCCGGTTCCTATTAACAGTGCGGGCGGCGTAAGGCCTACCGCCACGTGAACAGAGAGATTTGTCTCGGGTTTTCGATTTTGCGATGCGCCAGGCGTGATCTTGAGGGTGGGCAACGGTGCGAATTCGGCCTTTCGACGCAGCGTGGCGGCCCCAGGGCCAACACGCCATCGCTGAACCCGCAACGCACGTTCTCGGCGATCCGCTGGCGGCGCCGGAATAAGGGCAGATGGAAGGCTCTCTCGATGGACGTGCGGCCGCGGTGGCGGGTGGCCCAGATTTCTAGCCCCCCCTCCCGGCGCCAGACTCTCGATTCGAAGCCGACGAACATGAACCACCCCGTCCACGATCTGGAGGAATTGGTCCGGCGTCCGGTCCTGCCGGCCATCCACCTCGACGTGGTTGGGCTCGCCGGGCTGCGACCGGCACTGATCGACCCAGGACAGTCAGTGAATGCACCGCTCAACCTGTACATCGACGCCCCCAACGCGAGGTCGGATGGCGGGCGCATCATTATCGAGACCGCCAACAGATGGAACGACGAAGCGGCCGGCCGCCAATACGATTTCCCGCCGGGGCGGTACCTCAGCCTCTGCGTGTCCGACATCCCTGCGCGACAGCGGGCTCGATGACGGGATCTGCTTATCCCGCAACGATAGCGTTGACCGATGCTGCGACGCCTGGAACAGGCTGACTGAGTGGCCCTGGGAGATCATGTCCCTCAGACTGCGCGACCGGGTTCATCAACGCTGACCCATATCGATTGGTATCACTAGGTTTTGTCCTTCGAAACGCAGCGTAATTCACCGCATCTTTACGCGTGCGCTTGAAGGATACGCCTCATTCCCATCGAGCGCATATCGCCGAGGGAAGCGGATTGCTGTCACATGGCTCTAAATCGACGCATTCAGACCGCACCGGATGCTTGTGCGTCACCGCGGTCACCCGCCGTAAGTTCAGTCGATACAGCACCTTCGTTGACAGTGCTGCAACCCTATCTCGACGCTATGAGATACGGTTTTCTCCTCCTGAACGAGAACGGCCGTGTGGTACTCGCCTCCGGCCATGTTCTTCATCAATTCCGCATCGATGTGGGATCTATCGCCGAAGGAGACTCCCTAAGGCAGATCCTGCGTCTCGTCCGCAATCGTGCGGGTGCACGGTGGAATGATATCCGTGTGCAACTACGCAGGCTCGCCAACCCGAACCCAAGTCATACGTTTACGGTGCTTCTGGGCGAACAGCTCCTTGAGGTGCATGTTTATTCCGTTGACGGAGGCCGCTGGGCCGTCGCTTTCGAGGATATCACTGCGCGGCGCGCAGCCGAGACCCGGGCCGACGAAATGGCTCGGCACGATTCCCTCACGAGTCTGCCGAACCGCCTTTTCCTGCGGGAGCGGCTTGAGGAAGCATTGTCGCGGCTCAAGCGTAGCGGCGAGGCCTGCGCCGTCCTGTTGATCGATCTCGATCGGTTTAAGCCCGTTAACGACACCCTGGGGCATCCCATGGGCGACGCGCTGCTGAAAAAAGTCGCTGACCGCCTGCGCTCCACTGTCCGACCAACGGACACGGTTGCACGGATCGGGGGGGACGAGTTTGTAATCCTACAGACCAACGTTCGCGTTGCGTCCGATACCCAGGCCCTGGCCCGGCGCCTCGTGGACCTCGTTGGCCGAACCTACATGGTCGACGGGCATCTGCTCACCATCGGGGCCAGCGTTGGGGTTGCTCTAGCACCCTCAGACGGTACCGAGGCCGACACGCTCTCAAAGAACGCCGACCTCGCCCTGTATCGGGCCAAGCTCGACGGGCGTGCCACCTACCGCTTCTTCGAACCTGAAATGGACGCGCGCATGCAGGCGCGTCGCCGACTCGAACTCGATATGCGGCAAGGTCTGGCCCGCCGCGAGTTTCAACTGCACTATCAGCCGCAGCTGCAGCTCGAAGGCAACCGCCTCGTGGGCTGCGAGGCGCTCATTCGCTGGAATCACCCCGAGCGGGGGATGATCTCGCCCCTCGATTTCATCCCGTTGGCGGAAGAGATCGGACTGATCGTACCCATCGGCGAATGGGTGATGCGCCAAGCCTGCCGCGACGCGATGACTTGGCCCACCCCCCTCACCGTTGCCGTCAACGTCTCGCCGGCACAGTTCAAGAGTGAGCGCCTCGTTGAAATGGTGATGTCGGCGCTGGCTGCGTCGGGACTGCCGGCCACCCGTCTCGAAGTCGAGATCACCGAGGGTGTTCTCTTGCAGGAGAATGCCAAGACGCTTCAGACCCTGCACCGCCTGCGCGAACTCGGCGTCCGGGTGTCGATGGACGATTTCGGCACGGGCTATTCCTCCCTGAGCTACCTGCGCTCCTTCCCGTTCGACAAAATCAAGATCGATCGGTCGTTCGTGAGCGACCTCTCAGCCAATCGCGACGGCGTGGCGATCATCCGGGCCATCGCGGGGCTTGGAAAAAGCCTTGGAATGACCACGGTGGCGGAGGGCGTCGAGACCCATGACCAGATGGAGCGTATCCGTACCGAAGGCTGTACGGACGTTCAGGGTTACCTCATCAGCAGACCCGTTTCGGCAACCGAACTCCTCGCCTTCCTGTCGTCCGAGCACCCTCCGTGCTGATTGCCAGTTTCCTGCGTTACTTGGAGGTTTCGCTTTGAGCGACCTGTATCGTCTTGTCTATGCCAGCAAGAACCTTATCCAGGGGACGGACGAAGAGATTTTGCGTGAGGTGACGCAAATACTAGAGGCGTCGCAGCGCAACAACGTTCCCGTCGAGGTCACCGGCGCGCTAATGTTCAATGCTGGCGCCTTTGCCCAAGTGCTGGAAGGCCCCCAGCAGGGCGTCGAGGACACATTCGAGCGCATCCAGTGCGATCCCCGCCACGGCGATGTAACGGTCCTGCAGTGCGGACCGACGGGAGCTCGAAGTTTTGCGAACTGGTCGATGGCCTATGTCAGTCAATCCGATGCGGGCCGGACGCGGTGGGATGGAATCGCCGGGGCAAGCGGCTTCGACCTAAGCCAGCTTGATGGTGACGCGGTGTTCGCGATGTTGCACGAACTCGTTCTCGATGCGGAGGGCCTCAGCCCGAGATCCGGTGTTCCCCTTCAGAGACCCACCATCGCGAGGACGCCCTCCCCCGTTCTCGACGTTGAGCGGGTTCGCTCCGAATTGCCGCAGCCGAGCCAAATTCTTCAGGCTGCCGCTCGGTCCACTCCGCAGGTATTCCCGCCACCTGAGCTGGCGACGGCGACGGCGATGCCGTCCGCCGAGCCGCCGGCATCCGCGCTTGCTCCTCCGCCCGGTGCAGCCCTGACGATCCTTCGCGAGGCCCTGGCCCTGGAACGTCAGTGCACCATGGACCTTCGCAAAGTTCTCGACGATGCGCACGTCGCCCTGGCCGTGCAGGCGGAGGTGTTCAAGGCCCTGGTGCGGGAACGAGATCTGTGGGCTCATCGGGCGCGCCTCCTGGCCGACGCCCTTGGTCAGGAGGCCGGTGCCGTGGGACAGGGATTGCAGCTGCCTTCGGAGCCCTTCAAACAAGGAGGCGCGGGTGTCGGCGTCACGCTTCGTGCGACGGGCTGATGTTGTCGTAGCCACCGAACGTCTGCGAAAAACCGGATTTCTCGGGTGGGGAATGGATCACGAATCAGCCGGTATCAGATGCGACGCCGCGCTTGCCCGCCTTAAGGCCCAAGAAACCGCCAGGGCCAGAGCCGGCGGTGAGGTATCCATGGGTGAGGATGCCCCGAGATGGGCATGCTTATGATGGCATTTGGTATACCAAGGGCGGCCCCCTCGATGATTCCTGGTGGATCGTAGGGAGATCCCCTCCCCCCTTTGACCCTTGCGAACCAAGAAAACCCACGCTTGAGGGCATCGATGGTCTCCCCAGCCAGCCCGTGTGACTCAGCGTGCGGGACAATCCGTCCGGTTCGCAAGGACGTTGGCGCGGCCACCCCTCATCCGGCGCTCCTCGCTGGGGCCAAGCGCGTTCCGCGCGAGGGTAATCTGCAGCGAGACGATGCGGAGGAGTCTATCTGCGCAAGCGCCGAAACCGGTATGCCGCTTTGCCAATTCGGCCAGCGTCCTGGCCGCAGCCGTAAGGGGGTGCCTGAGGTCCTCCGTAGCGAGTGCAGGGGCGCCTTTCGGGTCATCCAAGGCTCCCTCGCAGCCTCTCGGTGCTGACTCGGCGCCTTGTGGGACGTGGGCGAAAGGCGAACCCGTAGGGCTATCAAAGGGCGCTTCGCGTGGTGGGAGATTGGTCGACCCAGCGCGGATGTGCGGAGCAGGCGGACATCGAGCGGCTTCAGCGCGTGCCATCGGCGCAAAGCTTGGCGCTTTGGCTGGCGATGGGCTGCGACCGTTCGAGGAAGGTTGTGACACTGAACCTGGTCACCCTCGCGCAGGCCGAGACCGATGCGGGTCGAGGCGCGCGGGAACCGGCGTTTCCCAGGCGATCGTGCGAGACCAAGATCCCGGCCGGCTTGGAGGATGGTTGGCGTGGGCCGAGACGAGTTTCGTCGTCCTCTTTGTGCGTGGGATCGATCCGGAGTTCTGGCCTCGATCACGGGGCCATGGTCGAATAACCAGAGGGTAGGAGAGACCACGGACTTATGGCTCGCAAAGCGCCAGAGGTCCGGTCCCGGCAAAATGTGCCTACCGCGTTTGGCCTTAATCGACCCCACGCCTTGATCATCCGCGACAGGGCGTCAGAGGCAGCGTGCGCGCCAAAGCAAAACTTGACGCCGGCATGCCGGCGAGCCGCTGCCTTATAGCTTCTTGTCCGTCGGGCTTTGATGGCCGAGGATAGGGCGAGTACCTGGTTCAGACTGAGCAGCTCTCGCGATCTGCTGCCCAGGGCCGTTCAATCGCTCGATGTAGGCTTGCCAGATCTCCGCACCGCCTTTCGTACCGCCGATCGTCGCGGGACGTGCGACGGGTTCCGGAATTGGCGTGAAATCGAACGCGGGGTCGCTATCACTCATGTCCGAAGGATCGGATCCGAGACCAACGTCCGAGTTGCGTTCAGGCTGCCGATCGGTGGCGTGGGCAGGTGCATGGCCCGGCTGCGGGAGCTCCTTGACGTCCCATCCAGACCCGGCGCGGGCATAATGAGAGCGGGCGGTATGAAGCGACAGATGGCCGGCGAGGAGGGCGATCTCCGCTGCAGAAAATCCATTCTTCTCCCACGTCGCCAGGGCGATGTGGCGGAAGCTATAGAGTGAGAGGCGACGCCCGCCGGCGACGAGGGACGCGCGAGCGAGGCTCGAGGCAATCGTATTGCGCCACAACTTGAAGACGTGAGCGTTGTCAGTCGCCGGCATGAGTGAGATCAGGGCGCGAATCGCCGAGAGGACGGTCTCGGGATAAGCCGACAGATCGATTCGGCGGACCAAATCCTGTCCATCAGCCCGTTTCGCGTTCTCGATCACTAGGATGCTGCCGTCGATGGTGGCACCGCAATACTCGATCGGCCGCAGTCCGATCCGCGGTTCCACCAAAAGATACAGCGCTGCACCCGCCGCGCTCATGCTGCGATTTCGCACGGCGAGTGTCTTGAGACGGGAGAAGGAAAGGCCCGCCTCTAAGGCCGTGGCATTCATGACGCGCCGGCTGGAACCGCGGGGTGTCGTCGGTCGCCCGCGGCGGGAGAGGAGAGCCGCTTCGATCCGTTCCATGATCGGCGCGTCCTGCCGTGGATCCTCGGCCTGTCGAGCGACGCGGACAAGGACGGACACGATGACTTTGTAGTCCTCCAGGTAGCGCCGGGTCGTGGCGGGGCGAAGCACCGGGTCGCCATCGGGGAGCGGAATTTCTACGTCGCCGACGATGGCCTGAAGTCGGCAAATTCCCGGGAAACGGGAAACGGCGCGTTTAAGGTGAACACGTCCCGCATGATAATAGGCGGCGCGCGTGGCACTCGAGCGTTTCTTTACACGTCGGGGCGGTCGCGACATTTCGGTTGTTCACTCTTCGTTGGGGGCCTGTCGCGATGTGCCGGCGTGGGCGGGGCCAGGAAGACCGTTCCAATTCTATTATGGACCGTCCTCCTGCCACCCCGAGCTCACTCGGAGCGGCACCTCGATGATGCCCATCGTTGGCGAGGGGCAAGCGACCGTTGGTTTGGATTTTAGGCGGTCGAGGGCTGCCCGGCATCGGATTCGGGGTGCCAATCCGTGGGCGCATGAGCGGGCCCATCGTGGTCGTGGTGATCCGGCAACGCGGAATCACGGTGCGTGTTCGCTCCGTCCCGGCCGTCCTCGCCAATATGGATCGTCAGATTGGTTTGCGAGACAAGAATCTCTTCGCGGGGCGTTTCGTCGACTACGGCGGATAAGTCTTTGGGGGCTAGTTCATCGAGGGCTTCGTGCTGATCGACCCCTGCGGAATCGATGGGTCCGTGCGGCGGTGATGCGATAGCCGTGACGGTGCCACCGACTGCCTCGACGACGCGTCGGACCGCAGTCTCATCTGAGCGGCCCTGATACTCCGCAAACGTCGAAGCCGCGCGCTTTCGAATCGACCGTAGTCCGAGTGCAAGAAGTTGTTGGGCGAGTTGAGGTAGCTCGTTTAGGTTCGCCGGGAGGCGTGCCACGAGATCGACGGTGTCCTGATCTTCGATGCTGGGGGGCAGCAGAGACAGACGCTTTGCGCGGCCTGCCTCGATCAACTTCTGCTTCTTTGCAGCCGGCAATTCTGCGGCTTGCATCATCAGCCCCAGTGCGAAGTCGATATCGGCAAAGAGGTGCGCAGATTTGATGGTCGCGGCGGCGGTGGCGATGTTTGCGAGGCCTTCCCGATCCTGGAGGATACCGACCTTTTTCAGATCTGAACGCCTTTGCGCTTCTGCGGACTTCGTCTTGGTTTTCGTCGTCATCTTTCTCTCCAGTCCCTGCTGACTGGAATGATCATTCGTTAGACCAGCCAATCCGTCCAGGGATTCCGGAGGTCGTTGGTTCGAGTTGCTGCCTCTCCGTGCGCGCTAAATAGGAATATAACTCAAAATCGCAGAACTCGATGGTCTGGTGACCGCCAGAGCCGCCTTCTCGAAGTCGTTGCATATGCGCCACAGGTAAGCCTCATTTCAAAGAGGCTTCGATCGGAGCTTGTCAGAGGCCGAGTTCCGGGCCCGAATCTCGTTGCAAACCCAGGTCGTACGCACCGCGTCAACCAGGACGGGTGCGCCGCTGCGGAGCAGGACCGTTTTAGCCGGGGAACAGACTGTCGTCAGTCTCTGCCGCGACACGCCCGGGCCAGCTCGCGAATCTGGTGTGCTGTAGAACGGGAGCTCAAGCCGCCGTGTTGTCGCCCATCTCATGATCCTGCCCCGATTTTGCGGACACGGGGTTGGCTTGCATTCCGTTCGGCTGCTCGGGGGTTATGGAAACGAGAGCCGAGTGGATGCGCTGCCGATTGTAGTAGCCCTGGATGAAGGCGAACAGGTCGCGTCGGGCCTCGTCCCGGGTCGTCCATCATCGCTGGTGGACGAGCTCGACCTTGTGGTTGTGGAAGAAGCTCTGCATCGGGGCATTAACGTGACAACAGCCGGTTCGGCTCATGGAGGGCGTCGCCTTCATGTCGGCGAGCTGGTTTCGGTAGGCCTCGGCCGCGTATTGACTGCCGCGATCCAAGTGGCAGATGAGGCCATCCCCAGGTCTTTCCCGTTGGGTCGCCATCATCAGGGCGGCCTGCGTCAGCGCGGTCCGCATGTGGTTGCGCATGGACCAACCGACGATCTTGCGGGTGGCGAGAGCGAGGATGGCCGCCAGGTAGAGCCAGCCCTCGCCGGTGGCAGGTAGGTGATATCGGCGAGCCAGACCGTGTTGGGCATCGCAGCCGAGAACTGCTCTTCGAGGAGGCTGGGCGCGATTGATAGATCGTGACGGCTGTCGGTGCTGCAGGGCCGGAATCGACGCGCTGCCAGTGCCTGGATTACGGCGGAGCACATCAAATCGCAGTCTGCCACGTATCGGCGGGGACAGATCGGCCGGCTTACGGGCGCCGTTACGATCTAGCTGCTCGGGCGGTGGGCATCTCTAGAAACTAAACATTAACCTTACAAAAATATGATTTTTAATCTGTCGTGGGGCATATGCCATGCTGAAATCGGTCTGTTTGGCAATAGCGGGCTTGTTTTGGAGTGGCATGGCGCTTGCTGAAACCGTTGAAACCACTTCATCCATCGGTCCTGAGATTGAAGGCATCAAGGCCATCCATAGAGATGGCATCGAATTTTGGCCCCGAGAAATCTTGCGCAGGCAGAATATCGAATCGATTGCGAGAATGGGCGTCTTTGAGCAACGTCTTGCGGGTCAAGCGCGACGGTCGATAAGATCGCTCTGCGATGGCTGCGTCTTATCTGGTGATCCTATGAAGGTTTCCGGACTTCGTCGTATTGTGAATCCGAGGGCGGACGAAATGAGAATCGACGATCCCGCGCAGGCGCCTCTCGACTAGCGCCTCGCCCCGGGGGGGGGATCCTGCTACTGACCTGCCAATCATCGCTCTATCTAACCGGTATGGCCAATACACACCCGACCACCGGCGAACTATTCAAGGCGAAGGCCGTGACCGACGCGGACATCGCCGCTGCGGTGGACGCCTTCCTGGCCGACCGGAGTACCTCGCCATCCTTGCTCGGCGAGGGCTACCAGATCGACCTCGCGGAGGCTGTGCGCGCGCACGAATGGGCCTCCGTCACAACGGCCAACGAGCCTGCGACGGATCATTGTGAGCGTGCTGCTGTGCGCACTGCGATCCTGCTCGCCCGGCCGGAGAGGGTGTGATCCCGAATCGGGAGGCACACAAGACCGCTTCCTTGAGCCAACACTTACGCTGTGGCTGCATATTACGATGGAGCTTCGTTGCGTACCGACTCAGGCGTGAGATGGACGTCACACCCCGCCGGTCCTGTCATCAGATCGGGCGGCGGGGTCGTTACCTCGATCGCTCCAGGCGTTCGCCGTCGGCAACTCCGTCACCTGCATCGTGTAGCGGGGGTGAGCGCACCTCGAACGATATTGGCTGTGACCGTTTCGAGGATCCAGTATCATCAGCGGAGAAGCTGATGCACTGCGGCTACGCTGCACGTACAGTGGTCAGGAACCGCTGGACCTCGGCGCTGAGATGCTCACTCTGACGGGAAAGCTCGGATGCCGCGCCGAGTACCTGGCTCGCGGCTGCTCCTGTTTCTTCAGCGGCGTCAGCCACACCCACGATGTTGGTCGTAACAGTCCCTGTGCCCATCGCCGCCTGGGCCACATTGCGTACAATCTCCTGGGTCGCCGCACCTTGCTCCTCCACCGCTGCCGAGATCGAAGTGGCCACGCCACTGATCTCGCGGATGCGCGCCGCAATTCCACTGATCGCCTCCACCGCCTGACCCGTCGAGCCCTGGATCTGACTGATGTGTCCGGCGATCTCTTCGGTGGCCCGCGCTGTCTGGTTGGCCAACTCCTTGACCTCCGCCGCCACGACAGCGAACCCACGCCCTGCTTCACCGGCACGCGCTGCCTCGATGGTGGCGTTGAGCGCCAAAAGGTTGGTCTGGCCCGCGATGCTGTTGATGATCGTCACCACGTCGCCGATGCGGCCCACCGCCGAATTAAGGCTCTGCACGAAGCTGGCCGTCTGGGCGGCTTCCGCTACCGCGGTTTGAGCCATGGCAGCCGAGCTACTAACTTGGCGGCCGATTTCCTGCACGGAGGAGCCAAGTTCCTCGGCGGCCGCCGCCACAGTGGTGACGTTGGAAGCAGCTTCGCTGGCGGCAGCCGCCACACTGTTGGACTGGTTTGCAGTCTGGGTCGCGGTACCGGCCATGCTCTGTGCGGTGGCCTGCAGCTCGGTGGCCGAGCTCGTTACCATGCTGATGATGCCGCCGACCGCGCCCTCGAAGCTGTCCGCCATGGACTGCATTGCCGCCTTGCGCTGCGCCTCGGCACCAGCTCGCGACAGCACCATCTCTACTTCGAGCTTGCGAGTTTGAAGCATATTGTCACGGAAAACGCTCACAGCGGCAGCCATGTCGCCGATCTCGTCGCGTCGGGCTCGGGACGGGATGTCAACGGAGGTGTCGCCGCCTGCTAGTCGGTCCATGGTGAGGGTCATGCGCTCGATGGGACGCGCGACGCCGAACAGGCTGAAGAGCATCGCACCGACAGCAGCGACCAGCGAGATCGCCATTGAAACCCAAGCCATGACCATGGCCGAGCCTGCGCTGGCCTTACTCAGCTCGGTGCTGCGCTTGGATTCCTCCCGGTTGAAATCGACGGCTCGTTGTAAGGCGCCGATCGCTCCGTTGTTCAGGGCAGCCATGTCCGCACTCGTCGTCAGCGCCAGCGCATCGGCCTTCCGTCCCCCCTTCATCAATTGGATGATCGCTTCCTGACCATCGACATAACGAGACCATTGAGGGCTAAACTGATCGTAGATTGCCTTCTCTTTGGCGGAGCTGATCAGGGGCTCGTACCGCCGGCGCAGGTCTTCGAAGGTCTGGATCGCCTTCCGCAGACCCTTTTCATTCTCGACCACCGCCTCCGGGCTCTCCGACGCTACGACGAAACGGTACAGCTTCACGCGCACGTCCCGGGTCGATGTGCTCATCGCGTTGACGACATCGACGGATGGAAGCCAGTTTGTCGCGATCTCATTCACTTCGTTTTCGATTGCGCTGAGCTTCACGACGCTCACCGCACCTTGGCCGATAGCGGAAAGACTGAGGAGGCCAATCGACATGGCGAGGATCGTTTTCAATGAGATGCGCATGGATCCTGCTACCGTCTTCTGCTCCGTCCACACGGGAGCATGATTTTGGTAAATAAATTGCTAGAAGCCATATTCTTTGACACCAGCACCTGATAGATCCTGCACTCTTTCTCCATCATGGCGTTCGCGCCAGTTGCATCGCTGTCGCATCGTTGTGCTTTTTGATAGATTCATAGAAAAACCCGCCACGGCACGAGGCCGGGCGGGTTGGGTGCAAGGCTCTACGGGTGATCGGGCGCGAGCCTCAGCCAAAGCAGCTTTCGCATCATCCCCATCCGCAAGGCAGTCACAATCCGGAGATCGGACGAAAACTTGCCACGGCTGGTGCCGAGCGGGTGAAGCTATTCGACAGGGGCGTTGTCGTTAGCGACTGCCACCGTTGGCACTGCCATTCGGGATCGCTTGCTCGGGGCGGGAGGCGTTGCCGCCAGCGGCGGAGTCGGTCGTCACGGTGTCGGCGCCGGTCGCCCCACGGGAGATAACGACGTTTTCGTCGTTGCCGGTGGTGTTCGCTTCGTTCTGGACGATAACGTCCGACTGACGCGGAGGGCCAACCTGGGCGAACGCGGGTACGGCGATCAGCATGGCGACGCCGGCGAGGATAGAGATTTTCACGGAATGCTTTCGATTGGCCATATGACAAAAGCGTCGTCGGCCGTGAGGGTAGGTAAAGTCGTCGTGGTGGCGACGGTTTCCCCGATGCTGTGTCGCACCCCAGGGCAGGTGCGCACGAAAAACCCGCCGCGGCGCGAGCCGGGCGGGTGAAGGCGATCCCTTGGGAGGAAGATGGTGGATGAACGGCTCGGCGGCCGGACAGTTCCGGTTTATCGCCGCACCGACCCTCCGACGATACCGCCTGGGGGATGTTGTTTGATCGGCTCGACGTGACGAGGCCGGTTGTCGCAGCCGCGCCGGCCCTGGTGATCGTCGGAGGCGCCGGCGGCGTCGGCTCAATCGCGATTCAGCTCGCCCGGCAACTCACCGATCTGACGGTGATCGCCACCGCGTCGCGCCGCAAGACGGCGCAATGGTACCGGGACTTCAGCCCCCACCACGTGATCGACCACGCAAAGCCGCATGCCGCTGAGGTCGCGGCGCTCGGTCTTCCCGGCGCGCCGGGCTTCGTGTTCGCGACCACTCAAACCGGCGCGCATCTCCTGCAGATCATCGAATTTATCGCACCCCAGGGGCGCCTTGAACCAATCGACGACCCGGAAACGCTCGACGTGATGCCGCATAAGCCCAAGAGTCTGTCGCTGCACGGGGATCTGATCTTTACCTGCTCGCTGTGCCACACCGCCGACAACGAGCGACAGCACGCGACCCTGACCGAGATCGCCGGCTTGGTCGATGCGGGACGGCTGCGCAGCACGCAGAGCGAGGCGTTCGGTCCCATTGACGCCACCAATCTGGCGCGACCTCACGCGCTCATCGAGAGCGGCCGCGCCAAGGGCAAGGTCGTGCTTTAGGGCTTCGGCGCCTGAGTCCAGCGATCGTAGGCCGCCGCCGTCAATCCGGTGTCGACCCAACCGGCCCGGGGATGAGATAGACGTCCCACCCCGCCGACCTGCGATCAAATCGGGCGGCGGGGTCGTTACGTTATGATTGGTCCTGGGAATTTGTACGATGGTTTGACGACCAACCGATTGCCTTAGGCCGCTAATCCCGATTGAGTGGTGATCTTTTTCTCTGCCGGAAGAGCTGGACGGCCAATTAAGTAACCTTGTACTGCGTCACAGCCGATCTTCCTCAAAAGATCAAGTTGATCCGCATTCTCCACACCTTCGGCCAAAGTCGGGATATTCATATCACGACCCATTTGGATCACTGCTTTGACAACGGCCAATGAGTTTTTGTCGGAGAGTGCTGCTGCAACGAAACTCCGGTCAATTTTTATGCGGTCGAGGGGAAGATCACGCAAATGGGCAAATGATGAATAGCCGGTCCCGAAATCATCCATGGCGATCCTGATTCCGAGTTGCCGTAGTGCGTTCAGAGTATGGGCGATCTGGTGCCCGTCCTCGACCAAAGCTGTCTCAGTCAGCTCAAGTTCCAGACGGTGCGGCGCCAGGCCACTCCGCGCCAGAGCATCCGCCACATGGATCAGCAGAAGCGGCGAGCGGAGTTGCACCGCCGAGACGTTGACGGCGAGATGCTGTTCGTCCGGCCAGCTTGCGGCCTCCAGGCAAGCCTGTTCCAGGACCCATTTTCCGATTTGGACAATGAGCCCGTTCTCCTCAGCCAAAGGAATGAACTCAGTTGGTGAGACCGCCCCTCGATGCGGATGCGTCCAGCGGATCAGGGCCTCGAACGACACCACCCGGTCGCTCGGTAGGGACATGATCGGCTGGTAGACGATGTGGAACTGGCTCAGGGCGAGGGCATGGCGAAGATCGTTCTCAAGGTGACCGCGCTCGGCGATGGCTTCGATCATGCCAGGTCGGTAGCGAACCGCCTGTCCGCGTCCGCGCCGCTTGGCCTCGTAGAGGGCAATGTCGGCCCGCTGCATTAGGTCGTCCGGGCCGCTGCTGTCGCGGCTGTCGCAGATCCCGATACTGCAGCCAATGACGATCGTGAGCCCGTTGAGTGTATAGGGAATTTCGACTCCAGCTACGATTCGCTCGGGGAGATCCTCGCCCCACGCTGTCTCGCAGCTCAAGAGGATCGCGAGTTCGTCGCCGCCGTGTCGGGCGATCATCCCCGCAACGTCGAGGCTGCGGAGACGGTCCGCGACTGCCTTCAACAACTGATCCCCGACCGCATGACCGAAGGTGTCATTGACGGATTTGAACCGGTCCAAATCGATCAGCATCAGCGTCGATGCGCGGCAATGGATTTGATCGGCCTTCATGCGCTCGCTCAAGGCACGACGGTTGGACAGCCCGGTGAGGGGGTCGTGGAAGGCCAGGTGCGAAATCTCCTCCTGCGCTCGTCGATCGCGAGTCACATCGTCATAGGTGAGGACGGCTCCGTCCTCGACGGGCTGGCATGAGATCGACAGAATGCGACCGTTGTCGAAATGGTGTTCGACGCGCGTTTCCGTACTCCTGCTCATCCAAATCCGATGGTTGGCAATGACCCGGGCGATGCGATCGACATCCCAGCCATTGATCCGCCCCGTCGTCGTTAAGAAGTCTTGTAGGCGCATGCCCATGGAGATGTCGCGCGGTGCAAGGTCGAGCATCGTGCACAGGCGGGTGTTGTAGAGCTGAATAATCCCTTCCGACGAAACCTTAAGAATACCGTTGGACATGTTCTGAAGAGCCGTCGCGAGTACGCGTAGGTGCGCGGCCTCCTGCGCTTCGAACCGGCGTGTCGCTACGAGGGCGATGAATGCTCCTGCCATGAGGATCGTCGCGCCGCCCGCGGTCAGAAGGCTGAGGACAAGCTGGATCTTCGGTAGATGCACACTCGCGACCTGTCCCTCGACGGTTGTCCCGGCAATGGAAACGAAGTGGGCCCCACAGACCGCGATGACAATCAGGGGGCAGGCGATGAGGTAGCTGTAGGGATAGCGCAGGGGCGGCAGGCCTCGCAGGAGGCCCAGAAATAGCCCGCCGATGAGGCAGGCCGCGACGTTAGCGGGAAGGGATTGGATCTGTGAGCAGCCTTCCAGGGCCGCCATTCCGGTGACGTGCATCACCCCGATGCCGATGCCCGCGACAGCCCCGAGGAGGATTCGGGCCCACCGCCGAGCAGGCAAAGCCGATAGGGCGAAGGGTACGCCGACGGCTAGGACCGCAATGAGTGCGGACGCGAGGGTGATGCCGTGAGCGTATCCAAGGATGATGTCGGTCCGGTAGCCGAGCATCGCTATGAAGTGCGTGGTCCACACGCCGAGGCCGGTCGCGAGGGCTGCACCACACAGCCACCACATGCGTTCACGACCGGCTTTGGCGGTCGCGCGGTCGAGCAAATGTACCATCAACGCAGCGCTCAACGCGCATATGGCTGCGGCTGCCAGCGTGGAAATAATGCCCTGATTGTCCAAGATTGTGGTGTTAAGGAACAGCATACCTCGCTGTAAGGCGCATCGAGTTGGTAGTCCGTCAAAATCCTAGGTTAATAGACCTAAATTGTCGTAGGTCGATATTTGCGTTTTATTAGGCAAATAAGAATAATAAAAAACATCCTGAGTTCGCCTAAATTGTTCAGATAACACAATGATCGCAATGGCACTGTGTGCAATGGATGCCCAAAGGGGTTGATGCTCATCCGGGGATAACAACCATTTCCATCTGTCGCCGAGCCTGAGGTGCCGGCTCAGGCGTCAATATTATGCCATTTCGGAAAGACCGCCGCGGCCGGAGCCGGGCGGTAGAAGAGTTTCCATGGAGGCGATGATCGCCCGGCGAGATTAGCCAGCGTTCTTTCGACCTAAAGCTTTGACCGGTTCTGCATGCTCGTCATGGCCACGAGGGCGCCCAAGGCCAATGGACTTCGCCAAAGCCGAGCGCTGCGCCGCGTAGCTCGGCGCGACCATGGGATAGTCGCTCGGCAGACCGAAGCGAGTGCGGTAGCTCTCTGGATTAAGACCGTTTGTGGTCAGGTGCCGTTTCATTGTCTTATAAGTCTTGCCGTCGACGAAGCTGACGATGCCGTCCGGACTGACGGATTTGCGGATTTGCGATGCAGTGGGTTTGTCGTGCGTTTCATTGCGCGCTTGTAGTGATCCGCCCACATGGAGACTGACCAAAGCGGCGTGGACATTGTGTAAGAGGATGGGTAACTCACCTGTTGGAACAGAGTTATTTGAAACATAGGCTGAAACAATTTCACCTGCGAGATTGAGCAAGTCGACCGATTGATATTCGGGTTCTGGTTGGATTTCGCTGTTCACGGTTGATGCCTCCTATTGAATCAAACTCGGACCGCTGTCCTTGAAACAGCTCGCCGCAGCACGATGTGGGGCAGTCAAGGTATAACCTCGTGATCTCAAGACACTAATCAAATTCGTATGACTGAATCTGGTATGCAAGTTGCAAAGCCCCACCTTGCCCTATCAAAGTGTTGAAAAACAGTGGCCTAAACAAAGACCCGCCTGGATTGCTCCGGGCGGGTTGAGGTGTTCCAAGTCCAGGAGAGGCTTGGATAGGGAAAGGAGAAGGGTTTAGCAATAGCCGTGCCAGCACTACCATGTCTTGGTCTGCGCCCCGACGATCGGTGCAACAAGGCTTCCCATCAGCACGGAGACGACGGTGAGGTCTCGGGGCTCGACGGGCGGGGCAAGTCACAGCCCGGCCTTCGGCAGGATCTCGAACTCCAAGGGGCAACAGCATCGAGATGATGGACCAGCCGAACGCCCGCTGCAGCGGGTTGCAGTCTTGAGGCCATGACGCCGCGGAGCACGCCCTTCCCCGCAATGGCATCATAGGAAATGGTCGGGCCAATGATGTCTTCTTCGCGGCCGAGCTCGCCATAGGCCTCGACGTGTTCGGGCTCGTGGTCGAGGCGCCGGCTGGACCTGACGAATCGGTATGCCGCTTGGTCTGCGCAGCTTCCGTGGTCCTTAACCTAGGGGCCTGAACCTTGGCCGGGTCGAGGGTCCCGTCGCTCTCAACAGGGATGCGGCCGGCGGTGATGACCTGTCAGATCGCGGCCTCGGTGCCGCCGTTGATGTCGGCACATTTTCTGCTGCTGACACTCACTGCGTACTTCGGAAATTAAAGCCGTGGAAACTCAAAAGTCGCGAGCGACTCTGCCCCCAGTGGGCTCAGACCGACCAGAGGAGCCACTTGCTGCGGCGCGGTGGTGCGGTGCAGCCCGTGCTCCGCGGGATGGGGCCTATCGAGCCGAGCGAGTGTGGGAAGCGGGCATTCCAGGCAACGCGCTCATCAATCGGTAACGGGGGCGCGCAACACCTCGCCACCGCGGGCCATCAAGACCTGCAGGGGGGATGGGGTAGAACGCACATGGCAACAGCATCAACCGAACTGGGCTACGTGAACCAAAACGACCAGATGGTCCTCCGGAAACCCGGCAGGCCGGGCAACGACCACATCCAAGAGGCCTACCTGATGCGCTGTCTTGAGTGCCAGCACGAGTACGACGCATTGGAATCAGACACTCCCGTTTGCCACTGCCCGTCGTGCGACGGCGGCCTCCAGGAGCTTGCTGAGGCGGCGTGATTAGGGAGCCCCGTCGAGTCCGTCGGCCTCACATTCTCGTTCGGAGCCGAGTGCGCAGCCCCTTCAATCGAGCGCCTCGACGTGACTGAAACGGGGCGTATCCTCGTGTCTGCTCGGTTTGGAGCAAGAGAGGAAAAATGTCCGTCAATCGGAAATCCGCTAAAGAGGACTTTGAACTCAGCTTAAACCACGGCGTCGATGTGAAGGGCCACGCTGAGCTCATGGAGGCATCCCGCAACGGTGATTTCGAGGGAATGGGACACGTGATCGAGGCGTTCAGAATGAGGCAGAGGGACATTCATAAGCTGGCCAACTTCAGGCGTTGTGCGTATAACAACGGGAAGTAGCTGTGAGACCTTGGACAAAAATATCGTCGAGGTGAAAGTTTTGTGTGCGATTACGCTGATCTAGCTCTCGTG
Source organism: Methylobacterium adhaesivum (assembly GCF_022179065.1). Classification (GTDB taxonomy): domain Bacteria; phylum Pseudomonadota; class Alphaproteobacteria; order Rhizobiales; family Beijerinckiaceae; genus Methylobacterium; species Methylobacterium adhaesivum. The sequence goes on from NZ_BPQD01000014.1 coordinate 68,063, forward strand.
GATCAGTCGCAGCCCCGATATGCTCATGAGCAGACCGATCTCGTGATTCAGCAGGGCTTCGAGCTCGCTGCCCACGATCCGGTGAAGACCGCGGTGGAGGCGCCCTGAAGCATCTCGTCGGGGATGTAGACGCCCGAGTTCTCCCGCCGCACCCTGCCGCGCCAGGCGTGGCCCTGGCTGACATTGGTAAATACGTACCTACCCATCATCGGGTCCTACCGGATGGGGCAGCTTCCGCCCTTGACCGGATCTTTGGACCTGAATGGCCTGTCTGCGAACTCAGAAAGACGGAACCGCTTGAGCGGCGACGGGTAAATTCGCACCGTTATTCGAAAGCTGTCCTCGAAGTCGCTTCGTCGCGCTAATATCGATAGACGATGATTGGGGGCTGGGACGTTGGGGGTCAAGGAATGGGTGTGATGGGATCCGAAGTTTTTAGTGGGCGGCGGACCCTTGTGCTCGTGATCGGGATGCATCGGAGTGGCACCTCAACCGTAGCCGGAGCCCTTGGGATTCTCGGTGCAACCATGCCCGCAACGGGCCTTGGACTTTCCGAAGACAACCCAAAAGGTCATTTTGAGCCAAGGGAGATCGTCGCTCTGCACGACCGAGTGCTGGCGTCGGCTGCAATGCATTGGTGGGATTGGGAAAAATTCCCTGACGCTTGGTACGAGTCAGATCAGGCGCAGCCCTTCGTCGATGAGCTAGCAGAGACCGTCCAGACCGAATTCGGGGATGCGCCGCTCTTCGTGGTGAAGGATCCGCGGTCGTGTTTGCTGATCCCGTTGTGGCGGCGAGTGGCGGCAAAGCTTGACTTAGAAATCAAGGCGGTCTTGCCGGTGCGGCATCCGGACGAGGTGGCGCGCTCGCTGCACGCGCGGGACGGATTTCCTTTACCGAACAGTCACATGGCTTGGCTGCGATATGTTCTGGAGGCCGAGCGCGAGAGTCGCGACCTGCCTCGCGTATTCCTTCGTTACGAGGACCTTCTCAGCGACGGCCCGGGTACGATGCGGCGGGTGGTCGAGACCTTGCAACTCCCTCTGAACACAGGCGAAACCGGCGCCGCGCTGGCCGACTTCATCGACCCCGATCTGCGGCGCAGCCGGACCGATTCGGCCCCGCTCCACCCCTGGCTGCGGGACACCCTCGCGGCCTACGAAGACGCAGCGTGGGCGCGGCCGGATGGAACGGCGCACGGGCCTGATGCGTCGCTCCTCGACCGGATTCACGCGGCGTATGGAACGGCGTGCGCCGCGTTCGTGCCGGCGCTGCGCGCGACGAACAAGGGATTTGAGGATGCGCAGGCGCTGAACCGGCTGATTCCAGGCGTTCAGGCCGAGCGCGACGCCGCCTTGGCCGAGGCGGCGTCTCTGCGGGCCGAACTCGCCGCGCGGGAGGCCGACCTCGCGGACCTGCGAGACCGGCCGCAACAGGGCCAATCCAAACCGGCGGTCAAATGGTGGCAGCGTGGCTGACACCCGAGCTTCGGGCCGGCGCGAACCCGGCCCGAAGCGATCTCACCGCTCCTTGAGGGCGCCGCGCAGGGAGTCGCGGACGGGGGCGGTGACGTAGTCGAGGACCGTGCGTTCGCCGGTGCCGATCATGGCGGTGGCCGACATGCCGGGGTAAAGGCGGATGTGCTTGACGAGGTCCTTCAGGGCCTCCGGTTCGATGTTGAGCTCGACGGTGAAGTAGGGCTCGCCCGTGCGCTGGTCCTGCTGGCGGTCGGCCGAGACTTTGGTGACGATGGCGGGGATCGGCGGCAGCTGGCGGGCCTCGTAGGTGGCGAGTTGGATGTGGGCCTTCATGCCCTGCGTGACCTCGTAGGCCTCGTCGGGCTTGAGCTTGGCTTCCACCACTAGGGGGGCGTCGGTGGGCACGATGTCCATGAGGCGCTCGCCGGGAGTGACGACGCCGTTCTTGGTGAACTGGGTGAGGTTCAGCACGTAGCCGTCGTCGGGGGCGCGGACCTCGACCATGTCGAGGGTCTCGCGGGCGGCGTGGAGGCGGGGCAGCGTGTCGTTGATCTTGGCCTGGACGTCGCGGAGCGATTCGGCGACCTCGGCCGAGCGGGTCTGGCGCATGCTGGCGATTTGGAACTCAGATTCGCTCATGAGCTCCTTGGTGCGGGCGACCTCCGAAATCTGGGCGCCGCGATTGCCTACGAGTTCGGCAGCCGAGCGTTCGAGCTGACGCACCCTAGCCTTCGGCACCAGGGCCTTTTCGTACAAGGACTGCACGCCCACGAGCTCGTCCTGGATCAGCGCGGATTGGCTCTCGATGGACTTGATGGTGGCGTCAAGTCCGGCGAGCCGGGTCTCGGACTGGTCCATGCGCTTCTTCAGCACGTCGACCTGGCTCTCGATGGCCGCCTTGCGGGTCTTGAACAGGTTCTGCTGGTCGCGGATCATCATGGCGATCTCAGGGTCCGACGCGCGGGCCTCGATCTCCTTCGGCAGGGTGATCGCGTCGGCGCCGTCGCGCTCGGCGTAGAGGCGGGCGCGCTGCACCAGCAGGCCGTCGAGGCTCGCCGAGAGCACATCGGCCTGGGCGCGGGGCATGGCGTCGTCCATGCGGATGAGCACCTCGCCCTGCTTGACCGTGTCGCCCTCCTTCACGAGGATCTCGCGGACCACGCCGCCGTCGCGGTGCTTGATAGTCTTGCGGCTCGATTCCACCCGGAGGAACCCAGGGGTGGTGATGGCGCCGTGTAGGCTCGCCACCGCCGACCACACAAAGGTGCCGAGCACGAACACCACCACCACGGCCATGCCGGCGACGATGGGCTTTCGGACGCGCGCTTCGAGTTCGGCCAGGATCGCCGCCTCGTCGGCGGCGTGCGGGATGGGCGCGGCGGGCGCGAGGGCGAAGGCCGGCATCTTCACGGGGACGATGCGGCCGAGGGTCTGGCCGAGGGTGGCGGGAAGCTTCATCGCGGTGCCTCGTTGGGCGCAAGTCTGAGTCGTGTGGTGCGGCCGGTCTGCGGCCGATGTTGGGCGGCTTATCCCGGTGGAGCGAACCGCCTGCTCATGGGCGCAACAGGCCCCCTCTCCTGGAAAGAGAGGGTTGGGGTGAGGTGTGTTCCCTCTCCGGAAAGGCCACACACCTCACCCTGTCCCTCTCCTTCCAGGAGAGGGAACCCACGTTACCTGCTCGTCATCACGGAGCGAGCGATGCCCCTACCCCTGCGCAGCCGCCGGGGGCGTCGCCGCGCGGGTCTCGGCGGTGCCCGGCACCGTGGCGGGGGCCATGAGCTGGCCCAAAATCACGTCGCGCTCGCCGAAGGACTGGACCTCGCCGCCGCGCACGAACAGGATCTTGTCCACATGCCGAAACACGCTCGCCCGGTGCGAGACGATGACCACGGTTACGCCGCGCGCCTTGAGGGCACCCAGCACGTCGAGGAGGGCCGCCTCGCCCTCGGTGTCGAGGTTGGCGTTGGGCTCGTCCAGCACCACGAGGCTGGGGTCGCCGAGCAGTGCCCGGGCGAGGCCGAGGCGCTGGCGCTGGCCGACCGAGAACACCGTGGTACCCTGGGCGCCGAGTTCGCTCTCGTAACCCTTCTCAAGGCGGACGATGAGATCGTGGATGCCGGCGTCCTGGGCGGCGCGGGTCACGGCCTCGTCGGAGACGTCGGTGCGGAACCGGGCGATGTTGTCGCGCACCGTGCCGGTGAACAGCTCCGTGTCCTGGGGCAGGTAGCCGACATGGCGCCCGAAGGCGGCCCGGTCCCAGGCATGGACCTCCATGCCATCGAGGCGGACATGTCCTTCGGTCGGCTTCCAGATGCCGATGAGCATCCGCGTCAGGGTCGACTTGCCGGCCCCCGAGGGCCCGATGATGCCGAGGGCTTCGCCGGGCTGAAGAGTGAACGACATATTCTTCAACAGCGGTTCCTTCGCGTTCGGAAGCGTGAAGGTCAGGTTCTGGACCTCGACCGAGCCAGTCGGGCGCGGCATGACTGTGAAGACAGGGTTGGGTTCATATCCATCGAGAAGGCTCGTGAGGCGCTTGTAGATTTGTCCGGCCTCAACGAGACTCTGCCAAGAGCCGGCGACGCGTTCAAACGGAGCCAAGGCTTTTGAAGAAAGAATCATATTTGCGAATAGAACGCCTGGGCCAATGACTTGCTTAAGGACTAGGAAGGCTCCGAGGGCGAGAACTAAAACCTGAATTAGCATTCGAGTGAACTTGATGAGCTCACCAATTTTACCGGCTAGCTCACTTGCACGAGCTTGCCCTTCGATCATCACCAGTCGATCAACCTGCCAACGCTTGGTCAACGCGGGCAGCATGCCAAGTGCTTTGACGACTTCAGCGTTGCGCAAGGCCATGTCAGTGAACTGATAACCACGAATAGCAGCGCTGTTCACACGGTTCAAAGCCGTGCGCGATACGCGATCCTGTAAAATCGCGAGTCCGAGCAGAATGAGACCGCCGACGAGGCAGAGGAGGCCGACCCAGGGGTCGATGATGAACAGGGCTCCCATGAAGATCGGCAGCCAAGGAAGATCGAAGAACACGGCCATACCACTGCCCGTCAGCGTCTGACGAAACACGTCGAGGTCACGCACGACTTGGCTTTGGCCTGCGTTACTTTTTAATTCTGCGGCGAAGAGAGCTCCAAAGACATGACGGGAAAGCAGGCGATCGAATAGAACACCAAAGTGGATGAGGACGCTTGACCTATAGTGATCAACGATTGCCGAAATCAAGAATGCACCTGTAACACTTGCCGCCATAATCACAAGTGTCGCGATGCTCTGACTGGCAAAAACGCGACCGTACAATTGCACCATATATAGTGGCAGCGACAGATATAGAATATTGATAACAAAACTGAATAGGAATGCATACCCCAGCGGCTTCAGGGATACTCGCAAAGCTTGATCAAGTAAATTGCGTGTTGGTTGTGACATCACAGCTTCCGGGTAGTTCAGTTATGTGCGCCCTGGTGTCAAACTATGTAGACCGCTCGAACAACACGAAATGCGACTTAAAGTGCCAATACGGCTAAATTTAGCATTGATAGTAAGACGCAAATGTAATGGATGAGCAGGATTTAAGTTTACAGGTCTGGGGGAGTAAAAAAAATGGGCAGCTTTCGCTGCCCATCGCTTAGACTATCTATTGGTTGTCGACCTTAGACAACAACAATGTTCGCGGCAATCGTAGCTGCGTCGGTTACACCGGTCAGCTTAATCGCGAGATCACTGTTGGCCTGGAAGCCAGAAACCGTGTCATTGCTGACAACGACGTAGGTGTCGCCGTTGAACACCACCGCCGAGACCGTTCCGGCCGCTGCAGTACCGTTCGCAGCATTGCCCGTCGCGTTGTTGGCAGCAAGATCCAAGGCCTGCTGAAGAGAACCACCGGCCGCGACGTTAGAAACCGTTACGGTCGCGCTACCGGCAACACCGTTGTTGACCTTCAGGATATCGATGCCAACAGCGAAGTCGGTGATCGAGATGCCGTTGCCGGAACCCTGAGCTGAGCCGTTGGCAGTCGTAACGTCTCCGTTGATACCAATCGCGAAGGTATCGCTACCAGCACCACCCGTAACAGACTGGGTACCAGTGGCGGCGGTGAGGCCGTTTCCGGTGTTCAGGATGTTGATCGAGTCGTTACCATTGCCGAGGAAGACAGTGGTGCTGCTCGATGCATTGGCGGTAGCGTTAGCGCCGCTGTTCGCGACGGCAGCACCAGTGGTAAGATTGGCGAGGTTACCAGTGGTGTTAATGACGACCGAATCGTCACCAGCAGCTGCGAAGATGGTCGCGGTGCCCTGACCCGAGAAGTTGATCACATCGGCGTTGTCGTTTGCATCAGCGGCAGCAGTGCCACCATAGATGACAGTCGTACCGGTAGTACCCGTCACGGTGATCGAGTCGGCGTTGGCCGCACCAGCAATATTCTCGTCACCATAAGCAACAACGGTCGCAGCAACGTTAGCAACCTTGATCGCAACAGTATCCGAGCCGATACCGCCGTGGACAGTGATGTTGGCGGTGCTGTCGAGGCCGGCGCCGGCACTGCCAAAGTTACCGAGGGTTACAACGTCATTACCGGCATTGGCGAAGATGTTCACAGTGCCGCCGCCGTTGAAGGCGATCGAGTCAGCGAGATCGGTCGAATCAGCTGCGCCCTGACCGCCGTAAATGGCAGTATTGGCGGAGGTGCCCGTGTTGAAAATGTTGATCGAGTCGGTGCCTTCGCCGCCGTAGATTGCCATCTTAGCGCCAGAGTTGGCCGTGTTGGCGAACAGAATCGAGTCGTTGCCGAGATCGTTCTTGCCGCCGAAGACCGTCACGAAGCTCGTGGAGTCAAAAGCATTGCCGGTGGTGCCAGCAGCGCCTTGGGCAATGGTGTCGGCACCAGCGTTTCCGTAGATAAGGAAGCTACCTTTGCCGCCGACATCCATGGTGTCAGTGCCGTCGTTGGGGTCCGAGCGACCGTTACCACCGAACACGGCGTGGACGCTGTTGGCCGTGAAAGCACCCGTACCGGTCAGGGGCGCGGTCACGTTCTCGACGCTGCCGTTGAAATAAAGGCTGTTCTGACCAACGGTGGTGGTGTTGACCGTCGCGCCCGTGGCGAAGGTGCCGCCAGCCAGCGACACGTTCGGAAGCGTCGTGGCGCTATCGCCGAGAGTGGTGCCGGTGACGGTGAGGGTGGTGCCGTTATTGTACGTGAAAACGACGTTGGAACCGGACTGGGCCTGGCTGGTGAACAGAGCCGGGTTAGCGGTGATGACGACGACGTCGGACTTGGCGGCAGTTACGCTCGCCGAACCGTCGAAGAAGAAATTAGCCATAAAGCTCTCCTGGGGTCTTCTGCAGAAATTCGCTTCGTGACCCGGCTATTCTTGCCAGTGTCGCGACACCTACCGTGGCGGTTCCCCCTCAAGGAAGAAGCCCCGTTCAAGGTCGGTGACTTTTTTCAGGAAACCCGGCGCGGTGCAACCGGATTCTGGCGCATCCGCACAGGCCTCTGAAATCCTTAAATTCGTGTGGTGGAAGTATCACAGGGTTCCGTCAGAACGGGACGTTCAGACCCCAAACAACCCCCTGGAGGGGCTTGTTTTTCCCTAGTAATGAATCTTCCACTCGTCGTAGCGCTCGTCCAGCGCCGCGAGGTCGCCGAATCGGTAGCGGTAGCGGTGCTGGTTGGCGCCGCTCTTCTCGTAGTGCGTGTGGAATTCTACCGTGTTCACGTTCTCCGTATCGCACTGGCACGACGAGAACGGACAGGGGGCGGGGCCGGCACGCAAGGCAAGCTCGGCCGATTCGGCGAGGTTGCCGAGCGAGCCATGGTACTTGCCCATGCCGCAGGGGGTGACGACGCCCATGGGGTCGATGAAGATCGCCCGGTAGCCGGCGTTGCAGGCGCCGGGGCGCTTAGCGTTCAGCAGGTACTCGTAATCGTGCCGCGAGTAGATCATCGCCTTGATCTTTTCGCGCTCGGCCTCAGTGTAGGCCTGCGGGTACCACTTCTCTTTGTGTGGGCCGACGAAGGGCTGGATGAACACATCGACGCCGCGTTCCGTGAGGCGGGCCTTGTGGGCGGCGATCTCATCGAGGGCCTCGGGAAAGGCCACCATGATGACAGCGAAATCGTAGCGGCGGTTGAACTCGGCCGCCTTGTCGAACCAATCCGCGTGGTCCTTGATCTGTTCGGGGTGGAAGCTCGCCACCATGGCGATCTTCGATTCGTCGAAGCCCCGGAACGTCTTCTCGAACTGCGCCACCGACAGGGTGAGGTTGGTGATGAGGTTCAGGGCGTGGAGGTTCGGGCTTTGCGACAGGGTGCGGGCGCCGTCCACCAGATCCTTCGAGACAAAGAACTCGCCGCCCACCCCGATGCGGATATTAACGGCGTAGGGGAGCTTCGCGACGTTGGCCATGACGCGGCGGTAGCGGTCCGGATCCCAGCGCGAGGTCGGCGGCTTCTGGAACGTGGTGCCGTGGCCGGCGACGCAATAGGAGCAGGCGAGGTTGCAGGTGGGATAATCGGTGTAATACCGGATGTTCAGGGGCGGCAGGGCGACGGGCGCCTTTTGGGGCGTCGCTACGGCCGGCGTGGCTTTCGCGGCGGGCTCCTTGCCGGGCGCTTTGGCGAGGAAGCGGGAAAACAGGTGTTGCATCGTCCTCGCGTCCCGTCGGTTCGGGGCTGTGGCTAGCGCCCGCAATGGCCGAGAATGTGGCGGTGCGCTATAGGGCGCGACGATTGCCTCTCAAGAGATGTCCGCGCGTGTCGAAAAAGCCCGTGATCGCCTTCGTGCACCAGAACATCCCGGCGCAGTTCCGCAACCTCGCGCCGGCCATGGCGGCGGCGGGCAACGACGTCTACTTCATCACCGCCGGACAGGGGGAATCGCGGGGCACGAAGCGGGTCCAGTACCAGATCGACGTGAAGGCCGAGCATCCGGTGGTGGCGCAGTTCACCTACGCGCAGCGGGTGACGAAGGCGCTGCTCCACCTCCAGACCGAACTCAAGGTGGTGCCCGACCTCATCATCGGGCATGTCGGCTGGGGCGAACTCATGTACGTCAAGGACCTCTACCCGAAGGTGCCGGTGCTCGGCTATTTCGAGTGGTACCTGCGTGCCCAGCCCCTGGCGGATTTTGCTCCGACGGAGCCCGTGGACCGGGACGCGCCGTTCGTATTCCGGATGAAGAACACCGCCAACATCCATTCGGCAGACCTCTGCGACGCCGGCCTGACGCCGACGCATTTCCAGTACGCGAGCTATCCGACCTCGATCCAGAAGAAGCTCAACGTGATCCACGACGGCATCGACACGGTGTCGATCCGCCGTCCGGCGCGCGGCAAGCTGACCCTGCCGGACGGGCGGGTGCTCACGAGTAACGACGAGGTGGTGACCTATGTCGGGCGCGGGCTCGAGCCCCTGCGGGGCTTTCCCACCGCCATCCGGGCCATCGCCGAACTGTGCAAGACCCGGCCGAAGGCGCATTTCGTGATTATCGGGGCCGACGAGCCGGCCTACGGCAACCCGCTGCCCAACGGCGAGACCCACCGGCAGCACCTGCTCGCCGAGCTGGAGATCGACGCAACCCGCGTCCACTTCCTTGGGCGGGTGCCCTACACCACCTTCCTCGATGTGCTCTATGTTTCTAGCGCGCACATCTATCTGACGTACCCGTACTTCCTCTCCTGGTCGATGCTGGAGGCCATGGCAGCGGAGTGCCTCGTCTTCGGCTCGCGCACGCCCCCGGTGGAGGAGGTGATCGTCGACGGCCATAACGGCCTGCTGGTGGATTTCCACGATGCCCACGCGCTGGCCGAGCGGATCCGCGCCGTGTTGGAGCGCCCGCGCGACTACGACCACATCCGGTTGGAGGCGCGCCGCACGATCCTCGAACGCTACGACCTCCACGGCCATTGCTTGCCGCGCCAGAAGGCACTCATCGCCTCCCTGCTGTAGGATGCCACGATTCCGCCACGGCGCGGACCGACATCGCCCTATCCCGGATTTCAGAGACCCCGCGTCGATGCTGAACCTCTTCAAGCGCGCTGCCCCGCCTTCCCCGCCGCCCGCTCCGGCCCCAGTCGGCTCGCCCTTCTTCAAGTTCGAGGACGAGTTCCTCCAGGAGAAGGCCCGCGCCTACGCCCCCGGGTACAACGGCGCCCACCCGTTCCCGCACGTGGTGATCGACGACTTCCTGCCCCGCGACGTGGCCGAGCGCATCCACGCCGCTTATCCGGGCGTGGATGACCCCGTGTGGTTCGACTGGAAGGCCGGCGACACCGTCAACCAGCCGAAAAAGCTCGGCGTGCGCCACGCCTCGCGAATGGAGGGCGCGCCGCCCCTCATCCACAACATGTGCTACGCCTTCAACGGCTACACCTTTCTGCACTTTCTGGAGACGCTGACGGGCCTCAAGGACCTCATCTCCGATCCGTGCCTCAACGGCGGCGGCATGCATCAGATCCTGCCCGGAGGGAAACTCCGGGTGCACGCCGACTTCAACATGATCGAGCCGTTCGGCCTCTACCGGAAGCTCAACGCGATTCTCTACCTCAACAAGGATTGGGACGAATCCTGGGGCGGCGATCTGCAGCTGTGGAACCGCGATGCCACGAAATGCGAGGCCCGGGTGATGCCGCACTTCAACCGGCTGGCGGTGTTCAGCACTCTCTCGACGTCGCATCACGGCCACCCCGAGCCGCTCGCCTGCCCCGAGGGCCGTACCCGCAAGTCCCTGGCGTTTTTCTATTATTCGAAGCATCCAGAAGAGGGTGACGCCACACCGCGTACGGTGAAGTGGCAGGCGCAAGGGGAGACGACCCCTGTCTGAGGCCTTGCCGCCGCTTAACGGGCGCTATCCGGAGTTTCTCCTTGCCGAGCGTGCCCGTGCTGCCGCGTCCACGGACCTGCGCGAGCGGGCGCGCTACGATGTCGAGGCGCGGCCGTTCTACCTGTTCGGCCTGCTGACGGCGGCCGACGTCGCCCGCTTCTCCGGGATCGATCACGTCGCCGCCATCGAGTTCGGCGTCGCCGAGGGCGCGGGCCTCAGGGCCCTGTCGGATCTCGCCGCCAAGGTCACGGCGCTCACGGGCGTGCGCTTCACGATCTACGGCTTCGACACCGGGGCGGGCCTGCCGCCGCTGGTCGATGTCCGCGACCATCCCGAGATCTGGCAAGCCGGCGATTTCCCGACTCGCGATCCCGAATCGCTGTCCCAACATGCCACCATGGTGTGGGGCGATATCGGCGAGACCCTGCCGGTATTCGTTGAGGCCCTGACGCCCGCGATGCCGGTGGGTTTCGTCAGCATCGACGTCGATATCTATCGCTCCAGCGTCGACTGCCTGCGACTGTTCTCCGATGCGAAGGCCGAGTGCCTGCTCCCCGTGGTGCCGAGCTACTTCGACGACACCATCGGCGGCCCGGCCCGAATCGGCAGCCTGTTCCGCAACCGCTGGTGCGGGCAGCTGCTTGCCATCGACGAGTTCAATGCCCGTGCCGCGGTGCCGCGCAAGATCGACACCCTGCGTACCCTGCGCTACCGGCGTCCCTTCGCGGATGAGCCGTGGCTCGAACAGATGTATGGCCTCCACGTCCTCGATCATCCCCTGCGCCAACCCGGCGCGACGCGCCCGGCGCTCAGCATTGGCGGGCACGCGGCCGAGGACCGGATGACCTGGCCGCTTTAGCGGACTGCGTTGCCCTGTTCGGTGCGGCACTCCAGGAGTAAGCCTACGTGTCGCATCCATTCTCACGACGCCCCGATTGGACGGGATTGTCCGACGCGCTCTTCGGGTTCGGTACTGGTTTCGGCCTCGACCCGGTGCCGCGGGACCGGCTGCGCGACTACATCCGGTCGTTGGCACCGACCGCGCGCCTCGATGCCTCGATCTGGAGCGACTACGCGCAACTCTATGGGGAAAGCCTGTCCGAGCTGGCCGGCGAGGAGGTGGCACGGGCGAATCGTGTGGTGGAGCGCCTTTACGCGACCCCCCTCACCCACGGATTCCTCCAGGGCCACATGGTCCACGACTCCCTGACCACCAATCCGGCCGCCCGTCTCCATGTTGGGCGAATCATCCTGGATCGTCTCGTGCGCCTGTCGGAGGCGGTGGGCGCCGCGCGGGTCCAGAGTCGCGAGCACGGTCAGACGCATTTCGTCATCGAGGATCTCGACGGGCTGTTCGGTGCCATCGAGGAGCGGATCGGAACCGATCTCGTCCCGCCGAGCCAAGCCGGTGAGTTGTTCGGGGTGCGGCTCGCTAAGGGCATCTTCTCGGATCGTCATTTCGACGGGGTCTATGGGGCGTGGCGTGCGCATGCGGTCGCACGGGCTTTCGGGATCCAATCCCCGGCCTTCCTGGAGATCGGTGGCGGGTCAGGGCACCTCGCCTATTACGCCCGGCAATTGGGTTGCACCCGCTTTGCCATCGTCGATCTGCCCCCCGTCCTCGTTCCGCAATACGTTCTGCTCGCAACCGCTTTCGGGGCCGAGGCGGTGGGTTTCGGTTATCGGTCGGAACCCGGTATCGCCCTCGTCAATGCCTACGGTGAAGGGGGTGATCGGTTCACCGACTGGGACGTGGTCATCAACATCGACAGCCTGCCCGAGATGGCGCCGGTCGATGCGGGACGCTACCTTGACCGCATCCGCCCCGGTGGCCTCTTCCTCAGCATCAATCAGGAATCCGCCGTGCAGAACGGCGACCACCGTCAGAACGTCGTGGCCGAGCTTGCCCGCGCGCGCGGCTTTCGCTGCCACGCCCGCATGCCGGCCTGGCTCCGGACGGGTTGGGTCGAAGAGGTGTTCCAGGCGCCCTGAGCCCCAGAGCTGGATGGGAGCTCACACGAGATAGGTTTTGAGCACAACCGGCGTCTATCAGGGCGGCGACGGGGGCGCCTGTTCCACTATCGAGGCGCTCATCCCGATGGGCGAAGAGCTGCTCTCCTGGCTGAGTTGGTCGAAGGCAGGCTCGACGGACGTCACGCCCTGCGATGGCAAAACTCTCACGCCGTGAAGCGTTGCGGCCATGAACGAGGGCAAGCCGTGACGGCCTCGTCGCGAAGGCTCACGTGGAGGCGTGCTTCGGGCCGTTTCATGGGAGGCAGAGGCTGCGAATGGCGCGCAGCCCGCCATCCTTGTGCGTCACGAAGGCGACGGCTGGGAGGTGCTGTACGGGGGAAACGGCGCGACGCACCGATCCCTAAGTCGTGCCCTCAATCCGTGGACGCTGCGCAACGGGCGCCGCCTGCCGCTGAGAATCGCTCCGCGTGACGCTAAGCGTGGGCCGGTCGGGCCAACCTTTGCAGCGCCCCACCCTTGGCAGCGCCGCGGGGAAGTTGGAGGCCCAGTCAGCGTCAGCGCGACCGTTGACGCGGCGCCGCCCGACTCGGCCTGCGATTTCCCCGATCCAGCGGAATTCGATGTCAATCGTTCCGGTCTGGGCGCTCGCCGTTGGAGACTGCAGACCTAGAGCGACCGCGTCTGTGTCCGCTGACGTTTTGACCCGCTCCGCCTGCGGGACACTGGAAATTTGTCTTGGTATTCAAAACCGCGAGGGGGCCCTGCACCTCGATCAGCGCTCTGGCACAAGGAACAAGGCTAAAACAATCCAATCATGTTCAGTGTTTCTTAACCATGCCTCGGCGCGGACGAGAAACACCGACGAATAACCGTGTCGAAGCCCTTGTCGATGCTCCACCCGAGGCGCATCTTGCTCGCATCGGGACACGCAAACCCCGGTGTCAGACCCCGTCCTTGCCTAAAGGCGGACGATTGCCGCGATCGAGCCCTTTGCCGAGGGCGACCGTCGATGCAATTGCCGCTGCATCGACGGTCTGGCCATGCACCCTCTGTTAGGAGCAGAGAGCACGATGGTTACCACCTCTTACGGCGAGGCTTCCTCGCCGCGCAATCGTTCCGCGCGCGTTTTCCCGGTCGCCGGCTCCGTCCGCGATCCCGCCCGCTCCGACAGCGTTGTCCCGCGCCCCCGTGACACCCGCCACATCCTGCTTCGTGCCCTTGCCGGCGGGATGCGTGTCGCCATCGGCGACCTCGTGGGCCTTCTGCCGGATCATCCCCAGCCCCTCTCCGCCGTCCTCGACCTCGTCGATGCGGGCGATGCCGTGATCGACCTCGACAGCGCGTTCGACGCTTCAAGCCGTGTCTGGCTGAGCCCGGCGACGCGGGTCTGATCCACAAGCGCGGGTCTAAAGCGAGCGCCGCTCGGCGTTTCCTCGGCATTGAGCTCCCAAAGACAGGAGCAATGCCGGGTTCGGCCAAGTCCTGCGACGTGCCCTCCCCTTCAAGGCTCTGACCAGCGTGCCACAGCCCAGGGCGCCATCCGGGACCCCGGATTGAGCCGAGCATCGTGCTCGGCCGGTGACGCCCGCGCCGTCGTGACTTTTAGCGCCCGCGATAACGGGGGCCGGCCGCCCGATCCAGAGCCCAAGCTATCCGCGATCCGACCTAGCCCCGAGGCATCCTCCCCGGGGCCCCCAGCCCGCCATCGCCAATCCCATTCCTCGCGCCACCGGTCCTGCCGGGGTGCGCTCGCAGGAGCTCGTCCGCATGATCCGTCACTTCCAAGACACCACGGCGTTCACGCAAGGGGTTGCCCCCGATGCGTCCCGGTACGGCGGGGCCGGGGGGCACGCCCACGGCACGGCGCCGTTGGCCGGGGCGGAGCCCCTCGCCTGCCGTCTCGACTGGCTCATCGGCGCCCTGCCCGTCGAGCGCTTGGAGCTCGACCCCACCCTTCTGCGCGCCGTGCGCCGCCTCGACCCGCGCCGGCGCCTGGTTCTGCGCCGCATCCGCATCGCGCACGGAGCCAGCGTCGATCTCATCGCCCTGCCCTACGGCTTCGAGAATGACCCCGCTCGCCTGGCTGCCCTGCGGAACCTGCGCAGCCGGCGTCAGCGCCTCGGGTTTCCGTTGCGCATCATCCGCGAGGCCGTGGTCGATCGTGAACCGCGTCTCTCCAATGCCCGGCTGATCCACGAATCAGCCGGGTTCCACCCCTCGCGTCCGGCCACCGAGCGCCTGCTGCGCCATCTCTTCATCGCCGGGGGATGCGACAGTCTGCGGTCCTGTCTCGTGCCCCTGCGGGGCGAGGTCGATCCGGCCTGCGCCGTCCTCGCCCTCGTCGGATCGAACCGCCTTGCCGTCGATCTCGACCAGCCCCTCGGACCGGCGAGCCCGGTGCGCCGACTGCCGAACCGCGTGACCCAGGGCTGATTCGAACCAGCCGCTCCACCGCGAATCCTCCGCGACGCGGCCGGTCCCACGCGCCTGCCCCCCTCCCCGATCCCCGTCCCTCCTGAAAAGGCCGCGCCCGATGCCGAAGACGACCGTGCCCTCCCATTCCGACGCGTCCGAAGACGCCGACCAAGATGCTGCCGCCGCCACCCCGTCTCATGCGTCCGAGACCCCGGCGACCGATACCGAATCAGCCGAGCCAGCCCAGGCAGCGGTGGCGCGCGAAACCGACATCGACGACTTCTTTGGTTTCAGCGACGCCGACACGGCGCGTGACGGGTCGGGTCCTTCGGCCCGCGCCAATGGGGGCATGGGTTGCGAGCAGGCTGGCCACCCCTGGCCCGATCCGGCAAATCTCCTGGCCGAACTCGCCCTCGCCCGGGCGCTGGGGCGCCCCGCCCTCAGCCGGTTGCGCCGCGGCCGAAACGAGCTCGTGATCATTCAGGTGCCGAATGCCGGCTGGCTCGCGCCGGTCGGGGCCGTGATCCACCGCGACGTCCAGAACGCCAGCGTCGTGCGGTTGCAGACCGAGCGCCAGCGTGGGCGGGACAACGCGACTGCCGAGGTGAGCTTGAGCCTGTTGCGGGGGCGATTCGTGGCGGCCCTGACCACGAACCTCAATGCCGTCCCGGTCGCCCTCGCCTCGGCCGCCGACCACGTGGTGAGGCTCGCCCTGCCCGATGCAGGCCTCATGACCCGGGCCATTCGGGTCCTCACCCGTCGGCGTTCAGGCTTCCGAATCGCGGCCGCCGACATCGCGGGGCTCGGTCTCGACGATTTCGTGGCGGCGATGCGACCGGGATCGAGCCCCGCCGTGATCGCAGGGCGCCTGCGCCGCGCCACCGCGCGATTGGCCCGGGGGGATGATCGACACGGTGCACCGGATCTCGCGACGCTTGCGGGCTACGGGGCGGCGAAGGATTGGGCGCTCGGCCTCGTCGCGGATTTCGGCCGTTTCCTCGCGAATGAACTCGACGGCAATGAGTTGGAGAGCGCGATTCTGGCCGGCCCACCCGGCACGGGCAAGACCGAATTCGTCCGGGCCGTGGCGCGCGCCGCGCGCGTGCCCCTCATCGAGACGAGCGTCGGCGAATGGATGAACGGGTCGAGCTACCTCGATCAGGTTCTGGCCAAGCAGAACGCCTTCTTCGATTCCGTCCTGGCGAAGGCGCCTTGCGTGGGATTCGTCGACGAGCTCGACGCCCTCCCGGGCCGCGGTCAAGTCACGTCGCGCAACGCTGACTACTGGAATGTTGTGTCGGCAAACCAACTCCTGCGTTGCGCCGAACTGCGTTCCTCCGGCAAGGGCGCGGTCTTGCTCGCCGCCACGAATCACCTCGATCGGATCGACCCGGCCCTTAGGCGTCCGGGTCGGTTCGACCGGATCTTCACCATCGCGCGCCCCGACGCCACGGCCCTCATGGCGATCCTGCGTCAGCATCTCGGGACGGATTTGCCCGGCGCCGATCTCAGCGAGGTTGCCCGTCTCGGCGAGGGCGGCACCGGTGCCGATGCCCTCGGCTGGATCCGCATCGCCCGTCAGGTGGCGCGGCGGGCGGATCGTCCCCTTTGTCTCGACGATCTCCTGCAGGTTGTGCGGCCGATGGACGATCGTCCCGATGAGTTCGTCCGCGCCGTCGCCCTGCATGAAGCGGGGCATTGCATCGCCGCTTTTCGCCTCGGAATCGCGATTGAGCGCGTCTCCGTCGCGCCGCGCGGCGTCGCCGCGGGCTGGACCCAACTCGGAGTGGTCCACGACGTGCCGACGCGGGCCCGCATCGAAGCCGAGGTGATTGAGATCCTCGGGGGACGCGCCGCCGACATCGTGCTCGGATCCGGCCCCCAGGCGGGAGCCAGTCACGATCTGCACATGGCCACCGTCCGGCTCACCGCCTTCCATACCACCCAGGGTCTGGGGGAGGCGCTGATCTACCGGGGCACGCCGGAGGGCGCACCCAATCTCGGGGCCCTGGAGCCCCGCCTCGTTCAGTGCGTCGAGGAGCATCTCCAACGGCTGATGGCCGCAAGCCTCGCGCTGATCACAGCCAACAGCGGGGCGGTGGCCGCCCTCGCTGAAACCCTGGTGCGGCGCCGGGTGATGACCGGCGCGGAGGTGGCCGGCATCGCCGCGGCCCATCCGGGCAGGGGTGACACCCCCATGCGCCCGCGCCGGCCCGCCGCCGGGCAATCAATCCGCTCCGCCTGAGCTCGGCGGGACGACCCGTTCGCCCCCCATCCCTCACGCCGAGCAGTCCTGTCCCCCGGCCTTTGCCGGCCAACCCCTCCGCGCCGTGGACGCCGCGTCCCCGGCATTCGCCCGAGCGCCCGCCCCGGCCCCAACCCCGAAAGGACGTCCATACCATGCGCCACCATTCCGATCTGCAGCTTCTCCTTGCCGTCGATGACGCCGTGCGGCTGGAAGCAGGGCTCGCAGCCTTCGACCGCCTCACCGCCGGGACAGCGCCCGATTCCTACGAGTTCGCCGATGCACCGGTCCTGTCCGACTGGCGCCGCAGCCTCATCCCCATCGTCGAACCGATCCTGATCGGAACCGTCGAGGACCATCCTCGCCTGTCGGGCCGGCGGCGTGTGGCCACTTCCCGCCTCATCGCCCTCGACCCGACCGCCGGCTGGGCCAGAACCATGAGCCGCTGGTACCGCCTCGCCGCCCCAGCCGAGTGATGTTCAGCGCCACCGCCCTCCCCGCGCGAACACCTGGAGCCATCAAACCCGATGCCCGATATTCCTAACTACTCTCGCCGACCCCACCCGCAGCGCCGCAACGCCGGTTCGGACGAGTGCTGCGTCATGGTGTTCGACCTCGAAACCGTCCCAGACCTCGCCGCCCTGACCCGGCTTTACGGCCTCGCCCCAACCGAGACGGCGCAAGCCGAGGCGCGCCTCAACGGCAAGTTTGCTAAGCTGCCGTTCCATCGCATCGTTTGCATCGGCGCCCTCGTGGCGCGCCTGCGGGGCGGGGCCTGGTCCGTCGAGACCCTGGACGCCCCCCATTGCGGCGCGCACGACGAAGCCACCCTCATCGGCGACTTCGCTCGCCGGGTCGAGGCGTTGCGACCCCAACTCGTGACCTACAACGGCAATGCCTTCGACCTGCCGGTGCTTCGGTACCGCGCCCTCGTCAACCGGGTCCAGGCGCCCGGATTGACCGGCCGCCCTTATTTTCATCGCTACGCGGACGCCGCCCTCGACCTCTGCGACGTGCTGTCGAACTTCCAGCCGGGCGGCAAGGTCGGCCTCGATGCCCTGTGCCGAGCCCTCGACCTTCCGGGCAAGCCCGACGGGATCGACGGGTCCCGTGTCTACGAATTCCTGCGGGCGGGACGGATCGCCGAGATCGCCGCGTATTGCCGGGCCGATGTCGCCGCCACCTACCGCCTGTGGCTCGTCCTGCAGCACACCAGCGGCAACCTTGACAGCAAGGCCTATCGCCAGAGTCAGGCCGACCTCGACCGGCACCTCACGGAGGGGATTGTGCCGTCGACGCCGATCGCGATTGCAGCGGCATGAGCGCTCCCTCGCGGCCCCGAACACGCTCCCCGACCCCGCGCCGATCCCGCGTCCTGCCGGCGTCGTCTCCGGTCGCGGAGGGGGAGGCCCGAACCCTTCGGCCCGGGGTCGATCGGTTCGGCCAGGCCTGCGCACCCCCCAAACCCGTCCCGTCCGCGAACCCCCGTGGCTGCCCGCGATCCCCGCAGGGTGACCGGGACCGGTGCCGTGGTCCGCCTCGATGAAGTTCGGGCCCGCGACCTCTTCCCAAGTCCCAAACCTTCTTCAGGAGAACCCGCATGAGCCAAGTTCTGCCATCGATCCTCCACGAGTTCCGCCTCGCGACGCTGATGTCGTGCCCGACCCCGAACACGAGCCTGCGCCTCGTCACCGACCGCCTGTCCGGTCAGCAAGTTCTCGCCGCCGATTGGAGGGATCTCGGCCACGTCTGCGCCTGGCTCAATCGCAATCGGCGCAGCGGCGCCTACCTCCTGGTCGGTCACCAGAACGGCCGACGTCGGGTGCGGGTCGGCGAGGGAGTGAAGCTCTGGCGCCGCCTGCCGGACCACCGGGCGGATGCCAGTCTCGGTTTCGTGGACGAGATCTACCTTCTCGTCTCGTCGGGCTACAACAAGAGCGCGACGGTCTACCTCCAGGAGCAACTCTCGGAGATCGTCGCGGGTGACGCCGAGATCGACTGGCACAAGGGCTGCAAGCACTTGCAGGATTTTCCCTTGAGCGACGCGGATCGTAAGATGCTCGATCTTGCCTTGCTCCTCGGCCTGAACCTGCTGAATGCCGCGGGCTTGCGCCTCATGCGGCCGGAGCAGAGCCGTCTCGCCGGACAGGTGCTCGCCATCCTGACCCAGGGGGGCGTCGGCTCGGTCCGGGTCTGATACCCGATCCGTCGCGTTCGGTGGGACGCGGGCGCTCGGCCGGGAATGCTCCGGCCGGGTGCTGGCGCCCCCCAGTTCGCGCGGCTCCCCAGTCTTGCGCGTAAGGCTGTCCACTTGCGAGACGGGCTGCGCCGCCCTCATGCGGCGCAGCCGCGTATCCGGGTCGGCCGCTAGGTCCGGCGACAAGGGCTCGGAACCGGCGCGCCTCGCAGAGGCCGTCATTCACCGACGCAGTGGTGCCGTCCCCGCGAGACTTCATTCCTGGGTAAGGTTGCAGGGGCTGCCAGGATGCCGTCCTCGTAATGCCTGAACACGGGGGTGGGCGGTATGCCGGCCTATGGTCGTGAATCAAGATCGGAGGACGCAGAGTGACGAACCGAGCCCCCATCGCACTGGCAATCGTGCTTGTCTGTGGTCCGGCCCTGGCGGCGCAGATCAACGGGCCGGGACCGAACGAGGACCCCTCGCTGCGGGAGGCCGGCAACGTCAATGCCTTGAGCTTCGTCGCCCTCTCGGATGTCCTGGCCGGGATCGACGTCTCGGTGAAGCTGCAAGCCGCCCTCGACGCGGCGCGCACGGCGCGCAAGGCCCTGTATCTGCCGAATGTGGGTCCCTGCTACATCGTCAACACAACCATCGATCCGTCGGACGTCGAACTCTTCGGCACCGGGACGTGCATCACCACGACGGCGAACGTCGATACGATCCGCACGGACAAGTTCGGGACGAACGTCCACGACCTGAAATTCACCCATTCGGGCGCGGCGGGGCGGGTCGCCAATTTCATCCAGGGCGAGGGAAACCAGTTCTGGCGCAATCGGGTGGTCGCGACCAATCCGGACAATGTCGACCCGATCGTGTTTTTCGCCCTGTCGAACAACCGCATCAAGGACAATAGCTTCACCAACTTCCGTTCGAAATATTCCTACACCTGGCAGCAGCAGACCACTCATCCCAAGAGCATCTCGATCAACAATCAGGTGGTGGGCAACTACATGGGCGGCACCGGGCGGGGCGGCCTCATCGGCGACAACGGCACGGTGGCGCGACCGGAGGGAACCCTCATTGCCCACAACGACAGCGTGCTTCTCGGCGGGCCGTTCATCACCCTGAATTCCGTGCTGTCCGTGCGCCTGATCGGCAACATGATGGACCAGAACAATGACGAGGGCGCCATCCGCATTGAGCCGAAGGGCTTCTCCGGATACGGCGTCGACGGCATCCTGGTGTCGGCGAACTACATCTCGGCCGTGGGCAACAAGGCCGATGCGCCGGCGATCCAGTCGATCAAGACGGGCGGACACGCCGACGGATTCACCTTCACGGGCAACGAGATCGCCTTCGGTTCCATGGCTGCGCGCTTCGCGGACGGCATCACGAACGTTCAGTTCACCGGCAACGTCATGCACGGTTTCTCGAAGCCGTACAGTATCGAGCTCGGCGCGCCGTCCCTCCTGCAGCAGGTCACGGTCGACGACACGAAGCAGTGCCAGGGTGGGGGAGCGCTGTTCGTTCCGGGGCACGGGAATGCCGGCTCGGCCAAATCGACCCGCACCGTCACGTATCACTCAGGGACGGGGGGCAACTACATCAACGTGCCGCACGGTCTCGCCGGCATCCCGACGCAGTTCACCACGGGGGCATCGACGGCCCATGGCGGCACCCTGCAGGCGGTTGCCGTCAGGGTTATGGTCGTCCGGGCCGACGCCACGAACGCCGTTCTCCAGGTTCAGCCGGACGGCGTGGTGAAGAACGGCACCGTCACCATCACGCTGACGTCCGAAATCGCCCGGTAAGCAGTGTTCCCGCCGCCGACACCGATCCGGAGCCGACGGGATGGGCGCGAAACGGAACCGGATGTGACGGGTTCCGCCCGCGCCGCCCGCCGGCGCGGGCTCGTCTGCGCGTTCACGCCGCCCGAACGGTGGCGAGGAAGCCACCGACCTCCGCGCGCAAGTCCGCCGCCTGGCGGGCAAGGTCGGTTGCGGCGGTGAGGACCTGATTCGAGCCGGCCCGGGCGGAGTCGGCCGCCGTGCTCACGCCGGCGATATGGATCGAGACCTGACGCGTTCCCTCCGAGGTGTGGACGGTGGTGCGGGCGATCTCGCGGGTGGCGGCGTCCTGCTGCTGCACGGCCGCCGCGATGTCCTGCGACAGGGTGCTGAGGCGCTGGATCACCTGCGCGATGCCCCCGATGGTCTCGACGGAGGCCGCCGTCGATGCGGTGATCTGTCCGACCTTGGCGGCGATCTCGTCCGTCGCCCGCGTGGTCTGGTTGGCGAGTTCCTTCACCTCCGCCGCCACCACGGCAAAGCCCCGGCCTGCCTCACCGGCTCGGGCTGCCTCGATGGTGGCGTTCAGCGCCAGGAGGTTGGTCTGGCCGGCGATGTTGGAGATCAGCCCGACAATCTCGCCGATGCTGCCGGCGGCGGTGGCGAGCCGGCGGATGTCCTCGCCCATGCGGGCGGTGTCGCGCTCGGCCTCGCCCGCCACGGTGGCCGACATCTCGACGCGGGTGCCGATCTCGCGCACAGAGGCGCTGAGTTCCTCCGTTGCCGCCGCCACGGTGTCGGCGCTCGCGGCGGCCTCGCCCGAGGTGCGCGCCACGGCGCCGCTGAGGCGCGAAGTTTCGCCCGAGGCCTGCGACAGGGCGTGGGCGGCGGCCTCCAGTTGCGCTGCGGCGGCCGAGACCGCTTCGACGATGCGACCGGCCCGGGCTTCGAACCCGCTGGCGAGACCAAGCATCGCCTGGCGGCGCTCGGCGGCTGTGGTTTGCGTCAGGTGGTCGGCTTGCGCCCGGATGCGCTGGCCTTCGGCGAGGCTGTCGCGGAACGCTCCCGCGGCCGCCGCGATGGCGCGGACCTCGCGGGCGCCCCCCGTGGGGAGCGGACCGGCGCTCGCCCCCCGCCCGATGGCCGTCAGGGCGTCGGCGATCCGTGCGAGCGGTCGGGCGATGGCGGTGCCGCAGCCGAAGGCGACGAGGCAGGACAGGGCAAGGGTCGCGAGGCTGGCCGCCAGCCACAGGGTGACGCCGCGCTCGGCGTCCCCCCGCGCGGCGGCGGCCGCGGCGGCGAGGTCCCCGGCGATCCTGTCCTCGATCCCCTTCAGGGCGTCGATGCGCTGGGTGGCGGTGGTGAACCAGGCCGGCGCGTCGGTGAAGCCCAAGGGCTGGCCGGGGATCGTCGCGAGGACGATCCCGCGCAGGCGCTCGACCTCGCGGCCCGCCGGGCTCGTGCCGACGGCATCGAGAAGCGTGGCCTGGGCCGGTTCGGCGGTGAGGCGGAACAGGTTGTCGTAGGTGGCCTGGCCGGCGCCCAGCGCCGCCATCCGCGTGAGGCCGGGCAGATCGAGTTGGCCGGCGCCGAAGATCCCGGCCGCCGTGGCGCGCTCCTGGCCGGCGAGTTCCTTTAAGGACAGGAACGCCGAATAGGCCGAGATCCGGGCGCTCAGGGCGGGATCGGCGGCAAGACCGGACATTTCGCGCACGAGATCGAGGGCCTTGGTGATGAGCCCCGTATAGGCGGCGAGATTCTCGCGCGGCGTCCGGGCCAGATCGTCCACGGCCTTGCGGTGGGCGGAGAGGCCGTCGAGGGCGCTGGCGAGGGCGGCGCTGCGCGCGGCGAGGTTTCCCGTCGGGGCCGCGGCCGCGGTGGCCTGCATCAGGCGCGTCCGGCTCGTGTCCGTGCGGAGGCGCTGGGCATCGAGTTCTGCCCGGAAGCGCGTGCCCTTCGCACCGAGAAACAGGCTCGAAGCGCCGCGCTCGCGCTGGGCCTCGTGGACGAAGAGGCCGACCAGACCGCCGAGATCGAGCACGCCCTCGACTTCCGTCATCCGGGTCCGTTCGGCCATCCGCTCCTTGATCGCCAGCGCCGCCACGACGGCGAAGGCGAGGCAGGGAGCCAGGGCGACGAGGAGGATGCGGCCCCGGAGGGACGCGAGGAATCTGCGGAGCATCGACGGAGACCTGTTGATCGGAAGATCGTCAACCTCGGTCTGAGGCGTAAACACAGGGTTGCCGTATGAAAATATGCCTTACATTTCAGCATTCGTGGCGCATTGCCGGGCGCATTGCAGGGCACGTTTCAGGGTTGGTCCGCACTGAAGGCCCTCAGACCCGGGACGAAGGGCGGCAGGGATCGACGTTAGCCTCGAGCCACGAGGCTGCGCGCCGCGATACTGCGTGATGTCCTACCAAAAGGGGAAAAGCTTCTCGGGGACATAGTCGTCCCACACCAGGGCCAGTGCCCAGCGCCGGGACGGGTGTCCGCCCTCGCCCGCTCGCGGCGCGGTCCAGCAACCTTGTTGCTGTACTTACTTTGTTCTAGAACCGCGTTCCAGACTCCCTGTGGCGTTCGCCGCGACCGCGTGGGAGCCAGACCCCGCCGCGCGTATTCCCTCGTCCGGGCGATCGCCGCACCTTGCCCGGGAGGCTTCAGTGCCCGACATGCGGGGCGAGGGCCAACGAGACCCTGTCCTGCCGGACCTCGCCCGACCGGACTTTGGGCACCCGCCGCGAATCGACTTCGAAGAGACCCCATGGCCAAAGCCAAAGCCGCCGCCCGGCAAGCCCGCGCCGAAGCCATCGAAGCGGATATCGAGAAGCTGTTCGACGGCACCCGCGAGTCCCGCGTCATCTCCGTCCGGGGGGCACGCGAGCACAATCTCAAGAATGTCGATCTGACGATCCCGCGCGATCGGCTGGTGGTGTTCACCGGGCTCTCGGGCTCGGGCAAGTCGTCGCTGGCCTTCGACACCATCTACGCCGAGGGCCAGCGCCGCTACGTCGAATCGCTCTCGGCTTACGCGCGCCAGTTCCTCGAAATGATGGGCAAGCCCGACGTCGACCAGATCGACGGGCTGTCGCCGGCCATCTCCATCGAGCAGAAGACCACCTCGAAGAACCCCCGCTCCACGGTCGGCACCGTCACGGAGATCTACGACTACATGCGCCTGCTGTGGGCGCGGGTCGGCATCCCGTACTCGCCGGTCACGGGGCTCCCCATCGAGAGCCAGACGGTGAGCCAGATGGTCGACCGGGTGCTGGCGCTGCCCGAGAAGAGCCGGCTCTATCTGCTGGCCCCGGTGGTGCGCGGCCGCAAGGGCGAGTACCGCAAGGAGATCGCCGAGTTCCAGAAGAAGGGCTTCCAGCGCCTGCGCATCGACGGCGAGTACTACGCCATCGACGACGTGCCGGTGCTCGACAAGAAGCTGAAGCACGACATCGACGTGGTGGTGGACCGCATCGTCGTGCGCCCCGACATCGCCGCCCGTCTCGCCGATTCCTTCGAGACCGCCCTGGAGCTGGCCGACGGCATCGCCCTCATCGAGTTCGCCGATACTGCTGAAGGCGAAGAGACCCGCGAAAAGATCACGTTCTCGTCGCGCTTCGCCTGCCCCGCCTCGGGCTTCACCATCGCGGAGATCGAGCCGCGCCTGTTCTCGTTCAACAATCCGTTCGGCGCCTGCCCGACCTGCGGCGGCATCGGCCACGAGATGCGGATCGACCCCGAGCTCGTCATCTCCGACGCGAAGCTCAGCCTCAAGCGCGGCGCCGTCGGCCCCTGGGCGAAATCGACCTCGCCGTATTACGGCCAGACCCTCGACGCGCTCGCCCGGCACTACAAGTTCAAGACCACCGTGCCCTGGGCCGAGTTGCCGGAGACGGCCCGCGGCGTGATCCTCCAGGGCACCGGCCGGGAATCGATCCGCTTCGCCTACGACGACGGCATGCGCGCCTACGAGGTGAACAAGCCGTTCGAGGGCGTGATCCCCAACCTGGAGCGGCGCTACAAGGAGACGGAGAGCGACGCATCGCGCGAGGAAATCGCCCGATTCATGAGCGCCACGCCCTGCGCCACCTGCGCGGGCAAGCGCCTGAAGCTCGAGGCGCTCTGCGTGAAGATCGCCATGCAGGACATCGGCGAGATCACGTCGCTTTCGGTACGCGATGCGCACACATGGTTTTCGGCCCTCCCCGAGAAGCTCACGGACAAGCAGAACGAGATCGCGGCCCGCATCCTGAAGGAGATCCGCGACCGCCTGACCTTCCTCGTCGATGTCGGCCTCGACTACCTCACCCTGGCGCGCGGCTCGGGCTCGCTGTCGGGCGGCGAGAGCCAGCGCATTCGTCTCGCCTCGCAGATCGGCTCGGGCCTGACGGGCGTGCTCTACGTCCTCGACGAGCCCTCCATCGGCCTGCACCAGCGCGACAACGAGCGCCTGCTCGGCACCCTCAAGCGCCTGCGCGATCTCGGCAACTCGGTGATCGTCGTCGAGCACGACGAGGATGCGATCCTGCAGGCGGATTACGTGGTCGATGTCGGCCCGGGGGCGGGCATCCACGGCGGGCAGATCATCGCGCAGGGCACGCCCGAGGAGGTGCTGAAGAACCCTGCCTCGCTCACGGCGAAGTACCTCACGGGCGAGATGAGCGTGCGGGTGCCCACGGCCCGGAGGAAGCCCAAGAAGGGCAAGCTCAGCCTCGTGGGGGCCCGCGGCAACAACCTGAAGAACGTCTCGGTGGAGATTCCGCTCGGCACCTTCACCTGCGTGTCCGGTGTGTCGGGGGGCGGCAAGTCCACCCTCATCATCGACACGCTCTACAAGTCGGTGGCGAAATCCCTCAACGGCGCCCTGGAACATCCGGCTCCGTTCGAGCGCCTCGACGGGCTGGAGAACCTCGACAAGGTCATCGACATCGACCAGTCGCCCATCGGGCGCACTCCGCGCTCGAATCCAGCGACCTATACGGGCGCCTTCACGCCGATCCGCGACTGGTTTGCCGGTCTGCCCGAGGCCAAGGCCCGGGGCTACCAGGCCGGGCGCTTCTCCTTCAACGTGAAGGGCGGGCGCTGCGAGGCGTGCTCGGGCGACGGCGTCATCAAGATCGAGATGCACTTCCTGCCGGACGTCTACGTCACCTGCGACGTGTGCAAGGGGCGGCGCTACGACCGCGAAACCCTGGAGGTGAAGTATCGCGACCGCTCCATCGCCGACGTCCTCGACATGACCGTGGAAGAGGCCGCCGACCTGTTCAAGGCGGTGCCGACCATCCGGGAGAAGATGGAGACCCTCGCGCGCGTCGGGCTGGGCTACGTCAAGGTCGGCCAGCAGGCCACCACCCTGTCGGGCGGCGAGGCTCAGCGGGTGAAGCTGTCGAAGGAGCTGTCGAAGCGCGCGACGGGCCGCACCCTCTACATCCTCGACGAGCCGACCACGGGCCTGCACTTCCACGATGTGGCCAAGCTCATGGAGGTGCTCCACGAACTCGTGGACCAGGGCAACACCGTGGTGGTGATCGAGCACAACCTCGAAGTCATCAAGACCGCCGACTGGGTGATCGACATGGGCCCCGAGGGCGGCGACGGCGGCGGCCTGGTGGTGGCCGAGGGGACGCCGGAGCAGATCGCGCAGTCGCGCAAGAGCCACACCGGTCGCTTCCTGCGCGACGTCCTCGCCCGCCGCCCGGCCGACCCGACTCCCGCCCCCGTCGCCAAGGGCCGCAAGGCCGCCCGTTAGGCGACGACACCGGCCCGCCCGAAGGCCGGACCGACGTCGTTTGCCGCCCGAGCGATTCGGCGCCGGCCCTGTCTTTTGCGGGACGATTGGACTCGATCCGAGGCCTCGGGCCCCGCCGTCGAGCGCCGAAGCGTCGAAACGGCTTTTCCGCATCGCGGGACAGGTTCGCGGCGTGGCGAACCAAAGGTTAACGCATGCGCAATCGCCAAGGCACGTTTTCCGCTTTCTCCCAATCCGCGACGGCGGCTCAAATGTCTGCATCGTCAGCGATATCCTTCCGGATGCGCGCTTTCGGCCGTCCGGAACACTGCCCCAAAGGTTAACAAGCCGCACTGTTGCAGTGCGGCCAAGTTGCGGCTTTTGCGCAACGGTCAGTTTGGAACTGCCCCGTTTCAGTGCAACGCGCTGTCCTTTCGAGGCGAGCTGTAGAATAGTTCCCCTCGTTGAGACCGAATTCGGGCCGCAAGGGGGGCCTTCCAAACCAACGGGAACACGCCGCTCAAAAAGCGGCGGACCGGCAGAATGGTGCGGAAGGCTACGCGGCGCCCGCCTGAAATCCTTGGGAAGGACTGACAACATGATGAAGAACTGGCTCGCCGCCGGAGCGGTGGCGCTTTCGGTCGGCATGTCCGCCACCGCCGCCTTCGCCCAGACGACCACGGTTCCCGGCGAGCAGGTCGGCCTCGCCACCGGCGCCCCGCTGCCGGAGGGCATCTACGCCCTCAACACCTTCGTCTACCGCAGCAACGAGAACACCGGCCCCGGCTCCGTCGACGTCGGCGTCAACATCCCGGTGCTCGTCTGGTCGACCCCGTTCGTCCCGCTGGGCGGCCGCGTCGAGCTGCTCGTCGCTCCCCCGACCGTGTTCGCTTTCGGCAAGAACAGCGGCGTCAACGGCGCCCGTGACCTGTCGATCAACGTCGGTACCTTCGTCGGCGGCATCTGGGCCTTCGATCTCGGTAACAACTTCGGCGTCAGCTTGCTCGGCGGTGTCTACCTCAACGAGCTCAACGCCGGTAAGGGCGTCCTCGTCAGCAACGGCGGCCAGCTCCTCGGTACCCCCGTCCTCGGTCAGCTCGCCTCCAACACCTACCGCATGGGTGTCGCCGCCAGCTACACCGGCGATGGCTACAACCTCACCGCCAACCTGACCGCGAACATCTACGATTCGCCGGCGACCTTCGGTGGTAACAACTTCTTCGGCACCCGTGGTCCGTTCAACATCTCCGACTCGCTCAACCTCGATCTGACCGCGACCAAGAAGTTCGGCAAGTTCGAGATCGGCGCCATCGGTTACGGCACCTACAACTTCGACATCAGCCAGTTCAGCCTCGCCGCCGGCAACCGTGGCAGCTTCTCGGTCGGTGGTCTCATCGGCTACGACTTCGGACCCGTCACCGCCCAGGCCTACGTCGCCACCACGGTCGCCAACTCCGTGCGCCGCGCCGACA
The DNA here is from genome assembly GCF_022179065.1 of Methylobacterium adhaesivum. Taxonomy (GTDB): domain Bacteria; phylum Pseudomonadota; class Alphaproteobacteria; order Rhizobiales; family Beijerinckiaceae; genus Methylobacterium; species Methylobacterium adhaesivum. The sequence continues at coordinate 96,184 of NZ_BPQD01000014.1, forward strand.
CGGTCGAAGGCTGGTTCCGCCTGATCGTTCCGCTGTACACCCCCACCGCCGTCGCCGCCGTCGCTCCGGCCCCGATCATTCGCAAGTACTGATCGGGCAAGCACCGATCCGATCGCCGCGGGCCCTCGGGCTCGCGGTCCTCGCGACGCGAAAAGCCGCGCTTCCCTCGGGAGGTGCGGCTTTTTCGTGTTCAGGGTTGGCCCCCGATAAATCGGGTTCGAATGGCAAGCCGTCCGCAGGGTCCAGGCCTGGCCCTGGAAACATCGTCGGGCTCCGCCGGACACCCGCCGAGGGCTCGGCCCTTCGGAAACCCGGGACCGAACGGAGCCTAGACCACCCGGTTGAGGCGGCGCGCGCCCGCGAAGCGATTGAGGAAGCGCGGTTCCTTCTCGGGGGCGATGCGGAAGGCAAGGTGCATGGTGCCGCCCTCCTCTTCGCGGCGGTCCAGAACTTCACCGTTCTCGTAGAGCCAGTGCAGGGCGGCGCCGTCCTCGGGCGGCAGCACCACGGCGAAGGTCGAGCGCTGGCGGGCGATGCGGGCCTCGATCCGGCCGGTGAGCGCCGCGAGGCCCTCGCCCGTCAGGGCCGAGACGAGGATCGGGGCGTCGCTGTCCCGGTCCGTGCGCCCCTGGGCGCTGAGGTTGAGGAGGCGGGTGCGCTCGCCCTCGTCGAGGAGGTCGGACTTGTTCCAGACCTCGATGATGCGGGTGGCGGAGGTCTCAATGCCGAGTTCACGCAACACCGTCCCGACATCCTCGGCCTGGGCCTCGCTGTCGCCGTGGGAGACGTCGCGCACGTGGAGCAGGATGTCGGCCTCGATCACGTCCTCGAGGGTCGCCCGGAAGGCGGCGATGAGGGTGGTCGGCAGGTCTGAGATGAAGCCCACGGTGTCGGACAGGATCACCGTCTCGCCGTGCGGAAGCTTCGTCGCCCGCGCCGTCGGGTCGAGGGTGGCGAACAGCATGTCCTGGGCCATCACCTGGGCCTTGGTGAGGGCGTTGAACAGGGTCGACTTGCCGGCGTTGGTGTAGCCCACGAGGGCCACGATGGGGTACGGCACGCGGGCGCGGCCCTGACGATGCAGGCCGCGCGTGCGGGTGACGCCGTCGAGCTCGCGCTCGATCTTGGTCATCCGCTCCTGGATCATGCGTCGGTCGGCTTCGATCTGGGTCTCGCCGGGGCCGCCGAGGAAGCCGAAGCCGCCGCGCTGACGTTCCAGGTGGGTCCAGGACCGTACGAGGCGGCTGCGCTGGTAGGCGAGGTGGGCGTGCTCGACCTGAAGCGTGCCCTCGCGGGTGGAGGCGCGGCGCCCGAAGATCTCGAGGATGAGGCCGGTGCGGTCGATGACCTTGCAGCCGAACGCCTTCTCGAGGTTGCGCTGCTGAACGGGCGAGAGGGCGCAATCCATCACCACGAGGCCGATTTCGCGGGCCTTGATCACGCCGGCGAGCTCCTCGACCCGGCCCTTGCCGAGATAGGTCGAGGGCCGGATGCGCTGCACCGGGGCGAAGATGGCCTCGACCACGTCGAGTTCGATGGCGGCCGCGAGGCCGGACGCCTCGTCGAGGCGAGCCTCATTGGAGCGCAGGGCCTCGGCGCTGTGAGCCCCGCCGACGCTGCGCTGGGCCACCCGCCCGAGATACGGCCCGACCACGAGCGTGTGGGTCGCGGCGGCGATGTCGCCCTCGGGGGCCGCCATCGCCTGGAGCCGGGCTTCGCCGGGCGTCATGGTTTCCGTCATTGCGTGAGTGTCAGACCCTGTCCTGTGGTTATGGGACATTGGGCTTGGAGACACGCCAGACAAGAGTAGGCGGTCTGACGATTCGGGAAATCGGGGCCTTGTCGCCTCATGCGCCGGTTCTTTCTCCCCTCTGCGGGAGAAGCTGGCCCGCGACGCGGGTCGGATGAGGGGGCGACCATATCCGGAAAGGTCGCTCCCCTCTCCCGCAGAGGGGAGAGGGGAAACCAGGTGACTCAGGCGCCAGCCTTCTCCGGGGCGGTCTCGTCCGGCTCGAACAGCTGCACGGGATGGCCCGGCATGATCGTCGAGATGGCGTGCTTGTAGACGAGCTGGGAATGGCCGTCCCGGCGCAGGAGCACGCAGAAATTGTCGAACCAGGTCACCACGCCCTGAAGCTTGACGCCGTTGACGAGGAAGATGGTCAGCGGGATCTTGTTCTTTCGAACATGGTTCAGGAACGTGTCCTGCAGGTTCTGAGCGCGTTCGCCCGCCATTGATCTTGTCCTCGATACACTGCCGCCCGCCGCGAGTGACGGGTTCTCATCAGTCGGTGGTGCGTTGAAATGGAGCGTACGACTTGTCGTCGGCCGGTCCGGAGACGCAAATCCCATTACACGTGCATCGGCGTGACGATGCAAGTCCGTCTCCCTACGTCGTTCGTACCGATCGTCACGGTCCGATGCCGAGGGACTTCAGCTTCCGGTGCAGGGCCGAGCGCTCCATGCCGATGAACTCGGCCGTGCGCGAGATGTTGCCCGAGAACCGGGCGATCTGCGCCACGAGATATTCGCGCTCGAAGATCTCGCGGGCCTCGCGGAGCGCCAGACTCATGAGCTTCTCGCCGCCCGAACCGTTGGGGGTCGTCGGCACCAGGGCGCCGATCTCGGTGGGGAGCATCTCGGAGGTGACCTCCTGCTCCGGGTCCGTATGGGTGAGAATCATGAGGCGTTCGACGTTGTTGCGAAGCTGGCGCACGTTGCCCGGCCAGTCGTGCGACTGCAGCACCGCCATGGCGTCCTCGGCGATGCGCCGGCGCGGCAGGCCCGTGGCGGCCGAGATCTGTTCCATGAAGAACGCGATGAGTTCCGGCACGTCCTCTCGGCGCTCCGACAGGGACGGCACCCGGATCGGCACCACCGAGAGGCGGTGGAACAGGTCCTCGCGGAACCGGCCCGCCGCGATCTCCTCCGCGAGGTCGCGGGACGAGGAGGAGATGATGCGGACATCGACGTGGACCCGGGTGGTGCCGCCGACCCGTTGGAAGTTCTGATCGACCAGGACCCGCAGGATGCGGTTCTGGGTCTCGCGCGGCATGTCGGCCACCTCGTCGATGTAGAGGGAGCCGCCATGGGCCTCCTCCAGGGCACCGACCCGGCGCGCCCGCCCCTCCCCCGCCTCGACGCCGAACAGCTCGGCCTCCATGGTGTCGGGCGTGATGGTGGCGGCGTTGATCACCACGAACGGGCCGCTGGCGCGGGTCGAGGTCGCGTGCAGGGTGCGGGCCGACAGCTCCTTGCCCGACCCCGGCGCGCCGAGGATCATCACGCGGGCGTTGGTGGGGGCGACGCGCTCCACCGTCTGGCGCAGCTGATTGCACACCACCGAGGCACCGACGATGCGGCTCGCCTGCCCCGAGCGGGTCTTGAGGTCGCGCACCTCGCGCTTGAGGCGCGACGCCTCCAAGGCGCGCTCGGCCACGAGGATGAGTCGGTCGGCCTTGAACGGTTTCTCGATGAAGTCGTAGGCGCCCGCCTTGATGGCCGCCACCGCCGTCTCGATGTTGCCGTGACCCGAGATCATCACCACGGGCAGGTCCGGGTGGCCGGCCTTGATCTGGTCGAGCACCTGCAACCCGTCGAGGCGCGAGCCCTGCAGCCAGATGTCGAGGAAGACGAGGTGGGGCCGGCGCGATTCGATGGCCACCAGGGCCTCGTCGGAGCCGCCGGCCGTGCGGGTCCGGTGGCCCTCGTCGTCGAGGATGCCGGCGACGAGGTCGCGGATGTCGGCCTCGTCGTCGACGATCAGGATATCGGCGCTCATGACTGCATCTCCGCGATTGGGGGGGCCGTCCGCGCGGCGCCCTTCTCATCCTGCGCGGAGGGTGTGCCCTCCGGCGTCGTTGGCCCTGGCGTGGGCCGATCCTGCGGGACCTGATGGTCCTGGGGAACTTGCGGCACCCGCATCCGCACGCGTCCGCCCCGTCCCTCGGGGTTGTCGTTCAGTTCGATCCCGCCACCGTGCTCCTCGAGCACCTTGCTAACGATGGCGAGGCCGAGGCCGGTGCCGCCCTCGCGGGTGGTCATATAGGGCTCGAGGAGGCGCTGGCGCCCCTCGGCGGGAAATCCCTTGCCGTTGTCCGTGACCTCGATGACCGCGAACCCCTCCTCCAGGACGAGGCGGACATCGACCTTGCCCTTGCCGAGATCGGCTTCCGGCACGGCCTGCACCGCCTCGACAGCGTTCTTGAGGATGTTGGTGATGGCCTGCGACAGCAGGCGGATGTCGAAGGCGGCGACCACCTTGTCCGTTCCGGCCTCCGTGAAGGTGAAGTCCATGTCCGGATGGGCGACGCGCATCATGAACAGGTTCTGCCGCGTGATCTCGCTGAGATCGTTCTGGGCGATGGCCGGTTTCGGCATCCGCGCGAACGACGAGAATTCATCGACCATGCGCTTGATCTCGTCCACCTGCCGGATGATCGTCGCCGTGCACTGGTCGAACACGTCCTTGTCCGCGACGATCACTTTTCCGTATTTGCGCCGGATGCGCTCGGCCGAGAGCTGAATCGGCGTCAGGGGATTCTTGATCTCGTGGGCGATGCGGCGCGCCACATCCGCCCAGGCCGAGGTGCGCTGGGCCGAGACGAGGTCGGTGATGTCGTCCAGCGTCACCACGAAGCCGCGGGCACCGCCCTGCGCCTGCTCGCTCGTGACGCGGACCGTCACCGTACGCTCGCGCCCGTCGCGGGTGAGCTGGATCTGCTGTTGCAGGGCGCGCTGGCGCCCCTCGCCGCCCTCGGGGAACAGGGGGGCGAGTTCCGGCACCGCCTGGATCAGGGGCTGGCCGACGATGGCGTTCGCGGTCAGGCCGAGGGTGCGCTCCACGGAAGGGTTGGCGATGGTGACGCGGCCCGACGCGTCGACGCCGATGACCCCGGGCGAGACACCCGAGAGCACGGCCTCGGTGAAGCGGCGGCGCCGGTCGATGAGGTCGCTCGCCGCCGTCAGCCCGTCGTGCTGGCGCCTGAGCTCCTGGGTCATCTTGTTGAAGCTCTCGGACAGGTGCGCGAGGTCGCCGTCGCTCTTGTGGGCGGGAACCTGGGCGTAGAAGTTGCCCGACGCGACCTGATCGGCGGCGTTGATGAGGCGACGGATGGGCGCCACGAAGCGGTTGGCGAAGTTCAGCCCGAACCACACCGCCGACAGCAGGGCGATGAGGGCGATGAGCACGAACACCGAGGCGAAGCTGATCTGGATCGAGCGCTTCAGGGAATCGTAGGTGAGGTACTCGGCCGCCGCCGCCCGCGACACGCCCGGGAACTCGATGGCGAGCTGGCTCACCTCGCGCTGCACGAGGAGCACGGCGCCGTCATAGGCGGGCATCCGCAGGAGGGCGGCAAAGATGCGGCCCTCGCTCGGCACGAGGCAGATAGGATCGTTGGATTTCGCCGCGTCGTCGAAGGCGGCGGCCGAGGGCAGGCGCCGGTCCTTCAGGACCTCGATCTGGGCCCGCGCCACCACGGTGTCGGGGCCGCGCATGATCTCGGCGATGGGCAAGCCGAGCGCCGTGGCCCGGGTGGTGAGGAAGCTTTCGAACCATTGCCGGTTGACGTCGAAGTTCGGCCGCGCCCGCGTCAGGTCGTCGGCGAGGATCCGGATCTCGCGGGCGAGCGACTGGCACTGGTTCTCCTGATAGGCGTCGGCCACCTCGACGGATTTCAGCACCACGTCGCGTACCCGGTCGGTGAAGCCCAGCGACAGGCCCCGGTCGATGGTCACCGCCGCCACCACGGCCAGCAGCACGGTCGGCAGGATCGCGATGAGGGAGAACAGGCCGACGATCCGGGTGTGGAGCCGTGCCACCGCCGCGTTGGTGCGCCGGGCATGCAGGAAGACGCGCGCCTCCCAGGCGATGATGACGATGAGGCCGAGCACCAGCACGACGTTGATGCCCAGCAGCGTCAGGCCCACGGTGGGTGTGGGCGTGACCTTGAGCACGCCGGCGAGGATGAGGAAGGTGGCGATGGCCGAGACGAGGGCGGTGACCACCACCAGGGCGCCGACCCAGCCGGGCCCGCGCGGCGGCGGCCTGAGGGCAACCGGTTCGACACCTGTTTCCCCTGGCGTTCCGGCCGTGCCGGACACCCCGTCGTAAACCCCCGATGTCCGGAAACGCTGCAGCCACGGCATGGCTGATGCAACGCCACAACAGTGTGGCGAAATTAATACGAATTGGGCCGACAGAGGTGGTTTGCCCCGCCCGTCGGAGAAACGCCAAGGCTGTGAGATGCGGTATCGCGCTTGCATCCAACGGCCATCGACGCCTCTAAGAATACATTATTTCCAGCTCATCCCATCAGAGATCCCCATGCCCGACACCCCCGTCTTCGCGCACGCCGCCGTGGCCGCGCCCCATCGGCTCGCGGCTGAGGCCGGGCAGCATGTCCTCGCCCAGGGCGGCAACGCCATCGAGGCCATGGCGGCCATGGCGGCGACCATCGCGGTGGTCTACCCGCACATGAACGGCATCGGCGGCGATGGATTCTGGCTCGTGCGCGAGCGCGGCGGCCGGGTGCGCGGCATCGAGGCCTGCGGCCCGGCGGGGTCCCTCGCCACGATTCGGCGCTACCGCGAAAAGGGCTACGACGTGCTGCCGTCGCGGGGGGCCGACGCGGCCTTGACCGTGGCGGGCGCCATCGGCGGCTGGGCACTCGCCCTTGATCTCGCCAAGGCGCTCGGCGGGCGCCTGCCCCTCGAGACGCTTCTGGCCCACGCGATCCGACATGCCCGCGACGGCGTCGCGGTCTCGCCCTCGGAGGCGCGCTACGTCCCGAAGGAAATCGACACCCTTCACGATCAGCCGAACTTTTCGGCGACGTTCCTCGATGACGGAAAACCCTTCGCCGCCGGGGCGATCCGGCGCCTGCCGGCGCTGGCCGACACCCTGGCGCAGCTCGCCCATGCGGGGCTCGACGACTTCTACCGGGGCGACCTCGGCCGCGAGATCGCCGCCGACCTCGACCGGCTCGGCTCGCCCGTGACCCGCGCCGACCTCGAAGCCTACGCCCCGCGCGAGCGACAGCCCCTGACCCTGCGCCGGCGCGACGCCACCCTCTACAACTTCCCGCCCCCGACCCAGGGGATCGCTGCGCTGCTCATCCTCGGGATCTTCGACCGCCTGAAGATCGACCGGCCCGAGACCACGGCGCACTACCACGGGCTCATCGAGGCGACGAAGCGGGCCTTCGCGATCCGCGACCGCATCGTCACGGATTTCGACCGTCTCACCGTCGATCCGCAGAGCTTCCTCGACGCCGCCCGCCTCGACGGCGAGGCCGCCGCCATCGACATGAGACGGGCCGCGACCCTACCCCTACGCAATCCCGGCGAGGGCGATACCGTGTGGATGGGGGCCATCGACGGGGACGGGCTGGCCGTCTCCTACATCCAGTCGATCTACTGGGAGTACGGCTCCGGCGTCGTGCTGCCGAAGACCGGCATCCATTGGCAGAACCGTGGCACGTCGTTCTCCCTCGATCCGAAGGCGGTGAACCCCCTCGAGCCCGGCCGGCGCCCGTTCCACACCCTGATCCCGGCGCTGGCCTGCTTCGACGACGGCCGGGTGATGGCCTACGGGTCCATGGGCGGCGATGGCCAGCCCCAGTTCCAGGCTCAGATCTTTGCGCGGTACGCCGATTACGGCATGAGCCCCGCCGCCGCCGTCGATGCGCCGCGCCTCCTCTACGGCCGGACCTGGGGCGCGGAATCCCTCACCGTGAAGGTCGAGGACCGGTTCGATCCGGCCTGCATCGCGGCTCTGCGCTCCATGGGGCACGCGGTGGAGGAACTCGGCGGCGCCTACATCGATTCCCTGGGACATGCCGGCATGCTGGTGCGCCACCCCGGCAACGGCCGCATCGAAGCCGTGCACGATCCGCGCTCGGACGGGGGATCGGAAGGGTTGTAGACACCGGCCCGGCGCCCTTTCGCGCGGCAGAGATCGAGACCCCCATGGCGGCAGCGGACCTCACCCAGGCCGAATACTGGAACGGCGAGGCGGGCCGGCGCTGGGCAAGCCATCAGGCGACGTTCGACGGGGTCTTTGCCCCCCTGACCGAACGCCTGTTCGCGGGCGCCGACCTCCACCCCGGTGAAACCGTGCTCGATATCGGCTGTGGCGCCGGGGCCACCACCCTGCGGGCGGCCGAGGCCGTCGGCCCGTCCGGCCGCGTGACCGCCGTCGACGTGTCCGCGCCCCTTCTCGCGGCCACGGCCGAACGGGTCGCGGCGCGGCCGGCCGGGGGCGGCGCCATCGCCCTCGTCGAGGCGGACGCGCAGACCCACGCCTTCGCGCGCGGCGCCTTCGACCGGGTGATCTCGCGGTTCGGGATCATGTTCTTCGACGAGTCCGTCGCGGCGTTCACGAACCTCCATGCCGCCCTTCGCCCCGGGGGCCGTCTCGCGATCCTGTGCTGGCGGACGCTGGCCGAGAATGCCTGGATCGCCCATCCCCTCGACCTCGTCCGGTCCCTGGTGCCGGAGCCCGCGCCGACCCCACCCGACGCCCCCGGCCCGTTCCGCTTCGCCGAACCCGAACGGCTCTCCGGCATCCTCGCGGTGGCGGGGTTCCGCGACATCGCCTTCACGCCTGTGGACGAGGTCCTGGTGCTCGGACGGTCGGATTCGGGGGAGGCCCGCGCGGCGGCCGAGGCGGCGGCTGCCTTCTCCCTCGACCTCGGACCCGCCTCCCGCCTCGTGCGCGACCAGCCTCCCGAGATCCGCGACCAAGCCTTCGCGCGGGTCCAGGCCGATTTCGAGGCCCGTGCGCGCGACGGGGCCGTGCGCCTTGCCGCCGCCTGCTGGCTCGTCACCGCTGTCCGATGAGGCGTCTGCCTGCTCGATGGGCAGGGTTGAGCGTATTCGTGCTGCGGTCCCGGATGAGTACGACCCCCGTGAAGCAGTCGTGGAGTTGTCGTGCTCCGGCTGGCACGGCCCGTGCTTAACGCACTCCGGCTCAGGAGTGTATTATGGATACGATCGTCTCTCGACAGCGCTGGCTCCAACTCGGCCTCGGCCTTCTCGCCATGATGGCGATTTCGAGTCCGCAATACGTGTGGACGCTCTTTACCAAACCCCTGATGGCGACCACGGGGGCGACGCTTGCCGCCATCCAGGTCACTTTCACCGTCGTCATCGTGCTGCAGACATTCTTCTCGCCGGTGCAGGGCTACCTCATCGAGCGGTTCAGCCCGAAGGTGATGATCGCGCTCGGCGCCGCCCTGTCGGGCCTCGGCTGGGTGCTCGCCGCCCGCGTCGACACCCTGTGGGGGCTCTACGCCACCTACGGGCTGTTCTGCGGGTTGGGCACCGGCATCGTCTACGTGGGCATCGTCGGCCTGATGGTGAAGTGGTTTCCCGACCGGCGGGGCTTCGCCGTCGGCGTCGTGGCGGCCGGCTACGGCATGGGCGCATTGCTCACCACCTTCCCGATCACCAACATGATGGCGGCGTCGGGCTACCGTGAGACCCTGACCACCTTCGGGATCATCCTCGGCCTCGTCGGCGTGCTGGCGGCCTTGGGCCTGCGCGCGCCCCGCCCTGGTGAGGCTCTTCCGGCCCCGGCCCGCAACCTCTCGACCTGCGTCCACGACACGGCGCCGAAGGAGATGCTGCGCACGCCCCTATTCTGGCTCATGTTCGTGATGATGACGATGATGTCGACGGGCGGCCTCATGGTGGTGGCCCAGTTCGCCTCCTTCGCCCGCGACTTCGGCGTCGCCGACGCCCTGGTGTTCGGCTTCGCCGCCCTGCCCTTCGCCTTGACCTTCGACCGCATCACCAACGGTCTGACCCGCCCGTTCTTCGGCTGGGTCTCCGACCGGATCGGCCGCGAGAAGACCATGGCCATCGCCTTCGCGGCGGAGGCCGGCGCCATCGCGCTGATGCTGGTATTCCGCGAGAACGCCTACGCCTTCGCCCTCCTGTCGGGCGTGGTGTTCTTCGCCTGGGGCGAGATCTTCTCCCTGTTCCCGTCGCTCCTGACCGACACCTTCGGGACGAAGCACGCCACGACGAATTATGGCTTCCTCTACATGGCGCAGGGCGTCGGCTCGTTACTTGGTGGCCCCGTGGCGGCGATGATCTACGCCGCGCAGGGTTCGTGGATCCCGGTCTTCGGCATCGCCATCGGCCTCGACCTTCTCACGGCGGCGCTGGCCTGGTTCGTTCTGCGGCCCATGCGCCGGGAATGGCTCGGGCTCGGCGGCGCCCCGGCGCCCCTGGGCAAGCCCGCCCTGGCCTGAGGCGGCGCGCCCATCCACGCGCAGCAAAACGGCGGGGCTCGCGCCCCGCCGTTTTGATTCGTGTCATACGATGGCGCGTACCCGACGGGCTTGGAAGAGCCTGCTCAGGAGCTCAGGAAAGCCTGCGACGCCCCCACGAGGGTGAAAGCTAGGCCGCCGGCGAAGGCGGCGCCCATGGCGTAGGAGAAACCCTTCAGCAGCATGACGACACCGGCCTTGCCGGGATCAGCAGCGGTTGCCGCCCGAGGTCTGGCCGTACTGCTGCACCGGGAAGTTCTGCTGATTCGCGTTGCCTTCGGCGGCCGAGCTCATCGCGCAGGAATAGGGAGAACGAGACTCCGGGGCAGCGTAGATCGTACCGGTGGTCTCGATCTCGTTGGCAAAACCCGTGTAACGAGTCGGCCGGTCGAGGGCCATGGCCGACGTGGCGGAAGCAACACCAAGAACGAGGGCGGCGGTGGCGGCGGCGATACGGTTCATCATGGCTTGTTAATAATCCCTTGATCAGTCTGCACTGCGGTAGCGGTGCGTTCGTTGCTGTCTGATACTGATATAGGGCCTCGTTCTCCGCCATGACGTGTCGCCGCGCACGCGGCAACATGGATTAGAGTCCCTGACGAAAACGCCCGGATACCGCCGGCCCCGGCCCCCGGTACGACGGCGCAGCGGGCGTCTCGTCAGAGAGGGTCAGAAGCCGCCGATGCCGCTGCCCCAGGCGGCGGGTACGCGCTCGGGCGGGCGAGGCGCCTCCGGCCAGTTCACGGCGTAGAGGGGAAGGCCGCGGGTGTCGTCGCATTCGGACGGGGGCAACGCCGTCAGGGCGAGGTTCGAGCGCACCGCCGGACCGAGCAGTTGCAGGAAGGTTTGCGAAGCCGAGAGCGTCAGGTTCTCGGCCTTGGCCCGGGCCTCGATCCGCGCGAGCGTGTTCATCGCCTGCCCGAGGACGGTGAATTCGGCGCGATGGCCGTCGTCGAACACCCCGACGAGCACCTCGCCGCAATGAAGGGCCATGGTGATCCGCAACGTCGGTCGCCCTTCCCGGGCGCGCTCCTCGTTCAGGCTGCCGAGACGGGCGAGGATGGCGCGCCCGCAGGCGAGAGCCGCATGGGCCTGGGCCTGCGGCCGCCCGGCGACGAACTGGGCGAGGATGCCGTCGCCGACGTACTTGTCGACGATGCCGCCATGCTCCGTCACCGTCTCGTGGGTCAGGGCCCGGACATCGAGGAGCGCGCGCACCACCTCCTCCTGAGCATGGTCGCGGGTGAAGGCGGAGAAGCCGCGCACATCGAGGGCGAACAGGCAGGCGTGGCGCGAGCGGACCGCTTCGAGGCCGGCATTCTCGAGTTCGCCGACCACGCGGGTGGGCACGAACCGCGCGAGCGCGGTGCGCTCGCGCTCCATCCTGAGGGCGGTGGTCACGGCCGAGCGCAGGCGCCGCACCCCATCGATGACCACGAGGCTCGCGGCCATGAAGGTGAGGAGCCCCGGTACCTCCTCGGCGAGGGTGACGTGGGGGCCGAGCAGCGCGCTGTCCGGATCGACGAGGGCGAGCACGATGGTGCTGCCCCAGGCGAGGCTGACGAGGCCGGAGAACACGGCGGTGTGCAGCACCCGCATGCTCAGGCCCGTCTGGAGCAGGAGCAGGAAGGCCGGCAGGCGGCTCACCGCCGTGGCGGTCTCGCCGGTTTCCACCGCGCCGACGATCATGTGTTCGACCACGAGGAACAGGGCGACGCCGGCGTTGAGGAGCGTCGCGGTCCAGGCGAGCCATTCCGGATCGGCCGAGGTTTCCGGATCGGTGCCGCCGTACTCGCGGCGCCGGCCGCGATAGGCCTCGCGCCAGTCGGCGATGCCGAGGCAGATCGAGCAAACGGCGTAGACGACAAGGACGATCCAGTGATTGACCGTGTGGGTCGATCCATCGAACCCCTGCGCGGTGGCGAGCAGGACCAGCACGATGACGAGGTGCAGCACGAGGGAGCGCCGGCCCGAGGCGGTCTGGACCAGCCGCATGACGGTGGGGTCGCCCTGGGCCGGGCGGCGGGGTGTGGAGAAACGCATGAGGCTCCGGATGGAGAAGCGGGTGGGCCGGTCCCTTACATTGGGGCCCGGTTCGGGCCAGAGGAGGGACGCCGCGGCGCCACGTTCCGGCCCGCAGGGCGGTGTCGGGCGGCGAAGGCCTTTCGACCCGGCCTGTCATGAACGCGCAGGTAAGCCCTCGTCATCCGGCCGGGGGCTTTCGATCACGCCATCGTCATGCGCGGCGCGGCGTCACCGCGCGTTGCGGAACACCTGCAGGTCGAGGTCGCGCACCTTCTTGCGCAGGGTGTTGCGGTTGACGCCCAAGAGCTCCGCCGCGCGGATCTGGTTGCCCCGCGTGGCGGCCAACGCCGCGCCGATGAGGGGGCCTTCGATCTCGCGCAGGATGCGGTGATAGAGGCCCGGCGGCGGCAGGGTGTCGCGATAGTTGCTGAAATAGTCGGCGAGGTGGCGCTCCACGGCGCCCGACAGGCTCTCGCCCTCGGCCCCGGCCTTGCGCGGGGCGCCGCCCGCCGGCTGGCTCGGGGCCAGGGGCAGGGTGTCGAGCTCGGCCTCGATGACCGGGCCCGTGATGGTCTCCTGCGGGTAGAGGGCGGCGAGGCGCCGGACGAGGTTCTCGAGCTCGCGGACGTTGCCGGGCCAGCGGTAGCGCTTGAGCCGCTCCATGGCCTCGCCGTCGAGCTGCTTGCGGCTCAGGCCCTCGCGCTCGACGAGGATGAAGAAGTGCCGGATGAGGTCGGGCACGTCCTCCGAGCGCTCGCGCAGGGCCGGCAGGCGCAAGGGCACGACGTTGAGCCGGAAGAACAGGTCCTCGCGAAAGATCCCCTGCTGGATCGAGACGCGCAGGTCCTTGTTCGTGGCCGCGATGATGCGGACGTTGGTCTTGATCGGCACCCGGCCGCCGACGGTGGTGTACTCGCCCTGCTGCAACACGCGCAGGAGCCGGGTCTGGGCCTCCATCGGCATGTCGCCGATCTCGTCGAGGAACAGGGTGCCGCCCTCGGCCTGCTCGAACCGCCCGGCCGAGCGGGTGAGCGCCCCCGTGAAGGCGCCCTTCTCGTGGCCGAACAGCTCCGACTCGATGAGGTCGCGGGGAATCGCCGCCATGTTGACGGGCACGAACGGGCCGGACCGGCGCCGGCCGTAATCGTGCAGCGCCCGGGCGACGAGCTCCTTGCCGGTGCCGGACTCGCCGGTGATCATCACGGTGAGGTCGGTGGGCATCAGGCGGGCGAGCGCCCGGTAGATCTCCTGCATGGCGGGCGAGCGGCCGACCAGGGGGATGTCCTCGTTGCCGGGGTCCGCCCCCGGGGCCGGCGTGCCGCGCGGGCGCGACAGGGCGCGGCCGACGATGGCGATGAGTTCCTTCAGGTCGAAGGGTTTCGGCAGGTACTCGTAAGCGCCGCGCTCGGAGGCGCGGATCGCCGTCATGAAAGTGTTCTGCGCGCTCATGACGATGATCGGCAGCTCGGGCCGGACCCGCTTGATGCGGGGCAGGAGGTCGAACACGTTCTCGTCGGGCATCATCACGTCGGTGATGACGAGGTCGCCCTCCCCTTGCGCGACCCAGCGCCAGAGGGTGGCGCAGTTGCCGGTGGAGCGGACCTCGTAGCCGGCCCGCGACAGCGCCTGGTTGAGGACGGTGCGGATGGCGGCGTCGTCGTCCGCGACGATGATGTGGCCGTTGGGCATGAGGCTGCTCTACAGCTCCGCGCTGGATTCGCGCCCGTCGCGGGCGCTCGACATGGGAAGGAGAAGGCGGAAGGTGGTGCGGCGCGGGGCGGGATCGCACTCCACGATGCCCCCGTGATCGCCGACGATCTTGGCGACCAAAGCAAGTCCCAGGCCGGAGCCTTGGACTTTAGTGGTGACGAACGGATCGAACAGGTCCGGCAGGAGGTCGGCGGTGACGCCCGGGCCGTTGTCGCGCACCGCCACCTCGATGGGCAGGCTGACGCGCTCGCGCGAGCCCGGGATCTGCAGGCGCAGGCCCGTGCGGAAGGCCGTCGACAGGGTGATCTCGCCGTCCACCGTATCGGCCCCGATGGCCTCGGCGGCGTTCTTCACGAGGTTGAGGATCACCTGGATGAGCTGGTCGCGGTTGGCGCGCACGGGCGGCAGGGACGGATCGTAGGTTTCGACGAACCGGATGTGGCGGGCGAAGCCCGACTGGGCCGAGCGCTTCACCTGATCGAGAACGCCGTGGACGTTGACGGCGGTGTGCTCTACCGGTCGCTCGTCGCCGAACAGCTCCATGCGCTCGACGATGCGCACGATCCGGTCGGATTCGTCGCAGATGAGCCGGGTGAGGAGGCGGTCGTCGTCGGTGGCCACCTGCTCGAGGAGTTGGGCGGCGCCGCGGATGCCGGCCAGCGGATTCTTGATCTCGTGGGCCAGCATGGCGCCGAGCGCCACCATGGAGCGGGCGGCCCCCCGGTGGGTGAGCTGGCGCGTCATCTTGTCGGCGATGGTGCGCTCCTGGAGCATGAGCACCACGGGGCCGGCCTCGTCACCGAGCGGCGTGGCGAACACGTCGACGCTGCGCTCTTGCCCTGAGCGCGGCTGCACGAGTTCGACCCCGTATTCGCTCACGCTGGCCCGGCGCCGGCGCACCTCCGCCACCAGGGCCGAGATGGGCGAGGCGAACGGGATGATGTCCGTGAGGCGCCGGCGCTGCATCAGCCGCGCGGAGTGATCGAAGAACGTTTCGGCGGCGTGGTTCACGTGCAGGATTCGGTCGTCCACCCCGATGGTGAGCACCGGCAGCGGCAGGGCGTTGATGACCGCCTCGCTCGTGGGGGCGCCGATGGGCGGCCCGTCGAACTCGTCCTGGCCCGTCATGCCGCCTCCCCCATCGCCGTTCCGCTCCCCATCGATCGATCCCCTGTCGCCGCGCCGAAGGCCGCCGCCAGCAGGCCGACCACGCGGGCGGGGTCCGTCGTGGTGAGGAGCTGCGTGCGGGCCTCCGTCGAGAGGCCGCCGCCGGCTTCGGCATAGGCCGCCAGGTGCTTGCGGGCGTGGCGCACACCCATGCGGACGCCGTAGAGGGCAAGCAGCCCCTCGTAATGCGCGATGGCGAACGCCGCCTTGTCGGCCTCGCTCAGCACCGGCGCGTCGCGGCCGGCGAGCCCCGCCGCGATCGCGCCGACGAGCCAGGGACGGCCCACGGCGGCGCGGCCGATCATCACCCCGACCGCGCCGGACTGCGCGAGGCAGGCGCGGGCCTCGTCCAGGGTGGTGACGTCGCCGTTGGCGAAAACGGGAATCGACACCGCCTCGGCGACGGCGCGGATGGCGCCCCAATCCGCCCGATCTTTGTAGAATTGCTGGCGGGTGCGGCCGTGGACCGTGACGGCCCGCAAGCCGAGGCCTTCGGCCCGCCGCGCGAGTTCGGCGGCGTTGAGGCTGGCATGGTCCCATCCCAGTCGCATTTTCACCGTCACGGGGATGCGCACGGCGCCGCGTACGGCGGCGAGGATGCGGGTGGCGCCCTCGATGTCGCGCATGAGGGCCGAACCGGCCGCACCTCCGGTCACGGCTTTGGCCGGGCACCCCATGTTGATGTCGATTACGGCGGCGCCGGCGTCCTCGGCCAGACGCGCCGCCTGCGCCATCGGCTCGGGGGCGCAGCCGGCGAGCTGGACCACGTGCGGATCGATGCCCCCGCCCTCGGCCCGCAAGGTGGCCTCGACGCTGCCGCGCGCGAACTCGGCCGCCGCAACCATCTCGGACACGACGGCGCTGGCGCCGCAGCGGCGGGCGATCCGCCGCATATGCACGTCGGTGACGCCCGAGAGGGGGGCGAGGAGGACCGGCACCGGGCGTGGCTCGGTGCCGGAGGCTTCCGGGGTAGGCGAGCGCAAAACGCTCAAATAATCATCATCGATCATTGTGCTCAACGAATAGACAAAACCGCGTCGGGCGCAAGCGGCCGGCGCGATTTGATTTCGGGCTATGCCCCGCTTAAACGCTGGGCTCGATCTCACCCATGCGCGGGAGCGTTACGATGTCCGGCACCGCGTTCGAGGCGGCGGCAGTGGTGGTCGCGGCCGGTCGCGGAATCCGCATCGGCGGCGACGTGCCCAAGCAATATCGCCGCGTCGGCGGCCAGGCCGTTCTGACGCGGACGCTCGCGGCCCTGGCGGCGCATGACGGCATCGTCACCATCCAACCGGTGATCGCACCGGACGCCGAAGCCTTCTACCACGAATGCGTCGCCGATTTGCCCGCCGCGGCCCGTGAAAAGCTGCGGGCTCCGGTGCCGGGCGGGGCGACGCGTCAGCTCTCCGTTCGGGCCGGCCTCGAAGCCCTGGAGGATGCGGCGCCCGATCTCGTCCTCGTCCACGACGCGGCCCGCCCGCATGTCGACACCGCCCTCATCGACCGGGCGCTGGCCGCCGGGCGCGACTACGGCGCGGCGGTGCCGGGCATCGCCGTGACCGACACCGTCAAGCGCGTCGAGGCCGTGGCCGCCGGCATCGGCCGCGTGGTCGAGACGCCGGACCGCGCCGATCTGCGCGCCGTCCAGACGCCCCAGGCCTTCGTGTTCCGGCGCCTCCTCGACGCCCATCGCGCGGCGGGGGCGGAAGGGCTCGACGGTTTCACCGACGACGGGGCCCTGGCCGAATGGGCCGGGCTCCCCGTGGTGGTGTTCGACGGCGACCCCCGCAACCGCAAGATCACCCAGCCTTCCGATCTCATCGACGCCGACCGTGATTTTTCCGGGGCCGTCCCCACCTGAGGGACATGCGTCCCTCCTCGCGAAACCCGGCCAGCCTGGAGCCACCATGACGACCTACCTCACCCGCCTCGGCACCGGCTTCGACGTGCACGCCTTCACGGAGGGCGACCATGTCTGGCTCGGCGGCATCAAGATCCCCGCCGACCGGGGCGTGCTCGCCCATTCGGACGGCGACGTCGCCCTCCACGCCCTGACGGACGCCCTGCTGGGCGCCATCGCGGATGGCGATATCGGCACGCACTTCCCGCCCTCCGACGAGCAGTGGCGCGGCGCCTCGTCCGATCGCTTCCTGGCGCATGCGTGCGACCTCGTGCGGGCGCGCGGCGGCCGGATCGACCACCTCGACATCACCGTCCTGGCCGAAGCCCCGCGCATCGGCGCCCACCGCGAGGCGATCCGCGCCCGCATCGCCGAGATCGCCGGCGTGCCCCTCACCTCCGTCTCGATCAAAGCGACCACCACGGAGAAGCTCGGCTTCGTCGGACGCGCGGAAGGGCTCGCCGCCCAGGCCGCCGCCACCGTGCGCCTGCCCGAGATCGACATCGACAGCGCCGCCGAGACCTCCGAGCGCCGTTCGTGATCGACGATCCCGCCCTCATGGCCCGGGCGGAGCGGCTGGTCGCCGCCTACGCGGCGGCGGGTCGGCGGATTGCGACGGCGGAATCCTGCACCGGCGGTCTCGTCGCCGGGCTTCTCACCGCCGTGCCGGGCTCTTCGGCCGTGCTGGAGCGGGGCTTCGTCACCTATTCCAACGCGGCGAAATCCGACTGTCTCGGCGTACCCGGCGCCCTCCTGGACGCCTACGGCGCCGTCAGCCTGGAGACGGCCCGCGCCATGGCGGAGGGGGCGCTCCAGCGGTCGCAGGCGGATGTGGCGGTGGCGATCACCGGAATCGCCGGCCCCGGCGGCGGCAGTCCGCAAAAGCCCGTCGGGCTCGTGCATTTCGGCCTCGCGGCGACAGGCACTCCGACGCGGCATCTCGAACGCCGCTACGGCGACCTCGGCCGGGCCGAGATTCGTCGCCGCGCCGTGGCGGATGCCCTGGCGCTGCTCGAGGACGCTATGGGCTTGGACGCGCAACCGGCGTGACCGCCGCCGCCACCGCCTGACGCGGCGGGGCAAAGTGCAAGGACGCGTGGTCCTCGCTCGGATCACGCACCTTTGATGGGCGGCCCTCGGCGCGCATGCGCCGGTCGGCCTCCGGCCAGGATGGGAGGGCCGCGTCCGCCTGATCCCAATGTACGATGGACGCCTCGTCGCACCACCGCGCCAGATGCGCCATGGCGCTCCGGTGCGGCCCGGCGGTGATGTAGGCCAGCATGCTCGCGCGGTCGTCCCAGGCCGTGACCGTCCAGAACGTCCAGCGCCGGTCGTTCAAGAGCGCGCCGCCGCGAAACCCGGCCGCCCGGCGGGCCTGGTTGCGGGACCGTACGGCGAACCACGCGAAACCCGGCAGGTATCGGATCGCGCGAAGCCGGAGGCGCGTCACGCTGATGAAGGGCATGGGTGGGGTCCGCTCCGATCGGGACAAGGGTTCAGGATCGTCATCGGGGTGCCGCTGTCCGTCCGCTCACGGTACCGGCGGATGTCGGGGCTGTCCCAAGGATCTGGCGAGCGCCGGCCACGTCTCCAGAAATTCCGCGCGGACCCGCATCCCCCCGGAGACCGGTTGTTTCGTCTCGTCCTGATCAAGCCGCGCAAACGCCAGCGTTCGCCCGTCTCGCTCCGCCCAACCCACGTACCAGCCATAGGCACGGGCCTCGTCAAAGCTGCCGTCGGGCTTGCGCGGAAACGCCGTACCGGTCTTGCCGTGCAGGCTCCAACCGTCCCCGGTGCGATTCACAGGGACGATCTTCCTGGTTTCGTCGAGGGTGTGGGCTGAGACCGCCAGGGTCCGGGTCGCGAGACGGCGCAGGAAATCGATCTGCTCGGCGGGCGAGACCCGCAGCGAGGACATGATCCAGGCCCGGTCGAGGCCGTTGTCCTGGCCCGGATCGCCGGAGAAGTCCGCGTTGCCGAAGCCGAGGCGGGCGGTTTGCGCTTCGAGCGTCGCGCGGCCGAGCCGATGCGCGACGATCTGCGAGTACCAGACCACGGAGTGAGCCAGCCAGCGCGTTGGATCGGTGGGCACGTGCCACGCCGCTCCGCCCCAATCGGGATAGCCCGCCTTGAAGGTGTGAACCGGATGGTGGGCGTCCCTGAGGAGGCCCGCTTCGAAGGCGATCACCGCCAGGGGAATCTTGAACGTCGAGGCCGGCGTCACCCGCGTGCGGCAGTCGCCCTCCTCCAGCAGGACGGCGCCATCGGTCGCTTCCGCCACGATGGTGCACAGGCTCCGGGCGGCCACGGGCGTCGTGACGGTCAAACCGGCCAGGAGCGCGAGACCGAGCGGGCGTCTCATGGGCTCGGACGATCGCAGCGATAGGCGCGCCCGTCGGCCGAGGCGTGGACGATCCGGCCCCCCGCCGCCCGGCACTCGGCGGCGCGCGCCTCCATCACCCACTTGTCGGCCAGGGCGAGACTGAGGGGCACGAGGGTCACGAGACCGAGGAACACCGCCACGGCGGTGATGGCCCAGCCGGTCCCGCGGGGCGGATCGGGAAAGGCCGGCCGTTCCGCCGGGGCGGGGAACAGGAACGCGAGGGTCGTGGCCCCGAGGAGGGTGACGCTCATGGGACATCCCGTGCTGCCGAGCCGGGATCATAGCAACCGACGCCGGCCTTTGCAGCGGGGCGGGCGGGCGACCGAAGGAAGCGCCGGTCTCCTGCCGATCCCGTGCGCATCGTGAACCGACAGCCGGAATCCCGCTTCGGTGACGGGACTCTACGCCGGCGAATCGGCGCGGAACGTCGGCCCCGCGGGCGGCACCGGGGCCCCGCAGGTGCAGCCGGTGGCGACGGAGGGAACGGTCCGCTTGCGGGGCGGCACCTCGCAGGTGAGCAGATGGTGGAGCATGTGGCCCATCGGCCGCTGCTGGTAGGGCTTCTGCAGCACCGGAACGTCCTGGTAGGTCGGCTCGAGCCCCTGCACGCCGTAGCCGGTGGCGAACAGGAATGGCAGGGCGCGCTCGAACAGCACATCCGCCACGGGATAGCTGCGCGCATCGCCGAGGTTCACGTCGAGCACGGCGGCGTCGAACGTCCCCGTGCGCGCCAGGGCGAGGGCCTTGTCGAGGCGCATGGCGATGACGACCTCGCAGCCGAGTTCCGTCAGCATGTCCTCGGCGAGCATCGCCACCAGGCTCTCATCCTCGACGAGGAGGACACGGCGTCCGTGAAGCATCGTCATCGGGACACGTGCCCGGTCATCGCGTCCTGTCCCATCCACCCCAACGCCGTCAGGGGGATCCGGAGCCTGCACACCACCCCTGCGCTGCGGTAATCGATCTCCGCCGTGCCGTCGAACTCGAGGGGCAGCTGACGTTCGATCAACCGCGAGCCGAATCCCTTTCGCGTCGGAGGAGCGACCTCGGGGCCGCCGGACTCCTCCCAGGTGAGGGCGAGCTCCTGCCGCTCGTCCGCCATGGCCGTGAGGGTCCATGTGACCGCAACGCGGCCCTCGGGCACCGAGAGCGCACCGTATTTCGCCGCGTTGGTCATGAGTTCGTGCAGCGCCATGGACAGGGTCACCGCCACCTTCGGATGCAGCCGGGCATCGGGACCGTCGATCCGGAACCGCTCCGGATCGATCTCGGCGAGGTAATGCGGTGCGAGAGTGCGCTCGACGACGCTGCGCAGGCTGGCGCTCTCCCAATTGTCCGCCACGAGGACGTTGTGGGCCGTCGACAGGGCCGCCATCCGCGCATCGAACACCTCGCGCGCGGCCACGTCGGTCTGACCACGGAAGGTCTGGGCGGCGATGGATTGCACCGTCGCCAGGGTGTTCTTCACCCGGTGGTTCAGCTCGTTGAGGAGGAGGCGCTGCCGCTCGGCCGCCGCCTTCTCCTCGCTGATGTCGCGCACCTCGATGATCGTGCCGATGATGTTCGCCGCGTCGTCCCGGATCGGGCTCGCCGTGAAGCCGACGGGATAGAAATGTCCGTCCGCGTGGACGAACACCTCCTCGCCCCGCTCATGATTGTTCTGCGGGAAGGCCCGGTCGATGGCGCATTCCTCCAGGGGGAACGGCCGACCGTCCGGATAGGTGTGGTGCACGATGTCGTGGAGCGGGCAGTCGCGCTCGATCACCTCGGCGAGGGTGAAGCCGGTAAGATGCTCGGCCGCGCGGTTCATGTAGATGCAGTGCTGCCGGTCATCCATGAGGAAGATCGACACCGACGCGTTGTTCAGAACTGCATTGAGCCGGCGCTCCGTCTCGAACAGCTGGTCGCCCCGGCGCAGGGTCGCCAGGGAGGCCGCGGCTTCGGCGGAAGAACGCAGGGGTTGCCGGGAGTGCGGCACGGCGGTGATCCTTCCCATGAAGCCTCCCCCATGCCCGTGCACCGGCGGAAAGCCGGCGTCAACGCCCGGTTGCGCGTTCCCGATCCCGTGATCGTAGCCGAATGCCGTTAACGGAACGGTCCTGGCTCTGAACGGTTGGTGAGACAATCGTCACAACAGCAGGAGATACCGAATGCGGACCCTCGCACTCGTCTCGACGGCCGTTCTCGGCCTTGGCATCCTCGCCTCCGCCCCGGCCGAGGCCCGTGGTTACGGCTACGGCCACGGTGGTTACGGACACGGCGGTTACGGCTACGGCCACGGTGGTTACGGTCGTGGCTACGGACGCTTCGGTGGCGGATATGGCCGTGGCTATGGACGTCGCGGCATCGGCACGGGCGCCATCGTGGGTCTCGGCATCGCCGGCCTCGCGGCAGGCGCCATCGCGGCGAACTCCTATGGCGGCGGCTACGGCGGTTACGGCTACCCCGCTTACGGTGGATACTCCTACGGCGGTCCCCGGGCCGTCGGCTACGGCTACGCCCCGGCCTACGGGTACGGCGGTGGTTATTACGGCTACGGCTACTGAGCCGGGTTCACCATAGCGTTGCGAAGGGGGTCGCCGAGGGGCGGCCCCTTTTGCATTCGGGTCCCCGGCGCATCGGTCCGCAGACCCGGACGCTTCTTTTCGAGACGAAGCCCTGAGCAGCGAGGCGAGAGGTTCGGCATGGCGCACGCAATCAGCTATCCACCCCTGAACGTGCCGAAGCCCGTCGCCGACGGGGTCTGGATCGTCGATGCACCGCCCCTCCATGCGGGCGGGATTCCCCTGCCCCTCCGGATGACGGTCCTGCGCTTGGCGGGCGGCGAGCTGCTCCTGCATTCGCCGATCCCGTACGAGCCCGGCCTCCAGCGCGCCGTGGAGCGCCTGGGCCGCATTGGCCATCTCGTCGCGCCGAGCGTCGGCCACTGGCTGTTCCTGCGCGACTGGCAGGCCGCCTGCCCCAACGCCATCACCTGGGCGGTGCCGGGGTTGAAGGATCGGGGCCAGGTTCGCCGCTCCGGCGTGCGGATCGACGCCGAGCTCGGCGACCACGCCCCCCGCTCCTGGGCGGACGAGATCGAGAGCGTGCTCGTGGCGGGCCCGGTGTTCCGGGAGGTGGCCCTGTTCCACCGCCCCAGCCGGACGCTGCTCCTCACGGACCTCGTCATCAACCTCGAAGGCGACCTCCTGCCGCCGCCCGCCCGCGCCCTCGCCCGGCTCCTCGGCATCGTCGCGCCCGACGGCAGAGCCCCGCTCTACCTGCGGCTGCTCCTTCGTCTGAACCACCGGGCGGCGGCCGACGCGGCGCGGCGCCTGATTGCCCTCGCGCCCGACCGGGTGATTTTTTCGCACGGTCAGTGGTTTGACCGCGATGCGGCGGGGGAGTTACGGCGGTCGTTGGCGTGGTTGGTGGGACCGGACGAGGAGACTGCCGGCCGGGCGTCCCACCCGAACCATCGGGCGCCCGCCGCGCCGCGTGCTTCGACGGCGCTGGCGAGCGTCGCCGTCGTGGGCGTGATCGCGGCTCTAGCCTATGCGGGGAGACGGCGGCGATAATAGCTTTGGTGCGGACGATGGGAGACTCTCGGAACCACTGCAAATCTTCGTGATATCGAGCATTTTTCTGGCGCTGGCGGGGGGGCGGTCTTTGTAGCGGCAGGCGAGGGGAAACGCGGAGGTCCCTATCTCGCTCCGGCCGAGTTGCGCACAACTTGGTCGAACACCGTCTGCGATCTGGCAGTTCAGAACTACGGGACTCAACCTTAGCCGAGTCTTCTGGTAGCTTGCCCTCCCAGGCTCTTGGCCTGCACCGAACCCGGCATGAAAAGTCAGTGATTCGACGCCGCTCTGAACAACGCCGAAGCGTGTGATGAAGACGGTCCAGCACACGCAGGAAAGTCTCTCGGTCGCGTATGTACACGCGTTAGCCGGCATGGCGGGGGTGAACCTCGTGGACTCACGAGCGCATGATTGCGGGGTCGATGGTTCCTTCAGGCCCGTAATCATCAGGGCAAATGGACGTCGCGTTGAGTCAGGTGAAGCTTTAGATTTCCAACTAAAATCCAGCACTCGTTGGCGGGGCAGCGATACTCATATCGCTTATGATTTAGAGGCGGAAACTTTCAATGATTTTGTAACAAGGTCGCCGGCTGCGGTTCCGTTTGTTCTTTTGCTTCTTTGTTTGCCCAAAAGTGAAATGTTTTGGTTTCGGGCGACTGAGAGGGAAACGTCAATACGACATGGGTGCTACTGGTTTAAGCCGTCCGGAGCATCGACCGTCAACTCGCGCACAGTCACGATACAAATTCCTCGCACCAACTTGCTTTCGGTTGGTAGTTTATTGAATCTTTTGTCTGAGGGAAGAGCGGGGGCTGGGCTATGACCAATCCAGTCGAGCCCCCTACAGCCATCTTACCCTACTTGCGGCGCTATCTTCGCTCTCGTGGCTGGCAGCAGAGAAGCCTAGCAAGAGAGGGCGTGATCCTCTTTGTATTCACTGAAGCTGACTCTCCAGATGTTACTATCGTACTACCTGATGTTCCCCAACGGCAGGACGCTTCTAAACGTATTCACTTCGCTCTGCGCACCCTCTCTGATCTCGATGGGATTTCTATAAACGAAGTGCTCGCGGCTGTACGCAGGATCGGCTCCGATGTGATTCGCACGCGTTTGCCTGACTCAGTTGTTTGGCGAGGGGAAAGCATCAATCTGAAAACTGCAGAAGCATTTATCCGAAGGATGCGGCGATTACTTCTCACTGCAGCGGCAACTGAAGTCAGGCCAGAACGAACGGTTCAAGTTATTACATCTGACTGCGAAGATTTTGTTGATCGATGCCGATTTGCCCACACATTTGAGGGCAGCTTTGGCTTTGTCGTGGAGGCACCGGTTGGCGCCCCACCAGACGTCACGCTCCTATCGGAGGAGGAGCATCCTGCACCGTTTGAACGGGCGGTTGTTCGACGCATCGCTACGGGCTTTCGTTCTGTGAGGAGGGCCGAAGTCGCACAAAACTCACGGCCACTGCAGGCAACCTTTCAGGGGGGCTGGAGCGCTGACATGTGCGATCAAGTCGTTGGGATGTACGAGGAGATCGGCGCTGAAAGTCTTAGCTTTGGTATAGAGCTTTCAACGGAATGGACACTGCCGGAAGACCACCTGGATATGTGGAGCTTTACCCTTAGACCTGTAAATATACGTATGATAAAAGAAGCTTCTGAGATTTTGAAGGAGCGCCAGGAAGAAAATGAAGTTCCAGTTATCATCTCTGGACCTATAGTCAGGTTGGCCTCTAAGGAAAACCCCGCAGACCTGCTGCATAACGTGAGCCCACGTGAGGTGGTGATAAGGTGGGAGTCGCCAGATAGAGGCGACATATCAGTTTCAACCCGAGTTGCGCCAGAGGATTATCTTGCCGCCCTCGAAGCGCATAGAGCTGGACGGGCCGTTCGCGTTTCTGGGAACTTAGTGCGGGCTGGAAAGCGATGGATACTATATCCCATTACTTCCCTGAAGGTTGAATGAATCCTTCCCCATTGCCCTTGTAAGAGCTATTCGCGAGGTCAATCGACGGATTGCCCATGATCGTCGAAGCCGCCCCCAAGGCCCTCGTATCGAACAGGTGGGGGAACCCCGTGAGGTCCGCCCCGCTGTCCAGCACCCTGGGCAGGATGGACGACCACTCGCCTCTCTGGATCCACGCCGCAGCAATGGCCTTGAGCGACAGGCGCTCCTTCAGGACCTTCTCACGGTGGCTTCGGCCAAGCGCGTCGAGGGGCTGTTGGCCGATATGGACCCCTCGGTTAACGACATGACCCACGTGAGGAACGTCGAGAAGTCCACTTGTGAGCCTTCTGCGACAAGCGCCGAAAAACAAAGGATTGCCAGCATCTCGCTGGCACCGCTCACGATTTCAATGGATTGGTGCGGACGGCGGGACTCGAACCCGCACAGCCTTGCGGCCGCAAGATTTTAAGTCTCGTGCGTCTACCGGTTTCGCCACGTCCGCATGCCGATCCCTGCGGTAGCGGGGGCGGGCCGCGAGATCAAGGCGTCCAGCCGTAGAGCCAGCGGTAGCGGCGGGTCATGCCGGATGGGCCGAGGCGGTGCATCACGGCGTTGCGGACCCGGCCGACGAGGGGGCCGGCGTGGTAGGTGCGGCCGTTGGCGCGGGCGGCCGCGCGGACCTTTCGCGCGCGGCCGGCGCGGGCTTTCGCGTAGGCGGCCAGGGCCTCGGGTACGGAGCCGGTGCCGAGGGCGTCGGCGAGGACGGCGGCGTCCTCGATGGCGAGGGCCGCCCCCTGCGCCAGGAACGGCAGGATCGGGTGGCCGGCATCACCCAGGAGTGCGAGGCGCCCGCGGGCCAGGGGCCGAGCGGGGGCGCGATCGACGAGGGACCAGACCAGCCACGAATCCGGTTGGTTCAGCAGGGCGGCGAGCGGCGGCGCGGCATCGGGGAAGCGCGCGCGCAGAACGGCGGTCTCGCCGAGTTGGCCCCAATCGTCGGTGCCGGCGCGCTCGGGCACCACCGCGACGACGTTGAGGTGGCTGCCGCCCCGGATCGGATAGTGCACCACGTGGCGGTCGCGGCCGAGCCACAGGCCCGTGGCCTCGGCGTCGAGGTCGGGCGGCACCGCCTCGCGCGGCACCAGGGCCCGCCACGCCGCCGCGCGCCAGGGCCGCAGGGGTGCCGCGTCGAGGTGCCCGCGCAGGCGCGAGCGCACCCCGTCAGCCCCCACGGCGAGATCGGCCGTGAAGGTCTCTGACCGGGCGCCCTGATGGCTCTCCAGGGTGAGGCTGACGCCGTCCGCCGCCTCCACGAGGCCGACGACGTCGCGGCCCATGAGGAGGCGGATGCCGGCGCGGCCCCGCACGGCGTCGAGGAGCAGGGTCTGCAGGTCGGCCCGGTGGATCACGTAATAGGGGGCGCCGAAGGCCTCGCGGTGCGCGGCCCCGAGGGGAATGGCGCCGAGCGTCCGCCCGGTGGCCATGGCCCGCACCACGACGCCCGGCGGCTCGCTCGCCGCCCGGCGCAGGGCCGCGCCGAGGCCGAGATCGATGAGGACCCGGCTCGCGTTGGGGGAGATCTGGAGCCCCGCCCCGACCTCGCTGAAGCCCGTGCGGCGCTCGATGAGGGTGACGGTGTGCCCCGCCGCGTCGAGGGCGAGGGCCGCCGTGAGGCCGCCGATCCCGGCGCCCACGATGGCGACGTGGCAGCCCGTCGAGGGGGGAGGCACGGGGCTCAGGCGGCGGCCGTGGTCCGGTCGTCCCAGACGCAGGCCGCCGGATCGGCGGTCCCGGCCTTCAGGCTCGGCCGATACCGGTAGAGCGTCGAGCAATACTGGCAGATGATCTCGTCGTCCGTGCCCATGTCGAGGAACACGTGCGGATGATCGAAGGGCGGCCGGGCGCCGATGCACATAAATTCCCGCGATCCGACATGGATCACGGCCACGCCCGCATCGTTGTGGAAGTGCGGCACCGCCTTGTCAGCCATCGTCCCGTCCTGCCTGCCGGCCCGGCACTCACCCGCCCGGACCTCCGTCGTCGCCTAGCTGTCTAGCCCCTCCCCGCCCCGGCGCCTAGCCCGGACCGCCTCCGCGCCCGGTGCAGGGCCCGCGCGGCCAGGGTTGGCCTCGCGCGCGCGGGGTCGTACAGAGGGCCTTTCCGGCCAGCCACGAAACGCCCGCCCATGACCCAGAACGATCAGGCCGTCTCCGACAGCGGACGGCGTTCGCCCGAGCCGCCCATCCACGGGCCGGAGGGGTTCGAGGGCATGCGCAAGGCGGGCCGTCTCACGGCCGAGGCCCTCGACGTGCTGATGGAGGCGACGGCCCCTGGGGTGACGACCGAATACCTCGACCGGCTCGCCTACACTTTCGCCATGGACCACGGCGCCTATCCGGCCTCGCTGCTGTATCGCGGCTATCCAAAGTCGATCTGCACCTCCATCAACCACGTGGTCTGCCACGGCATTCCCAACGACAAGCCCCTGCGCGAGGGCGACATCGTCAACCTCGACATCTGCCTCATCGTCGACGGCTGGCACGGCGATTCGAGCCGCATGGCCTATGTCGGCGAGGTGTCGCGCAAGGCCCAGCGCCTGTGCGAGATCACCCACGAATGCCTCATGCGCGGCATCGCGGCGATCAAGCCCGGCGGCTCGACCACGGATATCGGCCGGGCGATCCAGGCCTATGCGGAGGCCGAGCGCTGCTCCGTGGTGCGCGATTTCTGCGGCCACGGCCTCGGGCGGACCTACCACGACGCCCCCACGATCCTGCACTATGCCGAGCCGAGCTACGACGTGACGTTCAAGCCCGGCCAGTTCTTCACGGTCGAGCCGATGATCAATCTCGGGCGCCCCGCCGTGAAGGTACTGTCCGACGGCTGGACGGCGGTGACGCGGGACCGCTCCCTCTCGGCCCAGTTTGAGCACACGGTGGCGGTGACGGAGACGGGCGCGGAGATCTTCACCTTCTCCCCCAAGGGGCTGCACCAGCCGGTCAATCCGGCGGCCTGAGGCGTCCGCCGTGCCGCGCCGTGCCGCACCCGCCGCGAGCCCGTCCGCCGACGGAGACGCGCCGTCCGAGGCCGAGCCGCACTATCTCGGCCACCGCGACCGCCTGCGCGCGCGCTTCGCACAGGCTGGGGCCGATGCGCTGCCGGACTATGAGCTTCTTGAACTTGCCTTGTTTCGCGCCATTCCCCGGCGCGACGTGAAGCCTCTCGCGAAGGCACTGATCCGCCGTTTCGGCAGCTTCGCCGAGGTGATCTCCGCCGAACCGGCCCGTCTTGCCGAAATCGAAGGCATCGGCGGCGGCGTCATCGCCGATCTCAAGCTCATCGAAGCGGCAGGCCAGCGTCTCGCCCGTGGCGCCATCGCCGACCGGCCCCTGCTGTCGTCGTGGAGCGCGGTGCTCGAATATTGCCGCGCCACCATGGCGTTCGCGGCGCGCGAGCAGTTCCGCGTGCTCTTCCTCGACCGGCGCAACCACCTCATCGCCGACGAGGTGCAGGGCCGCGGCACCGTCGATCACACCCCGGTCTATCCCCGCGAGGTGGCGCGCCGGGCGCTGGAACTCTCCGCCACCGCCATCATCCTCGCCCACAACCACCCGTCCGGCGACCCGACTCCGTCGGCGGCCGATATCCGGATGACGCGCGAGATCGTCGACGTCCTCGATCCCCTCGGCATCGTCGTCCACGACCACGTGATCCTCGGCCGCGAGGGCCATGCGAGCTTCAAGGGCCTGAAGCTGATCTGACCCGGTGCCCGCGCGACGGGCCTGCGCGCCTGGCGTGAACACGCAGACGTTTTCTCTCCGCCCGCGTGTTTCACCAGAGACCGCGTGTCGGCGTGCGCCCGGCGTGTTAGCGTACGCTCCAAGGGGTCCGGCCGAGACCTCGAACGGCCTGCCGGCCCGCCCCTGGCGCGCCTCTTGCCTGGAACCTGGCGTTTAAGGGAGGCGCGTATGGCGCTCGCTGCGTTCGACGAGATGACCGGTTTGCCTGACGGGGCGCTCGACGACGCCGCCGTGCGCGAGGCCTACAGCAGCCTGAAGTCGTGGCTGGAGACCACGCCGCCGGAGCATTTCAACACCCGCCGCAGCCAGGCCGAGATGCTGTTTCGGCGCATCGGCATCACCTTCGCGGTCTACGGGGCCAACGAGTCCACCGAGCGGCTGATCCCGTTCGACATCATCCCCCGGGTCATCACCAAACCGGAATGGGGCTTCCTCGAGCGGGGCCTGAAGCAGCGCGTCACCGCCATCAACGCGTTCCTGAAGGACATCTACGGCGCGCAGGACTGCATCAAGGCCGGAATCATCCCGGCCGACCTCGTTTACCGCAACCCGCATTACCGCATGGAGATGCGCGCCTTCCGGGTGCCGCACGACCTCTACGTCCACATCGCCGGGATCGACATCGTCCGCACGGGCGAGAACGATTTCTTCGTGCTGGAGGACAATGCTCGCACGCCGTCCGGCGTCTCCTACATGCTGGAGAACCGCGAGGTGATGCTGCGGCTGTTTCCGGAACTGTTCTCGCGCCACCGCGTGGCGCCCGTCGAGAATTATCCCGATGCTCTGCTCGCCACCCTGCGGTCCCTGGCGCCGGCGAGCGCGACGCGCGACCCCACCGTCGCCCTCTTGACGCCCGGCCGCTACAATTCGGCCTTCTACGAGCACTCGTTCCTGGCCGACAAGCTCGGCGTCGACCTGGTGGAGGCGTCCGACCTCTTCACCAAGGACGACGTGGTGTACATGCGCACCACGGAAGGCCCGCGCCGGATCGACGTGCTCTATCGCCGCCTCGACGACGACTTCCTCGACCCCCTGGTGTTCCGCCCCGACTCGGTGCTGGGCGTGCCGGGCCTCATGAACGCCTACGAGCGCGGCACCGTGACCCTCGCCAACGCGGTGGGCACCGGCATCGCCGACGACAAGGCGGTCTACAGCTACATGCCGGAGATCGTGCGGTTCTTCACCGGCGAGGATCCGATCCTGCACAACGTGCCGACCTATCGCTGCCGCGAGAAGGACGCCTTCGCGTACGTCATGGACAACCTGAAGGACCTCGTGGTGAAGGAGGTCAACGGCTCGGGTGGCTACGGCATGCTCGTCGGCCCGCATGCGACCAAGCGCGAGATCGAGGAGTTCGGGCGCAAGCTCCGCTACGCGCCGGACGGGTTCATCGCCCAGCCGACGCTCGCGCTCTCCACTTGCCCGACCTTCGTGGCCTCCGGGGTGGCGCCCCGCCACGTCGACCTGCGCCCCTTCGTCCTGTGCGGCTCCGACGAGATCCGCATCGTTCCGGGCGGCCTCACCCGCGTCGCCCTCAAGGAGGGTTCCCTCGTCGTCAACTCGAGCCAGGGCGGCGGCACCAAGGACACCTGGGTGCTCGACGCCTGACGACGCGCGCCGTTCGCTGCCGGACCGGGCCCTCGCGGCCCGATCCGGCGCCGCCTCCACAGACTTCCCCCTTCAGCCCAACGGCCCCGTCGCGTCTCGCGGGTGTCCGGCGTCTCAACGGAAGCCCATGCTGTCCCGGACCGCAGACAACCTGTACTGGCTCTCGCGCTACGTCGAGCGGGCCGAGTTCGTCGCCCGCATCCTCGACGCGGCGCATCGGCTCGCGGCCCTGCCGTCGAGCTACGGCGGCGGCGAGACCAACGAATGGGCCTCGGCGCTGGCCTCCGCCGGAGACCCGGAGGTGTTCAAGCCCCTCTACGGTGGCGTGACCGAGGCCACGGTCTGCGACTTCCTGGCATTCAGCCCGCACAATCCGTCCTCGATCCGCTCCTGCATCGAGACGGCCCGGGAGAACGCCCGCAGCGTCCGCACGGCCCTCACCACGGAGATGTGGGACGCCATCAACGGCGCGTGGCTGGAACTGCGCAACTACGAGGGGCGCGAGCTGAACCGCGACGAGTTCTCCCGCTTCCTCGAATGGGTGAAGGGCGTGTCCCTGGCCTTCGACGGCTCGGCCTACCGGACGATGCTGCGCAACGACGCCTACTGGTTCACGCGGCTCGGCACCGCCATCGAGCGGGCCGACAACACCGCCCGCATCCTCGACGTGAAGTACCGCATCCTGCTGCCCGCCACGGAGCGGGTGGGGGGAAGCCTCGACTACTTCCAGTGGACCACGATCCTGCGCGAGGTCTCGGCCTTCAACGCCTATCACTGGGTCTACCGCGAGAGCGTGAAGCCCCTGCTGGTGGCCGATCTCCTCATCCTCAACCGGCAGATGCCGCGCTCCCTCGCCAATTGCTACGGCATGCTCGTGGAGAACCTCGACCTCATCGCCGACGCCTACGGCCGGCGCGGTGCGAGCCAGAGGTTGGCCAGCAACACCCTGGCGCGCCTGGAGGGCGAGAACATCAATCGGATCTTCACCTCGGGCCTGCACGAGTTCGTCACCGCCTTCATCGCCGAGAACAACCGCCTCGGCGCTGCGGTCATCGCGCAATATCTGGTGTAGGGGCTTTCGGGTCGGAACCCGCGAAAAGGTCGCCGCATGCGAATCCGCGTCTTTCACGAGACCAACTACACCTACGAGCAGCCGGCCCGGAACCTGATTCAGGTCCTGCGCCTGCGCCCCCGGGACCATGACGGGCAGTATGTCCGGCGCTGGCGCATCGAACCCTCCGTCGACGGACGCATCAGCGAGCGTGAGGACGGCTTCGGCAACGTGGTGCACTGGTTCACCGCCGACGAACCGGCCGAGGCCCTGACCATCCGCGTCATCGGCGAGGTCGACACCAACGAGATGCACGGCGTGGTGCGCGGCACCGTCGAGCGCCTGCCCGATGAGTTCTACCTGCGCGATTCCGATCTTGCCCTGGCGAGCGAGCCGATCCAGGCCTTCGCCCAGGAGGTTCGCGGAGCCGGCGACGCCTCCGCCCTGCCCTGCCTGCACCGTCTCCTCGCCGCCGTGCACGAACGGGTGGTGTTCGAGCCGGGGCCGACGAGCGCCAGCACCACGGCGCCCCTGGCGTTCGAGGCGGAAAAAGGCGTCTGCCAGGACGTCGCCCACGTCTTCATCGCCGCCGCCCGCCACCTCGAGATTCCGGCGCGCTACGTCTCGGGCTACTTCCATCACGCCGACGGGATCGTCGGCCAGGAGGCGGGCCATGCCTGGGTCGAGGCCCTGGTTCCGAATCTCGGCTGGGTCGGCTTCGATCCGGCCCACGGCATCGCCACCACGGAGGCCCATGTCCGCGTCGCCGTCGGCCTGGATTACCGGGGCGCCGCCCCGATTCGCGGCAGCCGCATGGGTGGCGGCACGGAAACCCTCGACGTGACGCTCCGCGTCGAGCAAGCACAGGCGACGGTCCAGTCCTGATCCCCCGGGGTGATCGGACGTGAGGAAAGCTTGAGACGATGACCTACTGCGTCGGTGTCCTGGTGGAGGACGGCCTGGTGATGATCGCCGATACCCGCACGAATGCGGGCCTCGACGACATCTCCACCTACCGCAAGCTGCATCATTTCAACGTGCCGGGCGAGCGGGTGATGATGCTGGCCTCGGCCGGCAACCTCTCCATCACCCAATCGGTCCTCAGCCTGCTCTCGGAGGGCGTCGAGGGCGAGGCCGGCGAGCCGAAGATGCGCCTCGTCGAGGCGCCGACCATGTTCCAGGCGGCGCAGCTCGTGGGCCGGGCCATCCGCCGGGTGCGCGAGATCGAGAAGGCCGGCTTCGAGGCGGCGAATCTCCGCTTCTCCGTGTCGCTCCTGTTCGGCGGACAGATCGGCACGGACCCGATGAAGCTCTATCTCATCTATTCGGCCGGCAACTTCATCGAGTGCAGCGGCGACGCGCCGTTCCTGCAGATCGGCGAGCACAAGTACGGCAAGCCGATCCTGGACCGGGCGGTGAAGTACGAGACCGATCTCTACGACGCCCTCAAAGTCGGCCTCGTGTCCATGGACTCGACCATGCGGTCCAATCTCGGCGTCGGCCTGCCCATCGACATCGCGCTGGTGCGCCGCGACGCCCTCAACCTCGAGGTCAACCACCGCATCGAGGCCGGCGAGGGCTATTTCCACGATCTGCGCGAACGCTGGTCGGCGGCCCTGCGCGCCGCCCACCGGGCGATTCCGCGCCCGCCCTACGGCCCGGCCGACCCGAAATAGCTTTTTCGCCGTTCAAGTCCGTCGCCGGGCGAACAGTTGGATCGCTATCGAGCGCGGGTCCCCTCTCCTTCCAAGAGAGGGAGCCTGGCGCGCTCGCTCGACCCGAAGCGATCATCCGGACCTGAGATCAGCCCGAGAGCAGGGCGCGAAGCGTCGGTGCGGGATCGGGGCTGCGCATGAGATCGCCCATCACGGCGATCCCGCCGGCCCCCGCCTCCCGGCAGGCGCGGGCCGTCGCCGGGGTGATGCCCCCGAGGGCGAGGACCGGCAGGCCGTGGACGCAGGCCGCCGCGATGGCCTCAGGACCGAGCGCCGGACCGTAGCCGGGCTTGCTCGCCGTGGCGAAGATCGGGCTCAGGGTGGCGTAGTCCGCGCCGTATCGCGCCGCCGCCGCGACCTCCGCCACGGAATGGGCCGAGACGCCGACGAGTCCGTCCGGCAGGAGTCGGCGCGCCTCCTCGATCCCGGCGGGTGGCGTGCCGCCGGGCAGGTGAACGCCATCTGCCCCGAGGTGGGCGGCCAGGGCGGCGTCGCCGCCGAGGGTGAAGGCCGCCCCCCGGGCATGGGTCCGTTCCAGTACCGCGCGGGCCAGGACCGCGCGGGGCTCCGGCGCCATGTCGCGCTCGCGGAACCACACCCAACGGGCGCCCTCCGCCAATAGGGTATCGATGCGGGCGAGGAGAGCGATGTTTCGGGGCTCGGATTTATCGAACCCATCATTTGCACTGCCGGCCGCGAAGTCGGGTCGATGACCCGATCGAGCCTCGACGGGCTCCCTCTCCTGGAAGGAGAGGGTTGGGGTGAGGTGTGGTCCCTCTCCGGACAAGTCACACACCTTACCCTGGCCCTCTCCTGGAAGGTGTGGGGACCCGTGCTGTCCGGGCGGTCGGGCGAAAGGGTCGCCTTTCGAAGCGGGACATCCACCGTCGCCGTTGCCCGCATCGTGTGCGACGTGGGCGACAGACGCCTGGTCCGTCACCACCAGCAGCCACGACGGCAGCGGCCTCACGAGCCGACGAGGCCGAGCTGAGGACTCGACGGCTCGGCCCGGCCCCGCCTCGGGATGCGGCCGGCCCGGTGCGCGAGGCGGCCGGCTTCCACGGCGTGGCCCATGGCGCGGGCCATGCGCACGGGGTCGTCGGCCTTGGCCACCGCCGTGTTGAGAAGGCAGCCAGAGGCCCCCAGTTCCATGGCGATCACGGCGTCCGAGGCCGTTCCGATGCCGGCATCGACGATGACGGGGACGGGCGAGCGCCGGCAGATGAGTTCGAGGTTGGCGGGGTTGGCCACCCCCATGCCCGAGCCGATGAGCGAGCCCATGGGCATCACGGCGGCGCAGCCGAGATCGGCCAGCCGCTGGCACACCACCGGATCGTCGTTGCAGTAGGGCAGCACCGTGAACCCGTCCTCGACGAGGTGGCGGCAGGCTTCGAGCAACTCGGCCACGTCGGGATAGAGCGTCTCGCGGTCGCCGATGACCTCGACCTTGATCCAGGTGGTGTCGAGGGCCTCGCGGGCGAGTTCGGCGGTCATGATCGCGTCGCGTGCCGTCTCGCAGCCGGCGGTGTTGGGCAGGAAGCGGTAGCCCTTGAGCTTCTGCACCGTGTCCGAGCCGTGGCCCTGCAGCGAGACCCGGCGGATCGAGGCCGTAACCACCTCCGCGCCTGAGGCCGCCACGGACTCGGCCATGATGCTTTGCGTCGGATAACCGGCGGTGCCGATGAATAGACGCGAGGCGAGGGTCACGCCGGCGATGACGAGGGCATCGTCGTGCCGATCGTCTTGGGGTTCGGTCATGGCGTCAGCCTCCCTGCATGGCGCGGACGATCTCCACGCGATCGCCGTCGTTGAGTGGTGTCGCGGCCCAGTCGCGGCGGCGGATCACCGCGCCGTTGAGGGCGATGGCGATGCCCTGCGGCCCTTCGATCCCGGTCTCCTCGGCTTCGCGGCGGAACAGGGTGTCGAGGTCCGGCGCGTCGCTCTCGTGCGGGCGTCCGTTGAGGACGAGTTTCATGCGGACGCCCTCTTGGACACAGGGGGGACCTTGGGCACGGGGGCGAAGCGGGCGCGGCCGAAGGCACGGGCGTAGTCCGGCAGGGTGCCGTCGGCGAGGAGGCTGGCCACGGCCTCGGCGGTGGCCGGCGCCAGGAGGTAGCCGTTGCGGTGGTGGCCCGTCGCCACCACGAGGCCGGGGGCCAGGGTGTCGATGATCGGTGCGTCGTCGTCCGAGGTCGGGCGGTAGCCGCTCCACACGGCCTCGACCGCCATCTCCTCGATGCCCGGCAGGACGCGGCGCGCGCCCTCCAGCAGGGCGTAGAGCCCGCCCGCCGTGACGCCTGGGGTGAAGCCGCAATCCTCCACCGTGGCGCCGACGATGAGATGGCCGTCGCTCTTCGGGGCCATGTGGACCTGCTCGGTCCAGACCATGTGGCTCAGCGTCCCCGTGCGGGCGGTGGTGCGTAGCGCCAGCGACTGTCCCTTGAGCGGCCGCACCGGCAGGCCGAGGTGATCCGGCAGGAGGCCCGCCTGCCCGCTCCAGGCCCCGGCGGCGAGGATCACCGTCTCGGCGGCAATCCGGCCCTGGGCGGTCGCCAGACCCGTGACCCGGCCGCCCGCCCAGTCGAGGGCCTCGACGGGACACGCTTCCACCAGAGTGACGCCCGCCCCCTCGCAGGCACGCACGAGGGCGGCCATCACGCAGGCGGGATCGACCTGATGATCGTGGGGGCAGAACAGGCCGGCGGTGACGGCCGGGCGCAGGGCCGGCTCCCGGGCGCGCACCTGCGACCCGCTGAGCCACGTGGCATCGAGGCCGGAGCGGACCTGCAGGTCGTGGCGGGAGCGCAGGCGCTCGACCTCGTCACGGCCGATGGCGAGCACCAGGGTGCCTTCCTCCCGGTAGTCGATGTCGAGGCCGGACGCGGCCTGGAGCGCGTCGCGGAACCCCGGCCAGCGGGCGAGGCTCGCGAGCGCCAGGGGCAGGAGGGGATCGGAGCCGGGTTCGTGTTCGGCGGCGGGCGCCAGCATGCCGGTGGCGGCCAGACTCGCGCCCGCCCCCACGGTCTCGCGCTCGACCACCGTCACGGTGCGTCCCCCCCGCGCGAGGTGCCAGGCGATGGACAGGCCGATGAGGCCGCCGCCGACCACCACCACGTCGCTGCGCGCCGGCAGGGCGGAGGGCGCGCGCGGGGCGGCGGGCGAGCGCCTCAGGTCGATGGGTTGGGTGGGGCTCGGGGCCAAGGCAACCTCCGCGACGGGCGCTCGGGGTTGGCGGGCCTGTGCGCGTCGGTTGCGCAAAGTGCCGGGTCCTTGCGGAACGCGGCGGTCCAATCCCTACGCCGGTATGAACCGGTTCAGGTTCGAAGGATTTCCGCGCCGCCGCCCGGCATCGGGCGACTCATCGGTTTCTCAGCCCCTTGCCGGGGATCTCCCTTGAACACCCCCGATGTGGGCCCGGATGGCGCCGGGGTCAACACCCCGCCGGTCCGGCTCAGGCCGTCGTGGGCGGGCGGCCGGGGCGAAACACGCCCATGGGCTCGGTAAAGCCGTCGAGGGGATGGGTTCCGAGGGAAACGGGGTCGCCCCACAGGAAGTCCACGAACGGCTTCGACATGAGGAGCGGTTCGCCCAGCGTCCGGTTGAGGCGGGCAAGGCGGCTCGCGAGGTTCACGTCGCGGCCGATGACGGTGAAGTCGAGGCGCGCGCCCGAGCCGACATTGCCGTAGGCGGCCTCGCCGTGGTGGAGGGCGATGCCCGCCGCCACGGGCTGGGCGAAATGCCCGAGGGCATTGGCCTCGTCGAGGGCCGCCAGCGCGCTCTGGGCCGCCGTCAGCGCCCCCTTGGCGGCACCGCCGAGGTCGTCGCCCCGTTCGCGAAAGATCGCCAGGAGGCCGTCGCCGAGATACTTCAGCACCTCGCCGCCCTCGCGCTCGATGGCCGGCACGAGGCAATCGAAGAAGATGTTGAGGAGGTCCACGGCCTCCTCCGGGGTCATCTCGGCGGAGATGCGGGTGTAGTCGCGCATGTCGGCGAACAGAATCGCCGAGCGGATGCGCTGAACGTGGCCGCGCCGGATCGAACCCGCCAGGATCGCCTTGTGCGGCTCGTCGCCGACATAGATCCGCAGAACGTGGTCGAGCTGCTTGTTGATGCTGCGCATCTCCATCACGGCGGCGAGCGTCGGGATGACGAAGCGCAGGATCGCCACGTCCTCGTCGCGAAACCCTTCCTCAGACCTGGTGGCGAAGGTGATGCCGTTGCGGGTGCCGTTGGTGAAGAACAGGGGCGCCACGATGTAGTGGCGGTAGCCCTCGGCCTTGAGGTCTGGGATCACCGCGAAGGCGGCGTCGGGCGTCTCGGAAAGGTCGAGGATCAGCCACTCCCCGGTCTCGTGGACGGTCTGGAACGGGCTCTCGCGATAGGCCTTGTCGGACGCCTCCCCGTGCGGGAACAGCCGCACCGTCGAGCCGGTCTCCCGGGTCCAGAACCGGCCGACCCCGGAATACTCGGAGTGCAGGGCGTCGATGGCCGTGGTCGCGCGGTCCACGGGGACGCCGAGGTCGATGAGGCGTTCGGCGAGGCCCGCCAGCAGGTCCTCGGCGTTGGGCATCCGCGCGCCCTCGCTCAGCAGCCAGTCGCGCAGGGCCACGCATTGCTGCAGGGCGCCGAAGGGCACGTCGTTGGCCTCGGAGCCATCGGCTTCGGCGGTGGGCGCGGATTGGGGCGGACCGCGATCGAGCATGAGGCCTCGGTGAGTCACAGGGCCGGGCGGGCCGCCGGGTCTTCTGCATCGCCCGCGAACCGGGGTCGGATCATGGCGTCGATCGGTCTCGTGGGCGAGCCCTCCGCGGCGCCGTGGTGCCGCGAAGGATCTTGGGTGGGGGTCTTCAGTTGTCGAGGAAGCTGCGGAGCTTGCGCGACCGGCTCGGGTGCTTGAGCTTGCGCAGGGCCTTCGCCTCGATCTGACGGATGCGCTCGCGGGTCACCGAGAACTGCTGGCCGACCTCCTCGAGGGTGTGGTCGGTGTTCATGCCGATGCCGAAGCGCATGCGCAGGACGCGCTCTTCACGGGGCGTGAGCGAGGCCAGCACCCGGGTCGTGGTCTCGCGAAGATTGCTCTGGATCGCCGCGTCGATGGGCAGGACGACGTTCTTGTCCTCGATGAAGTCGCCGAGATGCGAATCTTCCTCGTCGCCGATGGGCGTTTCGAGGGAGATCGGCTCCTTGGCGATCTTCAGCACCTTGCGCACCTTCTCCAGGGGCATGGCCAGCTTCTCGGCCAACTCCTCCGGAGTGGGTTCACGCCCGATCTCGTGCAGCATCTGACGCGAAGTACGGACGATCTTGTTGATCGTCTCGATCATGTGCACCGGGATGCGGATGGTGCGGGCCTGATCGGCGATGGAGCGGGTGATCGCCTGCCGGATCCACCACGTGGCGTAGGTCGAGAACTTGTAGCCGCGGCGGTACTCGAACTTGTCGACCGCCTTCATCAGGCCGATGTTGCCCTCCTGGATGAGGTCCAGGAACTGCAGGCCGCGGTTGGTGTACTTCTTGGCGATGGAGATCACGAGGCGCAGATTCGCCTCGATCATCTCCTTCTTGGCCTGACGGGCTTCGCGCTCGCCCTTCTGCACCATGTTAACGATCTTGCGATACTCGCCGATCTCGAGGCCGGTCTCGGAGGCCAGCGTCAGAATCTGCTCGCGCAGGCGCACCACCTCCTTCTGACCCTTCTCGACGAGGTTCTTCCAGCCGCGCCCGCCAAGGGTGCCGACACGCTCCATCCAGTTCGGATCGAGTTCCCAGCCCTGGTAATGACGCAGGAACTCGTCGCGGGCGACACCGTGGGTCTCGGCGTAGCGCATCAGGCGCCCCTCGTGGGAGATGAGGCGCTTGTTGATGTCGTAGAGCTGCTCGACCAGGGCCTCGATGCGGTTGGCATTGAGGGAGAGCGACTTCACGTCGGTGACGACGATGTCCTTCAGCTCGTCGCGCTTGGCGCTCTGCGCGTCCGTGAGCGCGCCGCCGCCGGCCTTCACCTCGGCATGCTCGCTCTGGATCTTGCGC
The DNA here is from genome assembly GCF_022179065.1 of Methylobacterium adhaesivum. Taxonomy (GTDB): domain Bacteria; phylum Pseudomonadota; class Alphaproteobacteria; order Rhizobiales; family Beijerinckiaceae; genus Methylobacterium; species Methylobacterium adhaesivum. The sequence goes on from NZ_BPQD01000014.1 coordinate 135,360, forward strand.
AGCTTCTTGTAGTTGTTGGCGATGTTGTCGAACGTCTCGAGGACGCGCGGCTTGATCTCGGTCTCCATGGCCGCCAGGGAGACGTTGTTCTCCATGTCGTCCTCGTCGTCGCCTTCGGGCGCCGCCGGCGTGTCGCCCTCGCCGTCTTCCGTTTCCTCGGCGCCCTCCGCGATCTGCATCGCGTTCTTGGCGTCGGGACCCGCATAGGTGGCCTCGAGGTCGATGATCTCGCGCAGGAGCACCCGGCCGTCGACGAGTTCGTCGCGCCAGATGATGATGGCCTGGAAGGTGAGCGGGCTCTCGCACAGACCGGCGATCATCGCCTCGCGGCCCGCCTCGATGCGCTTGGCGATGGCGATCTCGCCCTCGCGCGACAGGAGCTCCACGGAGCCCATCTCGCGCAGGTACATGCGCACGGGATCGTCCGTGCGGTCGGTGGGCTCCTTGGCCGTGGTCTCGCGGACCGCCGGGGCCTTGGTCGGCGCGATCTCGGCGACCTCGGTCCCCTCGGCGCCGTCCTCGTCGTCGCCGGCCTCGCCGTTGGCCTTGGCCTCCGTCGTCTCCTCGGTCTCCTCCGCCTCGACGACGTTGATGCCCATCTCGGAGAGCTGGGACAGCACGTCCTCGATCTGGTCGGGATCGGACTGGCCGTCGGGCAGGACCTCGTTGATTTCCTCGTAGGTGATGTAGCCGCGTTTCTTCGCCAGCTTCACCATCCGCTTGACGGAGGCATCCGTCAGATCGAGGAGCGGCCCGTCCGTCTGTGCCTCGGGGGCAGCATCGGTCTCGTCCCGTTCCGTTGCCTTCGTCGCCATGATCCGCCTATGGTTGTCGTAGCCGTGTCGCGCGGGAGCGTGTGGCCCACTCCGCGTCGCCGACGCTGCAATACATATGGTGTGCGGAGCGCCGGAAAGCGCCCGCGTCGATCTCAGATTCCGGTATGCAAGCGAGACGCTTGACCGAATGTTAACCATGCGCCGTTTCCGACGCGCGAATTTGGTGGCCTCGAGGACCTACCCCGCCGCCTCGTCCGCGGCCGGCTCGTCCTCTTCCGCTCCGGCGACAACGGCCATACGTTGCTTCACGTCACACAGCCAAGCGAAGTTCGCCTCCGTGAAATCCTCCGCGAGCGCCCGTTCGGCGAGGCGAAGTTCGCTATTTAGCGCGCCCGACTTGCGGTGCAAGATCACGGCCTGCCCCAACGCATCTTCGAGACGCATAGGATCGGCATGCGCGTCAAGGGCTTTCGGATCCTTCCGGCGCCCGAGGGCGCAGACGCGCTCGGCCGCCGCCGTCAATCGGGCGCGCTCCAGCCGCGCGGCCAGAACCGTCGCGTCGATGGGCGCCGCATCCGCGACGGTATCGAGGAGAAACGTCTGGATCACCCGCGCATCCTCGGTCTCGAAATCGAGTTCGGAGAACGGCTCCGCCCAGTCCTCGAGGAGGGCGGGATGCGTGAGGAGGGTGCCGACGATCATCCCCTCCCGCAGGGCCTGCGCCCCGGTGAAGCCGGCCGATTGCGCCAGATGGTTGCTGGCCTTGCCGTGGAAGACCGGCGACGGCGGCGGATCGCCGGGGCGCGGCGCGCGCTGGAAGGCCGGGCGGTTTGCACCGCCCTGGCGCGGTTCCCACGGCCCCCGGCGGCCTTGGGCCCCCTGCGGGGACAGGGCGCGCAGGCGCCCCTCGATCTCGTCGCGGTAGAAGCCCCGCACGGTCTCGTCGCGAATGCCGCTCACGAGCTCGCGCAGGGTCTTGGCGAGGCCCGCGCGGCGCTCGGGGGTGTCGAGGGGGGCGCCCTCGGTGGCGCGCGACCACAGGACCTCGACGAGGGGGCGGGCCCCGTCGAGCACCCGGTCGATGGCGGCCTTGCCCTCGGAGCGCAGTAGATCGTCCGGGTCCTGTCCCTCGGGCAGCATGGCGAAGCGGAGCGACTTGCCCGGCGTCAGCCCCGGCAGGGCGACGTCCAGCGCCCGGAACGCGGCGCGCTGGCCCGCGCCGTCGCCGTCGAAGCACAGGATCGGCTCGTCGCCGTGGCGCCAGAGCAGTGCCACCTGCTCCTCCGTCAGCGCCGTGCCGAGGCCCGCCACGGCGTTGGGATGCCCGGCGAGCGTCATGGCGATGACGTCGACGTAGCCCTCCACGGCGATGATGGTGCCGCGATCATGGGCGGCCTTGCGGGCACCGTGGAGGTTGTAGAGCAGCTGCCCCTTGTGGAAGAGCGGAGTCTCGGGCGAATTCATGTACTTCGCCTTGGCGTCCTTCTGCATCGCCCGGCCGCCGAAGGCGATGACCCGCCCCCGCGTGTCGGTGATGGGAAACATCACCCGGTCGCGAAACTTGTCGTACGGGACCTTGATGTCGTCGCCGGTCACCAGCAGGCCGAGTTCGGCCATCATCTCCTTCGGGACGTCCTTGGCGGCGAGATGATCGCGCAGGGCATAGCGGTCGTTCGGCGCGTAGCCGAGGCGGAAGCGCGCCCGGGTGTCGAGGCCGAGCTGGCGCCCGTCGAGATACGCCCGGGCTTCGATCCCGGCCCGGCCCGTGAGCTGCGCCTCGTAGAAGGCGGCCGCCATTTCCATCACCTCGAGGGCGCCGGCGCGCTTCGTCTCCATCTCGCGGGTGTCGGCGCTCGGGGTGGGCAGGCTCACCCCCGCCTCCGAGGCGAGCCGCTCGACGGCCTCGGGGAAGCTCAGGCCCTCCGTCTCCATGAGGAAGGTGAAGACGTCGCCGTGCTTGCCCGACGAGAAGCAGTGATAGAACTGCTTCTGGTCGTTGACGTAGAAGGACGGCGACTTCTCCGCGTTGAACGGCGACAGGCCGCGCCACTCGCGCCCGGCCTTCTTCAGCCGGACGCGCCGCCCGACCACGTCGGAGGCGGGCAGGCGCGCGCGGATCTCTTCGAGGATATGGGGCGGATAACGCATGGGACCTCTGCGGCCGCCCACTCTAGCCCAGGGGGCTTAAGGAGTCCCGAACCGGGCGATCGGCGTCGCCCGGTTCCGCCTACGGACCCATCGGCGCGGATCAGGCCGCCCGGATCTCACCGAGGAAGCCGTCGATGTCGCGTTTGACGTTCAGGGACTGGGCCGCCACTTCGCCCGCGGCGGCCAGGACCTGCGAGGCGGCAAGGCCGGTCTGATCGGCCGAGCCGAGGACACGGGCGACGTTGGCGGAGACGTCCTGGGTGCCGTGAGCGGCCTCGCTGGCATTGCGGGATATCTCGCTGGTGGCGGCGGTCTGCTGCACCACCGTCTCGGCGATCAGGCCGCTGATCTCGTTCATGGTCGCGATGGTGTGGGCGATCTGCCGGATCGCCGCGCTCGCCCGCTCCGTGCCGGCCTGGATCGCGACGATTTGGCCGCCGATCTCTTCCGTCGCGCGCCCGGTCTGGGTCGCGAGTTCCTTCACCTCGGCGGCGACGACGGCGAAGCCGCGTCCCGCTTCCCCGGCCCGGGCCGCCTCGATGGTGGCGTTGAGCGCCAGGAGGTTCGTCTGGCTGGCGATGGCGGCGATCGTCGTCACCGCCGCTCCGATCTGGTTGGCGGCAGCACCCAGGCTCGTCATCGCGGTGTTCGTGGCCTCCGCCTCGCGGGCGGCTTCGATCGCGACCTTGCGGGAATGAAGCACCTGACGCTCGACCTCCTGAAGAGAGGAGACCATCTCTTCGGCCGCCGCCGCCACGGTCTGGACGTTGGCGGAGGTTTCCTCGGCGGCGGCGCTCGATGCGACGGCCTGGCTGTTGGTGCTGCCGGCGACCTGGCTCATGGACCGGGCCGTGGCGTCGAGTTCCGCCGTCGCGGACGAAACGATCGCGAGGGAACCGGCGACCTTCTCCTGGAAGCTCCGCACGAGCTGGTCGACACGGTCGGCGCGGCGCTGCCGGGCACTCTGCTGATTCGCCTGATCTGCCTCCAGTTCGTCGCGGGCGATGGCGTTCCGCCGGAAAACCTCCACCGCCTTGGCCATCTCGCCCATCTCATCCACGGCGTCCTGGGAGGGAACGGTCAGGGCCGTCTCGCCCGCCGCGAGGCGGCTCATGGCCTGGGTCATGCCGGCGATTTGCCGGATGATGCTGCGCGCGATGAGGACCGCGCCGGCGACGCCGATGACGAGGATCAGCGCGAGCAGCCCGGACTGGACCGTGCGTGCCATCGACATCGTGCTCCGGCCCTGGGCGATGATCTCCTCGACGGCATCCTTGAGCTTGCCGCGGGTCAGCAGGCCTGTCTGGTAGATGGCGTTGGCCTTGCTCTTGAGAGTGCGCTCGAAGAGTTCCTCGCTCTCCACCATGGCGCCCGAGGCGGCCTTGAAGCTCGCATCGAGGTTCTTCAACGCCTCCTCGACGGCCTGCACGCCCTGGCGCTGGGCCGCCGAGAGGGGGGCGGTCTTGAGGGTGTTGACGGCGGTCTCGGCGTTCGCGAACGCCGTCGCCGACAGGCCCCGACCCTTCGGATCGCGGGTCGCCAGGAAGCGCCAGTTCATGACGCGGAACAGGAGGACGGTCCGCTCGACCTCCGCGGCCGGCGGCGCCAGCACGGATGCGTTCTCACTGGAGCGGAGCTGGGTCGCGAGGGCCGTGGCGGCCTGTGTCAGCTGGTCGCCCCGCGCGAACACACCAGCCTTGTTGTCGCGGATCCGCGTACCGAGTTCGATGAGGGCCGGCACCTGTGCGCCCAATTCGTCGGATTGCGTGCGAAGCTGGGCATAGAGCGCGCGCCGCTCCTCGCTGACCGCCGTGTTGTGAAGCTCGTTCGCCAGAGCACGCATCTCGCTCAGGCTCGCCTTCATGCCGGCCGTGGTTTCCGGTGTCGGATTCGTCCGGTAGTCGCTGCTCTGAGCGATAAAGCGCTCGGTCAGAGCATTGAAGGTATAGAGGTTGAGCGCGTTGCGCTCGATCCGGTCCTTGAGGTCGCTTTGGTCGCTCAACTGGCCGAGCTGTATGTTCGAGAATCCGCCGAGCATCCCTGCCAACACGACCAGCGCCGCGAAGCCGCCGTAGAGCCGGAACCGAATACCGAGTTTCATGAGTGTCGACCGTAATGTCTTAGAATTACACTTGTTGATGCTATAATATATTTAAAACACTGTTAAAATTTGAGCTTCTCATCCAGGATTTGCCATGGAGGGCGGCATCGAGCCCGGCAAGCCGCGTAAGATGTTGAAGTTTGCCCGTGTATCCCAAGAGCAGTCATCGCATGATCGGAACGATCTCGCTGATGCAATGATTCGAGTGTCGTCTGGTCTTGGCGGGGAAAGTCGACCCGCATTCCGATCTGGTCGTCTTTAGCGGAGACAAGTCTTCTGCTGACGTGGACCGGGTCTCTGCGACGATGAAACAGCCTTCGACCCCCATCCGCTCTCCTGGCGCGCACGGGGCTCGATCCTCTTCGACCGCCGCGCGCTGGTCGGTTTCGTCCTCGCGCGGCGGTGGAGTGTCACGCCTTGGCGTTGAGCACGTCCTTCACAAGCCCGCTCGCCTTGCCGAAATCCATCCGGCCGGCATATGCGGCCTTCAGGGCGGCGATGACCTTGCCCATGTCCTTGGGACCGGCCGCACCCGTCTCGGCGACGGCGGCCTCGATGGCGGCGCGGGTCTCGGCTTCGTCCATCTGCTGCGGCAGGTAGCCGGCGATGATAGCGGCCTCGGCCCGCTCGTTCTCGGCCAGTTCGGGGCGGCCGCCCTGGTCGTAGACTCCGGCCGATTCGTTGCGCTGCTTGATCATCTTCTGCAGGAGCGCGAGGATGTCCTCCTCGGAGGGCTGCTCCTTACCGAGGCCGCGGGCCTCGATGTCCTTGTCCTTGAGGGCGGCCTGGATCATCCGCACGGTGGCGAGCTTCGCCTTGTCGCCGGCCTTCATGGCCTCCTTCATGTCGGTAGTGAGGCGTGCGCGTAGCATGGGGGACTCCTGAATCGGATCGGTCTGAGACTTGCTGGGCTGTGAAAATGCCGAGTGGTTCGCGCAGCTTGAGCCGGACGGCGCCCGAGGCCACATTGACCCCGTCGCCGCCCGCTCGGTATGAGCGGCGCACGACAAGCCACCCGCGTGCGCCGTGTCGCACGGTATGCGCCGTGTCGCGGCGCCGGGATCGGCCGGACATAAGCGAGATCACGCCGATGCTGCAAGATGAAGGCGCCCGCGCGCCCGCCGCCAACCCCGCCGCACCCCCTGCCCCTTGGGCCGAGCCCATCGCCACCGCCCTCCTCGTCCTCGCCGACGGTACGATCCTCGAAGGATTCGGCATCGGCCGCACCGGGGCGGCGGACGGCGAGGTCTGCTTCAACACGGCGATGACGGGCTATCAGGAGATCCTCACCGATCCGTCCTATGCCGGTCAGATCGTCACCTTCACCTTTCCGCATATCGGCAACACCGGAACCAACGACGAGGATCTCGAAAGCCTCGACGCGGCTCCGGCCTCCGGCGTGCGCGGCGCCGTCATCGCCTCGGCGGTGACGAACCCATCGTCCTGGCGCTCGTCGAGCCACCTCGACGCCTGGCTGAAGGCGCGCGGCATCGTCGGCATCACCGGGATCGACACGCGGGCGCTCACCGCCCTCATCCGCGACCACGGCATGCCCAATGCCGTCATCGCCAACAGCCCCGACGGCAGCTTCGACCGCGATGCCCTCAAGGCCCGCGCCGCGGCCCTGGCCCCCATGGAGGGCCTCGACCTCGTGCCGCCGGTGACCAGCCGCGAGACCACCGCATGGTCCCAGACGGCCTGGGGCGTGAAGACCGGCTACGGTAGCCGGCCGGCCGGCGATGGCCTGCGGGTCGTGGCCATCGATTACGGCGTGAAGCGCAACATCCTCCGGCTCCTGGCAGAGGCCGGCTGCGACGTGACCGTGGTACCCGCCACCACGAGCGCCGCCGAGATCATGGCGATGAAGCCCGACGGGGTCTTCCTCTCGAACGGTCCCGGCGATCCGGCCGCCACGGGCGAATACGCCGTGCCGGTGATTCGCGAGCTGCTCGCCGAGAAGGTGCCGACATTCGGCATCTGCCTCGGGCATCAGCTCATGGGCCTCGCGCTTGGCGGGCGCACGGTGAAGATGGCGCAGGGCCACCACGGCGCCAACCATCCGGTGAAGGACAAGACCACGGGCAAGGTCGAGATCGTCTCGATGAACCACGGCTTCAGCGTCGATCCGGAGAGCCTGCCGGAAACCGCCGTCGAAACCCATATCTCGCTGTTCGACGGCTCGAATTGCGGCCTGACCCTCACCGACCGCCCGGCCTTCTCGGTGCAGCACCACCCCGAGGCCTCGCCGGGCCCGCGCGACAGCCATTACCTGTTCGAGCGCTTCGTCGCCCTCATGCGGGCGGGCAAGCCCGAGACCATTCACGCCGTGGTCGACTGACGAAACGGAGCCTCCCTGCTTTCGCCCCGCCCCCGCCCCGATTGAGGCAGGGGCGGGTCACAAAAAGTCCGGCATTCCCGGGCATTTCCGAACCGTTGACGGCTCACGCGAACCGGCGTTCGGCGCCGTGTCGCGGGAGCAGCGCTCGAGACGGTTTCGGGGATATCCACATGACCTTCGACGACGCGCGCGACGATTTCTCGCGCCTGCATCGCCTCTTCACCTTCCATTTCGGCGTCGCCGTCGGCCTGTCGTGGATGACGACCCTTTATGCGGCCTGCTACGCGCCGTGGGTGCGCAACATCCGCCCCCTCATCGATCCCGCCGGCGGCCTCGATCGGGTCGAGAGCACGTGGTCGTTCCTGTTCGTCCTGCCCATCCTCCTCACCGTCGCCTGGGTGAGCCTGTTCTTTGGCCGCGAGCTCCTGCGCCGCAGCCAGACGCTCTCCAGCGCCGCCCTCGAATTCGCCGCCGCTGCCGTCGTGGCCTTCGGGGTGTTCACCCTCTCCATCGACCGGGCCGTGGCCGCGCTCTACGCCGGGATGTGAGCCAGGGAGCCGACGATAAGGACACCGTCCGCTCCAGGCGGATTGGCTTCCGTCAGGAGACGGCGATCCACGGATTGAGAATTGGAACCTGCATCGGCACGAAATCGCCGACGTTTCGTGTCACCACCGTCATGCCGTGGACGAGGGCCGTCGCCGCGATCAGCGCATCGCGGAACGGCCTCGGATCAGGAACGCACAGTGCGGCACTGCGGCGGGCAACAGCCGTATCGACGGGCAGGATGCGTCCAGCAAAGCCGGGAAGGACGTGTTCGTCGAGCCAGGTCCGAAGAAGTGTACCTTGTTGGCGGTCGCGCCGTTCCAACAGCATCGTGCCGATCTCGAGTTCCTGAACCACGATAGCAGACAGGAAGAGGCTCACGGCCGAGACGTCGCGTACCCAGGCCAACACATGCCCGTCGGCTTTTCCGGATCGGACTTTGCGCAGTTCCGACACCACATTGGTGTCGAGGAGAAACATCAGACGATCTCGGCCGGACGGGGCAGATCTCGGCTGGAGTGGAAATCGATCTCGATGTCCTCGACTCCGAGGGGCAGACCGAGGTCGTCGAGCAAATTGCCGGTCTGACGCGTGATTCGCCGATAGGCCTCGATGCTGAGAAGGACATGCGCCGGCTGGCCGTCATGGGTGATGAACACAGGCCCCGCCGCAGCGGCATCCCGTGCGCGGCCGGCATCGTGGTCGAACTCGCGGCTGGAAAACGTCGTCACCGTCATGGGCAAGGTCCTGGGGTAAGGTCTTGGGGCAAGCCGTCTCCGACGATTCCAGCGGGAAGATTTCCGTGAAACATCGATGTCGTCAACGCTTAACTCCCGTGCAAGGTATCCCCCACATCGCCGCTGTACCCTTCCAAAAGCGGGCGGCGGCGTGTAGACGCGACGCCTAACGACAATCCACGCCGCTCGCGCCCGCTCACGGCAGCCCCGATGGGGCGCCGTGCTTGCCTGGGCGCGTGCCCGCAAGCCAAGGCCCCCGATGCCGAAACGCACCGATCTCTCCACGATCCTCATCATCGGTGCGGGGCCGATCGTCATCGGACAGGCGTGCGAGTTCGATTATTCCGGCACTCAAGCCTGCAAGGCCCTCCGCGAGGAGGGCTACCGGATCGTGCTGGTCAATTCGAACCCGGCCACGATCATGACCGACCCGGACATGGCCGACGCCACCTACGTCGAGCCGATCACCCCGGAGATCGTCGCCAAGATCATCGAGAAGGAACGCCACGTGGTGCCGGGGGGCTTCGCCCTGCTGCCGACCATGGGCGGCCAGACGGCGCTGAACTGCGCCCTGTCCCTCAAGAAGATGGGCACCCTCGAAAAATTCGACGTCCAGATGATCGGCGCGACGGCGGAGGCCATCGACAAGGCCGAGGACCGCCACCTCTTCCGCGATGCGATGACCAAGATCGGCCTGGAGACGCCGAAATCGGCGCTGGCCAACGCCTCCGCCGCCAAGAAGGCCGACCGCGAGAAGTACCTCGCCGAAGTCGCCCGCATCGAGGCCGCCAATCCGGGCGAAGCCCGTGGCCCGGCGCTCGCCGCCTTCGAGAAGACCTGGCACCGGGGTGAATCCGATCGGCGCAAGCGCTACGGCGAGCACGCCATCGGCCAGGCCCTCATCGCGCTGGCCGAAGTCGGCCTGCCGGCGATCATCCGCCCCTCCTTCACCATGGGCGGCACCGGCGGCGGCATCGCCTACAACCGCGAGGAATTCCTCGACATCGTCGAGCGCGGCATCGATGCTTCGCCAACGAACGAGGTGCTGATCGAGGAGTCGGTCCTCGGTTGGAAGGAATACGAGATGGAGGTCGTTCGCGATAAGAACGACAACTGCATCATCGTCTGCTCCATCGAGAACATCGATCCGATGGGCGTTCACACCGGCGATTCCATCACCGTCGCGCCGGCGCTCACCCTGACCGACAAGGAGTATCAGGTGATGCGCGACGCATCGCTGGCGGTGCTCCGCGAGATCGGCGTCGAGACCGGCGGCTCGAACGTGCAGTTCGCCATCGATCCGGCCACGGGCCGGATGATCGTCATCGAGATGAACCCGCGCGTGTCGCGCTCCTCCGCCCTGGCGTCGAAGGCCACGGGCTTTCCCATCGCCAAGGTCGCGGCCAAGCTCGCCGTCGGCTACACCCTCGACGAGATCGCCAACGACATCACCGGCGGCGCCACCCCGGCCTCGTTCGAGCCGACCATCGACTACGTGGTCACGAAGATCCCCCGCTTCGCCTTCGAGAAGTTCCCGGGCGCCGAGCCGACGCTCACCACGGCCATGAAATCCGTGGGCGAGGCCATGGCCATCGGCCGGTGCTTCGCCGAATCGCTGCAGAAGGCCCTGCGCTCCCTCGAGACGGGCCTCACGGGCCTCGACGACATCGAGATCGAGGGCCTGGGCAAGGGTGACGACCACAACGCCATCAAGGCGGCGCTCGGCACCCCGACCCCGGACCGCCTGCTCAAGGTCGGCCAAGCCCTGCGTCTGGGCATCAGCCACGAGGAGGTGCATGCCTCCTGCAAGATCGACCCGTGGTTCCTCGAGCAGCTCCAGGCGATCATCGACCTCGAGAACCGGGTGCGGGCCCACGGCATCCCGACGACGCCCGGGGCGCTACGCCAGCTCAAGGCCGCCGGCTTCTCGGATGCGCGCCTTGCCGTGCTGGCGAAGACCGACGAGGCGTCCGTGCGCGCCGCGCGCCGGGGTCTGGGCGTCCGCCCCGTCTTCAAGCGCATCGATACCTGCGCCGCCGAGTTCAAGGCGCCCACCGCCTACATGTACTCCACCTACGTCGCGCCTTTCGCCGGCACCGTCGTCGACGAGGCCCGGCCGACGGACGCGAAGAAGGTCATCATCCTCGGCGGCGGCCCGAACCGGATCGGCCAGGGCATCGAGTTCGACTATTGCTGCTGTCACGCCTGCTTCGCCCTGACGGAGGCCGGCTACGAGACCATCATGGTCAACTGCAACCCGGAGACGGTCTCCACCGACTACGACACCTCGGACCGCCTCTACTTCGAGCCCCTGACCGAGGAAGACGTCCTCGAGATCATCGAGACGGAGCGCCAGGCCGGTACGCTCCACGGCGTCATCGTCCAGTTCGGCGGCCAGACGCCCCTGAAGCTCGCCCGCGCCCTCGAGGCCGCCGGCGTGCCGATCCTCGGCACCTCGCCCGACGCCATCGACCTCGCCGAGGACCGCGACCAATTCAAGCGCCTCCTCGACAAGCTCGGGATGAAGCAGCCGAAGAACGGCATCGCCTATTCCGTCGAGCAGAGCCGGCTGGTCGCGGCCGATCTCGGCCTGCCCTTCGTGGTGCGTCCGAGCTACGTCCTTGGCGGACGCGCCATGGCGATCATCCGCGACGAGGCCCAGTTCGCCGACTACCTCCTCGACACCCTGCCGAGCCTGATCCCGTCGGACGTCAAGGCGCGCTACCCCAACGACAAGACCGGGCAGATCAACACGGTGCTGGGCAAGAACCCGCTCCTGTTCGACCGCTATCTGTCAGACGCCACCGAGATCGACGTCGACGCCCTGTGCGACGGCACTGACGTGTTCATCGCCGGCATCATGGAGCACATCGAGGAGGCGGGCATCCATTCGGGCGATTCCGCCTGCTCGCTGCCGACCCGCTCGCTCTCGCCCGAGATCGTCGCGGAACTCGAGCGCCAGACGAAGGCCATGGCGCTGGCCCTCAAGGTCGGCGGCCTGATGAACGTGCAGTACGCCATCAAGGACGGCGTGATCTACGTGCTGGAGGTGAACCCCCGCGCCTCGCGCACGGTGCCGTTCGTCGCCAAGGTGATCGGTGAGCCCATCGCCAAGATCGCCGCCCGGGTGATGGCCGGCGAGCCGCTTGCCGGATTCGGACTGGTGCCGAAAGTGCTCGATCACATCGCCGTCAAGGAGGCGGTGTTCCCGTTCGCCCGCTTCCCCGGCGTCGACGTGCTCCTCGGCCCCGAGATGCGCTCGACGGGTGAGGTCATCGGCCTCGATTCGAGCTTCGGCGTCGCCTTTGCCAAGAGCCAGCTCGGCTCGGGCACCCAGGTGCCGAAGGGCGGCGCGGTGTTCGTGTCCGTGCGCGATGCCGACAAGGCGCGCATTCTGCCCTCCATCCGCCTCCTGGCCGAGCTCGGCTTCACCATCGTGGCGACGAGCGGAACACAGCGCTTCCTCGCGGATCAGGGCGTGGCGACGGAGCGGGTGAACAAGGTCCTCGAGGGCCGGCCACACGTGGTCGATTCCATCAAGAACGGCGACATCCAGCTGGTGTTCAACACCACCGAGGGGGCGGGTGCGCTGTCGGACTCGCGGTCGCTGCGCCGTGCCGCCCTCTTGCATAAAGTGCCGTACTACACCACTCTTGCTGGGGCGATGGCGGCGGCCGAGGGGATCAAGGCCTACCTCGAGGGCGATCTTCAGGTTCGTGCCTTGCAGGAATACTTCGCGGTCTGAATCATCGCGTTGCGGGTGACTTGAATCACGGGCGCGACGCTGAGATTCTTGCCGATCTTATTCTGGCCCGGGGGGAGCGATGCCGCTTCCTTCGGGCCTCTTCATTGTGGCGCGAGACGATGACGATAGACAAGGTTCCGATGACCGTTCGCGGCTACGCGGCGCTGGAGGAGGAGTTGAAGCACCGCCAGCAAGTGGAGCGTCAGCGCATCATCCAGGCGATCTCCGAGGCACGGGCGCTAGGCGACCTCTCGGAGAACGCCGAGTATCATGCCGCCAAGGAGGCGCAGTCCCACAACGAGGGCCGCGTCATGGAACTGGAGAGCATGATCGCGCGCGCCGAAGTGATCGACGTGACGAAGCTTTCGGGCACCAAGATCAAGTTCGGCGCCACGGTGAAGCTCGTCGACGAGGACACCGAGGAGGAGAAGACCTATCAGCTCGTCGGTGAGCCGGAGGCGGACGTGCGCTCGGGCCTCGTCTCCATCACCTCCCCCATCGCCCGCGCCCTTATCGGCAAGGGCGTCGGCGACACCGTCGAGGTGACGACACCCGGCGGCGGCAAGTCCTACGAGGTCGTCGCCGTCCAGTACGGCGCCTGATTTCACCATGCGCCGCCCGATGCGCTGGCTCGGCGGGCTGGGTCTCCTCGGCCTGCTCGCCCTCGCCGCCCCGGCATTTGCCGAAGGGCTCCCGGATCTCGGTGGAGAGCGCCTGTCCGGCATCCGCGTCGATGTCGGTCCTCTCCTCGCCCGGGGCGATGGTCTCCGTGCCCAAGCGCTTCAGGCCGACCTGACCCGGGCCCTCGCGGCCGAGTTCGCCGACGTGTCGGGCGGTCGCGGCCCGACCCTGGTGGTGCGCCTCAACAGCCTGTCCATGAACCCGTACGTGGGCAACCAGGGCCGCAGCGGCTTTGGCGGCAGCATGGACTCGGACTACCTCGACGGTGAGGCCCTGCTGATCGGGCGGCGCGGCGAGGTTCTGGCTCGGCATCCGCAGCTCTCCGTGGTTCCGGCGAGCTCGGGCGGCGCCTGGTACGACCCGAAATCCGAGCGCCGTCGCGTCACCGCCATCGCGGCGCATTATGCGGGCTGGCTGCGCCGGGCCCTGCCGTCGCGGTGACGGGCGGCATTGACGTGGCGTCGCCGATGGCGAATGCGTGCGCCATGACCGCACTGTCCGACCGTCCGGCGTCGCTCCCCTCCCCCGACATCACCCTGGCCCGGACCTGGATCGTCACTGACGGCAAGGCGGGCGACGAAAACCAATGCCTCGGCCTCGCCGAGACCCTCGGGCTCGCCTTCGAGACCCGCCGCATCGCTCCCCGCCCCCCCTTCGGCTGGATGGCCCCGTGGGGGCCGGTGGACCCCGGCGACCGGCCGGGCCGGACACGTGGCGTCCTGTCGGGCGCGATGCCCGACATCCTCATCGCCTCCGGGCGACGCGCCGTGCCGTACCTGCGCGCCGTGCGCGAGGCCTCGGGGGGGCGCACCTTCACGGCCTTCCTCAAGGATCCCCGCACGGGACCGGAAACCGCCAATTTCGTCTGGGTGCCGGATTACGACGATCTGCGCGGGCCGAACGTGTTCACCACCCTGACGGCGCCGCATCAGGTCTCGGCGACGCGCCTCGCCGCCGCGCGGGCTGCGCCCGATCCGCGCCTCATCGGCCTGCCCTGGCCGCGGATCGCCGTGCTCATCGGCGGCGACAGCCGCCACCTCACCTACCGCAACGCCGACATGCGGCGCCTCGTGCGCGATCTCACGAAGCTCGCGGAGGGCGGCTGTTCGCTGATGATGACGGTCTCGCGCCGGACGCCGCCGGCCCTGCGCGACGCCCTGGAAGGGCTGGTCGCGGCCAAGGGCGGGTTCTTCTGGGACGGCAGCGGCGCGAATCCCTACGTCGCTATGCTGGCGCTGGCCGAATCCATTGTGGTGACTTCGGATTCGGCCAACATGGTCGGCGAAGCGGTGAGCACCGGCGCCCCCGTCCTCCTGTTCGACCTGCCGAAGACCTATATCCGGCACCGGCGGATGTTCGCCGGCCTCGCCATGGCGGGGGCGCTTAAGCCCTTCATCGGGCGTTTGGAGACCCTGCGTTATCGTCCCATCGACGCGACGCCGTCCATCGCCCAGGCGATGGCGCGGTCCTACGAGGCTCACGCGGCACGCTTCGCCGCCGAAGCCCCCGGCCACCCTTAAGGAGACAGCATGGCACACACACATTCCAAGCTCGTCATCATCGGCTCGGGGCCGGCGGGCTACTCCGCCGCCATCTACGCCGCCCGCGCCATGGTCGAGCCGCTCATGATCTCCGGCTTTCAGCCCGGCGGCCAGCTCATGATCACCACCGACGTCGAGAACTATCCGGGGTTCGCTGAAGCGATCCAGGGCCCGTGGCTCATGGAGCAGATGCGCGCCCAGGCCGAGCATGTCGGCACCAAGATCGTGTCCGAGTACATCACGAAGGTCGATCTCCAGACGCGCCCGTTCCGGCTCGAAGCGGATTCCGGCGAGACCTATTCGTGCGACGCGCTCATCATCGCGACGGGTGCCCAGGCCAAATGGCTCGGCCTGCCGTCGGAAGCCGCCTTCCAGGGCTTCGGCGTCTCGGCTTGCGCCACCTGCGACGGCTTCTTCTTCCGCGGCAAGGAGGTCGTGGTGGTCGGCGGCGGCAACACCGCCGTGGAGGAGGCGCTCTACCTCGCCAATCTCGCTGCCAAGGTGACGGTGGTCCACCGCCGGGGCGAGTTCCGGGCCGAGCGCATCCTGCAGGAGCGCCTGTTCAAGCACCCCAACGTCGACGTGCTGTGGCACCACGCCGTCGAGGAGGTGTGCGGAACGCAGAAGCCGCCGTCGGTGACGCACCTGCGCCTCAAGGACGTGCGCTCGGGCGAGATCGTCGAGCGCAAGGCCGACGGGGTGTTCATCGCCATCGGGCACCAGCCGGCAACCGCGATCTTCGAGGGGCAGCTCGCCCTGCGCGAGGGCGGCTACATCGAGACCAAACCCGGCACCACCCACACGGCGATCCCGGGCGTCTATGTCGTTTTCTCTGTACCAGGTGCCCCCCGGATGTGTGTGTATTCAACCACTTCCGTCTCGAACGATAACCGGTCGCAGCTGCTCCTTGAAGCTGCAGCCTAGAGCGCATTCAAGGCCCCCCCGCTTCATCGACACATCAAGGCTGGCCATGACCACGCATAAGACGAAGGTTCTCATTATCGGTGCCGGGCCGGCCGGTTACACCGCGGGCATCTACGCAGCCCGAGCGAACATGAAGCCCATCCTCGTGACGGGCATCCAGCCGGGCGGCCAGTTGACCATCACCACTGACGTCGAGAACTACCCAGGCTTCGCACAGGCCGTTCAGGGCCCGGACCTGATGGAGCAAATGCGCCTTCAAGCCGAGCACGTCGGGACCCAGATCCTCTACGACACAATCGTATCGGTCGATCTGTCGAAGCGGCCGTTCGTGGCACAGGGCGACGGTGGGGACACATACGTCGCCGACACACTCATCGCGGCCACTGGAGCCCAGGCGCGGTGGCTGGGACTGCCCTCCGAGATGGAATTCAACGGTGCGGGCGTGTCGGCCTGCGCGACCTGCGATGGCTTTTTCTATCGCGGAAAGCAGGTTGTCGTCGCCGGCGGCGGGAACACCGCCGTCGAGGAAGCGCTCTACCTAGCCAACCTGGCCTCGAAGGTCACCGTCGTCCATCGGCGCGACCGTTTCAGGGCGGAGCCTATCCTGCAGGACCGCCTCTTCGCCCACCCTAAGATCGAGGTCATATGGAACCACACGGTCGATGAGGTCCTTGGGCGGCGGGAGCCCGTGAAGTCGATGACTGGCCTCCGGCTCAGGGATGCGGTCAGCGGTTCAACGAGGGAGATGGCAGCCGACGGCTTGTTCGTCGCCATTGGTCACGATCCCGCGACGAAGTTGTTCGCCGACCAGCTCGAACTTCTGGAAGGCGGCTACATCAAGATCGTCCCCGGCACTACGAAGACGACGGTGGAGGGCGTCTACGCGGCCGGCGACTGTGCGGAATTCGTTTACCGACAGGCGGTGGTAGCAGCCGGGATGGGGTGCATGGCGGCGCTTGAGTCCGAGAAATTCCTGGCCGAGCATTCCTCAAATCCCAAGGTCCGGAACGAGGAGGCACATGAGGTCGAGATGATCGGCGCTTACGACTAGGCTCGGTCGAACCCCGGGCCTTCACCGCCGACGTTCCAGGGAGAGGGCTCCGCCTCTTCCGCATGCCAGGCACCGTCTCTATTCCGCCGAGGGGACGGGGCCCTCCACCTTGCGTGCCGTTGGCTTAACCAGGCCGGGGGATACCCCTTCCGCCTCCTCGCCTTGGCACCTGCTACCCTCGTCGTCCTGGACTCCGCAGCGGTGCGGTTCCGGCACCTCATGCTTGATCAAGTGCCTGGACGTCCGGGAGCGACAGGTCGAAGGTACAGCCGACCATGCGCCGGGCATGAGCGGGTGGACGGGACATGGCAGCCTTGAGAGCCTCTTCGGAACCGACGAGAACTACCGCCTCCTCGGCCCGGGTCAGCGCCGTGTAGACCCAGGTAGGGTCCATATTCCGGGCTTCGATCAGGGCGACCACCACGGTGCGTGCCTGGCTTCCCTGAGCCCGGTGGCAACTTACGGCGTAGGCTAGGGCCAGGTCGAACAGGTCCTTGTCCGTGAGGGTGACGGTTTCCCCATCGAACTCGCACGTCACCGTGCCCAGGTCCTCGTCGACGGCCGTGACATGTCCGAGGCTGCCGTTGCGCAACCCCTTCTCGTAGTCGTTTCGTAGGAACGTAACCGGCTCGCCGACGCAGAACTCGTTGCCCATGTAACCACGTACGCTCTCCACCTTTCCAGGATCGGCGGCCTCCAGCGACGCGACGTGGGCCGAGTGGAGGCGGTGATTGAGATGCCGGACCGTGCCGTCCGGCGCGGCGGCACGGCTGTTCACGGCCGAAAGCACCATCAAGCCCGTGGAATCCGGACCATGACGGCCCAGATCCGCGACGACACGCTCAACGGACTCGCTCACCTCGCCCGGTTCCACCACCAGAAAGCTCACTCCGGGACGTCCCGGCTGATAGGCGGGGAGGACCGGGATGCGACTTCCCCGTACCTCTCGGGAGATGGCCGGGATACCACTCCCATCCGACTGTCGGTGCACGGTCTCAAGCCGCGACGTGATGCCCCGCTGTTCCACAAGGTGATGGAAGATCAGGCCGAACCCGACAGGAGGCAGTTGGAAGGCGTCACCAACCAGGAGCAGGCGACAGCCTTGCGGCATCGCGTCGACGAGGCGGTGCATCTGACTGAGGTCGACCATCGAAGCCTCGTCGATGACCAGGAGCGTGCGGTTGGTGAGCAGCGGAAGCTCCCGTCCGGCATCGGGGGCAGCCTGCCGCTGGCTAGTCCCTCCCCACTGAGTTTGGCCGTCGACTCGCTTCTCCAAGCCGAGGATGAGACGATGAATGGTCACCGCGGGCGATTGCCCAGGTTCGCTGCGACCCGTGCCCTCCGTCAGCCTCAGCGCGGCCTTGCCTGACAGGGCGGCCATCTGGACGTGGCCACCCAGGTGTTCCCAAAGGTCAACGATGGCTCGGCAGGTGGCCGTCTTTCCCGTACCGGCTCCTCCGGTCAGACAGGCCAGTGGCCGGCCCATTACGGCAAGCACGGCGTCGCGCTGTTCGGGGTGAAGCGAACGACCCCGGTTTTCCACCATCGCGAGGAGCCGCCGCAGGTCCACCGCGGACGGGATCTTGACGCCGGTACGCTCGCGGCCGCCGGCGAGACGTCGGAAACGGACCAGGAGGTCTTCCTCAAGCACCGCGCAACCGGGAGAACGCCACAGGTCTCCGGACTCGATCAGCGCATGGTTCGCCATCCCGACACGTACCACCTCCTCGTCCAGTTCCATCTCCGCATCCAGCCCGAGCTTCTTGGCAACGCGGCTTCCCAGGACGGAACGGTGAACCGCCGTGTCTCCCTCTCGAATGGCGTCCAGCATGACGGCGTCGATTGCACCGACGATACGTGTCGGGTGGGTATGCGCATCCCCGATGCCGCCACGGGCCTTGAGGATGCGAAGGGCGAGGGGATCGACCTTCGACCAGGGCAAGGGGCCTGACAGCACGTAGGGATTACGCTGGAGGAGGGGCAGCGCCTCGGGACCGAACAGGCGCAGGATACGCCGTACCGTTCCGCCGTCCTCCACCCCCTGCTCCTCAAGCCATCGAACCGTCTCGTACTCGCCCTTGGTTTCCGCCAGGGTGCGGAAGACGGCGACGGCGAGCCGGGCGGCCAGGTTCGGACGCTCGGGGTCGATGATCTCCGTCAGCTGTTCCAGCGTCACGGACCCATCCAGGAGCCCGTCGAGCCGCCCCCGCAGGGCTTGCGCGATACGCTTGGCACGCGCCGGGCCCAGGCCGCCCACGACCTGAAGCCAGGGAACGACCAGCTTCCCGGATGGCATGAGACGAACGAATCCGTCCGGGCGCCCGTAGAATTGGAGGCCATGACGCACGCTTTCGTGCCACTGGCCCTCGATCCGGTAGACCTCCCCGTCAACCGGATGGAACGCCTCCCCCTTCGCGACCACCCTGACGCTCTCGCGCCCGGTCGTGATGCCCGAGAAGATGGTGGCCCTATCGCCGGCCCAGACGATGGACGTGACCTGGACGGTCAGATGCTGGACAGGTTGGGTGGTCATTGAACGTCGTCCGTACGCAAGACCATGCCGGTGCGTTGGATGAACGCGAAGCGTTCACGAAGGCGGGCGTTCTCGGCTTCCTTCTCGGCAAGCTTACGTTCGAGGTGAACGATGCGCGCCCTTGCGAGGGCATGTCCCTCGCTCTGGTTCTTCACGTCCTTGCTCAGCCTGACGATCCGATCCTCCGCCGCATCGCTGGACTTCGCGGTCTCGGTCGTCTTCGTGGCAGTCAGTCCCTGGTCCTGCGCCGCGACGTCGATCAGCGCTCCCCACTCGGCCTCGTTGTAGACGTACTGTCTCACGCTCTCGGGAACCTCGACGCCCCGTTCCTCGCCCCATTGCCGGAACTCCTGCATCAAGGATCGAACGTTGATCCGGCCGCCCCGGCTGGGAAGGTTCGGGGATGCACGTCCGCCCTGATCGTATTCGGCGAACCTTTGGTCGAGGAAGGTTCTGAGTTCGTCCAGCAACTCTGGCACCGTCGCGGTCCTGGGCATCAAACATCCTCATTGAGCTGATTGCGTGTCCGTGGCTGCTTCCGGAGCCACTCGACGAAGGGCGTCGTGTCGGGCGGTCCCGCGATGAGGCTCTTGGAGCCGACCTGTGCGGTGTTCCTGATCTCGCCCTTGTCGAGGACGATGCCGAATTCTTCCTCGGTCAGGTGGGTCAGCAATCGCCCCAACACCGTCGCCGTGCGCTCGAAAGCGATCCGGTACGCCCTGCCCTCACCGTCTCCGTCGGTCGTCGGCGCCGGCAACTCCGCATTGACGCCGTTGCGCTCGATCAGCTTCCGTAGCCTCACGTTGTCTCGCCGGAGCAGGTTGGTGTTGATGTCGGCGTCGAGCGCCTTGGCGGCCAGCGCCGCGCGCGGCCGCACGTCATCCTCCGGAGCTGGGATCAAGCGAGGATTCTCGGCGACGAACCGCAGGATCTCCGCCCGGTAGCGCTTGTTCCGTGACAAGGTCGTGGCGTGCAGACCGCTGCCCATGGCAACCGCGTTGCGCAGGGCATGGAACGTTTCGTACTTCGTACGGCGCGGGAGGGCCTTGAGGGCACGACGCACCTTCACGAGGTTGGCTTCCGTCACCTCCCGCTGGTGGAGACCGAAGTTGTTTTGGCCCTTGCGCGCGCCCACAGTCACTCCTCCGGCGGGGCGGCTAGGCGCGGGCTTGCGCCCGTACCCGCCAGGGAGCTGACGCTGGAGACGGCCTCCAACGCAGATGCAAACGTCGGGGCAATGCCGTGAGCCTTTAGGGCAAGGTGTAGCCCCGACACAAAAGCTCGAACCGGATCGACCTCGTAGAGCTCAATCTCCGCCTCGATGGCCCTCATTGATGCGAGTAGCCTCTGCCGCAACTGGATCGCCTGCGCCCGGAGGACTGGTGTCTCGAAGCCCGGGTGGCCGCTCGCGTCAGTGAGCCTATGCAGGATGAACTCGGCCATGCTCGCGTCGCGCGTGACCATCCTCAAGTGCAGGCGAACGGCGTCGGGCATCCCGACGTGGAACAAGTCCACTGACGCGTGCCCGAGTTCGTCCAGGCTCCGTGTCAGCGCGAGGAGCGATGTGCGCCAGCCCTCGTACTCCGTGGCGTCGAGGCGGCGTCGATGCTGCACCGCGTCGACCGTGGCGTCGGGTTCAGACTTCGCCTTGAGACGCTCCACCAGACGGCCGCCCTCACGGACCTGTTCCAAAAGCTGGCGCATCTTTGCGCCGATAGACGGCAAGTGGTCGACGGACTTGACCGCCAAGGGGCAAACGCCGCACCGCCGCGGCTCCACGATGACGTCCATGACGTCGCTCGGGCACATCTCCCCGACAGGACAGATGTGCGTCTCGCGGAAAATCACCTGCGACATCGGTGTGGAGCGCAACCTCATGATGCCATCGACGTCCTGGAGATCCTCGTTAAGGAGGGACAGCGTCTGCAGCCCAAAGGCCGCCTCCGTCCTCACCCGATCCGCCTGGAAGCTCTTCCGCAGGGCGCTGTTCGCGTTGTCGGCCCGGATGTGGACGGGGTTCTCAGGATCTGGCTCCCAGACAGAGTTCGAGGCGGCGAGCACACGCGCGCCGACCTGCTCCTGGTTCTCGACCGTGTAGTGGTAGGTTGTCGCCGTGTTGGTGTGTCCCACCAACCACCCCGTGATCTCGATGGGCAGCACGCCGGATCGAGAGGTGATGAAAGTGGAACGTGCCGAATGGGGCGTATGCTTCAGGCGAACCTTGATCGGCGAGCAAGGACGGCTTTCCTCGCCGTCCAAGTGCATCACGACCTTCGGCATGCCCGTGAGCGGATCCATTTCGGGAACGTATCGCCACATCCCATTAGAGGCCTGCGAGTTCAATGCTCGCCGATGCCAGAGACAGAACGAGACGAGGAAACGATCCCACGTCGTCGTATAGGCTTGGTTTGATACCGGGTATTCCTGGTATGGCGACCGGAACAGGGGGAAGACTGGGGCGAACCGCGTGTACTCCCGTCTCTCGTACTGAACGGCGACTTCCTGAAAGTCGTCGACCATTTGATCTTGGAATGCCGCCTCGCGCATCAGAACCTCAAAGGCCCTACGCACGATCAGCGTATTCCACGGACGGTCCCGAACCTTGTCGGTATTGACCTGCAATGGCATGAGCTCCGCCCCAGCCATGTTGCCGGCGGCCAGACGGTGGAATGCCTTCTTGCAAAGCCACTGGACTCCTTGGAAACGAATGCCCGTTTCCAAGGCGACGATGATCATCCGCAGGCTCGAAAGGTGCGGAAGGACGACCTTGCTCACCTCCTGGGCACCAAGCTTCACGGACCGCTCCGCCCATGTGGCGAGTTGTGGTACCTCCGAGATGGTGTAGCTATTGCCATCGTATTCAAAGGTAACGTTCAGTCCGTATTCTGATGCCTTGAAGGCCTCGCTCTTGCGTACCCTTCTCCAGATGCCCTTCACGTCTGACTTAGTAAGCTTCCCCGCGAGAATTTGGTTTGAGATCTCGATGAAGAAGCTCTCGCAAGCATAAGCGTATCGCAGGATGAACGGCATGAGAGCCTTGGGAATGGGCGTCTTATTCGTCTTCTGCGGGGACCGGCTGATGTTCCTGTCAAACTCCGGCATCACTGGATTTACGAAATCTTGTCGTGAAAAATTGAGCTTCGGCGCCTGTGCCCTGCAGAACTCAAAGAAACGAAAGGCAAACGAGATAAAGGCGTTGAGCCCATTATCTCCCTTGCTCATGCGGATGTCCCGGTAGAAATCCAGGAGCGGAACGGGGGCCGCGCCGTTTTCCATGCCCTCGACCCAGTTGCCGAAGCGCGTGAACTGGGACGGGTCTGTAGGGAGACTGACGTCCAGACCCGGGTGGAGCTCGATCCACCACGGAAGGTAGCAGCATAGGTAATCCTGGATAAGATGACGGCGGGTTTCTGCCTTCCCGAGGGACTCGTATCCTTGTCGCACCCGGTGCGCAAAGAACTCGTCGAGCGCTGAAGACCATGTAGACCAAAGGTCGACCGGGAATGCATGCATCCGCGTCGGATACGGGTTTCCCTTGTTGCGGAACGTCCCGCGCATCCTCAACGCCTTCATGTAGACGAGGATATCCTCAGGAGCGTTGACCTTGTTAGCCAACAACTCGAACTTCACGTCCTGTAGGACCTTCTCGCCATCAAGGACCGCATGCCGGAAGTCCTCACGATTTTCGTCGTCGATGAGGTCGAGTTGGGCGGCGGCAAGGCGCCGGGCATAGGCTTGGTTCGGTACGCTCGCTTGAGCACGACGAACGCTCTCGGGATCGGCAAGAAGTTCGGAAGGCGTCATATCGCCGACGCCCCTGAGGTGAAGATGGACCCAGTAGCGATAGCTTCTGATATCATCCAGGGAGTACGCGAACCCGTGTCCCTGACCAGACTTTGCGATGTGCGCGAGGGCTGCCAAGATCGCAGTCGACGGCTGGCTGTCGCGTACTCCCGGAAGTCCACCCGAACGGATCTTTCTAACGACCTCCATTGTCGATGGGCCGAACAAGTCCAGGTCAATGTCTGAGAATGAACGCCAGCCCGACGCAAGGACAAGGCTTAGTCCCAGTGTGCTGCTTTGAGCGTCGGGATTATCGAATTGACAAGTTGCCAGGGCAGGTGCGAGCTTTCGGAATTGCTCGTTCCAGACGTCGGTTCGAAGTCTGAATGTCAACGGAAGACGGACCAAACCGTCACTCCACATCATAAAATAAGCATACTTGAACCACAAAGTGATAACTCCGCGCGTCTTCTGCGCCATCGGAGGAATTCTAAGGGCACTTTCCACCTTTCTAAGCTTTTCCTTAGGTGGATTGTTTGTATCAAGACGATCCAGCATCAGAAATGCATCGATGAATTCATGGACGCTCATCACCTTGGCTGCGGCCAGTAGCTGCTTGCGAATACGCAGCATGGTGCTGACGCGAGTCGTGATCTCGCCGCGACGACCCCGAGCAATGTCGATTTCCGCGGCCTCTTGAACGCGTTGTGCGAACTGGGTTTGCAGTTGCTCCGTCTTGCCCACGACGATCAGACCATCCGTGAGGTTGATGACCGGGATGTCGAACCGAGGGTGCCGCAACTCATCCGGCGGGCTGATTGGAACACTTTGCGGCCCAGCGGCAGCCGACGGGTCGTAGGTAGTGCCTTCGGAGGAAGGAAGCTCAACCGACGTGGCAATGGCGACTTGGGCATTCTCAGGTACATGCTTGTTCATTTGAGGCTCCTCGGGCTGGCGTCCGAGGCGCTGGGGCTTTCCCCGGCGGTCGTCGGACAAGGCATCGCCATCCCGGGGAGCGCCTCGGGCCGGACATCGACTGTGCTGTGGGATTTCAGTCCGCTTGATCGGCTGCCGCGCGGGGCGCGGCGCCTGTTCGGACGTGACCATCAGGCAGTCGGGGACCGGAGAACCGAGGACCCGACGCCATCAGGGCGGTCGTATTCGCGATAAAACAATCATGGGTTGGGCTCCGGGAGCCGCCGAGACACAGCTGAAGCGCAAGTGAGACTGCGCGGTGCCCATGGCGGTGGTTGGGTTCTGCAAGGGAGAGGGAGCAGGTTCCGCGTAACCTCGAACAAGGGCGCACCCCTGCAAGGCTGATCTCGGAACAGGTGGTAATTCCAGCCTTCCAGGCACCGGTTGCATCCGGGATGCGGGAAGGTTCTTAAGCGGCCAGGTCCACCAGCCGCAGGTCAGCAGCGACCCTAGGCTATTAAGCCGGTTTTGCTTAAGGCCTGCGCGAACGCGGCCTGAATTATTGCGAAGCTGCTCATGTGTGCCAGCTGAACATATCGGAGGGGCCTGCGTCCAGGAAAAGCGTCCGCTATACGGAACCTCTTCATGGCCAAGGTTTACGGTCCCTAATTGAAAAACGAGAAATTGCGAAAGACGGGACCTTACGAAGCTTAGTCCTCCCTCCTGCCCGGTGGCAGTCGACGTTGGAAGGCCCCCTCCTTCTCGATCCGGTCCGCCGTCTTACGCAGTCGCTCGGCGATGCTGGTTGGCAGGAAATGCCTTCCAGCATCCGCGGAGGCGTCCATGCCCGCGAAGACGACCTCATCTGCTGCCTCGACCCTCGCCTGGACGATATGCGTGTCATGCCGGGCATAGACCTTCGTGCTCTCGATGCTCTTATGACCCATCAGCATCTGGACCTCGGTGAGCTTCAGGCCGGGCCCGCCAGGGACGGGAATGAAGTTCAGCATGTAGATGCCATAGCTGTGCCGTAGGGAATGCAGCGTCCAGACGTGATCGGGTGCTTCCGGAGGACCTTGCACGTCGGCGCGGAGTACGGCCCTCTTGAACTGCTTCTGGTGGGCGGCGTCGCTGGCCTCCACCAACGGACGTGCCCTATCGCGGCTGTCCAGCTTCTGGAAAAGGAAGTCGTTCTCGTGGTCGGTCGTCCCGACGAACTCTTGACTAAGATAGGCGCGAAGGGCCTCCCAGAAGCTGGTCTGAACCGGTTCATACATGTAAACCCGGCTCATGGTGCGCCCCTTGAAGCGCAGGAACTCTCCCTTCGGCATCTCACGACCGAATCGGCTCAAGTTGGGGTCATGAACCCAGATCTCCCCGGTCGAGGGGTCTACGTCATCGAACCGAAGATTGAGGGCTTCGTGCAAGCGAAGGCCTCCACCGGCAAGGAGAGACCACAGTGCTCGATCCCGATGACTCGTCGCGCAGGCCAGCAGGTCTGCCAGCCTGTCCAGAGGAAACTCCTTGTTCTCAATGCCGACCCGCGTCTGGCGGCCGAGGGGCGCTTCCAGGTGCCTCGGTCGGTCAATTCGATTGAGAATGCGGATGTTGCCGCCAAGCAAGGATTGCTTCAGGCGCACCCTGTCGAAGTGCGACCATCGCCGCACACCGTCGATGGCTGCATAGGTCGTGCGCAGGTCCAGCCAGTCCACGGCCACGTTCTCGTCGCTCAGGGCGGACATTGCCTTCAGCGCCTCATTCCGCGCAAACGCGAGGAAATGGTTCACCGCGGCCAGGGTCGGGAGGAAGCTGGCTGGCGCGAGTCCGGCGAAGCCGATCTCCCCGGCGTAAGTAGCGAGCGTTGGGAACTCGGCCCACGCGACCCTAGGTCCATCCCTGAGAAAGATCGGGTAGGCTGTGAAAGCCTCGGAGATGTCATCGGGCCGGGCTGCCTGGCCGAAAACCTCGCATTCGATGAGGTAGTCGACAAACCGCGCCGCGGACTCGACGTAACGCTTCAGGCTCGTCGCGCGATTGCCGCGGCCGTCGATATAGCGCCTGAACCGTAGCAGCGCGTCGATCTCATAGCCGTCGTCGTTGACGAAGATCTCCTCGGACTTGCCGGTATCCTGTCGCCGGATCACGGTCCGGGTGAGATGCTTCAGTGGCATCGCCATCATCTCCTGAACGGTTGGCGTCGCACGAAATTCGAGCCTGTCGCGGCGTCGTGAAGCTTCATCTGCAGCGCCGGCGCATGCGACGGGTTCGACTTCGACAGATGTCGGCCGGGTCGCTTAACGCGCCGGCTCCGCCTCGGCGGCCTCGTCCAGGATCTGGACGAGGCCGCACCACCCGATCACGGGGTCTTCTGGATCGATCCCGGCCGCGCCGGCGGCAGGGGGAATTTCACGACATTGCCGACCGCACGTGGTCGCATGGCCCGCTCCAGGGCGGCCTCCTCGGCCAACTGCAATCCGAGTTCGATCTCGACCATGACGGCTCCCAACATCGCATCGAAGCTAATGGGATCAAGGTCACGACGAACCCTGAGGATTCCCTTCATCAGGAGGGCGACCTGGTCGTCAAGCTCGGACTCATTCATGACGGCCTCCGGAAATCGTCACGGCTGATTCGACCGGAGAGGCATCCGGGGTAGAGGGGCCGATCATGCGTCGGAGGGTCGGACCGTCGAGGATGCGGGACTCGGCAAGGACGTGCGCTACGCGGTCGATCACGTCCGCGTTGGCTGCAACATGCGCCAAGGCCTGGGCATAAAGGTCGGCGAGATCGCGCTCCACGACGGCCCTGAAGGCGGCGTCGGTCCGGACCAGGTCAAAGGCCTGTTCGTCCGTCGCGCGCATCGCGATATTCCCCCCGAGGCCCAGGGACGCGTGGCAGGACGCGACGGTGCGGGTCGCGATGCCGAGATCGGACGAAGGATGTCCTCCGGCGCCCGCGGAGACGCCACCCCAAAACTCGTCCGCCGCCCGACCGGCAAGGGTCGTCACAACGTAGGCATCGAGTTCGGCTCTCGTGGGCGAAGCCCCGCACAGCATGCGCGCACGCATGCTGCCTGCCATCGCACCGGTAGGAATGATCGAGACCTGAGAGACCTCGGACACGCGAAGGAGCTCAGACAGACAAGCGTGGCTCGATTCATGGCGGGCGGTCGCGAGGATCTCGGCCCAGGGTCGTACGTCTGGCGGGGCGATCTCGGCCAGCAGGTCCGATGCGGCCAGGGAACGTTCGGCGATGCGTGCGGTGCGCCGCGCCGCCTTCACCCATCCTGCGATCTCGGCACCCGTAGACCCGGCTCCCAGGGTGGCGAGGCCCGACAGGTCGAACCCTGGCAGGTCATCTCCGAGATGGTGCCGGAGGATGCCGGCGACCGCAGTGGCATCCGGTGGCATAATGGTGATGACGCGATTGAGCCGACCCGGCCGGATGAGCGCCTCATCCAAGGAAGAGGCATGATTGGTCGCGCCGATGATCACCAGCTTTCCCGCATCACCAGAGACGGCGCTGTCGAGAGCTAGGAGAATATGCCCAACAATCGGAGCCCAGTAGTCTGCGTTCCGACCGAGGGCGGAGCGTCGGGGCAAACCGTCGAGTTCATCCAGAAGTAGTACCGCTGGACCGTTTGCAACCGCCTGGGCGAGCAGGGTATCGACGAACTTGATGATTTCATTGATGTACCCGGCGGTCGAGGAGAACCAGTGCGCAACCGAAGTCGGAACGAGGGGCATTCCCAAGGACTTGGCTACAGAGCGCGCAAAGGATGTCTTTCCTAGTCCAGGAATACTTGCCAACACGACTGCGCGGTCGATCTGGCTCCAGGGGATCTCGCCCCGGCGCCATGACTCGACGTCGTCGACGAGCTTGATCGCCCATTCCTGTGCACCGCCCGCGTATCCATGAAGGTCACGAACGAGCGGAACGTCGTCGAGATGGGGATCGCCCATCGACCTGGATCGCGTCATGGCAGTTAGCCGGCGGACGCAATCGACGGGGGAGGATTGGATGCGGATGGCGGTACAAAGGTCGTAGAACCCAAGTCCCGACGCGACCCTGGGCGGAAGCTTGCGCGGACGGCCCTTCGTGACCTCCAGGATCACGTTGGAGATGACCTTGTTGGACGGCGTGGTGATTTCGATGCGGATGTCGGCGCCTGCCACCAGCGCCGATGGCAGGTAGCGTTCCGGTGAGGTGCTGATCCCGCAAACGTTGTGGTTGGCACCAAGGTACCGACCGATTTCCTCGTTCCCGACCTCTGCGCGGTCCTGGAGCCTCGCACTGCCATTGCGAGCTACGATGTGGGGGAAGGGTCCGTGCCGCCTGATGGCCCGCTTGATCGGTTCGATCCAGTCGGCCGAGGGCACCTGAACGACGACGCCGACCGCCAGGAAACCCCGGATTCTGGCGCGGGCCCGGATCGGGAGCGCCTCTTCGAGGATCGCCCGGGCCAGGACATCCGAAACCTGGCGGGATTGATGCGGTTCGAGTTCGTCCTCTTGGGCCCCGTCGAGAAATTCGTCGAGGCAGCCCTGCTGCTCGACCTTCGGGGGCTTCGTAAGCGATGGAGACTTCTTGGCCATGAATGCCTCGCGTCACGAGGCGGCCGGGCTCGCGTCATGGCGCGCCGGTCAGGCCTCGTAAAGTGTTTCCGGGATGGGCGCTGATCTGCCTGTCGGCAGCAGGGCTATCCCTATGAGGCAGCGGTGAGCGGTCACGGGCTGAACCTTGGCGGGGGACGTGTGCGCGGATGGTCGAACCCGCGATATCGGGAACGAACGAAGAACGCATAAGGAGTGAACGACCCGAAGGTCAAGCCGGATTGGGCGTAATCCGATGTCCGGGCGCTTCCTCCTTGGCGGCAACTGTGGATCCGTGTGGACGGTTAAGAAGTCCTTATCGCCGAGCGCCCCCTACAAGCCTCAGGGCGTCCGGCGCAACCTTTGGGATCGGATATGATAGCCTGAAGCGTGCAGCGCGCGTCGCCGTGGTTATCGAGCGTCGAACTGTGCATGCCGGAGGCTTCTACCGCTCCAGGAACGCGTCGGTAGCCGGTACGTCCGCTCACCTCGCGTCGAACCGGATTCCGAACAGGCCGCCGGTCTCGTCGTCGGACAGGCGTGGTCGGAGCACGGCAGCGTCGAGGTCGATTTCGCTTCCGAGGTCGAGGACGTCGAGCACTTCCGAGT
This sequence comes from Methylobacterium adhaesivum, assembly GCF_022179065.1. Classification (GTDB taxonomy): domain Bacteria; phylum Pseudomonadota; class Alphaproteobacteria; order Rhizobiales; family Beijerinckiaceae; genus Methylobacterium; species Methylobacterium adhaesivum. The sequence goes on from NZ_BPQD01000014.1 coordinate 164,380, forward strand.
TCAGGGCGATGATGTATTGCCCGCCCCGAGACACGGTCGTTCGGTGGCCGAGGGCGATGGCGGTGCGAACCTGGCGGGGGTCAACGCCGTCGAAAAGGTGGCTGTCGTGGACGAGGAGCCCAGGACCTCCGTTGAACCGTTCCGCGGCGGTCTCGTAGAGCATCAGGTCGAAGCAGAAGATCTCCATGCGGTCGATCCCGCCCCGGTTCCCGTCGCCCTGGATGCTGATGCGGAACTCAGGCCCCTTGGGCGTCGCCTCGACGATGAGGTTGCCGTACCGGTCGTCGTAGAGCTCGGTGATCGATCGGTCGATCATGAGGGTGGCCGAACGAAGGGCATCGCCCCGCTCCCGATGATCGGCCTGGAGACGTTGCAGGAGGGATGCGCGCTCCTGCAGCAGCAGGGACTTTTTGCCTTCGAGGACTTCCGCGTTCCTGAGCTTTTCGCGCAGGAGCTCGACCTCGCTGCCGAGGGTGCCGATCTCCTCGGCCATCATCGTGAAATCTTCCAGAGCGCCCTTGCCGGCTATTTCGGCCATGATCGCGCCCTGGCTCTCGTCCAGAGCGGTCATCTCGGCGTCGACCAAGGCCAAGCCCGCGCGGGTTTCCGAGATCTGCCCCCCGAGATGGACGCGGCGATTCTCGGAAACCGACCTCTGGAAGCTCGCGACGTCGTCCATCTTGGCCAGGACGATGCCGGGCAACTGGACGTCGGCGGCGCGGTAGAGGCGTTCGAGGGCGGCGTATTCCGGGGCCCTTTCCTCGGCGACCGCCGCCTCAAGGTGGGCGATGGTCTGAAGTGCGCGCATACGCTCGAAGCCGAGCGACTGGATGCGGCGTCGGGCGGTCGCGGCTTCCGCGGCGCGTTCCCGGTAATTCTCGGCGACCTCGAACGCGGCGATGGCGGCCCTGAGGCGTTCGATCCTGGCCTCGATCCTCTGGATCTCGGGCCGGATCTCCCCGACGCTTCCAAACAGCTTGCCGAAGGCGCCTTCCTTGATCGCCTTCCGTAGGTCGGCCAGGGCGGCGGTGGAAACCTTAAGCTGTTCGATGGCCCGCGGGATGCGCCAGTCCAGGCCGATGAGGTAGGACAGGTTGACTTGCCAGTCGTAGGCGTTCTGCTTCTCGTGCTGGCGTACAGGCACAGCGAACGCGCCTCCGGCGTTGCGGCGGATGAAGTAGCTTACGAGCGAGCGGAAGCCCGGCACAAAGGATTGCTCGAACTCGGTGCCCTTTGGGTCCCTGGGCAGGTCAAACCAGTAGTGGCCGAGGATCTCGCGCCACCGCTCCACGGGAAGGTAGACCGCCCCCGACTTGTCCCGCGTCAGCGGGGCGGCGATCTTGGCGGCATCCTCCTCCAGGAGAAGTATCCGGTTTGCGTCGGCACCGCTGCGCGACACGGTGATTTCATGATGACCGAGCCGGAGTCTGGCGTGGAACGTGAACGCGACAAGGCGGGCGACTGGAAGATCGACGACTTCCCGGCGGCCGAGCCAAGCAGGAAGTGCATGACCTCGATCACGCTGGTCTTGCCGGCGCTGTTGCGGGTCTGCCTTTCCGTGGACGCGTCGGTACGGTCGGCGAGGACGACGTTGAGACCTTCGTGGAAGGTGAGCCCCTTGAAGCCCGGAAGGTCGCTGGTGAGGGATAGGATCATGGCTTGCGCTCGGCCCGGACGAGCAGGCCCTCGTCGTTCAGGTCGAGGGCGCCAAGGGCCCTGAGCAGGCACATGGCCAGCACGAACCAGTCGAACGGCAGCACGGCGCTGTCGGGGCGCGAGGCGCGGTTCTTCCGTACCCCGTCCCACGCCTCGGAAACGGTCATCGGTCGGGTGAGGACTTCGAGGATGTCCGCGCCGACGCCGATGAGGGCCCGATCCTGGCTGAGATGTTTGCTCGGCAGGATCATCCGAACACCCCTTCGTCGACAACTTTGTCCTTGAAGATGGTGCACCGGACGAAGAGGTAGGAGAGCAAGCTCCAGGCGGCCACGTCCATCTCGACCGCGACCGGACCGTGGCCGACGATGTTGCCGTAAAGCTTCATCATGATGTCATCGGGTTCGAGGCCCTGGAGGTCGAGATCGACGTACTGTCGCCTGAACTCGTTGGCGATGGTCATCGCCATCAGCGGGACCGGGTGGCCCTCGATCTCCCTCTTTACGATGCGCTCGTTCAGGCCGCCCATGGCGATCTTACGCTGGATGGCGCCCGACAAGCCGTTCGTCCGGAGCTTGCCAACCGGCACGTCACGTCGCTCGTCGTCTTCCGGCAGTTCCTCAAGGGTACCCTGGGCGATGGCATCGATGACGGCGACCACCTCAGGAGCCTGGATATTGCGGAAGTCCTCGGCCGTTACCTCGCGTCCGAGCAGGCCGGTCACCTGGTAGGACTCCAAGGACATGATGTGGGCCTCGAAGGTCGCCCAGCCGAAGACCGCGATACGGTGATGCGGGTTGGCGGCCTGCAGCGCGTCGATCCGGGCAAGCGGCGTCGTGCCCATCCCGAGGATGAAGTTGTTGACGATGTGCCAGACCTTCATGTCGGGCCAATGCCCTGCCGCTCCGACGTAGTCCTCGTCGATCTTGGCCGCCAGTCGGGCATTCACGGCCTTGACCTTCGCACCGCCGTTCTCGGCCCCGTAGCACTGGAAGATCTCGTGCCCGGGGCGAAGGTAACCATCGCACTTCCGATCACCGAGCGAGCCCTCAAGCGCGGGCCTCATGAAGGCGTCGGGGTGACGGAGTTCCATCATCCGACAGAAGAACTCCTGGAAGTGGTTGCCGGTCAGGCGCCGCAGCGTGAGCTCCAGCATGTCCGAGAGGGCGAGCCGTTGCTCAGGAGGGATCGGCATGGCTGCGTTCGTACAATCACGGGCGGATTCGTTGGGGGTCAAGCGTAGCAGCCGGCGTTGAAACCCGCGAGCGCGGGATACACCGACGGGCGGGATGACGGCCATTCCCGTGGATCTCGTCGGACGAACCCTTGCGAAGGGACGCAAGCGGTGCGATCGACACTGCGCAACAGGAGCGCCGAGCCGATGAAAACCAGGGACGTCCACCCTTCCCGCTGACTTCGGAGCGCTGCGTCCCGTACGAGGCCTCCGTCATTTCGGAGGCAAAGAATGCCTAGGACGCTCTTCTGCGCGGACACCCATTTCGGCCATCGAAGCCTGCTCAGTTCCCGCATGGCTCGCCCCCGTCCGTTCGAGACCATCGAGGCGCATGACGAGGCCTTGGTCGCCGCCTGGAACAAGGCCGTCCGACCCGACGACATCGTCTGGCACCTCGGGGACTTCGCCTACCGGTGCAGCCTCGACTACGCCGCCTCCATTCGGGCGCGCCTACACGGCCGCATTCATCTGGTCCGGGGCAACCATGATTTCGGGCTGGGCGAGCGTCTCGAATGGGCGGGACCCGTCGTCGACGTCCAAAGGGTCTTCGTCCAGGACCCGGGCATGCCCCGGCGGGTCGCCCTGTGGGTGAGCCACTATTCGCACGTGACGTGGCCCCATGCCTGGCACGGCGACCTTCACGTCTATGGCCACTCCCACGGCAGCATTCCGGCGACCCGGGCGAGCCTCGACGTCGGCGTTGATTGCTGGGAGTGGGCTCCGGTCACGTTGATCCGGATCATGGAAAGGATGGCGGAAGCCCCGGCATCCCCCCCGTCAGGCTGATGTCACGCACGAGATAGGCGGCCCATCCGTCCAACCCGGTCACGAAGGTCGTTTTACGAACCCGATGTCGACCGCCACGGCCTTGAGGCGCTCAGGCTCGCGCTCTTTCCGTTCGGAGTAGCGGTCGACGAGATAGGAGGAACGCTCGCGGGTCAGGAGCGTGAACCTGACCAGTTCCTCACAGACGTCGACCACCCGGTCGTAGAGCGGCCCCGGCTTCATCCGACCGGCGTCATCGAACTCCTTGTAGGCCATGGGTACCGAGGACTGGTTGGGGATGGTGATCATCCGCATCCAGCGCCCGAGGATGCGTAGGCCGTTGACGGCGTTGAACGACTGCGAACCGCCCGAGACCTGCATCACCGCTAGGGTCCGGCCTTGTGTCGGGCGCACCGAGCCCTCCGACAGGGGGAGCCAGTCGATTTGGCTCTTGATCACCCCGGTCATGTTGCCGTGACGCTCGGGACTGACCCAGATATGCCCCTCGGACCAGATCGAGAGGTCGCGCAGTTCCTGGACCTTGGGGTGGTCGGCGGTCGCGTCGTCAGGCAACGGCAGGCCGTGCGCGTCGTAGATCCGCACCTCGCCGCCCATCGCCTCCAGGAGGCGTGCGGCCTCGTAGGCTAGGAAGCGGCTGAACGACCGCTCCCGGAGCGAGCCATACAGGATCAGGAAGCGTGGGGCGTGGGTGAACGGTGCCTGCACCTGCAGGTCGGTCGCCGTCGGCACTACGAAGTGCCCCTCGCTGATGTTGGGCATTCCGTCGGCGAAGAGCTGTTGGGGCTTGTCCAAGACGTTTCGTTCCTCTACGTTTCAATGATGGTTGAGATATTGACATCATGATGGACGAACGGCAAGCCGTCGCCGCCTTTGCAGCCCTCGGCCAGGAGCACCGCCTGCGCGTCGTACGCCAACTCGTGACCGCCGGCCCCGAAGGCATGGCGGCCGGCGCGCTGGCCGAGGCGGTCGGCGTGTCAGGGACCAACCTGTCGTTCCACCTCAAGGAGCTCTCGCATTCCGGGCTGGTCACGTCCCGGCGCGAGGGTCGCTCGATCATCTACAGCGCGGCCTACCCGGACCTGTCGGAACTCATCCAGTTCCTGATGCGCGATTGCTGTCAGGGGCGTCCCGAGGTCTGCGCCCCCGCCGTCGCGGCCCTGGCCGCCTGCTGCTTGCCCACCGGAGACACCGCCCATGCCTGATCGCGTCTACAACGTCCTGTTCCTCTGCACCGGCAACTCCGCTCGCTCGATCCTGGCGGAGGCCATGCTCAACAAGGAGGGCCAGGGACGCTTCCGGGCCTTCTCCGCCGGCAGCCAGCCCAAGGCAGACGTGAACCCGCTCGCCGTTCAGGTTCTGAGCGAGACGGAGTACCCGACTGAGGGGCTGCGCTCGAAGTCCTGGGACGAGTTCGCCCGCCCCGACGCGCCGGTCATGGATTTCGTCTTCACGGTCTGTGACAACGCCGCCGGCGAGGCTTGCCCGTACTGGCCCGGCCAGCCGGTGACGGCGCACTGGGGCATCGAGGATCCCGCCTCGGTCGAGGGCACGGACCTGGAGCGCAAGACAGCCTTCGTAACTGCGCAGCGCTACCTCAAGAACCGCATCTCGGCCTTCGTAGCGTTGCCGCTGGCCAGCCTCGATGGGGTCGCCCTGTCCGCCAAGGTGCGCGAGATCGGCCAGCAGGCCGGCGCCACCTCACCCCGCCCGGAGGTCGCGTGATGGACGTCGTCATCTACCACAACCCGGATTGCGGCACGTCCCGCAACACCCTGGCCCTGATCCGCAACGCCGGCATCGAGCCGCATGTGGTCGAGTACCTCAAGACGCCGCCGAACCGGATCCTGGTTCGCCAGCTCGCCGAGCGTGCCGGCGTCTCGATCCGTGACCTCCTGCGCGAGAAGGGCACGCCCTACAGTGAGCTCGGCCTTGCCGACGAGAGCCTGACGGACGACCAGCTTCTCGATGCCATCGCCGAGCACCCGATCCTGCTGAACCGCCCCCTGGTGGTGAGCCCGAAGGGTGTCACCCTGTGCCGCCCCTCCGAGGCGGTCCTCGATCTCCTCCCGGCCCAGCAGGGCGAGTTCGTGAAGGAAGATGGCGAGCGCGTCATCGACGAGCACGGGCGCCGCGTCGCCACCGCCTGATCCACTCCGCGTACCCAAGAACAAGAAACGGTCCCGATGCTTGCGCTCGCCATCTTCGTGGTCACCCTCGTCTTCGTCATCTGGCAGCCGAAGGGGTTCGGGATCGGGTGGAGCGCGCTGATCGGGGCCGCCGTGGCGCTGGTCACGGGGGTCATCAGCCCCGGTGACATCCCGGTGGTCTGGCACATCGTCTGGGACGCCACCTTCACCTTCGTCGCACTCATCATCATCTCGCTGCTCCTCGACGAGGCCGGCTTCTTTCACTGGGCGGCGCTCCACATCGCCCGCTGGGGCGGGGGCCGCGGGCGCTTGCTATTCCCGCTGGTGATCCTGCTCGGTGCAGCCATCGCCGCGGTGTTCGCCAATGACGGCGCGGCCCTGCTGCTCACCCCCATCGTCCTCGCGATCCTGCTCCGGCTGAACTTCAAGCCGGCCGCCGCCCTGGCCTTCATCGTCGCCTGCGGGTTCGTCGCGGACTCGACGAGCCTGCCCCTGGTGATCTCGAACCTCGTCAACATCGTCTCAGCGAACTTCTTCGACATCTCCTTCAGCCGATACGCCGCTGTGATGGTGCCGGTGAACCTCGTCTCGCTGGCCGCGACCCTGGTGGTGCTGTGGCTGTTCTACCGGCGCGACCTTCCGGCCACGTACCCGGTGGCCGAGCTCGAAGCGCCCCACCACGCGATCAAGGATCCGCTGGTCTTCCGGGCGGCCTTCCCGCTCCTCGGGCTGCTGCTGGTCGCCTACTTCGTGACGGCGCCGTTCGGCGTGCCAGTCTCGGTGGTCACTTGCGCCGGCGCACTGGTCTTGCTGGGGCTGGCCAACCGCAGCCGCGTCATTCCCATCCGCAAGGTCCTGACGGGGGCCCCCTGGCAGATCGTGCTGTTCAGCCTCGGCATGTACCTCGTGGTCTACGGCCTGAAGAACGCCGGCCTGACCGACTACTTGGCGCAGACGCTCGTCTGGCTCTCGGGCCATGGTCCGTTCGTCGCCACCATCGGCACCGGGTTCGCCGCCGCCATCCTGTCCTCGGTCATGAACAACATGCCGAGCGTGCTCGTGGGTGCGCTCTCCATCCAGCAGGCTCCGGATCTCTCGCCCCTGATGCGCGAGCTCATGGTCTACGCCAACGTCATCGGCTGCGACCTCGGCCCGAAGTTCACGCCCATCGGGAGTCTGGCGACCCTGCTCTGGCTGCACGTCCTCGACACCAAGGGCCAGCACATCACCTGGGGTCAGTACATGCGGGTGGGTCTGGTCATCACCCCGCCCGTGCTGCTCGTCACCCTGGCGGCCCTGGCGCTATGGCTACCGATGCTTGGGGCTCGGTAGCGCAGCGATGACCCCGTCGCGCCGCTGGCCCGTCATCTCGGCCCTGGGCGTGATCCAAATCCTGACCTGGGGCTCGTCGTTCTACCTCCTGTCGGTGCTGGCCGCGCCGATGTCGAAGGATACGGGATGGCCCTTGGGATGGGTCATCGGAGGCCTGTCCCTCGGTCTCCTCGTCGCGGGTTTAGTCTCCCCGCGAGTGGGAGCCTTCATCGGGGAACATGGGGGCCGGCCGGTGTTGGCCTTCGCCGCCGTGATCCTCGCCGTGGGCCTGACGGTCCTTGGCCTAGCCCCGAACCTACCAACCTACCTGGCAGGCTGGCTCCTCGTCGGCCTAGGCATGGGCACCGGCCTGTACGATCCCGCCTTCGCCACGCTCGGGCGCCTCTACGGCGCCGAGGCCCGGCCTGCCATAACGACCCTGACGCTTTGGGGCGGCTTCGCGAGCACGGTGAGCTGGCCGCTTTCGGCCTTCCTGATCGAGCAGGTCGGCTGGCGCAGCACCTGCCTAACCTACGCCGGGCTGCACCTTTCGGTCACGCTGCCCCTCGTCCTACTGGTGATCCCCCATCCGCCCGTACGTCCGGCAGCGCGGTCCGAAGGCCCGGTCCCGGCCGTCCGGCTCGATGGTCGGGAACGTCGTGCGTTCCTCCTCATGGCGGGGGTGCTGACCCTCGGGGGCACGATCATGGCCATGGTCTCGGTTCACCTCATCACCTTGCTTCAGGCCCGTGGCGTGGAGCTCGCCTTTGCAGTGGCGTACGGCGCCTTGATCGGACCCTCGCAGGTGGGCGCGCGGATCGTCGAGATGGCCGGGAGGGCGCGGCACCATCCCCTCTGGACCCTGACGGCGGCGATGGTACTCGTGGCCTTGGGCGTGACCATGCTGGCGGCGGGCCTGCGGGTGGTCGGACTGGCGCTGGTCCTCTACGGCGCCGGCAACGGCATCTATTCCATCGCACGCGGGACGGTGCCCCTCGCCCTGTTCGGCCCGGAGCGCTACGCCCCGCTCGTCGGCCGGCTCGCCCGTCCGGGGCTGGTGGCGCAGGCGCTTGCGCCGTCCCTCGGCGCTTTCGTGCTGACGCATGCCGGCGCCGACGCGGCCTATGCCCTCCTCGCGGCGCTCGCCCTAGCGAACGTCGCGCTTGCCCTATCCCTCTGGCGCGTCAGGTAGTCTCTGTCCCTTCCTCGCCGACACGCGATGTGGCATCGTCCGTTCGTGACCTTCTGGCTCGCCCTTCGCAGGCTGCTCCCGCTCCTCGCGGTACTCAGCCTCGCTCTAGCGCCGGTGACCGCCTCCGCGGCCGCCGCGGGCATGCGCGCTCCGACGGCCGTTCAGGGACACACCATGGCGGTGCCCGACGACGCCATGGACGACATGGCCGGGATGGCGATGGACGAGATGCCGTGCTGCCCCAAGGAGCGACCGGACATGCCCGACTGCTCGAAGGGCTGCCCTTTGATGGCGCTTTGCCTGGCGAAGGTCGCCACCGGGCTGCCGGTCGCCGTCGGACTTCCGGGCCGCGTCTCCGTCGTCGAGGGGACTGCGTGGGCCGTCATCGCCTCCTTCGACAGCCTCTCGCAAGGACCGCCCACCGAGCCTCCCCAGGCCTGAACCCGATGCCGCCGGCGCCTGCGCCGGCCGATCCCGTGCGCCTGAAGGCCCGGGTCCCATCGTTTTCAGGAGATCATCCACCGTGTCCAAGACATCGTTTTCGCGCGCCCTGACGGCTGCGCTGCTCGGCCTCGCCCTGACCACCGCGGCCCGGGCCGACACCAAGGACTACGAGTTCCAACTTGTGAAGGACGAGGCCAAGCAGGGCGAGGCCATCCTCGACGTCCGCCTCGTCGACAAGCGCACGTCCAAGCCCGTGCCGAACGCCGTCATCTTCGCCAAGCGCATCGACATGGCGCCCGACAGCATGGAGGAGATGACCTCCAAGATCGAGCAACTGCCCTCGCCGGAGCCGGGCCTCTACCGGTTCAAGGCGAAGCTGACGATGGCCGGCGGATGGCGCCTCTCGCTCGGGGCCAAGGTGCAGGGCGAGACCGGCACCGTCGAGAACAAGCTGGTGTTCAAGGCCACCAAGTGAGCCGGTCGGCTTGGGCAGCCGGGACCCTCGCCGCCCTCGCGGCGGGGGTTTTGGGGTATGGCGCGGGGCATGAGCGCAGCCCCGTGGCGGCGCTCGTCCAGCAGGCGCGGACCGGGTTCGCCCACTGGCTGCCGGGTGCCGAAACAAGGTCCCCGGTGCCTGCTCGGGTCCCGAGCAAGGCGACGGGTCCCGTGGTCTATTACCGGGACCCGGACGGGAAGCCGGACTACGCCTCCGAACCTAAGCGGACGGCGGACGGTCGCGACTACCGTGCCGTTCGCGCCAGCGAGGACGTGCGCTTCGACGAGCCCGACGAGGCGGAGGCGATGCCCGACGCCGGGCACGGCGACATGGCCATGGCGCAGGCCACGCCCCCTGCAAGCGCCCGCAAGGTGCGCTTCTACCGGAACCCGATGGGTCTTCCGGACACCTCGCCGATTCCGAAGAAGGACTCGATGGGAATGGATTACCTCCCCGTCTACGAGGGCGAGGACACCGACGACGGCACCGTGAAAATCTCGCCCGGCAAGCTCCAGCGCACCGGGGTCCGGACGGCAGTCGCCGAGCGTCGCGTCCTGTCGATGCCGGTGAGGACGCCCGGTGCCGTCGAGGAGGACGAGCGCCGGATCTCGGTGATCGCGATGCGCACCGACGCCTTCATCGAGAAGGTCGAGGCCGTCACCACCGGCGACCACGTCCGCAAGGGCCAGCCGCTGCTGCGCCTGTTCTCGCCGGAGATGAACGCCGCCGCCGCACAATACCTCACCGGCATCGGCTACGAGGGCGCCCGGCGACGCCTGGAGAACCTCGGCATCCCGCCCGAGGTCATCGACGAGATCGAGCGATCCCGAAAAGTGCCCTCGACGATCACGTGGTCGGCGCCCCGCGACGGCGTCGTGGTCGAGCGCAACGTCTCCGACGGCATGCGCGCCAAGTCCGGCGACACGCTGTTCAAGCTCGTCGACCATTCCAGGGTCTGGGTCCTCGCCGACGTGACCGAACGGGACTTGGCGGCCGTGGCAGAAGGCCAGACGGCGACCGTGCGCGCCAGGACGTTCCCGGATCGCGTCTTCACCGGCGCGGTGACCCGAATCTACCCGCACCTCGCCATGGGGACCCGGACAGCCCGTCTGCGCATCGAACTGCCCAACCCGAACGGCGACCTGCGCCCGGGGATGTTTGCCGACGTGACGATCGCCACCGGCAGCGACAGGCCGGTGGTCGCGGTGCCCGACGACGCGGTCATCGACACCGGCACGAAACAGGTCGTCCTGCTGGACAAGGGCGAGGGTCGCTTCGAACCGCGACCGGTCAGGCTCGGCGTCCGCGGCGACGGCTACGTCGAGGTCCGCGACGGCATCGCCGCGGGCGACCGCGTGGTGACCTCGGCCAACTTCCTGATCGACGCCGAGAGCAACCTGAAGGCGGCGCTGCAGGGGCTTTCGGAGCCCAAACCCGACCCGGGCCCGCAGGTCGCCGCCGAGGGGAAGGCACCATGATCGCCCGCCTCATCGCCTGGTCGGCAAAGAATCTGGTGCTGGTCCTGATCGGGACCGTGTTCGCGGTGGGAGCCGGGCTCTACGCCCTGAAAACCCTGCCGCTCGACGCGATCCCGGACCTCTCGGACGTGCAGACCATCGTCTACACGGAGTACCCCGGGCAGGCGCCCCAGGTCATCGAGGACCAGGTCACCTACCCGCTGACTACCGCCATGCTGACGGTGCCCCGTTCCAAGGTCGTGCGCGGCTTCTCGTTCTTCGGGGTGTCGTTCGTCTACGTGATCTTCGAGGACGGCACAGACCCGTACTGGGCCCGCAGCCGGGTGCTCGAATACCTGAACACCGTGGCCAAGCGCCTGCCGGCCGGCGTCACCCCGACGCTGGGACCGGACGCGACGGGGGTGGGCTGGGTCTACCAGTACGTCGTGGTGGCCAAGGAACGGACGCTGGCCGAGCTCCGCTCGCTCCAGGATTGGGTCGTGCGCTTCGGGGCCTCCCGCGCCGAGGGCGTGGCGGAGGTCGCGGGCGTCGGCGGCTTCGTGAAGCAGTACAACGTGGTCGTCGATCCGAACCGGCTGCGGGCGCAGGGCATCACCCTGTCCAAGCTCCGGGACGCGATCCGGTCGAGCAACGCCGACGTCGGCGGGCGAACGGTCGAGCTCTCCGAGTTCGAGTTCGTCGTCCGTGGCCGCGGGTACCTCAAGAGCGTCGCCGACATCGAGAGCATCGTCCTCAAAACGGAGGCGGGCACCCCCCTGCGGGTGAAGGACGTGGCCCGGGTCGAGCTCGGTCCCGACGAGCGCCGCGGCATCACCGAGATGAACGGGGAGGGCGAGGTCGCCGGCGGGATCATCCTCCAGCGCTTCGGGGCCAACGCCCTCGACGTCATCGCGAGCGCCAAGGCGCGCCTCGCCGAGGTCGCCGCCAGCCTGCCTAAGGGCACCGAGATCCTGCCGGTCTACGACCGCTCGCACCTGATCGAGGCGGCCATCGAGACGCTCAAGGGGACCCTGATCGAGGAGAGCGCCATCGTCGCTCTCGTCTGCGTCGTGTTCCTGCTCCACGTGCGCAGCGCGCTGGTGGCCATCCTGATGCTGCCGGTCGGCATCCTCATGGCGTTCGCGGGCATGAAGGCCTTTGGGCTCGGTGCCAACATCATGAGCCTGGGCGGCATCGCCATCGCGGTGGGTGCCATGATCGACGCTGCCATCGTGATGATCGAGAACGCCCACAAGCACCTGGAACGGGCGCCGCCGGACAAAACCAGGGTCGAGATCCTGATCGAGGCGGCAAGCGAGGTCGGGCCGTCGCTGTTCTTCTCGCTCCTCATCATCACGGTGAGCTTCCTGCCCATCTTTACCCTGGAGAGCCAGGAAGGGCGCCTGTTCGGTCCGCTGGCCTTCACCAAGACGTTCGCGATGGCCGCGGCCGCCGTGCTGTCCCTGACCCTCGTCCCGGCGCTGATGGTCGTGTTCGTCCATGGCCGGATCATCCCTGAGCACCGCAACCCGCTGAACAGACTCCTGATCTGGGTTTACCGGCCGCTCATCGCGGGCGTCCTGCGGGCGCGGGTGCTCACCATCCTGCTGGCCCTCGTCATCCTTGCGGCGACGGCGTGGCCGGCGAGCCGCCTCGGCTCTGAGTTCATGCCCGATCTCGACGAGGGCACCCTGATGTACATGCCCACCACGCTGCCGGGCATCTCGGTGACCAAGGCCGGTGACCTGCTCGCCACCCAGGACCGCATCATCAAGTCCTTCCCCGAGGTGGCCTCGGTCTACGGCAAGGCCGGACGGGCCAACACCGCGACCGACCCGGCGCCGAGCGAGATGTTCGAGACCATCGTCAACCTGAAGCCGAAGGCGGAGTGGCGCCCCGGGGTCACGACGGCGAGCCTGAAGGCCGAGATGGACGCCGCGCTCCAGTTCCCCGGGGTCTCGAATGCCTGGACCCAGCCGATCCGCGCCCGGATCGACATGCTCTCGACCGGCATCCGTACGCCGGTCGGGATCAAGGTGCTGGGGACGGACCTCACCGAGATGGAGAAGGTCGCCCGCCAGGTCGAGGCCGTGGTGAAGGCGGTCCCGGGCACGTCGAGCGCCTACGCCGAGCGCGTCCAGGGCGGCTACTTCCTCGACATCACGCCCGACCGCGAGATGCTGGGCCGGTACGGCCTGACGGTCGGCGACGTGCAGGACGTGATCGGGATGGCGCTCGGCGGCGAGAGCGTCACCAACACCGTCGAGGGACGTGAGCGCTACACCGTCAACGTGCGTTACCCGCGCGCCTTCCGGTCGAGCCCGCAATCCATCGCCTCCGAGGTGCAGGTGCCCATCGCGGGCGGAGGTACGGTGCCCTTGGGCGAGGTCGCCAAGGTCGCGCTGACCCGGGGCCCGACCCAGATCCGGACCGAGAACGGGCAACTTGCGGTCTTCATCTACGTCGACGTCTCGGGACGTGACCTCGGCGGCTACGTGGCCGATGCGCGGGCGGCCGTGGCCGGCGAGGTGAGCCTGCCGCCGGGGACCACCCTCCAGTGGAGCGGGCAGGTCGAGTACCTCGACCGCGCGACGGCCCGGCTCAAGATCGTGGTGCCCCTGACCCTCCTGACCGTGTTCCTGCTGCTCTACCTGAACTTCCGGAGGCTCACCGAGACGCTCATCGTAATGCTGTCGCTGCCCTTCGCCCTGGTCGGCGGCGTCTGGCTGATGTGGTGGCTCGGCTTCAACCTGTCGGTCGCCGTGGCGGTGGGCTTCATCGCGCTCGCCGGGGTCGCCGCCGAGACCGGGGTGATCATGCTGGTCTACCTCGACCATGCGCTGGCCGAGGTCCGGGCGGAGTGCGTGCGTGAAGGTCGCCCCCTATCGCGAAACGCCCTGAGGCGGGCGATCATGGTCGGGGCGGTCGAGCGGGTGCGGCCCAAGATGATGACGGTGGTCGCCATCATGGCCGGGCTGCTGCCCATCCTGTGGAGCACCGGCTCGGGCTCCGAGGTCATGCAGCGCATCGCGGTGCCGATGATCGGCGGCATGGTGTCATCGACCGTCCTGACCCTCGTCGTGATCCCGGCGGTCTACGGGCTGGTGAAGGGATGGGGACTGCCGAAATCCGACATGCGGCCAGAGTCCGTCGAAGAGCTTACGATGCCCGCGGCCGCCGAATGAGAGGGGAAAACCAAGTGATGAACGAGACGACGGGACCAACGCGACGCGCCCTGGTGCTGGGCCTGGCGGCGTCGGTGGCCTTCGGGCGCCACGCCCTGGCACAGGACCTTCCGACCGTGGCCGTGACCAAGGACCCGACCTGCGGCTGCTGCGAGAAGTGGGTCGCCCACCTCCGGGAGAACGGTTTCACGGTGACGGTCACGGAAGGACCGGTGAACCCGCTCAAGGTCCGCCTCGGCGTGCCGCGGGACCTCGCCTCGTGCCACACGGCCCAGGTCGGCGGCTACGTCGTGGAAGGGCATGTCCCGGCCGGGGCGATCAAGCGGCTCCTGGTGGAGAAGCCGGAAGGAACCGGGTTGGCCGTCCCGGGGATGCCCGCCGGCTCGCCTGGCATGGAGGTCGAGGGCATGGAGCCCGACACCTACGACGTCGTCCTTTTCGGGCCGTCCGGGCGAAGCGTCTTCGCACGCTACCGAGGAGGCGCAGTGACCTGAAATCCAAGACGCCGAGGGGCCGCGATAGCCATCGGATTCAGTTTTCCCGATCCACGGGCGTGGCTTCCCCGACCTGCGAAACGCAGCGGGGTAGATCGCGGGCGAGCGCCGTTCGTCTGAAATCGGTCAGCTTCCGCCAGGCGCGGATCTCGGGGATGGTGTGGCCGCATCCAAAGCACCACCCGGTCCTGCTGTCGAATGCGCCGCGGTGCCTACGATGCTTGCGCGAACATCCACCCCCGTCGAACCGAACGAGGTGGCGGGAGCCGACAACGCCGACGAGCACATTTTCTCCGGTCCGTGACCAGGACCAGCCGCCTTCCCACCACTGCTCGGAATAGGAGGTGCCGCCTTCAAGCTCGGCGAGCCATCCTAGAAGTGATGGTGATGCCGCCGATGGTGATGCTGGTTCCCCCAGCCATGGTGGTGGTGAGGACGGAAATGGTGATGGTGGCCCCAGCCGTGGTGGTGGCCACGGCCGTAGTGGCCACCACCATGATGATGGTGATGCCGGCGATGGTGATGATGGTGGTACTGGGCCTGCCGCAGGAGGCCGGGACCATCCTGCATCGCAAGGGCCCCGCCAGGTGCCAGGGGCGCGGCGGAAGTGGTCGTGCCGAAGGTGAGGACCGCAAGAACCGACAGGGCGATCAAGGAAAAGGTGCGCGTCATGGGCTTTCCTCCTCAATGAGGAAGGAGCGGCCCAGGGTATCCCCTTAATCCCGTCCTCGACCCTTGGCCGAGGGCAGTCCGAAACAAAAAGGGGCCCCGAAGGGCCCCTGGACGATCACATGCGGTGGTGGCGATGGCCGTGACCGTGGCGCATCATGTGGCCGCGGTGATGGTGGTGATGGCGCATGCCGTGCCCACGATGGTGGTGATGGCGCATGCCATGGCCGCGGTGGCCGTGGCTGTCATGCATGCGGACGTCGACGATGTTGGTCTGGGCATCGACGGCGCCGACCGTGCCGGGAGCGGCCGAGACGGGGGCGGCGATGCCGATGGCGCCGAGCGCGGCCAGGGCGGCGACGGCGAACAGGGACTTCCTCATGCGGGGCTTCCTCGTTGGTTTTTGGTTGCCCGTACCGACGATCCGCGCTCTTCGTTGATCGCATGGGATGGGTACGGAAGCGTCGAGGAACGGTGGACCTTCCCGGACCGTTCCGAGGCTAGGTCCTCTCCCGGTCCGCATGGATAAGGAAGCCTTGTCCCCTGCCTGCCTGACGGCGGGCCGGACACGGGTCAGGTCACGGCGGTCGGGATCATCGAACTATGCCGAGCTTCCCGAGGCACCCCTCCGTCTTCCCTGCCGTGTCCCGCCCGTAACCGTCTCGGAAGACGGGTTGGGTCAGGTGCCGCGTCCGAGGGTTCGGACGACGCCCATGGGGTTGAGGGTGCAGGCGGCGACCGTCTCGACCTGCAGGGTGGTGGGTCCGATCCCGAAGCAAGGCATCCGCGCCGGGCGACGGAGCCGCCGACCGTCATCCTCGCGGGGTTCGCAAGGTCCGTCGACGACCTCGTCCATCCTCCACCCCATTCCGGCCTTGCCTCCCTGCCGGCCCCCGGAGCGATAGGCGCTTCACCGCCCAGGCGACACGTTAAGCCTCGGCGCCGCTTGCCCGTTCGACTTCGCGGGCGACTTCGGTCGCTCGTCCCACATGACGTAGCCGGGCGGTGGGTCGTACTCGTGCGGGCGCAGGACGGCGGCCTGCCCCTCGACGGAGACCAACCCGGGAAACAGCGCCCGCTCGATGTGGTCCCGGTTGAGCGCGATCTTGTGCGCCGTGTGCGAGAGGATGTGCTGTGAGTGCGTCCGGCCCGGAGGGCTCACGCTGACGAGCCTCTTTCCCGGGAAACGCCTGGCGAAGAGCTGGGCGGTCGCAGCCTGGTCCGTATCTGCGGTCAGCAGGTAGGCGGTATCCATGACGTCGTGGACCGCATCGTCGTAGACGCTCAAGGCCAGGTTGATGTCCGTCGCCTTCTCGGTCGGCTTCTGCCAGGTGGAGCCGCAGTCCCTGCACCTGGCGTCCTCACGGCTGAAGTGTCCGAGGATGGTCTCGACGCCGACCAGTTTCAGGGCCTTG
The DNA here is from genome assembly GCF_022179065.1 of Methylobacterium adhaesivum. Classification (GTDB taxonomy): domain Bacteria; phylum Pseudomonadota; class Alphaproteobacteria; order Rhizobiales; family Beijerinckiaceae; genus Methylobacterium; species Methylobacterium adhaesivum. The sequence continues at coordinate 180,866 of NZ_BPQD01000014.1, forward strand.
ACCAGGCGTTCGTGGCGGACCTTCTTGCTGTGGTCCCCGGGGTAGTAGGCCGTGCAGAACACGACGCGGACGAGCGTCTCGGTCTGGCGCGGCAGGATGGTTTCCCCCAACTTCCAGAAGTTGCACCACTTCAGGAACGGTTCTCCTAAGTCATTGACGGAGTGGTATAAATTGAAACCATCGATATAGAGTGCGGCCCGGATCTTGGATTTTTCGGCTTGACTATCCGACCCCATGCACTCATATCCGATCCGTCAACGCTGAACGGTGCGCCGCCAGCAACCCATGGGCTCCGGCCCGTGTGAAGCCCACAGGTTCCAACCTGTGGGCTTCTTTGTTCCCGATATCTTTCTATGGTTCCTTCGCCTCGCATGGAACCTGTTTTTATCCGGCGGGTGACCGCTCAGGCGGACCAGGTTCCGAGGCTGGAACGGTCATGATAGTCGGTGCCGTCGCCATCCCGCTCCATGCGGCGGGAAGCTCCGGGGTGCCCCCCCCGCTGCAGTCTCGCTTACGGCCCCCTCGGTCCTGACATCGTCCCCCTTGACCTTCCCACCATGGGAAGCCCCATATCGGCGTGACGTCACTCCAAAGAGGGGAACCGTCATGATCCGGCTCAAGGTCACTCGAATGAACTGCGGCGGCTGCGCCAGGTCCGTCACGCGTGCGGTCCTGGGCGTCGACCCGAATGCCACCGTCGACATCGACCTGGGCGGCGGCATCGTCTCCATCGCGTCGGCCTCGGATGCGACGCGGTTCGCCGACGCGGTCCGTTCCGCGGGCTATGGCGCCGAGCCGCTGAGTACCGCGGCTTGAACGAGGGGTAAGTGGAAACAATATCGGCGCTCGGCCATTTGTGTCCCGGGGCGAGTATTCCTCGGCCCATCGAAACGGTGTAAGCAATCCCGATGAGACCCGACCGGCAACTCGTGCGCCTGATGGCGGCGATGATCGTGATGATCATCGCCTACGTCGCGCCGTCTGCCGTCCAGGCTCACGAAGGCCATCATCACGGTGGCCATGACCATGCCGCCATGACGCGGGCGCCCAAGGCGTCCGTCGCGCCGCTGGCGGCCCCCGCACCGCGCGACATCGGTCGGTCGGCGGCTGCCGTCGATGCAACGCCCGTGCTGCTCAAGGCCGCGGTTCCCGCCCGGGTCGCCGTCCTCCAGTCCGAGGACGCGGGTCGGGGTTGCTGCCCCGGTCCCTGCAAGGGCGCATGCTGCGGGACGATGTCCTGCTGCGTTCCTGGCATCGTCTCGGCTCCGATGACAATGCCGACGCTCGCCTTCGGGCATGTCGTCCTGGTCACGCACGACGTCGACGGCCGCTCCGGCCTCGGCCCCGAGGCCCTGCCCAGGCCCCCACGAACTCTCGCGTAACGAACGGCGCGCCAAGGGCGCGCAACGGTCGGATTCCGTCCGCAAGCCGCGGATGTGCGTCCGGTGTTCGAACGCGAGGATGCCTCTTCCATGTCTTTTCGTATTGCCGCCGCCCTTGGCGCGGCGTGGCTGGCCGTCGCTTCGCTGGCGGGTCCCGCACGTGCCCATGAGGGGCACGACCACGGCGCACCGCCCCCGCCCGTCTCGAAGTCCCTCGCCCCGCGCGGCGAGGCCGCGTCGGACGCGTTCGAGCTGACCGCCATCCCACGGGACGGGAAGGTCACGTTCTACCTCGACCGCTTCCGGACCAACGAACCCGTCCGCGGCGCAGTCCTGGAGGTGGAGACGCCCGAGGGGCAGAGGACCGCCACCGAGACCGCCGAGGCGGCCTACGTGCTTCCCGCGCCCTGGCTCGCGCAGGCGGGATCGCACGACCTCCTGGTGACCGTCACCGCCGGGGAGGCGGTCGACGTCCTCACCGTCCCGCTGTCCATCCCGCAGACCCAGGCGCCCGTCGCCGCCCCGGCCGCAGCGCCGGCCGGCACCGCCATGGCCAAGGCGTCCGCCGCCGTCGCCGACCTGAAGGCCCGCCTCGCGGCCAAGGACCCCGTCCTGATGCTGACCGCGGCGGCCGCCTTCCTCCTCGGCATGCTGCTCACCGTGCTCATGCGGGGCCGGCGCAGCCTTCCCGCCGTGGCCGTCATGGCGGTCTTCGTGACCCTGGCGCTCGGGACCGTGGCCTTCGCCCATGGCGACGAGGACCACGGCACCCCGTCCAAGGGCGACCCGGTTCAAGGCGCGGCCCTGCTCGACCCCGCGCAGCCGTCGTCCGACCTTGCCCAGCGCCTGCCCGACGGCTCCGTGTTCGTGCCCAAGCCGACCCAGCGCCTCCTGGTCCTGCGCACCACCATGACGGAGCAGGCGACGTTCCACCGGACGGTCGAACTGCCGGGACGCGTGATCCCGGACCCGAACGCCAGCGGCGTCGTGCAATCCTCGGTCGGCGGCCGGCTCTCGCCGCCGTCCTCAGGCCTGTTCCCGCGCCTCGGGACGACGGTGAGGAAGGGCGACGTGCTGGCCTACGTGACGCCCCCGGTCCAGGCCATCGACGTCTCGGACATGCGCCAGCGCCAGGGCGAGCTCGACCAGCAGATCGACGTCGTCGAGCGCCGCGTGGAGCGCTATCGCAAGCTCGCGACCACCGGCGCCGTCGCCCAGACGCAGCTCGACGACGCCCTCTCCGAGCTGAAGGGCCTGCAGGACCGCCGCACGGCCCTCGACAAGGCACGACAGCAGCCGGAAGCCCTGGTCGCGCCCGTCGACGGCGTGATCGCGCAGGCCTCCGCGGTGGCGGGCCAGATGGCGGCGGCCGGCGCCATGGTGTTCCAGATCGTCGACCCGACCCGTCTCTGGGTCGAGGCCCTGAGCTTCGACGCCCTCACGCCGGCTGGGAACGCCACGGCCCGCTTCGCCGACGGGCGCACCCTATCCCTCGTCTACCAGGGCGCCGGCCTCGCCGACCGCAACCAGGCCATCCCGGTCCAGTTCGCGATCAAGGGCAACACCGCCGGCCTGCGGGTCGGGCAGTTCCTCACGGTGCTCGCCGGCACGGACGCCGAGCAGTCCGGCCTCGCCCTGCCGCGTGCGGCGGTGGTCCGCTCCGGCAACGGGCAGGCCATCGTCTACGAGCACGTCGCCGCCGAGCGCTTCGAGGCCCGCCAGGTCCGGGTCGAGCCCCTCGACGGGACCAACGTGCTCGTCGCCGAGGGGGTGGGCGCGGGCAAGCGCGTCGTCACCGAGGGCGCCGAGCTCCTCGATCAGGTCCGCTGAGGAGGCACGCCCATGTTCAATTTCCTCGTCACGCAGTCACTGCGCAACCGCCTGCTCGTCCTCGCGGTCGCCGCCGTCCTGATCCTGTACGGCGCCTTCACCGCCACCAAGCTGCCGGTGGACGTGTTTCCCGACCTCAACAAGCCCACGGTCACCATCATGACCGAGGCCGAGGGGCTCGCGCCGCCCGAGGTCGAGCAACTCGTCACCTACCCCATCGAGACCCGGATGAACGGCCTGCCCGGCGTCAGCCGGGTGCGCTCGGTCTCCGGCGTCGGGCTCTCCATCGTCTATGTCGAGTTCGACTGGGGCACCGACATCTACCGGAATCGGCAGCAGATCGCCGAGCGCCTGACCCTGGTCCGCGACCAGCTCCCGCCGAACGTCACGCCCCAGATGGGGCCGATCTCGTCCATCATGGGCCAGATCCTGCTGGTGGCGGTGACGGGCGACAACGCCACCCCGATGGAGGTGCGCGAGGCCGCCGACTTCATCCTGCGGCCTCGCCTGCTCACCATCCCGGGCGTCGCCCAGGTCATTCCCATCGGCGGCGAGGTGCGCCAGTTCCGGGTAAGCCCGAACGTGGCGGCCATGCGGGCGCTCGGCGTCACCAACGCCCAGCTTGAGGCGTCCTTGACCCAGTTCGGCACCAATGCGGGCGGCGGCTTCACCGACCAGTACGCCCGCGAGTACCTCATCCGGAACATCGGCCGGACCATGAGCCTCGACGACCTGCGCAGCGTCGTCGTCGCCAACGTCGCGGACGCGCCTGTCTACCTGCGCCAGGTGGCGGAAGTCTCCTTCGCCCCGAGGGTGAAGCGCGGCGACGGCGGCTACATGGGCAAGCCCGGCGTCATCGTCTCCGTCGAGAAGCAGCCCGACGTCGACACGGTCAAGCTGACGCGCGAGATCGAGTCCGCCCTGAAGGAGATCACCGCAACCCTGCCGAACGGCATCAAGGCCGACCAGATCCTGTTCCGTCAGGCGAACTTCATCGAGACATCCATCGCCAACGTCGAGCGCGTGCTCGTCGAGGCCATCGTGGTCGTGGCCATCGTGCTGTTCGCGTTCCTCCTGAACGTGCGCACCACGGCCATCTCGCTGACCGCCATCCCGGTCTCGATCCTGGCGACCGCGGTGGCTTTCCACCTCGCCGGCCTGTCGATTAACACCATGACCCTGGGCGGGCTCGCCATCGCCATCGGCGAGCTCGTCGACGACGCCGTGGTCGACGTCGAGAACATCTTTCGAAGGCTCGGCGAGAACCGGGCGGCCGGCTCGCCGCGCTCGACCTTCGAGGTGGTGGTTGCCGCCTCCTCGGAGGTGCGCTCCGGCATCGTCTACGCGACGATGATCATCGTCCTCGTGTTCGTGCCCCTGTTCGCCCTGTCGGGCATCGAGGGCCGGCTGTTCGCCCCCCTGGGGCAGGCGTACATCATCTCAATCCTGGCGAGCCTGCTGGTGTCGGTGACGCTGACGCCGGTGCTGGCCTACTACCTGCTGCCGGGCCTCAAGAGCCTGGCCGAGCACGACAGCGCCCTGCTGCGCTGGCTCAAGCGGGGCAACGCCCGACTGCTCGGGGTCGCCTTCAGGCACCAGCGCCTGCTCGTCGCCATGGTGGCATTGTCCGTCGTGGCCGCCGGCATCGCCGCCTGGAACCTGCCGCGCGCCTTCCTCCCGCCCTTCAACGAGGGCTCGTTCACCGTCAACACGACCTTCAACCCGGGGATCTCGCTTTCCGAGAGCAACCGCGTCGGCCTCATCGCCGAGAAGCTGCTCCTGGACATTCCGGAGGTCGCCTCGGTGGGTCGCCGCACCGGCCGGGCCGAGCTCGACGAGCATGCCGAGGGCGTCCACTCCTCCGAGATCGAGGTCGAGCTCAAGGGCGGCGGCCGGCCGAAGGACGCGGTCGTGGCGGACATCCGGCAGCGCCTGTCCCGGCTGCCGCTCTCGGTGAACGTCGGCCAGCCGATCTCGCACCGCCTCGACCACATGCTGTCCGGCGTCCGGGCCGAGCTTGCCCTGAAGATCTTCGGCGAGGACCTCGATGCGCTTCGCAGCGTGGCCAACGACCTGCGCGACCGCATGGCAAAAATCCCGGGCCTGGCCGACCTGCAGGTGGAGAAGCAGGTCCGCATCCCGCAGCTGGAGATCCGGGTCGACTACACCCGGGCCGCCCTCTACGGGGTCCAGCCCTCGGCCGTGGTCGAGCAGCTCAGCCGGCTGTCCAACGGGCGCGTCGTTTCGACGGTGGCCGATGGCTACAAGCGCTTCGACGTGCTCTTGCGCCTGCCCGAGCGCCAGCGCACGACCCAGGGGCTCAAGGACCTCCTGATCGAGACGCCGTCCGGCTGGGTGCCGGCGCGCCAGGTCGCCGACATCCGCGAGACGGACGGCCCCAACCAGATCCTGCGCGAGAACAGCCGGCGCCGTCTCGTCGTCCAGGCCAACACCAACGGGCAAAGCGACATGGCCACCATCGTGGCGGCCATTCGCGAGCAGGTGGCGGACGCGAAGTTCCCGCCGGGCTTCTTCGCCAGCCTGGAGGGGACCTTCCAGGCGCAGGAGGAGGCGAGCCGGACCATCGCGGCCCTGTCGACCCTGTCCCTCGCCCTGGTCTTCGCCATCCTCTACAGCCGCTACCGCTCGGCCGTGCTGGCGCTGATCATCATGGGCAACGTGCCGCTCGCCCTCATCGGCAGCGTGATCGCGCTGTGGCTGGTGGGCCAGCCGCTCTCGGTGGCGTCGATGATCGGGTTCATCACGCTGACCGGCATCAGCGCCCGCAACGGCATCCTGAAGATCAGCCACTACCTGAACCTGTCGCTGCACGAGGGCATGCCGTTCGGGCGCGACCTCGTGGTGCGCGGCAGCCTGGAGCGCCTGACGCCGGTGCTGATGACCGCCCTGTCGGCCGGCGTCGCCCTGGTGCCGCTGCTCTACGACGCCGCGAACCCGGGCAAGGAGATCCTGCACCCGGTCGCGGTGACCATCTTTGGCGGCCTGATCAGCGCGACCCTGCTCGACACGGTCCTGACGCCCGTCCTGTTCCTGCGGTTCGGCAAGGCCCCGCTGGAGCGCCTGCGCGCCACGCAGGCCGAGACACCCGATGCACCGCGTCCGGACGGCGCCAAGCCGCGTCCGGTCGAGGCGTTCTGAGCCCCCACCCAAAAAGGAGAAACCCGATGATTCCCTGGAGAATGGCCCTGATGGCGGGCGTGCTGCTCGCCCTGCCGGTCCACGCGCACGAGGTGTCCGGCCAGCACGGCGGCCGGGTGACGGACGCCGGCAAGTACCACGTCGAGCTCGTCGCCAAGGGCGAGACCGTCGACGTGTTCGTCTCGGACGGAAGCCAGAAGCCGGTGCCGGCGACCGGCTTCAAGGGCACCGCCATCCTTGTCGTCGGCGGCAAGCCGGCTCGGGTGCCCCTCGAACCGGCCGACGGCAACCGCCTCTCGGGCAAGGCGTCCGTGGTGCTCGGCGATAGCCCGAAGGGCGCCGTCCAGCTCACCGCCCCGGACGGCGCGACGACGAGCGGCAAGTTCAACTGACCAACGGCCCTCCGGCCCCGGACGCGGGCCGGAGGGGACCGACCGATCCCGTGCAGGGATGCAGGAGGACCGCCGAAGGCTGTCCCTCCTGTTCGAGCCACCGGCCGGAAAACGCTTTGCCGGCCTGTCCAACACGACGAACCAAGGAGACCGAAGCCATGAAGACCATGACCGCCGCCGCCCTGCTGATCGCCCTCTCGGCGGCCACCCCGGCCCTCGCCGACGACCAGGGCAATGCCAACGCCGAGCAGCAGACCCAGCCGACGCCGAACCGTGGTGGCACCTCGGGTGGGCCGGCCCACGACGCGCGCCCCGGCGAGACGGGTTCGACGGGGTCGGGTGAACGCATGGACCACGCCCATCCCGATGGATCGGCCTCCAAGCCTTCCCGGAACCGCTGATCGGCCGCGCGGACCGGGAACCCTCATGCGTCCGTCCAGGGCGCAGGGCTCCCACTGCCCCACCACCAAGTTACGTCACGTAGGAATGGAAACGACCATGAAGACCATCGGCACGATTGCACTGGCCGCGCTGCTCGGCCTCGGAACGGCTGGGCCGAGCCTCGCCCAGTCGACCCATTCCCACGGCGGGCACGAGATGCCCGGCGACCCGAAGGCGTCGCATGACGAAGACATGATGAAGATGATCAACGACATGAAGCCGGACCCGAAGGACCCGGCCTCGACCAAGGACTTCAAGGCCGCCGACATGGCGATGATGCACGACATGCACGTGCCCTACACCGGCAACCCGGACGTGGATTTCCGCACCCACATGATCCCGCACCACAAGGGCGCGGTGGCCATGGCCAAGGTGGCCCTGAAGCACGCCAAGGACCCCGAGACCAAGGCGATGGCCCAGAAGATCATCGACGACCAGGAGAAGGAGATCGGCGAGATGGAAGGCTGGTTGAAGAAGAACGCGAAATAGGCCGTTCACCCGAGGGGCTGGAGGCCGGCACGGATCCGGCCTCCAGTCCCTCGATGATCGGGCAGTGGGGTCGTCCGTCCCCGTCGCAGGCGTCGGCCAGACCACGAAGGACGTCCGCCATTTCCTGAAGGTGGCGGGCCTTCTCTTCGAGTTCCTCGATGTGGGTCAAAGCGAGGGCCTTCACCTCGGCGCTGCTGCGTGTGGGATCGCCCCACAATCCCAGAAGGACCCGGATGCGTTCCAACGGGAAGCCGAGGTCCCGAGCCCGGCGGACGAAGCTGAGCCGGTGCACGTCCTCCGGGTCGTAGTCGCGGTAGCCGCTGTCCCGGCGGTCGGCCTGGGGCACCAAGCCGATGCTCTCGTAATGGCGGATCATCTTGGCTGAGACCCCCGATGCGTCCGCCGCCTGCCCGATGTTCATGACGATCCCCATGGTTGACCTTCCCATGATGGGAAGGCGCACACCGATAGGCAACATCGACGAACGGGAACACGATCATGATCCACGGCACCGCAGCGAACGACCATGCAGACCCCCACGGTGCCCATGCCGGGCATGACCACGCGCATGGCCATCAGGTCGAGCCGCCCGCCGGCGCCGGGACAGTCAAGGATCCCGTCTGTGGGATGACGGTCGACCCTCACAGGGCGAAGCATCGGGCCGAGCATGCCGGGCACCCGTACTACTTCTGCTCGACAGGCTGCCGAACGAAGTTCGAGGCCGATCCGGTTCGGTACATCGACCCGGCCCAAGCCGCCGCGAAGTCCGATCCCGTACCCGAAGGCACGATCTACACCTGCCCGATGCATCCGGAGGTGCGCCAGGTGGGCCCCGGCGCCTGCCCGATCTGCGGCATGGGGTTGGAGCCGGCCATGGTCGGCGCGGACGCTGGCCCGAGCGAGGAGCTCGTCGACATGACGCGCCGGTTCCGGGTCGGGCTCGTCCTGACGCTTCCGGTCTTCGTGCTGGAGATGGGCGGCCATCTTTTCGGCCTGACCGAGCGGCTCGGCCAGCAGGCCTCGAACTGGATACAGTTCGCGCTCGCGACGCCGGTCGTGCTCTGGGCCGGCTGGCCCTTCTTCGTGCGGGCCCTGCACTCCGTGCGCTCGCGCAACCTCAACATGTTCACCCTCGTCGCCCTCGGGACCGGGGTGGCCTGGGCTTACAGCGTCGTCGCCACCGTCGCTCCCGGCCTGTTCCCCGAGGCGCTGCGCGGTCACGGCGGGGCGGTGCCGGCCTACTTCGAGGCGGCGGCCGTCATCACCGTGCTGGTGCTCCTCGGCCAGGTCCTGGAACTGCGGGCGCGCGAGAGCACCGGCGGCGCCCTCAGGGCGCTCCTCGACCTGGCGCCGAAGACCGCCCGGCGCCTTCATCCGGACGGTACCGACGACGAGGTTCGCCTGGAGGACATCCGCGTCGGCGACCGCCTGCGGGTGCGCCCGGGCGAGAAGGTACCGGTCGACGGAACCGTGAGCGAGGGTCGAAGCTCGGTCGACGAGAGCCTCGTGACCGGGGAGGCGATGCCGGTCACGAAGGAGGCCGGCGCCGCTGTCATCGGCGGCAGCCTCAACCAGTCCGGCTCGCTCGTCGTCGAGGCGACCAAGGTCGGAAGGGACACCATGCTGGCCCGCATCGTCCAGATGGTGGCCGAGGCGCAGCGCAGCCGGGCCCCCATCCAGCGCCTCGCGGACCGGGTGGCGGGCTGGTTCGTGCCCGCCGTCATCGGCGTGGCGCTGCTGGCCTTCGTCGCCTGGATGGCGTTCGGCCCCGAGCCGCGCTTCACCTTCGCCCTCCTGGCCGCCGTGGCCGTCCTCATCATCGCCTGCCCCTGCGCGCTCGGGCTCGCCACCCCGATGTCCATCATGGTCGGCGTCGGCCGGGGCGCCGGGGCCGGGGTGCTCGTGAAGAACGCCGAGGCGCTGGAGCGGATGGAGCGGGTCACCACCCTCGTGGTCGACAAGACCGGCACCTTGACCGAGGGCAAGCCCACGGTCACCCGGATCGTGCCCGCGGCGGGATTCGACGAGGCGGAGGTCCTGCGGCTTTCGGCTAGCGTGGAGCGCGCAAGCGAACACCCCTTGGCGGTCGCGGTCGTGGCGGCCGCCGAGAAGCGGGGGCTGGCCCTCGCCCCGGTCACCGACTTCGACAGCCCGACCGGCAAGGGCGCGCTTGGCACCATCGAGGGGCGGCGTGTGGCGCTCGGCAACGCGACCTTCCTGCGCGAGCAGGGCGTGGACGTCTCCGCCTACGCGACGGAGGCCGACGACCAGAGGCGGGACGGGGCGACGGCGATCTTCGCCGGCGTCGACGGACGCATCGCCGGCGTCCTCGCCATCGCCGATCCGGTCAAGGCGACGACCGCGGAAGCCCTGGCCGCGCTCCGGGCCGAGGGCATCCGTGTCGTCATGCTCACGGGCGACAACCGGACCACCGCCGAGGCGGTGGCGCGCCGGCTCGGCATCGAGGAGGTCGAGGCGGAGGTGCTGCCCGACCAAAAGGCCGCCGTGGTCGCGCGGCACAAGGCGGCGGGTCAGGTGGTGGCGATGGCGGGCGATGGCGTAAACGATGCCCCGGCGCTTGCCGCGGCGGACGTCGGCATCGCCATGGGGACCGGGACCGACGTGGCCATCGAGAGTGCCGGGCTCACGCTGCTCAAGGGCGACCTCATGGGCATCGTGCGGGCACGGCGCCTGTCGCGGGCGGTGATGGGCAACATCCGCCAGAACCTGTTCTTCGCCTTCATCTACAACGCCGCGGGCGTACCGGTGGCGGCCGGAGTGCTCTACCCGTTCCTCGGCATCCTGTTGTCGCCGGTCATCGCGGCCGCGGCGATGGCGCTCTCCTCGGTCAGCGTCATCGGGAACGCCCTGCGGCTGCGTGCTGTGCGGCTGTAGGGATTCTCGTGGCGGTGGATTGCCGCGAAAGGTAAGGGACACCGAAGTGAGGCTGAGGATCATCGAGCGGCCCAAGACTCCGTGGGAGCGCCGGACCGATGCCTGACCGTCGTGGCCCAGTGGGGGATTGGTTCTCGGGTAAGTCCCAAGGAGGCTATGCACTGTCATGCGCCGCTTCCCTCCCGCCCGCATCGTCTGCCTGACCGAGGAAACGGTCGAGACCCTGTACCTGCTCGGCGAGCAGGACCGCATCGTCGGCGTATCCGGCTATGCCGTCCGGCCGCCGCAGGTCCGCCGCGAGAAGCCGCGGGTCTCGGCCTTCGCCAGCGCGGATATCCCGAAGGTTCTCGCCCTCGACCCCGACCTGGTTCTGACTTTCTCCGACTTGCAGGCCGGCATCGTCGCCGATTTGGTTCGGGCTGGCGTCGCCGTGCATGCCTTCAATCATCGCGACGTCGCTGGCATCCTCGCCATGATCCGCACCGTCGGGGCGCTCGTCGACGCCCGCGACAAGGCGGAGGCGTTGGTCCACGGCTACGAGGCCAGACTCGCGAGCGTGGCGGAGCAGGCCAGGGAACGGCCGCGTCCCCGGGTGTACTTCGAGGAATGGGACGAGCCACTCATCTCCGGCATCGGCTGGGTCTCCGAGCTCGTGGGCATCGCCGGCGGCGACGACGTGTTCCCGGACCTTGCCCGACAGGCGGCCGCCAAGGACCGCATCGTGACGGCCGAGGCGGTGCTGGCGGCCTCGCCCGAGGTCATCCTGGCGTCCTGGTGCGGGAAGAAGGTCGTGCCCTCCCGCATCGCCGGGCGCCCGGGCTGGTCGGCCATCCCCGCCGTTGCGCAGGGGCGCATCATCGAGATCAAGTCGCCCCTGATCCTGCAGCCCGGACCGGCGGCGCTGACGGACGGCCTGGACGCGATCCTGCAGGCACTGGACCACCCGCTCCTGGATGTCAGCCCTTCGCCGCCGTCACCGGGCGCAGGGCTTGCCGCCGCCACGCCCTGGCGTCTCACCGACGGGCACCGCGCGCAGCTTCTCAAGGTCCCGGACGAGGGCTGGATCGAGGCCACTCGCCTGGATGCGCGCTCGCTGGAGGTGCTGGTCCGGCGGGGGTGGATACGAAGGGTGCATTCGGACCCGCTTGGACGCACGCGCCACGACGGCTACCGGAGGACGGAAGTGGCGAGGGTCGCGTTGAACGGTACGACGAGGCCCTCCTGAAAGGCGCCCAACCTTCAAGCTGAGGGGCGTCGGAAACGAGGAGGGGCCCCGAAGGACCCCTCGCGGTCACATGCGGTGGTGGCGATGGCCGTGGCCGTGACGCATCATGTGCCCACGGTGATGATGGTGGCGCATCATGTGACCGCGCATGTGACGGTGGCCCCGCATTCCGTGACGGCCGCGCTGACCCTGCGTGTCGTCCATGCGGACGTCGACGATATTGGTGGAGGCATCGACGGCCCCGACCAGGCCGGGGGCGGCCGCTGCCGGTGCGGCAATGCCGAGGGCGCCGAGCGCGGCCAGGGCTGCGACGGCGAATAGTGACTTCCTCATGGGTGCTTCCTCGTTGATTGTCGTTGGCCCGTTCCGGCACCGTTCCGATGCCGGGATCGGGTTGGTCTCGGGGAGCGACGAAGAACGGCCCCCCTCTAAGGAGGGTTCCGTGAGTGCGCAGCCTGCCCCTCGCCGTGGATAACGAAGGCTTGTCCCGCAGACGTACTCGCATGGGGCGTCCAATGGCAGGGCGCCAACGTCGACGGAAGGATTCGCCACACGTCTGCGACCGTGTTACCTATTGGGTAACGGAGTGCGGAGCATTAACTTGCGGGTAACGGATTGGTGCGATGCAGATCCGTTTCCGGGTTAAGCGGCTGAACAAGGACCTGTCGGACCCGAGGCAGATGGCCAAGGCCTACGGGGACAGGGCGAAACAGATACGGAGGCGGCTGGACATCCTCGGGCAGGCGGCCTGCCTCGCGGACGTCCCGACGGGGCCCCCCGACCACCGGCATCAACTCGGCGGTAACCGGAACGGCCAACTCTCGGTCACGATCAAGGACAACTGGCGTATCGTCTTCGTGCCCGACCACGACCCGGTGCCATGCCGGCCTGACGGCGGGCTCGACACCGGGCAGGTCACGGCGGTCGAGATCATCGAAATCGTCGACTACCACGGCAACTGAACGGCGGAGACCACGGGGATGACGACGCAGGAAGCCTGGACCCCGCAGTGGGCGACCCATCCCGGCGAACACCTCGATGAGTACATCCAGGAGCGCGGCTGGTCCCAGGCGGAGTTCGCCCGCATCGCCGACATGACGCCCAAGCTCGTGAGCACGATCATCAACGGCTCGAACCCGGTCACCCCCGAGACCGCGCTCAAGCTGGAGCATGTGCTCGGCCTCAAGGCCTACATCTGGACCGGCCTCCAGGCGAACTGGGACCTGTTCCAGGCCCGTCAAAGAGAGCAGGAGGCGGCTGGGCGAGAGGCCGAGTGGCTGAAGGGGTTCCCCGTCCGGGAGCTGAAGACCTGCGGACGCCTTCCCCAGACCAGTGACCCCGGGAGGATCATGGACGGGTTGCTCGGCCTCCTCGGGATCGGGAGCCCTCATGCCTATGAGGCGAAGCTTGGGTCACTGGCCGTGCACCACCGCAAGGCGCGGACGGGCACGAGCTCGCCGCACCACATGCTTTGTTGGCTGATGCTGGGCGAGGAGCAGGCGCGCCGGCTCAGCCTGCCGGCCTACGATCCCCGGCGGTTCGTGCAGGGATGCGCCGAGATCCGTTCGCTCACCGTGCACCGCGCCGAGACCTTCGAGCCGCGCCTCAGGGAGATCTGCCACGCGTCCGGCGTCGCGCTGGTGTTCCAGAAGCCCCTGAGCAAAACGTGTGTCTTCGGCTCGGCGCGGTGGCTGAACGACGAGCGTCCCCTGATCCAGATGTCGCTTCGCATGAAGACCAACGACCATTTCTGGTGGACCTTCTTCCACGAGGCGGCGCACATCACCCTGCATCGCGGGAAGAACTTCGTCGATGACCACAACGGCGAGGGCGACGACGTCGAGGCCGAGGCGGATGCCTGGGCCGAGGAGATGCTGGTCGGACGCGAGCGGATCGCCGCCTTCGCCACCACGTGCCCCAGGGCCAAGCAGGAGGTCGTGGCATTCGCCGACGAGGTCGGGCTTCATCCGGGCATCGTGCTCGGGATGCTGCAGCATCGTCGCGTCGTTCCCTTCAGCCACATGAACGACCTCAAGGCGCGCCTGGGATGGGCGGACGAGGTCGCCGCGGCCTGACGAACGCGGGGCATCAGCGAGGCCCCTCGGTCATGTCGTCGCCTGTCCCCGACCGTTGCATCACTTCCGCCCGTCCCCAGCCGCGGCGAAGGTCCCAAGCAGGCGCCGACGTTCCGCCTCCGTCACGCCGGTCCCCGGAAGCTTGGGTGCCGCCGTGCTCCGCACTGGCTCACGCTTTCCGACGGTGGCGCCCGGCCCCTGAGCGGGCATCGCGACTTCGCGCGGCCCTGCCGCCAGGGCTTCGGGGCGGCTCACCTCGCCAAGACCGTATCCGGCCGCCGTCATGGTCTCGCGGAATGCCCGGTGCTGACCGCCGTCCTCGTACACCAGGCGGACGGCCGGCGTTCCGTTCGCCACCAGGGCAGCGACCTGCCGCTCGTCGTCCGCCTGCTTCCGTGCGACCGCGTCGGCGGTGGAGCCGTCGCCGCTCGCATCGAAGACGTAGCGCCCGCCCGATACCTCGACGACCGGTTCGGCCTTCGTGACCTCGAACCGGTCGGCGCCTTCCTTGATGTTCTTCCAGAAGGCCATGTTCGGGTCCGCCCGATGTCGGGCCAGGTTCTCCGGGGTCATGCGGAACGGGTAAGACTGGAACTGGACGGCACGCTGCCCGCCGGCGAACGCCTCGCGAACCACGGCATAGAGCTCCGAGATCGCCTCGTCCGTCATCGCGAAGCAGCCCTGGGACGAGCAGGAGCCGTGGACCATCAGATGCGTACCGGTGCGTCCCAGGGAGCGGTCGTACGCGTTCGGGTAGCCGAGGTTAAACGAGAGGTAGAGGCTGGAATTCGGGTTCATGGACTCCGGCGTGATCGCGTAGAAGCCCTCGGGGGCCTGGCGGTCGCCCTCCCGGGTCTTGGGTCCGAGCTGGCCGGACCAACGGCACATCGGATACATCTTCAGCAAGGCGTACCTGCCGTCCGCTCGGCGCTTCCAGAGCTCGATCTCGGACTCCTTCTTGTAGGCCCGCATCAGGATCGGGTCGGCGGGAGACGCTCCCTCGGCCGACATCAAGGCCAGGGTCGCCGGCGGGATGGGCGCGAGGTGACGTGTCGAGCCTGCGTACCGTCCGTCCTGGCAGGCGGACAGCGCCAGCAGGAGCGCCAACCCAAGCATGATCTTCTTCAGCATGTCGGCCTCGACGGTATCGGTGTCCGAGCCTGGGCCCGGGAGGGGCATGACGGGTTGCCGTGGCCACGGTTCGGCGGGATCGAGGCCATCATGAGGTCAATCCCCCGGCATCTGAATGCCGCCGGCGCGCTCGGAAGCCGTCGACGAGCAGCAGGACGACGCCCAGGGAGATCCAGGCATCCGCCAGGTTGAAGGTGAACCAGCGCATGCCGCCCGTGTGCAGGTCGAGGTAGTCGGTGACGGCCCCGTCCACGAACCGGTCGATGAGATTTCCCGCGGCGCCGCCGGCCATCGAGGCGAGCCCGAGGCGTTCGAGCCCGCTTCCTGCCGCCACCGCCCAGACGGCAATGAGGCAGGTGAGCGTGCCCTGGATGCCGAGGAGAAGGGTCAAGGACGATGGATCGCGTGCCGGGAATAGGCTGAAGCTGATGCCGTGGTTGAACGACAAGGTCAGGTCGACGAAGGGCAGGAAGCCCTGGACACTACCCTCGTCGAGCCAGGCCTCGGCGGCCGCCTTAGCAACGAGGTCGATGACCGCGGCGGTCACCAGGACCGCCCCTACCATCGCGACCCTGCGGGCCCGTCCGTGCGGTCGGGACCCCATCATGCCCTCAGGAGGCGGAGCGCGTTGGCCGTCACCAGGACGGTCGCGCCGGTATCCGCCAGGATGGCCGGCCAAAGCCCAGTGACGCCCGCAAGCGTGGTCACGAGGAACACCGCCTTCAGACCGAGCGAAATGGCCACGTTCTGGTGAATGTTGCCTAGCGTCGCCCGGGAGAGAGCCACGAGCGCCGCCACGTCGGCCACCCGGTCGTTGAGGACAGCGGCATCGGCCGTCTCCAGCGCCGCGTCGGTGCCGCCGCCCATGGCGATGCCGACGTTGGCTGCGGCAAGCGCGGGGGCGTCGTTGATGCCGTCGCCGACCATGGCGACGGTACCCATCTCCTTTAAAGCCCCCACCTCCGCAAGCTTGTCCGCGGGCAGGAGATCGGCCCGGACGGAAAGCCCGAGGCCCCTGGCGATGGCTTCGCCGGTGCGGCGGTTGTCGCCCGTCAGCATCACGCACTCAACGCCGAGGCGGCGCAGGGACGCGATGCCGACGGCCGCGTCCTGACGAGGCTCGTCGCGGACCGCGATGGCGCCGAGGGCCTCGCCGTCCCGGACCACGATGACGGCGGTCTTGCCCGCCTCCTCCAGGGCCTGCACCGTCGCTTCCACTTCCGGCGAGAGACTGGCCAGCGTCGCGGCGTGGCGTGGGGATGCCACCGCGATTGTGCGTCCGGCGACAGTTGCCTGGACCGCCTTGCCGGGTACCGCGCGAGCGTCGCGGACGGGCCGAAGGGGGATGCCGTCCGCCTCCGCGCGTTCGAGGAGCGCACGGGCGATGGGGTGGCTCGAACCCGCCTCGACCGCCGCCGCCAGCCCGAGCAGGGAGCGATCCGTCATGCCCGTGACGAACGGCAACACGTCCGTAACGAGCGGACGCCCGACCGTCAGCGTCCCGGTCTTGTCGAAGGCGACTGTGCGCACCCGTCCGATGGTCTCCAAGGCCGCGCCGCCCTTCACCAGGAGTCCGCGACGCGCCCCGGCTGCCAGCCCGGAGGCGATGGCTGCGGGGGTCGAGAGCACCAGGGCGCAGGGGCAGGCGATGAGAAGCAGCGCTAGCCCGCGATAGATCCAGGTGCCCCAGTCGGCTCCAAGCAGCAGCGGTGGACCGAGCGCCGCCAGGGCGGCGATGGCAAAGGCGACCGGGGTGTATACGGCGCTGAAGCGATCGATGAACCGGGCGGTTGGCGACTTCGACGCCTGCGCCTCCTCGACCATGTGGAGGATGCGGGCGACGGTGTTGTCGGACGGCATCCGGGTGACCCTGACCTGCAGGGCACCGTCCGCGTTGACGCTGCCGGCGTAGACCGCGTCGCCGACCTCCTTCGGCCGGGGCACGGATTCACCCGTGATGGGGGACTCGTCGAGGCTCGATGAGCCGTCCGTGACCTCGCCGTCGGCGGGGACCCGGTCGCCGGGACGGACCAGCACGGTCTGGCCGATCAGCAAGGCGGCGGCCGGTACCTCGCGCACGACGCCGTCCTCCTCGATGAGGCGCGCCGTCTTCGGCACCAGTCCAACCAGCGCCTTGATGCCGGCCCGGGACCGGCCAGCCGCGAAGCCTTCGAGCATCTCGCCGACGGTGAAGAGGAGGACCACGACAGCGGCTTCCTCCGCGGCATGGATGGCCAGAGCCCCGACGGTCGCGACCGACATCAGCATCTCGATGGAGAACGGCGAGCCGTTGCGCGCCGCGGCGATGGCCCGGCGTCCGTAGAAGGCGAGCCCAAGGAGCGCGCCGGGCCAGTAGGCGTACTCGCCGACCAACTCCGGACGGACCCGGTCGATCAGGAAGCCCAAGGCGAACAGGATTGCGATGGCCAGGGCGAGCAGCCCCTTGCGACTTCGCCAGACCGGCGGCTCCGCCTTCTCGTCCTCAATGGCGGGGATCTCGGCCCCGGTCGCGTGCGCGCGTGCAAGGTCCGCGGCCGTGGGTAGAGTGGCGACGCCGTAACCAAGCCCGGTGATCCTCTCCTCCAGGACCGCCCGGGGCGTGGCGGCCTCGTTGAGGGTGAGGTCGAGGACCTGGGCCGTGTAGTTCACGCGTACGTCCCCGACGCCCGGCAGCCGGGTCACGGCCGTCTCGATCTTGGACGCGCAGCTTGGGCAATCCATGCCCTTCACGCGGTAGCGCAGGGCGGCGGCTGTGGGGATATCCTCGATGGTTCCTGTCCCAGGCATGGCACGCTCCGTCGGCCCGGGCGTCGCGCCAGGCGGTGGGACGACCTATATGCACCCTGTAGCAACTACAGGGTCAAGGCCGTGGCGAACGCATCCCCCATGACCATCGGCGACCTCGCTGCGGCGACCGATACAAGCGTCGAGACGGTTCGCTGGTACGAGAAGGTCAAGCTCCTGCCGGCCCCGGCCCGGTCGGCGGGCAACTACCGTCTTTACGGTCGTGAGCACCTACGCCGCCTGAGCTTCATCCGGCGTGGGCGGGATCTGGGCTTCACGGTCGATCAGATCCGGGAGCTGCTAGCCCTCGCCGATGACAGAGACCGATCCTGCGCCGAGGTCGACACCATCGCCCGCTCTCATCTCGCCCAGGTCGAGCGCAAGCTCTCCGACCTGACCCGGCTCGCCCAGGAACTGCGCGACGTCATCGGTCAGTGCGGGTGTGGCTCGGTCGCCGACTGTCGCATCATCGAAGCCTTGTCCCCCCATGGCGAGCCGTCCTGAGGATGGGTCGGCGCCATCGGCATCAGGTGGAAGTGCGTCTTCCCGCCGATGTTGCAGAGGCAGTAGAGCAGATAGACGCAGGCCGGGATTGCGATGAGGGCCAGTCCGAAAGTCCGGCTGGCCGCCCGCCGGACATGGGGCCTGACGCGGCGTCGGCGACGTGCGCCCCCGCCCCAGTCGGGGATGGTTCGGGCGACCTTCTTGCTCATCCCGTCCCTCCTACTCGGCGGCGCGGAGATGTGGTTGGACCGCCATGGGCCGATCCTTCCTTTCGGGGGCGACCACACCGGCGAACCTGGCATAGAGGGCCGGCAGGACGACGAGGGTCAGCAGGGTCGCCGAGATAAGGCCGCCGATGACCACGGTCGCCAGGGGACGCTGGATCTCGGCACCGGTTTCGGTCGCCAAAGCCATCGGCACGAACCCGAGGGACGCCACCAGGGCGGTCATCGCCACCGGACGTAGCCGGGTCATGGCGCCCTCCATGATGGCCTCGCGCCGCGGACGACCCTCGGCGATGAGTTGCTTGACGTACGTCAGCATCACCAGGCCGTTAAGCACCGCCACCCCGGACAGGGCGATGAACCCGACGGCAGCTGGCACGGAGAACGGCATCCCGCGCAGCCACAGGGCCGCGATGCCGCCGGTCAGCGCCAGGGGCACGGCGCTGAACACCAGCAGGGCGTCGCGGGCCGAGTTCAGGGCCGAGAACAGCAGCAGGAAGATCAGGAAGAAGCATACGGGAACGACCACCATCAGGCGTTGTCGGGCGGAAGCAAGGTTTTCGAACTGCCCGCCCCAGGTCACGTAATACCCGGTGGGTAGCGATATATCGGACGCGACCTTGGCCTGTGCCTCGGCGACGAGCGAGCCGATATCGCGACCGCGCACGTTGGCGGTGACCACGACCCGACGCCGCCCGTTCTCCCGCGAGATTTGGTTCGGGCCCTCCGTCACCGAGAAGCTCGCCACCTGCTTCAGGAGAACGGACGCGGTGCGCCCGTTCGGCCCGGGAGGCAACGGGACCGGGATGTTCTCCAGGGCCTCGCGGTCCTCGCGCACCTTGTCGTTCAGGCGCACGACGATGGGGAAGCGCCGGTCGCCCTCGAAGACGGCGCCGGACTCGCGGCCGCCGATGGCCGCCCCGATGACCTCCTGGATGGCCGAGGTGCTCAAACCGAGGCGCGCGGCTTCCCGCTTGTTGATCTTGATGTCCAGGAACGGCAGTCCTGCCGTCTGCTCGACCTTCACGTCATCGGCACCCTCGACACCTCGCAGGATCGCGGCGACCTGGTTCGCGGCCGCGGTCATCGGGCCAAGCTCGTCCCCGAAGACCTTCACGGCGAGGTCGCCTCGCGTACCGGCCAGGAGTTCGTTGAAACGAAGCTGGATCGGCTGGGAGAACTCGTAGACGTTGCCTGCAAGCCCCCCCAATTCCTTCTCGATCTCCTCCTGCAGCTCGGCCTTCGGCAGGCCAGGGTCTGGCCATTCGGCTTGCGGCTTGAGGACGACGAAGGTGTCCGACGAGCTCGGCGGCATCGGGTCCGAGGCCACCTCCGCGGTGCCGGTCTTGGAGAAGACGTAGGCGACCTGGGGGAATCGTCCGATGGCTTGCTCGATCTTCAACTGCATCGCCTGGGACTGGCTCAGCGAGGTCGAGGGGATGCGCTGGGCGTTGAGCGCGATGCTCTTCTCGTCGAGCTGCGGGATGAACTCCTGGCCCAGCCCCTTGAACAGGAACCCGGCGCCCACGAGCAGGACGAGCGCGACCGCAACGAACAGCATGGGCACGCGCAGGGCGGCCCCGAGGACCGGGCGATAGGCGGCCTTGATCGCACGGACGAAGAGGTTGTCGGTCTCGGTGACCTTGCCGGTGATGACGATGGCGATCATCGCCGGTACGAAGGTCAGCGACAGGACGAAGGCCGCGATCAGGGCGATGATGACGGTGAGCGCCATCGGCTCGAACATCTTGCCCTCGACCCCTGTGAAGGTCAGGAGCGGCACGTAGACGAGGATGATGATGGCCTGCCCGTACAAGGACGGCTTGATCATTTCCTCTGCCGAGGCCCGGACGGTGGCGAGGCGCTCATCCAGGTCGAGCTTGCGCCCGAGTTGGGCCTGCCTCTCGGCCACGTGCCTCAGGGCGTTCTCCGCGATAATGACGGCGCCGTCGACGATGAGGCCGAAGTCGAGGGCGCCGAGGCTCATCAGGTTGGCGCTGATGCGGGCCTGGACCATGCCGGTCATGGTCATCAGCATCGCCACCGGAATGACCAGGGCCGTGACGATGGCCGCGCGGATGTTGCCGAGCAGCAGGAACAGTACGACGATGACGAGGGCGGCGCCCTCGGCCAGGTTCTTCGCCACCGTCCGGATGGTGGCCTCGACGAGGACGGTGCGGTTAAGGACTGTCCGGACCTCGACGCCGGGCGGTAGCGTGCGCCGTATCTCGCCCATGCGGGCGTTGACGGCGGCGGCCACGGTACGGCTGTTCTCGCCGATGAGCATCAGGGCGGTGCCGATGACGACCTCCTGCCCGTCCTCGCTGCCCGAACCGGTTCGTAGGTCGCGTCCGATGCGGACCTCGGCGATGTCGGAGATGCGCACGGGCACGCCGCCGCGCGTGGTCACGACGACCGAACCGATGTCCTCCATGCTCTCAAGGCACCCCGCGGCGCGTACGACGTAGCCCTCGCCGTTGTCTTCCAGGTAGCGCGCGCCCTGGTTGGCGTTGTTGGCCTCCAGCGCCCGGCCGATGTCGGCGAAGGACAGGTCGAGGGCCGTCAGTCGCATCGGGTCCGGCTGGACGTGGTACTGCTTCTCGAAGCCGCCGATGCCGTCGACGCCGGCCACGCCCGGGACGGTCCTCACCTGGGGACGGATGATCCAGTCCTGGACCGTTCGAAGGTAGGCCGTGCGTTCGAGCTCCGTTGAGAGCCTCTGGCCCTCGGGGGTCAGGTAGCTCCCGTCGGATTGCCAACCGGGCTTGCCCACGCGGGCGAGCTTGCGCTCCCCGGGCTTCGCGTAATGCACCGACCACATGTAGATCTCGCCGAGGCCCGTGGAGATTGGCCCCATGCGCGGCTCGGTCCCGGACGGCATCGCGGCCTCGGCCTCCCGCAGGCGCTCGCTAACCTGCTGGCGAGCGAAATAGACGTCGGTCGCCTCCGAGAAGACGGCGGTGACCTGGGAGAACCCGTTCCGGGAGAGCGAGCGGGTGTATTCCAGGCCCTTGATGCCCGCGAGCGAGGTCTCGATGGCGAACGTGACCTGCCGCTCGATGTCCGAGGGGCTCAGGGACGGCGCCGTCGTGTTGATCTGAACTTGGTTGTTGGTGATGTCGGGAACGGCGTCGATGGGCAGTTTGGTCAGCGAGAACGCGCCGAAACCGGCCGCCAGGAGCGACAGGAGCACCACGAGGTAACGCTGCCGGACGGAGAAGTTGAGTACGGAGGAGATCATGACCGTTTCTTCCGCTCAGTCGTCGTCGCCGGCTTCGGCCTTGCCGAGCTCGGCCTTGAGGACGAAGGAGTTGGCCACCGCCACCTCGTCGCCGGGCTCCAGCCCGGACAGGATCTCGTAGGCGTCGTCGTCCGCCTTCCCGATGGTCACCTCCCGCTTCGAGAAGCCCTCCTCGGTCCGGACGAACACGACCTTCTCAGCCCCAATGGTCTGGATGGCTGACTTCGGCAGGCGAACCTCGACCTTGTCCTGTGCGATCTCGATCTCGGTCGTGACGAAGGTGCCCGGGCGCCAGGCCATGTCCTTGTTGGGCAGGGCGACGATGACCCGGGCCGAGCGCGTCTCGGGGTTGAGGATCGGGCTGACGAAGACGACCTTGCCCTCGGGGCGTGGGGTCTCCTCGCCCCCGACGATGGTCACCCTGGCTCCCTCGCGGACCTTCGATAGCTCGGTGGTGGGAACGGAAATCTCGATCCACAGCGAGGAGAGGTCGGCGACCGTGTAGACGTCGGCAGGGTCGCCCTCGCTGCCCACCTTCGTGCCGACGTCGACCTTGCGTTCCACGATCCGACCAGCGAGGGGCGAGCGCAGTTCGTAACGGCGCAGGGTCGAAAGGTTCGGGGTGGTCTCGTCCTTCTTGGCCGCGGCGGCGACCTCGGTCGCATTCAGCCCCAAGGCCGACAGCTTCTGGCGGGAGAGGTCGATGCGCAGGGTTGCCTCGGAGTAGGCGGCCCTCGCGTTCAGGAACGCCGATTCCGCCGAGATCCGTTTGTCCCAGAGAGCCTTCTGGCGGTCGAAGTTGGTCTTCTCCAAGTCCGCCTTGACCGTCGCGGTGAGGAAGTCGCTTTTTGCCTCGGCGACCTCGCGGCTGTCGAGGACGGCGACGACCTCGCCCTTGGCGACGTCCTCGCCGAGGCGCTTGCGCATCTCCGCCACGGTGCCGGCGACCCGCGCAGGCACGCGGGCGATGCGGTCGGCGTCCTGGGCGATGGTGCCGGGCACGAGAAGGTGACGCGAGAGGACGCCGCCCTCGACCTTGGCCAGCTTGATGTCCTGCCGCTCGGCCTGCTCGGCGGTCATCCTGATCTTGCCCTCGCCCTCCTCGTCGTGGCCGTGCGCCCCGCCCTCGGCGTGTTTGTGGCCTCCGAGCTCGGGATTGCCTTCGTCGTCCGAATGCTTCCGCTCGCCGGCAGGCTTGGGCTCGCCGGCAGGCTTGGGCTCGCCCTTGGCGTGCTCTTGGTCGTCGTCATCATCCGCCTTGGAGGCCGGTGGCCTGGTCAAAGCCACATGGGTCGCCGGCGTCTTGCCCGCGGTCGAGAGGCCGGCTGCGGCCAGCGCCCCCTGCACGGTCTCGGACACGCGGGGGAAAGCACCGCCGATGGCGATGCCGAGGGCCAGGAAGGCCACGGACAGGAATGCACGCATGGGAAGGAGGGCCGTTCACCTGGGACCCGGACGCCGCGTCGGGCGATCTGGTAGGTCCGTTGCTTGTCACGCTTGGTCTGCAGACCGGCCTCCGCTGGGAGGGCCGGCCGGGCACGCGCCACGGGCGTGGCGGTCCCGCCTCAGGCGCGAGGGGGCCTTGGAAGCCTGCCGGACGAAATGGAGGCGAGGGCCACGTCCACAGTGGCGTAGGATGGACGCCCGGTCGCGGCGGACGGGAGCCAGGCAGAACCTTCCGAGGTAACCGCGAGGTGGCAGCCGCAGGTGGCGTGGCAGGCTGGGCAGCCGTCGGGCTGGCCCGACGTTGCCTGTGCCGTGTAGGCCGACAGCGAGGCTTCCGTGCCGGGAAGCCGCTGGGCCTCGGCGGACGGGACGGCTCCGGGGACGACGAGCGCCAGGACCAGGACGAACGACAGCGCGCGGACGGCGGTCACCCACCAGCCGCGCATCGCCTCGTAGGCCCTGATCGGGGATACCGCGCTCATGGCCGCCTTATGAACCATTCCGGGCCACCCGTACATGCCGGATGGCCCGCGAAAGGGGGCAAGCCTCAATAGTCGTGATGGTGGTGGTGGTGGTGACGACGCTCGTAGTAGACCGGCCGCTCCTCGTAGTGGCGGCGATGGCGATGCACGACGATGTCGTCATGGTCTCCGTGGTGGTAGCGGTCGACATGGACGTCGCGGCCGCGCCTGTCGAAGTCGCCGCCGTAATACTGGGCGGACGCCGCGGCGGGGGCGAGGATCAGGGTCGCGGCGAGTAGGGCTGGAACGCGGGCTCGCATGGCTCTTTCCTCTGCAGGTGATGGCACCAGGATGTCACCGGAGACTTGAATGAGGCCTGAAGTCGCCGTTCACCCATTCGGCGGACGGGACTGGAAAGCCCGGGCATCCAGGGTCGGCACGGACGCCGAGCCTCCAGGCGCGGTCACTTGCCGACCGTGCCCTCGTCATCCTCCCACTGGGCCCTGACATCGGCGGCCGTGGCCGTGAGGTGAACGCGCTCGTCGACATGGTCGACCCAGGCCAAGGGTAGCAGGTGGTGCCGACCATGGGCGGCTGGGTCCGTCCGCGTCAGCTTGATGAGCTGGTCGCCCTCCATGTGGTCGACCGTTCCGACATGGAGCCCGTCTGCGGACAGGACTTCCATATGCTCCGCGATATCCGTCGGCTTGACCATGCCTGCTCTCCTCGGTGAACGAGGACCTGCAAACGGTCCTCCACGCCGATGGTTCGGCATTCATCCGGGCGGTTCGGATGGTTTCAGACAACTCCGGGGAGGTACGTTCGCGGCAACTGCTCGATGGAGCCAGAACACAGCTTAACGGTCATGTTTGAATCTGCAACGGCGGCCCGTGGCCTTTTTTGCCACGATGGGAGATTTAAGCCTCGGGCCAATATCACTTTTTTCTCGATCACGAAGAGCACGCTGACGGTTTGAATGCGCAAACTTTTTTGGTTTAGAGAAGCCGCCGGCGACGTCACCGACGACGTCTACCGTCAGGCGATCACGGCGGCCGGCATGGGCTGCATGGCCGCCCTCGACGCGGAGAAGTTCATCGCGGCCCTCGACGTCGGCGAAAGCCCACAGCAAGCTGCGGCCGAGTAGCGTTTTCTTCCGCCCGCCGCTTGCGCCGGACGGCAACACAATCGCAAGATCGAAGTCCTAACGTGAGCGCTGACGGCATGGGTCGTCGGCGCTTCTCGCATGGGCCGTCGACACCGCGACACCGTGGTCGCGCGTCCCATGCCCGGCGTGGCGGATTCCTGGCCGACGATGGCCGCGCGGGATCCGTTCGGGGTGCGTACGGGAGTGGACGCCTTGGACTGGGACAAGATCCGTATCTTCCTCAACGTCGCGGAGGCGGGAAGCTTCACGCGAGCCGGTGACGATATCGGCCTGAGCCAATCGGCCGTCAGCCGGCAGATCAGCGCCCTCGAACGCGAGCTGAAGGCACCCCTGTTCCACCGCCATGCCCGGGGCCTCATCCTGACGGAGCAGGGCGATCTCCTGTTCCGGGCGGCGCGCGACATGAAGCAGCGCCTGGAGAACACCCGCGCCCGCCTCGTGGAGACGAGCGAGCGCCCGTCCGGCGATCTCAAGGTGACGACGACGGTGGGGCTGGGCACCTCGTGGCTCGCCCAGCGCGTGGCCGAATTCCTCGATCTCTACCCGGACGTGCGGGTGGAGATGATCCTCACCAACGAGGAACTCGATCTCGCCATGCGCGAGGCCGACGTCGCCATCCGCATGCGCCGCCCGGCACAGCCGGATCTCATCCAGCGCCGGCTGTTCACGGTGCATTACCACGCCTACGCGTCGGCCGATTACGTCAAGCGCTTCGGCGAGCCCAAAAGCATCGCCGACCTCGACAACCATCGCCTGATCTCGTTCGGTGGCAACGAACCATCCTACCTGCTCGCCACCCACTGGCTCGCCACCGTGGGACGCGAGGGTCAGGAGCGTCGGCCGATCCACTTCACCGTCAACAACATCTCCGCCCTGCAGCAGGCCATGGAGACGAGTGCGGGCATCGGCATCCTGCCGGACTACGCCGTGGAGAGCGGCACCGGCCTCGTGCAGGTGATGCGCGACAGCGAGATGCCGCACATGGAGAGCTATCTCGTCTATGCCGAGGAGATGCGGACAGTGGCCCGCGTCCAGGCGTTCCGGGATTTCCTCGTCGCCAAGGCGCAGCGCTGGACCTACTGATACGGTTTATGCCTCATCAGTTTGGTGATGTGGTGACTCGCGGGTCCCCTCTCCTGG
>NZ_BPQD01000015.1 GCF_022179065.1 Methylobacterium adhaesivum
GCGGCGCGGAAGGTCGGCGGCGAAAGCAGAGCCGGCGATCACGATACCGGCGAGGGCGGTTGCGCCCCGAAGAAAGGATTTCATCGTCTGGTCCTCTACTCATGCGCACCGCCGCTCCTTTTGGAGACATCCGGTGCAATTCCCCGTCTTTAGGCCAGTCGTCCGAAAGAAGCTGTGGCTTTGCGAACACGCCGCCGGCCGGGAACACGGCCCCTTTGTGGCGGCGCTGGCCTCGATCCTTGGACAACGCCACGGACAACGCGACCGAACGGCCAAGGTTCAATCCCGTGCCGTATTTGTTCCCTGATTCGTCATGTCAAAATGTCGCGCATGCGTCGACGGGCCCGGCCTTGCACAATCCGACGCGGCCCGGACGGTGCGAAAACCGTGTCACGCGAGGGTGATGGCCGAGATGAGGCGACCGTAATCCGCTTCGTGCCGATGGGTCGCGCGGCGGTAGCTGAAGAAGCGTGCCGCATCGGCGTAGGTGCAAGTCTTCAGATCGTGAAAATCCGCGAGCCCGGCCTGTGCCGCACGGGTGGCGATGAAGCCCGGCAGGTCGAACTGGGCGTGGTCGGGCCGAACGCCGGCCGCGAGGAACCCTTCGCAACCGGGCGCCTCGACGCGGAACCGGGCGATGAAATCGGGGCCGACTTCGTATGCCGCCTGTCCGATGGTCGGCCCGAGCACCGCGACGATACTCGATCGCCGGGCGCCAAGGCCTTCCATGGCCTGCACCGTCGCTTCGATCACGCCCGTGAGGGCGCCTTTCCAGCCGGCATGGGCGGCGCCGACGACCCCGTTCCCGGCATCGGCGAACAGGATCGGTCCGCAATCCGCCGTGGCGATGCCGAGGGCGAGGCCGCGGACCCGCGTCACCATGGCGTCGGCCTGGGGCCGGGCGTCGTGCGCGAAGGGTGCCTCGACCACCACCGCCCTGGCGGAATGGACCTGATACAGGCTCACGAGATGATCGGGCGCGACTCCGAGGGCCGAACTCATCCGGCGACGGTTCTCCGCGACCCGCGCCGGATCGTCGGCCGAGCCGAGGCCGCCGTTGAGGGAGGCGTAGAGGCCGTCCGAAACCCCACCCTCCCGGGTGAAGAAGGCATGGCGCAGGCCGGGCAGGGCGCTCAGGGCGGGCGCTTCGAGAAGCATGGCTGTTCGGTCCGGCAATGAAGATGCGACGCCCGGGCATCGCCCCGGGACCGTCCCGGCGGAATTTGGCCGTAACGAAGGTTACGGCAAAGGCAGGGATCGCGGCAAGGCGAGGCCCGGCGGGGGACGGGTTTTACAGGACAATCCGGAAGTCGTTACCCTTCATTAACTATGTTTTGATTAAGTAGGGACGAAAGCCGAGGTTACAGCCGATGTCGGAACCTGTTCGCCAAGTCACCCCGAACGACCGGGCCGGTCGTGCTCAGCCGGGTCCCCTTCGGGACTGGCTCGCCACCATGAAGGCGACGACGGCCGCCAAGACGACGATCACCATCAGATCGGCCCCCGAGCCGATGCAGGACCCGATCGAAGAGGCTGCCGAGGAGCCGTTCCCCGGCGCCATGGAGATCGTCGCGCCGGAGGCGGCGACGACGGCGCCGGAACCGGAGGCCGAACCCGAGGCCGAGACCCCGCCGCAGATGCTTCGTCCGGAGGTGTCCCTGCCCGAGCCCCTGCCACCGCAGAGGCCCCGCCTGCCTGCGCCGCAGCCCGCCGCAAAGTCGACGTCGCGTGTCGAGCTCACCCGGGACATCTCCGAGCTGATGGCCGAGAACCTCGTTCTCAAGACCAAGCTGCGCCTCGAGAACGACCGCTACGAGAGCCTTCAGGGCATGCTCGCCGAGGAGCTGCGGGTTCTGCGCAGCGATGCCGAATCCGACATGAAGATCCTCGACGCCGTCTGCTCCGAACGCGACCAGCTCAAGGCCCTCACGGCGAACGCCGCCCGCAAGATGCACGAGATGAGCGCCCGGATCGAAAGCGAGGTCGCGCAGCTCGCCGAGATGCGCTCGGAGCGCGATCTCTGGATGGCGCGGGCAGAAGCCCTGGCCCTGCCACTGTTCCAGCGTCGCTAAGACGAGCCCCCTGAAAGGCCGAAGGCCCGCCCCGTGAGGGGCGGGCCTTCCATTGCCGAACCGCTGAAGGTCCGGCCGATCCCTTGGTCTTCCCGCCGAGGCGCTAGAAAGCAGCGCTGGAGGCGACGGTCCAGGTCAGGGTGGCCGGGGAGAGCGGCTGATGACAATGAGACACTGGATCACCTCCTTTCGTTCGTTGCGACTGAGGCCAAGGTAGGGGTGCGGCCGGGCTTTGAAAAGGGGCGTGGCTGCGCCCTTCCGCCGCCCCCGTCACGCTCCACCCTGGCCAGGGTCGGACCCCCGGTCTAAACAGCGGCACCCGCCCGCCGGGCGTGACCGGGACCCTTCATGTCTGCCAGCCCGCGCGCATCAGCGCCCGACGAGGCCGCCCTCGACCCCGACGCCATGCGCCAGCCCCTGGCCGATGCGTGGTACTGCGTCGCCCGCTCCGAGGCCCTGAAGCCAGGTGCCCTGCGCGCCGTCGAACTCAACGGCGAGCAGATCGTCCTCGGGCGCGACGCGTCCGGCGCACCCTTCGCCCTGCGCGACCGTTGCCCGCATCGCGGCATGGCGCTGTCGAAAGGGCGCTTCGACGGCGCCGCCCTGACCTGCCCGTTCCACGGCTGGCGCTTCGGCACCGACGGGCGCTGCCGCGACGTGCCGACCCTGTCGGCCTCCGACGCCGCGGATTTCTCGAAGATCGCCGTGCAGCGGTTTCCGATCCGCGAAAGCGCGGGCTTCGCTTGGGTCAATCCGTTCCTCGGCCCCGCCTCCGGCTCCGACGTGCCGGCCCTGCCCGAACTGGGGTTCGAGGCCGCGGGCCGCGTCGTCATCGAGCTCGTGGTCGAGGCGTCCTACGATCTGACCACCCTCAGCCTCGTCGATCCGGGCCACGTCGCCTTCGTGCACGATTCGTGGTGGTTCCGTCCCTCGAAAGAGCTGCGCGAGAAGGTGAAGACCTTCACGCCGACGCCCCACGGTTTCACCATGACGAGCCACGCCACCACGACGAGCTCGCCGGTCTACCGCCTGCTCGGCGGCGCGCCGGCCGTCGAGATCGAGTTCCGCCTGCCCGGCGTGCGCCTCGAGCGGATCGTGGCGGGGGCCAAGCGCGTGGCGAACTACACCTTCGCGACGCCGCTCACCCACGACCGCACCCTGCTGACCAACGCGCTCTATTGGAACATGCCGGCGCTCAATCTGCTGAAACCCGTGGCGCGGCCGCTCATGCGCCAGTTCCTGACCCAGGATCAGCAGGTGCTTCAGCACGCGCAAGCCGGCCTCGACCGCAAACCCACCATGGTGTTGTTCGGGCAGGGCGATCTGCCCTCGCAATGGTATTTCCGCCTCAAGCGCGAGGCGCTGGCTGCCGCCCGTGCCGGCCGTCCCTTCGTCAATCCCCTGGTGACGCAGGAGCTGCGCTGGCGCTCGTGACGCGGGGCCGCCTCAAGCGTGGCCGCTTGATCAGGGCGCGGCCGCCGCCATCTCGGGAGGATGAAACGCAACAACCTGATCACGGCGCTCAGTGCCGCCACGGTGATGACCCTCGGCGGCGTCGGCTATGCCGCGCACAAGCGCGGGCGCAATCCGTATTACCGGGGGCCGAAGTCGGACCATTTCGACGGCCTGCGCTTCCATGGCCCCGACCAGCCCGCCGACAAGACGGTGTCCGACATCGCGCGATGGCGCAAGCTGCGCGGCGTCGAGAGCCCGCCCCGCGCCCTCTGGCCCAAGGCCGAACCGAGCCCGTTCCGCGACCGGCCGCCCGAGCGGTTCCCGGGCCTGCGCGTCACCCTCATCGGCCATGCGAGCTACCTGTTCCAGGTGGCGGGCCGCAACATCCTCGTGGATCCCGTCTATGCCCGCCGGGCGAGCCCGGTGCGCTTCGCCGGGCCGAAACGCGTGAATGCGCCGGGCATCGCCTATGCCGACCTGCCGCCCATCGACGTGGTGCTCATCACCCACAACCATTACGACCACCTCGACGGTCCCACCGTCGCGCGCCTGTGGCAGGCGCACCAGCCGCTGATCCTGGCGCCGCTTGGCAACGACGCGATCCTGCGCGCCTACGACGACACCATGCATGTCGAGACCCGCGACTGGGGCGAATCCTTCGACCTCGGCGGCGGCCTCACCGTGCACATGACCCCCGCCAACCACTGGTCGGCGCGGGGGTTGAACGACAAGCGCATGGCCCTGTGGTGCTCGTTCGTCCTGACCACACCGGTCGGCGTGCACTACCATTCCGGCGACACCGCCTTTCGCGGCGGCTCGATCTTCCGCGAGGCACGGGCGCGGTTCGGGCCGCCGCGTCTGGCGACGCTCCCCATCGGCGCCTACGAGCCGCGCTGGTTCATGCGCGACCAGCACATGGACCCGGCCGAGGCCGTGGCGGCGGGCCTGCTCCTCGGCGCCGACCGGATGCTCGGCCACCATTGGGGCACGTTCCAGCTCACCGACGAGGGGATCGCGGAACCCGTCGCGGCCCTGGCGGCGGCCTGCGCCGAACAGGGCCTCGCGCCGGAGCGCTTCGAGGCGTTCCGGCCGGGGCAGGTGTGGGAGGGCTGAGGCCCGCTACAGGATGAACCGGCTCAGATCGGCGTTCGCCGCCAGGCTCTCCACCCGCGACCGCACGTAGGCGGCGTCGATGGGCACCGTCTCGCCCGAGCGGTCGGTGGCGGTGAACGAGATCTCGTCGATGACCCGCTCCAGCACCGTCTGGAGTCGGCGGGCGCCGATGTTCTCGACGGAATTGTTCACGTCCACCGCCACCTTCGCCAGGGCGTCGACGGCGTCGTCGGAGAATTCGAGGGTCACGCCCTCGGTCTCCATGAGCGCCACGGTCTGCTTCAGGAGGCTCGCCTCCGTGGTGGTGAGGATCTGCTTGAAGTCCTCCACTGTGAGGGGCTGCAGCTCGACGCGGATCGGCAGGCGGCCCTGGAGTTCCGGCAGGAGGTCGGAGGGCTTCGAGACGTGGAAGGCGCCGCTGGCGATGAACAGGATGTGGTCGGTCTTCACCGGCCCGTGTTTCGTCGCCACCGTGGTGCCCTCGATGAGGGGCAGGAGATCGCGCTGCACGCCTTCGCGGGACACGTCGGCCGACGAGCGGCCTTCCCGGGCGCAGATCTTGTCGATCTCGTCGAGGAACACGATGCCGTTGTTCTCGACCTCGCGGATCGCCTCCTGGGTCAGGGCCTCGGTGTCGACGAGCTTGTCGGATTCCTCGGCGAGCAGCGGCGCGTAGGCGTCCTTCACGGTCATCCGGCGCGGCTTGCCCTTCTGGCCGCCGAGCGCCTTGCCGAGCATGTCGCCGAGGTTCACCGCCCCCATGGAGGCGCCGGGCATGCCGGGAATCTCGAACATCGGCAGTCCGCCCGGCGCCCCGCCCGCGAGTTCGATCTCGACCTCCTTGTCGTCGAGTTCGCTCGCCCGAAGTTTCTTGCGGAAGCTGTCGCGGGTGGCCTGGCTGGCGGTGGGGCCGACGAGGGCATCGAGGATGCGGGCCTCGGCGGCGGCTTCCGCCTTCGCCTTCACCGAGCGGCGCTTCTCCTCGCGCACGAGGCCGATGCCGATCTCCACGAGGTCGCGCACGATCTGCTCGACGTCGCGGCCGACATAGCCGACCTCCGTGAACTTCGTCGCCTCGATCTTGAGGAACGGGGCGCCGGCCAGCCGCGCGAGGCGCCGGGCGATCTCGGTCTTGCCGCAGCCCGTGGGGCCGATCATCAGGATGTTCTTCGGCGCGACCTCCTCGCGCAGGGGGCCGGTGAGCTGCTGCCGGCGCCAGCGATTGCGCAACGCGATGGCGACGGCACGCTTGGCGTCGGCCTGGCCGACGATGAAGCGATCGAGTTCCGAGACGATCTCGCGGGGGGAAAAGGCTGTCATCACGCTCCGATGGGGTGCGGCAGCCGGGCTGCCCAGGGGCGGGGGAGGGCGCGCAGGACGCGGGCGCGCAAGGGGTGCCAACCGGCGCTGAGGGCCAGGATGAAGACGCCAAGGGCGAGGAGGCTCGCCGGTACGGTGGCGCCGGTGACGCCCGCCGCGCGGATCAGGCTGCCGAACGCGATACCGGCATAGACGAGGCCGGAGACGAGGAGTGCCCGGCGGTCGATGGCGATCGCCACGACGGCCAGCACGAGCACGATGGCGAGGACGGCCAGCATCGCCCCGCTGGCTCCGCCGTCGGCCCTTGCCAGCTTGCTGAGCACCGGATGCACCATGAGCGGCGCGGCGAGGAGATGGAGCCAGAAGGCGATGTCCGTGCGGCGCGTCAGCCGGTTCGGATCGGCGAGGTCGAACCGCATGGCGAGGGCGAAGACCGCGAGCCCCGCCGCGAACAGCAGGCCGGCAAGCGCGCTTCGGGCGAAGGCCGGCGCCGTGGCCAGGATGAGCGCGTAGGCGAGGCCAGCCGTGGCCGCCGCTCCGGCCGCCACGGTGATGGGTACGGCAAACCGCCGATAATGCGCGGCGACCAGGAGGACGGCTCCCAGGGCGGCGCCGGCGAGGGGCAAGGCTTGGAAAGGGTGCGGGCCGACGAGATCGGGCCACGGCATGCCGTGGCCGGTCACCCCGAGGGCCGCCGCGAGAGCCGAGAAGCCGGCATGGGCGAAGGCCAGCAACAGTACGATGCTCGGCAGGGCCATCCGCCTGCGCCGCGTGAAGAATTCGGAGAGGCCCCAGGCCAGCACCGCCACCAGGGCGTTGCCGGCGACGGCGCCAAGGTGCTCGTACCCGAAATAGGTCGCCGCCCCGAGGAACAGCACGAGGCCGAGCGTCACGAAGATGTCGGCGAAGCCGGTGACGAAGCGCAGGCGCTCGTCGTCGCGCGGCTCGTCGGGCGCGGTCCCGCCCTCGCGCACCAGGCGGTCGAGGGCGAGGGCCTGATCGTCGGTGATGATGCCACGCGCCACGGCCTCGCGCAGGAGCGCCGTCGGGCCGGGGAGGCGGCCGTCACCGGGGACGGAGAAGTCGGGGGTGGGCGAAGTCTGTTCCACACCGCCGACTTAAGCGCGTCGCGCGCGCCTGACCAGGGTGCAGGCGGCCGGGGCCGCCGGGGATGCGGTTCAGGCCGCCCGGATCGTGCCGACGAAGCTCGAAACCTCGCCGTCGAGGCTGGTGGTCCGGCGGGACAGGTCGGCCGCCGCATCCAGAACCTGCGCGGCGCCAATGCCGACCTCGGCCGCGGCAGCCCGCACCTGCGCCATGGTCTGGGTCACGTCCCGGGTGCCGTGGGCGGCGTCCGAGATGCTCCGTGCGATGGCCTGGGTGGCGATCTTCTGTTCCTCGACGGCGGTGGCCACACCGCGGGCGATGCCGTGGACGTCGCCGATGGTGGTGCCGATCTCCGCGATGGCCTCCACGGTTTCGCGGGTCGCCGTCTGGATGGTGGCGATCTGGGCGGTGATCTCCTGCGTCGCCTGGGCGGTCTGCGACGCCAGATCCTTCACCTCGGCCGCGACCACGGCGAAGCCCCGACCGGCTTCCCCGGCGCGGGCCGCCTCGATGGTCGCATTCAGGGCCAGCAAGTTGGTCTGGCCAGCGATGTTGGAGATGAGGGCGACGACGTCGCCGATACGCGCGGCGCTTGCGGCGAGGGTGTCGACCCGCGCCCGGGTGCGCTCGGCACTGGCGACGGCCCCGGCGGCGGCCGAGGAGGTCTGCGCGACCTGATGGCCGATGGCGTCGGCCGTCGCGGCGAGTTCCTCCGTGGCGGCTGCCACGGCCTGGACGTTGTGGGCGGTGGTGTCGGCCGCCGCCATCACGGCGCTCGACC
Source organism: Methylobacterium adhaesivum (assembly GCF_022179065.1). Classification (GTDB taxonomy): domain Bacteria; phylum Pseudomonadota; class Alphaproteobacteria; order Rhizobiales; family Beijerinckiaceae; genus Methylobacterium; species Methylobacterium adhaesivum. The sequence goes on from NZ_BPQD01000015.1 coordinate 7,849, forward strand.
GGGTCTCGGCGTGTTCGGCGTTGCGGGCCATGGTCCGGGCCGTTCCCTCGAGAGTCGAGGCCGCGCCTGAAAGGGTGCCGACGAGACCGCCGACGCTGCCCTGAAACCGGTCGGCGAGATCGACGCGCTCGCCGCGGCGCCGGATGCTGGCGTCCTTGGCCGCCTGGTCTTGATCGGCCCGCAGGATCGCGGCTTCGCGCATGGTGTTGGCGAACACCTGCATGCTGCGCTCGATGTCCCCGATCTCGTCCCGGCGCGGTGCCATAGCGGGGAGGTTGAGGTCGCCGGCCGACAGGCGACCGATGGCGGCCGAGACGCCCACGAGGGGCCGGGCGATCTGGCCGTGGCCGATGACGAGGCCGAGTACAAGGCACATGAGGGGCGCGCCGACGGCGAGAGCCAGGAGCACGATCATGCGCTCGGAGTAGAAGTCGTCGGCCGTCCGCTCGATGCCCGCGAGGCGGGACAGGCCATCGGCCACGAGGGTGTCGATGCTGTCCTGGAAAAATTGCCGATTCGCTCGGTTGGCCTCGTTGAAGCCGAGCTCCGCCGCGGCCTTCGGCGACACCTCAGTGCCGAGGCGCGCGGTCTCGAGGCGCAGGGTGGTGAAGGCCGCCGCACCCTCAACGACTTTGGCAAACACGGTTTCCTCGGCCGCCGTGGCACGCGGTGGCCAAGCCTTCAGCACTGCGTTCATGTCCGCCACGCTCTGACGGAGGCGGACGGCGTACTTGGCCGCGTCGGCCGTATCCTTGGCCGCGTAGATGCCCCGCGATTCGAGCACGACGGTGGCGACGTGACGGTTCAGGGTCGCCGCGTCGAGGGCACGCTGGCTCGCCTGTCGCCCGTGCTCAACCGCGTCGTGGAGGGTGCGCACGGTGCCGATGCCGATGCCTGCCACGAGGAGCGTCATCGCGCTGCAGGCGATGACGAACGCCAGGATCTTCGCCTTGATACGCATGATGGTCCTTTAACCCCCCGAAGACCGTTTCAAGGGTTTTAGGGGATAAGAATCCAAAAGATCGTTAATCTTCGACGAGGCGTGGCGCGGTCTCGATAGTGTCGAGGGCTTCGATGACGATACTGCTGTTTGTGTAGACACAGATTTCGGCTGCGATTCCCATGGACCGACGGACGATGGTCTCCGCGTCATACGCACTGTCTTCGAGGGCGCGAGCGGCGGCCAGGGCGTAATTACCACCCGAACCAATAGCCATGACGCCGTGTTCAGGCTCCAACACATCGCCGGACCCGGACAGCAGCAGGCCGACCTCCCGGTCCGCCACGAGCATCATCGCTTCGAGGCGGCGCAGGTAACGATCGGTGCGCCAGTCCTTGGTGAGTTCGACGCAGGCGCGGGTGAGCTGGCCCGGATACTGTTCGAGCTTGGCTTCCAAACGCTCGAACAGGGTGAAGGCGTCCGCCGTGGCCCCGGCGAACCCGCCGATCACCGTGCCCTTGGCCAGCCGCCGGACCTTGCGGGCATTGCCTTTGACGATGGTCTGTCCGAGGCTGACCTGCCCGTCGCCGCCGATGACGACGCGCCCGCCCTTGCGGACCATCAGGATGGTGGTCGCGTGCATCTGCGGCGGTCCGCTGGTCTCGTGTGCCAAGGGTGTCTCCCGTCTGGATGGATGGTCTCCGGCCGGGAGATAGGCCCTCCAATGGTCCGGTGCCAACCGGGGGCGGTCGTCATGCGCCACCACTCCGGGATCGACGCTGGATCTCCGGACCGGCAGCGCGGGATGGAAAGACGACTTTCAATCCGAGGGCTGATCGACGGTACTCCCGATGGGATGCGTGGAATCCAAGGCGGCCCGATCGGCTTGACGCAGAGTTATGCAGCCACTGTGGCGTCCGGTTAGGCAAATGCCCTGTTGTTCGGCAACTAAAACATTAACATTTCTGGCTTAAGATACATGTTTGTTTATTCGATGATCTGAGTTCATGCGTGCATTTCGTCTCTCCTCATCGTTTTCCGTCGAATGTGCATGGCAGTGGAGCGACGCTGCCACGGTCGTGCGCTGTTCGACTTTCGGTCGTCCGTCGACTCAGAGAAGAGACATGGCCTTCGACGGCGTCTTTCATCCCGCTGACGGTCTCGGTCTCTCGACGCCGAACGCGCGGGTCATCGAACAGAACAGACTTTTCGATGCGGCGCTGGAGAACATGAGCCAAGGGCTGTGCATGTTCGATTCGGGGGGCCGCCTGCTCGTCTGGAACAGGCGTTATCTCGAGATTTTCAGGCTCGGACCCGACCATCTGCGAGTCGGCATGAACCAGCGACAGATCGTCGAGAGCCTGGTCGGTCTCGGGCGCTATGCTCCCGACCTGACGGTCGATGCCCTCTGCGAAGGCACCAGAACCTCCCTCCTCCAGGGGCAGGCGACGTCGATCCTGCGGGCACTCGCGGATGGCCGCACGGTCTCGGCGACCCACCGGGCCATGAGCGGCGGCGGTTGGGTCGCGACCTTCGAGGACGTGACCGAGCGCCGCCGCAACGAGGATCGCATCACCTACATGGCGCGGCACGACGCCCTAACGGACCTGCCGAACCGTGTGGCCCTCCACGAGATCGGCAACGCGATGCTGGGGCAGCTGAGGCCTGGCCAGGCCCTCGCCGTGCTGTGCCTCGATCTCGACCGGTTCAAACCCGTCAACGACGGGTTCGGCCACGCGACGGGCGACAAGCTCCTGCGGCAGGTGGCGCAGCGGCTGCAGCGAGGGGGGCGGGGGGGCGCCACCGTTGCGCGCATGGGCGGCGACGAGTTCGTCGTCCTGCACCGGGTCGAGACGCTGACCGACGCGGAATCGCTGGCCCGGCGGCTGATCGCGGCGGTGAGCGCGCCCTACGATATCGATGGATTGCGGATCGAGATCGGCATGAGTGCCGGGATCGTGCTGTCCGGCGAGGACGATGGCAACGTCATTCCCCTCCTGCAGAACGCCGACCTCGCGCTCTACCAGGCCAAAGCGGACGGGCGCGGAACGTATCGCGTCTTCGAGGTCCAGATGGACGAGCGCGCGCGAGCCCGCCTCAGCCTCGAGCAGGAATTGCGGGAGGCGCTGACGAACGACCGCTTCGAGGTCTTCTATCAACCGCTGGTCGATCTCGGCAGCAACGCGGTGATCGGCCTCGAAGCCCTGGTGCGGTGGCGGCACGCCGAACGCGGTCTCACGAGCCCGGCCGTGTTCATCCCCATCGCGGAGGAGACCGGCCTGATCGTGCCCTTGGGCGAATGGGTGCTGCGGCGGGCCTGCCGGGATGCCGCGCGCTGGCCCAGTCATATCCGGGTCGCCGTCAACGTGTCGCCCCATCAGCTGCGGCAACGCAACTTCACCGCGATGGTCCTCTCGGCGCTCTCCGAAAGCAGCCTCGATCCGAGGCGCCTCGAGCTGGAGATCACCGAGAGCGTGCTCCTCGAGGAAACGGACGCGAACCTCAAGACGCTTCACGCCCTGCGGGGCTTCGGCGTCCGCATCGCCATGGACGATTTCGGCACCGGTTATTCGAGCATCAGTTACCTGCGCCGTTTCCCCTTCGACAAGATCAAGATCGATCGGTCGTTCGTTCGCGAGATCGGGGAGAAACCGGAGGCGTCCGCGATCATCCGTGCGATCATCGGCCTTGGCCGGAGCCTGAACATGACGACCCTGGTGGAAGGCATCGAAACCGAGGTTCAGCGCAGCGCCGTCCAGGCCGAGGGCGCCCACGAGATGCAGGGCTTTCTCTTCAACTCTCCTCGCCCGGCGCGGGAAATCGACGCTCTTCTCAGGATTGCGCGTCCGGAGGACGAGGCCGCCTGATCTGTTCGGCGATGCGCGGGCGCCGTCCGAAGTGATCGGACGGAACCGGACGATCCATTGCGAGCGCCGGATGCCGTCGCCCGGAGTCGGTCAGGCGGCGCGTAGGCGGGCGGCCGCCTCGGCCGAGCGGCGGATGACCGCCTCGTCCGGTAGTCCCGCCGGCACCACCCAGGAGCCGCCGACGCAGAGCACGGGCTTGAGGGCGAGCCAGTCGGGGGCGCTCGCCTCCGTGATGCCGCCGGTGGGGCAGAAGCGGACCTGATGGAACGGCCCGGCCAGGGCCTTCAGGGCCTTGATGCCGCCCGCCGCCTCGGCGGGGAAGAACTTGAACCGGTCGAGCCCGTGATCGAGGCCGCGCATGATGTCGGCCGAATTGGCGACACCCGGCAGGTAGGGCACGCCCCGGTCGAGGGCCGCGCGGGTGAGGGGTTCCGTGAGGCCGGGGGAGACGATGAACTGCGCCCCCGCCTGCAGGGCCGCGTCGAGGTCGCGCGGGTTGAGCACCGTGCCGGCGCCGACCACGGCGCCTTCGACTTGGCGCATGGCGCGGATCACCTCGAGGGCGGCGGGGGTGCGCAGGGTCACCTCCAGGGCGGTGAGGCCGCCCGCCACCAGGGCGCGGGCGATGGGCTCGGCATGCGCGACATCCTCGATCACGAGGACGGGAATGACGGGAACGGAGCGCATCAGCGCGTCGATGCTGGTCATGGGGTGGGCCTCGGTGGCGTTGGAGTGCGGTGGTGCCTGTTCGACGGCTCCGGATCGAACAGTCTCGACGGGCTCCCTCTCCTGGAAGGAGAGGGTTGGGGTGAGGTGTGGGACCTATCCGGAGATGTCCCACACCTCACCCTGTCCCTCTCCTTCCAGGAGAGGGGACCCGCGCCCGACCTCACCTTCGGCGGAGCGCGGGCCGGGCATGATCCTACAAGCCGGCGGCGGCCAGCATGGCGGAGGCGCCCTGCTCGGCTCCGTCGGCGCCGTGACGCAGGAAGGCGAAGAGTTCGCGGCCGGTGCCGAAGGCGGGGGGCGGGGGCGCCGCGTCGGGGCGGGCCTCCCATTCGGCCGGATCGACGCGCACATCGAGGCTGCCGTCCTCGGCGCTCAGGCGCACCAGGTCGCCGTCGCGGATCTTCGCGAGCGGGCCGCCGCCGAGGGCCTCGGGGCTGAGGTGGATCGCCGCCGGAACCTTGCCCGACGCCCCCGACATCCGCCCATCCGTGACCAGCGCCACGCGAAACCCCCGGTCCTGCAGGACGCCGAGCTGGGGCGTGAGCTTGTGCAGTTCGGGCATGCCGTTGGCGCGCGGCCCCTGGAAGCGGACCACCACCACCACGTCGCGTTCGAGTTCACCGGCCTTGAACGCGGCGAGCACGTCGTCCTGATCATCGAAGACGCGGGCCGGGGCTTCCACGGTCCAGCGGGCGGGCTCGACGGCGCTGGTCTTGAAGGTCGCCCGGCCGAGGTTGCCCTTGACGAGGCGCATGCCGCCATCGGCCTTGAACGGCTGGGCGGGGCTGCGCAGGATGCCCTCGTCGTGGGACTTCTCGGGCGCGTCCTCGAACACCAGGGCGTCATCGATGAGCTTGGGGTCGCGGGCGTGATCGCGCAGGCGCCCGCCCGCCACCGTGAGGATGTCGTCGTGCAGCAGCCCGGCATCGATGAGGCTGGCGATGACGTAGCTCATGCCGCCGGCGGCGTGGAAGTGGTTCACGTCGCCCGAGCCGTTGGGATAGACCTTCGCCACCTGGGGCACCACGGCCGAGAGCCGGTCGAAATCCTCCCAGTCAAGGACGATGCCGGCGGCGCGTGCCATAGCGGGCAGGTGGATGGCGTGGTTCGTCGAGCCGCCGGTCGCCAGCAGCCCCACCACGGCGTTGACGATGGCCTTCTCGTCGATGCAGCGGCCGATCGGCCGGTAATCGTTGCCGTCGGCCCCGATCTCGGCGAGGCGGTGCACGGCGGCCCGCGTCACCGCCTGGCGCAGCTTCGTGCCCGGGTTGATGAACGAGGCGCCGGGCATGTGCAGGCCCATGACGTCCATCATCATCTGGTTGGAATTGGCCGTGCCGTAGAAGGTGCAGGTGCCGGCCCCGTGATAGGAAGCGGATTCGGATTCGAGCAGTTCGTCGCGCCCGACCTTGCCCTCGGCGTAGAGCTGGCGGACCCGCTGCTTCTCCTTGTTGGCGATGCCGGACGGCATGGGACCGGCCGGGATCAGGATCATCGGCAGGTGGCCGAACCGCAGGGCGCCGATGATCAGGCCCGGCACGATCTTGTCGCAGATGCCGAGCAGCGCGGCGGAATCGAACATGCCGTGGCTGAGGGCGACAGCGGTGGAGAGCGCGATGGTGTCGCGCGAGAACAGGGACAGCTCCATGCCGCGCTGGCCCTGCGTGACCCCGTCGCACATGGCCGGCACGCCGCCCGCCACCTGCGCCGTGGCGCCGACTTCGCGGGCGAAGATCTTCATCTGGTCGGGGTAGCGACCGTAGGGTTGGTGGGCCGAGAGCATGTCGTTGTAGGCCGTGACGATGGCCATGTTCATGGCGCGGCCGGCCCGGATCGCCGCCTTGTCCTCGCCGGAGGCGGCAAACCCGTGGGCGAGATTGCCGCAGTTCAGCATCGGGCGGCGGACGCCGGAGTCGCGCTCGCGGACGATGAGATCGAGATACGCCTTTCGCGATGGGCCTGAGCGTTCGACGATCCGCGCGGTGACGGCGGCGATCTCGGGGTGCAGCTCGGTCATGATTCTCCCTCGCATGGCGCGAAGTCTGGAACTCTTGAAACCACGGCGCCCCGGCCGTGGCTACCCGGTCGCTCGCCTTCGCAAGGACAGACGCGCCCGTCTGTCCGTCGGGCGTTCAGTGCCCGGAGGCAAGGGTCGCGCCGGGCTTGTCGTGGGTGGCCAGGCGCTCGACCATCGTAGCCGTGGCGCTGTTCATGCCGACGAGGGTCACGGCCACGCCGTGGTGGCGGAACTTCAGCACCACACGGTCGAGGGCGTTCACGGCGGTCAGATCCCAGAACTGCGCCGCCGAGAGGTCGATGACGAGGCCCGTCAGGTCGTCCTCGCGAAACGCGAAGGCATCGTGGAACGCCTGCGCCGTGGCGAAGAAGATCTGACCCGTCACCCGGTAGGTCCGGGTGGCGCCCGCGCGGTCGGAGGTGACAGCGAAGAAGCGCGTCACCTTGTGGGCGAAGAACAGGCCGCTGAGCACCACGCCGAACAGGACGCCGCGGGCGAGGTCGTGGGTCGCCACCACCACCGCGACGGTGCCGAGCATCACGACGCTCGAACTCTTCGGGTTCGTCGCCAGGGTGACGAGGGAGCGCCACTGGAAGGTGTTGATCGACACCATGATCATCACGGCCACCAGGGCCGCCATGGGGATCTGCGCCACGTAGGGACCGAGCACGACGATGAGGAACAGCAGGAACGCCCCCGCCCACAGGGTCGAGAGCCGCCCGCGTCCGCCCGACGAGACGTTGATGACGGACTGGCCGATCATGGCGCAGCCGGCCATGCCGCCGAAACAGCCGGCCACGATGTTGGCGAGACCCTGGCCGGCGCATTCGCGGTTCTTGTCCGAGCCCGTGTCGGTCATCTCGTCGAGGATCGCCGCCGTCATCAGGCTTTCGAGGAGGCCCACCACCGTGAGGGTGAGGGCATAGGGCAGGATGATCCGAAGCGTCTCCCAGGTCAGCGGCACCCCCGGCAGGGCGAAGACCGGCAGTTCCGTCGGCAGGGCGCCCATGTCGCCGACCCGGTGGATCGGCAGGCCGAGGGCCATGGCCACGCCCGTCAGCACCACGATGGCGACGAGGGGGGAGGGCACGGCCTTCGTGAGGTACGGCAGGCCGTAGATGATCGCGAGGCCGGCGGCCGTCATGGCGTAGACGGTCGTCCCCTGGCCGAGGAGTTCGGGCATCTGCGCGAGGAAGATGAGGATCGCGAGGGCGTTGACGAAGCCGGTGACCACCGAGCGCGAGACGAAGCGCATGAGGTTGCCGAGGCGGGCGAGGCCGGCGCCGATCTGGAGGAATCCGGTCAGCAGGGTGGCGGCGAAGAGATAGCCGAGGCCGTGCTCCTTCACCAGGGTCACCATCACGAGCGCCATGGCGCCGGTGGCCGCCGAGATCATCGCCGGGCGCCCGCCCGCGAAGGCCGAGACCACGGCGATGCAGAACGACGCGTAGAGGCCGACCTTGGGGTCGACCCCGGCGATGAGGGAGAAGGCGATGGCCTCGGGGATGAGGGCCAGCGCCACCACCGTCCCGGCCAGAATTTCGCGCGTGATATCGGGAGCCCATTCGCTCCGCAGGGTCCGTCGGGTCATGGAAAAAGCAGTCCGCGTCGTCCCGGTGCCGGGCCCATACGGGGCGAGGGGCACGCAGGATCGCCAAGGGAAAACGCCGCCAGTCAGCGGCGCCGGGGCATCGGGTCGTCCGAAGCCGGGGGGCCTACGGCGGCCCGAGACGGCAGTACAACCTGGCGCGGTCCTTGAGCATGGCGGCGTCGTATCATGGGTGAGACACAAAACCAAAACCATGTTGGATCAAGGCGCCCGCGACAGTGTGTCGGGCCGTTTACGCGGCCGAAACCCATCGGTACGGTCTCGGACAGATGCCCGCCCCTAGGAACGCTACAACCCCATGTTGCGCAGCGCGCTCGAAGAAAAGCGAACTCGCCCGTGGCACCGGCTGCGGCTCTCGCCCGCGTTGGAGGCACGATTTCGTGCCGAGCCGCCGCAAAACCCAGCCACTGTCGTGCGCTCCTGGCTCCTGGTCTTCGTCGTCTTCAACGTCCTGTCGCTGAAGCTCGAAGTCGACGCCTTCGGGCCCGACGCCTTCGTGATACCGGCCACCCTTACCCTGGGCGTGTTCGTCCCCATCGCCATCGCGGCGATCCTGTCGCTGCGGGGAGAGCCGTCGGCCCTGCGCATCGCCACCGCGATCACGGCCACGAGCCTCGTCGACATGGGCATCGTCCTCAACAGTGCCCGGATCGCGCCCGCCGCGCATGCCGACGTGTATCTCGTCCTCGCGGTCATCGTGCCGTTGTCGGTCGGCCTCATCGCTCCCCTGTCGTTCCGTCACAGCCTCGTCTTCTGCGGCCTCGCCTTCACGCTCTACCTCGGTTGGGTCATGGCCCTGCCCCGTGACAGCCTCGCTGGCGGTGGCCTTTTCGGGTATGGATTACCCCTTCTCGTGGCGAGCTTGGTCCTCGTTCCCCTCAAGATCAGCTTCTCGCGGGAGCAGCAGGAAAAGCAGGCGTTCCTCCTGCGCCTCGCCTTGGAGGAGCAGGCGGCGGAACTCGCGGCCGCCAATGCGCGGCTCAAGCGTTTGTCCGAGACCGATGTCCTGACGGGCCTCACCAACCGGCGTGCCTTCGACGCCACCCTCGCGGCCGACTGGGACGCGGCCGAGGGGTGGTACGCCGTCATTGCGGTCGACATCGACCATTTCAAACGCATCAACGACACGGCGGGCCACCCCGAAGGCGACCGCTGCCTCGTCGCCATCGCGGCGGTCCTCGACGGGTGGGTCCGCGAGGCCGGCGGCCTCCTGGCCCGCTACGGCGGGGAGGAGTTCATGGCGCTCTTACCCGGGCGGTCGCCGGACGAGGCCCTCGGTCTCGGCGAGGGCCTCCGCGCCGCCGTCGAGGGTTTGGCGCTTCGCTACGGCCCGGAGCAGGCCGGTTGGATCGTCACGGCGAGCGTCGGTGTCACCGTCGCCCATGGGGCGGCCGGGCGCTGTGGCGTCGGAGCGTCCGACCTCGTCGCGGCCGCCGACCGGGCGCTCTATTGCGCCAAGAACCTGGGCCGGAACCGCGTCGCGGCCGCGACCGCGCTGCCGCAGCCCGCCAACGGGGCGGCGGGCGGAGCCGTCGCGCTCTACTCGGCCGCATCCTCGTAGGACGAAGTCCCGGCGGCCTCGCCGAGGAAGCCGCCGGATTGCCGCTGCCACAGGCGGGCGTAGAGACCGCCCGAGCGGATGAGGGACGCGTGGGTTCCCTCCTCGACGATTCGGCCCGCCTCGATGACGATGAGGCGGTCCAGGGCCGCGATGGTCGAGAGACGGTGGGCGATGGCGAGAACGGTCTTGCCCTGCATCAGAGTGTCGAGGCTGTCCTGGATCGCTGCCTCGACCTGACTGTCGAGGGCCGAGGTCGCTTCGTCGAGGATCAGGATCGGCGCGTCCTTGAGAATCACCCGTGCGATGGCGATGCGCTGGCGCTGGCCGCCCGACAGTTTCACGCCGCGCTCGCCGACCTGGGCATCGTAGCCCGTCCGCCCCTTGTGATCGACGAGGTCGGCGATGAAGCCGTCGGCCTGCGCGAGGCGCGCCGCCCGCTCGACCTCGGCGCGCGTGGCGTCGGGGCGGCCATACGCGATGTTGTCGCGGATCGAGCGGTGCAGCAGCGAGGTGTCCTGGGTCACCATGGCGATGGCGCTGCGCAGGGATTCCTGGCTGACGTTCGCAATGTCCTGGCCGTCGATGCGGATGCGCCCGGATTCGATGTCGTGCAGGCGCAGCAGCAGGGCCGTGATCGTGGTCTTGCCGGCGCCGCTGACGCCGACGAGGCCGACCTTCTCGCCGGCCCGGATATGCAGGTCGAGATTCGCGATGATGCTGGAATCGTCGCGCCCGTAATGGAAGCTGACGTCCTCGAAGCGGATATCGCCGCCCGTCACCGCGAGGGTCCCGGCATCCGGCCGGTCGGTGATGGCGTGGGGCCGCGCGATGGTCTGCATGCTCTCCTGGATCACGCCGACATTCTCGAAGATGCCGCGCACGGTCTGCATCACCCAGCCGGACATGGCCATGAGGCGCAGCACGAGGGCGAGTCCGGCCGCCGCCTCGCCCGTGGTCATGCCGCCGCGCTGCCACAGGGCGAGGCAGACGCCGGCCGTGGACACGATGAGCAGGCTGTTGAGGATGCCCAACGCCGTCGTGGTCGAACTCACGAGCCGGAACTGGTGCAGGTAGGCTTTGGTGTGGACGTCGACGGCATCGCGCACGGCGGCGCGCTCCTCGCGGTCGCGGGCGAACAGCTTCACCGTCAGGATGTTGGTGTAGCTGTCGACGATGCGCCCGATCAGGGCCGAGCGGGTGTCGGCGGTGACGAGGGAGCGCTTGCGGGCGCGGGGCACGAACCAGCGGGTGAGGAACCCGTAGGCGACGACCCACAGCACCACCGGCAGGGCGAGCCACAGGGAGATGGAGCCGAACAGACCTACAGCCGTCACGGCGTAGATGGCGACGTACAGCAGGGTGTCGATGAACACGACAGCGAGTTCGCGGACAGCGGGCCCGACCTGCACCACCCGGTTGGCGAGGCGCCCGGCGAAGTCCGCCTGGAAGTACGAGAGCGAGTGGCCCAACGTGTAGAGGTGGGTGCGCCAGCGGATCTGGTTCGTGACCTGCGGAACGATGAGCTGGTTCGACAGGATCTCGTGCAGCCAGATCGTGATCGGCCGCACCACGAGGACGAGGCCGCCCGCCAGCATTACCTTCGTGCCGTGGTCGGCCCAGAACGTCGCCCGGTCGGCGGTGTTCAGGAGATCGATGAACCAGCCCATCAACAGATAGAGCGAGGCCTCGACGGTGCCGGCGACGAGGGCAACGACGAACAGGACCGCCAGGGCCGCGCGCACGGGCTTGAGATAAAAGCCGGAGAACCCGGTCACGGTCTTCGGGGGCATCCGCCCATCCTCGAAGGCCGCGAACGGATCGATGCGGCGTTCGAGCCAATCGAGGAACATGTCTTTTCCGATTTTTCGTTGCCGATGCGATTCGTTAGTTAAGCGCGGGTCCGACCCCGCCAACCGGGGGGCGATGCCGCATGACGAGGCCGTCAGGCCCGGCGTGATGACGCCGGATACCACGCTGTCGTTCCGTGGGCCCGGCCGGCGAACCCGCAGACCCGGCGCGCAGGGCGAACCCGGCTCGCCTCGCAGCGCACTCCAACCTGAAGCCTCGCATGCTCCGCCTCGCCCTCTACCAGCCCGACATTCCCCAGAACACCGGCACGCTCCTGCGCCTGTCCGCCTGCCTCGGGGTTGCCGTCGAGATCATCGAGCCGGCGGGGTTCGACGTGTCCGACCGTCACCTGCGCCGCTCGGGGCTCGACTATCTCGACCATGTGGCGATCACGCGGCACCGCTCCTGGGCCGCGTTCGCGCAGTGGCGCGAAGAGTCGGGCCTCCGCCTCGTCCTCGCCACCACGCAGGGCGCGGTCCCCTATGCCGACTTCGCCTATGCGCCGGACGACTGCCTGCTGATGGGCCGCGAATCGGCCGGCGTTCCTGAGGCGGTCCACGCGGCGGCCGACGCGCGGGTGGTGGTGCCGATCCGGCCGGGTTTGCGCTCGCTCAACGTGGCGGTCTGCGCCGCGATGATCCTCGGCGAGGGTTTGCGGCAGACGGGCGGCCACACCGCTCATTTGAACGGTGTGCAGAACCGCACTTGAACGTTGTTCAAACTATGACACTTTCCTAGCGACGGCAGCGGCCGTCAGCCGGGAGACAGCCCATGTTCAACCTGTTCCGAACCCTCGCGCGGGGAGCCGCCGCCCAGGCCCGCGAAGACCTCATCGACCGCAACGCCCTGCTCATCCTCGATCAGCAGATCCGCGAGACCCGCGCCGCCCTCGAGCGCAGCCGCATGGCGCTTGCCACGGCGGAAGCCGGCGACAAGGCGGAGGGGCGCCGCCTCGCCGAGGTCGAGGCCCGCGCGGCGGATCTGGAGGAGCGCGCGGTGGCGGCCCTGGCGGCGAACCGCGACCCCCTCGCGAGCGAGGCGGCCGAGGCCATCGCCGAGCTCGAATCCGAGGCGGCGGCGATCCGCACGGCCCGGGACCGGTTCAGTCGCGAACTCGCACGCCTGCGCGCCGTGGTGGCCGACGCGACCCGCCGGCAGGCCGAGCTCGAACGCGGCCGGCGCATCGCGGCGGCGGCCGAATCCGCCCGTCGCCTCGGCGTCGCCGCTACCCCTGAGGACCGCGCCACCCTGACGGAGGCCGAGGCGACGCTGGCCCGCCTGCGCGACCGCCAGGCGCAGGCCGCCGACACGGAGGCGGCGCTCGCAGACATCGAACCCGGCGCCGACATCGCCGCGCGCCTCGAGCGCGAGGGCTTCGGCAGGGCCACCCGCCCCACGGCTGCTGCGGTCCTCGAACGCCTGCGCAGCCGCGCGGCCGCTCTCTGACCACACCCCTCCCGACCGTTCTCGATCCCCACCGAAGGAACACCGCCATGTCCAACGAAACCACGCAGCATTCCGGCGCCTGGGTCGCCTTCACCTACGCGTCGTTCCTCGGGGCCGCCCTCATGGTGGCGCTCGGCATCCTGTTCATGCCCGTCGACATCTGGATGAAGGGCTACTTCGCCATGGGCGTGATCATGCTGGTCCAGTCCTGCATCACCGCGACGAAGACGGTGCGCGACGTCCACGAGGGCCGGCGCATGGTCAACCGCATCGAGGACGCCAAGACCGAGCGCCTGCTCATGGGCGTCGGCAAGGATTGAGGCTCACATTGACGCCCGCGGCACGGGATGGGACATCGGGGCCATGCAGCGCCCCGACACGCCCTTCGTCCCCTTGGCCCCGGCCGAACTCGACGCCCTGAAGGGCGAGGCGACGGCGTGGTTCACCACCCTGCGCGACCGCATCGTCGCCGCCTTCGAGGCCCTGGAGGCGGAGGCCACGGGGCCGTTCCACCCGGACGCACCGTCCGCGCCGGGCAAATTCGAGAAGACGCCGTGGCAGCGCACCGACCACACCGGCGCGCCCGGCGGCGGCGGCACCATGGCGATGATCAAGGGCCGGGTGTTCGAGAAGGCCGGCGTCCACGTCTCGGCCGTGCACGGCGAGTTCGCCCCCGAGTTCCGGGCGCAGATGCCGGGGGCGGCGGAGGACCCGCGCTTCTTCGCCACCGGCATCTCGCTCATCGCGCATCCGTGGAACCCGAACGCGCCGACCGTCCACATGAACACCCGGTTCGTCGCGACCACGCGGACGTGGTTCGGCGGCGGGGCCGACCTCACCCCCGTCCTCGACCGGCGGCGCACCCAGGACGACCCCGACAGCCACGCCTTCCACGCGGCCATGAAGGCGGCGTGCGACGCCCACGCGCCGGCCGCCGACTACGCCCGCTACAAGGCCTGGTGCGAGGAGTACTTCTACCTGCCCCACCGCAAGGAGCCGCGCGGCATCGGCGGCATCTTCTACGACTATCACTGGACCGGCGACCCGGCCGCCGACCTCGCCTTCACCCGCGACGTGGGCGGCGCGTTCCTCAACGCCTATCCGGCGATTATGCGCGCCAACCTCGACAAGCCGTGGACGGAAGACGACCGGATCGAGCAGCAGGTCCGGCGCGGCCGCTACGTCGAGTTCAACCTCCTGCACGACCGGGGCACCATCTTCGGCCTCAAGACCGGCGGCAACGTCGCCTCAATCCTGTCGTCCCTGCCGCCCACCGTGCGCTGGCCGTGAGCGACGCGGGCTCGACCGACACCACCCTGCCGACCCGGTTCGCGCCGCAGCAGGACGCGGCGCTCAAGGCCATCGCGGCCTGGCGCAAGGACGGCGGCGCCCCGGTGTTCCGCCTGTTCGGCTATGCCGGTACCGGCAAGACCACGCTCGCCCGCCGCATCGCCGACGACGTCGACGGCACCGTGGTGTTCGGCGCCTTCACGGGCAAGGCGGCGTCGGTGATGCGTGCCAAGGGCTGCCACGATGCGGCGACGATCCACAGCCTCATCTACCGCACCAAGGAGACGGAGGACGGCGGCCCGGCCTTCACCCTCAACCGGACGGGGCCGATCTCGAAGGCCGAACTCGTGATCATCGACGAATGCTCGATGGTGGATTCCGATCTCGGCAACGACCTCCTGTCCTTCGACAAGCCGGTCCTCGTGCTCGGCGATCCGGCGCAGCTGCCCCCCGTACGCGGCGGCGGCTTCTTCACGGAGGCCGAGCCCGACGTGATGCTCACGGAGGTTCACCGCCAGGCCGCCGACGATCCCATCGTCCGCATGGCGATGACGGTCCGCGAGGGCGGGCGCCTCGCCATCGGTGAATACGGCCGCAGCCGGGTGGTCTCGCGCCGCAATCTCGATCCGAACGCCGTCATCGCCGCCGACCAAGTCCTGGTCGGCATGAACAAGACTCGGCGCCTCTACAACAACCGCCTGCGCGAGATCGCCGGCCACGTCGATCCGATGCCGGCGGTGGGCGAGAAGCTCGTGTGCCTGCGCAACGATCGCACCAAGGGCCTCCTCAACGGTTCGACCTGGACGGTGCAGGCCCAGCGCGCGGCCCAGCGCCCGGACACGATCCGCCTCGACGTGGTGCCGGACGACGATCCCGCCCTCCGGCGGCGCCCCGTGGACATCAAGGTGCTGCGCGCCGTGATGTCCGGCTCCGAGGAGGAGATCCCGGCTTTCCTGCGCCGTGAGACCGACGAGTTCACCTACGGCTACGCCCTCACCGTGCATAAGGCGCAGGGCTCGCAATGGGACAGCGTTGTGCTGTTCGACGAATCCTTCGCCTTCCGCGAGCACCGGGACCGGTGGCTCTACACGGGCCTCACCCGCGCCGCGGAAGAGATCACGGTGGTCGTCTGATCCGGTGTCGGCTTGAGGGAAGCCCAAATCCGCCATCCCGACGAGATCGACCGGATTTGGAAAGCCGGGGCGGCGTAGGATTTCGGTAACCCTGTGGCGCGGGACGGGCTGCCAAGCTGACCCGGATGGTACAGATTGGACGGAGGAACGCGCGGCCCGGCGCAAGCCCCGCAAGGGGCCGTATGCCGTGAACGGGCAATCGCAGGGCCAACCCGATGTTCGTTCTCGTCCTCGATGACACCCCCCTCAACAACCTGTTGATGGCGGAGGCGATCCGCACGATCCCGGATTGCACCGTGCGCGACTTCACGCGCCCGGCCGACGCTCTCGCGTTCGTCGAGGCGCAGGCGGACGCCATCGGGGTAGCGATCTCGGATTACGACATGCCGGGGATGAACGGGGTCGCTTTCATCCGCGCGGCCCGAGCCATACCGGGCTTCGAGCATGTCCCGGTGGTGATGGTGACGAGTTCCGACCAACGCAGCCTGCGCCGCGAGGCCCTGGAGGCCGGGGCGACGGACTTCCTGGCCAAGCCCTTCGACCCCCTCGAGATCCGGGCCCGCATTTCGAACCTCCTCGCCCTCAACCGCGCCCGACTCGATCAGCGGGAGCGCGCGGCGTGGCTCGACCGGGAGGTGAAGGCCGCGACCCAGATCATTGCTGCGCGCGAGCGCGAGATCGTCCACCTGCTGATGAAGGCCGCCGAGCACCGCGACCACGAGACCGGCAACCACGTGGCGCGGGTGGCGCGCCTCGTCGGTCTCATCGCCCGGGGCCTCGGACTGCCGGAGGGCGAAATTGAGCAACTCAGCCTCGCCTCGACCATGCACGACGTCGGCAAGATCAGCGTTCCGGATACGATCCTCCTGAAGCCCGGCCCCCTGACGCAGGACGAGCGCCGCGAGATGGAGCGCCACGCCGATCGCGGCCGGCGTATCCTCGAAGGCTCGTCCTCACACCTGATGCAGCTTGCCGCCGAGATCGCCGCCACCCACCACGAGCGTTGGGATGGCAGCGGCTATCCCGCCGGCCTCGCGGGCGAGGCGATCCCGCTTTGCGGCCGCATCGTCGCCGTAGCCGACGTGTTCGACGCCCTGACGTCGGAGCGGCCCTACAAGAAGGCGTGGAGCGAGGGGGAAGCCCTGAACCACATCCTGGCGAATGCCGGCACGCATTTCGACCCGGCCTGCGTCGCGGCCTTCTCTCACATGCTCTCGAAGGATGAGACGTCGACCTGAGTTCGGCGCCTAATTCTGTTGTCATCCCGAGTGCCGTCCGCGACCACCGCCGGTTCAAAATTCGGCGGGCATCGTTCCTGCGGTGCAGGATGACGGAGGCTTCGGAAGCCCCCGGTCACTGGATTCGTCGGACGCACGCCCGTGTCCGAAGGGTGATCCGTCCACAGGGTTCTCGCGAAATGCGTCGTTGCCCCGCTCTTCAACCGAGGGGAGCGGACCGGGCGCTCGGCCGACCGCTCGAGGCGTCCGATGCGCGAGGCTACATCGAAGAATGTCGGCGGGCCCGTTCGCCGATTGGGCTGCGAGACGATTCGTGTTCGATTCCCACGAATGGCGGGCGGGAATCATCCCGCTCGGATTCTCCCGATCGGTCGGGGGCCTGTGGATGACGGCCTTTCTACCGCGATCGGCTCGGTCCGGACGACCCTGGATCACCGGATTAGGCCCCGATGTTCGCGCTGAGTTCACCCTGAGCAGAAAGCGTTCGCGTTCGAACGATTTTGGAGCAGGATTCCGGCATTCTTCTGCCGATCTGCTTGGTTTCGCGGCGCTTTCAGCTCCGGGAAGGCAGCCTGCCTGCCCGGAACACGAGAGGGAAAGCCACGCGACGTCATACATTTAGCCGCCTGCACAACGTTGCAAGGCCGCAACAGCAGAGCGGAACCGCTGTACCGTTCACGTTTTCGAGTTGCCCGGCGGAACCGCGTCGCACAGAGTGTTGGGGCGCTGGTACACCAGCGGCGCACCAGAATAATCCAGCGGATACGCTCGGCTACCAAAAAAAAAGGATCACACGGGTCGCGATCTCAAGGATCGTCGCACCCGTAGTTGTCCATTCCTCGGGTCTCGAAGCTTTTGGAGATATCAATGAAGCTCTTGAAGAGCTCGCTTCTCGCCTCTGCTGCTGGATTTGCAGCCGTTGCCGGAGCACAGGCAGCCGACCTTCCGGTCAAGAAGGCTGTTCCGATCGAGTACGTCCGGGTTTGCTCCGCTTATGGCGCCGGCTTCTTCTACATCCCCGGCACCGATACCTGCATCCGTCTCTCTGGTCGCGCCCGCCTTGAGGTCGCCTATCAGCCGAGCAACGCCCGCAGCAGCCTCGGCAACGCCGGCGACACCACCGGATATCGCGGCCTCGCCCGTATCAACGTCGACGCCCGCACCCAGACGGCCTACGGCACCCTGCGCGCCTTCACCCGCCTCGAATTCGCCTCGCGCACCGGCGCCGTCGGCGGCCTCCGCTCCGGTACCCAGGAGCGCATCGGCAACGCTTTCTCTGCGACCGGGCAGGATCAGAACGGTCGCGTCCAGCAGTTCGTAAGCACCGAGAAGGCGTTCATCCAGTTCGCCGGCCTCACCGCCGGTCGCGCCTCCTCGTTCTTCGACTTCTACGCGCACGACTTCGAACTCGCGGGCTCGACGGGTGGTTCGGACCTCGCCTCCACCAACCTGCTCGCCTACACGACCAAGCTGGGCGACGGCGGCCTCTCGGCCACGGTCTCGCTCGAAGACCCGTCCTTCCGCCGCAACACCATCTACTCGCAGGAATCGACGACGGTCGGCGCCCCCTCCCGCGTTCTGATCTCGACCAGCGCCCTCGGCGTCCCGACCTTCGGCACCGTCGACGTCTCCCAGCGTAACCGCATGCCCGATTTCGTCGGCGTGCTGCGCTACGACGCCGCCTGGGGCTCGGCCCAGCTCTCCGCCGCCGTGAAGGAGCTGAACACCAGCAACATCATCGGCAGCCCGACGATCGTCGGCGTCAACAACGGCTTTGCCGGCAACTTTGCGGGCGGCAGCGCAGGCGCCTCCAGCGATTACGGCTGGGCCGTGCAGGGCGGCGTGAAGATCAACATGCCGTTCATCGCCCCCGGTGACACCCTGTACCTGCAGGGCGCCTACGGCGAGGGCGCGACCCTCTACACCGGCTTCTCGTCCTACAACGGCAGCTACGCCTCCCGCGTGAGCACCATCAGCGCCGCCGCGTTCGACCCCTACATGTCGGATGCCACCCTCAACCCGCTGACCGGCAAGATCGAGCTGTCCACCAGCTTCACCGCCGTGGCGTCGTTCCTCCACTACTGGTCGCCCGAGTGGCGCTCGGCCCTGTTCGGCAGCTACGGCGAGATGGCCTTCGCCCGCGGTGCCCGCGAGGCCAACGCCCTCGCGTATGCCGGCTCCGCCTTCGCCGGCACCACGGCGTCGAACAACTTCGTCGGCGCCCCGGGCACCCGCTCGTTCGCCCTCAGCCCGACGCTTCGCGACACCTACCAGTTTGTGGTCGGCAGCAGCCTGATCTGGTCGCCGGTGAAGGACCTCGATATCGGCGTCGAGGGCTTCTACACCAAGGTCGGCCTCCAGAACGGTCGCGTCATCGACCAGTACAACAACGGCCTGACCACGGCCGCTCAGATCAACGCCGGCGCCGCCGTCCGGACCGTGACCTCCGCGGACACCTACCAGGTCCGCATGCGCGTCCAGCGCGACTTCTAAGTCGTCCGGACCATCGGATCCGGCGTCGAAGGACCTCGGATCCGACCGCTCCAATCGTCATCGAAAACCTGAACTGGCCCGGCTGCGAAGCCGGGCCTTTTTACGTTCCGGCCGTGCTGGCGCGGCACGCGGATTGCGTTACAGGGAGGTGTGCATCCCAATCGATGCTCCAAAACAGCGATTGCACCGTGAAGACGCGCCGTTAAGCTGTGCGCCAGCCTCAGCGACGGCCGTTGCGGTGATCGCCCCCGGGAGTCAGCCTGCCCATGCGTTCGTGTCATCCCAAATCCGCCCTCACGGCGGCGTTCGTCGCCCTGGCCGTTACGGCGACGGCCCTCGGCGGAGCCCAGGCCCAGGACCTGACCGGCACCCTGAAGAAGATCAAGGAAACCAACCAGATCACCATCGGCTACCGGGATGCGTCGGTGCCGTTCTCCTACCTCGACAACGATCAGAAGCCCGTCGGCTACGCCCTCGAGATCTGCAAGAAGATCGCCGAGGCAGTGAAGGTCAATCTCAAGCTTCCGAACCTAGAAGTGAAGCTGAACCCGGTCACTTCGGCCACCCGTATCCCGCTCATTGCCAACGGCACCATCGACCTCGAGTGCGGTTCGACGACCAACAACCCCGATCGTCAGAAGCAGGCGACCTTCACCAACACCCACTTCCTCACCGCCACGCGCTTCGTTTCGAAGAAGAGCGCCAAGCTCGACAAGATTGACGATCTGAAGGGCAAGACCGTGGTCTCGACCTCGGGCACCACCAACATCCGCCAGATCAACGAGATCAACACGGCGCGCAACCTCGGCCTCACCATCCTTCCGGCCAAGGACCATGCCGAGGCGTTCCTCATGGTCGAGACCGGCCGCGCCGTCGCCTTCGTGATGGACGACGTGCTCCTCGCGTCGCTCGCCGCCAGCTCCAAGGATCCGGGCGCCTACGCCATCTCCAGCGAAGCCCTGTCGAAGCCCGAGCCCTACGGCATCATGCTGCGCAAGGACGACGCCCCGTTCAAGGCCGTGGCCGATGCGGCGACGGCCAAGCTCTATCAGAGCCCCGAGGGCAAGGCGCTCTACGACACCTGGTTCACGAAGCCGATCCCGCCGCGCGGCATCAACCTGAACCTGCCCATGAGCGAGGCCATGGTGAAGACCTTCGCTCACCCGAGCGACAGCCCCGATCCGGCCGCCTACTGAACCTGAGACCCGAGGGGGCTCCGGCGATGCCGGGGCCCCTTTCGTTTGAGGATAGTCGGAAAGCGAGTTCTGGAAGGGATCATCCCTTCGGTGGGGGTCGGGCAGAGCCCGACGTTCTTTCCATGGCTCTGCCCTGGACTCGCGAAGGGCTCGGCCCTTCGAACCTCGATCTACGTTTGCCAGACCCTCGGGAGGGGCACGCCGCGGTAGCCGACCAGGACATCTCCGGCGAGCCGCCGCAGGGCCGCCGGATCTTCGCCGAGGAAGCGCACCACGAGGTGGCCGTTCCAGGCGCTCGCCGCCGCCGCCACGCCCTCGGGCGGCGTTGCCGCATTGAGGAGCGAGCGCATCTCCTCCAGGCGCGCCTCGGCGCCCGGCGCCGCATCGATCAGGGTCGCCATCGCGCGCGCTCGTCCTCCGATGGCGGCACGCGCGAGGATGTCCGAGACCGCGCCGTCGAGGCGCACCGAATCGGCATAGACGAGGCGTCCGTCGCGGCGGATGCGCCAATGGTCGTGGAAACGGCCCTCGGTGATCCGCTCGGCCCGTGCCACCCGACCGAACGTCACCGCCTCGAAGGCAAGGAATCCCGCATCCCCGGCGAGATCGACGTCGAGGGAGCGGTGCAGGTTCACCCCGTCGAACAGGATCGTCTCCTGTGGCAGGAAGGCGAGATGCCCCCCCGGCGCCACGGCGATGCGAGTCCCGACGGTCGTCCGTGGTCCGTCCGAACGATAGATTTTTTCGGCCGCCGTCGTGGTGAGCACGACGCTGCCCCCCGGCCCAACCGCGACGGACACACTGAAGCTGTCGCCGCAGGCGATGCCGCCGGCGCTGTTCAGGAGCACCGCCTCGCACGGCCCCGCCGGCCCGCGCGGCAGACGCACCCGCAGGGGACCGGATTCGGCGATGTCGAGAACCCGGGTCTCGGACCCGATCCGAGCGACGCGCAGATGGACGCGTCCGTCCGAGCGCTGGCGCAGCGGTGGCGCGGGACGGTCGGGGAGCGTCACGACGGCCTGTGCAACGGCGCGGGCCGCCGGGTCATGCGCCGGTCGCGACGGGTCGCTTCGGGTCCGAGCCCCATTCCGACCACGAGCCGTCGTAGAGCGCCTGCGGCGGCCGGCCGAGGGTCTCGAGGGCCAGGGCCACAATGGCGGCGGTGACCCCCGATCCGCAGGTGGTGATCACCGGTCGGTTCAGGTCGACGCCGTTCGTCGCGAACACCGCCTCGAGGGCCTCCGCATCCTTCAGCCGCCCCTCGCTCTGAAGCGCTGCATAATGGACGTTGCGGGCGCCCGGCATGTGTCCCGGTTGCACCCCGGGGCGCGGCTCGGCTTCCTCGCCGCGAAAGCGCGGGCCGGAGCGGGCGTCGACCACCTGGGCGGAACCGGATTCGAGAGCGTCGGCAACGTCTTGCGCCCCCGCGACCGCTCCGGCGGCGAGGCGGGCATTGAACGCTCGGGCCTCGCGCGGCCGTCCCTCGCCGGTCTCGACGGCGCCGCCGCCCGCGACCCAGGCCGGATACCCGCCCTCCAGAATCGCCACGTCGCGCGCCCCATAAACCTGCAGCATCCACCGCACCCGGGGGGCCGCGAACAGGCCCATGCCGTCGTAGACGACGATCCGTGAATCCTCGCCGATGCCGAGGGCGCCGACCCGCGCGGCGAACACCTCCGGGCGCGGCAGCATGTGCGGGAGACCCGAGGTCTCGTCGCTCACGGCGTCGATGTCGAATCGGACGGCGCCGGGAATATGCCCGGCCCGGTACTCACCCGCCGCGTCCCGCCCCTGCGCCGGCAGGTACCAGGAGCCATCGAGAACGATGAGATCGGGATCGCCGATCCGGTCCTTGAGCCAATCCACGGTCACGAAGGGCGTCGTCGCCATGATGCTTGGATTCCATACGGCGTGAGGGAAGGGAGACGTCATCATATCCCGCCGCGGCCTGCCTCCGCCACCGACCCGGCGCATGCGCAGAGGTCGGATTCTCGCGGGTCAAACCGCCCGCGATGCCCTATGTCATCGCTCGTGCCTTACGGAAAGCGGAGCCTTCGCGCCTTTGTCCTCCCGCGAAACCTTCCACATCGAAATCCTCGGGCCCGAATCGGGGATGGACGGCGAAGACGCCGTTCGCCAGCGGGTCTCCGTCCGCGTCGGCAGTCTCGAAGGGGCGACGGAACGCGCCCTCGGCCTGTTCGCCCGCGCGCGAGCACCGCAGCGTGGCGGGGGACCGGCCGAGGCAGTGCGGGTCATCGACGGGGCCGGCACGGAGGTATTCTTCCGCAGCCGCTTCGACGAGCCGGCCTGAGTCGATCCCATGGGATGGCGCCTCTTCCTCGCCCCGGTCCTGGTCCTGGCTTTCGCGGCGCTCTTCGTGCGCTGCTACAGCCTGCCGCCGGCGCCCGACCGCCGCGGTGGGACCGTCGTCGTCCTCGATTGGCCGAACCGGCCGCTCTTCGGCAGTCCGCGCGGCGACTGTCTCGATGTCCCTGCCTCCGATGTTCCGATCGCCTGTCTCATCGGTTCCGTCGCCCGGTCGCAGGCGGGCATCGTCCTCGTGCGTCTTCCCTTCTGCGCGACCTGTCACGACCTCTCCCAGCGGATCGCCGCCCTCGGGCGCGACCCCGACGTCGTCACGGCGGCGCAGGCACGGATCAGTCGCTTCGGCTGGTAGCGGACGCCGCTCCGGTCTTGAGCGCCGCGCGCGTTCGTGCCCGGCGGGCCAGCCACCGGCTCAGGCGGGCGCGAAGGCCTTCGAGCCGCCGCGCGAAGCCGAACAGGGGGTCGCCACCCGGTGTTTCGATGAGGATGTGTGCCAGGGGCATTCGCTCGGCCCAGAACGTCTCGGCGAGCTGAAAATCCGGCGGCGCGCAGGAATCGGCTCCGGCGAGGGTGCCATCGGCGATCAAACCCCGTGTCATTTGCTGGAGCAGTAGGGCGCCGGGGGAGTCGCGCGCCACTGCCTCCGCGAACGAGATCTTGAGACACCACGCCCGCGTTCCGGTGATGTAAGTGATTGCGCTGGCAAGGGTCGTCCCGTCTCGACGCAAGCGGTCGATCCGCACCCGCCCCCGTGCGCCGAAGGCGGCCACGGAGGCATGCAGCAACGCGACCTCGCCGGGGGCGTCGCCGAGGGCCGTCCCGGCCCGGCCCTTCCATCCGGCCCCTTCGAGGGCGATGTAGTCGTCGAGGGCAGCCCTCAAAGAAATAACGTCGCGGACGCTCTCGAACTTCAGGGGGGCGAGGCGCTCGGCCGAGTGGCGCAGGCGCCTTTTCCGTCTCGGCGATAGACGATCGAGGTATTGCGCACGGTCATTGTTCCCCTGAGCCGACGGGTCGAACACGGCGCGGCTGTGTGGCCAGAACCGTGCCCGGGCGAGTCCCTGACTTCGACAGGACCGTTCGAGCAGATCTGCGAAGGGACCGCTCGTCGGAACATAAGTCAGCATTGCACGGGGTCCGCCGAGGCGCCCCATAGCCTGCAGCAGCGCGTCGAGGGCACCGGCCGGCGCAACCGGATCGAGGAGTGGAACGCCGAACACGCCGTAGCCGTGCATCCACCCCATGGCGAGGCGCAGGGGAATGCCCCACCGCAAGCGCTGGCGCCGGTACGGCCACACGGCGCGGAGTTGCAGTCCCGGTTGCTCCGGTGGACGATCGCCGACCAGGATCACCTCGACCCCGTCCCCGAACGCATCTCTGGCGGCGAGGGCAAAATCGGGGTCGTAGAACAGGTTCTCGACGAAGGGGTTCAGGCTGAGGGCACGCCAGGCGGCAAGCCAGGGGGCGGCCGGATCGAGGGGCCGGAGGGCGGCGATGTTGCCGTCAGACAGTCGCACCGTCGTGGCGGTGTCGGCCCAGTCCATCAGGCGGCTCGCCAGCGCCGGACCAGACCGGCGACGCCAAGGATATCGTAACGCCACGCCATGGCCGCGACGCCGGTGAGAAGGATCACGAGTTCAAGAATCACGGTCGCGGTCGTTCGCCCGGCGCTCGCCGCCTCGATCGACGCGATGGCGAGCCGGCAGGCGAGGGCCGTCGCTCCGATCACGGCGACATCGCGCCAGGGTACGGGCATGCGGATGCCCGTCCGGTCACCGGCGATGAAGACGAGGCAGGCGAGCGCCTGCCCCAGGACGACGGCGGTGGCCGCACCCGCGATGCCGTAGGGCGGGATCAGGACGGCCGAGAGGCCGGTGATGGTGACCAGAAGGGTGACGGACGCGATGGCGTCGAGGCGGCTCGACGCCGAAAAATAGATCACCTGTCCGAAGTAGTACGACCGCAGCATGAGGAACACGCTCGCGGCGATGAGCAGGGGGGCCACGCCGAGGGCGGCGGTGCGATAATCCGGCCCGAGCAGAACGACCACGACAAGATCGTCGAAGGCGAGGAAGAACACGCCCCCGAAGGCGGCAATGACGGCCATCAGGCGGGCCGCGTCTTCCAGCACCGGCCGGGCGGCGTCCATGCCACCCTCCCGGGCCTCCCGTTTGGCGATGGAAACGAGGGCGAGGGCGATGCTGTCGCCGAACACGACGAAGCTCTGGCGCAGAAAGTCTGAGAACGCACCGTAGGCGCCGAGTTCGGAGACCCCGACACTTTGGCCGATGATGAGTCGATCGATGGTCTGCGCGAGGGCGGCGGCGGCGAACGAGAGGACGAGGGGCCAGCCATAGTCGAGGAGACGCCGTGCCTCGCTCCAGCTTCCGCGCCCGCGCAGGAGGGGCCCGATGGCACGGAGCGGGGGCAGGGCGGCCAGAAGGTTGGCGATGGCCGTTGCCATGAGGAGATCGACGGCGTGGCCGGTCCAGAGGAGGACTCCGCTTCCGAGCCCAAGAACGAGCACGGCGCGCAGGACGATGGCGGCGGCGACGGCGCCGACCTCGAGGCGGGTCCGCGCGATCTCGCAGGCGCCCTCGAACACCATCATGCCGAGGACGGCGACGACGATGGCGGCGGCGGCCCCCGCCTCGACGATCCCGAGCCACGCCCCGAAGGCGGCCAATAGACCGGCGAGTCCAATCATCGCCCCCAGGAGCCGCATCACGGTGCCGACCTGGCTCGCCGCCCGCGCCTCGTCATAGAGAGCGAAGAACGAGAATTTCGGCCACTGACAGGTGGCGCCGTAGAGGACGAGCGCCCAGGAGAGGATCAGAAGGTAGCCGCCATAGGCTTCCGCTGGGGCGAGCCGGGTGAAGACCGCCAGGGACGCCATGTTGAGGGCCGCGCCGACGCCACGCGAACCGACATAGGTTAGGGTGTGACGAGCGATCATCGTCGTTCCGCCGACGCGGGGCCGATTTCAGGGGGTCGCGTCGTTGTCACGTGCGCCTTCCGCTCTCGCCCGTCGGCCGGACTGACCGAAAGGCCTAGCACGGCGACGTTGCCGAGGCGTCAACGGGGAAAGGGCTGCGTGGTATCGGTCGCTCACCCACGCCGACGTGTTCGGCTGGCGCGTACAGGGGGTCCCCATCGGCCGCGGCCTTCGTTACACAGCCGGGATCAGGCGCCCTCACGGAGCGCTCGAGGGAGAGGGGACCCGCCAGTCAAATGCAGGATGTGCCGCGATCCGATCCCGCCCCCGCGCTCGTCGATCCGGACGTGCACGTCGAGAGCTTTCGCCAGGCGCGCGAGGCGCGCCGCCTGGAACTCGTCGAGGACTACGTCGAACTCATCGCCGACCTGATCGGTGATGGCGGCGAGGCGCGCCAGGTCGATATCGCCGCCCGCCTTGGTGTCGCCCAACCCACCGTCGCCAAGATGCTCAAGCGTCTGGTGGAGGACGGCCTCGTCCAGCAACGGCCGTATCGCGGCGTCTTCCTGACGGCGGCCGGTCAGACTCTCGCCGTCCAGAGCCGCGAACGCCATCGCATCGTCGAGAAGTTTCTCTGCGCCCTCGGTGTGAGCGCCGAGACGGCTCGGCGCGATGCCGAGGGGATCGAGCATCACGTCAGCGCCGAAACCCTCGAAGCGTTCCGGCTGTTCTGCGAAGGCAAGCCGTAGTGGCCCGGCGCCCGGTCCTCCAATCCCAGCACTATCGCTCGATCAGGGTCGCTCGCCCCTCGTCGACAAGGATTTCTGCCGGCAGTGGATGGCTGAGAAAGCCCGTCGGGCTCGCGGTGAGGGCGTAGGCGCCCGATTGCAGCACGGCGATGAGATCGCCGGCAGCGAGGTCCGGCAGCAGCGCAGCCCGTGCTAGAATATCAAGGGGCGTGCACAAGGGGCCGACCACCGACCATGGCCTGTGCACGGCGTCTCCCTCGTCCAACACAGCGGCGACGGGATAGTCCCGCTTGACGATCTGCCCAAGGTTGCCCGAAGCGGCGAGGTGATGGTGCATCCCGCCGTCGGTGATGGCAAAGTGTTGGCCGCGTGAGTGCTTCACGGCCCGGACCCGTGCCACGTAGAGTCCCGCCGGCCCGGTAAGGTAGCGCCCCGGCTCTAGGACGATGCGTGCGGTGGCGAGCCCCGGTTCGACCGCGATCATCGTCTTCAGGGACGGAATGCCGGCGCGGATCGCGTCGAGATCGAGGGCCGTGTCGCCGGCGAAGTAGGGAATGCCGAGGCCGCCGCCGAGATCGACCGTATCGAGGGGGCGATCGATCCGGGCGGCGACCCGTGCCGCCAGCCGAAGGCCGTAAGCCCACTGGGCGAGGAGGGTCGAGGCCGACAGGCCCTGCGTCCCGGCGAACAGGTGCAAGCCCACGAGGCACAGATGGCTTTCCGCCTCAATGCGGTCGACAACGGCGTCCAGCTCCTCCTCGTCGAATCCGAAGGGCGAGGGCTTGCCGCCCATGCGCATGGCACCGCCCTGGGCATCCGGCCCGGGGTTCACGCGGATCGCCACGGAGATGCGACGGCCGTGACGCGCGGCCGCTGCCGTGACGCGCGCCATCTCCTCGACATTCTCGAGGTGGATCTCACCGATGCCCCCGGAGACGACCCGTTCGATATCGGCGTCGCTCTTACCCGGCCCGGCGAAGAGGATCCGTTCAGGAGCGACGCCGGCGGCGAGCGCGGCTGCGTACTCGGCGCCCGAGGCGATCTCCGCGCCCGCCCCCTCGTCGGCGAAGATGCGGATGATATCGGGGCGCGGGTTCGCCTTGACGGAATAATCGACCTCGGCAAAACCCGCGACGGCCTCCGACAGGGCGCGGTAGGCCCGGCGCATGAGCGCCGCATCGTAGACGAAGAACGGCGTGCCGTAGGTCTCTGCAAGGGTAGCAAGGTCCAGTCCCCCGACTTGCAGAACGCCCCCGCGTCGGGAGAAATCAGCGGCGATCAGGCGCTGGGCGAGGCTCTCGGCGTCAGCCATTTCGATCAGATGTCCTGACGGTCCACGGCGAGGCGTTTGTAGTCGATCTTGCCGTTGGGAGTGACGGCCAGGGCCGCGACAGATTCGATGGTGCGCGGCACCATATGGGGTGCCACGGTCTCGCGGAGCGTTCGCAGGGCGGTTTCGGGGGGAGGACCACCCTCGACGGGCACGCCGATCGCGTGGAGGCGCTGGCCGATGTTCGGATCGGGCAGGCCGATGACGGCGACGGCGTCGAAGGCGCCCGTCGCCATGAGGGCGGCTTCGACCTCACCCGGACTGACGCGAAAGCCTGATGTCTTGATCATCGCGTCGTCCCGCCCGACGAACGAGAAGTAGCCGTCCGCATCCTCGACGACGATGTCGCCGGAGCGACACAGGGGCGGCCCAAGGGGGTCGAAAGGATCCGGAACGAGGACCTTGGCGGTGTCCGCCGGCCGATTCCAGTAGCCGAGCGAAACGGTGGGACCGCGATGCATGAGGATCCCGGGTTCGCCCGGCAGGGTGCGGCGCCCGTCGGCGGTGACGGCGAAAATTTCGGTCTCCGGGATGGCGCGACCCATGGAGCCGGGCCGGGCCTCGAGTTCCTCGGGCGGAAGCCAGGTGGACCGAAAGGCTTCCGTCAGACCATACATGAGGACGATGCGCGTCTGGGGGAGGGCGCGGCGCAGGCGCGCGACCGTCTCGAGGGGCACGGCGCCGCCGGAATTGGTGATGTAGCGCAGGCTCGCGAGGTCGGCCTTCGCCAGCCGCGGCGCCGCACGGGTCAGGAGGGTCCATAGGGTCGGGACCCCGGCGAGCCCGGTGATTCGATGGGTTTCGATGGCGCGCACCACCTCGTCGCCGAACCGGACATCGAGGAGCACGAGGCAGGCACCCTGTTCGACGGCGGTGAGGAGCTGGTTCAGTCCATAATCGAAGGCCAGTGGCAGAACCGAGAGGATGCGTTCGTCCGGCGTGATCTCGAGGTAGGTCCGTACGATGCGGGTGCCGGCGATCAGATTGGCGTGCGAGAGCATCACGCCCTTGGGCAAGCCCGTCGACCCCGAGGTGTAGAGGATCGCCGCGAGATCCACGGGCGGAGCCGGACCGTCCCGTGCCGGCAGCGTGAGCAGGACACCCCCGGTCGCCGGTTCGCAGCTCGCCGTCTCGCAGGTCACCGCAAGCGTCTCGCCAAGCGTCGCCCGCAGGGCCGGCTCGGTCACGAGGGCGCGCGCGCTGCAATCCTCGACGATGTGTCGAACCTGGGCCGGGCGCAGGCTCGGATGGATCGGAACGAAGGCCGCACCGGCCTGCGCGATGGCGAAGAGAGCCACGCATTCTGCGATGGACTTCGGAAGCAGCACCGCGACCCGGTCACCCGGCGCGATGCCGGCATCGACGAGGTGGCCCGCCAGCGCCGCGACGCGGCTGCGGAACGCCGCGTAGGTCAGGCGCTCTTCGCCTGCCACGAGGGCGAGACGGTCGCCGGCCGGCCCTTCGAGGAGGTGTCGAACGTGCGTCGGGCCGGGCATGGTGTCAGGCTTGGGATCGCTTCGAAGCGACATAGCCCGCGAGGGCGTTGATGCTCTCGAAATGGGCGAGGGCGAAAGCATCTTCCTCGATCTCGAAGCCGAAGCGCTCGCCGAGCTCCATCATGAGATCGAGCACGCCGATGGAATCGAGGGCATCGCTCGTGACGAGAGACGTCTCGGCGGTGACGGATTCCGGTGAGAGGCCCGGATTGCGTCCGAGGATGAACGCGCGGATCGCCTCGCGCGCCGCGTCTAGCGGCTCGATGTCGTGTCTTTCGTTCAAGGCTCACACTCCACCGGCCGTCCCTCGACGGACGCTGCCGCGCTTAAGCCATGCGGGGCGCGTGTGTCCATGCAGACGTCCCGTCGGTCGACGGTCGTCAGACTGTTTCCGCGTCCGCTATCGGAAGCGGTTCGGGCATCGCCTCGCCGTCCGGTATCACGTCGACCTCGACCTTGAGCTTCTGCGAACCCGACGAAGAGACGATCCCGTCGATGGGCGAGACGTCCGTGTAGTCCCGCCCCCGGGCCACCACGATGTGATCGTCGCACATGGCGATGCCGTTGGTCGGATCGAGGCTGATCCATCCCTCGCCGCACCAGACCGAGACCCAGGCGTGACTCGCATCGGCGCCGCGCAGGCGCGGACGCCCAACCGGCGGGATCGTGCGCAGGTAACCGCTGACGTAGGCGGCCGGTATGCCGAGGCCCCGCAGGCCCGCGATCATGATGTGGGCGAAGTCCTGGCAGACGCCAGCCCTGAGGGCGAAGGCCTCCTCGAGGGGCGTGCGGACGGAGGTGGCCTTGGCGTCGAAGCGAAAATCCGCACGGATGCGCTGCATCAGGTCGTAGGCGCCGCTATGGGCGCTGCGTCCTGGCGGAAAGCTGAGCCGTGCGTAGTCCGTCACGTCCTCGACCAGGGATACGCGCTGGCTCGGGAACAGGTAATGCACCGGCGCTTCGGGTCCGAGCGAGCGCTGCGTCAGGGTATCGTCGCGCACCCGCTCCCACGAAGGGCCGGCCTCCCGCGCGGGAGGCGGCGGCCGCTCGACCCGTACCCGGGACAGCGCCTCGACGCGAAACTCCGTATGCGGCGTATCGATGGTGACCGACGTCACGTCGAGGCCAAAGAAATCGCGGCGCACCGCGCGCTGGCGGGGTTCGGGTGAGACCGTAAGGGAGCTTTCCAGAACCGTCTGGCCCTCGCCGTCCGTCGGCCGGAGGCGGAGACCGCAGCGCGCGAAGCGAACGGGCCGGGCATACCGGTACGTGGTCAGGTGGCGCAGTGTGTAGATCACCCGAGGCCCACGAGCTTTTCCGGCCGCAGGGCGTTCGGAGCGTTTGGAAAGTAGCGGGTCGCGATGGCGTCGGCCAGGCGCTCGAACTCGCGGCTCAATCGCGCGAGGGAGGCACCGTCGAACTCCGACGCCTCGCCGGTGGAGAACTCCGAGGCGAGTTTCGCGGCCAGCCGTTGGTGAGGCTCGGGCAGGCCATCGACCCGCAGGGTCGGCAGGCGCGTCAAGTGCTGCTCGATGGCTTCGATCTGGAACGCGACGGAGCGCGGATTGAAGGGATCGAGGAGCACCATGTCACGGACGGGGTCGAGGGCGGCGCCCTGCATGTAGCGCGCTCCGAACGCGATATGCGAATCGCAGAGCGAGAGCATGATGCCCAGGTCCTCGGCGGTCGCGGCGTCGCCCGCGAACTGGGTCGCGAAGGCGCAGGTGTTGATGACGCGCTCGATGCGCCGGCCGAGATCGACGAAGTGCCAGCCGGGCGTGCGGATCATGTTCTCCTGCGCCAAGCCGGCGAGGGCCGCGATGAGGCCGAGCCCCCGCTCGGCGAGGCCGACGAGCTCGGCCTCCGAATAGGCCCGCCCCTCGCCGATATCGAGGAGGTCCGTCAGATCGGCCAGAACACGCCAGGCCTCGCCCGACAGGCGTTCGCGCAGGATTGCCGCGTTGGCGCGGGCCGAAAGGCTGTGGCGCAAAGCCGACCCGTAGGTCGCGTGTCCGCTCAGGGCTTCTCGCGCCAGGATCGCGGTGGGAAGATCGGGGCCGGAGATGGCCCCCCAATCGTCGAGGAGCGACCGGATCCGCAGGGAGGTCGGCGACCGCGCATCGCTCACGAGATAGGCGTTCACCGCGGCACCGGCGCCGCCGAGATGGGCTCCGACCAAGCGGATCACCGCTTCGGCCCGCTCGACGTAGCGCCCGAACCAGAACAGGTTGTCGGCAGCCCGCGACGGCAGGTGCCCGGCGATGCGGCGCACCCTCTGGGCGGTGGGCTGGATGAGCGGGACCTCATCCACGGGACCGTCGGACATGATCCAGACATCGGCGGCCTTGATGCCGGCGCGCATCTCGCCGGGATCGAGGTCGGGACGCTCCGAGATCCGGCAGAAGCCCCCGGGCATCACCCGCCAGCCGTCCGGCGTCATGGCGGCGAACACCCGCAGGGCGAACGGACGCGGCACGAGGCGCAATGTACCGCCCGTCCGATCCCAGCCGGGCGTCGTGGCGAGCGGCAGACGCTCCTGGGCGACGTAATCGAACGGCCGGTCCCGCAGGGCTGCGACGAGGCGTTCGCGATCGGCCCCGAACGTGAGGGGCCCCATGATCGCGTCGCGCGCCATCCCCTTCGGCGGCGTCGCCACGGGCCGCAGGACAAGGGCGTCGAGGTTGTCGCGCACGTGGACGAGATTGTCGGGATCGCCGCACCACCAGGTACGCGGTCCCGATAGACACAGGTCGCGTCCGATGAGCCGGCGGGCGATACCGGGCAGGTAAGCGGCGAGGGCACCCGATTCGAGAATGCCGGAGCCCGGCATGTTGCCCACAACGAGGCTGCCATTGCGCAGAGCCTCGATCAGGCCGGGCACGCCGAGACGCGACGAGGGGTTCAGTTCCAGAGGATCGACGTAGTCGGAATCGATTCGGCGCCAGAGGGCATCGGCCCGCTTCAGGCCGGAGACCGTTCGGACGTGCAGGGCGCCCCCCTGCATCACGAGGTCGTCGCCCTCGACAAGGAGCAGGCCGAGATAGCGCGCCAGCACCGCCTGCTCGACATAGGTCGAGCTGAATGGGCCCGAGGTCAGGAGACAGATGCGCGGGTCGCTGCGCTGGGCGCCCTCCGCAAGCCCCTGGCGCATGGCCTGGAAGAAGGGGGCGAGGCGCTCGACGTGGAGATCGGTGTAGAGGTCCGGAAAGGCGCGGGTCAGCACCATCCGGTTCTCCAGGGCGTAGCCGGGTCCCGAGGGGGACTGAGTCCGGTCGGCCAGCACCTGCCACCGCCCGTCCGGACCTCGCGTCACGTCGGCCGCGTAGAGCTTGAGAAAGCGGCCACCGGGGGGAACCACACCGGCCAGGGGGCGCATGAATTCGGGGCTGCCCGCGACGACCGCCGCCGGCAGGAGGCCGTCGGCCACGAGGCGGTTGGAGCCATAGATGTCGGCGAGGATCGCCTCCATCAGCTCCGCTCGCTCGACGATCCCGGCACTCAGGGCTTGCCAGTCGGCCGCCTCCACCACGAAGGGAAGGGAGCCGAGCGGCCAGGCGTGGTCGCGCTTGTCGCCGTAGATACGGTACGAGATCCCGGTGTCCCGGATGTGGCGTACGGCCGAGACGAAGCGGGCGGCGATATCCACTTCGGTAAGGTCGCCGAGGCGGTCGAGAACCCGGGTCCAGGCGGCCCGCGGTAGGCCCGCCTCGTCCACGAACGCATCGGGCACGCCCGGATCCGGCCGATAGCTCCGGGTCCACCGTGCCAGCCGTTCCGCCCGCCCGGAGCCCTCCGCTTCGGCCGTATCGGTCATCGCGGGGCCGGGCTTCGCAGATCCAGGGTCATGGGGAACTCGCGATTCGTCTCCTCGACGGGCATCTCGACCTTGCCGGGGGTATGGCCGTGCGCCTGGAACCGCGCGAGGCGGCGTCCCTCCGCCTCGTAGGTGTTGACCGGGAATGTCTCGTAGTTCCGCCCGCCCGGATGGCTGACGTGATAGCGGCACCCGCCAAGGGATCGGCCGCTCCAGGCATCGAGGATGTCGATGGTAAGGGGTGAGTGCGCGGGAATCGTCGGGTGTAGCGAAGAGGCCGGCTGCCAGGCCTTGAAGCGCAGGCCCGCCACCGCTTCACCGGCCGTGCCCGTACCGGTCATGGGAAGGCGGCGACCGTTGCAGGCGATGACGTGCCGGCCGGGGACGAAGCCCTCGACCTTCACCTGGAGCCGCTCGACGGAACTATCGACGTATCGCACGGTCCCCCCGATGGCCCCTTCCTCGCCGAGCACGTGCCACGGCTCCAGGGCCTGACGCAATTCCAGTTTCACGCCACCGTGCTCCACCATTCCAAAAACGGGAAAACGGAACTCCCGCTGCGCGACGAAGGCGGCCGGGTCGAACGCGTAGCCCGCCGCGGCCAGGTCCTCCAGCACGCCGAGGAAGTCGGCCCACAGGAAGTGGGGCAGCATGAAGCGATCGTGCAGGCCCGTGCCCCAGCGGACACAGCCGCCCGTCTGTGGCTCGCGCCAGAGCCAAGCGACGATGGCACGCAGCAGGAGCTGCTGGGCGAGGCTCATGCGCGGATCCGGTGGCATCTCGAAGGAGCGAAATTCGAGGAGGCCGAGACGCCCCGTAGGGCCGTCGGGAGAGTACAGCTTGTCGATGCAGATCTCTGACCGATGGGTGTTGCCTGTGACGTCCACGAGGATGTTGCGGAAGATACGGTCCACCAGCCAGCGCGGAATGTTCGGCTCGTCGGGTTTCGGGACCTGCGCCATGGCGATCTCGAGCTCGTAGAGACCATCGTGGCGCGCCTCGTCCATGCGCGGAGCCTGGCTCGTCGGGCCGATGTAGAGGCCGGAAAACAGGTACGACAGGGCCGGATGGCGCTGCCAGTAGAGCACGAGGCTCTTCAGGAGATCGGGGCGGCGCAGGAACGGCGAGTCGTCGGGCGTCGCCCCGCCCATGACCACGTGGTTGCCGCCGCCGGTACCCGTGTGGCGCCCGTCGGTCAAGAACTTCTGGGCGCCGAGCCTGATCTGACGGGCGTCCTCGTAGAGGTCCGTGGTGATCCGCACGGCATCCCGCCAGCTGGGAGCGGGATGCACGTTGACCTCGATCACGCCGGGATCGGGCGTGACCTTGATGACATTCATGCGCGGATCGAACGGCGGCTCGTAGCCCTCGATCTGTAAGGTCTGTTTCAGCTCGGACGCCGCCTCCTCGATGAAGCCGAGCAGTTCGAGGTACTCGTCCACCCGCTCCAGCGGCGGCATGAAGACGTGGAGCACGCCGTCGCGCGGCTCGACGGCGAAGGCCGTGCGGACGGCGACGCCCGTGATGCCGGATCCGTTGACCGTCCCGGCGCCCGCATTGCCGTCGGGCAGGGCGCCCCGGGTCTCGAGGGGATCCTGGGGTTGATAGTAGGGATAATGCGCGGGCGGTACGTAGGGCAGCGACGAGAGGGGCAGCCGGAAGCCGATGGGGGAATCGCCGGGGGTGAGGAACGCGTGACGGCGCCGGAACTCCCAAGTTTCCGAGATCCACACGCGGTCGGCCGCGCCGTCCTTACCCGTGGGCAGACTCGCGAGCGGAAGCGCGTAGCCGGCGGCGACGCCGAGACCGCGATCGAACACCCGGGCCATGCGGGCATTGGTTTCGGGGTTCGGAAACCGCGGTTCCGATGTCGTGACGTTGACGGGCAGTTCGTCACGCTTCTCCGTCCAGTAGGTCGGATCCTCGAAGGCGGGAAACACGTAGGCCGTAAGGCCGAGGCGCTTGGCGACTCCGTCGATGAGGGCCTTGGCGTCCGTCGCGTTCGCGGTGCGCGGTCCGTCCTCGGCGGCGATGAGGTCGGCGTCCTTCCAGACGGGGATGCCGTCTCGGCGCCAGTACAGGGCGAAGGCCCAGCGCGGCAGGCTCTCGCCGGGATACCACTTGCCCTGGCCGTAATGCAGCATGCCGCCGGGCGCGAAGCGGTCGCGCAGGCGGCGGATGAGCTTGTCGGCGAGCCCCCGTTTCGTCGGCCCCACGGCGGCGGCATTCCACTCTGCCGATTCGAAATCGTCGATGGAGACGAAGGTCGGCTCGCCTCCCATGGTCAGGCGCACATCCTGTGCAACGAGATCCTCGTCGATGCGGTCGCCCAGCGCGTCCATGGCGGCCCAGACGTCGTCGGAGAATGGCTTGGTGATGCGCGGCGCCTCCGCCACGCGCGTCACCGTCATTTCGAAGCCGAATTCGACCTCGGCCGGCTCGGCGAGGCCCGAGATCGGCGCGGCGGAGTTGTAATGCGGGGTGGCGGCGAGCGGGATATGGCCTTCGCCGCAGAGGAGGCCCGAGGTGGCGTCGAGGCCGATCCAGCCGGCCCCGGGAAGATAGACCTCGGCCCAGGCGTGCAGATCGGTGAAGTCCTTGGACGTGCCCGCCGGACCGTCGACGGCCGTGGTGTCCGGAACGAGCTGGATGAGGTAGCCCGAGACGAAACGGGCGGCGAGCCCGAGACGGCGCAGGATCTGCACCATCAGCCACGCGGAATCGCGGCACGATCCGCTCTTCAGGGTCAGCGTCTCGGCGGCGGTCTGCACCCCCGGTTCCAGGCGGACGCCGTACGTGATCTCGCCCGCCACCTGGGCGTTGAGCGCCACGAGGAACAGAACGGTGTTCGACTCCTCGGGCAGACGGCCGAGAAACGAATCGACCTCCGGCGCCATGGCGTCGTCGAGGACGAGATAGGGCTTGAGTTCCGCCGTGAGATCGTCGGCATAGGTGAAGCCGCGGGTCTGGGCATAATCCTCGACGAAGAAGTCGAACGGATTGATCACCGACATGTCGGCCGTGAGATCGACCTCGATCTTCAACTCGCGGGTCTTCTCCGGAAAAACCAGGCGGGCGAGCCAGTTCCCATTCGGATCCTGCTGCCAGTTGATGAAGTGGTTCTCGGGCAGAACTTTGAGGGAGTAGGCCGGTACGGCCGTGCGGGTATGCGGCGCGGGACGCAGTCGGATCACCTGGGGGCCGAGCGCGATCGGCCGGTCGTAGGTGTAGTGCGTGACGTGATGCAGGGCGGCTTTGATCGACACGAGGACTCCCACAGGGCCAGGGCGTGGGGCCGGACAGGCGCGGGCGCCCGATCAGGCCGCGAGGGTCCGGGCCACCGCCCTGCGGTGCTCCCGGGAGAGGCGTTCTTCAAGCCATACGCCAACGGCACCCCGCGTGCGATGGTTTTGCGGTCGAGCGCCTTCGGTTCCAAGTGGCATTGCAGGGCGCCTTGGATGGCGAGGTCGCATCGAAGCGAGTCTGTAAGCAAGTTTCGTGCATGGTCCGAGCCCCGGAGCCGCAGTGGGAACAGAGTCCGATTCCGCAGCTTTGCTCACTGTGTCGGGGTCGACGATCCGCGACGAGTCTGCGGCGCGCGAGGTTGGTACGGGAATCGAGTCGGTGCCATGAAGATCTTCCAGTGCCAGGCGTGCGACCAGCCCGTCAGTTTTGAGAGCACCGGTTGCGAGAGCTGCGAGCGTCGTCTCGGCTATGTCGGCGACCTGCACGAGATGTCCGCCCTGGAACCCGTGGGCGACCTGTGGCACGCCTACGCCGATCCGTCGCGCAAGTTTCGGTTCTGCGCCAATGCCGCTCACGAGGCCTGCAATTGGCTCGTGCCGGACGATTCCCCCGAGCGTTACTGTACCGCCTGCCGCCACAACCGCGTGGTGCCCGACCTCGGCATCAATTGGAATCTCATCCGGTGGCGCCAGATTGAGGCTGCCAAGCACCGGTTGTTCTACTCGCTGCTGCGCCTCAACCTTCCCCTGATGTCGCGCTCGGAGAACCCCGCCACGGGGCTCGCGTTCGATTTCCTCGTCGATCCGTCGGAGAGCTACCGCGTCGGGCCCCCCGTTCTCACGGGGCACCACAGCGGCGTCATCACGCTCAATATCGCGGAAGCCGACGACGTCGAGCGCGAGCGGCGGCGCACGCTCTTCGGCGAATATTATCGCACCCTCCTGGGGCACTTCCGTCACGAGATCGGGCACTACTTCTGGAACGTGCTGGTGCGGTTCGATCAGAGCCTATGGACGTTCCGGTCCCTGTTCGGGGACGAGCGCGACGATTACGGCTTCGCGCTCCAGCGCCACTATCGCGATGGACCACCGGGGGACTGGGAGGAATCCTACGTTAGCGCTTATGCGACGAGCCACCCTTGGGAGGATTTCGCCGAGACCTGGGCGCAGTACCTCCACATCGTCGACACGGTGGAGACGGCCGGCGCGTTCGAACTCCATGTGCGTCCGCGCCTGCGCAACGGACCGGCGAACCCGGTGATCATCGACTATGACCCGTATCAGACGCCGGACTTCACCCGGCTCGTCGAGGCGTGGCTGCCCCTGACCTACGCGGTGAATTCCCTCAGTCGCAGCATGGGACAGCCGGCCCTCTACCCATTCAAGCTGACCCCGGCGGTGATCGCCAAGCTGTCGTTCGTCCACGAGCGGATCGTATCCATGCGCTCCATCGGGTACGGCATCGATAGCGAGGAAGCCGGATCGGAGATCCTGAAGGCGGTCATCACTGGGCTGCGCAAGCGGGTGGCGGCCCCGAACGCCTGACAGGCTCGTCACCCAATCGAATCGAGGAGCCTATCCTCAGGCCCGCGCGGCGCGCGAACCACTGGACTTCACCCTTTTGGGAGAAGCGAATAGGGGCCGTGTCGGTCTCATTGGACCAGCCGGAGCCCAACGCTCTCAACTCCGCAGGCCCGGCGCTTCCTGGCCCGTCCGGGCGACGTACTCGGTATAGCCCCCGCCGTACTGGTGGATGCCCTCGGGCGTCACTTCGAGCACGCGATTCGAGAGGGCCGCGAGGAAGTGGCGGTCGTGGCTCACGAACAGCATCGTCCCCTCGTAGGCCGACAGCGCGGCGATGAGCATCTCCTTCGTGCCCATGTCGAGGTGGTTGGTCGGCTCGTCGAGGACGAGGAAGTTCGGCGGGTCGAACAGCATCAGCGCCATCACGAGGCGGGCCTTCTCGCCGCCCGACAACACCCGGCAGCGCTTCTCGACGTCGTCGCCGGAGAAGCCGAAGCAACCGGCGAGTGCCCGGAGCGACCCCTGCGCGGCCTGCGGGAACGCGTCCTCGAGGGTCTGGAACACGGTGCGCTCGCCGTCGAGCAGGTCCATGGCGTGCTGGGCGAAGTAGCCGAGCTTGACGCTGCCGCCGACGGCGATCGTTCCGTCGTCCGCTTCCGTGGAACCGGTGACGAGCTTCAGGAGCGTCGATTTCCCGGCGCCGTTGATGCCCATGACGCACCAGCGCTCCCGCCGCCGGATGGCGAAGTCGAGCCCCTCGTAGATGCGGCGGCTGCCGTAGCTCTTGTGGACGTTCTTCAGCATCACGACGTCGTCGCCGGAGCGCGGGGGGGCCTGGAACTCGAAAGCCACGGATTGGCGGCGCTTGGGCGGCTCGACCCGTTCGATCTTGTCGAGCTTCTTCACCCGGCTCTGAACTTGGGCTGCGTGCGACGCACGGGCCTTGAAGCGCTCGATGAACTTGATCTCCTTGGCCAGCATCGCCTGCTGGCGCTCGAACTGCGCTTGCTGATGCGTCTCGTTGAGCGCCCGTTGCTGCTCGTAGAAGGCGTAATCGCCCGAATAGGTGGTGAGCGTGCCGCCGTCGATCTCGATCACCTTGGTGACGATGCGATTCATGAACTCACGGTCGTGCGAGGTCATCAACAGGGCGCCCTCGTAGTTCTTGAGGAACGCCTCAAGCCAGATCAGGCTTTCGAGGTCGAGGTGGTTCGAGGGCTCGTCGAGGAGCATCACATCGGGATTCATGAGCAGGATGCGGGCGAGTGCCACGCGCATCTTCCAACCGCCCGACAGCTTGCCGACGTCGCCGTCCATCATCTCCTGCGAGAAGCTCAGGCCCGCCAGCACCTCGTAGGCCCTGCCTTCCAGCGCATAGCCGTCGAGTTCCTCGAAGCGGGCCTGGACCTCGCCGTAGCGCTCAATCAGCGCCTCCATCTCGTCCGCCCGGTCGGGGTCGGCGAGCCCCGCTTCCAGGGCCTTCAATTCCGTGCCGACGACGCTGACGGGGCCGGCGCCGTCCATCACCGCCGAGACCACGGAGCAGCCTGACATCTCGCCGACATCCTGGCTGAAATACCCGATGGTGATGCCCTTGTCGGTGGCGACCTGTCCCTCGTCGGGTTCCTCCTCGCCGGTGATCATCCGGAACAGGGTGGTCTTGCCGGCGCCGTTGGGACCGACGAGGCCGACCTTCTCGCCCTTCTGCAGGGCGGCCGACGCTTCGATGAAGACGATCTGGCGGCCGTTCTGTTTGCCGATTTTCTCGAGGCGGATCATGCGTGCGCGGGACCTTGCTAATATCCCGCGCCTTTACGGCATGGCGCGCGCGAGCGGAAGGGAAGCGTCCTATTCCGCCACCGAGGGAAGATCCACGGATCGCGGCCGGCCGGCATCGTCGATGGCCACGAACGTGAACGTCGCTTCCGTCACCTTCTCGCGCAGCTGCAGGCGGAAGCGCCGGGCCCAGGCTTCGACTTCGATCTTCATGGATGTCCGGCCGACTTGGCTCACGCGGGTGTACACGCACAGCACGTCCCCGACGCGCACGGGCCGGATGAACGTCATGGCATCGACCGCCACGGTGACGACTCGGCCATTGGCGCGGTCCACGCCCGCGATGCCGCCGGCCTGATCCATCTGCGACATCACCCAACCGCCGAAGATGTCACCGTTGGCGTTCGTGTCCGCTGGCATCGCAATGGTCCGGACCGTGAGGTCGCCCCGTGGACCGCCATCCTCTTCCGCCACCGTCATTCCGTGCCGCCCCCGCGATTCGTTCCGTACGACCCTACGTGGTTTCGGCTCCGCCGGGCGCGCTCAATCGGTCTGTTACGACAGAAGACCCGCGAACTTCAGGCCGCCCGCAAGAAGCACGGCCGCGACGGAGACGATGAGTTCCAAGGGGATCACCTGCCACAGGTCCCGCGTCGCGGCCTCGGTCGCTGTTAATTCGGTCATGGCCCAGGCTCCAGGATGTGCGCGGGGCGAGCCCGTGTCGACCGGAAGTCTAGCGCATCATTGTGCACGCATCCAAAACAGATGATGCATTTTGATGCACAAAAGCTTGGCACCCGCAAGGAGTGCCAAGCTTTCAGGCAGAACGATCGAGCCGTCGTCACGCCGCCGTTCATAACGGCGTGGAGGGACAGCTCAGTAGTAGAACCGACGCGGGCCGTAGAACCGGCGCGGACCATAGAAGCGGCGCGGCCCGTAGAAGCGACGGGGACCGTAGAAGCGGCGGCCGTAGTACGGACGACGATAGAAGGGACGGGGCCCATAGAAGCGACGGCGATAACCATAGTACTGCACGGTCTCGGCGACCGCAGGCGCGGCCTCGCTCTGAAGGGCGAGGGCGGGACCGATGGGGGCAGCCGATGCGCCCTGCGGTGCCGCCGCGGCGAAGCCTAGGGCCAACAACGCGGCCAGCATGAGTTTCCTCAGCACGTTCTCAAACTCCTCGAAGTAGGTCGGCGTAGACGTGAAGAACCGACGAGTCCGGACCTGGCCCGGTCGCATGAAACGCGCGAAGCTCGGAAGCGTTGCCACCTTTCGACCGATGCCGATCACGTGGTCGTGGGACGCGATCCGTCAGGCGATCTTCAGCGTCATATCGACGACGGACGCGGCCTGACTGCCCTTCACGAGGGCGATCCCGTGCTCGCAATCCTCGCGCCGCGCATAGCCTTCGGCGGAATCGGCCAGGACGTTGCCGTTGGTCGCGCGCAACCGCCAGCGCCAGGCGCCCCCTGCGTCGCGATAGAGTTCGAACCGCATGGTCATCCCCGTGTTTCGTGCCTGACTGGAAAAATGGCGCGTGCAGCACGGGTCGACAATGGCCGACATGACAACGCCGTCCCGGGGAGCGGGACGGCGTTGTGCTATCGGTTCAGTTTGGGCTCAGCGCGGGAAGCGATCGAGCCAACCGAGCGTACGGCCTTCGCCGCCCTGCGGACGCGGCGCCCGCTGGCGGTTCTCGCCACGCGGCTCCGAACGCGTTTCCTGGGCCTGTCCGCCAGGGCGGCGCTCGCCACCACGGGCTTCTTGGGCTCTGCCGGGAGCGTCGGGACGCCCCGAACGTCCAGGCGCGCCCTGACCACCGCCGCGACCACCCTCGTTGCGTCCCTGACCAGGGCGTCCGCCGCCCGGACGACCACCGCCGGGGCGCTGGCCTTGACGCTGACCGGGGCGCTGGCCCTGGGGCGCCGGACGGCGCTCCTCGGCCTGGGCGGCATCCATCGCTTCCTGGCGCGACGGCGGCGTGAAGCCCTCGGGGAAACCGGCCACGGGAATCTTCTGGCGCGTGGTGCGCTCGATGTCCCGCAGGTAAGCCTTTTCCTCGTCGTTGCAGAACGAGATGGCGAGACCGTTGGCCCCGGCACGCGCCGTCCGGCCGATGCGGTGGACGTAGCTTTCCGGCACGTTGGGCAGATCGTAGTTGATGACGTGGCTCACGGCCTCGACGTCGATGCCGCGCGCCGCGATGTCGGTCGCGACGAGCACCCGGCACGAGCCGTCCTTGAAGGCGGCCAGCGCCCGCTCGCGCTGCGGCTGGGACTTGTTGCCGTGAATGGCCGAGGCGTTGATGGAGACCTTTTCCAGGCCGCGAACGACACGATCGGCGCCGTGCTTGGTCCGTGTGAAGACGAGGACGCGCTCGATTTTCGGATCACGCAGGATGTGGTTGAGCAGGGCCTGCTTCGCGCCCGTATGCGCGAAGATGACTTCCTGGGTCACGCGCTCGGCCGTCGTCGCCACGGGGGTGACGGCGACCTGCACGGGATCGCGCAGGTATTGGTCGGCGAGGCCCGCGATGTTCTTCGGCATGGTGGCCGAGAAAAACAGGCTCTGACGCTCCTTGGGCAGCATCTTCACGATGCGCTTGAGGGCATGGATGAAGCCGAGGTCGAGCATCTGGTCGGCCTCGTCGAGGACGAGGATCTCGACGGCCTCCAGGGTCAGCGAGCGGCGCTCGATGAGGTCCATGAGACGGCCCGGCGTGGCGACGAGGATATCGACGCCGTTGGCGAGCGCCTTTTCCTGACGCGAGATGGTGACGCCGCCGAACACCACGGTATTGGTGAAGGACAGGTACTTCCCGTAATCGGTGAAGTTCTCGGCGATTTGGTTGGCAAGCTCGCGCGTTGGGGAGAGCACGAGGACACGGCAGCCACGGCGAATCGCCTTGCGCGGGGTCTGGGCGAGGCGGTGAAGGATCGGCAGGGCGAAGGCCGCGGTCTTGCCGGTGCCGGTCTGGGCGATGCCGCAAAGGTCGCGGCCCTCCATGGCGGGGGCGAGGGCCTGTGCCTGAATCGGGGTCGGCGTCTTGTAGCCGGCCTCCTCCAGCGCCCGCAGCACGGGCTGGGCGAGACCGAAATCGGTGAATTGGGTCAAAACGAAACTTTCAAGGCAGCGGGACCGTGGCGGATGCCATCCTAAGAAGGCGATCACGCGTATCGATGAGAATCGGTCCGTTGAGCTGGAGCCGCCCGCGTGCCGGGGCGATCCGGGTGCATGCACGTTGAAGAGAGGGGCTCAGGTCGGTCGGAATTCGCTGTATGCGACCCGTCGATCCGTCACGCAGCCCTCTCAAGCGGAACCATGACGGCCGCTGACGCTGCCCTCGCCGTATGCGACTTCGCAGGTGCGAAGTCAATCGGTGAGTCCCATCAGGCGGTTGGCGGTGCTCGCAGATGCGTGACGAAGTCCTGCGCGAAAGCGGGGAGGGCCGCGAAGGCCCGGACGCAGATGGTCAGGTCGCGCACCGCCCAGGGGTCGAGGAGCGGTACCACCACGATGGCCATCGTCCGCGCCGCCCGCGCGGCCGTGGTTTCCGGTACGATGCCGAGGCCGACGCCGCATTCGACGAGGCGACAGACGGCGTCGAAGCTGCGCAGCTGCACCCGCAACCGCATGGGGCGCCCCGTCCGCGCCGCCTTGTCGGCCAGGAACCGGGTCAGGGCGCTCGTGCGGTCGAGGCCGACGAGGTCGTGCTCCAGCACGTCCGCGAAGGCGACGGCCGCCGCAGCGCCTAGCGGATGGCCGACGGCCGCCACGGCCACGAACCGATCCTGCCGGAACGGATAGGTTTCCAGCGCGCCGGTATCGACGGTGCCGGCGACGATGCCGAGGTCGGCGCCGCCTTCCGCCACCAGCCCGACGATCTCGTCCGAGGTCCGCTCCTCGATCTCGACGCTGACGCCGCTCTGTCGGGCGAGGAAGGCGCTGAGGACCTCGGGGAGGAATTCGGTGAGCGCGTTGGTGTTGGACAGGACGTGGACCTGCCCGACGGCGCCGCCGGAGAACGCGGCGAGGTCGCCCTGCATGCGGTCGATGCCGTCGAGGAGGCCCCGGGCATGGACGAGGAGCGCGCGCCCGGCGGGCGTCGGCGTCACACCCTGGCGGCTGCGCGTGAGGAGGGCGGCGCCCAGGGACACCTCCATGGCGCGGATGCGGGCGGAGGCG
Source organism: Methylobacterium adhaesivum (assembly GCF_022179065.1). Taxonomy (GTDB): domain Bacteria; phylum Pseudomonadota; class Alphaproteobacteria; order Rhizobiales; family Beijerinckiaceae; genus Methylobacterium; species Methylobacterium adhaesivum. The sequence goes on from NZ_BPQD01000015.1 coordinate 51,598, forward strand.
GCGGCGAGGGCGAGGTTGGCCCGCACTGCCCCGTGCGTGATCGACCCGGCCTCGACCACATGGCGGAACAGGCCGAGATCCACGAGGTCGAAACGCATCATTGCGCGCCGTCCACCGTCGTCCGCCATGAAAGGACTTCCTTAACCGTGTGGCGCGATGGTGTGGCCATGGTGATCCGTCGTCGCGTCCGTTCCGTGCTGATGCCCCTGGCGTTGTACGCCGTGTCGGGGCTCGTGGTCGGTTATTTCGTGCATCAGGCCGAGGGCGGCAATCGTGGCCTCGAGGCCAAGCGCGCCCTCAAGATCCAGGCCTACGGCCTCAATCAGGAACTGGCGGTCGTGAAGGCCGACCGTGCCGAGTGGGAGCACCGGGTGGCCCTGCTGCGTAGCGATCAGATCGACCGCGACCTCCTGGAGGAGCGCGCCCGCGTCGTCCTCGGCCGGGTCCACGCGAACGACGTCGTCGTCATCAATCCGTAACATCCCTCGGATGTCGGTCCGGCGCGGCTGACAACCGTCCCGATCTGTCGGCGGCTCGGCCTCGCTTTCCCAAAATGCGTGTCCTAGAACCTCGGGGAGAAGAGACGGTCCCGGGGGAGAGAGCCGATGGATGCCGCAACCGAGGCGGGCCAGACCAAATCCGACCTGACACCGTCGGACGCCGCCCATGCGCCGGCACCGAACACGCCGCAATTCACCCGCGACGAGGATCTTCACGCCTATCATGAGATGCTGCTCATCCGCCGCTTCGAGGAGAAGGCGGGGCAACTCTATGGCATGGGTCTGATCGGCGGATTTTGCCATCTCTACATCGGCCAGGAAGCCGTCGTCATCGGCATGCAGATGGCCTCCGTCGAGGGCGATCAGGTCATCACCGGATACCGCGACCACGGCCACATGCTCGCCTGCGGCATGGATCCGAAGGGCGTGATGGCCGAGCTGACGGGCCGTCGCGGCGGCTATAGCCGCGGCAAGGGCGGCTCTATGCACATGTTCTCGCGCGAAAAGCAGTTCTTCGGCGGGCACGGCATCGTCGGCGCCCAGGTGTCACTCGGGACGGGCCTCGCCTTCGCGGACGCCTACAAGAAGAACGGTCAGGTCAGCCTGACCTACATGGGTGACGGTGCGGCCAACCAGGGGCAGGTCTACGAGAGCTTCAACATGGCGCAGCTGTGGAAACTGCCCGTGGTCTACGTCATCGAGAACAACCGCTACGCCATGGGCACGTCCGTCGCCCGCGCCTCGGCGCAAACGGACTTCTCGAAGCGTGGCATATCGTTCGGCATTCCGGGTGAGCAGGTCGACGGCATGGACGTGCGGACCGTGCGGGAAGCCGCCGCGCGCGCCATCGCGCATGCTCGTTCGGGGGAGGGGCCCTACATCCTCGAGATGCAGACCTACCGCTATCGCGGCCACTCCATGTCCGATCCGGCCAAATACCGGACGAAGGACGAGGTCTCGAAGATGCGCGACGAGCACGACCCCATCGAGATGGTGCGCAAGCGCCTGATCGACATGCACGGCGTGCCCGAGGCCGAACTCAAGGCCACCGACGCCAAGGTGCGCGAGACGGTGAACGATGCGGCCGAGTTCGCCACCCACGATCCCGAGCCCGATCCCGCCGAGCTGTGGACGGATATCCTGCTGGAGTCGCGCGCCTGAGACCCGGTCTCACGCGCCGCCCACCACCTCCTCGATCGACGAGTCTTTCATGGCCACCGACATCCTGATGCCCGCCCTGTCTCCGACCATGGAGGAGGGCAAGCTCGCGAAATGGCTGAAGAACGAAGGCGACCCGGTGAAATCCGGCGACGTCCTCGCCGAGATCGAGACCGACAAGGCCACCATGGAGGTGGAGGCCATCGACGAGGGCGTTCTCGCCAAGATCCTCGTCGCGGAGGGCACCGAGGGCGTGAAGGTGAACACGCCGATCGCCATCATTACGGCCGAGGGCGAGGACGCCTCCGCCGCCAGCTCCACCGCCCCGAAGGCCGACGCCCCCGCCCAGGCCGCACCGGCCCCCGACATGCAGGCGGAAGGTCAGGCCAAGACGCCTGCTCCGACGGCTAAGACCACCGACGATGCGCCGAAGGCCCCCGCTGCGCCCGCCACCATCACCAACAAGGCGCCCGCGCCCGTGATGGCCGAGTTCCCCGAGGGCACCGAGATGGTCACCATGACCGTCCGGGAGGCCCTGCGCGACGCCATGGCGGAGGAGATGCGCGGCGACGACGCCGTGTTCGTCATGGGCGAGGAGGTCGCCGAGTATCAGGGCGCCTACAAGATTACCCAGGGGCTGCTGCAGGAATTCGGCGCGCGCCGCGTGGTCGACACCCCGATCACCGAGCACGGATTCGCCGGCATCGGCGTCGGCGCGGCGTTCACGGGCCTGCGCCCCATCGTCGAGTTCATGACGTTCAACTTCGCCATGCAGGCCATCGACCACATCATCAATTCGGCGGCGAAAACCCTCTACATGTCCGGTGGTCAGCTCGGCTGTCCCATCGTGTTTCGCGGTCCCAACGGCGCGGCGGCCCGTGTCGGCGCCCAGCACAGCCACGACTATTCCGCCTGGTACTCCAACGTGCCGGGCTTGAAGGTCATCGCGCCCTACACGGCCTCCGACGCCAAGGGCCTGCTCAAGGCCGCGATCCGCGACCCGAACCCGATCATCTTCCTCGAGAACGAGATCCTCTACGGCCAGAGCTTCCCGGTGCCGAAGCTCGACGATTTCGTCCTGCCCATCGGCAAGGCCCGGGTTCACCGGCCCGGCACGGACGTGACCATCGTGTCGTTCTCCATCGGGATGACCTACGCCCTCAAGGCGGCGCAGGCGCTTGCCGAACAGGGCATCGAGGCCGAGGTCATCGACCTGCGGACGCTCCGCCCCATGGACACCGAGACGGTTGTGGAATCGGTGAAGAAGACCGGCCGCTGCGTCACCGTGGAGGAGGGCTTCCCGCAATCCGGCGTTGGCGCCGAGATCGTCGCGCGCCTGATGGTCGATGCCTTCGACTACCTCGACGCGCCGGTCCTGCGCGTCACCGGCAAGGATGTGCCGATGCCCTACGCCGCAAACCTCGAAAAGCTCGCCCTTCCCAACGTCGCCGAGGTGATCGAGGCGGTCAAAGCGGTTTGCTACCGCTAGGACACTCCAAGGTTCGTTCCGCCGGGCGGGGCGAAGAGTTTGAGGATCATGACGGATACCTTCACCGAGCTTTCCGCCCCGCCCGATGCCGTCGAGAACGGCGGCATCGAAGTCTTGCGCGCCAGTGTCGTGAACGGTGCCGTGAGCGTCGCCCTGCGGCGCTCCTTCGACGATCCGGCGACCTGGGGCCGGCTGCTGATCGATCTCGCTCGGCAGGCGGCTCGGGTCTATGCCCTGGAGACCGAGATGTCGGACGAGGAAGCGTTCGAGCGCATCCGCGCCGGGTGGGAGGCCGAGGGCCTTGATCCCGGCGGACTGAATTAGCGGGGAACCACCATGGCCGAGGCCGCGCTCCGCCGGGCCACCTACGCCGACCTCCAGGCCGTGCCGGATCACCTCGTGGCCGAGATCGTGGATGGTGTCCTGGAGACCCATCCACGGCCGCGCCCGCGGCACGCGATGGCGGCGGTGGGCTTGGCCGGCGAACTGCAGGTTCCTTTCGGGCGCGGCCGTGGGGGACCGGGTGGCTGGATCTTCATGGTCAAACCGGAACTGCATCTCGGAACCCACGTCGTGGTGCCGGATCTCGCCGGCTGGCGACGCGAGCGACTTCCCGCCGAGCCGGAGACCGCTTACGTCGAGACTCCGCCGGACTGGGTGTGCGAGATCCTGTCGCCATCGACCACCCGCCTCGATCGCGGCCCCAAACGCCGCATCTATGCGGAAGCCGGTGTCGGTCACCTCTGGCTCCTCGATCCGGGTGACGGCGTGCTCGAAGCCTTCGCGCTCGCCGGGCGCCAATGGCTGCTCCTCGGAACCGTCCAGCGCGGCGAAGACGTCGGCCTCCAGCCCTTCGACGCCGTGACATTTCCCCTCGACGATCTGTTTTCCTTCGACGATCCGGCCGCGCTGCCGTCCCCCTCGCTCGAGACCTGATGCCATGCCGATCAACGTCCTGATGCCCGCCCTGTCGCCGACCATGGAGAAGGGCAACCTCGCCAAGTGGCTGAAGAAGGAAGGCGATCCGGTCAAATCCGGGGACGTGCTTGCCGAGATCGAGACCGACAAGGCCACCATGGAGGTCGAGGCCATCGACGAGGGCGTGCTCGCCAAGATCCTTGTCGCGGAGGGCACGGCGGACGTTCCGGTGAACGACCTCATCGCCATCATCGCGGGCGAGGGCGAGGATCCGGCGAGCGTGGGAGCCGGCGAAGCCGCGAAGGCCGAGGCGCCGAAGGCTGCGCCGTTGAAGGACCCGGTCGGCGAGAACGCAACTCCGGGCGGCGGCCATATGGCCTACGCCCGCGTGAACGAGGCCCCGGACGGCGCACACCCGGCCACCGCGCAGGGCGAGGGCACCCGCATCTTCGCCTCGCCCCTCGCTCGGCGCATCGCCAAGCTGGAGGGGATCGATCTCGGATCGGTGAAAGGCTCAGGCCCGCGCGGACGGGTGATCGAGCGCGATGTGCGCGCTGCCAAGGCCGCCGGGCCGAAGCCCTCCGCAGCGGCCGCTCCCGCCGAAGCGCCGAAAGCCGCGCCGCCTCCTGCGGCCGCTCCACCGAAGGCTGCAGCGCCCACTGGCCTGTCCGTCGATCAGGTGCGCGGCTTCTACGCCAAGGGGACCTACGAGGAGGTGCCCCTCGACGGCATGCGCAAGACCATCGCCAAGCGCCTCACCGAGGCGATGCAGGTGGCCCCGCACTTCTACCTCACGGTGGATTGTGAGCTGGACGCCCTGATGGCCCTGCGCGAACAGCTGAACAGGAGCGCCGGCCAGACCAGGGACGGCAAGCCCTTGTTCAAGCTCTCGGTCAACGACTTCGTCATCAAGGCCATGGGGCTCGCCCTCATGCGGGTGCCCGCCGCAAACGCCGTCTGGGCCGAGGACCGCATCCTGCGCTTCGACAATGCCGAAGTGGGGGTGGCGGTGGCCATCGACGGCGGGCTGTTCACGCCCGTCATCCGCAAGGCCGACCAGAAGATGCTCTCCACCATCTCAAACGAGATGAAGGATTTTGCGGCCCGCGCCCGTACCAAGAAGCTGAAACCGGAGGAATACCAGGGCGGCGTCACCTCGGTGTCGAATTTGGGTATGTTCGGCATCAAGCACTTCACGGCGGTGATCAACCCACCGCAATCCTCGATCTTGGCGGTCGGCGCGGGCGAGAAGCGCGTGGTGGTCCGCGACGGTCAGCCGGCCGTGGCCCAGGTGATGACCGCGACCCTGTCCTGCGATCACCGGGTGCTCGACGGGGCTCTGGGCGCCGAATTGATCTCGGCGTTCAAGGGCCTGATCGAGAACCCCATGGGCATGCTGGTCTGAGCGACAGCCGGGCCCTCTCGAACAACCCCGGCTCGTTCCCTTAGGGAGCGGGCCCAGGAGTGAATCATGGCCGACACCTATGACATCCTCATCATCGGCGCCGGCCCCGGCGGCTACGTCGCGGCGATCCGGGCGGCGCAGCTCGGATTCAAGACGGCGGTGGTCGATCGCGAGCACCTCGGCGGCATCTGCCTGAACTGGGGTTGCATCCCGACCAAGGCCCTGCTGCGCTCGGCCGAGATCTATCACTACATGCAACACGCCTCCGATTACGGTCTGTCGGCCGAAAAGGTCGGGTTCGACGTCGGCGCCATCGTCAAGCGTTCGCGCGGCGTCTCGACCCGCCTCAACGGCGGGGTCGGCATGCTGCTGAAGAAGAACAAGGTCGACGTGATCTGGGGCGAGGCGACCATCGAGGCGGCGGCCAAGGGCAACACGCCCGGCCGGGTCACGGTCAAGGATACGAGCCGGGCACCGGCGCCCAAGGGCGCCCTCGCGGCTGGATCGTATGCGGCCAAGCACATCATCGTGGCGACGGGTGCGCGGCCCCGCGCGATCCCCGGCATCGAACCCGACAAGAACCAGGTCTGGACCTACTACGAGGCCATGGTTCCACAGACCATGCCGAAGTCCCTTCTCGTCATGGGCTCGGGCGCCATCGGCATCGAGTTCGCCTCGTTCTACCGCACCATGGGGGCGGAGGTGACGGTGATCGAATTGCTGCCTCAGATCCTCCCCGTCGAGGATGCCGAGATCGCCGGCCTCGCGCGTAAGCGCTTCGAGAAGCAGGGCATCAAGATCCTCACGGGCGCCAAGGTGACGAAGGTCGACAAGGCCGCCGACGCGGTCACCGCCACCGTCGAGACCGCGGACGGCAAGACCCAGCAGCTCACGGCCGAAAAACTCATCTCGGCGGTGGGCGTCGTCGGCAACACGGAGGGGCTCGGCCTCGACACGGTCGGGGTCACCCTCGATCGCGGCATCGTCGTCACCGACGGACTCGGACGCACCAACGTTCCAGGAATCTACGCGATCGGCGACGTCGCTGGTCCGCCGATGCTCGCCCACAAGGCCGAGCACGAGGGCGTCCTCTGCGTCGAGACGATCAAGGGTCTGCCGACCCATGCCATGGACAAGGCCAAGATCCCCGGCTGCACCTATTGCCAGCCGCAGATTGCGAGCGTCGGCCTCACGGAGGCCAAGGCCAAGGACCTCGGGTTCGCCGTGAAGGTCGGCCGCTTCCCCTTCGCGGGCAACGGCAAGGCCATCGCGCTTGGCGAGCCGGACGGCCTCGTGAAGACGATCTTCGACGCAAAGACCGGCCAGTTGCTCGGCGCCCACATGGTCGGCGCCGAGGTCACCGAGCTCATCCAGGGCTACGTGGTCGCCATGAACCTCGAGACCACGGAGGAGGACCTGATGCACACGGTCTTCCCGCACCCGACCTTGAGCGAGATGATGCACGAGAGCGTCCTCGACGCCTACGGCAAGGTGATCCACACCTGAAGGCCGCTTCGTGAGAGCCGTCCGGCGACATACGGACGGCTCCGCGATGGCATTTCGAGGCCGTGACATCCTCCCGGAGGATGGGAAACTTCATCCGACACCCGTTCGAATCTGATCGAAATGTGTTTCCGAGCCCCCAAGGGCCGGATGCACGTCTTCCCGTTAGGGCAGGAAAGTCGCACGGGACTGCCTCCGGGCTCGACTGACAAATTCGTCCAGGCGTTTGCGAACCCCCCAGCCCCGATTTGCGATGGGGTCCGCAACCTCCTAAGTCTGGCCCGTGGCACCCGCCGTCGCGGGCGCACCCGTTTGGTGTGAGATGGCCGTCGTCCTCGATCTCCTGCGCAACGATCAGCGTCCCCGGCATCCGGAGAAGGCGCATCGTCCGGACAAGCCGATTCAGCGAAAGCCGGACTGGATCCGCGTGCGGGCTCCGGGCTCCCCCGGTTGGGCCGAGACGAGCCGGATCGTCCATGAGCACGGGCTCGTCACCGTGTGCGAAGAGGCCGGCTGCCCCAATATCGGTGAGTGCTGGGAGAAGCGCCACGCGACCTTCATGATCATGGGGGACACCTGCACGCGGGCCTGTTCGTTCTGCAACGTGCGCACGGGCCTGCCGAAGGGCCTGGATGCAGACGAGCCCGAGAAGCTCGCCGATTCCGTCGCGAAGCTGGGCCTGCACCACGTGGTGGTGACGTCCGTCGACCGGGACGATCTCGTGGATGGTGGCGCCGAGCATTTCGCCCGCACCATCCGGGCGATCCGGCGCATGAGCCCGTCGACCACCATCGAAATCCTGACGCCGGATTTCCTTCGCAAGGAGGGCGCCCTCGAAATCGTGGTGGCCGCCCGACCGGACGTGTTCAACCACAACCTCGAGACCGTGCCAGGCAACTATCTCACGGTTCGTCCGGGAGCGCGTTACTTTCACTCCGTGCGCCTGCTGCAGCGGGTGAAGGAGCTCGACCCGACGATCTTCACGAAGTCCGGCATCATGGTGGGGCTAGGCGAGGAGCGGAACGAGGTGGTTCAGCTCATGGACGACCTGCGTTCGGCCGATGTCGATTTCCTCACCATCGGGCAGTATCTCCAGCCGACGAAGAAGCACCATGAGGTGGTGCGCTTCGTGCCGCCCGACGAGTTCAAGGGCCTGGAGACCACGGCCTACGCCAAGGGCTTCCTCCTCGTCTCCGCGACGCCCCTAACGCGCTCCTCGCACCACGCGGGGGAGGATTTCGCCCGGTTGAAGATGGCGCGCCTCGCCCGTCTGGCGCCCGAGGCGGTCAGCGCCTAGATAGGCCCGATGCCGTCCTTTCGTATCGACCGCCTCGTGCGGCACAGCCCGCGCGCGATGTACGACCTCGTCGCCGATGTGGAGCGCTACCCCGAATTCCTGCCCCTGTGCGAATCCCTCCGAGTGCTGCGCCGGCAGGCGGGGGAGGACGGCACGGAGATTCTCGTCGCCGAGATGGGGGTCGGCTACAAGGCGATCCGCGAGCGTTTCACCACCCGCGTCACCCTCGATCCGACCCATCTGAAGATCGTCGCCGAATACATCGATGGGCCGTTCCGCCACCTCGAGAACCGCTGGCTGTTCAAGGAGGCGGAGGGGGCGGGGTGCAACGTCGATTTCTTCATCACCTACGAGTTCAAGAGCCGCACCCTGGGGCTCCTCATGGGAACGATGTTCGACCGGGCCTTCCGCAAGTTCACCGACGCCTTCGAGGCGCGGGCCGACACCGTGTATGGCACTGCCGCAAGAGTGGGATGAGCCGGACGCCCGCTCCACGACGCGTTCGTGCCGCGCAGGTACAGACATCTTCGTCGCTCACGGCGTGGAACGATCCGCTGGATCGAGGGGTGCCCGCATCCCACGCAGGGCACGGACCGCTCGGTGCCAGCCGTCGAGACGCACGGCCCGGTCGGCCGCCGCCATCCTCGGGCTGAAGCGCCGCTCCAAGCGCCAGGCCTGAGCGAACTCGATCGGCTCCGGATAGAACCCGACGCTCCAACCGGCGAGGTAGGCGGCCCCTAGGGCCGTGGTCTCCTGCACCAGGGGGCGGTCGACGCACAGGCCGAGGAGGTCGGCGAGGCGCTGCATCGTCCAGTCTGAGGCGGCCATACCACCATCGGCCCGCAGCACGGTCTCGGCATCCGCACCCGGCCAGTCGGCCCGCATGGCGGCGAGGAGATCGTGGGTCTGGTAACAGACGCTCTCTAGGGCGGCACGGGCGAAATCGGCCGGGCCGGTGTCGCGGGCGAGCCCGAACAGGGCACCGCGGATGTCGGGCTCCCAATGAGGGGCACCGAGGCCGACGAAGGCGGGCACGAGGTAGACGCCCGACGCCGGATCGGACCGAGCCGCGAGAGGGCCGCTGTCGGCGGCATCGCGAATGAGACCGAGGCCGTCGCGTAGCCACTGCACGGCCGCGCCGGCGACGAAGATCGAGCCTTCGAGGGCGTAGGTGCGCTGCCCCCCGAACTGGTAGGCGATGGTCGTAAGGAGCCGGTTGCACGAGGCATGGGCCTGCGCGCCGGTGTTGAGCAGGGCAAAGCAGCCCGTGCCGTAGGTGGCCTTGACCATGCCGGGCGAGAAACAGGCCTGCCCGATGGTTGCCGCCTGCTGATCGCCCGCCACACCCCGGATGGGGATCGCCGCGCCGAAGAGTTCCGGGCGCGTTATGCCGAACTCCCCGGCGCAGTCCCGCACCTCTGGCAGCAGGGCACGGGGAATGCCGAAGAGTGCCAGCAGATCGTCGTCCCAGACCCCGCGATGGATATCGAACAGGGCAGTGCGGGCGGCATTCGTCGCATCGGTGGCGTGCAGCCCCCCGGTGAGGCGCCACAGCAGCCAGGAATCGATCGTCCCGAAGGCAAGTTCGCCGCGTTCGGCCCGCCCGCGCGCCCCCGGTACGGCATCGAGAAGCCAAGCGATCTTGGTGGCCGAGAAGTACGGATCGAGGATAAGGCCCGTGCGTGCCGTCACGAGTGGCTCGTGCCCCTCGGCCTTCAGACGCAGGCAATGTTCGGCCGTGCGCCGATCCTGCCAGACGAGGGCGGGATGGATCGGCGCGCCCGTGACCCGATCCCAGATCACGGTGGTCTCGCGCTGATTGGTGATGCCGAGGGCGGCGATCGATGTCGCCGGGACATCGGTGCGGGCCAGGACGGCACGGACGGTGGTGAGCACGCTCGCCCAGATACCCTCCGGATCGTGCTCGACCCAGCCAGAGGCCGGATAGGCTTGCGCGATCTCCGCCTGGGCGATGCCCGCCACCGAGAGGTCGGGCCGAAACAGCATCGCGCGCGTCGAGGTCGTGCCCTGATCGATGGCGAGAACGAAGGTCGACATCCGAGCCCCTTTCGTTGACGTCACGCCGCCTGGACCACGCCGTCGAGATGCTCTTCGAGGGCCGCGACCTCGTTCGGCCGCAGATGCAGACCGAGCTTCGAGCGACGCCAGAGCACGTCGTCGGCCGTGCGTGCCCATTCGAAGCGGACGAGGTAATCCACTTCCGCCCGCGTCAGGTCGGCTCCCAGGACGCCGCCGAGGCCGGCGAGACCCGTGGCGTTTCCGAGGATCGCCGGAGCGCGGGTGCCATACGCCCGCGCCAACCGTTCGGCATGGGCGACCGTGAGCCACGGATAGGCATCGCGTAAGTCCGCCACCAGGGTCGGAAAGCCATCGCGGGGAAAGTCGCCGCCGGGCAGGGGCGCATCCGCCGTCCAGGCCCGGGGGGAGAGGCCCGGCAGATGGGGGGCGAGGCGCTCCAGGGCATGCTCGGCGAGGCGCCGATAGGTCGTGATCTTGCCGCCGAAGACCGAAAGCAGGGGCGCTTCACCCTGCGGGGCATCGAGGTCGAGGACATAGTCGCGCGTGGCGGCTTGCGCAGCTCCGGCGCCGTCATCTTGGAGCGGGCGCACGCCGGAGAAGCTCCAGACGACGTCGTCCGCGCGCACGGGAGCCTGGAACCAGCGGCTCGCGGCGGCGCATAGATAGGCGATCTCGTCGGGGTCGGCCACGACGCGGGCCGGGTCGCCGGCATAGTCCCGATCGGTCGTGCCGATGAGGGTAAAGCGTCCCTCGTAGGGAATCGCGAAGACGATGCGCCCGTCGCCGTTCTGAAAGATGTAGGCGCGGTCATGGGTGAACAGGGCCGGCACCACGATGTGGCTGCCCTGGACGAGGCGGATGCCGGCGGCGGGGCGGTGCCCGAGGAGGCGCGGGACGGTGTCAGCCACCCAGGGACCGGCGGCGTTGACGAGCCCTCGCGCCCGCACCTGTGCGCGCGCTCCGGCCGCCTCGACCTCGATGTCCCAGAGGCCGCCGCTCCGACGCGCGCGCACGACCTTCGTGCGGGGCCTGATCGCCGTCCCGCGCTCGGCGGCGTCGAGGGCATTCAGGACGACGAGGCGCGCATCGTCCACCCAGCAATCGGAATATTCGAACCCCCGCGACAGTCCGACCCGCAGGGGCACGCCGGCCGGATCGTGAACGAGGTCGAGATTGCGGGTCGGTGGAAGGTGGCGGCGCCCGCCGAGGTGGTCGTAGACGAAGAGGCCGAGACGCAGGAGCCAGGCCGGGCGCTGGCCGGCCGCGTGCGGCAGCACGAAGCGCAGGGGCCGCACGATGTGGGGCGCCAGACCCCAGAGGATTTCCCGCTCGATCAGGGCCTCGCGCACGAGGCGCACGGCACCGTGCTCGAGGTAGCGCAGCCCGCCGTGGATGAGCTTGGTCGAGGCCGACGAGGTGGCGCCGGCAAGATCGCCCTGCTCGAACAGGACCACCCGCGCGCCGCGCCCGGCGGCATCACGGGCGATGCCACAGCCGTTGACCCCCCCGCCGATGACGGCGAGGTCATAAGGATCGGGCGGCGCGGCGGCATCCGTCACGAGACCTCCGGGCGGGAGCATGAGGCCCGCCGCGACGAGGCGCGACAGGGATTGGGCGACCGCTATCCTTCCATACGGGTCCGGTTCCCGTCCACCCGGACGAGGATCGGGCTCAGGCCGCCAGGGGCAGGATGGGTGCTCTCGCGTCGACGGTCGACTCGGCGGCGGTCCGGGGACCGAAGAGCTGCGCGTAGAGCGTCGTCGGGTTGTGGCTCCGGCCGCCTGCATCCACGATGCGCACGTCGGACATCCCGGAGGTCAGGAGCGACAAGCCCTGCTCCAGGGCGCTGACGATCGAACCGTGTTGATAGGAGAGCGCGCGCAGGGAAACCCGTGCGTGGACGGTGAAGCTCACGGTTCAAATCCTGTCATGGCGGCCGAGCCGACGCGACGTCGGACCGGAGAATGGAAGGCGATGGGAATGGGGACGTCCGGTGGCGGCCTGACCGATCTCGTGGATCGACCGGCGCCTCGACCGAGCCTGTGCCGGGCAATAATGTCCGAGTGTTGACGAAGTCTTCGGCAAATCGCCGTTGACGCCATCGGAATTTACGAAAGTACGAATTCGTCACGCTGCGGGGGCGGGGTCTGGTCGCCGATTGGAGGGCGGGTTCGCAGACCGGCCAGGGCATCGGGGACGGTCCGCGCCCCTCTCGTCGGTGTTCCGGTGCAGCCGATCGATTGCCCCGTCCCACCGGTTCGGACGGAACGTCCGCCCGACGTCGGACGTCAACGGGGAGGGAATCGCTGGGGTATGCGGATGACGACCGAACCGACGATCCGTGTGCTCGACGCCCCCCGGTGCCATCTCGGGGAAGGCCCGAGCTACGACCCGGGGACGGAAACGGCGTGGTGGGTCGATATTCTGGACCGGCGGCTTTTCGAACTGTCGCTGGCGGCGGGCGCCGGTCCCGCACGCGTCTACACCTTGCCGTTCATGGCGAGCTGCATCGCCGCCATCGACCCGGAACACCAACTCCTCGCGGGCGAGGACGGTCTCTATGTCAGGACCCTTTTCGACGGCCGCCTGACACGCCACTGTGCCCTTGAGGCCGACGATCCGGGGACCCGTACCAATGACGGGCGGGTGCACCCGAGCGGCGCCCTGTGGATCGGCACCATGGGATGCGGGGCGGAGCGGGGACGCGGCGCGATCTATCATGTCGCCGGTACCCGCGTGACCCGGTTGTTTGCCCATCTGACGATCCCGAACGCCATCGCGTTCGCGCCGGACGGGCGTGTCGGCTACTTCGTCGACAGCCGGGAGAACCTCCTTATGCGGGTCGCCCTCGATGCCGCGACGGGCCTGCCGGTGGCCGAACCGGACATCCATTACCGCCACGCCGATGGGGGCGGGAGCATCGACGGGGCGGTGGTGGATCGCGAGGGAGTGATCTGGACCGCGCGCTTCGGTGCCGCCTGCCTCGATGCCTACAGCCCAGCGGGCGATCGGGTTCGAACCGTGCCGGTGCCGCCGCACCAACCCACCTGCCCGACCTTTGTCGGGCGCGACCTCGACCACCTTCTCGTCACCTCGGCCTATGAAGGCATGGACGACGCGGCGCGTCGGGCCGACCCGGAGCACGGACGCACCGTCCTCGTCGGCATCGGCACACGTGGCCTGCTGGAACCGGCTTTCCGTCTTGCGGCCTGATACCGCCTCAGGGACCTACGCCGGTCGGGCTCGGCGCGTCAGCGCGCGACGGCACCGACCATGGGGCCCAGCGGACGGCTGAGATCGGAGCGGCCGAGGGACGGGGCGTAGAGGCTCGACACGCTGCCATCGAGGAAGAGGGCGTTTCGGCACCCGAGGCTGTCTTTGAACAGCCGCGCGAAGGCTCCGAAACTCACGGGGCGTTCGGAGATGGCGAACACCGCCGTGCGCCCGTCGTCGCGCACGCCGACGCCGTTGCGGATCTTCTGGCTCGGCCCGTCGCTGGAGATCTTCGGGTGGATATGGCCGTCCACGACCAGCATCGGTCCCGACTGGGTGGCGAAATCCGGTTTGGGGTTCACCCGGAGATAGCGCGCCGTGTCGAGGACGCCGGCCCGATCGCCCTTCACATAGAACACGCCGTTGGGCTTGAGATGGAAGTTGCCCGGCCCGTTGGCCGTCGAGACGCCTTTCAGTTCGCGGCCCTCCTCGATGTAAAGCCCGACGGGCGCTTGATCCTTATCGTACATGCCCGCGTTCATGGCGAAGCGCAGGGCGGGGCCCTGCTTGTCGGCAAGCGTCGAGAGGGCGGAATAGGGCTGTCCGTCGGCGCCGCGCCAGAACACCCGGACCCGCTCACGGCGCAGATCGACGGTGCAGACCGTGTAGGTTTCGCCTTCCGCCTGGACCGGACGGCACGGCGCGGCGGGGACGGGCGCTGCCGGGGCCGGCGTCGCGAGGGCCAGCGCACCGGCCGTCAGGGCGGCGGCGATCCCCAGGCGGACCGTAACGGCGACAGCCTGATTCTCAGGATGGAGCATCGCGAACACCTTGCGGCGGGAAAGGGGGGGAGCGGGCTGCGCTTCCTCGCGCGAAACCCCGGTGATTTTCAAGCCACCCCCTGAACCTGCGGCATGCACGGGATGGGCGGTGGATCGGTTGGTCCGCTGACGCGGATCACGAATTCGGTAGAACGACCGGGCCACTGAACCGTTCTCCGTACATCTGCGTTTGCGTGCTGTTGGGGGACGCACGCGTATCTCTCGGAGAGATTGAGATGAAGCAGGTTGTTGTAGCCTCGGTCGCCCTTGTCGGCGCGCTGGCGATGGTCCCGGCCACGGCCGAAGCCCGTGGTGGGTTCCACGGCGGCGGCTTCCATGGTGGTGGTTTCCATGGCGGCGGCTTCGGTGGTGGCGGGTTCCGCGGCGGCTTCGGCGGCGGTGGCTTCCGGGGCGGATTCGGCGGTTATCGTGGCGTCGGTTTCGGTGGATACCGCGGCGGATTCGGTGGCTACCGCGGGGGTTATTATGGCGGGCGCGGCTACGGCCGTGGTTTCGGCTATGGGCTCGGTGGTCTCGGCCTCGGTGTCGGCCTCGGCCTGGCGGCGGGTGGTCTCTACGGCGGTTACGGCTATGGCGGGTACGCCCCCGTCGGCTATGGCTACGGGGGTTATGCGCCCGTGGGCTACGGGTATGATGGCGGCTGCTACGTGGTACCGCGCACGCGCTGGACACCGTACGGATACCGCCGGGTGCTGGTCGAGCGTTGCTACTGATCGACGGCAAGCATTGTCATCGGACGCATGGGGCTGCCTTCGTGCAGCCCTTTTGCTTGTGCCCTAGCGTCGCATTTCGTCCCGCCGCATCGGCATGGCGTCGATGGTCTCGAACAGGGTCTCTGCGGAGAGCGGCCGGGCTTCTGAGCGCTTGACCTCGCCATCCTTGCCGACGAGCACCACCCGGAACGCCGCCTTCGGCAGTCCGAGGCGGGCTCGCCATCGTCGCGCCTCCTCTCCGTCACCCACCGCCTCGACCACGACGATATCCCGCTCCCGCAAGCCGGACGGCATCGCCGAGAGAGTGGCACGTTGCTGCATGAGATGGGGATCGTCGGCGGAGGGACTCGCGATCACGACCACCCGCGCCTTCCAGCGATAGGCCGTCAGAGGATCGTCGGTCGCGGCGGCCGGACCCGCCACCATCACCGCGGCCATCGTCAAAAGAGTTCGAACCATGGCACGTCCCGGTCTCCGCCCATGCGCGAGGCACCATCCCGACGCGCGGCTCGGATTTGCCTTCCCGACGCCGTACCCCATCTGCCGTCCCTCGAACCGAACCAGGAGGAGATTGCGCATGACCACGCCGACCACAAGCACCGTGAACCGTCGTATTGTCCTCGCGGCCCGTCCGCACGGTGAGCCCAACGAGACCCATTTCCGTCTTGAAGAAGGGCGCGTACCCACCCCGCGCGACGGCGAAGTGCTCCTCGCCAACCGCTATCTGTCCCTCGACCCCTACATGCGCGGACGGATGAGCGCGGCCAAATCCTATGCCGAGCCCGTGGCCATCGGCGACACCATGGTGGGGGCCACCGTGGCCGATATCGTCGCCTCGAACCATCCCGATTTCGCACCGGGCGATACCGTCGTGGGGTTCGGCGGCTGGCAGGACTTTTACACCTCGGACGGCAAGGGGCTGCGCAAGCTCGACCCCGCCGCGGCTCCCGTCACGACGGCCCTCGGCGTCCTCGGCATGCCGGGAATGACCGCCTATACGGGTCTCCTTACCATTGGTGCGCCGAAAGCCGGTGAGACCGTGGTGGTGGCGGCGGCAGCAGGCCCCGTTGGATCCCTCGTCGGGCAGATCGCCAAGCGGCAGGGAGCACGGGCTGTGGGGATCGCCGGTGGGCCGGAGAAATGTGCGTATCTGCGCGACACGCTCGGCTTCGACGCGGCCCTCGACCACCGGGCGGACGACTTCGCCGAGGCCCTTGCCGCCGCCTGTCCGAACGGGATCGACGTCTACTTCGAGAATGTCGGTGGTGCGGTGTTCGATGCGGTGCTCCCGCTGCTCAACACCTTTGCCCGCATCCCCGTCTGCGGCCTCGTCTCGGGCTACAGCGCCACGGACCTGCCGGCCGGTCCCGACCGCGTTCCCCTGCTCATGCGGGCGGTTCTGTCGAAGCGCCTGACCCTACGGGGATTCATCGTCTGGGATTTTGCCGATCAGGAGGCGGCGTTCCTGCGCGACGTCGGGGGCTGGCTGAAGGAGGGGGCCATCGTCCACCGCGAGGATATCGTCGACGGCCTGGAGAATGCGCCGACGGCCTTCGCCGGACTCCTCAAAGGGCGCAACTTCGGCAAGCTCATGATCCGCATCTCGTGACGGAGCGGCCGCGATCGCTTGCCGACGATTTGGAACGAAGATAGAACATCCGAGTGTTGCGAAGCTCCGGTGAGTCGCGGGGACAACCCGTCCGCCGGCGATTGCCGGCCGCTCCGGGACGGCCCATGACAGGGCGTCGCCCGTCGCACCCGCCCATCACCGGGCGGGGTGGCTCTTCGGCGCGTGGTGAGATCGATCGAGAGGAGAGAGCGGCATGGCCGGCAGCGTGAACAAGGTGATCCTGGTGGGCAATCTCGGGCGTGATCCCGAGACGCGGCGCCTCGCCTCCGGCGATCCTGTCGTCAACCTGCGCATCGCCACATCGGAGTCCTGGAAGGACAAGATGTCGGGCGAGCGCAAGGAGAAGACCGAGTGGCACTCGGTCGTGATCTATAACGAGAACCTCGCCCGCGTGGCCGAACAGTATCTGCGCAAGGGTTCGAAGGTCTATATCGAAGGTCAGCTCCAGACGCGCAAATGGGCCGACCAGTCCGGCGTCGAGAAGTACACTACCGAGGTGGTACTCCAGCGCTTCCGCGGTGAACTGACCTTGCTCGACGGCCGCGCGGGTGGCGGCGGCGAGATGGGGATGGACGAGGAGGGCGGCGGCCAGATCAGCCGCGGCGGCGATTACGGTGGCGGCGGCGGTGGCGGCGGGGAGTACGGCGGTGGCCGGTCGTCGGGTGGCGGCCGCTCGTCCGGCGGCGCCGATCGACGTCCGGCCCCGTCGAGCGGTGGCGGGGGCGGCTCCAAGCCGAACTACGACCTCGACGACGATATCCCGTTCTAGGGGGCCGCCGGTTCGAATCCTGCTTCGGAGGGCACGGCGCGAAGGACGCCGTGCCCTTTTTCCGTTTCTGCCAGACGCCGAGCGTTCGGATCGATTTTGCGGCACTTTTGCTCTCGCTGAACCCATTTCACGTTGAAGTCACAAGTCGGCCAGCGCAATTGCGTCCCCGTCGTCTTGCGAACATCTTCAATAGCATCGCGCAATCGCGTCCGAAAGCTTGGCACGATTGTGGGCTGAGTGGGGTGGCGCCGAGCTTCTTGATGATATTTCGTTGTTAAGTGATATGATAACATTCAATCTACTTAAATAGTACAAGAATTTTAGAAGGTGGTTTTGTGCGCAATGAAATCCAAACACAGCAAGTCCCTTAAGAAGCCCCTATCTCATCATGACCGTATCCCTTAGGGAGACGGGCCCGGTGCTCCGGTCCGTCTGTCAGAGTGGGGTGTGATGTCGTTTCGGAAATGGTACTTCGCCGCCAATGCCACAGCCCTGAGGGATGCGTTCGACCTGATCCATGTGGCGGTGGTCTCGGCACGGCAGAATACCGGCCTCGTTCCGTTCTGCATCATCGAGGATACGGATCACTGCGATCGCGTCGCCGCCAATGTCGAGAAACTCATCGCCTCGGGCGTGACGATCGTCCTGCGGAATGCCGAGGTGTTCCCCATGGTGCAGAACGCCTACGGCGCCGCAGCGGCCAAGGCCTACAATGGACACTGGCTCCGCACGGACATTCCCTACATCGAGCGGGAGGACGAATTCGTCCTCTACACCGATATCGACGTCATGTTCCGAGCCGATGTCTCGGACAACGACCTGCGTCCGAAGTTCATCGCCTGCGGGCCGGAGCACAAGCAGGACGACTGGTCCTACTTTAACACCGGCGTGCTGGTGATGAACGTCCCCAGCATGCGGGCGACGCGGCCGGAATTCGTCGAGGTGATCCGCGAGCATATGCCTCGTGCGGCGCCCTACGACGACCAGACCATGTACAATATCTGCTATCGCGACCGCTACGATCGCCTGCCCCTGGAATGGAATTGGAAACCGTACTGGGGGTACAATGCCCACGCGAAGATCGTGCATTTCCACGGACCGAAGCCCAATATCGCCAAGCACCTGCGCGAGGGCGGAACGGTCCCCGGCATGCCGATCTACCGGGAGATGTTCGACCGCGACAGGGAGGGCTACGCGCTCCACATCGCGGAGTTCGACCGTTATCTCGCGGTGCCGCTGGCCGGTCGCTGACGCAAACCGCAACCGTCGCTCGCGGGGAAAGGTCTTGTCCAACAAGGCCTCGGTGGCTGGTCTGGATTGGGGATCGCGGTCCCTCTGCCTCGCCGGATCACCCTTTGGATCTGACCGTTTCGGAGGACTACGTCCACGAGGTGGCGATCCGCAGCGGGACGTCGCTGTGCCACCCCGATCGGAGACGCGGGCAAGCCGTTGCCGATCCACGTCTTTCCCATCGCCGTCATCCGGCGATCTGTGGCGGCTTACGGCCCGATCGGTTATAGATTGGGCGGGGGGGCCGGTGCGCCTCGGTCCGCCTCGTCGGCCAGCACGATCTCCCCGCGAACGAGATTCCCCGTGAGGGGCCGTCGAACGTCGACGCCCCGTGCTTCGGGCGCCCCGCAGGCAGAGAACGAAGACCTTGGCAGAGAACGATATTCCCGGCGCCGGAGCGCCCCCCGCCTCCGACATCAAGCCGGTCTCCATCACCGACGAGATGCGCCGCTCCTATCTCGATTACGCCATGAGCGTGATCGTGAGCCGGGCACTGCCCGATGCCCGCGATGGCCTCAAGCCCGTGCACCGGCGCATCCTGTACTCGGCCTATGAAAGCGGGCACCTGCCCGAGCGCAAGTACGTCAAGTCGGCCCGCATCGTCGGCGACGTGATCGGTCTCTACCATCCGCATGGCGACCAATCGATCTACGATGCCTTGGTCCGCATGGCGCAGGACTTCTCGATGCGCATCATGCTCATCGACGGGCAGGGCAATTTCGGATCCGTCGACGGCGATCCGCCGGCGGCGATGCGCTACACCGAATCGCGCTTGGCCAAGCCCGCCAACGCGCTGCTTGCCGACATCGACAAGAACACCGTCGATTTCCAGCCGAACTACGACGAGTCGCGCGAGGAGCCGACCGTCCTGCCCGCCCGCTTCCCGAACCTCCTCGCCAACGGCGCTGGCGGCATTGCGGTGGGCATGGCCACCAACATCCCGCCGCACAATCTCGGCGAGCTCATCGACGCCTGCATCGCCCTCATCGATGATCCGAGCCTGTCCATCGAGGGGCTGACCGAGATCGTTCCCGGCCCCGATTTCCCCACGGGCGGCTCGATCCTCGGCCGCGCCGGCACGCGTCAGGCCTACGCCACGGGGCGCGGCTCCATCATCATGCGGGCGAAATCCCACGTTGAGGAGCTGCGCCGGGAGCGCGAGGCCCTGATCTTCACCGAGATCCCGTATCAGGTGAATAAGGCGACGCTCATGGAGAAGATCGCCGAGCTGGTGAAGGAGAAGCGCGTCGAGGGCATTTCGGACCTGCGCGATGAATCCGACCGCGACGGCATGCGCATCGTCGTCGAGATCAAGCGCGATGCCATGGCCGACGTCGTGCTGAATCAGCTCTACCGGTTCACGCCCCTGCAATCGTCGTTCGGCTGCAACATGGTGGCCCTCAACGGCGGCCGCCCCGAACTCATGAACCTGAAGGACCTGCTCCAGGCCTTCGTCGACTTTCGCGAAGAGGTGGTGTCTCGGAGGACCAAGTTCCTCCTCGGCAAGGCCCGCGAACGCGCCCACGTCCTGTGCGGCCTCGCCATCGCGGTGGCCAACATCGACGAGGTGATCCGCCTGATCCGCACCTCGCCCGATCCGAACGCCGCCCGCGAGGCCCTGATGGGCCGGGATTGGCCGGCCCGGGACATCGCGCCCCTCATCGCCCTGGTGGACGACCCGCGCCACCGCATCAACGACGACGAGAGCTACCGCCTGTCCGAGATCCAGGCCCGCGCCATCCTCGATCTGCGCCTGCAGCGCCTGACCGCCCTCGGCCGCGACGAGATCGGCGACGAATTGCAGAAGCTCGCCGACGAGATCGCCGATTACCTCGACATCCTGCGTTCACGCCTGCGCATCATGGGCATCGTCAAGGACGAACTCGCCGAGGTCCGCGAGGCCTACGCAACCCCGCGCCGGACGGTGATCCTCGACTGGGATTCCAACGTCGAGGACGAGGACCTGATCCAGCGCGAGGACATGGTGGTGACCGTGTCGCATGCCGGCTACGTCAAGCGCGTGCCGCTCTCGACCTACCGGGCCCAGCGCCGGGGCGGCAAGGGCCGCTCGGGGATGGCGACCCGCGACGAGGATTTCGTCACCCGCCTGTTCGTCGCCAACACCCACACGCCGATCCTGTTCTTCTCGAACCAGGGGCAGGTCTACAAGGAGAAGGTCTGGCGCCTGCCCATGGCCGCCCCGAACGCGCGGGGCAAGGCGCTCGTCAACATCCTCGCCATGGATGCGGGCACCGAGCGCATCACCACCATCATGCCGCTTCCCGAGGACGAGAAGTCCTGGGAGACCCTCGACGTGATGTTCGCGACAGCCAGCGGCGGCGTCCGGCGTAATAAGCTTTCGGACTTCGTACAGGTGAACCGCGCGGGCAAGATCGCCATGAAGCTCGATGAGGGCGACCACATCGTCCACGTCGAGATCTGCAGGGCCGACCAGAACGTCCTTCTGACGTCGAAGGACGGCCAATGCATCCGCTTCCCCGTGGAGGACGTGCGCGTCTTCAAGGGCCGCGATTCCACGGGCGTGCGCGGCATCTCACTGGCCAAGGACGACCGCGTCATCTCCATGACGATTCTCAACAGCTTCGAGGCCAGCCCCGAGGAACGGGCCGGCTACCTGAAGATGCGTCGCGCCGTCATCGGTGACGGCACCGAGGGCGAGGACGCGTCCGAATCCGACGAGGCCGCTGGCGAGGCCGCCATCTCCCTCGAGCGCTACAACGAGATGGGCGCCCACGAGCAGTTCGTGCTCACCCTGTCGGAGCGGGGGTTCGGCAAGCGCACCTCGTCCTACGAGTACCGGACCTCGGGACGCGGCGGAAAGGGCATCACCGCCATGCGGGTCAACGCTCGCAACGGCACCCTCGTGGCGTCCTTCCCCGTGCAGCCCTCGGATCAGATCATGCTGGTCACCGACGGGGGGCAGCTCATCCGGGTGCCCGTGGATGATATCCGAATCGTCGGGCGGGCCTCCCAGGGTGTGACGGTGTTCAACACCGAGAAGACCGAGCGCGTGGTCTCGGTAGAGCACATCGAGGGCGAGGAAGAGACCGGCGACGGTCCCGGCGAGATCACCGGCGAAGTCGCACCATAGCGGTGTCTCGTGGGACGCCCGCTTCGCCATGGGGCGCGGCGGGCCGGCTCTGGCGAAACTTCGAACGGCTACGTCGGGGCCGTTCTTCGGCTCAGGCGGAGGCGACGATGCAGCGGGCCTTACCGGCCGCCTTCGCCTCGTAGAGGGCGGCATCGGCGGCCGAGAGCAGGCTCGCGAGATCGCTGCCGTGTTGCGGTTCTAGGGCGAGGCCGATGCTGACGCCGATCACCGCCGTCTGGTCGAAACGCAACACGTACGGAACGGAGATCTGTGCCGCCACCCGCTCGGCGAAAGCGAGGAGCGCGGGGTGTTCGGCCGCATCGGTGAGGATGACGAACTCGTCGCCGCCCAGACGCGCGATGCTGGCGGGCCGCCCGACGCCGTTGCGCAGGCGATCGGCCACGCCCTGCAGGAGCGTGTCGCCCGCGGCATGCCCATAGGTGTCGTTGACGGCTTTGAAGCCATCAAGGTCGAGGTAGAACAGGGCCATTCGGTTCTCGGGCCGCGCTTCCATCGCCGCCGCGAGGCCGGCGCGATTCATCAAGCCCGTCAGGCTATCGTGATGGGCCCGGAAGGCATTCTCGCGTTCGGCTCGCATCGTGGCCACCAGCAACTTGTTGAGCCGGAAGCCGGCGGCACTCATGGCGGCGAGGTAGAACGGGATCTGCAGGAACGTGATGAAGAAGATCGGTTCGCCCGTGAAGGGAGCTGCGGCACAGCACGGCCCCAGGGCCAGAACGATCATCGCTCCGGCGAAGCGTGGTGCTCCGAAGTTGCGAAACGAAATGCCGCCGACCATGGCGGCTGCCGAGAGACATGACAGGGCTGCGACCACCCAGTCCCCGCCGACGAGGCTGATGAACGTCCCGTATCCGACAGTGGCCGCCCAGGCCAAACCGAGCAGGATGTAGAGGTCCGTAGGAGTCGCGCGTCGTTCGGATGCGGCGCGCTGCGCGATCATCAGGACAGCGAGGCGGGCGACGCAGAGGGAACATTCCGCCGCGCACCAGAGCAGGAACGGCAAGGTCGGGACTCGGAACGCCGCGAGGAACGATACCGCGAGCGTGTTCAGGACACCTCCCGCAAAAATCGGAAGGGTTCCGAACAGACTCCGGATCAGGGCCGCCCGAATCTCGTCCGGCACTTCGGGCCCCGCATCCGTCAACCATCGTGTCAGACGCCAGCGAGGCTGGCTAAACAGTACTGTCTTGTTCTGCATCGCCCGACCGCGAACCGGCTCCTGATCTCGGTTCGGTTGATCACCCGCATCGCGTTAACGTTCATACCACCAGCGGTTGGCATCGCGATTGTGTGCGGGTACTCGCTTGCGCGACTGCAAGAGAATATCACCATGACGCCATTCGTCGGGTCGGATCCGATGAATCTCCAAGCCAGAGTCGGGAAATTGACACGGATGCCGCGATCGTCGCCGGTGTCCATCGGAGTCGATCAATTCGGGCATGGTTTCGTTCGAACTCGAAATGCTCTACCCCAGCCGCGATGATCCGCACCGCGCTCTACGCCGGCTCCTTCGA
Source organism: Methylobacterium adhaesivum (assembly GCF_022179065.1). Lineage (GTDB taxonomy): Bacteria > Pseudomonadota > Alphaproteobacteria > Rhizobiales > Beijerinckiaceae > Methylobacterium > Methylobacterium adhaesivum. The sequence continues at coordinate 75,012 of NZ_BPQD01000015.1, forward strand.
CCCGGTCACCAACGGACACCTCGACGTCATCCGTCAGGCGTGCCGGCTCGTGCAGCACCTCGTCATCGCCATCGGGGTGCATCCGGGGAAAACGCCGATGTTCACCGCCGAGGAGCGGACCGAACTTCTGCGCGCCACCTGCACGCCCCTGGCCGACGCCGAAGGTGCGCGCCTCGAGATCATGGCGTTCGACGACCTTGCCGTCGCCGCCGCGCGGCGCCACGGCGCGACCGTGTTCATCCGGGGCCTTCGTGATGGTACCGACCTCGACTACGAGATGCAGCTCGCGGGGATGAACGGCGCCATGGCGCCCGAAGTCCAGACGGTGTTCCTGCCGGCCTCCACCGGCGTCCGGCCCATCACCGCGACCCTCGTCCGCCAGATCGCGGCCATGGGGGGCGATGTCTCACCCTTCGTGCCGGCCCTCGTGGCCGAGCGCCTGTCCTCCCGCTTCGGCCTGGCCTGACCGCGTCGACCCGTCCGCTTCCCATCGAGAAAGAAAGACCGCCCATGCCGTTCGGATTCAGCCGCCGCCTCGCCCTCCTGGGGCTTGCCGCCGTGATCGGTTTTGCCCCCGCCGCGCAGGCCGCCGACGAGAATACGGTCTTCCTCGACACCAAGGATGGCCGCGTCACCATCGAATTGCGGCCCGACCTTGCGCCCAAGCACGTCGCCCAGCTGAAGACGCTGATCAAGCAGGGCTTCTACAATGGCCTCAAATTCCACCGCGTCATGGACGGCTTCATGGCCCAGACCGGCGATCCGAAGGGCAACGGCACCGGCGGCTCGAACCTGCCGAACATTCCGGCCGAATTCTCCCAGACCCCGTTCCGGCGCGGCACGCTCGGCATGGCCCGCTCGTCCGAGCCGAATTCGGCGAATTCGCAGTTCTTCATCTGCCTCGCAGACGCGCCGTTCCTCAACGGCCAGTATACGGTCATCGGTGTCGTCTCGTCGGGCATGGAGGCCGTCGACAAGATCAAGAAGGCCGCTCCGGGCGCTCCCGGCGGTGCGGTTCAGGACCCCGACAAGATCGTGAAGATGCAGCTCGCCCAGGGCGCGAAGTAACACGGGGCCGCAGGCTCATGACGGGCGGCACGCGGCGCTTGGCATTCCTCGCCATGGCCCTCGCGATGCCGGCCGTCGCGTCGCGTGCCGCGCCCTCGAACGGGCCGCTCACGCTGCCCGAGACCTTGCGGGGCACGGTTCAGGTGCCGCAGGCCGGGCAGGGCATGGCGCACGGCACGGATGAGCCCATCGATACCCTAAAGGCGCTCTACCCCGCGCTTGCCGCTTGCTGGATTGTGCCGGAGGGCCTCGCTCGCTTCGAGCGAACGGAAATCACGGCCCGATTCGCCCTTCGCCGGGACGGATCGGTCATCGGAACCCCGCGTATAACCTTCGCCACCGAAGGCGGCGACGGCCGGGCTCGCGCCCTGCTGGCGGAAGCCGCCGTCGCGGCGATCCGGCGTTGTACGCCCGCGCGGGTCACGCCCGCCCTGGGGGCGGCCATCGCGGGGCGCCCCATCGCGCTCCGCTTCATCCATCTTGGACCCAGAGGACAAGGAATCTAGACCCATGGCAGACACCGAGACCATCATCCTCGAGACCACCAAGGGCCGCGTCGTCATCGGGCTGCGCCCCGACCTCGCCCCTAACCACGTCGAGCGCCTGAAGACCCTCGCGGCGCAGGGCTTCTACGACGGCGTGCCGTTCCACCGCGTCATCGACGGGTTCATGGCGCAGACGGGCGATCCCACGGGCACCGGCTCGGGCGGTTCGGACCTTCCCGACCTGAACGCCGAGTTCAACGCCGAGCCGCACGTGCGCGGCGTCTGCTCCATGGCCCGCACCAACTTCCCGCACTCGGCCAATTCGCAGTTCTTCATCTGCTTCGGCGATGCCCGCTTCCTCGACAAGCAGTACACCGTCTGGGGCAAGGTGACGGAGGGCATGGACGTCGTCGATACCCTGAACAAGGGCGAGCCGCCGCGGTCTCCCGACAAGATCGTCAAGGCGACCGTCGGCGCCGCCTGAGGCACGCTGCGATCACCCGATGGGAAGGCCCGCACGAACCCCGTGCGGGCCTTCCTTCGTTTCGCGCCCTGTCACGCCGGGAGTCGGCCGAACCATGAATCCAGCGACGCTCCCCCCGCGCGACCTCCTACTGGCCCTGGCCGTCGTAGCGGTCTGGGGCACCAACTTCGTCGTGATCCGCATCGGCCTCGACCATCTGCCGCCCCTGCTGTTCGCGGGCCTGCGGTTCGTCCTGGCGGCCGTGCCCGGCGTCTTCCTGCTGCCTCGGCCCGCCGCCTCTTGGCGGAACCTCGCAGCCTATGGCCTCCTCATCGGCGCCGGACAGTTCGGCCTCCTCTTCGTCGCCATTCGCAGCGATATCGCGCCGGGCCTCGCCTCCCTGGTCGTTCAGGTGCAGGTGTTCTTCACCATCGGCCTGTCCATGTGGCTCACGGGCGAGCGCGTGCGCGGCTTCCAGTGGATGGCCCTGCTGCTCGCGGTCTCGGGCATCCTCGTCATCGCGCTTCACACCGATGCCTCGACCACGCCGCTCGGCCTTGGCCTCGTGCTCCTGGCGGGCGCGAGTTGGGCCGGCGGGAACATGGTGGCGCGGGCGAGCGGCGTGCGGAGTATGCTGCCCTACGTCGTCTGGGCGAGCCTGTTTTCGGCACCGCCGCTGCTGGTCCTGTCGCTCATCCTCGAGGGGTGGGATGCGATCCGTGACGGGGTGCTGCGCGCCGATGCGGCGACCTGGGGAGCCGTACTCTGGCAGGCGGTGGGCAACGCCTTGTTCGGCTATGCCGTCTGGGGCTGGCTCCTCGCGCGCCACCCGGCCGCCCTCGTCACGCCCATGGCCCTGCTGGTTCCGGTCTTCGGCATCGGCGCTTCGGCCCTATGGCTCGGCGAGCCCCTCCCGGCCTGGAAGATCGGCGCGGCGCTCCTCGTTCTGGGCGGCCTCGCCCTCGGCGTTCTCTACCCGCGCTGGCGGCGCCTGCCCTGACGAATCTCAGGCGTTTGCGAGGTACGACTCGGCCCGGCCGAGATCGTCCGGCGTGTTGATGTTCCAAAACGGATCCAGTGGGTCGGTGCCCCACTCCACCGCCACCGCGCCCTGTTCCCGCAGGAAGCCGCCGACTCGCCGCTCGCCCCGTACGACGAGGTAGTCGCGTAAGGCAGCGCGCACGGCGACGGGCCACAGCGCCACGGTGAAATGCTCGCGTCCGTTCGAGGACGCCATGGCGATAGGAGCGTCCCGCGCGGCCCCGGCGAGGCGAGCGACGAGATCGAGGGGCAGGAACGGCGCGTCTCCGGTGACGCTCGCGACATGGCCGATCCCGGACGGCGTATGCGCGGCGTAGTCCAGAGCCGCGAGGATGCCCGCAAGGGGCCCGGCATGGTCCGGCACGTCGTCGGCAATGATCTCGCCGGGAAAACGCGTGAACCGGGCCGGATCACCGTTAGCGTTGAGGATCAGGCCGGCCCCGCATTGCGGCGCGAAGCGCTCCACCACGCGGTCGAGGAGCGAACGCCCGGCGAGGAGCCTAAGGGTCTTGTCGCCGCCGCCCATGCGCCGAGACAGGCCACCGGCCAGGACGACGCCGAGGACGACGCCGTCCGTCACGATTCGAAGACGATCCGGGGCGCCGCGCGGGCCACCGGCGCGCCGCTGAGGTTGGCCCAGAGCTTGGCCGCGATGTCGCGATAGACCCGTGCCTGCGGCCCGTCCGGATCGACGGCCACCACCGGGCGCCCGGCATCCGAGCTTTCCCGAATGGTCATGTTCAACGGGATCTCGCCGAGGAACGGGACTTCCAGGCGCGCGGCCTCGTCGCGGGCACCGCCATGACCGAAGATGTGTGAGGCGTGGCCGCAATTCGGGCAGACGAACGTCGCCATGTTCTCGATGACGCCGAGGATCGGCACCGAGACCTTGCGGAACATCGTGACGCCGCGCCGGGCATCGATCAGGGCGAGGTCCTGCGGCGTCGAGACGATGACGGCGCCGGAGAGCGGCGTGGCCTGGGCCATGGTGAGCTGAGCGTCGCCGGTACCGGGCGGCATGTCCACCACGAGGATGTCGAGGTCGCCCCAGGCCACCTCGCGCAACATCTGGGTGATGGCCGACTGGACCATGGGGCCGCGCCAGATCATCGCCGTCTCGGCCTCGATGAGGAAGCCGATGGACATGACCTTGATGCCGTAGCCTTCCATGGGGGCGAGGAGGCGCTCCTCGATGACCTTGGGCTTCCCCGACAGGCCGAACAGCTTCGGCACGGACGGACCGTAGATGTCGGCGTCGAGGAGGCCGACCTTCAGGCCCTGGGCCGACAGGGCGAGGGCGAGGTTGCAGGCCGTGGTCGATTTGCCGACGCCGCCCTTGCCGGAGGCGACGGCCACGATGTGGCGGACGCCGGGAAGGGCCGGGCCGGTGCGGGGCGGCGGGGGAGCCGCCGGCCGGCCCGGGGCGGGCGGCTGCGGGGCGGCGCCTTGCGCCGGATGATTGGGGCCACGTTCCGAGGTGAGGCTCGCGAACACACCGGACACGCCCGCGGTCGCGAGGACCGCGCCCTCGGCCCGGCGGCGGATCGGCTCGAACCGCTCGGCCTCGCTCGGATCGATGAGGATCGAGAACATCACCCGACCCGTCGGATCGACCACCACCTGCGACAGGCGGCCGGACGCGGGCAGGGTGGTTCCTGCGGCGTCGACGGTGACGGTCGACAGGACCTTGAGGACATCGTCGCGGGTGATCGCCAAGCTCGGGCTCCCTGAGCGCGTGGGGCGAAGCAGCCCGGACGCATCGATCGCGCGTCTCGCGCGCCTCTCCCTCACGGGACAGCATGACGCGACCGGGAGCGCAACCCCATGCCGCGCGGCCCATCAGCGCGAAACCAATACGAAGCTCGTCCGTTGAGCCCACGAACCGCCGACGGCGACCGTTCCAGGAACGCCCGCCGCACGCGTCGAGTCCAGAATTGAATTCCAGTCGGAGAGTCCATCCCATGCACCAGGGCAACCACCGCGATCACGAGGGCGCCAAGAAGCTCTTCGCCCTCATCAAGGACATCAAGGTCGCGATGATGACCACCGCCGATCCGGACGGAAAGCTCTACAGCCGGCCGATGTGGTGCCAGGAGGCGGACGAGAACGGCGACCTGTGGTTCTTCACCAAGCTGCACTCGCCGAAGACCGCCGAGATCAGCAAGGACAACCAGGTCAACCTCGCCTACTCGGACCCCTCGAGCCAGACCTACGTCTCCGTCGCCGGCAAGGCCGAGATCGTCACTGATCAGTCGGCCATCGACGACAAGTGGAGCGAAAGCATGAAGACGTGGTTCCCCAACGGAAAGGACGATCCGGAAGTGGCGTTGATCCGCATCCACCCGGAGAAGGGTGAGTACTGGGACAGCCCCAACGCCACCGCGCTGCACATCTACGGCTACGTCAAGGCCGCGCTCACGGGTGAGTCGCCGAAGACCGAGACGAAGAAGGTCGATCTCGCCTGAACCCTCGGGCGTTCGGCGTCTCAAGCAGGGCGGTCATCCGATGGGGTGGCCGCCCTTTTCCATGTCTCTTCACCGGCAGGCTCGATTGACTCGCGCCCGATGCCTATGCGCTGCTCGCCACCGAGCGGGCATGTGGCCCGCGCCGGAACCGTGACCGATCATGCTCGACCTCGCGACCCGGGTTTACAACCACAGCTTCAAGATCGATCCCATCGTCCGGTCCCTCCTCGACACCGATTTCTATAAACTCCTGATGGCGCAGACGATCTTTCGCCGCCATCGCGACACCCGCGTCACCTTCGGCATCCAGAACCGCTCGCGCAGCGTGCGCCTGGCCGATTTCGTCGATGCCGGGGAACTGCGCGAGCAACTCGACCACGCCCGAAGCCTCACCCTAAGCCGAGGTGAATCGACCTGGCTGCGCGGCAACACCTTCTACGGCCAGCGCCGGATGTTCGCGCCCGATTTCATGGACTGGCTGGAGGGCTTCCGCCTACCCGAATACGAGCTCGAGACCCGCGACGGACAATACGTGCTCACCTTCCACGGCCCCTGGATCGAGACGACCATGTGGGAGGTTCCGGCCCTCTCCATCCTTAACGAGCTTCGCGCGCGGGGCGTCGTGCGCCACATGGGCAAGCTCGAACTGCAGGTGCTCTATGCCCGCGCCATGACCCGGGTCTGGGAGAAGATCGAACGCCTGGCCCACTTGCCGGACCTCTCCATCGCGGATTTCGGCACCCGGCGGCGCCACGGATTCCTGTGGCAGGACTGGTGCGTCGAGGCCATGCGGGCGGGGCTCGGCGACCACTTCCTTGGAACCTCGAACTGCCTCATCGCGCTTCGCCGGGAAGTCGAGGCCGTGGGCACCAATGCCCACGAATTGCCGATGGTCTATTCAGCCTTGGCCGAGGACGACGCTGCCCTCGCCCGGGCGCCCTACGACGTGCTCGCCGACTGGCAGCAGGATTACGCCGGCAATCTGCTGGTGATGCTGCCCGACACCTACGGCACCAGTGGCTTTCTCGCCCACGCCCCCGATTGGATGACCGCCTGGACCGGCATCCGCATCGACTCGAAGGAGCCCATCGCGGGTGGTGAGGAGGCCATCGCCTGGTGGCGTTCGCGTGGGTGCGACCCCCGTGAGAAGCTCGCGATCTTCTCCGACGGCCTCGACGTCGACACCATCGAAGCCATCCACGCTCATTTCCATGGACGCATGCGCATCGGCTACGGCTGGGGCACCCTGCTAACCAACGACTTTCGCGGCTTGGTGCCCGATGGCCGGCTCGACCCCATCTCCATCGTCTGCAAGGTGATCGACGCAAACGGGCGGCCCACGGTCAAGATCTCGGACAATCCCTCGAAGGCCATCGGGCCGGAGACGGAGATCGCGCGCTACCGCCGCGTGTTCGAGACGCCCGAAGCCGACGCGATGCCGGTTCTCGTGTGACGCGACGGGCGGAAGCGGGGGCGAGCGGCATGCGCATCGATCTCAACGCGGATCTCGGCGAGGGCTACGGCCCCTTCACCCTGGGCGACGACGCCGCACTCCTCGACATCGTCACCTCGGCCAATGTCGCCTGCGGCTTCCACGCGGGCGATCCCGCGATCATGGTGGAGACGGCGCGGGCCGCCAGGGCACGGGGGGTGGCGATCGGCGCCCATCCGGGCTTCGACGACCTCCGCGGCTTCGGCCGTCGCGTGATCCGCGCGACACCGGACGAGATCGAGGCCGACGTCGCCTACCAGATCGGCGCCCTCCAGGCTTGCGCGGCGCTGGCCGGCCACCGCGTCACCCACGTGAAGGCGCACGGGGCCCTGGCCAATCTCTCCAATGCCGACGACAACGTCGCGCGGGCCATCGCCAGGGCCGTGCGGGGCGTCGACGCCAGTCTCGTCGTTGTGGCCATGCCGGGCCTTCCTGCCGAACGGGCGGCGGAGGCGGCCGGTCTGCGGGTGGTGCGCGAGATCTATGCCGACCGCGCCTATGCGGAAGACGGGCAGCTCGCGCCGCGCAACCAGCCCGGGGCGGTGCTGACCGATGCGGCCGATATCGCCGACCGCACCCGACGCATGGTGGAGGAGGGGGCCATCGTCACCCTGTCGGGTCGGCGCATCCCCGTCGCCGTCGACACGGTCTGCGTCCACGGCGACGATCCGCATGCGGTGGACATCGCTCGCGCCGTGCGCCGGAGCCTGGAAGAAGCGGGGTGCATCGTGGCGCCGTTCGCGCCCTGATCACGGAATCGCGAGGGGAATGGCGCCCGCCAGGGATCGTTTTGCCGCGCCGCACCGTTGCCGAGACGCGGTCCCGAACACGGGGCTCCTAGTGTGGCGTCGAGACGGAACCGGCATGGCGACGAGACCCAACTCCAGATCCTCGCTGATCGTGCCGCGTCCGACCCGGATCGCCGCCGCCGGAACACCGGCTCCGACCGTCACCTCGCCCCTCCTCATCGCCGCGCTTCTCGTCACCGGTCTCTATCTCGGTCGCGACGTCCTCATCCCCATCGCCATCGCGATCCTGCTGTCGTTCGTCCTCGGCCCCCTCGTGAACCTGCTGCGGCGCTGGCACTTCGGGCGCTTCCTGTCCGTGGCCGTCTCCGTCCTGATGACCTTGAGTGTTGTCGGAGCCCTCGGGACCCTCATCGGCGTGCAACTCGCCGATATCGCGACCGACGTGCCGCGCTATCGCACCACCATCGAGCGAAAGATCGAGGGCCTGCAGGATACGCCCGCCGGCCGCATGGCCGAGTACGTCACGAGCATCGGCCGGACGATGCATCGGGACGAGGCGAAACCGAAGCCGGAGCCCGAGACCAAGCCGGCCCCCGATGCTGCGCCGCCGGAGAAGGCGATCCTCGTCGAGGTCAAGGACCGGGCGCCGGACGCGCTCACCCTGGCCGGCACTCTGTTGTCGCCCATCCTGCATCCGCTCGCGACCATCGGCATCGTCTTCGTGGTGCTGCTGTTCCTGCTGATGCAGCGCGAGGACTTGCGCGACCGGATGATCCGCCTTGCCGGTTCGAGCGATCTCCACCGCACCACCGTCGCCATGGACGACGCGGCCAAGCGCCTGAGCCGCTACTTTCTCGTTCAACTCGCCCTCAACGCCGCCTTCGGCCTCATCGTCGGCATCGGCCTCTATCTCATCGGCGTACCGAGCCCGGTCCTCTGGGGCATCTTCTCGGCCCTGATGCGCTTCGTGCCGTATATCGGGGCCTTCGTCTCGGCGCTGTTCCCCTTGGCCCTGGCGGCGGCCGTCGATCCCGGTTGGACGATGGTGGTCGAGACGCTGATCCTGTTCGTCGTCCTCGAGCCCATCGTTGGCCATTTCATCGAACCGATGCTCTATGGCCACTCCACCGGCATGTCGCCCTTCGCCGTCCTCGTCTCGGCGCTGTTCTGGACGTGGCTCTGGGGACCCGTCGGTCTGCTGCTGTCGACGCCACTCACCGTCTGCCTCGTGGTCCTGGGGCGGCACGTGGACAAGCTCGAATTCCTCGACGTGCTGTTCGGAGACCGGCCTGCCCTGACCCCGGTGGAGAACTTCTACCAGCGCATCTTGGCGGGAGACCCCGACGAGGTGCAGGAGCACGCCGAACTCATCCTGAAGACCTGTCCACTGGTGAGTTACTACGACGAAGTGGTGATCAAGGGGCTCGAACTCGCCGCACGTGACGCGGCGCGCGGCGTGCTGACGCCCGAGCAGAAAGCGGACATTCGACAGAGCCTATCCGGCCTCGTCGAGGATCTCGCCGACCATGAAGACGTGGCCGATCACGAAGCGCGCGAGGGCGCGTCAACGGGAGCGTCCGTCGTCAGGGCGAACGTTGCGCCGAATGGAACGGTCCTGTGCGTCGCCGGACGGAGCTTCGTTGACGGCGCCGCTTGTGCGATCCTCGTCCAGCTTCTCGGCAACCGGGGGATCGACGCGCGCCTCGTGCCGTTCTCGGACGTGGCCCGGGCCAAGATCGACACGTTCGAGCCGGGGCCGGCGCGAATCGTCTGTATCGTTTCCACTGCCATCAGTGGCGAGCCGACCCACCTACGCCGCTTGGCCGAGCGCCTCAGGCGCAAGATCCCGGGGGCTCACATGGTCGTCGGCCTGTGGCAGGCGGACGAGAGCGGTCTCGACGAGGCGGCACAGGCCAGGGCGATACCGGCCGACATGCATGTCGCTTCCCTGCGGAGCGCCGTCGAAGCCATCGTGGCCGCCGTGGATCCGACAGCCCCTGCGCCCGCGAACGCCGACCGCCCGGTGCCCCATCCCGTCGGAGCACCCGTCCCCGCCTGATCGCCGGCCCGGTACTGCCGGGGCTTGACGGCGGGTCGCCCCGTCCGCTTCGCTGCGGTCTCGGCCCCAGCGACAGGAAACTCCGATGAGCGTCGTCGATCTCGCGCGATTCATGGACGATCTCGCCACCGAATCGGGCCAGGCGATCCTCCCGTTCTTCCGCGCCGCCTTCGGCATGGACGACAAGGGCCACGGCGGCACCTTCGATCCCGTGACGGAGGCCGACCGGGCGGCAGAGGTGATCCTGCGCGGCCTGATCCGCCGCACCTTCCCGACCCACGGAATTCTCGGCGAAGAATTCGGCTCTGAGAATTTGGACGCCGAATGCGTCTGGGTGCTTGATCCCATCGACGGAACCCGCGCCTTCATTGCCGGCCTGCCGACCTGGGGCACCCTTATCGGTCTCACCCGCAACGGCGTGCCGGTCCGGGGCCTGATGCACCAGCCATATCTTGGCGAACGGTTCTCCGGGGACGGCGCCACGGCGCGGATGCGCTCGGCGCGGGGCGAGCGGACCCTACGGACCCGGCGTGGGACGGACCTGAAACACGCGCTTCTTGCAACCACCGATCCGCGCCTGTTCGCTGACGGTCCCGAACGCGAGGGCTTCGCCGCCATCGAGGCGGCCGTGCGCCTTTCGCGCTACGGCACCGATTGCTACGCTTATTGCATGCTGGCGGCGGGGCAGATCGACCTCGTGGTCGAGGCGGGGCTGAAGCCCTACGACATCGTCGCCCTTATCCCGATTGTCGAAGGCGCCGGCGGTGTGGTCACCACCTGGGACGGTGGGCCCGCCGCCGGGGGAGGGCGCATCGTGGCGGCGGCCGACCGGGCCTTGCATGCCGAGGCCCTGCGGCTGCTCAACCCCTGAACGTCGCTCACGTCTCGGCATAAGCCCCGGCCGAGATCGGTCCGGCGGACTGTCCCGGCACGAAGGCATCGAACGCAGCCCAGAAATCGTCGCGGATCGCATCGGTCTCCGACAGGATCTCATGACGGGCCGCGGGCAACACGAGGATATGGGCTCCCCGCACAAGCCGGGCGAACCGCTCCGCCACCCGAGTCTCGCAAACGGGGTCGGCACCGGCCCCGACGATGAGGGTCGGGATTGCGATGCGGCCGGCCACGCGCCGGTCGCGCAGGTGCGCCATGATGCGGAACGCGTCGGCGAGCCACGCGATGCTCGGATCACCCACGGCACCCGCCCCGACACTCTGGGCGGCTCGGGCGTTGCGTGCGTAGCGCACCGGATCCCCCGACAGGCGGTTTCCCGTGAACGGTTTGGTGGCGATGGACACCGGCCGGCCGAATGGAATGTAGCGACGCCCCAATCCGATCCGGTGCAGGCTGCGGGCGAGGATCGAGGCACCGGCCGGCCAGCGCACCATCCGGAGGGCGAGCATCGGTGCCACGGTGACGATCCGCTCGAACGCCAGCCGGCCCTCGGCCGCGGCGGCGAAGGCCACAGCGCCCCCCATGGAATGGGCGAGGCAGATGTGCGGATACGGCATGAGCGGCAACAGGACCGCCTCCTCCACGGCCTTGAGATCGAGGCGGTAATCCGCGAACCGGGTCACATGACCCTTGTGGGCATCTGCCACCTGGCGCTGCGATTCGCCCTGGCCGCGCCAGTCAAATGCGACGACGGCGAAGCCGCGACGGCGCAGATCCCCGATGGTCTCGTAGTACTTCTCGATGAATTCGGCCCGCCCCTGGAGCAGGCAGATGGTGCCCTTCACGAGCCGGGTGGTGGGACGCCAATGAGCCACCCGCAGGTCGAGGCCGTCCTCGGTGCGGACCGTCGTCAGAACCCCGCCGGGCGGAACCGGATTGTCCGGGGTGGAAGTCAGCGTCGGCATCCAACACTCCTCGTTCGGCAAGATCCCATCCGGCGATCCGCCACGCCCCTAGGTTCTCACGCGGAAAAATTTCGAACGATCGCCCATGTTCCGGCGATCCAGGCTCTTGCAGGGACAAACAGGCCCGCCAATATCATGGAAGCACCGGCCGTTACGGCGGTGCGACAGGTCCGGCCCTAGGGCGGACCCATTCTAAGCATGTTGCTTCTTATGGAGAATATGTCATGCGCCAGTTCGATCTTGCTCCTCTCTATCGTTCCACCGTCGGCTTCGACCGGCTGTTCTCGGCCCTCGACCAGTATGTCGCCGCCGATCCGGCTCCGACCTACCCGCCTTACAACATCGAGCGCACCGGCGAGAACGCTTACCGGATCACCGTGGCGGTGGCCGGCTTCACGGACGCTGATCTTTCCATCGAGGTGAAGGAGAATGCGTTGACCCTCAAGGGTGAACGGACCCCGGATCCCAACAAGCCCGTGACATTCCTGCATCAGGGCATCGCCGCACGCGCCTTCGAGCGCCGTTTCCAGCTTGCGGACTACGTGCAGGTGACGGGTGCAGTGTTGGAGAACGGCCTCCTCCATATCGATCTCGTCCGCGAGATTCCGGAGGCGAAGAAGCCGCGTCATATTCAGATCGCTACTGGGCGGACTTCGCCGGCTCCGTCCATCGAAGGCACGGTGCAAGAGGCCGCCTAAGCCGAAACGTTACGTGCTCTGATCGCGCGCCCCGGTCACCCGACCGGGGCGCTTTCGCGTGCAGGCTCGCGTGGGTGTCAGGACTCGTCGTCGAAGCGGTCGCCACGGCCGGGCTCCTTGCAGCGATATCCGACGAAGCAGCGCGGCGTGTCGCGGGCCGGGACGAAGGCGGGAATCGTGATCTCAGTGATTTCGCAGAAGCTGCGGTCTCGGACGAAGCGATCGTAGGTCGCGCCACCGGTCCCGAGAACCACTCCGCCCTGACGCGAGACGGTGTCCTGTGCCTGCGCGCAGCTCATGGCCGTGGTCGAGGCACGCTGAGCCTGCGCCGGGCCGATGGCGGCGAGACACAGGGCGGTCGCCAAAACACGTCTCATTCGTCCCGTCCCCTTGGGGCGCAGCAGGCGGCGCGTCCATTCGGAGAACGCCGCTGCACCGTCGCCGATCCGGGGGCGCGTCGTCGTGTGCGGTCTACAGGTCGCCGAAGATGAGTTGTCCCTGCGGGCTTGCACGCCGCGCCGAGGCCGCGCCACTTCGAGACGCGGGTTTCGCCGCCCTCACCGACGGGCGCTTGGCGGGCGGCTCGGCCCGTATCCGCGCCTTGGCCCGGTCGCGCGCGATGGCCTCGGGCGCATTCGGATCGTCATCGAGCCATTTGCCGCGCTTGATCACCTCGTTGACCCGGCCCTGATTCACGCCGACCTTGAAGGCGATCTCCTGCTGAGTCATGCCCGTGGTGGCGTGAAGATCGAGGATCGCGCGGGCGAGTTCCGGCGTCATCTTCTGTCCCGTCAGGCGCCGCGCCGGCTTCACGGTCCGCGTCGCACGGTCCCGCTCGCGCAAGCGCTCCAGGAGGGCGAGCGCCATGAGCATCCCATGCTCGCGGAGCGACTCCTCGAATTCCTTCAACGTCGCCATGCTGGCATCCCCAAAGCCGCCGGCCTCCGAATCTATGGAACCGGGACCGTCTTACAAACGTGCCGCACGCCCTTGAGTTGCGCGCGGCGCAACGCCAATGGTTGGGCGCAGGAGCTGGTCCTGACAACCGGGCAGTCTCGTCATCCACCGGTATTCGCGAAGACGGACTCTCGGCGGAGACAATGCGCGGACGGGTTGGTCTCCCCCGCCCCCTTCGGATAAACGACGTCACCGCCAGCTCGAACAGGATGCCGCCCGCGATGATCAGCCCGATCGTTTCCGTTTCCCACGAGGGCGCGGCGCCCGGAACGCATTCCCTCGTCGAGGCCCTGGAAGGCGGCGCGGTTCTGAAGTTCTCCGACTTGGATTTCCCCCTGAGCCCGTTCGAGGAGCGGTTCGTCGAACGTCCCTTCGCCGACGGCAAGGCCAAGAATGTCAACATCCGGGGCAAGGACGCCGCGTTGCGCGGTGCGGCCGGCACGACCGAGGAACAGGAGGCGTTGCGCCAGCTCCTCATCCGGTACCGCGCCTTCGCGGAGGCGCTGATCAACCGCCATCTGCCGGCCTATCGCGGCAAGGTCACGTTCGCCGGCACATCCTATCGGCCCTTCGAAGTCGATCGGCGCAAGCTGAGCTGGCGACGCGACGACACCCGCCTGCACGTGGATGCGTTTCCATCGAACCCTATCGGCGAGAAGCGGATTCTACGAATTTTCCGCAACATCAACAGCGAAGGCCAGCCGCGCCTGTGGCGGGTCGGCGAGGATTTCGCCTCCATGGCACAGAAATTCGTGCCCGGGCTTCCGGGCTATTCGCCCCTCTCGGCGCGCCTGCTGGCCGCCCTGAAGATCACCAAGGCCCGGCGTTCCGAATACGATCACCTCATGCTGCACCTGCACGATGCCCTGAAACAGGACATGGCCTATCAGGCGAACGCGCCGCAGGCCGACGTGCAGTTCGCGCCGGGCGAGACCTGGGTCACGTTCTCGGATCTGGTGATGCACGGCGCCATGGGGGGCCGCTACATGCTGGAGCAGACCGCTTATCTCGCGGTCGTCGATCAGGTCGAACCGAAGCAAAGCCCCCAGCGCATCCTCGCCCGGACCCTGGGCCGCCCCCTTCGCTGAACCCCACGCCCCGCAAAGGACCCAATCCTCTCATGATCCTCGAAATCGCCCAGATCGACATCAAGCCCGGCTCGGAGCCCGACTTCGAGGCCGGCATCGCTAAGGCCGCCGAGATCTTCCGCGCCGCCAAGGGCTGCCGTAGTTTCGCCGTCCGGCGCTCCGTGGAGAAGCCGCAGCGCTACCGCCTGCTCATCGAGTGGGACACCCTCGAGAGCCACACGAAGGATTTCACCGGCTCCCAGGCCTGGCAGGATTACCGGGCCATGGTCTCGCCGTACTTCGAGGTGCCGCCCAGCGTCGAGCACACGGAATTGACGCTCCAGGCGTTCTGAGGGCAAGCCTCGGCGAACGCCGCTCGCCCCTCGGGAGTGTGGCGTTCGCTTCGAAGGGCCTCGCACAAGCGAAAAGTCTTACCGAACGTCCGTGTGCGCCGAAGGCTTAGCTTGAAACTAACGGTGCGGCGGGAGGCTTGCGCGTGATATTCAGCGGCCCGAGCCGCGGATGATCATCTTCAATTGCGAGTCGAGATGATTCCAGCGGGCGACGATCCGGCGTTGGGCACAAGCCTCAAAGGAATCGCCCGCGAAGAAGCCGACATTCACTTCCGTTTGCCGGCATTCGAGGAGCGGCGGAAGCACGATCACTGCCGGAACCGGTAGACTGAGCAGGGCGAGATCGATCATCAGACCGAGCTTCCAGCTGATGCGGCTCCATCGCGACTTCTTCGGAGGAGCCGCCTGGAGGCCGTAATAGTCCCTGGCTAAGTGGGCCTTCACGGTTTCATGGCTTGGGACGATGCGGCGAGGAAATTTCGTTTCTCGGCCTGGCTCAAGGCCCGCTGGGACGGTCTCCGATAGGACGCCCTGTTTCGGCGAGTCCGAATATTTCGTCATGGCGGCCTCACCGCATGCCCGTGGCGATGGAACGGAGCTGCGCCTGCAGGGTGAAAAGCTGTCCGAACAGGTCCTGGCGTGCGCACGCGGCCGCAACGAGCCCCTGTGGTAGGAAAGCTGGTCGGGAACCGGCACCGCACGGCATCAAGGCTGTGACGACGAAGGTCCCGAACGAGGCGAGGGAACTCACGAGCAAGAGGATCTTGAAGAGGCCGGGCCCCCGGCGACGGGGAGCGACGTCCTCCGCGCGTGAGGGGCGGACGGGGCGCGGATCCGCGTCATCGGGATCATCACGGGGACCGAACTCGGCCTGATAGTACCGTTCAAGCTTGCTCAGCCTCATCCGTCCGTCGTCCCGCCAATCGCTACAACTCCTGCGTTGCAACCACAGGGCGCGCGGAACCACTAATTTTGTGACAAGAACGCCAGTCGATTCCTCCGCGAAATGCCCGCCTTCGCGTTGTCCCATGCCCGGTGACAGGGCGCCGCGGACTGCGTACCACGGTGCTCAGGACCACAGCCCGAGCGATCTTCGCCCATGATCCAGCGCCCCCTACGCATCGGCACCCGCGGCAGCCCCATGGCGCTCGCCCAGACCGGACTGGTGAGGGACCAGATCGTCGCCGCCAATCCCGGGCTCGAGACCGAGATCGTGGTCGTCAACACTGTCGCCGATCGCATCCTCGACCGCCCGCTCTCCGAGATCGGCGGCAAGGGCCTGTTCACCAAGGAACTCGAACAGGCTCTCTTCGCTGACGTGGTCGACGTCGCCGTCCATTCCATGAAGGACGTGGAGACCTGGCTACCCGAGGGTCTCGTCATCGCCTGCATCCTGGAGCGCGACGACCCGCGCGACGCGTTCCTGTCGCCCCGCGCCGCGGGATTCTCGGACCTGCCTGCGGGCGCCCGCGTCGGGACTTCATCCCTGCGACGCGCAGCGCAGGTGCTCATGCGCCGGCCGGACCTGCGCATCGTTCCCCTGCGGGGCAACGCCAACACTCGGATGCGCAAACTGGAGGAGGGGACCTGCGACGCCACCCTCCTGGCCCTGTGCGGCCTCGAACGCCTTGGCATGACCGAGATGGCCCGGAGCGTCCTAACCGTGGACGAGATGCTGCCGGCCGTGGCGCAAGGGGCGCTCGGCATCGAGTGCCGCGAAGCCGACGCCGAAGTGCGCGCTCTCCTCGCCCCCCTGGTCTGTCCCCGCGCCACCGCCGAACTCGACGCCGAGCGCGGGCTTCTGGCCGAACTCGACGGCTCGTGCCGCACGCCCATCGCGGCCCTGGCCCGGATCGCGGGCGAGACCCTGTCCCTCGACGGGCTGCTCTTCCTGCCGGACGGCAGCGCCCATTGGGCGGTGCAGCGCTCAGGGTCCGTCGCCGATGCCGCGCGGATCGGCGCGGAGGCGGGTGCCGAGCTGAAGCGCGCGGCCGGCGACACCTACTTCAAGCACCTGCAGTAGGGCGATCAGGCGAGGCTGCGCTCGATGGCCTCCTCGTCGCAGACGACACCGGCGGCGCGGGCGTATTCGAGGCCGAGGGGATGGGGCACCGCCGCGCGGGGCGCCCTCTCGGTGAAGGCCCCGAGGAACACCCGCATCACGTGGGCGACCCCCTCCGGTGTCACCGAACGCAGGTCGTCGGCGTAGTACCGGGCGGCATTGGCCGTGCTGGTGACGATCTCGTAGGCGGGAAAATACACCGCGCGCGGCTCGGCCTCGACCACTTCCTCCGCAGCGACACGCAGCGCCGCCTTGCTGTAGGCGTTGGACACGAGGACGTGCCGGTCGGCATAGGAGGCGATGAGCGGCACCGGCGAGACCGTCAGGATCACCCGGGCGCGGGCGTTCACGCGGAACAACCTGTCCAGGAACGCGAGCATGTCGTCCCGGACCTGCGAGGCACGGGCGTTGACGAAGGCGTAGCGTTCGGGATCGAACCCGTCGCCGATCACCCCCGGGGCCACCGGCAGGACTGCGCCGTCGGCCCGGTGCTCCCATCCCTCCGTCAGGCCAAGGGTGTACACGAACACATCGAGGTCCTCGAACATCCGACGCACGGCCGCGAGGTGGCTTTCCTGCGAGGCGAGCAGGGCCGCCTCGTCGGCAAAGCCGGCGGGTTCGATGGCGGGACGAAACGGATCGACGAGGCGCCCGTCCGGACGGGTCCAGGCGGTGAGACCCGGCCGATAGGTGCCATAGGCGCGGTCGAACAGCTGCAGCAGCTGGCGCGCGGTGTAGACGTTGCCGTAGCGCGCGGAATAGGTGCCGAACTGGCGCGCTTCGGCCGCATCGGGCGGGAGCCCCGCGGGGGCGGGCTCGGCGAGGTAGCGGCCGAACCCAGCTTCCGTCAGGGCGCGCGACACGTGCTGGGCGAAGCAAGAGCCGGCCGTAGCCACCCGGGCGCCCGGCGCGATGGAGAAAGCGCCGCTCGGCCCCGGCGCCAGGGCGAACGGCGGCACCCCCGCCACGACCTTGCGCCAGAATCGCTCGGCCGGTAGATCGGCGTAAGGGTTCATCACCACGGCGGCACCTCTCATCCGATCGTTTACAGGCTGGCCGCACCGGGCCTTCGCAAGGGTCGCGAACTTCGGGCGATCCGTTCTCTCCTCGCCGTCATGGTCACCATCCTGGGCGGGACCGTGGCGCCGGCCCGGCCCTCAGGCGGGACCGGAGCGCACCGGTCCGCGCATCGCCGTCCTGGGCAATTGCCAGGCGGAGGGGATCGGCCGCGCCTTGAGCCTGCTTCTGCCCGACGCGCAGGTGACCCTCGTCCCCCTCGCGACACTGCGCCGGGACCACGGCAGCGTGGCGCAGCTGCGCCGCCACCTCGCACCGTTCGACCACGTCTTCACCCAATTCTTTCCGGACGGGTTCCTCGACGGTGGCAACGTCCACGCCCTGGCACAGGGGAACGCGCGCCTGCGGCTATTCCCGACAATCCTCTTTCCGGCGTTTCACCCCGACATGGTTCATGTCGGCGATATTGGCGCCCTCTCGGCTGCGCGCCTCGTGCACTCGCCCATGGGACCGTACCACTCCGCCATCGCGCTCTGTGCCTACCGTGAGGGGCGCACGGTGGACGAGACCCTGGCGCTGTTCCGGGACGACGTCTTTGCATGCCTCGGCTATTACGAGGCCTGGGTCGATGCGAGCGCCTATCTGCTCGGCAGTGCCCGCGACATCGACTTTCCCCTCGAGGCCGAGCTGGCGCGCTGGTCACGGCGCGGCTGCTTCATGCACGTGCTCAATCACCCCAAGCTCTTCGTGCTGGGCGATCTCGCCCGCCGCCTCGCCCGCGAGGCGGGGCTGAAGCCTGCCGATATTCCTGTGGAGGATTACCTCGCCGACGATCTCGCGACGGATGCAGTCTGGCCGCTCTACCCGGAAATCGCCCGGCGCTACGGGCTCGTAGGCAGCCTGCGGTTCAAGCCGAAAGAGCTTGCCGGGACAACCGCCCCGACACTCCTCGACCACGCGGCCTTCGTGTCCGGTAGTTTCGAGACGTATGCCCGACTACCCGTGGACAGCCTCGTCTGCCCGCGCGTCGCCGCTTGGCGCGATGATCCGGCAGTGCGGGCGATCTTCGCCTGAATCGGGCGATCGATACGGGGCGCCAGGGACCGGGTCGCCGCCTCGCAGACCGGATCAGCCGGCGGCGCGCGAGCCCGTGGTGGCGGCGATGCCGTGGGCGAGTTCCGCGACGGGCTGCATCCGGAACGGCTTAGCGACGAAAAGGCTGTTGCTGACCGCCCGCTTCGGCGGATGCGCGCTGCTTGACGTATAGACGACCGGACGGCCGGGGTGCAGCGCCCGGAACGTCTCGGCTACCGTCCAGCCGTCGACGAGGCCAGGCAGGTTGATGTCCGTGAACAACCAGTCGATGGCCGCCCCCGTCTCGCGAATCACCATCAGGGCCGCCTCGCCGCTGGAGACGGCGATCACGCTCGACCCGCCCTGCTCGCAGACGCGGGTGAGCATGTCGAGAAGCAGATAATTATCCTCGACAACCAAAACCCGGCAACGGGAATCCATCGCATATTCCAACTCTTTCCATAGTCGAAGCTATGCTGTATTGGTTAACGGTCCTTGAACGCTGCCGTGGCCTGTCCGTGCCGAGATCCCCACCCCCCATCGACACGATAAAGATTCGCGACGGCGCGCCCGACCTGCTCGAAGTGTCGAAATTCGACGAGTCCGAGCTCGTGTACGATCCCTCGACACTTGCCGAACTCGAAAGCGTTTTCGGGCGTGTGCGCTTAATGGATCTTCTCAGTCACCTGAATAGCGAGATTGCTCAGCGGCTTCTCGCGCCCGAAACCGATCGCTCCGCCCTGCGGCACGACGCGCACACCTTGCTGTCGGTGAGCGGATCCCTCGGCTTCTTCGAGCTGTCCCGGCGCTGCATCGAGATGGAGCAGGCCTGCCTCCTCGGAATCGATCTGGTCGCCCCCCTGCGGGCCGCCCGTTCTGCGGCCAAGGGCGCGATCGCTGCGATCGGCGAACTCGAAGCCTGTGCCATCGCGGCGACGACGGAAGCCTGCGCCGCCTGAGAGCTTCCGTTGCACGGGGGCGACAGGGAGCGTGAAATGGCCGGCCTTCCATCGAATGGACCCAGACGCGCCGTATTGATGCGTGAGTTGATTCCGCGACGAACGCGAATTCTGGTCAAGGGTGCGTCCACGCACGTGGCCTTCCGAGAAGGCGCGGCCGAAACCCCGTGTCAAGGTTGACGGAACCCTCGCTTAACCAGACCGGCTTAATCGACGAGCCTTGAAACGCCGCGCGAGTCACCGAGTTGGCCCGTGCCGGGCGCAGGCACCGTCCGAGGAGAACAGGACCATGGTCACGATCGCGCGCTCCCGCGTGCTGAGTTTCACGGTGGCGCTTTGCGCCGCTCTCAGCGTCGCCGCCTGCAGCAACGACAAGGATCTCGCCGATGCCTCCGGCTTCGGTGCCGGAGGCGCCGGCGGTGGCGCTTACGGAGCCGGCGCCGGCACACCCGGCAGCGCCCAGGATTTCGTGGTCAATATCGGCGATCGCGTATTCTTCGAATCGGACTCGACGGATCTGACGCCTACGGCGACGGCGACCCTCGACAAACAGGCGGCCTGGCTTCAGCGCTACCCACGCTACACCTTCCTCATCGAGGGCCATGCCGACGAGCGCGGCACCCGCGAGTACAATTTCTCCCTCGGCGCCCGCCGTGCCCAGGCGGTGAACGATTACCTCGCCTCGCGCGGCATCGCCTCGAGCCGTATCCGCACAGTGTCTTACGGCAAGGAGCGGCCTGTGGCCGTGTGTAACGACATCTCGTGCTGGTCACAGAACCGCCGCGCCGTCACCGTCCTCGATCGCGGCGCTGGATCCTGATTTCCGCTGCCTCGTCTCGGTCAATGACAAGCGGCCGAGACGAGGCGGATATCTCCAGGTGTCGAACGAAACGCCCGCGTTTTGCCGCAATGCGGCACACCTGTTATGGGGCGCAAGGCCGCGTCGCTGGCCTTCACGGGACACGTTCACCGGTGCCGATTGCCATGCTCCGTCGCCTTCTCCTTACCACCTGTCTCACGTTCGCGGTTGTGCTGCCCGCGGCGGCTCAGGACGGGTCCGACTTTGTCGTGCGCCTGAACCGCCTTGAGAATCAGTCGCGCCAGCAAGCCGGGCAGATCGAGACGCTCCAGCACGAGAACCGGCAGCTCAAGGAGCAGCTGCGCAAGTTCCAGGAGGACGTCGAGTTCCGGCTTCAGGAAGCCAAGGGCGGCGACAAGGGTGGACGGGCCGCTCCGGTGCCGGGCGGCAATCCGGCAGCTCAGAAGCCGGCCAAGCGGAGCGACGCCTTCGATCCCGAGCAGAATCCCGGCCGACCCGGTGCCCCGATGCCGCTTGGCGCGACGCAGCCGTCGGTTCCCGTCGCCGAGGCGCCCCGGTCCCGCGCGGTGCCGCCCAACGTGGTGGAGTCCGAGGACGAGGAGCCCGGACTCTCGTCTCCGGGCTTCGGCGAGCCCGTCGACCTGACGCCGCCGTCGCGGGTGCCAACCACCGGCGCCATCGCCCAGCCGACCCGCCCGAGCGGCAGCGTGGCCGCCACCGGCACGGGCGACGCTCGGTCGGATTACGAGGCGGCCTACGCCTTCATTCTTCAGCGGCAATACGAGCAGGCCGAGATGGGCCTGCGCCAGTTCATCCAGTCCCACCCGCGCGATGGGCTGGTGCCGGCGGCCACCTACTGGCTCGGCGAGAGCTACCTTCAGCGCAACCGCAATCGCGAGGCGGCCGAGCAGTTCCTGAAGGTGTCGACGGATTACGCGCGTTCGCCCCAGGCGCCCGAAGCGATGCTGAAGCTCGGAACTTCTCTCAACGCCCTCGGCGCCCGCGAGCAGGCCTGCGCAACCCTCGCCGAACTCGAGCGCAAGTTCCCCGGTGCCGCGCCCTCCGTCCGCCAGGGCGTGACACGCGAACAGAAGCGTGCCCGCTGCGCGGCGTGACCGCCTGGGACTTCGACCTCGGCGCCATCGAGGCGTCGCTCGTTCCGTTCGTCACCCCCACCACACCCCATGGCGGTGTGCTCCTGGCCGTCTCGGGCGGCCCCGATTCGACGGCTCTTCTGCACGCGGCCCTGCGGGCGGGAGCGACGGTGCCCCTCCACGTCGCCACCGTGGATCACGGCCTGCGGGTGACCTCTGCCACCGAGGCCGCCGGGGTCGCCGAGATGGCGAGGGGGCTCGGACTGTCGCATCGGACCCTCATGTGGACTGCGCCGAAGCCGGGCCATGGCTTGCAGGCCGCCGCCCGCGCCGCCCGGTACAATCTCCTCGCCCGCTATGCGCAAGACCTCGGGGCCGCCTGGGTGCTAACCGGCCACACTCGGGACGACCAAGCGGAGACCGTTCTCCTTCGCCTCCTCGCCGGCAGTGGTCCGGCCGGTCTCGCCGGCATGCGGTCCGAGCGCCCCCTGGCCGACGCCGTGCAGCTGGGGCGGCCGTTCCTCAGCCTGCGGAAGGCTGAACTCGTCGCCTATTGCGCGGCCTTAGCACTTATCCCCATCCAAGATCCCTCGAATGCCGATCCGCGTTTTGCCCGCGCTCGCCTTCGCCGACTCATGCCCGTCCTCGCCCAGGAGGGCTTGAGCGACGTTCGCCTGTGCCGACTCGCCGCGCGTTGCGCGCGCGACGACGAAGCCCTGACCCAGGCCGCCGCAGCCGCCTATGCGGCAGCCATCCGCCCCGCCGACGGCCCCGTTCTCGTCCGCCTCGACGCACCTGCCCTCGCGGGGCTGCCCGACGCGATCCTGATCCGCGTCGTCGCGCGAGCCCTTGGGGCGGCGGGCGCCAGCCCGCGGCTGGAGCGGATCGAGCGGCTGATCCTGAAAGATCTGCGTCCGGCCCTCGACGCCGGGACATTCCTGCGCCGCACCCTCGGCGGCTGCCTCGTTACGCTGACACGGGGGAGGGGACTGACCCTGGCCCCAGCCCCGCCGCGGGCGGGGAGCGTGACCGGGGCGGACGGCCTTGCCGCAGGCCCGCGCGATTTACTTGGCAAGGGGGACGGCGGTGCCTACATTGGCTCGGAGTGCCCGGACTGATATCCGCCTCTTCACACTGCGGACCCGGACACCCCCAGGGATTGATCGATGAACCCGAATTTCCGCAATTTCGCCTTGTGGGTCGTCATCTTCCTGCTCGTGCTCGCCCTCGTGACCCTGTTCCAGAATCCGGGGCATCGGGGCGGCGGTACCGAGATCGCCTATAGCCAGCTCCTGAACGACGCCGATGCCGGCAAGATTCAGACGGTGGTGATCTCCGGGCAGGACGTGAGCGGCTCCTACGTCGGCGGCGGCAACTTCACCTCCTACGCTCCGAACGACCCGAGCCTGGTGTCCAAGCTCCAGAGCAAGGGGGTGCAGATCTCCGCGCGCCCGCCCTCGGACAACACGCCGTGGTTCATCCAGCTCCTCGTGAGCTGGTTGCCGATCCTCGTGTTCATTGGCGCCTGGATCTTCCTCTCGCGCCAGATGCAATCGGGCGCCGGCAGGGCCATGGGCTTCGGCAAGTCGAAGGCGAAGCTCCTCACGGAAGCCTCTGGGCGCGTAAGCTTCGACGATGTCGCCGGCGTCGAGGAGGCCAAGGAGGATCTCCAGGAGATCGTCGAGTTCCTGCGCGATCCACAGAAATTTCAGCGCCTCGGCGGCCGCATTCCGCGCGGTGTTCTCCTCGTCGGTCCTCCCGGCACGGGTAAGACCCTCATCGCCCGCGCTGTGGCGGGTGAGGCCAACGTTCCGTTCTTCACCATCTCGGGCTCGGACTTCGTCGAGATGTTCGTCGGCGTCGGCGCCTCCCGCGTGCGCGACATGTTCGAGCAGGCGAAGAAGAATGCCCCGTGCATCATCTTCATCGACGAGATCGACGCGGTCGGCCGCCATCGCGGCGCCGGCCTCGGCGGCGGCAACGACGAGCGCGAGCAGACCCTGAACCAGCTCCTCGTCGAGATGGACGGGTTCGAGGCCAACGAGGGCGTGATCATCATCGCGGCCACCAACCGGCCCGACGTGCTCGATCCCGCCCTGCTGCGTCCGGGCCGGTTCGACCGCCAGATCATGGTGCCCAACCCCGACGTCGTCGGCCGCGAGCGCATCCTGCGTGTCCACGTCCGCAAGGTGCCCCTAGCACCGGACGTGGACCTTAAGGTCATCGCGCGCGGAACGCCCGGCTTCTCCGGCGCCGACCTTATGAACCTCGTCAACGAATCCGCCCTGCTCGCGGCGCGGCGCGGCAAGCGCATCGTCACGATGCACGAGTTCGAGGACGCCAAGGACAAGGTGATGATGGGGGCCGAGCGCCGGACCCTGGTCATGACCGAGGACGAGAAGCGCCTCACTGCCTATCACGAAGGCGGCCACGCCATCGTCGCCTTCAACGTGCCGGCGACCGATCCCGTCCACAAGGCGACGATCATCCCGCGCGGCCGAGCGCTCGGCATGGTCATGCAGCTGCCGGAGCGCGACAAGCTCTCCATGAGCTTTGAGCAGATGACCTCGCGCCTCGCCATCATGATGGGCGGCCGCATCGCAGAGGAGATGACGTTCGGCGCCGACAAGGTCACCTCGGGGGCCCAGTCGGATATCGAGCAGGCGACGCGTCTCGCCCGCATGATGGTGACCCGCTGGGGCTTCTCGCCCGAACTCGGCACCGTCGCGTACGGCGAGAACAACGACGAGGTGTTCCTGGGCATGTCCATGGGCCGTCAGCAGACTGTCTCGGAGGCCACCGCCCAGAAGATCGACGCGGAGGTCCGCCGACTCGTCGAGACCGGCCTCGAGGAGGCCCGCCGCATCCTCGGTGAGCACAAGGACGATCTCGAGGCCCTCGCTCAGGGGCTGCTGGAATACGAGACCCTGTCGGGTGACGAGATCCGCAACCTCATCGCCGGCAAGCCGCCCGTTCGGGATTCCGGTGACGGACCGTCGAGCACCGTTCGTGGGTCCTCGGTGCCCTCCGCCGGTCGTGGGCGGCCGCGTGAAACCGATGGTGGCCTGGAGCCGCAGCCCCAAGCTTGACCTTCGATCCTCCTAGAACGATTTGACCGTGAGCCCGCCCCTCCGGCGGGCTCACGCGCTTATGGGGACTGCGTGCCCGGGAAACCCGTGATTCAGGTTCGGCCGCCTATCGTCCCGGTCGTGTGCGCTGCGGATCCGCCGGGGGCACGACCTGCAAGAGCCATCGGCCCTGACGCCCCACGGCCCCAAGAGAGACGGATTGCGAAAGCCATGTCGCGCAAATATTTCGGCACGGACGGTATCCGGGGCCGCGCCAATGGCGTCATCACGCCGGAACTTGCCCTGAAGGTCGGTCAGGCCGCCGGCTTGATCTTCCAGCGCGGGGACCACCGCCACCGCGTGGTGATCGGCAAGGACACCCGTCTATCGGGCTACATGATCGAGACCGCCCTCATCGCCGGCTTCACCTCGGTGGGCATGGATGTGCTGCAGCTCGGCCCGATGCCGACGCCGGCCGTCGCGATGTTGACCCGCTCCATGCGGGCCGATCTCGGCGTGATGATCTCGGCCTCGCACAACCCGTTCGAGGACAACGGCATCAAGTTGTTCGGCCCCGATGGATTCAAGCTGAACGACGAGGTCGAGCGCGAGATCGAAGCGCTCATCGACGGTGAGCTGCACAAACGCCTCTCGGGCTCGCGCGACCTCGGAAGGGCCAAACGCATCGAGAGCGTGCACGCCCGCTACATCGAGTTCGCCAAACGCTCCCTGCCGCGAAACGTCACTCTCGACGGCCTCCGCATCGTCGTGGATTGCGCCAACGGCGCCGCCTACCGTGTCGCCCCCGAGACCCTGTGGGAACTCGGGGCCGAGGTGATCGCCATCGGCGACGAGCCGGACGGCTTCAACATCAATCAGGATGTCGGATCGACGGCGCCGGCCGCTCTCGCGGCCAAGGTCCGCGAGCTGCGGGCCGATATCGGCATCGCCCTCGATGGCGACGCAGACCGGGTCCTCATCGTCGACGAGAAGGGTCAGTCCGTCGACGGCGATCAGCTCATGGCCGTCGTCGCCCGCTCGTGGAAGGAGGACGACCGCCTGACACAACCGGGTCTCGTCGCCACGATCATGTCTAATCTCGGCTTGGAACGCTACCTAGGCGGAATCGGCCTGTCGCTCGCCCGCACGGCGGTGGGCGACCGCTACGTCCTCGAGCATATGCGCGAACACGGCTACAACCTCGGCGGCGAGCAATCCGGCCACATCATCATGTCGGATTACGCGACGACGGGGGACGGCCTCGTCGCGGCCCTGCAGCTTCTCAGCGTGGTCAAGCGGTCGGACCGACCCGTCAGCGAGGTCTGTCACTGCTTCGATCCTCTGCCGCAGATCCTGCGGAACGTCCGCTATCGCTCGGGCGAGCCCCTTCGGGCGGAAGCCGTCGTCACCGCCATTGCCCATGCGCGCGACCGACTCGGAAACGGCGGACGCCTGGTGATTCGCGCCTCGGGCACTGAGCCGGTGATCCGGGTCATGGCCGAGGGCGACGACCGCACCCTGGTGTCGGACGTGGTCGACACGGTGGTGGAAGCCGTGGCCCGGGCCGCCGCCTGACGACCTTCACGCCCCGTCAAGGGCGTCAAGGGCCAGGGTCCGCCACGCCGCGAGCAACGCATCGCGCAGCACCGCCTCGTCCGCATCCCATAGATCGAGGTTGGTCCAACCGCGTCGACCCCAGGCGCCGGGCACGGGGCTGAACAAATCCGGCTCTTCCTCCAAGACGCGCGCTTGGTCGTCGCGCGTGAGACGAAGCACGACCCGTTCCTCCTCGACCCACAGGGTGGCGAAGATGCGCCCAGCGATGCGGAAGTCCGGATGCCCTTGGTGCGCACCTTCGCTCACGTCGGGAAGCATCAGGGCTAGGGCTCGGACATCGTCGGGACGCATGGCCATCCGTCTAAACGACGGGTGAGGGGAACGCACGGGGCCGTAAAAGACGATGAGGAATGAAAGGGTCTGCAACCCGGTTCCGCGTCGTCGTCAAGGCTTCGGCAAGGATAAGATTTAACGTTAAACCCGCTTTAACTCCCCTCGGGGCAATGATGCCTTCGTCATCTGAGCCGGTGCCTTTCGCCCCCGGCAAACGGTCGAGTGAAGGACTGAATTCCATGCGCCGCTCCAAGCTGAATGCCTTGGTGCGCTCGTTCACGCTCCTTGCGAGCGTAGGAGCGCCCTGCCTCGGATATGCCGCCGATCTGCTTCCGCCCCTGCCGCCCGAGCCCCTGCCGCCGCCCGTCGAGATCGGTGGCGCCTGGTACCTGCGCGGCGATGTCGGCGTTGGCGCGGCCAGCTACGAGAAGGTCGTGACGACGGTGAAGGGCGGATATCTGCCCGACGATTACACGATCCATCAGAAGAACATGGGCGACCAGTTCTTCGCCGGTGGCGGTATCGGATACCAGTTCAACGGCTTCCTGCGCGGTGACATCACCGGCGAATACCGGGGCGGCAGCCGCTTCTCCTTCGTCGAGAAGTTCAACCTGCCTTACGGCGACGGCACGCCGGCCAAGGGCATCGACTACGATCAGGGCAACCTGTCCTCCGTCGTCGCCATGGCCAACGGCTACATCGATCTCGGCACGTGGTACGGCGTCACCCCGTTCGTCGGTGGCGGCATCGGTGCCGCTTTCCACACGGTCAGCGGCTTCAACGATACCGGCGCCGGTTCGGCCGCCGGGGGCTTCGGGATCGCCGCAACGAAGCACACGACCAATCTCGCCTGGGCGGCCATGGCTGGCCTCGGCTACAGCGTGACGCCGAACCTCAAGCTCGAACTCGGCTACCGCTACATGAACCTCGGCCATGTCGGCACCGGTCCCGTGACCTGCTTCAACGATCCGGGTTGCGGCGGCGCCTCCTACCGGCTGAAGGAAGTCACCTCGCACGATGTGCGCATCGGCATGCGCTGGATGCTCGGTGGCATCGTCGCCGATTACCAGCCCGAGCCGGCTCCCTTGATTCGCAAGTACTAGATCGCAATTACCGAAAACAAGACAATCGATCGATTTCCGGCCAAGAGCGTGGACCTCCGGGTCCACGCTCTTCTTGTTTTTGCCCCAGATAAAACTGATCGACCTAGACCAAATCTTTGATTTTAATCGGAAAATAACCGGCTTTCCCTAGAACTTACACGAGGGACAGGTGCCGATCTCATCCTCCGTCTCATGCCTCGATCAATCCCGCCGGTGACAGCATGATCCAACAGACGCGCCCCTCGCATCCAGCTCTGCCGGCGATGCGCGCTGCCCTTGCCGGAACCACACTGCTGGTGGCATCCCTGATGGTGCAAGCCCCCGCGCAGGGTGCCGATCTGGCGCCGCCGCCCCTCGAAGCGGCAGTCATCCCCGTCGGGAGCGGCTGGTATCTGCGGGCCGACTTCACGGAGAGCTATCTCGTCCGTCCAAAGGATGCGACGCTGCCCGACCCCAACGATCCCGGTATGCCGCCCCTGCTTCGGCGGTCCCTCAGCCACGAGCCCGGTTATGGCGGCGGCGTCGGCTACCGCTTCACCCCCTGGCTGCGCGTCGACGCCACCATCGACCAGCGCCTGGCCGCCACCTACAGCGCCTACTCGTCGCGGAGCAATTTCGTCACGGGTTACAACGTCGAGGCCGGTCGTCTCAGCGTGCTCACGGGTCTCGTGAACGTCTATGCCGATTTGGGGACATGGTGGGGCTTGACGCCCTATCTCGGCGCGGGTCTCGGTTTCGCGCAGAAGGACTTTCACGGGGGCTACACGCAGACGACCTGCGTGATCGACGCCTGCGATGGAAATGCCGGCACCGGACCCCGCACCGCCGTCGCTCGCCCGGACCGGTCCGTGACGAGCTTCGCATGGTCCCTCACGGGCGGTGTCTCCTACGACCTCGGCGCCGGCTTCAGTCTCGACGCAAGTTATCGGTACGTCGATCTCGGCCGCGCGAAATCCGGGTCCGATGCCTTCGGCCAGAGCAGCCGCCTCAAGGATCTTGCCGCCAACGAGGTCCGGGTCGGCTTGCGCTACGCCTTCGCGGACAGCTTTGCACGCCTGCCGAGCCTTCAGGGCCTGCCGGTGGTCTGGAGCAGCGGCAACCCGTACGAATAGCGTCGCGCGGGTCCGGAGCAACGCTCCATTAAGGTTACTCAACTACAGCTGTATCGACAGGCGCAGAGTAACTTAGTCCATCTGATGCCTCGAGGACGACATCGATGCGGACCCTGACCTTCGCGATCCTGACGACCCTGGCCCTCGGCGGGGCTTTTCCCGTCCAAGCCGCCGACCTCGATTATGGCGTGTTGCGCGGGCCGGATTATGAGCCGCCTGCACCGAGCATCGACTGGAACGGCGTGTATTTCGGCGGGCATGGGGGTTATACGTCGGGAGCGCTGGGCTTCACAACGACGTTTCAGACCCTCGTAGCAGGTAATTTAAAGTCGACAAGCGCCGAAGAGGTTCTGGGTGCTTCGTCATTGCTAACCGCGCGATCTGCGCGCGTCGGCGGCGGAAGCTACGGAGCTTTTACCGGATTTAATTATCAATTCGACGAGGCAGTTGTTGGTCTGGAAGCTGATTACACTCGCTTCGAGCGGGGTGGCGCAACGTCCGATGCTATTAAGCGTTCGGCGACCGCAAGCACCGGTTTCTACGAAACCGTTGAACTGAAAGGACTAGCCTCCACAACGATCGAAGATTACGGCACGATTCGTGCGCGGGGTGGATGGGCCTTCGGCAGCTTCCTCCCATTCGTTACGGGCGGTCTCGCCATCGGTCGAGCGCAGGTCGTCGACCGTGTCGAGATCAAATCTTATGGCTATGACCAAACAACCTATCGAGCGAACCAAGCTTTAACGACCGGCTCGCCGGCCTATGTCAACAACCATGGCTATGCCACATTCCTTCAAAAGGATCCCGCTGGAAGTACAGTTGACAGTCCGATGGTCCTGGGCAGAGCCACTACAAAAGTTGTCGGCGGCATCGCCCTTGGTGGCGGTCTTGAATATGCCTTGACGCAGAACTTCATCCTGCGCGGCGAATACCAATACGTCCTTTTCAACGATTTCGATGGCCATAAGGTCAATCTCAACACCGTACGCGGCGGCGCGGCCGTGAAGTTCTGAGGTGGTCGGAACCTTCGCGGTGACCCACCGTCGAACCGATGGTCGTCGTTGCCGAGAAGATCGTTAAGGCGGCGCGGCCTATGATCGGCGAAAGGGAAGGCTCGCTGTATGGCCTTTCCGACAGACGGAACGCCCCGCATGATCCGCTCGCTTTTCCTCACCGGCTTGTCCGCGGCCAGCGTCTTCGCGGCCGGTTTGGTCGCGCAGGCCGGGGGTGCCCCTCACCACCGTCCGCTGCTCCCGCCGGAGGTCGCCTACCGCGATCCCGCTTACCTGCCGCCGCCACCGCCGCCTGTTCCCGTCGTCACGCCACCGCGCTCCTTGAGCCTGCCGCTCTACAACGAGCCTCCGCCCCGGTTCTGAGGCAGGCTCAGCTTTCGAGCTCGGAATCCCAGTAGAGGTAATCCACCCAGGTGTGGTGGTATTGCCGATGGTCGAATTCCGGCTGGCGGCGGTGCAGCTCGTGCCGGGTCGGGCGGTGCGGCTCGTTCAGGAGCGGCATCTCGGCTTCGGCGGGCGTGCGGTTGGCCTTGCGTAGGTTGCACGGCGAGCAGGCCGCGACGACATTCTCCCAGCTCGACAGGCCCCCGCGCGAGCGCGGCACCACGTGGTCGAAGGTCAGCCCGCCCGAGGGCAGGCGAAGGCCGCAATATTGGCAGGAGAAGGTGTCGCGCAGGTAGATGTTGTAGCGGGTGAAGGCGGGGCTGCGCGCCAGGGTCACGTAGCTCTTGAGGGCGACCACGCTCGGCACCCGCAGGGAGCGGCTCGGGCTGCGCGCCTCGACGTCGTAGCTCGCCACCAGGGTCACGCGGTCGAGGAACAGGGCGGTGAACGCGTCCTTCCAGGACCACAGCGACAGCGGATTGTACGACAGAGGCCGGTAATCCGCGTT
Organism: Methylobacterium adhaesivum; assembly: GCF_022179065.1. Taxonomy (GTDB): domain Bacteria; phylum Pseudomonadota; class Alphaproteobacteria; order Rhizobiales; family Beijerinckiaceae; genus Methylobacterium; species Methylobacterium adhaesivum. The sequence goes on from NZ_BPQD01000015.1 coordinate 105,872, forward strand.
CAGCACGAGCGTTTGGAGATCCAGCATGGCGCTTACTCTCTCGACGGGTCGACAGGGGGACAACGCGCGGGAATCGCCCGGCACGCTGCCCCTGTCCGATGAAAGATCAAGATTTTTCGAAGTTTTGGCCGGTGCGCTCGGCGATCATGACGGTCACCGGCGACACGCCACGGGTGGGACCAGCGGATCTCGGTGTCGGCGTCGCGTTTCGGGCGTTGCGGAGCCCTCGCGGGCATGAGCCGGTGAGGACTTTCCGGAGGTGCGCTCGCCTCGACGGGTGAGGGGCTTTGCCAAAAGCGGTCGCATCGGGCGGAAACGCCCGGTTCGTGGCAACGTCCGCCGACGACCGTCACCACCCCCTCGCACCGATACGAAAAGGCATAGTCCATCGCGGCTTAGTCTAATATCAGCATGACACGCTTGTGAAGGCTGTCCGACGCATCCGTGACGTCGCGTCCCCCGCCCGATGCCGGCCGCCGCGCCGCCACCGCGCGGCGTCAGCCTTTCGCCCCATTGATCGGCGAAGGCGACGGCTCCCGACCCCGATGCCCCCGGCCTCGTTCGGGCGATTCCGACGCCCCGGCATGGAGTCGCGCGATGCCGGGCGGAAAGGGGTCTTAGAGTGCCTTGCGAAACTCCCGATCACGGCCGGTTCTCGTTCCGGGCCTGGCGGCGTGGCGGGAGTTTTGTGAGAGCCACTGAGAACGCTCAAGGACGGCACCTTGCAGGACACGAACGCCCGAACCGCGCAGCGTCCCAATCCATGGGGAATGCGTCGCAACCCCGGCCGGGGCGCGTCGCGCCTCTCCCGCCTGTCGATGGCGGGATGGCTCGGCCTCGCTCTGCTCGCCTCCGGTACGGGTTCGGGACACGCGGCTCCGGCAGCGCGGCTCGCGCAAGTCGCCCCCCCCGCGACCCAACCGACGGCGCCCGCGGCTCAGCCGGCGGCTCCGGCGGCCCAGCCCGCGCCAGCGGCACCCGCTGCGAAGCCGGCGCCGCCCAAACCGGTCTCGGATGAAATCAAGACGGTTCGTGAAACCCTCGACAAGGCCAAGGACGACCTCGAGCGCCGCGAGAAGATCCTGTCCGGCCAGACGGTGGGCAGCGGCGATCTCACCCGCGCCCGCGACGGTATCGACGCCATCGCGGACAGCATCCGCCATGTCATCGACATCACCACGCCCCGCCTCGAGGCCGCGCGCGAGCGCCTGACGCAGCTCGGCCCCAAGCCGAAGGAGGGTGCCGAGGGTGAGGACGTCGCCCGAGAGCGCACCGAGCGCGAGCAGGCGGTGGCGGAGATCGACGAGACTCAGCGCTTGGCGAAATCTCTCCTCGTCCAGAGCGACCAGATCGTCGACCAGGTGACGAACCGGCGCCGCGCCGATTTTACCCGTGGCCTGTTCGAGCGCTCGACGGCCCTCGTTAGCCCGGACCTGTGGATGCGGATCGCCGCCGATATCCCGCGCGACGTGCGCGCCCTCCGCAATGCCGTCTCGGACACCGGCGAGCTGCTCACGCGGAACGGAACCATCGGCAACCTGATCCTGCTCGGCGTCGCCTTCGGCATCTCCATCGCCCTGTATTTCGGGCGCCGCAACATCGCTCCGCGCCTCGGGCGGCGGGACGCCAAGGCCGTGGCGCCATCGCAGCGCAAGAAGCTGCTCGCCGCCTGGCGCGTCTTCCTCCTCGGCACCGTGCCGGCGGTGTTGGGCAGCTATGCGGTCTACTACGCCCTCGATGCCACCGACCTGCTTCCCCTGCGGCTCCTGCCGGTGGCGGCCGCCATCCTCGGCGGCCTCGCCTTCATCGCCTTCGTCGAAGCCGTGGCCGACGCCCTGCTGTCACCGGACAAGCCGTCCTGGCGCACGACGACGATGACGGATGCCGCCGCGTCGCGGATCATCACCCTGGCGGTCGGGATCGCCGTGGTGATCACGGTGATCAAATCCATCGAGGCCCTGAACTCGGCGATCTCGGCGGCCCTCCCGATCTCCATCGCCACGCGCGGCATTGGCGCGCTTGCCACGGCCCTCATCCTCGCCATCGGACTGCATCGCTTCGCCGACACCGCGGAGAAGGAGGAGGCCTGCTTCGGGCCCTACGTGGCGCCCGAGGCGGCCACGGGAATCGGCGGACCGGCCCGCCTCCTCGGCTGGGCCGCCGTGGTGGTCATCGGCGCGGCGGCGCTGTTCGGGTACGTCGCCTTCGCGACCTTCCTCATCGACCAGCTCGTCTGGACCGCGAGCCTGTTCGTGCTGCTGTTCCTGTTCATCGGCAGCGCCGACACCTTCATCGGTGGGACGCTGCGTGACGACACGAAGATCGCCACGGCGCTCCAGGCCAACACCGGCCTGCGCAAGCGCTCCCTGAATCAGATCGCCGTGCTCGCCTCGGGCTTCGCCCGCGTGGTGCTCATCCTGGTGGCGGCCCTCCTGGCGCTGGCGCCGTGGGGCCTCGATTCCACCGACGTGTTCACCTCGGTGCGCTCAGCCTTCTTCGGCTTCAAGGTCGGCGACGTCACCATCTCCCTCTCCACCATCGCGCTCGCCATCGGCCTGCTCGTGCTCGGCATGGCGATCACCCGCGCGATCCAGCGTTGGCTCGAGAACACCTACCTGCCGGCCACCGACCTCGATGCCGGCCTGCGCAACTCGATCTCGACGATCACGGGCTATTTCGGCTTCCTGCTCACCCTCGCCCTCTCATTCTCCTATCTCGGCCTCAGCCTCGAGAAGCTCACCATCGTGGCCGGCGCCCTGTCGGTGGGTATCGGTTTCGGCCTGCAATCCATCGTCAACAACTTCGTCTCGGGGCTGCTGCTCCTGTGGGAGCGCCCCATCCGCGTGGGTGATCAGGTGCTCATCGGCGACAGCGAAGGCATCGTGAAGCGCATCTCCGTGCGCTCGACGGAGATCCAGACCTTCGACCGCTCGGCCGTCATCGTGCCGAACTCGAACCTGATCTCGGGCATCGTCAAGAACCGGGTGCGCGGCGACCGCACCGGCCGGGTGTCGATCACCGTCAACGTCCTGCGCAATCAGGATCCGGTGCGTGCCGCCGAGATGCTGGTGGCCTGCGCCACCGCCCATCCGGACGTCCTCAAGGAGCCCGCCCCCCGGGTCGTGTTCCGCAAGATCGGCGATCCGTTCCTCGAATTCGAGCTCATCGCCATGATCGTCGATGTGAGTTTCGGGCTGAAGGTTCAGAACGATTTGAACTTTGCCGTGTTCAAGGCCTTGTCCGAGGTCGGAATGATCCCGGCCATGGGGCCTGCCTCCAGCAACGTCGTCGTGCAGGGGCTGGAGCCGTTTCAGGAGGCTATGGGTCGAATCGCCAGCACGTTCGTGGAGCCGAAAGGCAACGGTGCGGGTTGGATGGATCGGTCCGGGGCGGAAATGCCGAAGGGGTGAACGGGTGAACAAGGGCTGGGTAAGACTCAAGAGTCCGGGTCCGCGTGGAGTCGGCACGGGGCTGGTCCTGGCCTGCGGTCTCGCGCTCGGTGGCTGTGCCAGCCAGCAACCGCTCGAAACAGCCACCGCCCTGCCCAGCCTGTACTGGCCGATGACCACCGCCTCGGCGCAAGTCGACGCAGCCACGGCCCGCGACATGATCTCGGCCTACCGTGCCCGCTCCGGCGGCAAACCACTGCAGCTCGATCCCGAACTGCAGAAACTCGCCGAAGCCGAGGCCGCCGCCATGGCAGCCGCCGATCGGCCGAGCCGCGCCCAGACCGTGCGGGTCGCCATGGAACGCCTCGGCCATCCCTCGGCCGGTGCCAACCTCTCGGCTGGCTACCATACCCTCGCCGAAGCCTTCTCCGGGTGGCGCGACAGCCCGGCCCACAACGCCGTGATGCTGGCGCCGGAGGCCACCCGCATGGGCATCGCCACGGCCTACGCGCCGAACTCGAAGTACCGGGTCTACTGGGCACTGCTGGTGTCGAAGTAGCCGTCGCGTCGCCGCCGAGGCCCCGCCCGTTGCCGGACTGGCCGCGTCGGGCTCAGCCCGGCGGGAGAACCTCGATCTGGATGCCGGCGTAGTATGCCGCGAGGTTGGCGATCTCGGTGTCCGACAGGCCCTTGGCGACGACGCTCATGATCTGATTATTGCGCGTGCCGTCGCGGTACTCGGTGAGCGCCTTGACGAGGTACGGCTCGACCTGCCCGGCGAGGTTCGGCGCCTCCGGCAATTTCGAGAGGCCATCCATCCCGTGACAGGTCTGACAGGCGGTCGCCGCCTTGCGACCCGTCTTGGCGTCACCGGCACAGGCTGATCCGGTGATGGTTGCGCCGAGGGAAACGGCGACAAGGAGGGTGAAGGCGGAACGGATCATGCGGGGTCCGAAGGCATCTGGCGGTTCGAAGGCGGATCGGCCGGCTGATTGCGAAGGGCGACCCGCCGGCCTCGGACGGATCACTTGCCTTCGTAGGTGATCCGATAGATCGCGCCCGCGGTGTCGTCCGAGACGAGGAGCGAACCGTCGAGGAACACGGCGACATCCGTCGGGCGGCCGAGATACTCGCCATCCGCCGTCAGCCAGCCTTCGGCGAACGGCGTCGGCGCCCCGGCCTTGCCGTCCTTGTCCACGGGCACGAACATGACACGGGCGCCGATGGGCGTAGTGCGGTTCCACGAGCCGTGCTCGGCAATGAAGATCCCGCCGCGATACGAGGTCGGGAACATCTTGCCGCCATAGAACGCCATGCCGAGATCGGCGGCATGGGGCGGCAGCTCGGCCTGCGGCAGCACGGCATCTTTTGGCGGTGTCTCGTCCTTGTACTCCGCCGTACGAACCTGTCCGCCGCCGAACCAGGGGAAGCCGAAATTCTCGCCGGCCTTGGCGGCGCGGTTGAGTTCGCCCGGCGGGGTGTCGTCGCCCATGCCGTCGACCTGGTTGTCCGTGAACCACAGGGACTTGTCGGCCGGGCTGAAATCCATGCCGACGGAATTCCGGATTCCCGTGGCGAACACCTCGCGGTTCTTGCCGTCCGCATCCATGCGGATGATCCCGCCGATGCCGGTCCTGGCGTAGAGGTCGCGCTTGTCGGCCGGCGGGACGTTGTAGGGCTGGCCGAGCGAGATGTAGGTCTTGCCGTCCGGCCCGACCCGGCACATCCGTGCGGTGTGGTTGTAGCTCTCTTCCGCCGCCGGAATGAGCGCGCCCTGCTTGACCAGCACGCCAGCGGCGACGTCCGGATTCTCGTAGAAGAACTCGGCCGCCGGGAACGACAGGACCCGGTTCTGCTCGGCGATCGTCAGCACGCCGTCCCGGGAGAAGCAGACCCCGTTGGGGATCTTGAAATCGATGCCGGGGGCGAAGGCCCGGACCTCGTCGGCGACCCGATCCTTGTCGCGGTCGGTCACCGTGTAGACTTTTGTCTTGCGGGTACCGACGAACAGCACGCCCGCATTGGGCCCGACGGCGATGGAGCGGGCATCGGGCACCACGGCGTAGAGATCGATCTTGAAGCCCTCGGGCAGCTTGACCTTGGCGAGGGTCTTGCGCAGCGCGTCGGCGCGCCGTCCGGTCTGGGGGATTTCGGGCGCCTCGGCCGTGCCGGTGCTCTGCATCCCCGTCAGTTTTTCCAAGGCGTCGGCCTTGGCCTTCGTCTCGGCGGGGGCGGCCCCTTGGGCGAAGGCGCCGAGGCTCGTCAGCCCGAGGGCGACGCCGGCCAGGAGCGTCGCGGTGAGGACGGATCGCATGGGGTTCTCTCCCGGCTCCACCCGCATGATCGGGGTGGTTGCCGGGAGTGACGATAGGGGCTCGCCCACCACTCTCGCAAGGGCCGCCCCCGGGGGGGCGACCGAAGGGGGGCGGTCAGTAGGGCAGGATCTTGATGAACAGGCCCCAGAGGACGAATAGGATGCCGACGATGGAGACACCCCAGACGATCGAGCGGATCTTGGGCACGCCGAAGCCGTAGATCGGCAGGTAGGCGAGGCGGGCAAAGAAGTAGAGATAGGCGCCGAGCACCACCGCCGTGTTGTGGCGCCCGGTGGCGACGCAGGCAAGCACGAGGGCGGCGAAGATCGGGAAGGTCTCGAAGAAATTCTTGGAGGCCTTCTCCAACCGTGCGGCGGCCCCCGTCACCTCCGGCGTCTTGCCCTCGCGATTGCCCGCGGCCCAGGCGAGCCCGCCCCGTTGCTGCAGGCCGCTATAGGAGGCGGCGACGATGTGCACGAGGCCGAGGAAGCAGGACCAGGCGAGGAGGCGGATTTCGACGGGCATTGTTTCGGCAATTCCTTCGTAAGCGTGGATGCACCGTACCTAGAGCATTGCGTGCCCGAGGGGCACCCGACGGTGCGAAACGTGAAACCGCCCGTGACTTGAGGCGGAACCCTCCGTATGAGACGCCTGCGCGGGGACCGGCCCATACGGTCGATCGCACCGACCCGGCGGGGCCAAGGACAGAGTCTTTATTGCGATGAGCGGCGTCAACGAGATCCGGTCGACCTTCCTCGACTTCTTCGCAGCGGCGGGCCACGAGGTGGTGCCGTCGTCGTCGCTGGTGCCACGCAACGACCCGACCCTGATGTTCACCAATGCCGGCATGGTGCAGTTCAAGAACGTCTTCACCGGCGTCGAGAAGCGGCCCTACGATCGTGCCACCACGGCGCAGAAATGTGTCCGGGCCGGGGGCAAGCACAACGACCTCGACAATGTCGGCTACACGGCGCGCCACCACACCTTCTTCGAGATGCTCGGCAATTTCTCCTTCGGCGATTATTTCAAGCCGCAGGCCATCGAGCTCGCCTGGACCCTGATCACCCGGGAATTCGGGCTGTCGAAGGACCGCCTCCTGGTCACCGTCTATGCCGACGACGACGAGGCGGCCTCGCTCTGGAAGAAGATCGCCGGGTTTTCCGATGATCGCATCATTCGCATCGGCACCTCCGACAATTTCTGGCAGATGGGCGACACCGGCCCGTGCGGCCCGTGCTCGGAGATCTTCATCGACCAGGGACCGGGGCTCCAGGGCGGCCCGCCCGGCTCCCCGGACGAGGACGGCGACCGCTTCCTCGAGTTCTGGAACCTCGTGTTCATGCAGTACGAGCAGATCGAGCCAGGCAACCGCCTCGCCCTGCCGCGCCCGAGCATCGACACCGGCATGGGCCTGGAGCGCATGGCCGCCATCCTACAGGGGGTGACGAGCAACTACGATACAGACCTGTTCCGTGCCCTCATCGACGCCGTCGCCCACGCCGTCGGCCGTCCGCCCGAGCCCGCCAACCGCGCCTCCTACCGGGTGATCGCCGACCACCTGCGCGCCTCGTCCTTCCTCGTCGCCGACGGCGTCCTGCCGGGCAACGAGGGCCGTGGCTACGTGCTGCGCCGGATCATGCGCCGGGCCATGCGTCACCTCGAACTTCTGGGCTCGCGCGACCCTGTGATGTACCGCCTCGTACCCACCCTGGTGCGCGAGATGGGCCAGGCCTATCCCGAACTCACCCGGGCCGAGGGCCTCATCGCCGAGACCCTGCGGCTGGAAGAGACCCGGTTCCGCCGCACCCTGGAGCGGGGCCTCGCCATCCTGGACGCCGAGACCCGCGATCTCGGCCGGGGCCAGAACCTCTCCGGCGAGACGGCCTTCACCCTCTACGACACCTACGGCTTCCCCCTCGACCTGACGCAGGACGCTCTCAAGGCGCGCGGCATCGGCGTCGACACGGACGCGTTCGGGGCTGCCATGGAGCGCCAGCGCAAGGCCGCGCGCGCCGCCTGGACGGGTTCGGGCGAAGCCGCCACCGAGACCGTCTGGTACGGCGTCAAGGAGCGCACCGGCGCCACGGAGTTCCTAGGGTACGAGACCGAGACCGCCGAGGGTATCGTCACCGCCCTCCTGCGGGACGGCACCGAGGTCGAAGCCCTGGAGGCCGGGCAGACCGGCCTCGCCCTCCTCAACCAGACACCGTTCTACGCCGAGTCCGGCGGTCAGGTCGGCGATACCGGCACGCTCACCGCCTCCGGCCTCAAGGCACGGGTGACGGCCACGGAGAAGAAGCTCGGCGACTTGTTCGTCCACCACGTTACCGTGGACGAGGGCCGGCTTGCCCTGAACCAGCCCGTCGAGCTCGCCGTCGAGGGCGGCCGCCGCGCCGCCATCCGGGCCAACCATTCGGCGACCCACCTCCTGCACGAGGCCCTGCGCCAGGTGCTCGGCGACCACGTCGCCCAGAAAGGCTCGCTGGTCTCGGCCGAGCGCCTGCGCTTCGATTTCAGTCACCCCAAGCCCATGGACGAGGCCGAGATCCGCGCGGTGGAGGACATCGCCAACGCGGTGCTCCTGCAGAACACCCCCGTGGTGACGAAGCTCATGGCGCAGGACGAGGCCGTGGCCTCGGGCGCTCGTGCCCTGTTCGGCGAGAAGTACGGAGACGAGGTCCGCGTCGTGTCCATGGGCCTGCCCGTTGCCGGCGGCGGCAAGGCGTTCTCGGTGGAACTCTGCGGCGGCACGCACGCAGCGCGCACGGGCGAGATTGGCCAGGTCTCCGTGGTCGCCGAAAGCGCGGTCGGTGCAGGTGTGCGCCGCATCGAGGCCCTGACGGCGGGCGCCGCCCGGCGCCACCGCGCCGAAGAGGGCCGCACCCTGGCTCAGATCGCCGGTCTGCTGAAATCCGCCCCCTCCGACGTGCCCGAGCGCCTCTCGGCTCTCATCGAGGACCGCCGCCGCCTGGAGCGCGAACTCACGGACGCGCGGAAAAAGCTCGCCATGGGCGGCGCCGGCTCCGGCGGAGACGAGATCGCCGAGGTCGCGGGCGTAAAGCTCTTGGCCCGCGTCGTCGAAGGCGTCGAGATGCGCGACCTGAAGTCCCTCGCCGACGAGGGCAAGAGTCGGATCGGCTCTGGCATCGTCGCCCTGGTCGGGGTCGCGCCCGACGGCAAGGCCGGCCTCGTCGTCGGCGTCACGGCCGACCTTACCGAGCGGTTCGACGCCGTCGCCCTGGTGCGGGCGGGCGCCGGCCATCTCGGCGGCAAGGGCGGCGGCGGCCGCCGCGACATGGCTCAGGCCGGCGGACCGGAGGGGACGGGGGCAGAGGCGGCCCTGGATGCGATCCGGTCGGCGGTCGCCGGCTGATCGGCCGGCGGCGTGACCCTATCCGGGCGACGCCGCCGACCCCGCCAACAGACCGCCGTCGATGGTCAGCTCCGTGCCGGTGACGTAGGCGGCTTCATCGGAGGCGAGCAGGACGGACAGCGCCGCGACTTCCTCCGGGCGGCCGAAGCGCCGTAGGGGCGTGTCGGCCACCAGAGCGTCCGTCCGCGCCTGCCGGTCCGGCCCGGTCCCGAGCATCGGCTCCCACATGGGGGTGAGAATCGCCGCCGGGTGGATCGAGTTGCAGCGGATGGCCCATCCCTGCTGGGCGCAGTAGAGCGCCACGGTCTTCGTATGGTTGCGGATTGCCGCCTTCGAGGAGGCGTAGGCCGCCGCGCCCGGAATGCCGACGAGGCCGGAGCGCGAGGAAATGTTGACGATCGATCCCGTCCCGCGCGCCTTCATGGCGCGAATGGCATAGCGGCAACCAAGGAAGGTGCCGTCGAGGTTGACCGCGTGAACCGCGCGCCAATCCGCCAGGGAGGCGTTCTCCGGGTCGTGCGGGACCATTCCGTCCTCGAAGCCCGTCACGCCCGCGTTGTTCACAACCACGTCGACGGTGGGGACCGCCCGTACGAGGGCGTCCCAATCCTCTTCCCGGGCCACATCAAGCGCCAGCGCCCGGCACCCGATGGTGGCGGCCATGTCCAGGACCGCTGCCGCATCCCTATCCGTCGCGACCACAATGCCGCCTTCGCGATGGAAGGCTTCGGCGATGGCGCGCCCGATCCCGCGCGCGGCCCCGGTGACGACGCAGGTCTTTCCCGCCAGCCTCAATTCACCCGCTTCCACGTCTGGGTCTTGCAGAATACGCTCATGACGCAGCCAGCGACCTCGACCACGTTCGCCCCCTTGAGGGTCATCGAGCCGGCGTAGGTCTTGCCGTCCTTCGGGTTATAGAGCGTGCCCTCGAAGCCGTCGCCCTTGGGGCGATTGGCGTTCATGATCTGCACGCCGACGAGCTTGCGGTTCTTCAGGGAGGCGTCGGGGTTCTGGCTGTCGAGGCCGGGGCCGGACACGCTCGCGAGGGTGCCGCAATAGCCGGCGCCGCAACGCGCGATACGAACCTTGGAATCGCCCGTCTCGGTGAGCCAGAGGCCCGTGGGGTCGGCCGCATTCTGGGCCGAGGCCGGGCCGGCGAGTGCGAGGAAGAGGGTGCCCAAGGCGGCGCAGGCCAGCCGATTCGTGATGGTCATCGTACGATGTCTCCTTGGCCCGCGCTCGGCGTGGTCGGGGGGCATAGCGTAGGCCCGGTCGCACCGGCAAGCGGTCCATGCTTCGGGTCCCGCGTCTGCCTCTCAAGTCCTGGCCCAGCCTTGACAACCCGGCCGGAACCCCGGCCTAGGACGGTTCGAATTCGAGGTTGTCCTGAGGATCCATCCATCATGCGGGTGATCGAAACCGAGATCGCGGCGGTCAAGCGCGTCGTTCCCAATCGCTTCGGCGATGACCGAGGCTGGTTCTCGGAAACGTTTCGCGTCGATACGCTTGCGGCCGGCGGAATCGACGTGGCGTTCGTTCAGGACAACCAGTCCTTTTCGGCGCAGGCCGGCACCGTGCGCGGCCTGCATTTTCAGCTTCCGCCCGCCGCACAGGCGAAGCTCGTGCGGGTGCTCGCCGGATCGATCCTCGACGTCGCCGTCGATCTGCGCCGCGACAGCCCGACCTTCGGCCGCCACGTCGCCGTGACGCTGGACGCAAAGGGCGGCGAACAGCTCTACGTGCCGGCCGGATTCGCCCACGGGTTCTGCACCCTGGAGCCCGACACCATGGTGGCCTACAAGGTCAGCGCCTATTACAGCGCGGCTCACGACCGCAATCTGGTTTGGAACGACCCCGATCTCGCGATCGCCTGGCCCGTGGACGAGGCCGCGGCCGTCCTGTCGGACAAGGATCGCGCCGCCCCGCGTTTCGCGGATCTCGGCGCGGCGTTCTGAACCAATCCGAAAGCTTTGAGGAGACGACACGCATGCGCATCCTGGTCACCGGCGGCTGCGGCTTCATCGGCTCCGCCCTCGTCCTGCACCTCGTGCAGGATCTCGGGCACGACGTACTCACTCTCGACGCCCTGACCTACGCGGCCAATCCCGTCTCCCTGGCGCCGCTCTCCGACGATCCGCGCCACCGGCTGGTTGAAGCGGACATCTGCGATCCGAAGGCGGTTCACGCCCTCTATACCGAGTTTCGGCCGGACGCGGTCATGCATCTCGCCGCCGAGAGCCACGTCGATCGCTCCATCACCGATCCGGGCGCGTTCATCCGCACCAACGTGGTCGGCACCCAGGTGATGCTCGACGGCGCCCGCACCCACTGGGACGGGCTCGACGGCGCGGCGAAGGCCGCGTTCCGCTTCCTCCACGTCTCCACGGACGAGGTCTACGGCTCGCTCCCACCCGATGGGTTCTTCACCGAGGAGAGCCGCTACGATCCCCGCTCGCCGTATTCGGCCTCGAAGGCGGCGTCCGATCACCTGGCGCGGGCCTGGCATGAGACCTACGGCCTGCCGGTGCTCATTACGAACTGCTCGAACAATTACGGGCCGCGCCACTTCCCGGAAAAGCTCATCCCCCTGATGATCCTCAACGCCCTGGAGGGGAAGAACCTGCCCGTCTACGGCGACGGCCTGAACGAGCGCGACTGGATCCACGTCGAGGATCATGCCCGCGGCCTCGTCGCCGTGCTGGAGAAGGGGCGCCTCGGCGAGACCTACCTGCTCGGTGGCCGTTCCGTGCGCAACAATCTTGCGGTGGTGAAGGGGCTCTGCGCCGCCTTCGACCGCCTGCGTCCCGAGCACGCCCCCCACGACCGCCTCATCACCTACGTCGCCGACCGCCCCGGCCACGACCGCCGCTACGCCATCGACCCGTCGAAGGCGGAGGCCGAGGTCGCGTGGGCGCCGACGAAGAACTTCGAGACGGCGCTGGAAGAGACCGTGCGGTGGTACCTCGACAACGAGGCGTGGTGGCGCCCGATCCGCGAGGGCCGTTACACCGGCGAGCGCCTCGGCCTCGGTGCGACGAAGGCCTCCTGAATGGATATCCTCGTTCTCGGCGGCGCGGGTCAGGTCGGCACCGAACTCAAGGCCTATGCCTGGCCCGACGGCGTACGGGTGGATGCACCCGACCGCACGGCCCTCGACATCACCGACGCGGGCGCGGTGGCTCAGGCCCTCGACGCGAAAGCCTACGCGGCGGTGATCAATACGGCGGCCTACACCGCCGTGGACAAGGCCGAATCCGACGTCGTCGCGGCCTGGCGCCTCAACACCCTGGCTCCGGCGATCCTGGCGGCGGCCACGCGGGAGCGGGGCATTCCCCTCGTCCATGTCTCGACGGATTACGTGTTCGACGGCGACGGTCTCGGCGACTACGTCCCCGATGCGCCGGTGAACCCGCGCAGCGTCTACGGGGCGAGCAAGGCGGCGGGCGAGATGGCGGTGCGGACCGCCAACCTGCGCCACGCCATTGTACGCACCGCCTGGGTGGTGAGCCCGCACCGGGGCAACTTCGTGAAGACCATGCTGCGCCTCTCGGCCGAGCGCGATGCCCTCACGGTGGTGGACGACCAGCACGGCTGTCCGACCTCGGCCACGGACCTGGCTGAGGCCTGCGCCCGCATCGCCCTGCGCCTCGCTGCCGACGCGGACGCTCCTACGGGGACGTTCCACTGCGTCAATGCCGGCGCGACCACGTGGGCCGGCTTCGCCCAAGCCATCATAGCGGGCTCCGCCGCCCGGGGCGGCCGGGCGATCCCCGTCACGGGCATTCCGACGAGCGCCTATCCGACCCCGGCCCGGCGCCCGGCGAATTCCCGCCTGTCGACGGCGAGCCTCACGGCCGCTTACGGGATCGTGCCGCGCCCTTGGGCGACCGCACTGGATGATATCCTCGACCGGCTCATCGGGCCGGCCCACACCAACACGGAGACACGGGCATGAAGGGCATCGTCCTTGCCGGTGGATCGGGCACGCGCCTGCACCCGGCCACCCTGTCGATCAACAAGCAGCTCCTGCCGGTCTACGACAAGCCGATGATCTATTACCCGGTCTCGGTGCTGATGCTCGCCGGTATCCGCGAGATCCTGATCATCTCGTCGCCCGAACACCTCGACAACTACAAGCGCCTGTTCGGCACCGGCGAGCAGTTCGGCCTGCAATTCTCCTACGCCGTGCAGCCTCGCCCCGAGGGCCTCGCCCAGGCCTTCGTGATCGGTCGCGACTTCGTGGGCCAGGACGATGTCGCCCTGGTGCTCGGCGATAATCTGTTCTTCGGCAACGGCATGAGCGAGCTGCTCACCCGCGCCCGCGCCCGCAAGAGCGGCGCCACGGTGTTCGCCTATCACGTCGACAACCCGGCGGCCTACGGCGTCGTGACCCTCGACAAGCAGGGGCGGCCCCTGCGCCTCGTGGAGAAGCCGCCCGAGCCGGAAAGCCCCTGGGCAGTCACGGGCCTGTATTTCTACGACAATCAGGTGCTCGACATTGCCGCCGCCGTGACGCCGTCGCCCCGGGGTGAGCTGGAGATCACGAGCGTCAACCAAGCTTATCTCGAGATGGGCCAGCTTCACGTCGAGCGGATGTCGCGGGGCTACGCCTGGCTCGACACCGGCACCCATGACAGCCTTCTCGAAGCCGCCGAGTTCGTCCGCACCCTTCAGCACCGCCAGGGGCTGCAGGTGGCCTGCCTGGAGGAGATCGCCTACCTCCAAGGCTTCATCGACAAGGAACAGCTCATCGCCCGCGGCAATCTCTTCGCCAAGACGGCGTATGGCCAGAATCTCCTTCGACTGGCCAAGGACGACGCCTTCGCGGATTTCGCGGCTCGGTGAAGTCAAGTCGGGGGCTCGGACTCCCGGTCAGCGGTGGCTCCTTCGAGCCGCCGCCGAGCGACAGCGTCGCGCGGGAGGCGTGTTCACCCGTTGGACGAAGGATGCGGCACCTCTTCGTCATCGTACGAAGCCGACCCACCCAGAACGCTCCCGAAATACGTTTCCTCCACCTCGCAGAACGCCACACCGTCCGGAGTCGCCAGGACGGCCTGCAAGACGAACAGCGCCTCATCGGGGGCGGGGGCTGCGCCAGAGCTGCGTAGGCCTCGCAGAGCCAGGGTGTGGCGCGTCGGGGCGAGCGGGTGCACGACCCGGCCGAACGGCGCCCGCGTCGCGTCGAGGCTGCGGTTCATCGCCGGGGTGAGACGGGCGGGGACATACCAGTTGTCGGCCACCGAGAGGACGCGCGCGCCGCAGACAAGACGGACGCGGCGGTGACGCACGGCCTCGCTGTCACCGAGCCTCAGACGCTCACGCTGAGCCGCTTTAAGTGGCCGCTGTGGACCCGGAATAGGATCAGCCAGGAGATCGGCATCGGGAAAGCCGCGCTCGGTGCACCACGCTTCCAAGACGGCGGTGGCGCTGGACCCGGTGAGCAGACGTGCCGTCAGGTCGGCGATCAGGCTCTGCGCCGTCTCATTGGAAACCGGCCCATCGACTGGCGGCATCATGCTCGGAAAAACCGGATCGGCATCGGAAACCAAACTACGGACGCTGGTGTCACGGCGAACCGTCGCAGTGCTCGCGCCACCTTTGCTTCCTCACGGCCGAGCCGGCGAAGCTATCAGAGATCCGATGCAAACAGGATGGACAGAAACGGACCGGACTGGTGGAGCCTAACGGGATCGAACCGATGACCTCTTCCATGCCATGGAAGCGCTCTCCCAGCTGAGCTAAGGCCCCACATTGTCTGGTCTACGTCGTCTGTCGTGATCGGCTTTGAGGGAAAGCCGATTGGTGGAGCCTAACGGGATCGAACCGATGACCTCTTCCATGCCATGGAAGCGCTCTCCCAGCTGAGCTAAGGCCCCACTTTTTGCCTCCGAATTCAGCAGCTTAGCTGTTTCCGGGAGCGTTTCGACCGGCCCCCGTGGTGGCGACCGGCGATGGCGGTTCTATATTCGGCCGCCGCTCCGGCCTCAAGCCCCTTTCTCGCCGGCCGGCAAAGTTTTTTGCCGGCCGAGGGGAGGAGAGGCTCAGCCTTCCTCGTCGGTCTCGATGTCGCCGTCGATGAGATCGGCCACGTCGTCGTCGCCCGCATCCTCCTCCTCGAGGAAGGTGTCGTCGCCGTCCGCGTTGTCGGTATCGGTGTCGTCCGTCGCGGTGTCCGCGTCGTCGTCCGCCGCTTCGACCTCGTCGAGGGAGACGATCTCGGGGCCGCCCTTCTCGGCATCGGTGTCCTCGTCGTCATCCGCCGGTACGGCGGCTGAGCGCGACGCGAGGGCGGGCGCTGCGACGCGCGAGGTGGCGGCGGCCTGATAGATCGTGCCGCATTTCGGGCAGGTGGCCGGGTCCTTGTCGAGGTCGTAGAACTTGGCGCCGCAGCTCATGCATTGACGCTTCAAGCCGAGTTCCGGTCTGGCCACGGGCGAACCTCTAAAGTCGATTTTGGGGGAGGCGCCCCGTTAGTCGCGCGCAGGGCTCCTGTCAATTCGCACAGGTGCGACGACGCCTTTCCCATGCCATCCTCGGCTTCGGCAGTGCCCGCACCCCACTCGAAGACCCCACGCGAGCCCCCTCGGATGACGCGGCCCGTCCTGCGTGATAACCGGCCTCTCACAAGCCGGTTCGTCCCTGCCGGCTCCCTCGCGGTACGTGGCGATCCGGCCTTCGGTCCGGGCTCGACACACGCAGCCGAAACCCGAGTCCAGCCCGTGTCACACGACCTTGCGCCCCAACCCCTCACCGCCACGGCGGGCCTCGCCCTCCAGGGCTCCCTGCGGCCGCCCGGCGACAAGTCGATCTCGCACCGGGCGATGATCCTGGGGCTGCTGAGTATCGGCGAGACCCGGGTCGAAGGTCTGCTGGAAGGCGACGACGTCCTGCGCACCGCCGCCGCCGCCGAGGCCCTCGGCGCCACGGTGGAGCGCCTTGGCGAGGGACGCTGGCGCATCCTCGGCGTCGGGCTCGGCGGTCTGACCGATCCTGCGGACGTCCTCGATTTCGGCAATGCCGGCACGGGCTCGCGCCTGATGATGGGCGTCGTCGGCGGCCAGCCCGTCACCGCAACGTTCGACGGCGACGCCTCCCTGCGCAAGCGGCCGATGCGGCGCATCCTCGATCCCCTGGTTCGGATGGGCACCGAGGTGGTGAGTGAACAGGAGGGTGGGCGCGTACCCCTCACCCTGCGCGGTCCGCGCGAGGCGATTCCCATCACGTACGAGACGCCGGTCGCCTCGGCGCAGATCAAGTCGGCGGTGCTGCTCGCGGGCCTCAATGCGCCGGGCATCACCACGGTGATCGAGGCGGCGGCGACCCGCGACCACACGGAGCGGATGCTGCGCCTGTTCGGCGCCCATGTTGAGGTCACGGCCCACGGGCCGGAGGGCCATGGCCGTACCATCGCGCTGACCGGCCAGCCGACCCTGCGGGGGACCGACGTGGTTGTCCCGGCCGATCCGTCCTCGGCAGCCTTCCCCCTCGTCGCGGCCCTCATCGTGCCGGGCTCCGAGGTCACCATCGAAGGCGTGATGATGAATCCGCTCCGCACGGGCCTCATCACCACCCTCATCGAGATGGGCGCCGACATCGAGCGCCTGCGCGAGCGCGAGGAGGGCGGCGAGACCGTGGCGGACCTGCGGGTGCGCGCGAGCCGCCTGCACGGCGTCGACGTGCCCCCCGAGCGCGCGCCGGCGATGATCGACGAGTATCCGATTCTCGCCGTGGCAGCGGCCTTCGCCGAGGGCACCACCCGGATGAATGGCCTGCACGAATTGCGGGTGAAAGAATCCGACCGCCTGGCGGCGGTCGCCGACGGGCTGAAGGCCAACGGCATCGCCCACATCATCGAGGGCGACGACCTCGTGGTGCATGGCGACGGCACCGCGCCGAAGGGCGGCGGCACGGTGGCGACGCATCTCGACCACCGCATCGCCATGGCGTTCCTCGTGCTGGGGCTCGCCACCCGCGAGCCCGTCACCGTCGACGACGGCGCCATGATCGCCACGAGCTTCCCGAGCTTCCTGCCGACCATGCAGGCGCTGGGCGGACGGATCACCCCATGAGCGCGGCATACATGGGCGATCTGCCCCTCGTCATCGCCATCGACGGCCCGGCCGCCTCCGGCAAGGGAACGCTCGCCAAGCGTCTCGCCGCCCATTACGGCCTGCCGCACCTCGACACGGGCCTGCTCTACCGGGCCGTTGCCCTCACGGTCCTCGACGCGGGCTACGCCATCGACGATCACGCGGCCGCTGCGCGGGCCGCCGCCACCCTCATCGCCGACCGCCTCGCCGACCCCCGCCTGCGCGACCGCGCCATGGGTGAGGCGGCCTCCCGCGTCTCGTCGGTGCCGGCCGTGCGCGCGGCCCTCCTCGCCTGGCAGCAGCGCTTCGCCGGCAATTCCCTGGGCGCGGTCCTCGACGGGCGCGACATCGGAACCGTCGTCTGCCCCCATGCGCGGGTGAAGCTGTTCATCACGGCGGCGCCCGAAGAGCGGGCGCGGCGGCGCCATCTCGAGCTCCAGCGCCGGGGCGAGAGCACGAGCCTCGGGGCCATCCTCGACGACATCGTCGCCCGCGACGCCCGCGACGCCCAGCGCTCCACTGCCCCGTTGAAGGCGGCGGCCGACGCAGTGCTCCTCGACACCACCGACCTCGACGCCGATGCGGCCTTCGCAGCAGCGCGCGAGGTGATCGACCGCGCCAGGCCGCATTAGACCTCCGGTCGCCGTCCGCGTCCCTCCCTCAGGGCGGGCGGTCCGAAGCGGTTGGGGCCGGGGGTTCCCTCGCGCAGGAGCGTCTCGATGACGAACCACGCCGAGAAGCCGAGCATCGCCAGGAGAAGAGCGATCACGAGGACGGGCTCGGAGTCGGCCAGCCGGTCGAGGGGGGCGAAGCCCAGTGCCTGAACGCCAACCCAGGCCATGAGCCAGCCGGCGGTGCGGTCACGATCGTGCAGCCGCCGCGCCGTGGCCGCGAGCATGACAATTCCCAGGACGGGAAGGCCGAAGGCGACGATCATCGCCGGCATCCGGGCGCCGAGGGCGGCAAGCCAGATGCTGAGGCACAGCAGGCCGGCGCCGTACAGGATCGCCCGGACGGTGAACCGCCGATAGGCGTAGGACGAGATGCGGCCGCGCGAATCGACGGCACGGCCGAGGCGCCGAAGGACCGGCGTCATCCTCACGTGCCGCGCGGCTTCACCCGCCGCGTCGGCGGTTCGGCCACGGGGTCTTCGGGCCAGGGGTGCCGGGGGTAGCGCCCGCGCATCTCTGAGCGCACGGCGCTCCACGACCCGCGCCAGAACCCCGGTAGGTCACGGGTGATCTGGATCGGTCGCGAGGCCGGGGAGAGCAGGTGCAGCACGAGGGGCACCCGGCCGCCCGCGATGGCGGGATGGCGCTCGAGGCCGAAGAGTTCCTGAACCCGGACCGCCAGGACCGGCCCACCCTCCGATTCGTAGTCGAGGGCGATGCGCGAACCGGTGGGCACCTCGAAATGGGTCGGCGCCTCTATCTCGAGTCGGGCGCGCAGATCCCACGGCAGGAGGGCCTGGAGGGCACAGCCGAGGTCATCGGCCGTGATCGCATCGAGGCTCGCGCGTCCGACGATTTCGGGCGCCAGCCAATCCGTTACCGTCGCGCCCAAGGCCGCGTCGGAGAGGTCGGGCCAGGTGGAATCCGCCGCACGGAGGAAGCGCAGGCGCGCGAGCCACTGCGACAGGGCCGGTGTCCACGGCAGAACGCTCAGGCCGAGCTCCGCGATGCCGTTCGCCAGGATCACGGCGGAGTCGGCATCCGGCGGCACCGGCAGGATGCGCTCGCCGAGGGTGAGGGCGCCGAGGCGCCGCTGAGCCCGGGCCCGCAGGGCGCGCGCGCCCTTGTCGAACGCCACCTGGGTGACCGAGGCGATGCGCTCGGGAAACAGCGCTTCGATGGTCTCGAGGGCGATGGGTGCGGCGGCGAGGATCCGGGCGTTGGCGGCCGTCCCGACGAGGTCGGCCACCACGAGGAAGGCTTCGCGCGCCAGGGGCAGGGCGGGATCGAGGCGCCCGGCGCGGCCGTTGGCCATCACGAACTCACCGTCGCGTCCCCGCGCCCGCGCCACCCGGTCGGGATAGGCGAGGGCGAGGAGGGGGCCGGCTTCGGAAAAATCGGCCCCGGCGTCCCTCTGAGCGCGGGCGAAGGTTTGCGCCTGCTTCGCCCAGCCGTCCGCGAGGCGTCGCATGTCCTGGGCCCGGGGCCCGCGATCGCGCGCGTAGCGCTCGACCCGGTCGCCGAGATCGACGGCGTCGCCGCCGAGCCCGCGCTCCACCAGCACGGCGGCGAGGTTCGCCGCCTCTCGTGCGCGGCCGTGGGCGGCGGCCTGCACCACCATCCGCGCGAGGCGCGGCGGTAGGGGGAGGGCGCGCAACGCCACCCCCATGGGGGTGAGGCGGCCATCGGCATCGAGGGCATCCAAGGCCCGTAGCATGGCGCGGGCCTCCGTGAGGGCCGGGGCCGGCGGAGAATCGAGGAACGCGAGGGTCGTAGGATCGGCCACCCCCCAGGCGGCACAATCGAGGAGCAGGCCCGAGAGATCGGCGGCGAGGATTTCCGGGCGTCCGAACGGTTCGAGGGCGTTGGTGGCGGCCTCCGCCCACAGGCGGTGGCAGACCCCCGGCTCCGTGCGCCCGGCGCGGCCCCGGCGCTGATCGACGGAGGCGCGCGAAGCCCGGGCCGTGACGAGGCGGGTGAGACCGAGGCCGGGCTCGTAGACCGGTACCCGCGACAGGCCGGAATCGACGACGATCCGCACACCCTGGATCGTCAGGGAGGTCTCGGCGATGCTGGTGGCGAGCACCACCTTGCGCCGGCCGGGCGGGGCAGGCGCGATGGCACGGTCCTGCTCGGCCGGGGTCAGGGCACCGTACAGGGGCGCGACGTGGGTCACAGCGTCGATCCGGTCGGCAAGCAGGGTCGCCACCCGGCGGATCTCGCCCTGTCCGGGCAGAAAGGCCAGGACGGAGCCCGGATCGGCTCGCAGGGCCCGCAGGATCGCATCCGTCATCGCCTGCTCGATGCGTTGGTCGGGATCGCGGGCGCTGTGGCGGGTCTCGACGGGATAGGCGCGTCCTTCCGATTCGATCACGGGGGCGTCGCCGAGCAGGGTCGCGACGCGGGCGCCGTCGAGGGTTGCGGACATCACGAGGATCCGCAGGTCTTCGCGCAGGGCCCCCTGGGCATCGAGGGCGAGGGCGAGACCGAGGTCGGCATCCAGGGACCGCTCGTGGAATTCGTCGAACACCACTGCGCCGATTCCAACGAGTTCGGGATCGTCGAGGATCATCCGGGTGAAGACGCCCTCGGTCACCACCTCGATGCGGGTCCGCGCCGAAATCTTTGAGCCGAGCCGCACGCGCAGGCCGACGGTGTCGCCCACCCGTTCGCCCAAGGTCTGCGCCATGCGTTCGGCTGCCCCCCGGGCGGCGAGGCGGCGCGGCTCCAGCAGAATGATCCTGCGGCCCGCGAGCCAGGGCGCGTCGAGGAGCGCCAGGGGCACGCGGGTGGTCTTGCCGGCCCCCGGGGGAGCGACGAGAACGCAGGCGCTCCGTTCGGCGAGCCTTTCCGCGAGGGCAGGCAGGACCGCCTCGATGGGCAGATCGGGTGTGGTGGCGGGGCCGGACGACATCACCCGGCTCGTGCCGCGAAGCGCCTCGCACTGCAAGTCGGGATGACCGGGCGGCTCGCGCATCGTCACGGTCGGTCGGCCAAGGTTCGTCCGGGGCGAAATGCATCCCGGACCTCGCCTCGTGATCCGCACGCTCCGGTGCCGCGAAAACTTCGGCCGCAACGTTCAATCCGTCGTTCGGCGATAAAAGCGTTAGTCATTTCCGGCAGTTGATGCACGAACCGGAGAAAGATCGCGGAACGGAATCGCACACTGTGACTTGTCGCAGCGACGCCCGCTCGGGGCATCGACGAAAGACGAACCGAATGACCAGAATCGCCATTGCCCTTGCCGCCAGCACCCTCCTGGGCGCCTTCGGCCTGACCGCCGCCTCCGCCGCCCCGGCCATGCCGGTCGGTGCCCCGATCGTTGCCGGCGATCACTCCGTTGAGCAGGTGGCGAGCCGTCATCGCCACTACCAGGGCATGCGCTACCGCGGCATGGGCCATGGTCGCCATATGCGCCGGATGCCGGCCTCGCGCATGAGCAGCAACCCGAACTCGCGCAACCCGCAGCAGCCGGGCTACATGCAGCAGAAGGGCCAGACCACGGGCGGTCCGCGCTACTGAGATCAAAGGCCACCTGATTGATCGGGGCCGGTGCACGAGCGCCGGCCCTTTTTCGTGGATACTCCCTTGTCCACCCTTCTCCCCAGGGGAGATCGCACCGCGCGCTGATCATCGACGTCGGCGTCTGATAGTCTGACGCCATGTCTCAGCGCCCATCGCCGTCACCGCGCCCCGCCCGTTCGGTCCCGAAGACCGGTGCCGCCCCGTCGGACTACACCACCAGCGCTGCGGTGCTCGATACGGCCGGTGCCACGCCGATGATGGCGCAGTACATCGAGATCAAGGCCGCCAACACCGACTGCCTCCTGTTCTATCGGATGGGAGATTTCTACGAGCTGTTCTTCGAGGATGCGGAGATCGCCTCCCGGGCGCTCGGGATCGTACTGACGAAGCGCGGCAAGCATGGCGGCGCCGATATCCCCATGTGCGGCGTGCCCGTGGAACGCTCGGACGATTATCTCAGTCGTCTCATTGCGCTCGGCCATCGCGTCGCCGTCTGCGCCCAGACCGAGGACCCGGCGGACGCGAAGAAGCGGGGCCCGAAATCCGTGGTCCGTCGCGAGGTCGTCCGCCTCGTCACCCCCGGAACCATCACGGAAGACCGGCTCCTCGACCCGGCCCGAGCCAACGTCCTGCTCGCCATCGGCCGCCGCAAAGCGGACATCGACCATGTCTACGGCCTCGCCGCCCTCGATATCTCCACGGGCCGTTTCAGTCTGAGCGAGGTGCCGGCCACCGAACTCGCCTCGGCTATCGCCCGCCACGAGCCTCGCGAGATCGTCCTGTCCGAGACGATCCACGACGATCCGGCCCTCGCCCGCCTATGGCGGGAGGTGCCCGCCCCCGTGACCCCCCTCGCGCAGGCCGAGCTGGAGCCGGCGGCGGCCGAGCGGCGGATCAAGGCTCAGTTCGGCGTCTCGACCCTCGACGGCTTCGGCCAGTTCGGCCGGGCCGAGATCGCGGCAGCGGGCGCGGCGCTGCTCTACATCGAGCGTACCCAGATCGGTGCGCGCCCGACCCTGTCGCCGCCGACCCGGGAAGCCACGGGGGCGACCCTGGCCATCGACGCCTCGACGCGCGCCAACCTCGAGCTGACCCGGACCTTGTCGGGCGAGCGTCGGGGCAGCCTCCTCGACGCCATCGACAGGACGGTCTCGGCAAGCGGGGCGCGGCTCCTCGCCGAGCACCTCGCCGGGCCGCTGACCGACCTCGACGCCATCCGGCGGCGCCATGCGGCGGTGGCCTGGCTCACGGAACAGGGCGTCTCGCGAAAGGCGTTCCGCGAGATCCTGGCGCGGGCGCCCGATCTCGCCCGCGCCCTGTCGCGCCTCGGCCTTGGCCGCGGCGGTCCCCGTGATCTCGCGGCCCTGCGCGACGGGCTCGATGCCGCGCAGGCCCTCGCAACCCGCCTTTCCACCCTCGACGGCCTGCCGGACGACCTCGCGACCCTCGGCGAGCGCCTCCGGCATGTCGATGCCGCCCTCGTGACCCATCTTCGCGCCGCCCTGGCCGACGACCTGCCCCTCAAGCGCACCGATGGTGGCTTCGTCCGCGAGGGCTACTCGCCCGAGATCGACGAGTGCCGTGTGCTCGGTCAGGATTCGCGAAAGGTCATCGCCGCCCTCCAGGCGCGCTACGCCGAGGAAACCGGGTGCAGGACGCTTCGGATCAAGCATAACAACATGCTCGGTTACTACATCGAGGTGCCGCAGGCCGTCGGTGAGACCTGCCTTAAGGGGGTGATGCGCGAGACCTTCATCCACCGGCAGACGATGGTGGACGCCATGCGCTTCACCAGCGTCGAACTCGGTGACCTCGAAGGCCGCATCGCCGGGGCGACGGATCGGGCGCTCGCCCTCGAGACGGCTGTGTTCGACGGTCTCTGCGGCGAGGTGCTGGCGCAGGCCGGCGCCATCGCGCAGGTGGCCGATGCCCTGGCCGCCCTCGACGTCGCAGCCTCCCACGCCGATCTCGCCGTGGAGCGCGACTGGCGCCGCCCGGTGGTGGACGACGGCTATGACTTCACCGTCACGGGTGGGCGCCACCCCGTGGTCGAGGCCGCCCTGCGCCTGTCGGGCGAGCCGTTCATCGCCAACGATTGCGACCTGTCGGGGGAGGGGCGCGGCCGTATCCGCCTCATCACCGGGCCGAACATGGGCGGCAAATCGACCTTCCTGCGCCAGAACGCCCTCATCGCCGTCCTGGCACAGATCGGCGCCTTCGTACCGGCGACGAGCGCCCGGCTCGGCCTTGTTGACCGGCTGTTCTCGCGCGTGGGCGCCGCCGACGATCTGGCGCGCGGGCAATCCACCTTCATGGTCGAGATGGTCGAGACCGCCGCGATCCTGAATCAGGCGACCCGGCGCTCCCTCGTGATCCTCGACGAGATCGGGCGCGGCACGGCGACCTTCGACGGCCTGTCCATCGCCTGGGCCTGCCTCGAGCACCTGCACGAGAAGAACGCCTGCCGCGCCCTGTTCGCCACCCACTTCCACGAGCTGACGGCGCTGGGCCAGCGCCTGTCGCACCTCGACAACGCCACCCTGAAGGTGGCCGAGCACCGGGGCACGGTGGTGTTCCTGCACGAGGTGGTGCCGGGTGTGGCAGACCGCTCCTACGGTCTCCAGGTCGCGCGCCTCGCTGGGCTGCCGCCGGGGGTGATCGCCCGTGCCGGAGCCATCCTGAAGAACCTCGAAAAATCCGAGCGCGACCGGCCGACCCGTCCGCGCATCGACGACCTTCCACTCTTCGCCGCCCTATCGGCTCCGCCGATGGAGGAGGTCGAACCCGAACGCGAGGACGGCCTACGCCTCGTGCTTGACGGAATTGATCCCGATGCCCTGACGCCGCGCGAAGCCCTGGATGCCCTCTACCGCCTCAAGGCGGCGCGGGACGCCTGATCCGCCGCGGACTTCAATGGTGCACTCGTTTCCCGTCCTGGGCGGCGAGGCGGAACCCGTCGAGGCCGTCGAGACTTCCGGCGTGTCCCGCGCGGCAATCGGCGACGTAGCGCAGCGCCCCGGCCACGACCCGCTCGGAATAGGGCTTGGCGATCACACCCATGGCGCCTGCGAAATCGTCCGGAATGCGCTTGGCGTTCGCTGTCATGAACACCACCGTCGTGCGGCGGTCGGCGCTCAACGCCTGAGCGACGGCCACGCCCGTCGGTCCATCGACGAGGTGGATGTCGACGAGGGCGACGTCCGGATGCGTCGCAAGCCCGAGGGCGATGGCTTCCTGCGACGAGCCCGCGACGCCGACGGTCACGTGTCCGAGATCGTCGAGCAGGCATTCGAGTTCGAGGGCGATGAGCACCTCATCCTCGACCACGAGGATGCGCAGGGGTTGTGACGTCATTTCTCCCATTGGGGTGCCTCCTCCACGGGATCGGCGGTGGCGTCGCGCAGGGAAACGGCATCGAGGGGCACGCGGATTGCCACCCGCGTTCCCGGATTCGTCTCGCTCCACGCGATCGTACCGCGAAGCTGGCGAACCACCATCTCGACGAGTGAGCGCCCGAACCCCGCCGGATTGGGGGGACCCGCCGAGAGACCGATCCCGTCATCCTCGATGGTCATGTGCAGCGCATCATCGCGGCGTTGCGCCGTGATGCCGATGCGCCCGGCTCGGTCATTCGGAAACGCATGTCGCACCGCATTCGTCGCGAGTTCGTGCAGCATCAGGGCGAGGGGCGCGGCCATGGCGGCCGACACAGCCATGGAGTCGATGGAGGCGTTCACCACCGTGCGATCACCGTCGATCCCCGCCACGAGATCGCCGACGAACTCATCGGCGAATTCGCGGAAGTTGAAGCGGGTCACGTCGCCGGCCGAATACAGCATGCGATGAACAGTCGAGAGGGCGCTGATGCGCTCGGCCATGCCGTTGAGGGCGTCGCGCGCCTCGCCCTCGGGGGTGCGCCGGGCCTTGAGCAGCATGAGGGAGGAGATCACCTGAAGATTGTTCTTCACCCGGTGATCGACCTCGTGGAGGAGGGCGGTCTTCTGCTCGAGGGCGGCGCGCAGATCGGCAGTCTGTTCGGCGACCTGACGACCGAGATCCTGGTTGGCGTGCGTCATCGCGACTTCGAGATTGCGCTTGCCCGTCATGTCGGCCTGCGCCGAGTAGTAATGCGTCACGGTCCCGTTCGCGTCCCGCACCGGCGAGAGGGTGAGCCCGTTCCAGAACCAGGAGCCGTCCTTGCGGTAGTTCACGAGTTCGGCTTCGAACGGGGCTCCCTTCGCCAGGGCCTCGCCGATGCGCGCGACGGTGTCCGAGTCCGTCAACGGCCCCTGCAGCATCCGGCAGTTGCGGCCCGCGATATCTTCCCAATCGTATCCCGTCAGCGCGAGAAACGCCGCATTGGCCCAGACTATGGGGTGATCCTCGCGCTGGGCGTCCGCGAGCACCATCGGCGTCGGGCTCGCCGCGAATGCGGAGGCGAAGGTTCCGTCGGCGTCGACTGAATCGATCAAGGAATGCGGGCGGACGTTCATGTCCGCCTCGCGCGAACCCGAACGCACCCGAATCGAAAAGACGGAGAGCGACGCGTCACGAGGGAGGGCCCGCCTGTGTATGACGTCGAGAAGACGTCTGCGGGGATGCAATCGACTGACGATCCGTGACGCAAGTCCCAATTGGCGTACATGCAGTTTGAACGCAGCCTGTTAACAGATTATCGGCCATTTCCGGGATTGCCGAGGCCGCTCCTTTGCGCTCGCTCACGCGACCCAACGGATGTGACCGACGCCCGTTACGGTCGCCGAATGTAAGCGCCGAGCTTGAAAAGGAGTTCCATCCCATGGCCGAAAGCCCTGTGAGGAGCCGGCCGCGCCTGCGCGCCTGGGTCGAGGATCGCCGAATCCCGCTCATGCTGGCGCTGGGCTTCTCCTCTGGCCTGCCGCTGCTCCTCGTGCTCGGAACCTTCTCGACGCGGCTCGCCTACTCGGACGTCGACATCAAGGCCATCGGCCTCTTCAGCTACCTCGCGCTGCCCTACACACTGAAGTTCCTCTGGGCGCCGCTCATCGACCGGTTCGACGTGCCGGTGCTCACCGGCCGCCTCGGCCGCCGGCGCGCTTGGCTGGTGACGACGCAGGGCGCCGTGGCCGCCGCCTTGACCCTGATGGCCTTCGCCGATCCGTCCACAAGTCTCGCGCTCCTCGGTCTTGGTGCCTTCCTCCTGGCATTCTGCGCCGCCACCCAGGACGTGGTCATCGACGGCTGGCGCATCGACGCCGCCGGCACCGATCTGCAGGGCGCCCTCGCCGCCACCTCGAACCTCGGCTACCGCTTCGGCCTCATGGCGGCGGGAGCCGGCGCCCTGTTCCTCGCCGATGCCTATGGATGGCAGGCGGCCTACCTCGCCATGGCGGCCCTGATGACCGTCGGACTCGTGGCCGCCCTCCTGGCTCCGGCTTTCGACCGGTCGGGCGACGAGGCGCGAGCGGCGGCGGCCGTCGACGCCCTGGCCGGTCGCCCCGTCAAGGTCTGGACGTTCCGTGGCGCCGTGCTGGAGCCCCTCGCCGAGTTGCACCGCCGTCTCGGGTTCGGCCTGTGGGCGATTCTTGTCCTCGTCGCCTTCTATCGGATGCCGGATTTCATCTCCGGCGTGATGGCGAGCCCGCTCTACCGGCAGGTCGGCTTCAGCCTCACGGAAATCGGTGCCGTGTCGAAGCTCTACGGCATCTGGGTCGGCATCGCGGGTGCGTTCGTCGGGGGCTGGGCGATGCAGCGCTTCGGGCTGTTCCCGACCCTGGTGGTCGGCGCGTTCCTCGGCGCCGCCTCGAACCTCGCCTTCTCCTGGCTGTCCTTCGGCGGCCCGGAGGTGTGGCGCCTCGCGGCGGCCATCTCCATCGACAATTTCTGCGGTTCCTTCGCCGGCATGGCGCTCATCGCTTACATGTCGAGCCTGACCGCACCGGGCTTCGCCGCGACCCAGTACGCCCTGTTCTCTTCCCTCTACGCGCTTCCCGGCAAGCTGGTCGCCGGCACCTCGGGCTACGTGGTGGCCGCCTACGGCTATCCGGTGTTCTTCGCGTTCACGGCGGCCGTCGGCATTCCGGTGGTGGTGCTCTGCCTGTTCGTCGGGCGGGCAGGGGAGCGCAGCGCCGCGCGAGCGGCGGAGGGCGTCGGGGCGGATGCCGCCGCCGTTCAACCGACCGACGCCGAGATCCTGGCAGGGAACCATCCCGGCAACCCCAGGCTTCCATCATCCAATCCCGGCACCGCGGTGCCCGGCCCACGCGTGAGATCCCAGACGTGAGCAACATCTCCCTCGTTCCCGAATCCCACCCTCAGGATTCCCGTACGGACGAAGCCAGCGAATCGGACCTCGTCTCCAAGGGCGCGGCAGAGTTGAGCGACCTCGATGCTGCCGCCCTGCGACGGGCCGTAAGGACCCTCGAGAATCCGGGTCTGGCCTCGCGCCTGTCGGCGGCGGCGGGCGCCCCCCTCGACATGATCGGCCGGGCGCTGCCCGAAGCCGTCACCGGTGCCGTGTCGCGGGCGACCGAGAGTGCGATGCAGACCGCCCTGCGGGTGGCGCTCGCCACCCTCCCGGAAGCGCAGAAGACCGTGGTGCCGGCCGGCAACGACCTCGTAGAGACCCTCGCCGAAGCGCCAGTGAGCGCCGGTACGCGCCTCGGACGCCTGCTCCCGGCGAGCGATTTCGCCCACAAGGCCATGGCGGCCGTCTCCGGTGCCGTCGGCGGGGCCTTCGGCCTCGCGACATTGGCGGTGGAGTTGCCCCTCTCCACAACCCTGATGTTGCGCTCCATCGCGGGTATCGCCCGCGAGGAGGGCGAGGACCTGTCCGATCCGGAGAACGCCCTGGCCTGCGTGCAGGTCTTCGCCCTCGGCGGTCGCACGGGAGAGACGCCGCTCACGGAGAGCGGCTACTTCGCCGTGCGCGCAGCCCTCGCCAAGACCATGGCCGAGGCGGCGCGCTACGCCGGCAACCGCGCCCTCCTCGACGAAGCGGCCCCCGCCCTCATCCGATTCTCGACGCAGATCGCCGCCCGCTTCGGCGTCGTCGTTTCGCAGAAGGTCGCCGCCCAGGCGGTCCCGATCCTCGGCGCCGTCGGGGGCGCCGCCGTCAACACGGCCTTCATGGACCACTTCCAGGTGACGGCCCGTGCGCATTTCACCGTGCGCCGTCTGGAACGCGCGTACGGTGCCGCCGTCGTGCGGGAAGCCTACGAAGCCGAGAAGGCCGCCTTGGCGGTCTAGCTCGCTCGCATAGCGCCTTCGAATCGAGGGAGAACCGGCGACTGTCGGGTTTCACGAGGCGCTCGAAGCGGAGGAAGCATTGGCGTGCCATCGCCTACTCCGCCCGAAGCCTTGTTCTTGAAAAAGCTTCGCAGTCTATTCCGCCGCAGGATACCGCCTCGACAGCAGCTCATGGACGAGGCGCGCGGTCTGCACCTCGCCGCCTTCAGGCCGACCCGGTTTCGTCGACGGATTCCAGCCGTACAGGTCGAAATGCACATGGGCCCGTGTCGCGGGCGCGAAGCGGCGCAGGAACAGGGCGGCGGTGATCGCGCCGGCGAACGGTCCACCAGGAGCGTTATTGAGATCGGCCACCTTCGAATCGAGGAGGCCGTCATAGGGGGCGTGCAGCGGCAGGCGCCAGACCGGATCGACCGCGGCGCGGCCCGCCGCCGTCACCGCCTCGGCGAGGCTGTCGTCCTCCGTGAAGAAGGCCGGGAGGTCGGGGCCGAGGGCGACGCGGGCAGCGCCCGTGAGGGTCGCGAAATCGATGAGGAGATCGGGTTTCTCGGCATCCGCCAGGGCGAGGGCGTCGGCGAGGATGAGGCGCCCCTCCGCATCGGTGTTGCCGATCTCCACGGTGAGGCCGGCGCGGCTGCGGATCACGTCGCCGGGCCGGAATGCGGCGCCCGAGATCGAATTCTCCACGGCCGGAACGATGAGGCGCAGGCGAAGGCGCAGGCCCGAGCCCATCACCATGCTGGCGGCTGCGAGAGCCGCGGCGGCACCACCCATGTCCTTCTTCATCAGAAGCATGCCGCTCGAGGGCTTGATGTCGAGCCCGCCCGTATCGAAGGCCACGCCCTTGCCGACGAGGGTCACGCGGGGAGCGTCGGGATCGCCCCAGGTGAGGTCGATGAGGCGCGGAGCACGGGGCGACGCGGCTCCGACCGTGTGGACGAGGGGGAAATCCCTCGCGAGGGCATCCCCCGCGATCACCGTGACGGCGGCGCCGTGCGCCTCCGCCAGAGTATGGATGGCAGCCTCGATCTCGGCGGGACCGAGGTCGTTGGCGGGCGTGTTGACGAGATCGCGACCCAGAGCCACCGCCTCGGCGATGCGAGTGATCGCCTCGACATCCACGCCCTCGGGGGCGACGAGGGTCGGAAGGGTCGGGCCGACGGCGCGGTAGCGCGTGAAGCGATAGCTGCCGAGAAGCCAGGCGAGGGCCGCTTCCGCCCCGTTGAAGCCGGAGCCCTCGAGGCGGTAGCGACCGGCCGGCAGGGCGCCGGGCAGCTTGCCGACGAGGAGGCGATCACGGCCCGGCCCGGGTTCGCCGAGACCCAGCAGCACCCGCGCCAGGCGCCCGTCGCCCCCCGGGAGAAGCGCGATGCGCCCGGCCTTCGGAGCGAACGCCGTGGCGCGGGCATAGGCCGCCGCGCAAGGGTCGAGGCCCGCTTCCAGGGCGGCCCAGTCTGACGGAGCGACACAGGTGATGGGGGTGGCGGACGCGTCGTCCGAGGCGTCGGTGAGCAGTCGGGACAGGGCTTGGGCTCCTCGGTGAGAGACGGAATTAACCGGTGGTTAGGGTTAAGTATCTACCACCGGGATACCGGCAGCGTGAAGCAATGTCCGGGTCGTTGGGTTGACGGAGTCGCCATGGTCCGGCCGCGTTTCGAACCGTCACGGGCGCTTCCGCGCCTCGTGGGTCTCACGCTCGTCGCCACGCTTGCAACCGCCTGCAATCGCAAGGACGGTCCCGAGACCACGGGGTCCCTCGGAGGCCTCTCGCTGCCGAGCTTCGGGGTGCCGAGTTTCGGCCGGCCGCAGACCAACGTGGTCACGCGCCGCGAGGTCGAGGCCATGGGCGAGCGCTACAACGCTGACCCCAACGACATCGCCCTTGCGATGCGCTACGCCCAGGCTCTGCGGGCCACGAACCAGCGGCCTCAAGCCGTGGCGGTCCTCCAGCAACTCGCCCTGCGCAATCCGAAGAACACTGCCGTGCTCGCCGCCTATGGCAAGAGCTTGGCCGAAGTCGGCCGCCTCTCGGAGGCGGCGGACGTGCTTCAGAACGCCCACACGCCGGCTCAGCCCGACTGGCGCGTGCTCTCGGCGCAAGGCGCCGTGGCCGATCAGCTCGGCGACCACACCCGCGCACAAGGCCTCTATGAAGCCGCCCTCAAGATTCAGCCCGAGGATCCGGTGATCCTGTCGAATCTCGGGCTCTCCTTCGCCCTCGCCAAACGTCTCGACGAGGCCGAGGCGACCCTTCGCCGAGCCGCCGCCCAGCCGCGAGCGGATGCCCGGGTGCGTCAGAACCTCGCCCTGGTCTACGGCCTCAGGGGAAAATTCGCCGAAGCGGAGGAGGTGTCCCGTCGCGACCTCTCCCCCGAGGAGGCCGCGGCCAACACGGCGGCCCTACGCGCGTTCGTCGCCCAACCGAACGCCTGGAAGGCCTTGAAGGCATCGGATGCCCGTCCGCAGGCGGCCAAGCGCGGCTGACGTCAGATCGGATCGGGTCGATCGCATCGGGATGGCGGATCTGAGCTTCGCTCACGCGGACGCTGGATCACAGGTCAGCCGACACCTGCAGGGTCTCGACCGGTGCATCCTGCGCGTCCGTGAACACGCCCGCCGTGAGGGTGGCGCCGTAGACACAGGCCGTGTCGAGGTTGGTTCGGTGGGCACGCAGATCCGGCCGGCCGCTGCGTTGCGGCGTGTGACCGTGGACGACGTGACGGCCGAAATCGTAATCCGCCGAGAGGAACGGTTCGCGGATCCACAGGCGGGTCTCGATATCGGGGTCGATGCCGGGACGGCCGGGCCGGAAGCCCGCATGAACATAGTAGCGCCGCGCGTCCGCCCAGGCGGTCGGCAGGGCGGACATCCAGGCAAGGACGTCGCGCGGCAGGGCCTGCGGGTCCGGCGTCCCGAAGGACTGCAGGGTCGCGACCCCGCCGTTCTCGACCCACGGCGCGGCGCCGAAGCCGTCGCGATAGGCGCTAAGCATCAGGCTCTCGTGGTTGCCCATGAGGCATGTGACGGCGTCGGGCTCTGCGGCCTGGAGGGCGCGCAGGGTCGCGACGACGCCGGCGCTGTCGGGACCGCGGTCGATGTAATCGCCGAGGAACACGAGGCGGCGCGGGGCGCCGGCCCGGTGGGTATCGATGCGGGCGAGGAGGCGCGCCAGGGCGTCGGCGCAGCCGTGGATGTCGCCGATGGCGTAGGTGAGTCCGGCCGAGGGGTCCGTGTGCATCAGCGCAGCCACGCCTTCAGGCGCCGCACGGCGTCCGCGCAATCGGCATGCGAGCCCGCGAACGAGAACCGGACGTGGTGCTGGCCCGCGACGGCGTCGAAATCGAGGCCCGGCGTGGCGGCGACCCCGGCCTCGTCGAGCATCCGCCGGCAGAACCCGGCCGCGTCGTCCGTCAGGTTCGCCACGTCGGCATAGAGATAGAACGCCCCGTCCGCGGGATGCGTGCGCCCGAGGCCAAGGCCCGGAAACGCATCGAGCAGCAACTCGCGGTTGGCCGCGTAGCCGGCGCGCACGGCCTCGACCTCCTCCACCGCATCGAATGCTGCCAGGGCGGCAACCTGGGACAGGTAGGGTGCCGAGATGAAAAGGTTCTGGGCCAGGCGCTCCACGGGGCGGACGAGCCATTCCGGAACCACCATCCAGCCGATGCGCCAGCCCGTCATGCACCACGTCTTAGAGAACGAGTTGATGACGATGGCGTCGGGCTCGTAGCGGAGCGCCGTGTCGGTCGGCACGCCGAAGCTGAGACCATGGTAGATCTCGTCGGAGATGAAGCGCAGATCGAGGGCGCGGGCCGTGGCGCAGAGATCGGCGAGACGCTCGGGCGCGATGACCGTGCCGGAGGGGTTGGCCGGGCTCATCACCAGCACCCCGGCCAATGGCGCTTCCTCGTGGAGGGCGCGCAGGCCCTGGCTCGTTGGGGCGTAGCGGTCCACTTGCCGTAGGGGGAGGGGGGCCGGGACGAGATCGAGGGCGTTGAGGATGCTGCGATAGGCCGGGTAGCCCGGCTGCGGTACGGCGACCCGTGCGCCGACATCGAACAGGGCGAGGAAGGCCAGGATAAAGCCGGCCGACGACCCCGTGGTTACGACGATGCGCTCGAGCGCCACCGTGACGCCGTGGGTGTCGGCGTAATGCCGGGCGATCCGCGCGCGCAGGGCCGGCAGGCCCAGTGCCTGAGTGTAGGGCAGGGTCCCCCCGGCGAGGGCACCTTGCGCCGCCGCGACGACGGCGCGGGGAGCGGGTGCCGAGGGCTGGCCGACCTCCATGTGAACCACGCCGTCGCCGCGCGCTTCCCGGGCGGCGGCCGCCGTCATCACGTCCATGGCGAGGAATGGCGCCACCCGCGCGGCGCGGCGGGACGGCAGGGGAGAGGTCGCGGCGCGGGGGGATCGAAGCGTCATGTCGGCGTCTTTAAAGTGTTCGCGTCGGGACGGAAACTCGGCGACCGTCCGACTGCGCGATTGACCCGCCGCCGCGAAAACGCCTAACCCCGGCGATAGACGCACAGCCCGACGTGCACGATCTTTTTCGCCCGGCCGCGTTTTCATCGGCCGTGCCCCCGCGAGGACGCATGCCCCTGCTCCGGTCACTTCTCACCTCCGTCGTCCTCTTCGGGGCTTCAGCCGCCCTGGCGCAGACGACCCCGCAGAACGCTCCGGCCGCGGCGACGCCGGCCCCGGTAACATCTGCCCCGGTCTTCTCCGACACCCAGCGCCAGGCCATCGAGGCCATCGTCAAGGACTACCTCGTCAAGAACCCGGACGTGCTGCAGGAAGCCATCGCCGAAGGCGAGAAGCGCGCCCAGGAGACCCAGAAGCTGGCCCAGGCCGCAGCCCTGAAGGAATCCCGCGAGGCGCTGCACAACTCGCCCCACGGCGTGGTGGCCGGCAACCCGGCCGGCGACGTCACCATGGTGGAGTTCTTCGACTACAATTGCGGCTATTGCCGCAAGGCGCTCGGCGACATCCAGGCGCTGATCAAGGGCGACCCGAAGCTGCGCGTCGTGCTGCGCGACTTCCCCGTGCTCGGGGCCGAATCCCTCGAAGCCAGCAAGCTTGCGCTCGCCGCCAAGCAGCAGCTCAAGGCCGACAAGATGTTCGACTTCCACGTCAAGCTCCTCGAGACCAAGGGCCGTGTTACGGGCGAACGCGCCCTGGCGGTGGCCAAGGAGATGGGCCTCGACGTCGCGCGCCTCGCCAAGGACGCACAGGGGCCAGACGTGAAGGCGGCGCTCTCGGAGAACATGACGCTGGGCGACAAGCTCGGCCTGTCGGGAACGCCGGCCTTCATCATCGGCGACGAGGTCATTCCCGGCGCCGTCGGTGTCGATCCCATCCGCAAGACCATCAGCGACGTCCGCCAGTGCGGCCACGCCAGCTGCTGAAGCCGACGAACCCCGGAGGCGGCAACCGCTTCCGGACATGCGAATCCCTGACTGACGACGACCGAGCCGATGCCCAAGGAGCCGATGTCCAAGAACGATCCCTTCGATCCTGAGCTCGTGCGTGAACTCGCCAAGCTGATCACCGAGACGGATCTCACCGAGATCGAGGTCGAGAAGGGCGACCTGCGCATCCGCGTCGCCCGCCGCATCGAGCCGGTCCACGTGCAGGTGGCGGCACCCGCCCCGGCCCTCGCGGCGGTGACGCCCGCGCCCCAGCCCGTCGCCGGACCGGGCTCCGTGCCCGAGCGCGCGCGCGCCGGATCCGGTCATCCCGGCGCGGTGCCCTCGCCCATGGTCGGCACCGCCTACCGCCGGCCATCCCCGGACGCGAAGGTGTTCGTCGATGTCGGCTCGCAGGTGGAGGCCGGCGAGAAGCTTCTCCTCATCGAGGCGATGAAGACCTTCAACGAGATCGTGGCGCCCCGCGCCGGCACCGTCACGGCCGTCTTCGTCGAGGACGGCCAACCCGTCGAGTTCGGCGAACCCCTCCTCGTCATCGAGTGAGGATCGAGGCATCATGTTCGACAAGATCCTGATCGCCAACCGGGGCGAGATCGCCCTGCGCATCCTGCGCGCGGCCAAGGAACTCGGGATCGCGACCGTCGCCGTCCATTCCACGGCCGATGCCGACGCGATGCATGTGCGGCTCGCCGACGAGAGCGTTTGCATCGGCCCGCCCGCCGCCCGCGACAGCTACCTCAACATCCCGTCCATCATCGCCGCCTGCGAGATCACCGGCGCCGACGCCGTCCACCCCGGCTACGGTTTCCTGTCGGAGAATGCCCGCTTCGCCGAAGTGTTGGCGCATCACGAGATCGGGTTCATCGGCCCCAAGGCCGAGCACATCCGCATCATGGGCGACAAGATCGAGGCCAAGCGCACCGCCAAGCGCCTCGGCATTCCCTGCGTGCCGGGCTCGGAGGGCGGCGTCGAGGATCCCGTGGAGGCCAAACGCATCGCCGCCGAGATCGGATACCCGGTGCTGGTCAAGGCCGCGTCGGGCGGCGGCGGACGCGGCATGAAGGTGGCGCGCACGGAAGCCGACCTCGAACAGGCCCTCGGCATGGCCCGCCAGGAGGCCAAGGCCGCCTTCGGCGACGATGCCGTCTATCTCGAAAAGTACCTCGAGAAGCCGCGCCACATCGAGGTTCAGGTGCTGGGCGACGGGCGCGGCAACGCCGTGCATCTGGCCGAGCGCGACTGCTCGCTGCAGCGCCGGCACCAGAAGGTCTGGGAGGAGGGCGGCTCGCCCGCCCTCAACGCGGATATGCGTGCCGAGATCGGGGGCATCTGCGCCCGCGCCATGCAGGAATTGAAGTATCTCGGCGCAGGCACCGTGGAGTTCCTCTACGAGGACGGGCGGTTCTACTTCATCGAGATGAACACACGCATCCAGGTCGAGCATCCGGTCACCGAGATGATCACCGGGATCGACCTCGTGAACGAGCAGATCCGCGTTGCGGCCGGCCTGCCGCTGTCCGTGACCCAGGACGAGATCGCAGTCTCCGGTCACGCTATCGAATGCCGGATCAATGCAGAACACCCGGCGACCTTCCGGCCATCTCCCGGACTCATCACCTATTTCCACCCGCCGGGCGGCCTCGGGGTCCGCGTCGATTCGGCCGTATTCCAGGGATACCGCATCCCGCCGAACTACGATTCCCTCATCGGCAAGCTCATCGTTCATGGGCGCACCCGCAACGAGTGCCTCATGCGCCTGCGCCGAGCCCTCGACGAGTTCGTGGTCGATGGGGTCGACACCACGTTGCCCCTGTTCCGCACCCTCGTGCGCAATGCCGATGTGCAGAACGGTGCCTACGACATCCACTGGTTGGAAAAATTCCTTGCCGAGGGGGGGCTCGACGAGCCGTAGGGCCACCGGTGGCGACGGCAGCCGGAACGGGATGCGACGGTGCCCGTTCTTATCGGACGCCGCCAGTTGTCAGCCGCACCATCGGTTCCGCAGCGGCACCTTTCTCGGACCCGCCAAGGAATCGTTTCATGCGCCTCACCCCCCTGCTCATCGTCTCGGCCCTTTTGACCGGGCCCGCCCTGGCGCAGGCACCCTCGGGCAACGTCGCTCAGCCCGAGCGGGCCGTGCCGCAGGCCGGCAACACCACGGGCGGTCCCCTGGAAAACCCGGCGAGCCGCGACATGGCCCCAGCCCGGTCCGGCTCAATGCCGGCAGGTGAGAACGGCGTGTCGTCGAGCACCGGCGCTGTCGACTCGGCCAAGGGTGGAAACGCCCAGCAAAACGAGCGCGCGGTGCCGAACACCGGTGGGACATCGGGCGGCCCGGCACGGTAACGCCACCCACCTGTCTATCGTCCGAGCATCCCGATTAAGGCCGGCCCCAGTTGGGGCCGGCCTTTTGCGTTTCGGCGGCCCTCTTTCGCGCCTGCAGCATGACGATGGTGCGCCGCCGCACATCATACTTTGCCGACGCAATGTTTCGAGGAACAGATTGTGTGCAATCGACTTTCTCTGGGACACCGGACGGAAGTCGGACTTCCAGCCGGGGCGCCCGCCGCCCCGAGCCAGCCGGACACCCTATCGACGCATCTCGAAAGCACCTCATGAAGTCCCTCGCCTATGCCGCCGCCGCCCTGGTCTTCACCGTCGGCGGTGCCCTCGCCCAGTCCCCCTCCGGCAATGTCGGTCAGCCCGAGCGGGCCGTCCCCCAGGCCGGCAACACCACACGCGGCCCTATCGACAACCCGTCCGTCTACGGTGCGTACCGCAACGCCGAAACCGATCTCGTCGACCTTGACGTGACCGGCAGTGTTGGCCCCCGCCAGCTTCCTTCGAACAGCGAGGCCGTCATCGTAGACTCGGCCAAGGGCGGCAACGCAGAGCAGAACAATCGGACGGTGCCGAATCTTGGCGCGACGTCGGGTGGCCCGGAATTCTAAGGGACGGATCAGAGAAAGTCTCGCGAACCTCGCGGTCGCCGCCGGCTTCCATCCAGACCACGACGGCACACCGCGAGGTTTGTGAAAGGCACGAAAAATCGGCGGAGCCTTCGGGGCTTCGCCGTTTCGCGTTCACGATCCGCGCGGCCCGCAGTTCCGCCCTAGCGTTCCGACGCACCGCACGGCAAAGTCCATTCATGCACGACGCCGACCGCGTGGACATCACGCCCGAGATCCTGCTCAAGGCCTACGCGGCGGGCATCTTCCCCATGGCGGAGGATGCCGACGATCCGGCGATCTACTGGGTCGAGCCCAAGGCGCGTGGAATTCTTCCACTCGACGGATTTCACGTCGCCAAGCGTCTGGCGCGTACCGTTCGGTCGGACGGGTTCTCGGTTCGGGTCGACCATGATTTCGACGCGGTGATCGCCGGCTGCGCCGCCCCGCGTCGGGACGCCGAACGCACCTGGATCAACGCACGTATCCGGGACCTCTACGGCGCCCTGTTCGATTCGGGGTATGCCCACACGGTCGAGGTCTATGCCGAGGGCCACCTCGTGGGTGGTCTCTACGGCGTGTCCCTCGGAGCGGCCTTCTTCGGGGAGAGCATGTTCCACACCGTCCGGGACGCCTCGAAGGTAGCGCTCGTCCACCTCGTCGCCCGCCTGCGGGCCGGCGGCTATCGCCTGGCCGACACCCAGTTCGTCACCGATCATCTGCTGCAGTTCGGCGCCGAGGAGGTGCCGCGCCACGTCTACAAGCGGCGACTGGCCGAGGCGATCGCCCACACGGCCGATTGGGACGTGTGGCCACGGGGCACGATCATCGACGGAAACGCCGCGCTGGCGGCCCTCGCGGTGGAGCGAGAGCGCTGATCCTCACCCCATCGCGGGGAGGGCGACCCTATCGGAACAGAGCGTCGAACAGGTTCTGCGGCGGCGCCGGGGGGGCCGGAGCCGGACCCTCGTTCGACGGGAAGAACTTTCGCGAGGGCTTCTGCTTCGGCTGAACAGGCACACCGCGCGGGGCCTCCACGTCCACCTGACCATTGGGATTGACCTGCTGGGCCGTGCGCGTCGCGTCCTGCCCGCCGCGCTGGCGCCGGGGCTTCTCGGATTTCGCGGCCGCGACCGGCACGTCCTCCTGCTCCTTGGCCTCGGCGATGACGTCTGCCCCACCCTTACAATCGACCAGCCACACGTCGTAGATCGGATGCTCGATGGCGTGGAGCCCCGGGCTCGCGGCGAACATCCAGCCCGTGAAGATGCGGCGATACTTGCTGTCGAGGGTGACTTCGTCGACCTCTAGGAAGGCCGTGGTCTTGGGGCTCTCCGTCGGCGGGCGGCTGTAGCAGACGCGGGGGGTGAGCTGGAGCGCCCCGAACTGAACGGTCTCGTCGACGGCCACCTCGAACGACACGATGCGTCCGGTGATCTTGTCGAGGCCCGAGAACACGGCGGTCGGGTTCTTGATTTTGTCGGCCCGCGCCGGCAACGCGCCGAAACCGAGGCTGAGGGCTAGGGCGGCGAGAACGGCGTTTCGCGAAGTCCGTGCGGTGTTGCGGCTCACGGCTCGCTCCCTTGGCAGACGCGCCGAGGGCTGAGGGCGACGCGCCCCGCGTTTAAGTGCGCAACATTGGTGGAAAAAGGGCCGCGCCCGAGAATCAGTCGCCCGGGGTCCAGGGTGCATAGTCGCCCGTGGCCGCCGGGCGCTGGCCGGTGCTGAGCTGCGAGCCCTTGGGGCGGTAGGCGCCCCACGTCCCCGTTAGATTCTCGACATGGGGCTTTTGCCATTCGCGAGGGGTGTAGGCCTCCTCGCTCGGCGGCACGTCGGCGTTGTGGCATAGCCAGGAGCGCCAGCCGGGCGGCACCTTCGAGGCGTCGGCATAGCCGTTGTAGACGACCCAGCGCCGCTCCGTACCAACCGACCGGTCGATGAGCGGCCCTTGCGCACGGTAATAGACATTGCCGTCGTCATCCATGCCGACCCGCTGCCCCTGGCGCGCCGTGTAGAGGGCAAGCGACATCGTCTGCCCGTTCCACCAGGTGAAGATCCGCAGAAGCGTGTCCTTGAGAGCCATCGCGTTCGCCTGAGAAGGGCCGTCTTGCCCTGTGCCGTCGATCGGCGGGACTATGGTGACGGCCGGGCCGGGTGTCCAGCGCGCGTCCGCGACTGCGCCCGGATTGTCACAACGCTGCGCCATTAACCATGTGACTGACTGCCCGATCCGGTGCCGAACCTGTGCGCCGTCAGATTCCTCGGACCGATTCCGTGAGACCCAAGGCGCACTTATCCGAATGTCGCAGCTATCCACAGGATTAAGGTCGCCGACACAACATCTAGTCAGGAACATAGCCAGCGCACACAAGTTGTTGACGTGACGGGATCGAACGCGTTAGCGTTCGAATGTCGCCGGAGCGATCCGATCCTTCAGCGGCTCAGCGATTTCGCCCGATCAGACATAGCGCCCCGCGAGCGTTCGCGAGCGCATGCCCGATCGGGACTAGCCTACGCACTTCAAGGACAGGGCCCGGCTTTTCGAGGCGGGCCGCCAACGTCGCCAATGGGCGGGAGACAGGTTTCATGCGGTTCGAGCGTCGCCTCACCACGGCCGGGCAATCCCCCTACGCCACGATTCCCTTCCGGAAGACCCTGAGCGAGATCCGTAATCCGGACGGTTCGGTGGTGTTCCGCCTCGAGGGCATCGAGGTTCCGGAGAGCTGGAGCCAGGTCGCCAGCGACGTGCTGGCCCAGAAGTACTTCCGCAAGGCCGGGGTGCCGGCCCGCCTGAAGAAGGTCGAAGAGAACGACGTGCCGTCGTTTCTGTGGCGTTCCGAGGCCGACCTCGCGGCCCTGGCCGAGGTGCCGGAAGCCGAGCGTTACGTCTCCGAGACCTCCTCGACGCAGGTCTTCGACCGCCTCGCCGGCTGCTGGACATACTGGGGCTGGAAGGGCGGCTACTTCTCGTCGGAGGAGGATGCCAGCGCGTTCCTCGACGAGCTGCGCTTCATGCTCGCCCGCCAGATGGTGGCGCCGAACTCGCCGCAATGGTTCAACACCGGCCTGCATTGGGCCTACGGCATCGATGGGCCGGCGCAGGGCCACTACTATGTCGATTACCGCACCGGCGAACTGACGAAGTCGGCCTCCTCCTACGAGCATCCGCAGCCCCACGCCTGCTTCATCCAGGGGGTGCAGGACGACCTCGTGAACGAGGGCGGCATTATGGACCTGTGGGTCCGCGAGGCGCGCCTGTTCAAGTACGGCTCCGGCACCGGTTCGAACTTCTCCATGCTGCGCGGCGAGAACGAGAAGCTCGGCGGCGGCGGCAAGTCGTCCGGCCTGATGTCGTTCCTGAAGATCGGCGACCGGGCGGCAGGCGCCATCAAGTCGGGCGGCACCACGCGGCGCGCAGCCAAGATGGTCATCGTCGACATCGATCACCCCGATATCGAGCAGTACATCGACTGGAAGGTGAAGGAGGAGCAGAAGGTCGCCGCGCTGGTCACGGGCTCCAAGATCGTCTCCAAGCACCTCACTGCGGTGATGAAGGCCTGCACCCAGTGCGAGGCGGAAGGGGATGCCTGCTTCGACCCCGAGCGCAACCCCGTCCTGAAGAAGGCGGTGAAGGCCGCCCGCAAAGACATGGTGCCGGATTCCTACACCAAGCGGGTGATCCAGTTCGCGCGCCAGGGCTTCACCAAGATCGATTTCCCCGTCTACGACACCGACTGGGATTCGGAAGCCTACCTCACGGTGGCGGGTCAGAACTCCAACAACTCCGTCTCCCTCACGGACGACTTCTTGCGCGCCGTCGAGAACGACGCGCCTTGGCAGTTGAAGGCCCGCACCACCGGCAAGACCACCAAGACCCTGCCGGCCCGCGAACTCTGGGAAAAAATCGGTGAGGCCGCCTGGGCGTCCGCCGATCCGGGCCTGCACTTCAACACCACGATGAACGACTGGCACACCTGCCCGGCGGGCGGACGCATCCGCGCCTCGAATCCGTGCTCGGAGTACATGTTCCTCGACGACACCGCTTGCAACCTGGCCAGCGCCAACCTGCTGACGATGTACGACCGCGCCACGAACCACTTCGACGTCGCGGCTTTCGAGCACCTCAACCGCCTCTGGACGGTGGTGCTCGAGATCTCGGTGATGATGGCGCAGTTCCCGTCGAAGGAGATCGCGGAACTGTCGTTCCGCTACCGGACGCTCGGCCTCGGCTACGCCAACATCGGCGGCCTCCTCATGAGCATGGGCCTCCCCTATGATTCCGACGCGGGCCGGGCGCTCGCGGGGTCGCTAACCGCGATCATGACGGGTGTCGCCTATGCCACCTCGGCCGAGATGGCCGGCGAACTCGGGGCCTTCCCGGCCTACGAGGAGAACGCCGACGCCATGCTGAAGGTGATCCGCAACCACCGTCGCGCCGCGCACGGCGAGGCCGAGGGCTACGAGTTCCTCTCGATCAACCCGGTGCCCCTGGATCTCGCCAACATTCCGCAGGCCGATCTCGCAGACCGAGCTCGCCACACCTGGGACCGCGCCCTACAGCTCGGCGAGGAGCACGGCTTCCGCAACGCCCAGGCCACCGTCATCGCGCCGACGGGCACCATCGGTCTCGTCATGGACTGCGACACCACCGGCATCGAGCCGGACTTCGCCCTCGTGAAGTTCAAGAAGCTCGCCGGCGGCGGCTACTTCAAGATCATCAACCGCGCCGTCCCTGACGCCCTGCGGACGCTCGGCTACCGCGAATCCGAGATCGCCGAGATCGAGGCTTATGCCGTCGGCCACGGCTCCATGGGCCAGTCGCCGGCCATCAATGCCGGCTCGCTCCGGGCCAAGGGCTTCACCGACGACAAGATCGCGGCCGTGGAGGCGGGTCTGAAATCCGCCTTCGACATCAAGTTCGTGTTCAATCGCTGGACGCTCGGCGACGACTTCCTCACGGGCGTCCTCAAGGTGCCGGCCGAGAAGCTTGATGACCCGGCCTTCGAGATCCTGCCCTTCCTCGGCTTCTCGAAGAAGGACATCGAGGCGGCCAACACCCACATCTGCGGTG
Source organism: Methylobacterium adhaesivum (assembly GCF_022179065.1). Lineage (GTDB taxonomy): Bacteria > Pseudomonadota > Alphaproteobacteria > Rhizobiales > Beijerinckiaceae > Methylobacterium > Methylobacterium adhaesivum. Next base: position 147,907 of record NZ_BPQD01000015.1, read on the forward strand.
CCATGACCCTCGAGGGCGCGCCCTTCCTCAAGGCCGAGCACTACGCCGTGTTCGATTGCGCCAACCCCTGCGGGCGCATCGGCAAGCGCTACCTCTCCGTGGAGAGCCACATCCGCATGATGGCGGCGGCCCAGCCGTTCATTTCGGGCGCCATCTCCAAGACCATTAACATGCCCAACGACGCCACCGTCGAGGATTGCAAGAACGCCTACCGCCTGTCCTGGACCCTCGCCCTTAAGGCCAACGCCCTCTACCGGGACGGCTCGAAGCTGTCCCAGCCCCTGAACTCGGCCCTCATCGCCGACGAGGAGGAGGACGCCGAGGAGGCCGTCGAAGCCCTGGTGGCGGCGCCCGCCGCCGCTAAGGCGGCGCAGCTCGCCGAAAAGGTCGTGGAGCGGGTCATCGAGCGCGTCGAGCGCATCCGGTCCCGCGAAAAGCTGCCTGACCGGCGCAAGGGCTACACCCAGAAGGCCGTGGTCGGCGGCCACAAAGTCTACCTGCGCACGGGCGAGTACCATGACGGGCGCATCGGCGAGATCTTCATCGACATGCACAAGGAGGGCGCCGCCTTCCGATCGTTGATGAACAACTTCGCCATCGCGATCTCCATCGGCCTCCAGTACGGCGTGCCCATGGAGGAGTATGTCGATGCCTTCACCTTTACCCGCTTCGAGCCGGCGGGCTTCGTACAGGGCAACGACGCCATCAAGAACGCGACCTCGATCCTCGACTACGTGTTCCGCGAGCTCGCGATCTCGTATCTCGGCCGCATGGACTTGGCCCATGTCGATCCCTCCGACATCGGCAACACGGTGATGGGCAAGGGCGAAGGGGAGGGCGCTCGCGGCGACAAGCCGGATCCCGTGGCCGCCAACGTCGTCTCGCGCGGCCTCCTGCGCGGCTCGGCCGATCGCCTCACCCTGATCCAGGGCGGCCCGGCTGGCGGCACGGTGGGCGTGGGCGCACCGAGCACCGGCGTTACGGCTCCGGCGGGCGGCGTGGTTCATGCCCTGCGCGGCGCAACGGCCCTCAAGGCGGAGCCATCCCTCGCCGGCATCGCAGACGTCCTGGTCGAGGCGCTGCCCTTCGCCAAGCCGGAGCGCACGGTCTCCGACCGGCGCGCCGAGGCCAAGATGAAGGGCTACGTCGGCGAAGCCTGCCCGGAATGCGCGAACTTCACCTTGGTCCGGAACGGGACCTGCCTGAAGTGCGATACTTGCGGCGGCACGACGGGGTGCTCGTGAGGCGACCCGCTCGACTTGACCATCACGACGAGCAGCATAACATTTCGTTTTTAGCGGTGTTTCTGACTATTAGAACGGCATAAAGATGCGTCTGAGGAGAAGGCGTGCGGAGCGATCCGCGCGCCTTTCTATTTGTCTGCAAAGCCTTACGGGTCAGGGGAGGGAAGCGCGGGGACCGAAGCCGAGTCGCATTGAAAGAGCCTGCTACCTGGGATGGGGGACGTCTAAGGCCGACTTGCCTCGCAACACACCGACGGCGTCCCGTGCCGACTATCAGGGTCGGAGGGGAGGGGGCCTACCCGCCCATCGCACCATGCCCGGCAAAGGCGGTTCGCCGACGGGGGTGGTGCCGGCTTGTTTATGCGTGAGAACCCGTTGCTCGTCTCACGCTACACACGGTCCATCATCGAGATCGGCGCAGGAGGCCCCGATTGCGTCCACGACGTACGCGGACAGCGCGCCGCCCCGTCGAAGGCTGCCCCTGACAGCAGAGCTGCCGCTGCCATCCTGGACGAATCACCCGAGGGATGGCTGGCCCGGTAGATCCAGATCGGTAAAGTCACCGTAAGGGTAGCGCGTCACGCACCGTAACCGCGACTGGCGAGCTAAATGGCGAAGCGCCGGCTGGATAGACCATGACCGCTGTTCGACCGGATAGCGGGAATCCGCGCCGCGTCCTCGTTCTTGGGGCGACGGGCACCATTGGCCGGGCAACCGTGCGCGCTCTGGTGTCACGCGGTCACGAGGTCGTTTGCCTTGTCCGGCGCTCGACCGTCACCGCGATCCCGGGAAGTTCGGTTCAACCGCCTGGTGTATCCGCGGGTGCCGCCGAACGGGTCGTGGACTTGACCGATCCGTCGTCGCTGGCGCGCGATGGGATCCGGAGTGAATCTTTCGACGTTCTGGTGTCGTGCCTCGCGTCACGCACCGGATTGCCCGAGGATGCGTGGGCGATCGATTACGAGGCGCACGTAAGCGCCCTTCACGCGAGCCGGGCAGCCGGTGTCACCCACGTCGTGCTGCTGTCGGCGATCTGCGTCCAGAAATCGATCCTCGCGTTTCAGCACGCCAAGCTCGCCTTCGAAGCGGTGCTGGTCGCGTCGGGCCTGGATTACACGATCGTGCGGCCAACGGCGTTCTTTAAATCGCTCTCGGGGCAGATCGAGCGCGTGAAACGCGGCAAGCCGTTTCTCGTTTTTGGGGATGGAACGCTGACGGCCTGCAAACCGATCAGCGACGACGATCTGGGCCGCTACCTCGCGGACTGCCTCGACGATGGTGAACGGCGCAATCGCATTCTGCCGATTGGCGGGCCGGGCGAAGCGATCACGCCGAAGGCCCAGGGAACGGCGCTTTTCGCATTGCTGGAGCGAGAGCCGCGCTTCACGCACGTCCCGGTAATGCTGTTGGATGTGATCATTGCCGTCCTGGCGATGATCGGACGATGGGTGCCGACCCTGGCCGCGAAGGCGGAACTCGCGCGAATCGGCCGCTACTACGCCACCGAATCCATGCTCGTGCTGGATCCGGCGACTGGGCGATACGACGCGCAGGGTACGCCCTCCACGGGGTCGGAGGCGCTGTTCGACCATTATGCGCGCGTGATCCGTGGCGAGGCAGTCGCCGAGCGCGGCGACCACGCGGTGTTCTGACGAAGCTCAGGTCCTAAGAGACATTCGGCCTTCATCCGCCCACCTGCGTAGGGCTGACAACCGTTACGCTGGCACCGGCCCCCGGCCCAGCGCATCGTCCGCCAGGCGGCGGAAGGCATTTGCAAGCCGTGCGGTCAAACGTGACAGCGGCGAGCGCCACAAACCGAACCCATCGTCGCAGAGCGGATCGTTGACGACGGGACTGCCGTCCTGGCCAACCAATACGTTTCCGACGTTCGGATCGAGGGCACGTGGCGATGCGGCGCGGAGCGTTGCGACAAAGGCTTCGTATTTCGGCCAAGCGGCTCTGAAGTCTTCTCGTATGCCATCGAAGCTCGAATGATCGATCCTCGGCTCGTAGGCCGGCCATTCTGCCTTGAACCGCTCGCGAACGCCCTCGTCCACGAGCACGCTGGGATGGTCCGCGATGACGGCGTGTGCGTAAGCCAGCCACCAAGTATCCAAGGAGGGCGTGCTCAAGCGCGAGCCTACCGTCATCAAGGCACCACAGCGGCTGACGGAGAGGTCATGGACACGCGGCGCATGTGGCCCATCGGACCCTGCAAACCCCTTGCGGATCAGGGCGGCATAGTCGCCAAAGCCATCGGCTTTGCGCGCGAGGCGCACGACGACCTCGGGATGGTCAGCGTGCGCATGGACGGAGCCGTGATAGCCGTAGCCGATTTCGGCCCAGCCAGTGGCGATGAGCGAGGCATGCGCCTTGGCGGCCGAGCGTTCGACGATGCCGAGGGCGACCAGCGACGGTTTTACGACCTTGTCTCTGTTCCTGAATCCCAGCATCGCGCTTCTCCTTCCTGCCACACGAGGAACCGACGCGACGCACCCGCCGGAGCTGCGCGGAGGCAGAACCAGAGGGATCAGCCGGACGGGCGGGGCCGGCGAAGGTCAGGGAGACCGTGTCGATGTCAGGATCAGCGTGACGTGTCCGTCACACCACTGTCATGCAATGACCGGCGGTCCTGGAAAGTTCAAGTGCTACGGAAGCGTAAACCGCTACGCGATCGATCTGCGCTGTCCCGTCGCAGGTTCTGTCAGGCCGTCGCCGCTCGCGCGAGGATGCTACGCGCCAAGATGCCATCCTCTTCCGAAAGACCGTCTTCCGCATTGGGCTGGACATGCTGGCCCGCATGGGTAGGGCCGACCGCCACGTCGTCGAGGACAAGGTAGTTCGTAATCCGGTTCCGCGTCACGTGTTCGGCTATCTCGTCGCCCCGTCGGGCACTCTCAGCAGGGAGCATTGCGCCCGTCTCGGGATCCCGGCTCGTCGGCAGGATGGCGGTATGCCAGTCCGGATGGAAGCAGTCATCGGGCAGGCCGGCTTCGAGCAGGGTCGGACGACAATCGGCGACGCGCCACGTCGACGAAACCACGATGCGCGCGTCGAACGCTCTCACCAAAGCAGAGACGCGGGCGATTTGAGCCGGGTTCAGCCTGTCTTTGCCCGCCTTCCGCTGATAGGCGACCGTCGTGACCACCCCATCAATATCGAGGTAGATCGTCGGCCGTCCCGCGCCATCGTGCTGGTTCAAGAAGCCGAACTCCGCCCCGGATAGCGGTTCTCCATCCGCTGCCGCACGGCTACAGGGCAACACCAGAGGCGTCCAGTGCGCTCCTTACCTCAGGCCTGCGGTTTCGGGATCCGAGAAACGCTGCTTCAGACACGAATAGGAGGGCGCTCCAAGCGGCCGGGCTGGGTGTCGGCGTTGATCGTCATGATCCAAACAGAAAAACGGCGGAGCTTCTGCCCCGCCGCCATGCCGTACGGTGATGCCGCCAGCACACCCCCTATGAGCCGATCATGGCTTGGGACGCACCGATGATGGTGAAGGCCAGACCGCCCGCGAACGCGCCGGCCATGGCGTAGGAAAACCCCTTCAGCAACATGTGAGCGACCTCAAGAGTCCGATCAGCAGCGGTTTCCGCCCGAGGTCTGGCCGTACTGCATCACGGGGAAGTTCTGCTGGTTGGCGTTGCCCTCGGCGGCCGAACTCATCGGGCAGCCACCATAGGCCGGCACGCGAGAGGGGGCATAGAGCGAACCGGTGGTCTCGACCTCAGACCCGAACGAGGTGTAGCGGGAGGTCGGACGCTCGGCGGCCATAGCGGACGAGATCGAAACAACGCCAAGGACAAGAGCGGCGGTGGCGGTGGCGATACGGGTCATCATGGCGGTCTATAAGCTCCTTTACAGCGACTGACCTGGGGTCAGGTCCGTTTCTCTCTGTTGGATTTAATATGGGGAGCCGATTTCATTCTGGACGTGTCGATCCGCACACGACTTTCAAGATGGGGTACGACGCCGAGGGATCTGCAAGGCCTGGATCGCGATCGGGTATCGTCGATGGAAGCAATCTTCTGGACAGGCGGAGGAATAGGCCGCCCCTAACGGGGTGGATAAATCGCCCAAAGGCCAAATGTCCGGAAATTGGGATCGACTTTATTGAGATAATTGGGCTTAGAAGGAGTTTGCTAGATGAATGGATTGCTTTTATGGCCGAAATCAAAGCTCACCAAGAGGCTGATATTATCGAGCTGAGCGCCAGCATCGTTGTCGCCTACGTGAGCAACAACTCGATGCCTTTCAGCGAACTCGGCAATCTTCTGGTAATTGTTCACGCTTCCGTGAAGGGGTTGGGTGGAGAAGGCACAGCCGTATCGGCCAAGGACGAGGTCGTTAAGCTGACCCCGGCGCAGATCAAAAAATCGATCACGCCGGATGCCCTGATCAGCTTCGAGGACGGCAAGGCCTACAAGACCTTGCGTCGGCACCTTACCAGCCGTGGGCTTACGCCCGAGGGTTACCGGGCCAAATGGGGACTGTCGTCGGACTATCCGATGACCGCCGCCAGCTACTCAGCGGCCCGTTCGGAACTTGCTCGTTCGTTTGGGCTCGGTCAGCAGCGGAAAGGCTCGGAAAATCAGCCAGAGGAAAAAGCTGATCAGACCAACAAGGCGATCTCTGAGGACTCTGCGGATACAAAGCCGAAGCGTGTTGAACGTCCGCGCAAGGCCGCTGCCGCGTGATGCGGATCAGGGCAGAGGGCTAACCGGCCCGCTGCCGATTGGCGAACCGGCTTGGCAGACACTCCAGTTCGGCACCGCGTTGCCACGGAACGACGCTGGGTAGCCCGGCTTCGCAGGCTTGGGGGGAGGCAGCATCGACATGCGATGTTGCCCCCGACCGTTACGTCTCGCGACGGCTTTGCCGTCGTTCGGTCAAGGCTCGCATCGCCGTGCAAGTCGGCGTGAGACCGGATCATTCGTGACATCGTACCCTCGAACCGGCGATGTTTTGATCAGAAGGCTCCTGGTGATCGCTCCACGTGGGAATGAGAAACGACATGACGTTACGAATCACTCTCGTACTCGCCTGCGTGTTCAGTTCGGCATTTGCTGCGCAAGCGTCTGACAGGCTGATACTCAGCGAGGGCAATTGGGATCTCACTAGGTCTGAGGATCAATTCAGCAGCGCTCAGTCATGCGTCTTGAGGCCGAAGACACCGTCTCGCATTCAAGTCACCCACAATCGGATGGATGTGACCGGGATGCCGAAAAATTCCGTGTTCAATTTTCAATACAGGATTGATGACGGGCCGGCATCAAACCCAGTCTTTCCATCAGAGGCCATGCAAACATCAGGCAGAATCACCATCGAAGGTGATGCTTTTCACGCCCTTGTCGGAGGGAGGCGCTTTAGGATCCGGATCCTCGATCGATGGCATGAAGCCATCACGGAAGACGTCGACCTCACCGGCTTGAAGGAGGCTTACGCGCAGATGACGGACCAATGTAAGTAGCCCTCGACCCGCTCTGCCGCAGGCGGATCTGATGTTCGATGCGATCCAGCCCGATGAACGGGAAAACGGGATTACGCTCTATGCGTCTGATGAAATCTCGGGTTCGCATGCGGGGAGCAAGCGGATTGTCTACCTCAGCATCGTGGGGCTGCCTGAGGAACGGACGCTGCCTGCATCACGAACGGTTGGACCAGCACGCGCCGACCACTGAGGTCGTGGACGCTGACGCTCCATTCGGACCAGTCCTCCTGACCGTCCAGTTCATCCATAACGCTGGCCGCGACCTCGATCGCCCGGCGTGCGAGACGCTCGGGACGCCGAACGTCCCTGCCAATCGCATCGAGGACGAACGCGTAGCCGTTGGTGGCGTGGAAGCGGTAACGGGCCATCCGAAGCAAATCCCCCCAGTTGCAGCCTCTGAGAACGCGTGAGTTCGCGTTTTGTTCTTTATGGGGATATCCGGTGGAAAAGGGCAAGGCCATGTGTGCCGGGCCATGAGGTTGCGCTCAGTTTCGTGAAGGCCGCCTGGGTGGGGACAGGGCTTTGCCGGAGCAAGATCGCGATCGACAAAACATGGGGCCCGGGATCGCGCTCGAGCGAGTGGGTTTGCGACCTTGGGACGGGGCACGGTATTGTCCGCGACCGCGCCGAGATTGTCCTATGGGGGCGAAACTGCCTGTCCATCGCTTGTCGCGACGGTTCGACCGATGACTGCCCAGAGCGGGTCACTCTGACCGCCTTCCGGCACCACGCCGTAGGCCGCGACCCCAGAAAACCCGGCATGGCGCAGGTAGAGTTCGATCAGCCGCGCCTGGTCATCTCCCCCAAGGGAGCGCCAGATGGCCACCGCTTTGGTCGGAAAACATCGGTTCGAGAATGAGATGATCACGGGGGCATCGGGCACAAGCACGCGCGCGACCTCGCGAAGAACGCCAACCGGGTCCTGCAGGTACTGGACCCCGACGCAGATTACAGCGGCGTTGATGCTCGCGCTCTTGAGGGGCAGGATCGGATCGGCGTTCAGGTCCTGCACAAAACGCTGCGTCAGGCGCGGGTTGGCCGCAAGCTCCCGGTCGTTCAGCCCATGGCCGATCACCGCGTCGTAGGCGATCTCTGCGGGCAGGTGGCTGACCCAACTCGACATCAGGTCGAGAATACGTCCGCCGGTCGGCAGGTGCGTGCGGTAGAGGTCGGTGACGGCGTCAACGGCTGCGTCGTCGATATGGGTCACGAAGCGCGGCTGGGCGTAAAACAGTACGTCAGGTGTTGGATCCTGTTTGGCGAACGCTTCGGGGGGCAGTCTTGGAAGATTGCTCATCAGGATCCCCGATCGTGTGCCATCCGCATCGCGAAAAGCACGCTGCGCCGTATACGCCGGGTATCTTGGTCACGATCGGGTCGGCGGCAACTCTGTGCTCGCGAGCAGGGCATCCCATCGCAGCAGCGCAGCCTAAAATTATCGCGCCCGCCCGGACGTTGCAGAACCGTCACACGGAGGGATTCACTCCGTGGAGCCCTTGTGATCGACTACGCTTGAACGTAGCGAAAAGAACGAAAAAGCCTAGCGACCACAGTAGTTTAGAGCTTCTAAAAACTACGCTTTCCAATCCTGGGGGCGTGTCTCGGTGCGGGCACTGCAGAGCCATTCTCATGAAGCCGATCTCGTTCGTTCTATCTGATCGCCCTCGCCATGCCGTTGCCCGCGCCGCGCTGGCGGGCGTGTCCCTGCTGAGTCTCGTTGTGGGTGCGGCTGCTCAGGAAGCGACTTCGCCGCGACGCGGCGTGTCCAATCCTCCCGCTGAGGCTAGTGTTCAGCTGCAGGAACTGAACGTTCAGGGGACTGGGCGCGGAGTCGGCAACGGACTGGATGGGGGCGCTGCGGTCCGCGCCATTGAAAGCCCGACCGGGCCGGTGTCTGGCTATGTCGCGACGCGGTCAGCGACCGCCACAAAGACCAATACGCCGCTGATCGAAACGCCGCAGTCCATCAGCGTGGTCGGGCGGGAGCAGATCGACGCGCAGAAGGCGCAAACCCTAACGCAGGCGACGCAGTACGTCCCCGGCCTTTTCTCCGGAACGTTCGGCGCTGATTCGCGCATCGACTACTTCAACCTGCGTGGCTTCGTTGCCAGCGACTACGGCCTCTATCGTGACGGCCTGCAGCTACTGAACTATGGCTTTGGCTACTTCAAGGTCGACACGTTCGGACTGGAGCGAATCGAAGTGCTCCGGGGACCTGCGGCCGTACTGTTCGGCGCGGGCACGCCCGGCGGTCTCATCAACCAGGTTTCCAAGCGCCCGACGGTCGATCCGCTTCGCTATGTCGAGGTCGGCGGCGGTTCCTTTGGCCAGGGCTATGCCGCCTTTGATCTCAGTGGTCCCGCAGACGATTCCGGCCATTGGTTCTATCGTCTGACCGGTATCGGCCATACGGGCGGAACGCAGGTCGATGGCGCACCGGACGATCGCGTCTACATCGCACCGGCCTTCACCTATAAGCCGGATGGGGCCACCAAATTCACGTTCCTGTCGTGCTGGTAGCTCGACAGGAACGTGAATTTGGT
>NZ_BPQD01000016.1 GCF_022179065.1 Methylobacterium adhaesivum
GGCCGTCGAGGCCATGGACGAAGACGCCGTCACCGACCTCATCTTCGCGCCCGGTTTCTCGACGGCCGAGAGCGTCGGCGCCCTGTCGGGCCGGGGCGTCGGCATGGACGCCGTGCGGGCGGCCGCCGACCGTATGGGGGGCCGCGTCTCCCTCGAAAGTCGGGTCGGTCTCGGCACCACGGTCCGCCTGCACCTCCCCCAGACCATCGCGCTCGCTCGCCTCATGGTGGTCGCAGCGGGCGGGGAATCCTACGGCATCGCGATGGAGCTCATCGACGCGGTCGTCCGCAGGTCCCGAACCGCCATCCAGGCCGTCGTCGGGGGAAACGCCACGGTCCTGCGTGGCCGGACCGTTCCGGTGCTGCGGCTGGCCGATCTTCTGGGCCACGGGGGGCTTTCCGAAGCAGGCCCGGAGGCGCTGCTCATGGCCGTCCGCACCGGTTCGAATAGCATCGCCCTGGAGATCGACCGCATCGAGGATCGCATCGAGGCCGTTGTCCGGCCGCCGACGGGCCTCGTCGGGTCCATCCCCGGGGTGGCGGGCACGACATCGCTCGGGGACGGCCGCGTGCTGCTCGTCCTCGATCCCGCGTCCATCCTGGCGCAGGACCGGGCACGGGAGGGACTGTAATGGCGGTGATTCGCCGAACCGATGGGGCCTCCGGGGCGAAGATTCGCCTGGAAGGAATCTGCCCCGTCGAGGATGCGGAGACGCTCCTGGCGCTGCTCCTCGACGATCCACAGGCCTCCGTGGACTGGAGCGCCTGCACGCGCCTGCATACCGCGGTGTACCAGATCCTCCTGAGCCTGCAGCCGGGCGTCGTGGGGGTCTGCGCGGACCCATTCGTCACCCGATGGTTGACACGCGCCCCAGGATAATCGGCACGGGTGAGACTTACGGCTATGCCCCGGGGCGGCGGCAACGCATAAAGGCTGTCGTCGCCGATCATCCGGGCGCGCCGCGCACAACCGAACCAGCATCACCATCCATGACGACCACAGCCCTCATCGTCGACGACAGCAAGTTGGCGCGTCTCGTCGCCGCCAAGCTCCTGCGCAAGCTCAAGCCGGACTGGGACGTGGCCGAAGCGGCCAACGCCGAGGCGGCGATGACCGTGCTGGACGAGCGTCAGATCGATGTGGCGCTCCTCGATTTTAACATGCCGGGCAAGGACGGCCTGGAACTGGCGGCGGATTTGCGCGCCGCGAAGCCCGGCATGCCGATCGCCGTCGTCTCGGCCAACATCCAGGACGAGATCATCGCCCGCGCCCGCAGCGTCGACGCCACGTTCCTGGCAAAGCCGCTGACCGACGAGGCCCTGGCCGGGTTCCTGTCCGGCGCCGCGCTCAGGCTGCGCAGGGCGGCCTCGTGACGACGGGCACCGTAGACCTCACGGAACTCCAGCGCGACGCCTTCACCGAACTCGTGAACATCGGCGTCAGCAAGGCCGCCGCGAGCCTGCGCAAGATGATCGGCGTGCAGGTGCTGCTATCGGTGCCGGCCGTCGAGATCGTGTCCCGCGCCCAGGCCGCGCGCATGATCGGCGAGCGCGAGGCGTCCGAACTCGTCGTCGTCCAGCAGGATTTCCAGGGCGCCTTCGCCGGCCGCGCCCTACTGATCTTCCCCCAGGAGAACGGGCGCGAACTCGTTCGCGCCGTGGCTGGGGAAGAACTGACGGCGGAGGAAGTCGCCGAACTCGAGGACGAGGCGCTGACCGAGACGGGCAACGTCATCCTGAACGGCTGCCTCGCCACGATGGCGAACCTTCTTCAGCGGACGCTCAGCATGTCCCTGCCCGAGGTCATGAGGGGCGACGGACCGAGGATCTTCCAGCCCCTCGGCGACGAGGCAACCGACTCTCTGGTCCTGTTCCTCTACATCAACTTCGCCGTTCGCGAGCGCGACATCCGCGGCTACATCGCCATGCTGATGGACCTGCCGTCCCTCGAAAGCCTGACGGCGCTCATCGACGGCTTCGTCGAGCGGGCCCTCGGCGAGACAGAGTCGTGATCGACGCCGCACCCGATGGCGATCGGCCGGCCGCCCTCTCCATCGCGATCACCGAGATGCGCCGTCGCGCGGGGCCTTTCGTCATCGCTCTGGAGCGCACGCGCCAGCCGATGGTGGTCACCGATCCACGCCTCCCCGGCAATCCCATCGTCCTCGCCAACCGTGCCTTCCTCACGCTGACGGGCTACGACGCCGACGAGGTCGTCGGGCGGAACTGCCGCTTCCTCCAGGGGCCCGATACGGACCCGACCAGCGTGGCTCTCGTTCGAGACGCCATCGCCGAGCGACGGGACGTGAAGGTCGAGATCCTGAACTACCGGAAGGACGGCGGCTCGTTCTGGAACGAGCTCTACCTGAGTCCGCTCTTCGACGAGGCCGGCGACCTCGTGAACTTCTTCGCCTCGCAGATCGACGTCACAGCCTTGCGCCGAAGTGAGTTCACCGAGGACCGGGTGGCCGGCATCGAGCGGCGTCTGGCCGATGCGCAGAGGCAGCTCAAGATCACCCTCGCGGCCGCGGGCGTCGCGGGCACCTGGGATTGGGACATCCTCGGCCGGCGCCTCCACGTCGACGACCGTTTCGCCCTGCTCAACGGCATCGAGCAGGATCTAAGCGGCGGCGGCGTCCCGACGGGCGCCTTCTTCAATCGCATCCATCACCAGGACCGTCCCAGGGTGCGCCTGGCCGTCAGCGGCATCCTGAACGGCGCCGAAGTCTTCGACCGGGAATACCGCCTGCAGGCGCCCGACGGCGCGATCCGGTGGGTCCATGCGCGGGGGCGCTGCGCCTACGACGCGGATGGCAATCCCGTCCGCTTCACGGGCGCCCTGGTCGAGATCACCGAGCAGAGGCGCATCGCCGAACGCCTGCGCATCGCCCAGACCGCCGGCCGGATCGGAACGTTCGAGTTCGTTCCGGGCTTCGCCACCGTCGCGGTCTCGCCGCAATTCTGCAACCTGCTCGGAGTCGTGCCGGCCGAGACCCTGGCGGTCAGCTCCGTCAACGCCCTCGTGGCGGAAGGCGGCACCCTCCTCGATCCGAGCGTGCGCGAGGCCGGCGAACTTCCCTATGCGGAGATGCGCGTCCGGTTGGCCGAGACCGGCGAGATGCGCTGGCTCGCCCGGCGCGGCGAGGCCGTGCGCGAGGATACCTCGGCCGAATTGCGGCATGTCGGCGTGATCTACGACATCACTGCCACCAAGGCGTCCGAAGTCGCCCTGCGTGAGCTGAACGACACCCTGGAGGCACGGGTCCGCGAAGCCATCGCCGATCGGGAGCAGGCCGAGGAGCAATTGCGCCAGTCGCAGAAGATGGAAGCGGTCGGGCAACTGACCGGCGGCATCGCGCACGATTTCAACAACCTGCTCACCGGCATCGTCGGCTCCCTCGACCTGATGCAGACCCGGATCAACGAGGGCCGGATCGAGAACCTCACGCGCTATTCCGGCCTGGCGATGGCCTCGGCGCAGCGGGCGGCGGCGCTCACCCACCGCCTGCTGGCGTTCTCGCGGCGCCAGCCTCTGGAGGCGAAGGCCGTCGACGTGAACCGGCTGGTGGGATCCATGGACGACCTGCTCCGCCGCACGCTGGGCGAACGCGTGCGCCTCGAGGTCGTCGTCGCGGGTGGTCTCTGGCTCACCCTGTGCGATCCGAACCAGCTGGAAAACGCCGTCCTGAATCTTGCGATCAATGCGCGCGACGCGATGCCGGACGGCGGTCGGCTCACCATAGAGACGGCCAACAGCTACCTCGACGACGCCTACGTCGCGCGCGAGATCGGCGTGCGCGCGGGTCAGTACGTCTGCATCTGCGTCACTGATACCGGCACCGGCATGCCGCCAGACGTCATCGCGAAGGCGTTCGATCCGTTCTTCACGACGAAGCCCATCGGTCAGGGGACCGGACTCGGACTGAGCATGATCTACGGCTTCGCCAAGCAATCCGAAGGCAACGTGAAGATCTATTCCGAGACCCACAAGGGCACCTCGGTGAAGCTCTACCTGCCCCGCTTCTGGGGCGAGCTCGAGGAGCCGCGCGAGGCCGGCGGCCAGCCTCCCCGGGCCGAGCACGGCGAGACCGTCCTCGTGGTCGAGGACGACGACACCGTCCGCACCCTGGTGGTCGAGGTGCTGGGCGAACTCGGCTACGCCACCCGGGAGGCCCCCGACGGCCTTGCCGGCCTGCGCATCCTGCAATCGGATGCGCGGATCGACCTCCTCGTCACGGATGTCGGCCTGCCCGGCCTGAACGGTCGCCAGCTCGCCGATCAGGCCCGCGTCGGTCGCCCGGGGCTGAAGGTTCTGTTCATGACCGGTTACGCGGAGAATGCCGCCTTTGGAGCCGGCCATCTCGAACCGGGCATGCAGATGATCACCAAACCGTTCCCGGTGGAGGGATTGGCCAGCAAGATCCGTTCGATCATCGAAGCCTGAGTGCCTCTGCCCCGGCCAGGTTGCTGCGACAGACCAACGATCCGGATGGGGCCACTCCGTACGCCATCGACCGAAAGGCGTCTCACCCCTTCAGCGGATCGTGGCCCCAATTCATGAGCGAGTAGCGCCAGGGGGAATCCTTCACCGCGTCCGTGTCATCCGGGCCGCCCTGCTTGAGGTGGCGCTTCACGTACGAGACCACCTTGCGCATGTGGGCGTAGTCGTCCTCCGTCAGGTCGGCCTTCTTGGTATGGAGGAGATCGACGATGCGGCGGCCCGAGGCGTGGCCCGTCGACTCGCCCTTGCCGCCGGATTTCTGGCCGACAGCTTTGCTCTCGTCGGTGTCGAGAAACTTCTCCAAGTTGGAAGCGGTCATGTTGACGGCGTCCTTGAACTCCTTCCACGTCGTCTCGTCGTCGTGCTCGGCCACTGCACCAATCCTCGCTCATCACACTCGGTCCACGGTCAATCAGGGGCGTGCCGTGCGGTTCCGTGCCGGCCGGGCGCCTTGACTCCGGCAAGTCGTTCTCCATAAAGAACGCCTGTTCGTTTAAGCGGAACTGCTGGGCTCCTCCCTTCCGTCGACCTCGCCAGCGGGGTTACATGGATCGGGCTGCGGCCCCCGATCCGAGGAGGATTCCATGACCGACCGCCTGCCCGGCTTCAACACCCTGGCGATCCATGCGGGCGCCGCCCCCGATGCGGCGACGGGCGCGCGGGCGACGCCGATCTACCAGACCGCCTCGTTCGTGTTCGACGACGTCGATCACGCCGCTTCGCTGTTCGGGCTCCAGGCTTTCGGCAATATCTATTCTCGCATCACCAACCCGACCAACGCCGTGCTGGAGGAGCGCATCGCCGCCCTCGAAGGCGGGACGGCGGCGGTAGCCGTCGCCTCCGGGCATGCCGCCGAGTTCCTCACCATGAACGCCCTGATGCAGCCGGGCGACGAGTTCGTCGCGGCGAACAAGCTCTACGGCGGGTCGATCAACCAGTTCAACCACGCCTACAAGAACTTCGGCTGGAACGTGGTCTGGGCCGATACCGATGATCCGGCCTCATTTGAACGCGCCATCACCCCGCGCACCCGCGCGATCTTCTGTGAATCCATCGCCAATCCGGGCGGCGTGATCACCGATATCGCGGCCCTCTCGGCCATCGCCAAGCGGCACAACATTCCGCTCGTCGTCGACAACACGATGGCGACGCCGTACCTCATCCGCCCGTTCGAGCACGGCGCCGACATCGTGGTACACTCGGCGACGAAGTTTCTGGGCGGCCACGGCAATTCCATCGGCGGCCTCGTGGTCGATGGCGGGACGTTCAACTGGGCCGGCGACGAGCGATACCCGGCGATGTCGAAGCCCAGGCCGGAATATGCCGGCATGGTGCTCGCCGAGAATTTCGGGAACTTCGCCTTCGCCATCGCCATCCGGGTGCTCGGCCTGCGCGACCTCGGGCCGGCGCTCGCCCCGTTCAACGCCTTCCTCATCCTCAACGGCATCGAGACCCTACCGCTCAGGATGCAGCGCCACTGCGACAATGCCCTCGCCGTCGCCACCCATCTCGCCGGCCATCCCGCCGTCGCATGGGTGAGCTATCCCGGCCTGGAGAGCGACCGCTATCACGCCCTGGCGCGGCGCTACTCCCCCAACGGGGCCGGTGCGGTGTTCACCATCGGGCTCAAGGGCGGATACGACGCCGGCGTGACCCTCGTGTCGAACCTTCAGCTCTTCTCGCATCTGGCGAACATCGGTGACACCCGCTCCCTGGTGATCCACCCGGCCTCCACCACCCATCGTCAGCTCACCGACCCGCAGAAGATCACGGCGGGCGCCGGCCCCGAGGTGGTGCGCCTCTCCATCGGCCTCGAGGACCCGGCCGACCTCATCGAGGACCTCGACGCGGCCCTGTCGGCCTGAATGCGACGGGCCGGAGCGCCCCGTCCCGGTGCGGCATCCCCGCACCGGTGAAACGATCACGGTCCGGGACCCGTTGTTGACCGTACCGACGGTGGGGAATAGGCCCCACCTGTCCCGTTGCGTGAGATCGTTCGTCCCAGATGACGCAGACTTCCCCAGATCTCCCGGTCGTGCTCCTCGTGGAGGATGACGGCCTCCTGCTGATGGAGGCGGCCGACACCCTGGCGGATGCGGGCTTCACGGTGCTGGAGGCGCCCCACGCCGACAAGGCCCTCACGGTGCTGGAGAACCGGGACGACGTCGGCGTGCTCATGACCGATGTCGACATGCCGCGCGGCTCCATGGACGGCTTCGCCCTGGCCCGCCTCGTGGCCCATCGTTGGCCCGACATTCCCGTCCTCGTCGTGTCGGGCATGGGCACCCCCGGCCCGAACGACATGCCGGACGGGGCGCGTTTCATTCCCAAGCCCTACGAACCCTCGACCCTCGTGCGGACCCTGCGCGCCTTCGTGCACCGCGCCGCCTGACCCCCAGCCGAGAAGGCCCCATGGCCACCGAGACCAGACCCCAGCGCTTCGCCACCGCCGCCATCCATGCCGGCGCCGCCCCGGACCCCGCCACGGGCGCGCGGGTGCAGCCGATCTATTTCACGAACGGCTTCGTGTTCGAATCGACGGAGCAGGCGGCCGACATCTTCGCCATGCGCCGCACGGGCTTCTCGTATTCGCGCGGCTCGAACCCGACGGTGGCCGCCCTCGAGCGCCGCGTGGCCGCCCTCGAAGGGGCCGCCTCAGCCGTCGCGGTCTCGTCCGGACAATCGGCACTCCTCCTCATCCTCATGACACTGATGAAGAGCGGTGACGCCTACGTCGTCTCGCCGCGCCTGTTCGGCGGCTCGCTCGGCCTCATGAACCGTCTCGACGGCCGCTACGACATGAAGGCGCAATTCGCCAAGGGCCTCGACCCGGCGGATTTCGAGGCGGCCATCACGCCGGAGACGAAGGCCATCGTCTGCGAGTCCATCGTCAATCCCTGTGCCACCGTCATGGATATCGCCGGCATCGCCGAGGTGGCGCGCCGTCACAAGCTGCCCCTCGTCGTCGACAACACCCTCGCCTCCCCGGCGCTGATCCGTCCGATCGAGCACGGCGCCGACATCGTCATGCACTCGACCTCGAAGTTCCTCGGCGGCTCCGGCCAGACCATCGGCGGCGTGATCTGCGACGCCGGCCGGTTCGACTGGAAAGCGGCGGGCGACCGCTACAATCTCATCGCCGAGCCGTGGGAGGATTACGACGGGCTCGTCATCACCGAGCGCTTCCCGGATTTCAGCTTCGCCGTGGCCTGTCGCCTGTTCGGCCTGCGCGAACTCGGTCCGGGCCTCTCGCCCATGAACGCCTTCCTCACGCTCACGGGGGTCGAAACCCTGCCGTTGCGCATGGCGCGCCACTGCGCCAACGCGAAGGCGGTGGCCGGCTTCCTGAAGGACCACCCGGCCGTGGCCTGGGTGAGCTATCCCGCCCTGCCCGGCCAAGCCGGTGAAGCCATGGCTGCGAAATACGTACCGGACGGCCCGGGCTCGATCTTCACCTTCGCGCTCAAGGGCGGCGAACCGGCGGCGATCCGCTTCATCATGGGCCTCAAGCTCGTCTCTCACCTCGTCAACATCGGCGAGATCAAGTCCCTGGCGATCCACCCGGCGACGACGACGCACCGCCAGCTGCTCCCGCACGAAAAGGCCGCCGCCCTAGTGGGCCCGGAGACCGTGCGCCTGTCTATCGGGTTGGAGAACGCCGAGGATCTCATCGCCGACATCGCCCAGGCCCTCGCGCAGGTCGACTGACGGCGCGTCGGGCGACAGGCTTGCGGGAACGGGGACTTACCCGAAGACGACGCTTCGCGCCCGTTCGTTCGAGTCGGTGAGTATCCCGGGGACTTGGTCTCCCGGCATCGGCCGGCCGTAGAGATAGCCCTGGGCGTAGCTGCAGCCCTTCGCCAGGAGGAAATGAGCCTGCGCGTTGTTTTCGATGCCCTCGGCGGTGACGTCGAGGGCGAGGCTGCGCCCGAGTTGCAGGACGGCGGCGACGATGGCCGCGTCGTCGGGGTCCCGCTCCAGATCCCGCACGAAGCTGCGGTCGATCTTGATCTCGTCCACGGGAAACTGCTTCAGATGGGTGAGGGACGCGTAACCTGTTCCGAAATCATCGAGGGCGATCCGGAGGCCTGCCGTGTGTAGGGTCTCGAGGATGGGGCCGACGCGATTGCCGTTGCCGGCCAGGAGCACGGTCTCCGTCACCTCGATCCCGAACCTGTCGCAGGAGAGGCCGACGGCCGCGATCTCGGCCAGCAAAACGTCGGCGAGGTCACCCTGGGCAAATTGCGCCGAGGACAGGTTGAAGAACACCCGCCCGGGATCGTGGCCGCTCCCGATCCAATCGGCCACATCGGCGAAGATCTGGCGCCGCAGGTTTTGTCCGACGGCGATGCCGATATCGGGATCGTCGAACACGGTAGCGAAGTCGGTGGGGGTCAGAAGGCCGCGCGTCGGATGCTGCCAGCGCGCGAGGGCTTCGAAACCGATGATCCGCCCCGTCGCCAGTAGAATCTTCGGCTGGTAGAATGGGATCAACCCGCCCGCGTCGAGGGTCGACCGCATCTCGCGCGTAATGGTGACGCGGTCCTCGATGACGGCACGGAGACCCGGCTCGAACGTGGTCGCCCGATTCCGTCCGGCGCCCTTGGCCGCGTAGAGCGCAAGATCCGCATTGGTGAAGAGGTCGGGCGCATTGTCGGCGTGCGCGGGGTAAACGGCGATGCCGAGGCTGGCGCGGGGAGCGACGATGCGCCCGCGTATGTCGATGGGCGGACGCAGGGCGGACAGAATTCTCTCACTCAAAGCGGTGAGGTCGCGACCCTCGGGGTGCTGCAGCGATCCGCTGCGGGCGATGACGACGAATTCGTCGCCACCGAGGCGTGCCACGAGGTCGTCGGGTTCCGTCACCTCCGTCAGGCGATGCCCCACCGCCTTCAGAAGCGTATCGCCAGCGTCGTGTCCGAGGGTGTCGTTGACCTCCTTGAAGGCATCGAGGTCGATCAGGATCAACCCGACCGTGCTGCCCTCCTCCCGCGCCTGCGCAAGAGCGCCGTCCAGGCTCGTCTGGAACAGGGCGCGATTGGCGAGCCCCGTCAGCACGTCGTGGTTGGCCGCGACCCGGATGCGCTCCTCCATCGCCTTGCGGCTGGTGATATCGACGAGACTGGAGACGACGCAGGGTACCCCATCGGCCTGGACCGCCTCGATCGACAGCAGGATGTCGCGCCGGACGCCCCCACGGATGGTGATGACGATTTCCTGGTCCCGGGCCGATCCGTGTGCTTCGAGAATACCCTGAAGGCGCCGCCGCTGGTCCAGCGGGACGATGTCGCGTGTGGTGTATTGGGCGATGCTGGCCCCGTCCGGAATCCCGAAGAAGTCCATTCCGGCATCGTTGATGCTGACGAACTGCCCGTCCGCCTGTCGGGACACCACGATCGGCACCGGCACGGCGCGGAACATGGTCTCGTACAACCGGCGGCTCTCGGCGAGTTCGCCGTTGGCGCGCCCCGCTGCGCGGACCGCTGTCCATTCAAGGCGCCGCAGGCGGTTCCAGCGCATGACGAAGAGGAGGATTGGGGCGTTCGACATGACCGTCGCCATGACGATCCCGAGCGCGGTGTCCGGAACCGGACTCGGCAGCAGATAGCCGCAAAGCAGCACGCCCGTGCAGAACACACAGGAGAGCACCGTCCAGCGGAAGCTCGTCGGCACGGCGAGCATGTAGAGCGCCGGAAGCATCAGGAGTACGAACAGGGCGATGTCCGAGCGGGTCGAGCACAGATACGCCACCCCGACGGCGCTGATGGCCTGCCACACCACCATCACCCGCTGAAGCGCGGGAAAGCTCCCCGTGGTCCGCACGGCCCAGACGGCCGCGCACGAGGCCCCGACGACCAGGAGCCGGGCACTGATGGCTGGAAGGAAATGGGGTCCGCCGTAGAAGCGCGCATCGCTGAACAGGAACAGGCTGTTCATGATCACGGAGAAAATCAGGATCAGCCGGACATGCCGAATCGTTTCCGGCAGCCGCTCCGCTTGAAAGAGGGCTTCCTTCTCAGGGGCGGCGAATTCGCCGCCAATCAGGCGCAGGTCATCGCTCGGCATCGTCTTGCACCCTTCGCACAGAAATCTGGCGCAGAGCTTAAGACCCGTAAGCCCATGGGCCTGGGCGGTCGTCGCTTACCTCTGGCGAAGCGGGCAGCCTGCGCGACAACGCATCACGCGTTCGTGCCCTGCCCGCCCTGGGAACGCTGACGCCGGCCGTGCAGGGACCTTAGTGCGCCGCGCAAGGTGCGGACGTCCTGCTCCGTCATCGCCATGCGGTGCAGCATGTCGCGCATGTTGCGGGCGATGATCTCGCGCTTCTCCGGCGGATAGAAGCCGGCCGCGGTCAGGCTCTCCTCGAGGGTTCCGACGAGGGAGGCCATGGCCTCGCGGGTCGCGGGTGGCGACAGCATCTCGCCGGAGAACGGCAGTTGCGCCAGCCCCGCCGCTCGACGCCACTCGTAGCCGACGAGGAGCACCCCCTGCGCGAGGTTGAGGGAGGGAAAGTCTTCCGAGACCGGAAAGGTCACGATGGCGTCGGCGAGGGACACCTCGTCGTTGCTCAGGCCTGCGCGCTCGCGGCCGAACAGGATCCCGATCCGTTGCCCCGCGCGGACGGCGACGTCGCGCATGGCGTCGTCCGGCCCCATGACGCGCTTCATCTGTCCACGCTCACGCGCCGTCGTGGCCAGGACGTAGTAGAGATCGGCGATGGCCTCCGCGACGGTCGCAAAGACGATCGCGCCGTCGAGGACATGGGTCGCTCCGGATGCCGCCTCGCGCACGCCCTTCTTGGGCCAGCCGTTCTTCGGAGCGACGAGCCGAAGCTCCGACAGCCCGAAATTGGCCATGGCACGGGCGACCATGCCGATGTTCTCGGCCAGTTGCGGCTCGACGAGGATGACGACGGGCGCGGGCGACATCGGACTAGATCTTTCCGTCGAGGCCCATCTGATAATACTTGTGTATGATCTTGTCCTGGTTCTCCAGGAGCCAGTCGATGGACGGCTCGTTCGTCATCGCCTTGCGGATCGCCTCGGTCATGCCCTTGCGCTGGATCTCGAACAGGGCCTTGTGATCGACGGTCTCGGCCTCGATCACCCCGGGGCTGAGCCAAACCGAGCAGATGATGCCGAGGTCGTTGGCCTTCTCCTTCGGGATGTAGCCGGCCCGCACGGCATCGAGGACGCCATTGGCGATGGCGAACTGCACGGTGCCCATGAGGATCGAGGTGTATTTCGATTCCGTCACGCTCACCTTGGACACGCAGAGCGTCACCGGCCGGACCATGATGTCGGTGTTCAGGAGGGCGAAGACGCGGCTGTGGCCAACCACCTGATCGCCCGTGAGGGTGGCGAGGGCGGTGCCGACGGGACCGTCGAGTTCGCCGATGATCACCTCGGGCTCGGAGGCGGTGTTGGGCGGCCCGCCCGCGACCAGGGCTTCGCCGGCCCGCAGGATGATGCGTTCGCTCATGAAGTGGTTCCATTCCGTCTCGAGGGAGGGTGCGGGCGGAAATCCCCCCTCACGCCGCGAATGTCCAGCCCCATGGCGCCTCTGACAGATCTCGTCTCCTGTCACGGCAGCGGAGGGGGCCTGCGTCTTCCGCCACTGTGACGCCCGCGCTATGACCCTGCCCGCGGCCGCACGGCATTTGCATGGGGCCCCTGGATTCTTGCGGAAGGCCTGACACGCGATGGATAAGATCAAGGTAGCCAAGCCCGTCGTCGAACTCGACGGCGACGAGATGACCCGGATCATCTGGAGCGAGATCAAGACCAAGCTCATCCACCCCTATCTCGACCTCGACCTCGAATACTATGATCTCGGCGTCGAGCATCGCGATGCCACCAACGATCAGGTCACCGTGGAGGCAGCTGAGGCGATCAAGCGCCACGGCGTGGGCGTGAAGTGCGCTACCATTACCCCCGACGAGCAGCGGGTGAAGGAGTTCAATCTTAAGGAGATGTGGAAGTCGCCCAACGGCACGATCCGCAACATCCTCGGCGGCGTGATCTTCCGTGAGCCGATCATCTGCCGGAACGTGCCGCGCCTCGTGCCGGGTTGGACTCAGCCCATCGTCGTCGGCCGCCACGCCTACGGCGACCAGTACAAGGCCACGGACTTCAAGGTTCCGGGCAAGGGCCGCCTGACCATCAAGTTCGAGGGCGAGGACGGCACCGTCATTGAGAAGGAGGTTTTCAAGTTTCCGAGCCCCGGCGTCGCCCAGGCGATGTACAACCTCGACGACTCGATCCGCGATTTCGCCCGCGCCTCGATGAACTACGGCCTGAACCGCAAGTACCCCGTCTACCTCTCGACCAAGAACACGATCCTCAAGGCTTATGACGGCCGGTTCAAGGATCTGTTCGAGGAAGTCTTCCAGAACGAGTTCAAGGCCAAGTTCGATGCCGCCGGCATCACGTACGAGCACCGCCTCATCGACGACATGGTGGCCTCGGCCCTCAAGTGGTCGGGCGGCTACGTCTGGGCGTGCAAGAACTACGACGGCGACGTGCAGTCCGACACCGTGGCGCAGGGCTTCGGCTCGCTCGGCCTGATGACCTCCGTGCTCCTCACCCCGGACGGCCAGACCGTCGAGGCCGAGGCCGCCCACGGCACCGTGACGCGCCACTACCGCGAGCACCAGAAGGGCAAGGAGACGTCCACGAACTCCATCGCGTCGATCTTCGCGTGGTCACGTGGTCTCGCCCACCGGGCCAAGCTCGACGGCAACGCGGATCTCGCCAAGTTCGCCACGACCCTGGAGACGGTCTGCGTCGATACCGTCGAGGCCGGCTTCATGACGAAGGACCTCGCCCTCCTGGTCGGACCCGATCAGCGCTGGCTCTCGACCACGGGCTTCCTCGACAAGGTCGATCAGCACCTGAAGGCCGCCATGGCCTGAACCGAATGGGCGCGGCTTGGATCGAGCCGCGCCTCACGCCTTCGCGGCGTTGCGCTTGCGGGTCTCGGCCGCCTTCTTCGCCGAGGCCGAGCGCTGCTCCGGCGTACGGGCGGCGGCCGCCCTGCCGCCGGCCTCTCCACCCTTGTGGGCCGCCGGATGGCCGGTGGATTTGCCCCTCCCCGATCCACCGGGCTTCTTGCCCCCGCCATCGTCCTTGTTGACGGTAGCCCAGGCCCGCGCTTCGGCCTGCTTCTCGGGCACCCCACGCGCCTCGTAGGATTCGGCGATATGTTCGGCCTTGCGCACTTGCTTGTCGGTGTAGCGCGACTTGTCACCCTGCGGCATCGTCGGCCTCCCTGCTGGCATCGCTCCGGCACGTAGGCGATCGCGTCGAGTGGCGATGCGGCCCGTGTCGAAGGCTGAACGCCTTTCCCCCGGCGCCGGTTCGGGAAAGGACGGCGTTCGACGGGTCGGGACGGCGGCCTTCGCCGCCGCCCCGACCCGGGTCCTACTCCTTGCGGGTGCCGAAGCGGACGCTGTCGATGTTGGCACGCTCGAACGCCTGCATCACGTGCTGGTAGGAGCGCTCCATCTCGGTGACATCGGCGCCCTCGACCTCCTCCGGCTTCAGCACGAACATCAGCATCGAGCGGCCGGTCACGTCGTAGCGCTCGCCGACCGGCACGCTGACGACGTCCTGGCTGTCTGGCAGGTTGGTGTCGAGCAAGCGCGTCCAGGCGGAAGCGCCGACCGTGGCCGGCAGGGTGAACGACACGAGGTCGTGGTAGGCGTTGTAGAGCAGCAGCAGGGTGGCATCGCCGCCGCGACGCTGGATGCCCGAAACCTGCGCCCGGCCGTCGAGGACCACGGCGAGGGACCGGGCATCGCCCTGGGCCCAGTTCTCCGGGGTCATCTCGGTGCCGCTCGGAGTCAGCCACGTCACGTCGCGAACGCCCAGTTCCTCGTCGAATTCACCGGTGAGGAAGCGACCGCGCGTCAGGATCGGCAGGGACTCGCGCAGGATCATGAGGCGTTGCGTGAACTCGGTGAGGTCGCGCTCCTCGGGGCCGATGGCGCCCCAGTCGAGCCAGGAGATCTCGTTGTCCTGGCAATAGGCATTGTTGTTGCCGTTCTGGGTCCGGGCGAACTCGTCGCCCGCGAGCAGCATCGGCGTGCCGCGCGACAGGAACAGGGTCGCCAGCATGTTGCGCATCTGGCGCAGGCGCACGGCGCGGATCTCGGGATCCTCCGTCGGCCCCTCGACACCGTAATTGCACGACAGGTTGTGCGAATGGCCGTCGCGGTTGTTCTCACCGTTGGCCATGTTGTGCTTGTCATTGTACGATACGGTATCGTTCAGCGTGAAGCCGTCATGGGCCGTGAGGAAGTTCACCGAAGCCCAGGGCTTGCGCCCGCGCTTGTTGAACTTGTCGGCCGACCCCGTGAGGCGTGAGGCGAGCGAGGGAAGCAGCCCCTCGTCGCCGCGCCAGAACCCGCGCACGTCGTCACGGTAGCGGTCGTTCCACTCGGCCCAGCCCGGCGGGAATCCGCCGACCTGATAACCGCCAGGACCGCAATCCCACGGCTCGGCGATGAGCTTGACGGAGTTCAGTACCGGGTCCTGCCGGCAGGTATCGAGGAAGCCGCCGCCCTCGTCGAAGCCGTGCGGCTCGCGCCCGAGGATCGTCGCGAGGTCGAACCGGAACCCGTCGACGCGCATCTCGGTGGCCCAGTAGCGCAGGGAGTCGGTGACGAGTTGCAGGACACGCGGGTGAGACAGGTTGAAGGTGTTACCCGTGCCCGTGTCGTTGATGTAGTAGCGCGGCTCCTTCGGCATCAGACGGTAATACGAGGCGTTGTCGACGCCCTTGTACGAGAGCGTCGGACCCTTCTCGTTGCCCTCGGCCGTGTGGTTGTAGACCACATCGAGGATCACCTCGAGGCCGGCGCCGTGCATGCGCGCCACCATCTCCTTGAACTCGGAGAAGGCGAAGTCCGGCACCGCCGCGTAGCGCCGCGCGGGGGTGAAGAACGAGATCGTGTTGTAGCCCCAGTAATTCACCAGGTCCTTTTCCTGGAGGTAATCGTCCTGCACGAAGGCATGGACCGGCAGGAGTTCGACGGAGGTAACGCCGAGGCTCTTGATGTAGTCGAGGACGGCCGGCGTCCCGAGGCCCGCATAGGTGCCGCGCAGCTTCTCCGGCACGGCCGGGTGCAGCTTGGTGAACCCCTTCACGTGGGTCTCGTAGAAGATCGTCTTCTCCCACGGCACGTGGGGCTTGCGGTCGCGGCCCCAGGTGAAGGCCGAGTCGATCACCCGGCTGCGGCGGGTGAAGGGCGCCGAATCGCGGTCGTCGAAGGTCAGGTCGTCGCCCGTTTCCATCTTGTAGCCGAACAGGGCCGGGTTCCAGGTGATGGAGCCGACGAGACCCTTGGCATAGGGGTCGATGAGCAGCTTGTTCGGGTTGAAGCGGTGACCGGCCTTCGGCTCGTAGGGGCCGTGCACCCGGTAGCCGTAGATGGTGCCGGGCCGCGCATCCGGCAGGTAACCGTGCCAGATCTCGTCCGTGTACTCGGGCAGCTCGATGCGCTCGATCTCGGTCTCGCCCGCATCGTCGAAGAGGCAGAGTTCGACCTTGGTGGCGTGGGCGGAGAACAGGGCGAAATTGACGCCAAGCCCGTCCCAGTTGGCGCCCAGGGGATAGGGCGAGCCTTCCTTGATGCGTGAACGGGTCGCGGACGCCTTGCCTGCGCGTGAATGATCGTCGGCCATAACTGCTCCAGGGAGGACGCCCGACCCCGTGCGGCGCTCTCACGGGGCACTCGGAACGTCAAAATCGAGACGGGAACGCTCACGCTTCCCCCGAAGGTCCGCTCCGCGGAAAACTTTTTGCGTTGCGAAGCACGCAGCGGGGCGACATGCTCCCGGGGGATTGGCCCCGCCGTTCGGGGGGCCGCTCCACCCTGACACAGGTGCCGCCGATGCCCGATCACCCGAACGGACTTCAGATCATCGCCGACCGGCACGGGGTGAGCCTCGACGCCGTGCGCCATCTCGTGCGCGCCCTGGAAGCGGGCCACGGCACCATGGCGCAGTTCGACCACCCCGAACTCGGCGGCTTCGGCCAATGGTCGTCGGGGGGTATGACGATGATCGGCGCGATGTTCGACACAGGCCTCAAGGCCCGTGTCGCCGCCCTCTGCTCCGACCTCGTCCGGACCTTGCCGCCGGGCGGCTTCGTGGAGTCCGGAGACAAGCCCGGCGCCTGGTGGCCGGAGGATCTCGGACGGCCCGGAGCCTCGGGCGCCCAGAACGGCATCCGCTACGCCTATTTCCCGGACCGCCAGCGCCTCGCCGTCGAGACGGACGGACGCGTCGCCCTCTACGCGACCGACGGGCACCATATCACCGGGGTCTCTCAGCAGCAGGGGGGATCGGGCAGCCTGCACTTTTCCGGTCCGGGCGGCGGCGTCGACCTCGAATCCCTGCGCCGCGTCGAGGAAGACGCGGCGTATCGGTTCGCGCCCGCGTCGCCTGAGTCGCCCGCGCCCACCGCCGTCCCGGGGGTGAGCCCGCCACATCCGCCCTCCCCCGCCGACGCGATCCTCGCGACCCTGGAGCGCCTCGCGGAGCTTCAGCGCAAGGGCGTCCTGACGGAGGCGGAATTCTCCGCGAAGAAGGCCGAACTTCTGGCGCGACTCTGACGTCCGGGGCGGCGTGCGCTGACGTGTCCACAGGCGTCGGACCCGCCGTCCCTCGCCGCCGTCCGCCGGAGTCCCATGTCGTCGACATGGGACTTTCGCGCGACCTTATCGACATCCGGACGATCTACCACGAGCCGGCGGTGGCCGGATTTCCCCGGGGCCGCGCGATTCTCGAGCGCTTTCCCGACGCGCATCGGATCGAAGTGCCTTCGCACTGGGCCATCCCCGAACTGCACGGGAATGCCGGCTCGGTGGAGGATTGGGTGCGGATCAAGCGTTCGACCCTGGTGCTCGGCGTGAAGAAGGGGCTCGCGATGCGGCCCAACGGGCGCAGCGCCCACTTCATCGCGCCCTCCACCTCCAACGGCTGCGCCATGGCCTGCGCGTATTGCTACGTGCCGCGCCGCAAGGGCTTCGCCAACCCGATCTCGCTGTTCGTCAACGTCGAGGCCGTCTGCGCCGCCATCCGCCGGCACGCGGAGAAACAGGGTCCCCTCCAAGAGCCGGACAGCGTCGATCCGACCCTCTGGGTCTACGACCTCGGCGAGAACGGCGATCTCTCCGTCGATGCCGCGATCTCCGACACCGTGCGGGATCTCGTGGGCCTGTTCCGAACCCTTCCCAACGCCAAGGCGTCCTTCGCCACCAAGGCGGTGAACCGCGACCTCCTCGCCTACGATCCGCAGGAGAAGACCCGGATCCGGTTCTCCCTCATGCCCGAGCGAATCGCCCGGATCGTCGACGTGCGCACGAGCCCGATCGCCGAGCGGATCGCGGCCATCGACGACTTCGTGGCCGCCGGCTACGAGGTCCACCTGAACTTCTCGCCGGTCATCCTGTACGAGGGCTGGGAGGCGGACTGGGCCGAGCTGTTCACGGCCATCGATGACGGCATCGGCGCGGCGGCGCGGGCTCAGGTCAAGGCCGAGGTCATCATGCTCACCCACAATGCCGACCTGCACGCGGTCAACCTCGGCTGGCATCCGAAAGCCGAGGCCCTGCTCTGGCGCCCCGACATTCAGGAGGCGAAGGTCTCGCAGGGGGGTGGCGCCAACCTACGTTACCGCACGGGCTGGAAGGGCCGCTGGCTCGCCCGCTTCACCGCGCTCCTCGCCGAGCGGATGCCCTACTGCACGGTCCGCTACGCGTTCTAACGTTTTTCTCGGAGGCAGTCCCATGACCCACGACGCCCATCTGCGCGATGCCGTCGCCCTCGCGCACGCCAACGTCCTCTCCGGCGGGCGGCCATACGGTGCCGTGATCGTCCGCGACGGCGAGGTGCTCGCGCGGGCGGTCAACCGCACGGCGGAGACGCACGACGCCACGGATCACGCCGAGATGGTGGCGATCCGCGAGGCGAGCCGTCTTCTCGGATCGGCCAAGCTCGACGGATGCGTCGTCTATGCGAGCGGGCGCCCCTGCCCCATGTGCCACGCCGCCATGCGGCTCTCCGGCATCCGCGAGGCTTACTTCGCCTACAGCGCCGAGGAGGCCGAGACCTACGGGCTGCTCAGTGCCGGCATCTATGCCGAACTCTGCCGACCCCTGGACGAGCAGCCGATGCGGGTGTCGCATCGCCCGGTCGCGGCGGAAGCGCATCCCTACGAGGCGTGGCGTGCCCGCGAGTCGGACGGGAAATAGGCGATTGGCTCGGCCGCGATCCGACGCTAGCCTCAGGTCATAATCGAGAACGACCGATGACCGAGAACGACCTGCGCGAATCGCGCGCCGCCCTAATCCTGCTCGCCGTGGCCGTCGCGTCGGTGCTAATCTTCGGGGCGGTGACCATCCTGGTCCAACTCTGACGCCCGAGCGAGCCGACAAAGCATCGTTCTGTCCGAAAGCCGGAGGCCACCTTCGGAAGGACGCCCTAATGGGTCCAGGGCGCCGTACGGTTGAACTTGAAATTGTCCGAGTAGGACAGGCCCTTGCGCGGAACCGGCTTTTGCGGCTCCTCGACCCGGAATGACAGGCCAGCGCGGGCCGCGTACGCGATGGCCTCGTCGCGGGTCTCGAACTCCAGGCGCACCTGCTGCAGCGTGTCCGAGGACCCGGTCCAACCCATGAGCGGGTCGATCTCGCGCGGGGTGCTCTGATCGAACTCGAGGACCCAGACCTTGGTGCGGGCGATTCCCGACTGCGACGCGTCCTTGGCGGGCTGATAGATGCGGACGCTCGACATCGGACGATTCCCAACGGTCACGGATCTGTGCGCGAGAAATGGTCGGGGCGATAGGATTCGAACCTACGACCCTCTGGTCCCAAACCAGATGCGCTACCAGACTGCGCTACACCCCGACGCGTTCTCGACGCCCTCGGCTCATAGGAGCTTTGGAGGATTCGGGCAAGGACGGAAGCGCTCACAGGGCCTCGCGAAACGCCCGGTCGCGTCGCGTTCGGGTCTTGCTCCGAGCACAGCCGGCGTTCTGTAAGCGAGACTCAGACGAGAATGTCGAGGACGCGCTTTTCCGTGTCGAGGGACGAGCGCAGCACGGCGGCATTCAAGGACACGTCGTTCTTGTTGGCGATGAGTTCCAGCGCCATGCTCGACAGGCTGACCTGCGTCGGCGAAGGCAGGCTCGTGCCGTAAACGACGACGTCCTTGGCGGTTTCGGCGAATTGCTGCGCGGCCAGGGCCATCCCGCCACTGCTGATCGACACCGCACTGATCATAGTCCATCTCCTTATCGGTTATGGACAGCAGAGCATGCCGACTCTTAAGCGAAGGGCGCGCGAATACATTGCATTCGATCGATCCCTCGTCGCAACCGCATGAGCCCGCTTGAACCCGGCCCGCGCCGGTCCCACCTCGGCCTGCGACGCCGCCAGGACCGTACGCACCGGACGGCGCATCAAAGCCGAGGAACTGCCCGATGATCGACCTCTATTACTGGCCCACGCCGAACGGCCACAAGGTGACGCTGTTCCTCGAAGAGACCGGACTGCCCTACACGATCAAGCCGGTGAACATCGGCACGGGCGACCAGTTCAAGCCCGACTTCCTGGCCATCGCCCCCAACAATCGCATGCCGGCCATCGTCGATCACGCGCCGGAGGGCGGCGGCGAACCGGTCTCCCTTTTCGAATCCGGCGCGATCCTGCTCTACCTCGCGGAGAAGACCGGCCGCTTCATCGCCCCTGACCTGCGCGGCCGCGCCGAGATCCTGCAATGGCTGTTCTGGCAGATGGGCGGCCTCGGGCCGATGCTCGGCCAGAACCACCACTTCTCGCAATACGCGCCCGAGAAGATCCCCTACGCCATCGACCGCTACGTGAACGAGACCAACCGGCTCTACGGCGTCCTCGACCGGCGCCTCGCGGACCGGGCCTTCGTGGCGGGCCCGGACTATTCCATCGCCGACATGGCGGCCTATCCCTGGATCGTGCCCTACGAGAAGCAGGGTCAGACCCTCGAGGACTTCCCCCACCTGAAGCGGTGGTTCACGGCCATCGCCGAACGTCCGGCGACGAAGGCCGCCTATGCCCGCGCGCCGGAGGTCAATCCCGATCACGGCAAGACCATGAGCGAGGACGCCAAGAAGGTGATGTTCGGCCAGACCGCGAAGGGACGGGCCTGAAGAGCGCGACGCAGTCAGCGCCTCAGGGAATCCAGCGGCACCGGGGCGGCATGCGGGCGGTTCGCCAGCATGCCGTCGATGAGGGCCAGCACCTCGCGTCGACCACAATTCGCGGCCGGCTCGAACGGCGTCCAGGTCTGGGTGAAGTCGAGGGCGGCGAACACGTCGCGGTAGCGCCGCAACTCGTTCGTCGTCAGCGGCACCCCGCGCACGAACGCCTTGTGGGCCGAGATCGTCACCGCGCGCCGGAAATCGTTCGGATCGAGCTCGAATTTCAGGGCGTCGCCGCAGAACAGGATTTTCCGCGAGCGGTCGAACAGCACGGCGTGACCGTCGAAATGGCCGGCGGTGCGGTGAAGCTCCAACCCGGGCAGGGGCTCGAGAAAATCGTCGTAGGGCCACGAGACCTGCAACGCCGCGCTCCAGACGAAATCGGCCGCCGGCAGGCAGAGCTCCGGGTCGAACCGGTCCTGCAGCTGCACCAGGGCGCCGTAGGCATGGGGGTGCGAGGACGACAGCATCTGCATGCCGCCGAGTGCCGCGATGTGCCGGAGTGCCGCTTCGCTGAAGACCGGGCAGGCCTCGAAGCCCATGTTTCCGGCCGGCGTCTGGATCAGATAGGCGCTCGGGCCGATGCCGGAGACGGGGTCGTTCCAGAACCGCCACACGCCGGGCTCCAGCTCTTCCCAGTGACAGGGGAAGCGCGCCTGGGCCTCGGCCTCCGTCCAGAACTGCCAGCCGTCCTGCGGCACCACGTGCCGCGCGTCGAGGCACATGGGGCACGACGGCGGCGCCGTGAAATGGCGTTGCCAGAAGCCACAATTGTCGCACGTATAGGCAGGCAGGGCGAGAGCGCCCGCGAAAGGCAGATAACCGGGTGACACGGACGTTGCTCGGGTTGGGCCGGATGGCGTTGCGGGATCGCGCCAAGCATATAGGCGGGATCGCGACCGGTTCGATACGGTGGCGCGCCCGAACGCAGCCGGAGAATCATGCCCGTCCCCTCGATCGCCTTCGATCTCACCCGTCTCATCACGCGGCTGCGCCACGCCAGCCCGAGCGGGATCGACCGGGTCGACCTCGCCTATGCCCGCCATGTCCTGGGGCAGACCGGCGCGCGCTTCGGCGTCGTCTCGACGGCCCTCGGCCCGAAGGTGCTCGAACGGGATGAAGCTCGCGCCATCGTCGAGGCGGTGGCGGCGGGCTGGATCGAGGATCGCGCGGCGGAAGACGATCCGGTCTATCGCCACCTCGCCGCCAGCCTCGGGTCGCCGGTGCGGGACATCCCCGGGCGGGATGCCTCCGCCCCGGCGTCGCGACGTCAGGCCGCCGCCGCGCGCCGCCGCCTGCAACTGCGTACCGCCGCGACGGTTCTGCGCGCCAGAAGCTCCGACCGCCTGCCGCGCGGGACGGTCTACCTCCACACGTCACACCTGCGCCTCGACCGGCCGGAGCGCTTCGACTGGCTCTACGGCCGGCGCGACATCCGTCCGGTGTTCTTCGTCCACGACCTCATTCCCATCGCCTATCCCGAATACGGCCGGCCGGGCGAGGCCGAGCGGCACGCCGTCCGCATGGGCACCATCGCGGCCCATGCGGACCACGTCGTCGTGAACTCGGCGGACGTGGCAGCCCACTTCTCGGGGTATCTTGGCGCGCGCGGCCTGCCGGCGAAGCCCACGACGGTGGCCTGGCTCGGCGTCGAGCCCGTGTTCCAACGTGGGTCCGGCGCACCGAGCCTGGTGCCGGACCGCCCGACCTTTGTGACCTGCGGCACCATCGAGCCGCGCAAGAACCATCTCGGCCTGCTCAACCTCTGGCGCGACCTCGCCCAAAGCCATGGGCCGGCGACGCCGCGCCTCGTCCTCGTCGGGCGGCGCGGCTGGGAGGCGGAAAACATCGTCGATATGCTGGAGCGCTGCCCGGCCGTGCGGGCCCACGTGATCGAGGTCGGCGGCCTGTCGAGCCACGGCCTCGCGCGCCTGCTCCAGGGTGCCACCGCCCTGCTGATGCCCTCCTTCGCGGAAGGCTACGGGCTGCCCGTGGTGGAAGCCGCCGCCTGCGGCCTCCCCGTCGTCGCGTCCGACATCGCCGTCCACCGCGAGATCGGCGGGGGCTTCGCCCACCTGCTCGATCCCCTCGACGGTTCGGGCTGGCGCGAATCCGTCGAGGCCCTGAGCGCCGCAAATTCCTCCCTGGGAGCCGATCTCCGCCACAGCCTCGACGGCTACGCCCCCCCGGACTGGACGGCGCATTTCGCGATCGTCGATGCCCTGCTGGCCGACCGCGTTGCGGCCCTCCCGCTACGCGCCTAGACAGGAACGGACATATGAGGACGGTTCAATGAACGTGGTCGATCTGGACCGGGACACGGTCAAGGCGGGGCTCGCCGCGGGGACAATCCTGCTCATCGACGTGCGGGAGCCGCACGAATACGCCAGTGGACATATCCCCGGTTCGGTGACCCACCCCCTGTCGACCTTCGATCCCGAAGCCATCGCCGCCCTCGTGTCCGAGGGTGGACGACGGCCGGTCTTCTCCTGTGCCGCCGGGGTGCGGTCCGTCCATGCCCTGGCCGCTGCGCAACGGGCTGGGCTCGGCATCGACGCGCACTATGTCGGCGGCTTCAAGGATTGGTACGCCGCCGGCGAAACGATCGCGCGCTAGGAGCGCGACGCCCGGTTTCCTCACCTCCGTGATGCCAAGTCTCGATGCGTTCATCTTCATCGAGCAGAGCATGTGCGTCAGCGCACGACACGGCTGAGGACGGACGTTTAGCTCGCAAGGCATAGGGATTATCGATATGCGCAGGCGCCTGCTCTTCCGTTTTCTTCCGGCTCTCGGCCTCGCACTGGCGGGACTGCCGGCCCTCGCGCAGGCGCCGGGCGGGCCACCCCCGAAGGTGACGACGGCCAAGCCCGTGGTGCGCGAGATCGTCGAGACCGACACCTACACAGGGCGGTTCGACCCCGTGGAGATCGTCGACGTGCGAGCCCGCGTCACGGGCTACCTCGAGAAGGTGAACTTCCAGGACGGTGCCACGGTGAAGAAGGGCGACCTGCTCTTCGTCATCGACCGGCGTCCCTACAAGGCCGCCCTCGATCAGGCGCAGGCCGCCCTGGTCTCGGCCAAGGCCCGGCTGAACTTCTCGCAGACCGACCTCGACCGCGCCCAGACACTGAGCAAGTCGGGCAACATCTCCGAACAGGTGACGGACCAGCGCCGCCAGGCGTCACAGACCGCCCAGGCCGACGTCGACAGCGCTGACGCGCAGCTGCGCCAGGCTCAGCTCAACTACGACTTCACCGAGGTGAAGGCGCCGATCTCCGGCCGTATCAGCCGGCGTCTCGTCACCGAAGGCAATATCGTCATCACCGACCAGACCCAGCTGACCACCATCGTGTCGCTCGACCCAATTTACTTCGGCTTCACCGTCGATGAACGCTCGTTCCTGAAGTACCAGGCCACCCTCGGCATCGGCATGGGCCAGACCCAGCGCGGCAAGGGCGTCCCGATCCAGATCGCCCTCACGGGCGACGAGAAGCCGACCCGTAAGGGCGTCCTCGACTTCGTGGACAACCGCGTCGACAACGCCACCGGAACGGTCCTCCTGCGCGCCACCGTCGAGAACCCGGACGGCTTCATCAAGCCCGGCCTGTTCGGCATCGTCTCCCTGCCGGCGACGAAGCCCTACCAGGGCGTCCTCCTGCCGGACGATGCCATCGCGGCCAATCAGGACAAGCGCGTCGTCTACATCGTGGCCGATGACGGTGCGGTGGCCTCGCGCGAGGTCAAGCTCGGACCGAAGGTCGACGGCTACCGCGTGATCCGCGATGGGTTGAAGGGCGATGAGAACGTCGTGGTCAACGGCCTGTCCCGCGTCCGCCCGGGCGCGAAGGTCGCAGCCGAATCGACGACGCTGCCGCCGAGCAAGACCTGACGGGAGTCGGGACCGCGCACCGGCCCCGCCCGGTCGAGCGACCCCGACCCCAAGCGTTCATGGTGCGCCAAGCTCGGGGCGGACCCGAGACGGCGCCCGGCGGATCGCCGGTCGTCAACGATATTGAACGTGCCCTCGGATCACCGGCGATCCGGGGGCACGACCGCCGACGAAGAGACGGTCCCGTCCGGGTCGCACGATCCCGGAGCGGCGAAAGGTTCATCCGATGCGTTTTGCCCACTTCTTCGTCGATCGGCCGATCTTCGCGTCCGTGACGTCGATCATCTTCCTGATTCTCGGCTACGTGTCGTACGAATCCCTGCCCGTCTCGCAGTACCCTGAGATCGTGCCGCCCACCGTGGTCGTGCGCGCCTCCTATCCGGGCGCCAATGCCGAGACCGTGGCGGCCACCATCGCGACGCCCATCGAGCAGGAGGTGAACGGCGTCGACAACATGCTCTACATGACGTCGTTGTCGACCAACGACGGCAACATGCAGCTCACCGTCACGTTCAAGGTCGGCACCAACCTCGATATCGCGAACGTTCTGGTGCAGAACCGTCTCTCGGTCGCCCAGCCGCGCCTGCCGCCCGACGTGCGCAACCTCGGCGTCACCGTCCGCAAGGCCTCGCCCGACCTCATGCTCGTCGTGCACGTGCTGTCGCCGGACAACACCTACGACCAGAACTACCTGTCGAACTATATCTACCTGCGTATCCGCGATGAGCTGCTGCGCCTCGACGGTGTCGGCGACATCACGGTGTTCGGCGGCAGCGAGTACGCCCTGCGCATCTGGCTCGATCCCAACAAGCTCGCCGCCTACGGCCTCTCCACCACGGACGTCCTGACCGCCCTTCAGGAGCAGAACGTACAGGTCGCGTCCGGAGCACTCGGCGCGCCGCCGGCCCCGGCCTCGAACGCCTTCCAGCTCGTGGTGCAGTCGCAGGGCCGGTTCCAGACGCCCGAGGAGTTCACGGAGGTCATCGTCAAGGCGGCCGACGGGCGCCTCGTGCGGATCAAGGACATCGCCCGCACGGAGATGGGCCAGAAGGACTACACCACGCAGTCCTTCCTCAATTCGACCCCGGCGGTGGGCGTCGGCGTGTTCCAGCGGCCCGGTACCAACGCCCTCGAGGCGGCGTCCCAGGTGCGCCAGACCATGGACACCATCGCCAAGAACTTCCCGCCGGGCGTCGAGTACAAGATCGCCTACAACC
Source organism: Methylobacterium adhaesivum (assembly GCF_022179065.1). Lineage (GTDB taxonomy): Bacteria > Pseudomonadota > Alphaproteobacteria > Rhizobiales > Beijerinckiaceae > Methylobacterium > Methylobacterium adhaesivum. The sequence goes on from NZ_BPQD01000016.1 coordinate 25,855, forward strand.
CGACGGAGTTCATCGAGGAATCGGTCCACGAGGTCTATAAGACCCTGTTCGAGGCCGTCGTCCTCGTGGTCATCGTGGTGCTGGTGTTCCTCCAGAGCTGGCGCACGGCCCTGATCCCGGTGATCGCGATTCCCGTCTCGCTCATCGGCACCTTCGCCGCCATGGCGGCCTTCGGCTTCTCGGTGAACAACCTCACCCTGTTCGGCCTCGTGCTGGCCATCGGCATCGTGGTCGACGATGCCATCGTGGTGGTGGAGAACGTCGAGCGCAACATGGCCGAAGGGCTTTCGCCCGGCGACGCCGCGCACAAGACCATGGACGAGGTCGGCGGCGCGGTGGTGGCCATCGCCCTCGTGCTGTCGGCGGTGTTCATCCCCACCGCCTTCATCCCAGGCATCTCGGGGCAGTTCTACAAGCAGTTCGCCTTGACCATCGCGGCGTCGACCATCATCTCGATGTTCAATTCGCTGACCCTGTCGCCAGCCCTCTGCAAGCTGCTCCTCAAGCCCCACCACGAGAAGAAGAAGCCGCGTTTCTTCGTTGCGCGCTTCATCGCCTGGTGCGCCCACCTGTTCAACCGCGGCTTCGACGCCCTGTCCAACGGCTACGCCCGCGTCATTCAATTCCTCACCGGGCGTGTGATCGGCCTCATCGGCATGCTCATCGTCTACGGCTGCGTCCTCGCCGGCACCCTGCACCTCGTCAGCACCGTGCCGACAGGCTTCATCCCGCAGCAGGACCAGGGCTATCTCATCGGCGTCGTCCAATTGCCCGCCGGCTCCGCCCTGGAGCGGACCACGAAGGTTGTGCGGCACGCCGCCGAGCTGGCCCGCAAGGTCGACGGTGTGGCCAACGCCGTCATCATCTCGGGCTTCGACGGCGCTACCTTCACCAACACCACTAACGGCGCGGTGATGTTCCTCACCCTCAAGGGGGCGAAGGAACGGGCCGCGACGGGACGCACCGCCGCCGCCATCACGGGCGACGTGTTCAAGGCGACCGCCGGGATTCAGGAGGCCCGCGTCCTGTTCATCCCGCCGCCCCCGGTGCGCGGTCTCGGCAACGGCGGCGGCTTCAAGATGCAGATCGAGAGCCGCCAGAGCTCGGCCATCGCCCCCCTGCTCGCGGCCGCCAACGAGGTGCTGGGCCAAGCCAACCAGAGCAAGGAAGTGCAGCGCGTCTTCACCACCTTCGGCAACGACACGCCGCAATTGTTCATCGACATCGACCGGACCATGGCACGGATGCTGAACGTGCCGCTGCCCAGCGTGTTCGCCACGCTGCAATCCAACCTCGGCGGCGCCTACGTCAACGACTTCAACGCCTTCGGCCGCATCTATCAGGTCCGGATGCAGGCCGACGCGCCGTTCCGCCTCGAGAAGCGAGACATCGAGCAGTTGAAGGTGCGCTCATCCACGGGCGCTCTGGTGCCCATGGGGACCCTCGCCTCGATCCGCGAGATCAGCGGTCCGCAGATCGTCCAGCGCTTCAACCTGTTTTACTCGGTGCCGATCCAGGGCGATGCCAAGCCCGGCATCTCCACCGGACAGGCCCTCGACGCCATGGAGAAGATCGCCCAGTCCCTCCCGGAAGGGTATTCCTACGACTGGACGGAGATCGCCTTCCAGCAGAAGGCCACGGGCAACACCGCCGTGTACGTGTTCGCTCTCGGCGTGCTCCTCGTGTTCCTCGTGCTCGCCGCCCAGTACGAATCCTGGGCCCTGCCACTGGCCATCATCCTCGTGGTCCCCACCGGCGTACTCGCGGCCCTCGCGGCGGTGCAGTTCCGGGGGCAGGACAACAACATCCTGACCCAGATCGGACTCATCGTTCTCGTGGGACTGGCTGCCAAGAACGCCATCCTCATCGTCGAGTTCGCCCACCAGCTCGAGGAGACGGAACGCAAGGGACCGGTGGCCGCCGCCGTCGAGGCCTGCCGCCTGCGCCTGCGCCCGATCCTGATGACGGCCTTCGCCTTCATCCTCGGCACCGTACCCCTGGTGATCGCCACGGGTCCGGGCGCCGAGATGCGCCAGGCGCTCGGCACCGCCGTGTGCTTCGGGATGATCGGCGCGACCCTGTTCGGCCTGTTCCTCACCCCGGTCTTCTACGTGGTGATCCGCAACGGGCTGATCTGGCTCGCGAAGAAGCGGGGCAAGAACCCCCACGACACCACGCCCGACAAGCACGATCCCCACGCCACCCCGTCGCACGCTTGAGGATTCATGCTCCGGACACCAAGAGCCGGTGTTCGGAGCCACCTTAGGGGTTGCGTCCCGCAAGGCGGAAAGCTAAGACGCCTCCACCCCGCCAAGGGGTGTCGTACCGCTCTCCCGGTCGATCGCACCTCCCCCAGGGATGCGAAGTTCGGGGACGAAGAGCGGGACCGACGGACTTCGGTACGGACCTGACGGAGTATAGCGCAGCCCGGTAGCGCACCTGTCTGGGGGACAGGGGGTCGCAGGTTCAAGTCCTGCTACTCCGACCAATTCTTCAGTCTAACCCACTGAAATCGTTGACGAAGCGAAACGGGGCCGAAAGGCCCCGTTTCCGCGTTTCCGACCCGTTTCCGCCCCCGAGAAACGCCCTCCGAAGCAAGCCGGGGGTCCCTGCCCTTTATGATCGAGCCTGATTGTATCCGTTGCATAATCCGGCGCTCCGGTTGTGGAGCGTGAAACTTTTCCTATGGCGTTCGTGTTCTCGTTCTGTTCTATTAAGTGCGTCGAATGCGGGGGCGGTCAGATTGTCGCGGTTTGTATCGTATGAAGTCGAGCTTGCCGAAGCCCTGGAAGAGGGCGCGGCCGGGGATGGGATCAGCCTCGGGCCGACCGACGCCCTGCTCGCGGCTCAGGCGCTTCGCCTGCTCGGGCACCTGAAATGGCGAGTCGGCGACCGGCGCCGGCTGAAAGCCCTACGGTCGCGCGCCGTGGCGGCGATCCCTCGCCCGATCGAGAGCGGCGCGAGGCCGTTTTGACGGCGCGGTCAGCGTTGGGTGGCGGGAAGCCAAAGCGTCACGGCCTCGGGCCGTCGGTCGCTCGCGAAGAGATGGACGGCGGCGCGCCAGTACCCGAGGGGGAAGCACTCGATCTCATTCACGGCCGATTCGAGCACGACGGGCTCGCCGTCGAGATGCACGGCGATCAGGTTCCGAGTGGCCTCGCCGAGGCCGAGCGCGGCTCGCACGCGCTCGGGATAGATCGGGTCACGCACGCTCAGAAGCTCGCCGCGGTCGCGCACGTAGAAGCCCGGCTTCAGGCGCATCCGCGCGCCATCGACGAGCCGCGGATCGACCTGAAGGTCTTCGCCCTCGATCACGATGCCGGTCATCGCTTCAGCCCCGCATCGGGGTCGGCGTTCTCCCAAATCTCGTCTGGGCGCGGCGGCCGAGACTGCTCAGGCGGGACCGTGTTGCGGATCACGATCCGCACCCGGTCGCGCCGGGCCTCCCACTCGGCTTCGGTTTCGTCGGGCTCCATGATCGCGCCGATCATCTCGGCGGCGACCGGCTCGGTCGCGGCGAGTTCGGCCGCGGCGAGAATGAAGGCGCAAAGGTCGGCGTTCGCCGTCTCGATCGCGGCGCGGTCACGGAAGGCCGCGAGGATATCACGACCGGCCTGAGCGGCTTTGTCTGTCGGCCTCATGCGACTTTCATCCTCTTTTCAAGCTTCTCAATAGCAGAACGCGCGAGCATCTTTGTTCTGCTCAAGTATCTCTCAAGTATCTTCGTGACGCTGCTCAGGGTGTGACCTGTAATCGACGCGATCTCGGGTACCGTGCAACCGGCTTCGGCGAGCATCGTCACGGCCGTCCCGCGAAGGTCGTGAAAGTGGAGATCGGGCGGCGCCGTCCCCTTCTCGCCGGGCTTCAGCCGCGGGAAGGCGAGGTCGAAGGCGCGGTCCCACGCCGTCGAGAAGGCCGTGCGAACCCACGGCTTGCCGACCGAGTTCACGAGCACGAAGTCGCGCCCTGGCGCGCCCTCGGGAAGCTCGGAAGATGCTTTGCGAAGGCCGTCGAGGGTTTCGCGCAGGGCGGCCGTGCATGGGATATAGACCTCGGCGCCGGTCTTCGATTGCTTCAGCGATATCGCCTCGCCGTCATACGCCGTCCAGCGCAAGGCCAGAAGGTCGCCTTGACGTTGCCCGGTGTGGAGGGCGAGCGTCAGCACGACCCGAAGATGCTCGTGCGCCTTCGCGTTGAACGCCTCGACGTGCTCGGGGAGCCAAAGCTTGTCGGAACGGTCGCCGTCATACACGCGCCGGAAGGTCGCGAGCGGATTGACCGAGACGTGCTCGCGATCGAGCCCGAACGAAAGAACCTTCGCGAGCCGAGCGAGCTTCGCGTCGGCCGCCCGCGGATGTCGCTCGGCGAGTTCGTCGCGCCATTCGAGGAAGACCGCACGGGCGCCGCGCTCTTCGATGTCCTTCAGCGGGAGCGTTCCGAACTCGGCCTCGACCGCCCTGAGATTGAAGAGTTCGTTTTCCTTCGTCTTGTCGCTCAGGCCGCGCCAGTCGTCCGACGCTTGATAAGCTCGGATCAGCCATGAAAGTGTCTTTACGTCCGACCGTGCCTCTTCGAACTGGCGCGTCGCGCTATCGAATGCGATCTTAAAGGCGAGCGAGTCGGGATCATCGGGGAGGCGAAGCATCGTCGCCCGATGATAATAGAGGATCGAAACAGACCCGTCCGGCCGTTTCTTTCGGATCGGCTTAACGCCTTTCATTTTTTGCCGCCTTACGCTTTTCAACCCACGAAGCGAGGCCGCTCGCCTTCACTTCCTGTCCAGACTTAATATCAGCGACGCCGGAAAGTCTATCGAGGGCGATGTCGAGGGCGACCTTATCCCATCGACGAGTCCCTTTCATCGCTCGCGGAAGCTTTCCGGTCTTCACCCATTCGTCGAAACCCTTCTCGGTCAGGCCACAATACTGAGCGGCGACGGCCTTCGCGAGGATACGGGGCGGGAACGGAAGAACGGCTTCAGTGGACGGCATGGCTTGCGGCCTCGAAGAACGTCGCCTGATCGGGATGGATGACGGGCCGGGCACGACGGCGCGGCGCGGGCTCGACGGACCTCTCGGGCGTCCTGGCGCTCTCGGCCGCGTGCGGGCCGGAACCGAAGCGTCCGTGAATGCCGGTGACGACCTCGACGAGGGCCTGAATCGTTTGCGGCATCGTGAGATCGAGGCGGGCGGCCACGTCCCGAAGTTCGTTCTCGACCTCGGCCGGAAGAACCTTCGAGCGCGGGACCGGCACGAAGTCCCAGCCGAGGAAGCCGAGCACGGCTTCGATCGAGTCGAGGTTCGGGCGGTTCTTATGGCGCCACGCCTTGATCGTCGGGCGGTTCACCCCCGAGCCGGCCTCGACGTTATCGTAAGTCTGACCGAGCCGGCGCATCTCGGCGAAGACGAGCTTGACGTGCGGGCCGACGCGATCGGGGATCGTGATCGTGGAAGGGCGAAGCTTCTTCGGCTCAGGATGGCGGCGGCTCACGACTCGGCCCCTTTAGCGTCGATCGGCGGCGGATAGATGGCGGCGAGGTCAGAAAGGTTCGCGGAACCCGACTCGATCGCCTCGACTGTGATCGGTGGAAGCTCATGAGTGGCGAGTATTCGCCCGCCGTAGGCCCGACCGTCAGGGCCGGGGAGGCTGTCGAAGACAACGGACCGGCGCGGCTCGCGGGAGCCCTGGCGCCACATGAACCACGCCTTGCGGACGCTCATGCGGAAAGCCTCCGCACGAGGTCGCCAGCGACGCGCATCGGCATCAGCACACCGAGGGTGTCGGGCTCGTCGTCAGCCGACACGAGGATCGCCGCGCCGCGCTCGCCGAACGACAAGGCGACACGCTCGACGCCGTAGGCGTTCAACATCAGCTTCAGATAGAGCGACGACACGCCGAAGGGCGTGATCTCGCCCTCGATCGTCGCATCGACCTGATCGAAGCCCTCGCCGCCGGCCTCGGAAGCCGCCACGATCAAGCCGTCGGTTCCGGCACCGCATTCCAGCTTGTGCCCCTGATCCTTCGTCGAGAAGGATTCGAGCAGCGTCACGACCGAAAGCCCGCGAGCCCGGTTCATGATGGCGCGCGTCGGCGAGGGGGCCGGGATGATCCGCTGATAATCGGGATAGGTCGCGTCGATCAGCTTCGAGATCAAACGGGCGTGCCCGTCTTCGAGCGCGATCACGCGATCGGTCACACGGATGCGGACCTTCTCGGCGCCCTTGAAGAGGCGCAGGGCGGCGGCGACGGTCTCGAAGCTCAGAAGAACCCCGGCTTGCCCGCCGCGCACGGGCATGGCCTCGGCGCCCTCGGGAAGGGCAACGGCCGTCACGATGCAAATGTGGCCGTTCGTCCCCACGGCGGCGAGGCTCGGGGTCCCGCGCCAGTCGCGCGCATGAAGGAAGACGCACGCGATCGTCGTCGCGGTGTTATTCACCTTCGCAGACTCATACGTGCGGGCGAAGAGCCGGGTCAGTTCGCCGCCGGTCAGGTCGAAGACGGCGGCGCCGTCGGCCTTGAAGTCGAGCGCCGGCCAAAGATCGAGCGGAAGGGTCGCGAGCTTCAGGCGGGTTCGGCCCGGCGACGCCTTCAGAACAACGTCGGCGCCTTCGAGCGAGAGCGAGATCGAAGCGTCGGGCGGGAGGCGTCCGACGATTTGGGTCAGCTTCTCGGCGCTCACGGTCGCGGCGCCCTCGGCCTCGACGGCGGCCTCGGCAAAAGCCTCGGCTTGCATCTCGAAGTCGGTCGTCGATACGCGAAGCACGCCGGCCTTCGCGACGAGGCGCGCGTGCCCGATGATCGGGACCGGGGAGTTCTTAGCGGCGGCCGAGCCGCCCTTCGCCATGAGGTCCGCGAGGGCCTTGCGGGAGATCGTGAGCTTCATTGTCGGGCTCGTGCTCGGTCGTGAGGGTTCAGGCGGCGCGAGCGCGGGGAGCGCCGAGCAGGATTCCGCAGTCGGCGAGGGCGTCGGCGTACATCAGGAACGCGGCCTTCTGATCGACCGGGATGATCCGGCGAGGCGACGCGGGGAGCGGGAGGTTCCAGGCGTTCGGCGAAAGCATGATTTCGCGCTGCTCGGTCGCGAGCGCGATCAGGTCAGCCCGGCGCACCATAGCCTCGACCTCGGGGGTCGGGAGCGCGATGCCGGCCGCCTGATAGATGGCGACGCGGAAGGCGCCCTCGATCCGCTTGAAGGCGGCGCGGAACTCGGGGCAAATCAGGGACAGGGCGAGCTTCAGTGGGCTCGTGAGGTCGCCGGTCGCGTACTCGGGAGCGTCGTGAAGAAGGCCGTGAACGCGATGCTCTTCGGGCAGGAAGTTCGCGACGATGCACGAGTGTTGCGCGACCGTGTACGGCGCCCGGCTATGGCCGTTGAAGCGCGCGATGCGCGAGAGCGAGATCGCGATATCGTCGAAGCTGATGTCCTCGACGCGGGGTTCGATCAGATCGACGAGGGCGCCGCCGTAGGTTTCGAATTGAGTGAGTGTGGCTTGCACGTCCGTCGCTCCCAATTGGAATGCAACGGACCGTAAACCCTTATATCCGTCGGGTCAACGGATATGACGGATCGGGGCGTCCCTCGATCCGATCACTTTGTCAGAAGTTCTCGACGCTTCCGACGACGCGATGCACACCTTCAATCTCAGCACGCGGGATTTCACGGGTTTGACCGTCCGCAAGGCGCGAGATCACCGTCGTCTCGCCGAGCGACACGACACGGCAGATCGTGGCGCGACCATCCTTCATGCGTACAACCGCAAAGCCGCCGCGGGAAACCGAGCGATTCGGATGCGCGAATATCTGCTCGCCGGCATAGTACCGCGGCGCATAGCTGTCGTCGGGGACGACAATGCCATACGTGACGCCGGGGCCAAGCATTCGCGAGGCGGTGAAGACAGTCTCGACCTTCGAGTTCTCGTCGATCTTGAAGAATCCGTCAGCGTCAGGGAATCCGGCATTGTATATCGGGATCGCGAAGTCGGCCGTCGAGGATGATGTCGCCTCGGGCTCGCTCTGAACTAGCTTCAAATGCGGCCGAGCTTTATCGAGAGTTCCGAGTAAATATCCGACATCGCAGTCGAGAACTTCGGCCAATTGCGCAAGCCGATGGGGAACGGGACGCTTAGACTTTCCGGTCAAAAGATCGTTTACGTAGGACAGTCCGAGACCGGCCTTTCTACTTGCGTCGTTTGCCGAAAGCCCCGTCTTCGTGAGGCGTTCTCTTATTCTTTCGCGCGTCAGATCAAGCGACGACATTGCGTCTACCTCTGGCGCAAGCGCGCTCGCCAACATTCTGCGATCCCCTTTTTCGCTTCGTCACCCTATACGATCCGTTAAATCCGAAACTTGTCAACGGGTTCCGTCGCCCTATCCATGGAACCGTCCGGGGAATATCCGTTTTATCCGTCATATCCGTTGACTTCCCTTGGGTGCGGCGGTTACAAGCTGTCAACGGCGCTGACCGATCGGCGGCCCAAACAACCGATTAAGTCGGGCGTGTGCATCGGTCAAGGTCGAACGCCCTTTCGTCATACGAAAATGTCCTGCGCGGTAAACAGATGCACGCGGCAACCTTTAATAGCGAAGAGGCCGGGGCGATTATCGCCCGTCTCCGCACCGAGAATGAAGAGCTTCGCGCTTCTCTCGTGGAGCCCGCTGTAACTGCGCCGCGCGATTGGGGGCTTACTGCCTTCGAAGACAAGCTCTTCAGGATGCTCTTGAAGTCCGAGGTCGTGTCAAAGCCGTCAATGATGGCCGTTCTTTACGGTGACATCGACGATCGTCCCGCTCCGAAGCTGATGGACGTTTTCGTTCATCGCATCCGCAAGAAAACCCGCCCCTTCTCTGTGGAAATCCGCACGATCCTCGGCGCCGGCTACGCGCTGACCGACCGGGACGCTTGGCGGAAAGCCCTGAAGATCGGGTCGGGCGAGACGCAGCACTAGAGGATTCACGAGTGGCCCTGTCCCTTTCCAACCTGAAGAAGCTCAAAAACACGTCCTCGCCGATCGCCCTCTTCTACGGCGTTCCGGGCGTCGGAAAGACCTCCCTCGCCGCCGAGTTCCCTGGCGCCGTGTGGATTCAGTTCGACGGCGAGCAAGCCCCGACGGGCGTCGATCTCGACGGTTGGTCGGGCGTCAAGACGTTCGAAGAGGTCATGTCGGCGATCTCGGCGCTCTACACGGAAGAGCACGAGTTTCAGACCCTCGTGATCGACTCGCTCTCGGAACTCGAGTCCTCGATTTGGGCCGAGGCGTGCAAGCGCAAGGGCTGGGCCTCGATCGAGGACCCCGGCTTCGGCAAGGGCTACGTCGAGGCCGAGAACATTTGGAAGGAAGTCCTCGAAGGCGTCGGCGCCCTTCGGAAGGATCGCGGGATGACTGTGATCCTGCTCGGTCACACCGAGATCAAGCGGTTCGACTCCCCGACGACCGATCCTTATTCGCGCTACCGGATCAATCTCCACGCTCGCGCCGCCGACCTGATCGAGGCTTCGACGGACCTGATCGCCTTCCTGAACTATCGGGTCAGCCTGAAGAAGGTCGAAGCCGGGTTCAATAAGACCGTGACCCACGGCGAGGGCGGCGGAACCCGCGTGATCTACGTCGAAGAGCGTCCCGGCTTCATCGCGAAGAACCGTTACAACATGCCTTCCGAGCTTCCTTACAAGCGCGGCGACGGCTTCAAGGCTCTCGACAAGTTCTTCCGACCCGCCGCGTAAGCGGGCCTCCCCTCTTCACCTTTCCTTCAACCGTAAAGCGAGAATTGAGACCATGGCCGATCTTGGGATGGACTTCAACGCCGACGAAGTTGCCCCGTCTTCGGGCTTCGAGCCGATGCCCGTCGGCGACTACGAGGTTCAGATCGTCGAGGCCGATGTCGCCCCGGCGAAGTCGGGCAAGGGCACCGTGCTCAGCTACAAGGCCGAGGTCATCAGCCCCGCCGAGTTCACCGGCCGCACCGTCTTCGAGCGGCTGAATATCCGTCACGACAACCCGGTCGCTCAGAAGATCGGCCAAGAGCAGCTTTCGGCCCTGTGCCGCGCGACGGGCGTGCGTCAGGTCACGAATACCGATCAGCTTCTCTATCAACCGTTTTGGGCGAACCTCGGCGTCGAAAACTACAAGGCGAGCAACGGCGACGACCGGAGCCGCAACATCGTGAAGAAGTATCACTTCGAGGAAGACACGGCTCCCCCGGTGGACAAGCCGGCCCCGACGCCCCCGGCCGCTCAGAACGCGAACCGCCCCGGCGCCCCCGCCGCTGGCGCCCGCCCCGGCCTGCCCTGGAAGAAGCCGGCCTGACCTTTCCTCGGCCGGGGTCATGAGCCCCGGCCTCCCCTGCCCCCGCACCCCCCTTCGAAAGCCGATCACATGAACATCTTCAAGGGCGAGCCCGAGCTTGCCGAAATTCTCGGGACCTTCGGCAAGACGGTCGAGCGCCTTCGCACCTTCTCGACGCGCAAGCGTGAGAAGGTCGAGACCCTGAAGCGCGAGATCGAGGCGCGCACGGTCGAAGTCGGCGACTCCGAGGCGAGTATCGCTCAGGCCGACGCCGCCGCCGAGCGGATCGCCGCGATCATCGGCGCCCCGCTCGCCGCCTAAGCGACGCCTTCGCCGGGCGGGAGGTCAAACCCGGCACCCCCTTTGAAACCTGACTCCCCCTCACGCGCCTACGTCGGCGCGAACGCCCGAGGCTTGCCGCGATGGCACTGATCCCGCCCCCTCAATCTCACACGGTCGATGCGATCTATGCCGCCTATGCGGCGACGCGCGCCCGGTCCTGGGAAGGGCTCGGCATCTCGATCTCAGACCTCGGAAACGAGTGCGACCGCGCCGTCTGGTACGCGCTCCGCTGGGCGGCCCCGCAAGAGGTCATCACCGGCCTGAAGGCGATCACCTTCGAGACCGGCGAGATCGAGGAAGAGCGCCTTTTGAACTCGCTCCGCATGATCGGTTGCGAGGTCGAGGCCGTCGATCCCTTCACGGGCAAGCAAGTCCGCGTCTCGGCCGTCTTCGGCTTCGTCCGCGGCAAGATCGACGGCAAGGTTCTCGGCCTCCCCGAGGCCCCGAAGACCTGGCACGTCGTCGAGTGCAAGTCGGCGGGCGACAAGTATTATAAGGCCGTCGCGAAGGCTCAGTCCGTTCGCGAAGGATACTTCTCGCATTGGGTTCAGCTTAACACCTACCTTCATCTTCTCGGTTTCGAGCGCGGTCTTTATATGCTGCGCAATAAGAACACGGGCGAGATTTATTGCGAGCGAGTCGAGACGGATCACGACGCCGCGATCCGTATGCTCGCAAACGCCGAGCGGATCGTCGCGATGCACGAGCCCCCGGCGAAGCTCCACACGAACCCGAAGGCAAAGACCGCCTTCAAGTGCGGCTTCTGTCGCTTCAAGGGCATTTGCCACGAGGGCGCCTTCCCGCGCGTCAACTGCCGCACCTGTCTTCATGCAACCGCCGAGCGGCTGGAAAACGCGACGATCTCGTGCGCCCGGTGGGTCAAGCCGCTGACCCCCGACGAGCAGCGCGAGGGGTGCGGCGCACATCTCTATCTGCCGGCGCTCGTGCCCGGCGAACTGCTCGACGCCGACGAAGACGCCGAGACGGTCACGTACAAGCTGAAGGACGGCTCGACGTGGGTCGATGGCTCGGGCAAGCCGCGGGTCGCCGACGAGGCTGTCGTGCTCGAAGACGTGGCCGCCTGATGTCGGTCCCGTTCCTCGACGCCCGCCTCGATCAATGCCGCTTCCCGGTCGCCGGGGAGCGCCTGAGCCTGCTCGTGTGCGGCAACCCAGTCTCGGTCGCCGTGAAGCCCTACTGCGCCGCCTGCCACGCCCTGGCGTATCAGCCCGCCCGCGAGGCTCGCCCCGTCCGGTGCGAGTACGTGCGCGCCGTGAAGGTCGTCGAGGATCGCACGCCCGACGCCTTCGAGGCGATGTCGTGAGCGCCGGCTTCCCCGTCATCATGGCCGACCCGGCTTGGCAGTTCGTCACGCGCTCGTCGAAGGGCAAAGGCCGTTCGCCCGAGCAGCATTACGATTGCATGACGCTCGACGAGATCAAGGCGCTCCCGGTCGCAAGCATCGCGGCCGACGATGCGGTTCTTCTACTTTGGGCGATCGACCCTCTTCTCGAAGAAGCTTTCAAGGTCGGGCGCGCGTGGGGGTTCACGCCGAAGACGGTCGGGTTCTATTGGACTAAGACCGGCCGCGGTCATCGTCAGCATGTCGGCATGGGTTATTGGACCCGCGCCAACCCCGAGCAATGCCTTCTCATGACCCGCGGGAAGCCGAAGCGCGTGAACGCCGACGTTCAGCGTTGGATTTCGGCGCCCCGCGGCAAGCATTCCGAGAAGCCGCACGGGATTTACAGCCGCGTCGAACGCCTCGTCGCCGGCCCCTACGTCGAGCTTTTCGCCCGCTACGCGCGCCCCGGCTGGAGTCAGTGGGGAAATCAGGTCGGCAAGCTCGGCGGGACCCCGAGCCTCGTCGATCTCCCCGGATACCCGGCGCGCGCCGCCGCCCCCGTCAACGCCCCCTTATTCGAGGCCGCCTGACATGCTGACGCTTTCCGAGAGCCCTCCCGGCGCCCTGGCGCCCCCGCCGCCGGCACTCGGCGCGACCGTGACGGTCGCCGCCGAGATCGCCGCCCTGGCGACCTATGTCGTCTCGGTCGGTGAGATCGACGGCATGACGCTTCGGGCCTTGCTGCTCGATCTCGGTCTCGTCGCGAAGGTCCCCTTCGACCCCGAGGCTCACGGCCGCGGCGCCGACGAAGACCTGATCCCCGGCGACTCCTTCCTCGCCTACTCGACGGCGATGCGGGACGCGATCGACCTCGGCCGCCCGCATCTCCGCGGCTGGAACGGGAGGCTCAATTAATGGCCCTCACGCTTCGCCCCTATCAAGAAGCGGCTTGCACGTCCCTCTTCGCCTATTGGGCCGCGAACCCCGAGTCGAACCCGCTGCTCGTGATCCCAACCGGCGGCGGCAAGTCGCTGATCCTGGCGACGCTGATGCGCCAGTTCATCGACATCGAGCCGACGACGCGCATCGTCCAGATCACGCACGTCAAGGAACTGATCGAGCAGAATTACAAGGAACTGATCGGCATGTGGCCCTGGGCGCCCGCCGGCATCTTCTCGGCCTCGCTACGCCGTCGCGAGGCGTCATCTCAGATCCTCTTCGCCGGTATTCAGACGGTCTATAATAAGACGGCGAAGATCGGTCACGTCGATTTGCTGATGGTCGATGAAGCTCACCTGATCCCGCCCGACGCGAAGACGATGTACGGCAAGTTCATCGCTGCCCTGAAGGCGATCAATCCGAACATGCTGATCCTCGGCCTGACGGCGACGCCGTATCGGCTCGACTCCGGCCGCCTCGACGAGGGCGACGACAAGCTCTTCGACTCGGTCGCCTATGAGATCACGATCCGCGACCTGATCGAGATGGGCTATCTCGTGCCTCTGATCTCGAAGGCGACCGCGAGCACGATCAGCGTCAAGGGCGTCTCGCGCTCAGGCGGCGAGTTCAACGCGAAGCAACTTCAGCTTGTCGTCGATGATCTTGAGAAGACGAAGGCGGCCGTCGATGAAATCGTGAGCTACGGCCACGACCGGCGCTCTTGGCTTTGCTTCTGCTCGGGCGTTCAGCACGCACACGACGTTGCGGCAGAGATCAGAAGCCGCGGCTTCACATGCGAGACGGTTCACGGCGATCTCACGTCGGGCGAGCGCGACCGGATCATCCGCGACTTCAAGGCCGGAAAGTTCAAAGCTCTGACGAACGCCAACGTTCTGACGACGGGCTTTAACGACCCGAGGATCGACCTTCTCGCGATGCTACGGCCGACCCTTTCAACCTCGCTCTATGTCCAAATGGTCGGCCGCGGCACCCGTTGCATTGGCCCCGACATCGAGTCCTCGATCCGCAACGGGAAGGCCGATTGCCTCGTGCTCGACTTCGCCGGCAACGTGCGCCGTCACGGCCCGGTCGATGCCGTCGAGGTGAAGAAGCCCGGCAAGGGCGAGGGCGACGCGCCCGTGAAGGAATGCCCGTCGTGCCACTCGCTGATCTTGGCCGGTCTTCGCGAGTGCCCCGATTGCGGCCACGAGTTCGAACGGAACGTCGATGAAAAGCTAACCGCGACGGCCGCCGCGGTCCCGATCATCTCGAAGTCAACGGCGCAGTTCGTCGAGGTCACGGAACGCACGTTCTTCCGGCACGACAAGCCGGGTGGGAAGCCGAGCGTGCGCGTCGAGTACCTTTGCGGCCTCGTCGTTCACAAGGAATGGATTTGCCCCGAGCATGACGGGTTCGCCCGTGATCGGTTCGCGAAGTTCTGGCGCGATCACGGCGGCGCCGAGCCGACCCCGCCGACGATCGACGCGACCCTCGATCGGGTCGGCGAGCTTCGCGAGACGGCCGAGGTCCGAATCCGCGCCTCGGGCCGGTATTGGGAGGTCTGCGGTCGCAAGCTCGCCGCGCGCGAGATGGGGGTCGCGGCGTGAGCAAGCCGACGTTCCTTTCCCGCCTGCGCCGAAACGATACCTTCATCGCCGTGAGCGCGTTCCTGACCGAACGCGGCCTCGACTTCGAGGTCGGCTTCGGCGGGAAGCACCCCTTCGTCTTCGTGAAGGCGCCCGAGCCCTTCCGGTTCGCCTTCGGCGGCACCCCCGGCGACTACCGCTCGGCCCTCAATACCGTGCGCGACCTGAAGCGCCGCCTCGATCGCGCGAATTAAGGCCGCCATGCTGATCCACAAGTTCGATGTCGAGCCCGTGTGCTGCGCCGTTTGCCGGCGCGCGGCGGTCGGCTTCGGTTACGCCCCAAGACAAGGCAAACCCGTTGCTTGGCTTTGCGACGAACCCGACTGCCTCACACTCGGAAAGACGGTCTTTCACATGCCGCGGAAGCACCTTTCACAGTATGAAGCCTTCTCGCTTCATGAGGCCGGTCAAGAGGCCGGCGCCTACTTGGAGTCGATCGACAAGTTCAACCTTGCCGACCTGACCGAGGAAGAGTGGATTCACTTCCTCAAGATCGTCCTGAACGCCTTCGGCGAAAACATGCGCTCCCGGTTGTTGTCACATGCCGCACCCTTCTGATCTCTCCCCCTTCGCCGAAGCCGGCCCGGCGCTGATCGCACGCGGTTATTCCGCCCTGCCGATCGCGCCCGGCGACAAGGCCCCCGGCGCCTTCATCGGCGGCGAGTGGCGCATGATGCGTGGTTGGTCGAAGTTCTGCGGAGTCCTGCCTCCCGCATTCCAGGTTAAGACGTGGACAGCATGGCCGAACGCGGGCGTTGGCGTCGCGTGCGGCAACGGTCTCGTGCTCGTCGATATCGACCTTGAAGAAGCTGTCGGCCACGTCATGGCCGCCCTTCCGCCGACCTTCGTCGCGAAGAAGGGCGCCAAGGGCCTGACCCTGGCGTTCCGCGGCAATACGGCGAAGATCAGGTCGCGCGCCTTCAAGATCGACAAGGTGGGCGCCGTCGATCTCCTATCGGACGGCAAGCAATCTGTGCTCCCGCCCTCGATCCATCCGCGGACGGGCCGCCCCTACGTGTGGATGACCGAGCGCACCTTGCTCGACACGCCGCTCGCCGAGCTTCCCGAGGTCCCCGACAACGTGGCCGACCTGATCGCCGAGGCCCTGAAGCCGCTCGGGTACGCCCCCGAGGCAACCTTCGAGTTCGGCGGCGAGATCAAGGAATCCGTCTCGCAATCGACCGACTTCTTCCGCCGCCTGAACGAAGACGCCCTGGCGAACCTCGACGCATGGGTTCCGAAGCTTAACCTCTATCGCTCGATCCGTCAGTCGGGCGGCGGCTGGCGCGCGGTCCCGCACTGGCGCCCGTCCAGCAAGGGCAACTCGCCTCAGAAGCGGGCGCTTAACCTGAGCTTCGACCCGCGGGGGATCAAAGACTTCGGCGACGGGGATAAGACCTACACACCCCTCAACGTCGTGATGGCGGCGTGCGACCTCGGCGACGACCTCGACACGGCCGCGAAGTGGCTCGGCGAGTGGATCGGCTATGACTTCGGCGGGATCATCGACATCGTTGCCGGCCCCTCGTCGCCTAGCGAGCGCGCCAAGGCAGCCCGAGCCGCCGCCGCGGCACTTCCCGCGCCCGTCGTGCCCGCGGCCGTTCTGGCGGCTTCTGAGCCCGCGCCCGAGGCCGTCTCGCCCCCACGTCCGACCCCGGCCGTCCCGCTCGGCAACATCGCCGCGGCACTGGCGGGCCTTCCCTATGAGCCCGAGGCCGCGATCCCGAGCGCGACGGTCGATCGGAAGCTCGAACGCTACCGTCGGCTCGAAGAGCTTTCGCACGCGCCCGGCCTCGTCGGTCAAATGGTCGATTGGATCACGGAAAGCGCGCCGAAGCCCTCGCGCGTCCTGGCGCTCGGCGCCGCCCTCGCGGCGATCGGCACGATGTCGGGCCGGCACTACAAGACGCCGACGAACCTTCGCACGAACGTTTATATCATCAATCTCGCGGGCTCGACCTACGGCAAGGATCACGCCCGCAAGTGCCTGAACTACCTCTTCGAGCGCCACGGTATGGGGAAACACGTCGGCGGCTCGAAGATCATGTCGGGCTCGGCGCTCCGCAAGCAAATGGAGCAACAGCCCGCGACCCTCTACATGCTCGACGAATATGCGGGAATGATGCGCGACATCTCTGACCGTCGGTCAGGGCCTCACGTCATGATGATCCGCGACTTCATGCTCGAATACTACGGGTCTTCGGCGGGCGTGTTCCGTGGCGCCGATTATGCCGGCGAGAAGGGTCAGGTTCAGTACGCGCCGAACCTTTGCATCTATGCGACCTCGACGCCGGAAGACTTTTGGGCGAGCGTCGGATCGAAGCTCGTGACCGACGGCTTCCTCGGCCGCAATATCATCATGACCGTTGACGGCCCGCGCCCGCGGACTTCTGAGCCGAAGCGCGAGATCGAGGACATTCCGCGCTCGATCATCGACACGTTTCACAAGATCATGGAGCAGCGCGGCGGCAACCTGTCGGGCATGACGAACGACGGCTCGACGGAAGTCGCCACCCTGGCGATCGGCTTCGCCCCAGCGACGAAGAAGATGATCTTCACCCGCATCGCCGAGATCGAGGACGAAAGCGACCTCGGCCCGCCCGAGTTCTCGTCGATCTATGGCCGTATCGCCGAGAACGCTCAGAAGCTCGCCTGTATCCTCGCCGTCGGCGTTGACCCCGATGCCCCGTTCCTGACCCCCGAAATGCTCGATTGGGGCTTCGAGGTCGCGCGCATCTCGGCCGAGTCCGCGATGGACGAGATGCGGACCCGCCTCGCGGACTCCGACTTCCAGCGGCAATATCAGGAAGTGAAGCGTTTCGTCGCCGACGCCGGCTCGGTCGGCCTGAGCCGCACGGCCCTGACGAAGCGGATCAATGGGAAGTTCGCGCCCCGCGTCTTCGAAGACATTATGAAGATGCTCGACGAGTCGGGGGACGTGAAGATTCAGATGACGCAAAACCCGAGGGGCGGCCCGCTCGCTGCTCGGTACGTCTATCTCGGTCAGGAACAGGCGATGCTCCGTCTCGGCTGAAGCGACCCAATCGAGCCGGCACCCGATCGAGGGTGCCGGTATGCCGGATGCATGAAAACCCGTGTCGTCAATCGCGTGCCCGAGTGGCGCTTTCAGGCCGAGGTTGTGGCCCGGCTTCACAAGATGGAAGCCGAAGGGTGCCCTCTTACTTGTGCCGGTGACATGGCCGCCGCGAAGAGATCGCAGGCCGAGCGCCAGACGGCGAAGGCGACCGGCCTGATGGCGGGAGAAACTGACGTTCGGGTATACATCGTCGGCGGTCGCCTGCTCTCGATCGAGTTGAAGGCGAAGAAGGGCTCGCGCTCGAAGGAACAGAAGGATCGGCACGCCCGGCTTGAAGCCCTCGGCTTCGAGGTCATGAACCCGCGGGCTGATACGCCCGAAGCTCTCGCCGATCTCGTCGAGGCCGAGGTTCGCGCCCGACTCCCGGCCGCCTGATGAGCGTTCAGCTTCAAGTCCGCCTCGACGCGAAAGACCTCGCCCGGCTCGCTGTGGTCAAGGGCAAGGCGAAGACGGCCGCCGCGAAGGCCCTGACCTTCACGGCGCAGGACTCGCAACTGGCGCTGAAGGGTCAGGTCCCTGGCGTCTTCCACCTTCGCAACGGGTGGGTGCCGAAGGGCGTCAGGCTCAAGTCGGCGTCAGCCGGGTCGATGTCCGCGCGCGTCGGGTCGGTCGATAAATACATGGAGCGCCACGTTATCGGCGCCGGGAAGCCGAAGCCCCCCGAGCGGGCGTTGACGATCAGCAAGAGCCGGGACTCCCGCGGTCGGCTGTCGTCGGGCGGCCTGATGATTATGCCTTACGGCGGGATCGGCGAGTACCCGACGCACACGGCCGTCAGCCGGAAGTTGAAGCGCGTCGGCGGTCAGAAGCGGAAGACGTTCAACATTCTCTCGAAGAGCGGCAATCAAGTCCTGATCGTGCGCCGCAAGTCGAAGAAGCGGACTCCCCTCCAGGTTCTCGGAATCCTTCGCGGCGAGGCGGTCGATATCAAACAAGAGTGGGATATGTTCGGGGCGGTCAAGGGCGTCGTCTCGGCCCGGTTCAGCGGTCACTTCGAGCGGGCGCTAGGGAAGCTCTAGGATCGCATCCGTCGTCAAAGCGACGGACCTCCGTCGGCGGGGGGCTTGACGTTTCATTCGCCCGGTTCCATGTGTCGATCCGAACCGGGGGCCGAGACGTTGTGATGACGGTCAGCTTTGCAGAATACGAGCGAGGGCCGTTCGCGACCATTTGGCATTCGCTTACCTATGGTTCGTGGGAATATTTCGTCAACAATTATCAATGCGACTTCTTCGGCTGGAAGGCTTGGATTCAGCGCGGAGAAATTTTGCGTGAGCGTGCTATTCAGCGCGTCAAGCAAATTCGAGATTCCTCACTCAATGAGCAGCGTTTGCACGAGTCTCGACGTGATGCGATGGAAGTTCGCTACGCGGGCCGGCTCTTGAATCGTCGCGGCTCCACTGAAGACCGCATGTCTTCATGGAAGACGACGATCGACCGTTTCCTGAAGTTGTTCTGCGGAAACCTTGTGATTGCGACGATTTCGGCGGGTCGAATACCTGTCGTCAATCTGTCTCATCATGTAGGCTTCAAATGCAGAACCAAGACTTCGAAGACATTCACGGTTTCGAACACGCCCTTGCTCTGGCCGAGCAACTAGCGGGCGCGGCACTGGAAGGCGAGTGCCTTATGCTCTCGCCTTCCGACCTTGGCTTGTGCGCCATGGTTCTTTTTCAGACCGTTAAACAGTTTGAAAATTGGAACGCGATCCACCTTAATCGCAACAAACTGAACGTGAACTGATTTGAATGCGTCGGCCGGGGGAACTCGGCCGACGCTTCTCATTGGGCCTTCAGAAACGTTCAGGGCGCCCGTGAGCGCCCTTTGCGTGTGATCGTGGGGGTTAGGCGCTCGTCGGCCCTGGCGCCTCTCTAATTGGCGCGGACGCACCGATGATGGACCCGGTTCGTATAGCGAGTCGGAAACCCGGCCGCCTCGCGCGCCGCCGCCTCGCATAGATCGAGGGTCGCGAACTGCGCCGTCGCGAGGGCGTTGCCGCCGTCGCTGCCATACGCCGAGATATAGAGGATCAAGACCCAAGCCGCGGTTAGAGCCCCGCCGCTTCGCGAAGGCGGTCATAGTAGGCCCGCGGGATGCTGATCGTCACCGACTCCTCGTCGCGCTCGCTCACGTCGGCGACGCCGAAAGCTTCTTTCACGGCCTTCTTCAGCGTCATCTTCGAGGGGCCGCCGTCGAGATGCTTCGCGGTCGCCTTCGTCTTGCCGGCCGCCTTCGCCGTCTCGACGGCCTCGGTCAGGTTTGCGACCGCGGCCTCGCCGTTGCCGTCCGCGGCCCTGACCGCCTTCAGCGCGAGGTCGGTCGAAACCGAGCCGTCACGCACGAGAGCCTTCACGCCCTCGGGCGCCGCCTGAACCGTGAGAAGCTGAACGACCCGGTTCTTCGTCATGCCGGTCTTCGTCCCGATCTCGTCCTCGCTCCACCCGAGGTCGATCAGGCGCTTGAAGACCTTCCCCTTCTCGAAGGGCGAGAGCGGCTTGCCCGCGTTCCTGACGATTTGGCTCAGGACGTGATCGGCCTCGCTCGAATAGCGGGCCTCGGTCTGAACCGGGACGCTCTTGATCTCGGCACCGAGCACGTCGCGGGCGTATAGCGCGGCCCCGCGGCGGCGGTGCCCGTTCGTGACGTAGACCTTCCCGTCCTCGAAGATGGCCGTCATCGTCTCGCGCACGCCGTTCTCGGCGATTGAGCGCGCGAGGGCGAGGTCGTCTTCGTCGGCCGGGTCGAAGTCATACTCGCGGGCGTTCCATCCCGCTCTGACGTGGAGGTCGTCAAGCGAGAGTCGGAAGGTGTCGGAACGACCGACGGCGAGTTCTTTGATCCCGTGAAGCTTCTTCGTCTCGGTCATGGCTCTGTCCCTCGGCGTCCGTTCGCTCTTCCGTTGACATGGGTGATTAAGTCGGCCCTGTCAACGGATATGACGGATGGATTAAAAGGGAATATCGTCATCGAGGTCGAAGCCGAGCCGGTTCGTACCGCGACCGCCGAAGCCGCCGCTTACCGGAGGCGTGCGAGGGCGGCCCGTGCTTTCCGGGGTGACGGGCTCGCACTTCTGAAGGGCGCCAATCGGAAGCTCGGTCTGATGAAGCGTCCCGGTGTCGTCGGTCCCGCACCATGCGACGCACACGGATTCATCCGTGACGGCGGTCACGGTCATATCGGGCGAGCCCGACTTCAGTTCGACGAGATCGCCGACGGCGAAAGGGGGGCGGCGCATGGGGCTCAGTCCAGGGGTGGGAGGGGGATGGTCTCGACGCCGGCCTCGGCAAACATCGCGCAAGCGGCGTTGATCGACTCGGCCCATGCCTCGACGCTCGGGCGGGTCATGCCGTCCCCTTCGGCCATTCGAGCTTCCAAAGGTGGGCGATCCACGCCTCGACGGTATCCTCGGCCGGGCGCCCGTACTTCCTCACGACGGCCTCGACGCGCTTGCAGCCGTGCAAGACGGTCGTGTGATCCCGGTCGCCGAACGCCTTGCCGATTTGCGGGAGCGAGCGGCCGGTGAAGCGGCGGCTGACGTAGAAGGCGATTTGCCGGGACTTCACGATCGGCGCCGTGCGGCGCTCGCTCTTCATGGCTGCAACGTGCATCCCCGTCCCATGACAGACGGCGCGGATCACGGGCGCGATCGGGGCGTTCGCGCCGTTGGACGGGAGGCCGGTCGCGAGAACCGGGGCGAGGTTCAGGGGCGCCGGGGCGGGGGGCTCGACGAAGGCCGGCTCGGGCGGGAGCGGGATCGCCGGGCCGAGCCCGCGCTTTTCGATCCGGGGCGGGGGCGAGGGGCGCACGCGCTCGATCGGAACGATCGGCATCGGCGGGCGGCCGTTGCTCATGATCGGGCGGATGATCTCGAAGGTGTGAAATCCGGTCATGAATGCCCCCCGAGAACCTTGCGGCCGTAGGCCGTGCAAACCGGGCGGGCGTAGGTCCCGCGGTTGTAAAGGCTGATCCCCGCGCACCCGGCGCCGCCCCGGCTCAGGGCCTCGCGAAGGTAGCGCATCGCCCCGTCGAGGTTCTGACGGCAGTCGAGGGGATTGCGGACCCCGAGGGCGCGAGCGGTGCGGGGCATAAGCTGACCGAGCCCCGCGGCGCCGCTCCGGTTGCGGGCGTTGCAGCGGTATCCCGACTCGACCCTGACGACGCCGTGAGCGATGCGGCCGGGAACGCCGTGCTTGGCGGCGTAGTGATCGACGAGGGCGTGAACGCCCTCGCTCCCGTCGGCGAGGGCCGGGGCGGCAAAAGCCGCCACGGCGAACGCCATGAGCGCCAGGCGCTTCACTTCATCAGCCCTTCGACCGCGGCGTCGATCGCCTCGATCGTCAGGCCGATCGCGCGGTCACGGGCCGGACTCAGCACGTCAGTCGGGCTCTCGCCCCGCGCTTGGCTCAGGGTGTTACGGGCGCGCGTGAGAGCCTGAACGCCCGCCGTCACGTCCCGGCGGCCCTGCTCGCGAGCGGCACGCACCATGCGGATGACCGTCGCCGCCGAGGCGGTATAGAGCCCGGCATGGTCGACGCAGTGAAACCCTTGCTGCTCGGCCGCTTCGAGGATGAAGTTCTCTTCTTCCGTGAAGAAGGGCTCGGGCTCGACCTCGGGGGTCGGGTCGATCTCGGGCTCGGGCTGGCGGCCGATCCCATAGATCGCCCGAAACACGTCGCCGGGGACCTCGCTCGCGTCGACCTCATAGAACCGGGCGTCGGGGCCGGCCCTGGCGATCACGGCCTCGCGGACCTCGGGCGGGAGCGAGGCCGGGTCGATCTCGACGAAGCCCGGCGGGAGCGACGAGGGGGCGGGCGCCTCGTCGGCATCGTCGCGGGGAAGATGCTTCTCGGCGACCGTGATGATCCGCTCGAAGTGACCGTCGGCGATCCCGTGCGGGGCGTCCTGAGCGATCAGCACGACCGCGGCGAGGGCGTCCTTCAGGGTCTCGCTGTCGGTCGCCCTGGCGAGCGCAACGCCCTCGGGGACGTAGGGGCCGAGCACGGTCGAAACGTCGTGGATCGAGCCGAGGCCGGTCGCGCAAAGGTAGGCCCGCCCGATCGCCTTCGAGAGGTCAACGATCGCCGCCTCGGCGATGCGAAGGTGACGCTCGCCCCGCTGGGCCTCGGCGGCGTACATGCCGCCCGAGCGGGCGTTGACCTCGGCGACGTGAATGGCGGCGTCGCGCTGTCGGGCGACCGAGATCAGGGTCGCTTCGAGGCTGTTGCGTTCGCGACGGCAGGCGTCGAGCGCGACGTGCTGATCGCGCACCGTCTCGCGAAGGCCGTCGATCGAGTCCTTACTGAAGTCGACCCGCTCGAAAAGCTCTTCGACGAGGCGGGCGAGGATCGGGCCGGGCAAGGCTCCGCCGTTCACGGGCGCGCGGCCCGCGGTGCAATTCGTGCTCATGATTTTCTCGAAGGTTTGAGGGGCTTCAGCCGCCTCGGGTGAAGACTATCGGGGCAAGCCGGTCAGTTGACGTTGACGACCAGGGGCTCGACGCGAAGACGAAACGGCTTGTCGCTGTAGAGATACGATCCGTTCCACTGGCGATATTCGTCGTTCTGATTCCAGTAGAAGACATATTCGCCCGACGAGCCGAACGTGCCCTCGTCGGACGGGGCCGGGGTCGCGAGGTACGTGTCGGCGGCGTTGCCGGGCTGAACCTTCCGCACGATCGAGGTCGGGTCGGTCAGGCGCTTCGAGCCGGAAGTGATCTTGCCCTTGACGCCCTCATACATGACGGGCTGACCGGACTGGTTGAGCAGGATCACGAAGCCCATGGCGCCGGGGCGGGAGGTCTGCTCGATCCGGCGCTTGATATTGTCGATCTCGGCGTTCTCGACGAACGTGATCGAGTTCGCGGCTTCGGCCGCCTTCTTCGCCTGAGCGTTCTTCACGGTCGGGGCGGGCGACGCCGGCACGTTGCAGGCGGTCAGGGCGAGAGCGAGGACGGCGAGGGTCAGGGCGCGCTTCATGGCGGGGCTCACTGGCACGAGGCGGGGTTCAGGGTCTCGGGCACGTCGCCGTGCTTGAAGATCGACTTATTGACCTTCGCCGAGTTGGCGTTGAAGCGGTTCGCGAGATCGAGGCACGAGGCGCGAAGCGACGAGAGTTCGATCCGAAGACGCACGCGCTCGGAAGCGTCTTTCTCAGCATCGGCGAGCGTCTTGTGCCCGGCGACCTGAGCAGCGCGCACGTTGAATTGCGCGTTTACGTCGTGGAACCATTCGTAAGACTGAACGATATTTTCGGTCTGAAGGGTCTTATTGATGACCCGGCTCGGGGCCGACACGATCGACGAGAAGGTCGAATACGCCGCGACGGCGATCGGAAGGGCGATCACCGCGGCAGCGATCAAGAGGCCCTGTTTCATGCTGCAATCCTCGTTTCTTCGTGGGAAGTGTATTCGCAGATCAGAGCGGCGCGACTACTGTCTCGGCGCTTCTGATTTTCTTTGTGAGTGACCATCTCTAGATGATCCTCACGAACACAAAGCCGGTTTCGGCACTTGTGATCTATCTGTTTACGAGGCGGCACGAGCCCGTTTTCATTGACCCATGCCGTGATGTGGACGGCGACCGTTCCACCGTCGAGGCTCATTCGGGGATACCCCGAGCCCCGACCCGTCTCGCCCGAGGTCGGCCCCGTCCAAACGTGACAGGGCGTATCGAGCAGGCCGGGGACTTCGACCGTGCGGGCCGCGATCTTCTCGCGGATACGGTCTCGCCGGCTCACGGGCGCGCCTCGGCTTTGAGGCGGCGGGACCGGGCGCACCCGAACCGGGCGACCGTCTCGCCCTCGTGAAGCTCGGCCCGCTTGGCGATGGCGGCTTCAGCCTTCGCGAAGCATTGGGTCGGGGTGACTTCCCCCGGAAGGGGGAAGCGGTCTTCCTGGCACTCGCCGGTCAGGGCGGAACAGAATAGAACGACGAGGATCATTGGAGGGTCGGCCCGGTTCGAAGTTGCTTTCGTGCTCTCAGACCATCCCGAGGGCTTGCATGTAGAGTTCAAGGATCGCTTCCTCTTCCTGGCGCTCGGCGTGATCCTTCAGGCGCAGGGCGATGATCTTGCGAAGAGCCTTCACGTCGAAGCCGGTGCCTTTGGCCTCGGCGTAAACGTCTTTCATGTCGGCCTTCAGCCCGGCGATCTCTTCGTGAAGGCGTTCGATCCGTTCAATGAAAGCCTTCAACTGATCGGCGGCGACGCTGCTCGCATCGACGACGGGGGCCGGGGCGGTGTCCGTGGCGCTCATGGGTGCGGGTTCCTGCTCGTGCGAGGGCGGATCAGGCGGCGCGGAACTGAAGCGGAGCGTCGGGGACCGAGCGGAAGCCCTTGGTCGGGTGGAGGTCGAACGCCTTCAGCACGAGGACGCGGCCGAGGTTGGCGTCGATGTAGAAGGCGGCCGGGAGGAACTGACGGCGCGGCATCTTCAGCGGGCGCAGACCGGCGGCGATGCGGGCGCCGCGCATCAGCTTCTTCAGGCTCGACCCGTGGGACGGGCTGATATTGCGGCGGCTGATGTAATAGAGGCCGTCGTTCATGGCGGCGGCGTTCTTCTTCGACATGGGGCGGGCTTTCTTCGTGTGGTGGAGGGGGGAAGGGGTCAGACCTCGACGCCGAGGCCGGCGAGGTCGCGGTCGATCGCCTCAATCGCCACGCCGATCACGTCGATCAGGGCGGGCTTCAGGGCGGCGACGAGATCGGGACGAAGATCGAAGCCGTTCAAGACGAGGATCGGCTTTGCCCTGGCGTTCATGTGAAGGTCGCGAAGATAGTCTCGCGACTTCTTCAGTTCACCGACGCGGGGGAGGTCCGAGAGCTTCACGGCCCGGCCCTCAATACTTCTTGCCGCCGTGCGCCTGACGGGCGCCGGGCTGATGATCCGCCAGGGTCACGTTGAAGGCGCTCTTCTCGGCAATGGCGCCGCCGAGATCGAGCTTCAGCTTGCCGGCGAGATCACCGATCCGAAGCACGGCGTCGGCGAGTTCGACTTCGAGCATCGGGCGATGGGGCAGCTTGTCGTCCATCAGTCCCTTGCGGTGGCCTTCCATGCCTTCGGCGATCTCGCTCACGATCAGCATGAGCTTCGAGGCGACGATGTACGGGAAGGCGCTAGACTCGCTCAGGTCGGTCCCCGTCTCGGGGTCGATCCACCATCCGGCCTCGGAACTCCGGTCGTGGGCGTGCCGCATCAGAACGTTGCCGGCGGCACGCACGGCGCTCAGGTCGCCCGAAGCGAGGTCGGCAAGGGCGTCGGCGGCCGTAGCGTGAACCGAGTTCTCGTCTACGCTCAGGGCGTCAGCCGAGATTTCCATGATCCCCTGAAGGGCGTCGATCAGGACGACGTTTTGCTCTTCGAGCTTCGAGACTTCGGACATAGCTTCCCCGATCCCGCTCACGGCGGGTTTTGTTTCGCTGTATTGTTGAAGGGCGCCGCCCCTCGGCCTGTCCGGTATGAGATCAAAGGCCGTAGACGGGGAGGTTATTTAAGTCGCCCATAGACGGGCGTTGCTGTCGCCTTACTAGGCGGCGAGCGGGAGCGGGGCGCACACCCTCGGCACGAGGGCGAGCAGGGCCTTCTTCGGGCGGACGATACCGACGGCATTCATGCCGGCCTCGGTCACGCGGAAGACGACCATTCGGCCATAGTTCGCGGCGTGATCCTCGACGAGCAGGCCGAGCCTTGCGAGGCGCATCGCGACCGGGAAGGTTGGCCGTCCCGAGTTCCAGGCGGTGCGATTGCGGTGCGCCGTGGTCTTCGTATCGAGGCCGAGGGCCGCGCGGATCAAGGCGATCTCGTCGCCCGAGAGG
This sequence comes from Methylobacterium adhaesivum, assembly GCF_022179065.1. GTDB lineage: Bacteria > Pseudomonadota > Alphaproteobacteria > Rhizobiales > Beijerinckiaceae > Methylobacterium > Methylobacterium adhaesivum. Next base: position 52,317 of record NZ_BPQD01000016.1, read on the forward strand.
TTGTCGTTCTCGGTCATGCGGCCATGCTCCCGCGGGGCTCGATCGCGGCCCGCATCAGGGCGTTGCGACGATTCACGACGCGCTCGGCTTCGGCCTTCGCGCTGGCGAGGGCGTCGTTCAGGTCTTTCGTCATCGGCCCGAGGGCGCGGTTCACGGCCTCGATCAGGCGAGCCCGCTCGGCCGTCAGCACCTTCTTCCGGTCCTCGACGAGAACCTTCAGTTCTTCGAGGCGGTGGAGGCTCGCCGAGTCCCATCCGGCGCGACCGGCGACGAGGGCGAAGCGGGCCTGCTCGAAGCTGTCGAACCGGGCGATCTCGCGGCGCTTCTCGAAGCGGCCGGGCTCGCGATGCTGACCGAACACGTTCGGCGAGCGGTCATAGAGGCTGACCCGGATCACGTCGGGCTCGCCGTGCTCATTGAGCAGGAAGCCGATCAGCGACTTCGGGGCCTCGCGGTCGATGCGGACGATCCACGCCGGCCCCATCGTCTCGGGGTTCGCCTCGCCAAGGATGCGACCACGGATGATCGCGAAGCGCGGCTCGGGCGCCGTGATCGCGGGGGGTTGGGGGGCCGGGGGAGCAAGCCGGGGAGCGGGCTCGGGGGGCGGGCTGGCGAAGTCGCGGATCGCGGGGCGCGTGGGGGCGGGGCAGTCGAGCATCACGCGAACTTCCGGGTTGCGGTGGGGGTCAGCTTCCACACGGTCGCATCGTGGCCGCTCGTGTTGGGGCGGCGCTCGGCAGTCTTCTCGATCTCGCCGAGGGCGAAGAGTTCCGTGAAGCGGGGGCGCACCGAGAGCACCGATTCCCCCAAGAGGGCGGCCGTCTCGTCGGCGGTCATGTTGCCCGCCATCGCGAGGGCGACGATCACCCTCGCGCGAAGGGTCGCCGCGCGACCCGAGATCATGGCGGCCGAGGCCGCTGAAGCCCCGCCCCGCTCTTTTGCGCCGGGCGCAAGCGGATAGGGGCCGACCGATTGCTCGGCCGGGCTGGTAGGCAGGGCGTTCACGTTGCGCCTCGTCGTCGGGGTGGGCGGCCCGTGGGCCGGTCCGTTGGATATGACGGAAACAACGGATCAGGTCAACCGTTATGAACGGACCGTCTACGCAATCGAGACAGATACCGTCGGCGGTGTGGTATCGTCGGGGTGGGGGCTTGGTTCGCGGGTCAGACTTATCCACACGGCGAACCCTCCGAACTAACACCCCATTGAAATCGTTCAGGAAAGAAAAACGACCTATGAGGTCAGAGTGCAGTATGTATAAGAAGATATAAGGGGGGGAAACATATAGGGGATAAGGGATGGCTCTTTTAACCCCCTTTTCCTATATGGAGACGACTCAACCGAAGGACCCCTGAGAATGCCGATCATGCCGGAAGTCCGTCGCCTAGGTCTGCGATGGGAGGCGCTTCAATCTGCCGTGTCGTCGTTCATGGCGAGCGCACCGACGGACGGCGTTCCGTTGTGGCAATTCGAGGAACAGTGCCTCCCGTGGATCGCACCCGAGGACAGGCCCGCGATCGTGAAGGCGCTCAGGGGGAAGAGGCTGATCTTCCCGGTCAGGAACGGCGCCGTCGTGCGGATCTTCGCTACCGTGCCGACGAGCAGGCTCTTCGAGCCCCCTGCCGACGTGCCGCTCGATCAGTTCCTTCGTGCGGTGTCGCCTCACATGCACCGCCTCGCCGAGATCGTGGGGTCTCGTGAGGCCGAGCCGATGCGAGCGAATAGGTCCGTCGAGGCCGAGGCGTCCCGCCTGCTCTCGGCGATCATGCAACGGCACTTCGACAAGGGCCTCGATCTCGGGGGCGCTCGCGCGGCGTTGTGGCGCACGTTCCATGCCGACGTGATGGCGGTCGTCATGCGGCGCAATCCGATCCTGGCGCGGGAAAGCCGGGTCTCGGTCGTCGCCCCGAGAAAGGTGAAGCCGAAGAAGGTCGCCGCGGGGTTGCCGTTGCCCGAGCGTATCGTCGCCCTCGTGGGGAAGGCGGGGAAGGCGGGTCTCGTGAAGACGGACCTTCGCCGTGCGTTGCCGCGACCTCGGCCCTCGGCGGCCGACCTCGACGAGACGATCGTGTCGCTCACCGAGTCCGGCTTGCTTCAGACCGCGACCGTGAAGCTGACCGTCAGGGGGAAGCCGGGCCTTCGCCTCTTCTCGGCCGGGGCTGACGTGCCTCGGGTCATGAGCGATGGCACGGCGGCCTTCGACTGAGCCCCTGACCTACGGCTTGCTCCATAGAAAAAGCCCGGCCTTATCGGTCGGGCTTTGTCATGTGTGCTGATGAAGGAAGAAGATCAAACTAAGATCATGGATGCGTGAAGGCATACGAGACGCACGCAACGCCGAGAGCGAAGGACGCAAGGCACACGAGTTCGAAGGCGTCACGGGCAAGCGCGCGAAGCATGAGACGAAACCTCTGAAGGTAAAAGCTCTAGACCGAACTGATCTCTCGAAGACTGTGAGAGCGAAGAGCGATGAAGAGACAATACTTCGAGGCATCGACGGATGCAACGGATATGATGGACGACGACGGATGATGCACGGCCCATGCTTAACGCACCCTTACCATGCACGCACCCTATGCCATGCCTCTATTGCGCAACACTTGAGGCGATGTGCGATGCGACATGAGACGATGAAGACTAGACTTGCATGGACGACCGAATACTTGTGCGAAAGCAGAAGAAAGGAAGATTGTTCTACAAGAATGAGTTGACAAACATATATGTCACAGTGATGTTGCATATCAGCAACGCTTGGGTCCCTCCGGGGGGCCGCCCCCTGCGGGTAACGCGCGATCCCGGTCCTCCGCTAGATAGAATTGAGAAAGCACTATTTTCTGACTCCCTACCCTACTCGAAATTCTGCATAACAAGCTTGATGCTGATACCCATTGAAAAATGGATTTTGAATGCCCATCGGTCTGGACCTCGATTCACTCTTCACGGTTGGTACGAGTGTAGTGTCAGGCGCCCTTGGAGGCGGCATTTGGCAAAGCTTCATTGGTGACTACCTTAAACGAAAAGAAGCAGATCGAGCTGAAAATAAAGAAGCAAAAGCGCTCTGCTTAAAAATACTACCATTGCTCGTAGAGATCGAGCACAAATATCGAGTAGAAGCGGCAGAAAATCTCTACCTTTGGAACATCAAAGACGACATTCATGATGATATTGTTCCCAACGTGAAGATACGCCCATTGGACAAAAAAATCGCTCAAGATTTGGATGATGCAAAACTTCATATGCTTGAAGGCGAAATTGCAATACGCATATCATTGATTGAACGCGAAATTACAGCAATAAATGCAGAGCTAGATTCAGTGCAATCCTCTAGCTACTACAGCTATGACCACCCAGGTAATATTGCTATAGCCGCAAAGAATCATGCAGATATTAAACTGACGGCTTTTCTCTTGCAGTTAAATGATCTGAGAAAGAGAATGATGACTACCTACATAGGCAAAAGGTCGTGGAGTTCAAAAGAAAAAAGAGGTCATAAACAGTTAGTTGCGATGAATAAAAAGGCGAGAGCTCATAAAAGCTTGACTTATAAGATGCGATTAAAGTTAGCAAACTTAAAACGAAAGCTTTATATGAAGCTCGCCTTGTGGCGTGCTCGTTAGGTTTATGCCGCCTAATTATCAGTACGCCATGTCTCATAGTTATATGAGGGATACCAAAACGACCCCGCCGACCGGCTCGGCCGTGTGCATCTTCCGCCCCGTCAAGTCTCGGGGAAGGGCCGGATGCTCGTCGTGGGAATCACCGGCCTCGCCGGATCAGGGAAATCGACGGCGGCCGAGCGACTGATCTCGCGCCACGGCTTCGAGCGCGGCAAGTTCGCGAACGCCCTGAAGGAAATGCTCCGCACGCTGCTCCGCTACCGCGGGGCGGATGAGGCGACGATCGAGAGGATGATCGAAGGCGACCTGAAAGAGGTCCCCTCGCCGCTGCTCAACGGCCGCTCCCCGCGCCACGCGATGAAGACCCTCGGCACCGAATGGGGCCGGGATGAGATTAACGAAGATCTTTGGGTCGATACCGAGACGGCCTCGGTCCTTCGCCGGAAGCCCGAGAAGATCGTCTTCGACGACGTGCGGTTCCCGAATGAGGTCGCCGCGATCCGCCGCCTCGGCGGTCAAATCTGGCGCGTTTCCCGCTCGATCGAGGACTATGCGCGCGCGAAGAAGGGCGCCGCCGCCGCGGCCTCGCATCCGAGCGAAGCCCTCGGCGCCGTGCCCGACCGGCAACTCGGAAACTACGGCGGCAAGGCCGAGCTTGCCGCTGTCGTCGATATGCAGATCGCCGCGATGGCGCGAGCCGCCGAGCGTGCCGCGGCGAGGGCCGCGTGATGCGCGTCCTCGGCCTTCCCCTCTTCGGCGTGATCCTCCCCTTCGTCGGCCGCCGCACGGTGCCGCTGAACCGTGACGGGTCGTTCGTCGATACCGGCCTCGACGACCTGACCGACGAGCGCGGCCCGTACTTCGTGCGCCCGTTCGTCGTCGAATGGCTCGGCTTCGGCCTCCCCCTGACCGGCTCGCTCGTCTTCGACACCCTCACGGGCGAGGCGATCGACCCCCCTTGGGAGTGCCTGTGATGGCCGTCGATGTCGAGAAGCTGATCCGAGCCCTCGCCGTGATGCTCGTCGTCTTCGTCCTCGCCGCGCTCGGCTTCGTGGCCGTCGCCGCCCTCGCCCTCTTCCACATGCTCGGGGCCGTTCCGTGACGCCGCTGCTCGCCGCCTTCCTCGACGCCCTGAAGATCATGGGCAGCCCCGGCGCTCTCGCCGCCGCTTGCGAGATCGTCATGCGCGCTCGCCCCTCGAAGGACTCCTGACATGCTGCGCGCCCTCGCCGGGGCGGTCGTCTTCACGATCGTCGCCGTGATCCTGGCCCCGGTCCTCGCCTTCGTCGGCGTCGTGATCGCCCTCTTCATCGCGCTCGGCGCGGCCGTCGCGGCGACCGAGTCATGAGCCGCGCCGGCTTCGTGCTCGGGCCGCTCGTCGTCGGGACGATGCGGCACCCGTCCGACAAGGGCCTCGTCGCCCCCGTCCGCACCTGGGCGAACGGCTTGCTCCACCGGGGCGTGACGTTCAACGTGACCCCCTGGCGTGATCCGAAGCCGGGCCGCTACGGCGTGGCCCCGATCGGGCTCGTGCTCGCATGGCGCCTGTAATGGCCCGGCGCATCGCGATCACGATCCTTCTGATCCTGGCGCTCTTCGCTGCCGTCTCGCACGAGGATGGCGTCGCGCTCGGGCTCGTCGTCTCGGCGATCTTCGCCGGCATCGTGGACGCCTGAGCGATGGGGCGGATTCTCAATCGCGCCGAGGTCGCCGAGACGTTCGGTTACTCGCTCCCCACGGTCGATACGTGGATCAAAGACGGCCTTCCGGCGCGCCAGCAAGGCGCGAAGGGCGTGCCGTGGCAGTTTGATTCGGCCGAGGTTCACGCATGGCTCGTGAAGAAGGCTCGGGCGACCCGGCGCACGCGCGGCAACGCCTTCGGCGACGAGAAGGGCGGCGACGAACAGGCCGAGGGGCATATCACCCTCGACGAGGCGAAGCGCCGCAAAGAGGTCGCGAACGCCAAGTCGGCCGAACTCGACTTCGCCCGCGACATGGATGCCGTCGCCCCGATCGACATGATCGCGAAGGTTCTGAGCGACGAGATCGCCAACGCGCGCGCCCGCCTGCTCGCGATCCCGACGAAGTTCCGGCCCTCGGCTCAGCTTCATGCGTCCGACCCCGAGCGGGCGAAGAAGCTCGTGACGATCGTCGATGAACTCATTCACTCGGCCCTGACCGAGATCAAGGCCGCCGGGGTGCCGAAGTGATCGAGTGGAGCACCCCCGAGGGGCACTTCGCGACGGCGCGCATCGGTGCCGTTCAGGTCGCCGTCGTGCGCCGCGATCGCGATCACGCCCTCGCCGTCTACTATCTCGGCGAACGCGGCACGAGCCGGCATGAGAACGCCGAGGAAGCCCGTCGGCACGTCGAGGCTTACGTCGCGCACTGGCTTCTCTCGGCGGGCCTTCAGCGGGCTCCTATGAGGGCCGCCGCATGACCGCGCGTGACCGCTTCGCTCAGTGCGACTCGTGCGGCTGGCATGGGTTGCGGGCCGACCTCGTGCCCGGCCCTGGCGTGCTCGACGAGCTTTGCCCCGAATGCTCGTCGGAAGACACGGTTTGGACCGACGAGCCGCCCCCGTCCGACGGGGAGGCCGCCGCGTGAACGCTGACTTCAACCCGGCGACCCTCGAAGTCCTCGGCGACTTCGACGCGGCGCACGAGGAACGCCTTCGCGCGCGGGTCCGCGAGCTTATCGGTCAGTCTTTCGGGCCGCCGCCGAAGTTCACGGTCTCGGAATGGGCCGACGACCGGCGCGAACTGTCGTCAGAAGCATCTTCCGAGCCCGGAAAATGGTCTACTAGCCGCGTTGAGCCGTCTCGCGGCGTCATGGATGCTTGCTCTGATCCCGAGATCGAGCTTGTCACGGCCATGATCTCCGCTCAGAGCTTCAAATCCGAAGTAATTCTGAACCTAGCGGGCTTTCACGTCGATCTTGATCCGTGCCCGATGCTAATTCTGCAACCGACGTTGCAAATGGCCGAGGCATTCTCGAAAGATCGTCTTTCGACGATGATCCGAGACACGCCGGTTATTGCGGCGAAGCTCGGATCGCACTCGCGCGACTCCGAAGATACTATTCTTCATAAGAAGTACCCCGGCGGACATATCACGCTCGCGGGCGCGAACTCGCCGGCCTCGCTCGCCTCGCGACCGATCCGAATCCTGCTCGCCGACGAGGTTGACCGTTACGAGGCGAGCGCCGGCAAGGAAGGCGACCCGGTTTCGCTCGCCGTCGAGCGAACTACCACGTTCTGGAATCGGAAGATCATCCTCGTCTCGACGCCCACGATCAAGGGTGCGAGCCGGATCGAGGCGTCATACCTCGAAAGCGATCAGCGTCGGTACTTCGTGCCGTGCCCGAAGTGCGCTCACGAGCAGCACCTTCAATGGAAGCAAGTCCGGTGGCCCGAGGGCAAGCCGGAAGAGGCCCGTTACCATTGCGAGGCGACCGACGCCGAGACCGGCGAGGTCTGTGATTATGCGTGGTCCGAGGCCGAGCGGCTTGAAGCCGTTCAGCGCGGCCGATGGATCGCGACCCGGCCCGAGGTCAAAGGTCATGCCGGCTTCCACCTGAACCGCATCGCCTCGCCCTGGCAGGCCCTTGGCGTCATGGCGCGCGACTTCGTGCTCGCGAAACCGCACCCCGAGCGGCTGAAGACGTGGGTCAACACCCGGCTCGCCGAGACCTGGGAAGAGAAGGGCGAACGCGCCGACGGCGGATCGCTGCTCGGCCGCCGCGAGGACTACACGACGACCGCGATCCCCTCGGGCGTCGGAACGATCGTGTGCGGCGTCGATATTCAGGACGATCGCTTCGAGGTCGAGTGGATCGGATGGGGGTCCGACGACGAGTCATGGTCGCTCGACTACGCCGTGAGGTACGGGGACCCGAACAACCCCTCGTTTTGGGAACAACTCGATCACGCTCTTCTTCGCGAGTTCCCGCACCCGGCCGGAATCGACATGCGCGTCGAAGCGGCTTGCATCGACTCGGGCGGCCACTTCACGCAACAGGTCTATGACTTTGCCCGACCCCGGCTCGGCCGCAAGGTCTACGCGATCAAGGGCATCGGCGGACCCGGCAAGCCGATTTGGCCGCCGAAGGGCACGAAGAACGCCGCGAAAAAGATCACGGTCTTCGTGCTCGGCGTCGATCAAGCGAAAGACCTTCATTACAAGCGCCTCGGCGTCAAGGAACCGGGGCCGGGATACTGTCACTTTCCCAATCGAGAGCCGTATGAAAAGCCGTATTTCGACGGCTTGACTGCGGAAAAGGCAATTTTGAAGGTCGATCGGCGCGGATTCACGCAAAAAGAGTGGATCAAAGATCGCGTTCGAAATGAGCCGCTGGATTGTCGAGTTTATGGGATTGCGGCGCGGCTTTCTTTAGGTATCGACATGAGTCGCCGTCTCTCGGCCCTTCGTCAGGCCGCCGAGGTCAACCGAAACGCTGCGCCCCGTCCGACGGCCGCCGGCCCCTCCCTTCGGGAAGGCGCCGTGCTCGCCCCGGCCGCGGCGGCGGCTCGGCCGCGCCGCCGGGTTCGGAGTTCCGGGGTTCAGTTGTGAAGACAACCGATTAATTCGGTTGTGTGAGTGGCGGTTCCCCTACGTTTCGGCTATACGATCCGATCAATCTCATCCGTCGGCCTCGACGAGATGCCGACGGATATGCTCAGGAAGGGCGAACATGGGAGGGGCAGAGATCACGGCGGCACGCGAACGCCTCGGGGAGCTTTGGGGGGTCGGTCGCCCCCTGATGCGCTCGGAACTGGCGCGAGCACTCGGCCTGTCGGCGACGAACGGCAACGATCACGTTTTAAATATGGAAAACGAGAAGAGCCGAGTTTCCGGCACGATCGCGATCCTCGTCGGGCTCTATCTCGACGGTGCGTCTCCACCGGATGGCCTCGAAATCTTCCGCGAGCGCGGAAGGCGCCGAGCAGACTCCGAGACGGGCGAGATGCCTCCCGCGGCGGCACCCCGCCGCCGGAAGGCGGGCGACGCCAAGCAACCGGGTTGAAGAGGTATCTATCGAGGGCATAAAATGAGCGAAGTTCAAGCCGAGGTTTTAAATTATCACCGACTAATCGGAGAGGTCATCACAAAGAATGCCGCCCTAGAGAGTTGGCTTGAAGCTGTTCTGTGGAGGTCGTTTGAAGGTAGAGTAAGCGAGCCTATCCCTCTAGCAACGTCCCTTCTAGGCACTCAAAGCTGGACTTCAGGAAAGATAAAACTTTGCAATGCGGCTTTGATTAATCTGCTCGACAAAGATTTTCGTAAAAGGTGGGACGCGATCTATGCCGAATTGAGATCGCTTAATACTTTCCGCGGCGATATTGCGCATAGTGAACTAATCGTAATTCACGACGCCGACGAAAATTCACTGAAGACTGCCCTAAGGAAAGGTGGATCAAATTTATTACAAAAGAATTGGGAAATTAAGACCGATCAGTTAGAGGCTGAACTCCAACGTTATCATAGCGTGTTCCGGTTGCTATTTCAGTTTTGCAAAGATTTGGGAGATGCAAACGCGCAAAGAACCGCGTAATCGCAAAAGAGGCGTAACGACACGGCGGGGGCGACTAGATCGGCCCCGCCAATGAATAACGGCCTCGATACCTTTGCCGAATGGCGAAGAGCGTCGAAGATCAACTTGCGGATATCGAAACCGCCCTCGAAACGGTCGAGCAGCGCGGTCAACGTATTGCGCTGAAGGATCGCGAGATTTGGCGCGTCGATCACTCGTCGCTCGCCAAGCGCGCCGCCGAACTGAAGCGCGAGGTCCGTCGGAAGAATAGCGGCGGCGTTCGCGTCACGCGGATCGTCCCGCTGTGATCCCCGTCGCCCCCTCGATCCTCGATCGCGCGATCACGGCCCTCGCCCCCGGATACGGGGTGCGCCGCTATAACGCCCGCATCGCCCTTCACGCCGCCGGTCAATATTCCGGCGCCCGCTCGACGCGCAACGCCCTGAAGGCGTGGATGACGCGCGCCGGCTCGGCCGACTCCGACACCCTCGGTGACCTCGAAACGCTCCGGTCCCGCTCGCGCGACCTCTTGCGGAACAATCCGATCGCGACCGGCGCCCGCGCGACCTCCCGGTCGAACGTCGTCGGGACCGGCTTGCACGTCCGCGCTCAGATCGACCGCGAACTGCTCGGCATGACCGAGGCGCAGGCCGAGGCATGGGAGCAAAAGGCCGAGAAGCTGTTTCACCGCTGGGCCGTCTCGAAGGCGGCCGACATCACGCGGCATCAGAACTTTTACGAGCTTCAGGCGCTCGTCTTCTCGACGGTCTTCGAGAGCGGCGACACCCTCGTCTTGCGCCGCAAGGCGAAGGTTCGAGCCGTCCTGGCGCTCGCCCTGGCGATCGTCGAGGCCGACCGCATCGTCACGCCCGTCGAGCACCTGAACGACCCGTCTGTGCGCGACGGCGTTCGGATCGACGAGGACGGCGCGCCGGTCAGCTACTTCGTCGCGAACGATCATCCCGGCGACGACGTGATCTCGGCGATCTCGGGCTTCAAGGAAGTCCCCGCCATCGGCGCCGCCTCGGGCGAGGTCATGGCGCTCCACGTCTTCGAGCGCGTGCGTCCCGGCCTCACGCGCGGCGTGCCTTTCCTGGCGCCCGTGATCGAGACGCTGAAGCAACTCGATCGCTACAGCGAAGCCGAACTGATGAAGGCGGTCGTCTCGTCGTTCTTCACGGTCTTCATGAAGACCGCGAACGACGACGGGCTCGCCAGCGCGACCGCCCCGCTCCCCGGCATGGCGTCGAACGAAGTCACGCTCGGTTCTGGAAGTGTCGTCGAGTTGGGGAGCGACGAGTCGATCGAGGTCGCGCAATCGACCGCGAACACGAACTTCGACCCGTTCTTCCTCGCCGTCGTGCGTCAGATCGGCGTTGCACTGTCGATCCCCTACGAACTTCTCGTGATGCACTTCACGGCGTCTTATTCGGCGTCGCGTGCTGCAATCGAGATGGCGTCTCAGTTCTTCAAAGAGCGTCGCGAATGGCTCGTGAACGCCTTTTGTCAGCCCGTTTACGAGTGGTTCATCGTCGATGCCGTGAACGCCGGCCTGCTCACGGCCCCCGGCTTCGACGATCCGGTTCGCCGGGCCGCGTACCTCGGCGCCATGTGGATTCCCCCGTCGAAGCTCGTGCTCGATCCGAAAAAGGAATGGGAAGCCGAGAAGATCGCCGTCGAGATGGGCGGAAAGACCCTTGAGCAAGTCGTGACCGAGAAGACCGGCGGCGATTGGAAGAAGACGACCGAGCAACGGGGCCGCGAGCATTCTCTTCGCGTGGCCCTGAAGCTTGAGCCCGAGACGCTTGACCCGAACAAGGCCGCCGGGGGCGCCCCCGAAAAGCCTGAGCCGGGCGGAAAGACCGAGGAAGATCAGTGACCGTCCGCGTTCTCGACGCCGTTCATTCCGCCTCTTGGGCGATGGACGAAGACTCCCTCGCGAAGATGATCGAGATCGCTTCGCGCGAGCATCAGCCCGCGCCGCAAGCCCTCGAAGCGTACCGGGCGCAAGCCCTGGCGCGCGCCGAGCGGGCGACGCTCCGCAACGGCGTGGCGATCGTCACGGCCGAAGGCCCGCTCTTCAAGCGGGCGAACCTGATGACCGAGTTCAGCGGGGCGTCTAGCTATGACGTGTTGCGCCGGGACCTTCAGGCCGCCGTCGATAACCTCGGCGTGAAGGCGATCCTGCTTAACATCGACTCGCCCGGCGGCGAGGCGGCCGGCATCGGGGAGCTTGCCGCGGCCGTGCGGGACGTGCGCGGCGTGAAGCCGATCGTCGCTTACGTCGGCGACCTCGGCGCCTCGGCGGCCTATTGGCTCGCCACGGCCGCCGACTCGATCGTCGTCGGCGCCGGGGCCGCGCTCGGTTCGATCGGCGTGCGCGCGAGCTACGCGGATTCCAGCGCGCGCGACGCCGCGCGCGGCGTGGCGACCGTCGAGTTCGTCTCGTCTCAGTCCCCTTTCAAGAAGTCCGACATCACGAGCGACGAAGGTCGCGGGCGCGTTCAGGCCCGCGTCGATGCGCTCGCTCAGGTCTTCGTCGAGGCCGTCGCGGTCAACCGCGGCGTGAGCGTCGATCGCGTGCTCGACGCCTTCGGAAAAGGCGACGTGCTGATCGGTCAGGCCGCGGTCGCAGCCGGCATGGCCGACTCGATCGGCACCTTCGAAGGAACCCTCGCCGCGCTCGCGGCGGGCGAAACCCGGTTCGCCAGTGGCGGCCGTCTGTCCAACCAGGAGTCCCAAGCAATGCCGACCACGGAAGAGATGAATGCGGCCGTCGAGGCGGCCGTCACCGCCGAGCGCGAGAAGGCCGCCGCCGCTCAGGCGACCGCCGTCGCCGCCGCTCAGGCCGAGGCGACCGCGACCGCCACGGCGAGCGCGACCGCGACCGTCCAGGCCGCCGAGCGCAAGCGTGTCTCGTCGATCCACGACCTGACGATCGCCGGTTACGAGGCCGAGCGCGACGAGGCGATTCAATCGGGCTCCACGCCGGGCGACTTCGCGGCTCTGATGGTGAAGGCCGAGAAGGCGAAGGGCGCTCAGCGCGGGAAGGCGATCGACGAGGATCAGGCCGCGAATGCGGACGTGACCCCCGGCGGTACTCCGGTCGCGACGGGCGACGACGCCGCCGTCAAGGCGATCATGAGCGCGCGGGCCGCGGCCCTCGGTAGCAAGTAACGGGAGCCTTGAACGTGGCGCACTTCAACAAAAACGAGGGGGAAATCACCCCCGATTCCCTGATCCTCGGCGGTTACGAGGCGCGGAAGATCAAGATCAAGGCCGGCGCGGGCAAGCTCGCCCGTGGCACTGTACTCGGCGAGATCGCGAGCGGTCCCGACGCTGGCAAGTTCGTCAAGTCCGAGAAGACGATCACGAGCGGCGGCAACACCGCGGCCGTCACCGACGGCTCGGAAGTCCCCGATCGGGTCCTGATGACCGATGTCGATGCGACCGGGCCGAAGGATGCCGACGGCATCGCCGCGATCACCGGCCGTTTCGATCAGAAGAAGCTGATCCTCGGCGCCGGCCACACCCTCGGCTCGATCGACAAGCCGTTCCGCCTCCGCTCGATCTACCTCGAAAACCCGCTCGGCTAAGGCCGGCAAGCAACCTCGAAGAATAGGCCAAGGAAAAACCGGACGATGGACCTCTTTAGCACTACCGCCCTTAACCGGGTCGTCGATGAGACGCCCGTCGTTCGGACGGCCTTCTTCCTCAATCGCTTCTTCACCGAGTACGAGACTTCGGACACCGAGGACGTGAAGTTCGACGTGAAGAAGCCGGGTCGCCGGCTTATCACGCCGCTCGTCTCGCCCCTCGTGAAGGGCCGCATCGTGCGCGAGCAGGGCTTCCGTTCGAAGTCCGTGTCGCCGGCCTACCTGAAGGAAAAGCGCGTCTTCGAGCCGGGCAAGTATTTCAAGCGCACCGTCGGCGAGAAGCTCGGCGGATCGCTGACCCCGGAACAGCGGCTTGCCGCCTCGGTCGCGTTCGCCCTGAACGAGCAGATCGAGATGTGGCAGGGCCGCTTGGAGCAGATGGCCGCCGAGACGATCCGCACCGGCAAGATCGTTCTCGAGTCTCAGGACTACGAGAAGAACGAGATCGACTTCGGCCGCGATGCTGACCTGACCGTCGTGCTGACCGGCTCCGACAAGTGGGACACCGGCAACTTCCTCGACGATATCGAGGACTTCGGTCAGCTTATCTTCGACAAGTCGGGCCTCGTCGCGAATGACGTGCTCATGGCCGTGGACGTGTGGAAGACGATCCGCGCGCGCATCATGGCCGACGACGCCTTCGGCAAGGCCGCCCGCCTCATGCTCGACATGACGGTCGCCACGCTGACTCAGGCTCGCGTCGAGCTTGGCCCGATGGTCATCAAGGAAGGCGTCCGCCTCGTCGCCCTCTTCGGCGAGTATCGTCTGTGGGTGCATTCGGACAAGTACGAGGACCCCGAGACCGGGCAGGAAGTCGATCTTCTCCCCGCGGGCGAGATCGTCATGTGCGCCAACGTCGAGGGCGTTCGTCACTTCGGCGCGATCAAGGACCTGAAGGCCGGAATGCAGGCCCGTCAGTTCTTCGTGAAGTCCTGGGAAGAGGAAGAGCCGTCGGTTCGCTACGTGCTCGGGCAGTCCGCCCCGCTGCTCGTGCCCTACCGTCCGAACGGCTCCCTCGGCGCCAAGGTCCGGTAGCGATGGCGAGCGTGCAAACGCTCGTCAGGATGAAGCGGGCGGGTGTTTATCACCCGCCCGGCTCGATCTTCCACGACTTCGACCTCGACGAGGCCGAGGCGCTGAAGGGGAAACTCTCGATCCTTGATCGCGGCGATCCCCTGGCGCCGGCCTCCGATCCGATCGCCCCGGCGGATGATGCGGCCCCCGAGCCCGTCACCGAACCCGAGGGCGAGAACGCGCCGCCGGATTCCGCCCTTCCCGCTCAGGAATCCGGCGGGGCCGAGGGCCGCGTCGCCGAGGTCATGGAAGCCTTCGACCTCCTAGACGAGGGGGATTGGACGCAAGGCGGTAGGCCGCGCGTCAGAGCCCTTTCCAGCATCCTCGGCTTCCAACCCACGGCCGACGAGATCGACGCCGCCCTGAGCCTACGTGAGGCGATGCAATGAGCTTCGAAACGGCCGACGACCGGGCCTGCTTCATCGACGCCTTCGGCCGCGAAGCGTTCGTCACCCCCGCAAAGGGCGGCGAGCGCCGTCGCGTGTTCGGCATCTTCGACGATCAGCACGCCACGTTCGACGCGAACCGTTGGCCGGGCTCGGAATACCAAATGCAGAGCGGCGCGAAGTTCTCTTCGACCGGGCCGCGCCTCGAATGCCTGACGGCTTCGCTCGCCGGGATCAAGCAACGCGCGCGCGTCGAGATCACGCCGAACGACATCGACGAGGGCGGCGACTTCACCGTTCAGGACGTGCAACCGGACGGGACCGGGATGACCGTGCTCATGCTGATCGAGCGCGACGAATGACGCACCCCCGAAAGCTACTTCGTCACGCGATCCGCAATCGGCTGAAGACGGCTGTCGGCGGGACATACCCGACGGCTGCCGACGATAAGGTCTTTGCCTCGCGGATCGCCCCGATCGCCGATGACGATTATCCGGCGATCCTGATCTATACACGCGAAGAGAAGGACTATTCCGAGCCGATCGACGACTCGCTCGCGTGGCGCAAGGCGACGCTTTCGGTCGTGATCGAGGGGCTTCTTCGCGCTGGCGAGTCCGTAGACGACAAGCTCGATGACCTCGCCGAGCAGATCGAAGGCGCGCTCGACGGGTGGAGCATCCCCGGCTTCGAGGGCGCGAACATGACGCTCCACGAAACCGACATCGACCTCGTGACCGAAAACGTCCGCAAGCCCGTGGGGGCGATCGGTCTGACCTATGCCGTCACGTACCGGGCGAGGAAGATCGTCCAGGCCGCCGGGCGCATCCCGAACGACGTGGATGCGATCCTGAACGGTTACGAGCCGACGCCCGTGATCCGCGCCGGCAAAGGCCCGCCCCTTTCCAGCCTCCCGAGACTGCCGTGAAGTTCTCCCGAGACAATAGCCGCACGGGCGGCGTCGGCGATCCTGAGACGACCGATCTCGATCGCCGGGTTCAAGACGCGATCAAGTTCGGCGAGATCGCCGAGGTCGATCTTGAGCGCGAGCCGCCGTCTTATCGCGTCCTGATCGGCGATAAGAACGACGACGATAATCATATCATCACCGACTGGATTCCGGCGAACGGCGGCCGGGCAAGCGAGGAAGGCGAGTCCGAAGCTCACTTTCTGGAAAAGGGCGAGAAGGTCGTTCTCTTGACCGAGGGCGGCGAGCTTGCGACCGCGCAAGTCTTGCCCGCGGCCACGTTCACGAAGAAGAACAAGGCCCCGACGAAGAAGCCGGGCGAGTGGAAGCGCAAGTTCAAAAACGGCGCCGTCGTCGGCTATGACCGCGAGACGGGGGAACTGACTCTCGACGCGACGAACGCGACGGGCAAGGTCACGCTCCGCTCGAAGGACGGCGCCGTTCGCATGTCGAACGGCAAGGTCACGGTTCAGACCGGCTCGAAGGCGAAATCGACCGGGCCGTCGAGCGAGAGCGCCAGCATGGCGCGCACCCTGGCGGCCGTGTCCGCTCAGAACTTCGACCTTAATCAGCAAATGAAGGGCCTTCACGCGCGGATCGAGCAGGCCGAGCACACGATCTCCGCTCAGCACTTCGCGACCTCGCTTCTTCATAATCTGCTCTTGCCGACCAATCCGCAGATTGCCGGCCTGCTCGCGATCTTCAATCAAGCGCCGGGCGGGATGGAGAAGATGGTTCAAATGGTGACGGGGCTCTTGCCCGGTTACGCTCAGTCTCTTCTTAAGCTCGCGATGGGAAAGTTTCAGTTGCCGACGATAGACAGTATCGGCGACATGATGGGGAATTTTATTCAAGGTCAGATCACGCAAGCGACTTCGCAGATCGCCAGCCTCGTGACGCAACAGTCGGGGATCACGTCTCAGATCGCCGACATCGGGCGCCAGATTACGAACCTCGAAGGCGGCGGCGAGCAGGCGGCAGGGCAGCTTGCGGGCCTCGTCGCGCAAAAAGCCGGCCTGTCTCAGACCTTGGGGCAAATCACTTCGACGATCGGCGACCTGAAGGGCATTCTCGATAGCGCGAACCTCGCCGCGCCCGCCGAGCCCGACTTCATGGGATCGCAAAAGAACATCGTGAAGGGGATGATCGAGAGCGTCCGGTTCGGCGGCCTCGGGAAGCAAGACTGAGCGCGACCGGAACGCTCCCGCGCCCCGCGGGGCGCGCCGGTACGTTGCGGAATGGCGACGATCGACCGACACACCGGGAAGACGATCAGCGGCCTCGACGACGTTTGGCAGTCGATCACGACGATCCTGTCAACGTCTTTGCGGGCGCTCGTGATGGCGCGCGACTTCGGGTCGGACCTCCCCCGGATGGTCGATCGCGCCCTGAGCCCCCTCACGAAGATCGAGTTTTACGCCGCGGTCCCCGAGGCGCTGAACCGGATCAGCCCCGAAACCCTCATGGCTGAAGAGCCTCGGTTTCGCGTGACGCGGATGCGACTTCTCGAAGAAAGCGACATCGCGAACGGGAACCCGATCTTCGATATCGAGGGGATTTACTACCCACGCGGGCACTTGGGCGATTTTTCTGAAGCTTACGATGCGTCTGGACGCATCAGCCTCGGCGACGAGGAAGGGGGTTACTATGGCCGGTGAAATCGACGACGCCTTCCTGTCGAAGCTCGCCGTCCCGGTTATCGAGCGAGAGCCCGAGTTCGCGTCGCTTTTCTCGGCCCGCATCGCACAAATGCGCTCGCTGATGCCCGAGTGGGATACGTGGATGCTTCGAGGCGATCCGATCAATCGGATTTGCCGCCACGCGGCCTACGGGGACCTTCTCTTTTATCAGGAAATCAATGAAGCCTTCCGCGCGAGCCTGAAGGACTTCGCGACCGGCGAAGACCTGACCCGCAAGGCGAGCGATTGGGACCTCGAAAGGTATGAGGGCGAGAGCGACGAGAGCCTGAGCCGGCGCCTCGAAGCGCGCATGAAGGGTCATTCCGGCGCCGGCCCCGACTCATGGTACGAGTCGAACGCCTTCGAGGCGGCGCCCGAGCGCGTGGCCGACGTTGCGGTTCGTGGCGACGGGCGCGGAAGCATCTTCGTCGCCGTCCTGGCGAAGGATAACGGCGGCGTCGCCGACGACGACCTTCTCGATACGGTCCGGGTCGCCCTGAACCGGCGCGGCACGAAGGGCACGAACGACACGATCGTCGCCCGCTCGGCTGTCATCGCCGAGATCGACTTGATCTTCGATTATTGGCTTCTTCCCGACGCCCCGATCGACACCGTGGAACGCGCCGACTCCCGCGTGCGCGCGAGCTTCGACAAGGCCCGCCGCCTCGAATGGGACTTCGAAAGGTCGTGGGCGAACGCTCAGCTTTTCGTCGAGGGGATGAAGAAGATCGAGATCGTCTCGCCGGTCGCTGACATCGTGACCGAGTTCGGCGAGGCCGTGTCGCTTCGCTCGATCGTGCCGAACTACCGGGGCCGCGCTCTGTGACCCGCCTCGTCGATCTTCTCCCGCACAACGCCGCGGCCTTCGAGCGCAACGCCGTCGATGTCGTCGATTCCCGGCACCTTCTTCGCGGGCTCTCGAAGCGCATCATCTCGGCGCGCTACGGCGAGACGGTCGATCCGGCCCTCTTGCCGTGGCTCTTGCGCGATTGGGGGCTCGACGAGGTTGCGGCCTACGTCGAGGATTGGCAACTGCTCTATCGCGAGGGCAAGACGTGGCAGCGCGAGCGCGGCACCCTCGCGGCCGTCGATCGCGCCCTGTCGTGGATTGGCGAAGCCGGGGCCGAGGTCGAAGAGATCATGCCCGGCTCGCCGCGATGGGCCGAGCTTCAGGTCGCGCTTCGCAAGCCCCCCGAGCGCCTTGACGCCCTTCGGAACGCCGTCGGCCTCACCCGGCTCTCGATCGGCGCGAAGTCGATCCTGAGCCGCGTGCATTCGGGCTTCGACGCGCGTGCGGCCCGGCCCGACTATGCCGTGCTCGACTCGACGCTGCTCGACTTCGACTCGGGAGTGCGGCTTGCTCCCGGTCAGCCCGTGCTCAGCTTCGGGCGCGAGGAAGACACGTCGGCCGACTTCCGCGACACGCGGGCCGTGCTGACATTCGAGATGGACCGTCGCGACGTGAGCTTCGCTCGGTACGTCGATGACATCATGTTCGATTGGTCGATCCCCGACACGCAACGGCCGAGCGTCTTCCGGCCGTTCGACACCGGCTTCGTCGATAACTTCTCGCTCGAAAGCGGCGCCCGTCGCGATCAGTTCCTCGATACGCACCGCATCATCCGTGCGGCGATGATCCTTGACCGGCAATGGCCGGTCGAGAGCCTGAACGCCGTCTTCCCCGGTTGCGACCTCGTGCCGACGGGCAAGCCGTGGCTCGCCGACGGCTTCCGGCTCGACGCCGACACGTTCTATTTTCGGAAGGTGGCGATCGAGGCGATCGTCGAGGCGGTATCGCGTGGGTCCGTCAATCTTCGCGGCACGATGCGGCTTGTAGAGTCGTTCCCCGTCCTCGCGAGCCGGGTCAACCTTCGGGTGCGTCGGGGCTTCGAACTCGACGACGTGAGCCTCGATCAGTCGGCGAGCTTCCCGACGCCCGAGCTTCAGACCTTCTCGCACGTCGTCGGCGCGACGACGCATGAGGTCGCTTCCGAAGACCTGGCGTTCGCCCCGCACGCGACGTTCCTCGCCGGCATCCGCTTCGACTACGGCGCGCCCGTCGAGAGCCTTCAGGCGGTGTTTACGGGCGCCGACGTTGCCCCCACGGGCATTCCGTGGATCGCCGACGGCTTCCGCCTCGATACCGACACGCGATGGAACAGGGGGACCCCGATCCTCGAAATCCTGGCGCGCCGCGAGGCCGCGAACGTGATCGAGTTCCCGGCGCCGACGGCCCGAGCCGTGTCGCGCGTCAGCTTCGGCGGCGGCGCCCTGATCGAGAGCCGGATCGTCGATGGGGCGGCGACTTTACTGACCTCCTTCGAGGTCGGGACCGCCGCTTATGATGGTCAGAGTTGGGTTGATCTCGTGCCGCCGGAAGGCGCGACCTGGGAAGACCTTCACGTTATTATCGGAACTGCTCTTAATGGCGATCCTGACTGATAGCGGGCGCACCGCGCTCGCGACCGCCGTGAAGAACTCCGTGCTCCATCTCGCGTGGGGCCGGGGTCAATCGTGGTGGGATGAGAACCGCGCCGACGTGGCGATCTTCGGCGACGACAACCGCGCCGCCCTCGGCCGCACGAACGTCGCTGGCGTGGTCGTCAGGACGGCCGACGAGCTGAATACCTACGCCGCCGGGACCGACTACACGGTCAACGTCGTGACGGGCGTCCTGACCCGCGTGCTGACCGGCGCCATTCCAGCGAAGGGCACCGTCCGCGTCAGCTACAAGACGCCCCGCCCGCCCGAGACGCCCGCCCGCACCGCGCTCTTCGACGAAGTGGGTCGGAAGAAGCTGACCGAGTGCCGTTACGTGATCCCGAACCCGGAGTCGGGCTCGATCGTGATGACGACCGGGCGCTTCGACCCGTCCGACGTGCCGACCCCGCACCTTCTCGCGCGCACCGTCTTCGCCTTCAACGAAGCCCCGCTCGAAACCATTCGCGAGACGGGCGTCGTGCTCGGCACCGTCGCGAAGCCCAACGTCCCGCCCGGTCAACTCTATCTCGCCCCCGGCGAGGTCGTGAACCCCGGCATCCTGCTCGTGCTGCAATACACGTCGCCAATCGTTCGTAACGGCGCGACTCAGCAGAGTTTCGAATCCGTCCTGACCTTCTAAGTCGAGCAGCACGAGCGATGACCCAAAAAATCGAAGGCTATCTGAACCGCTTCACCCCCGGCCGCAATTGGGAGGAAGTGTCTTTCCGCTCCTCGGCGACCCGGCCCGTCTATCTTCAGCAGGCCGAGATGGTCGAGGTTCAGTCGATCTTCGCCGATCGCGTGAAGGGCCTCGGCGACGCGCTTCTGAAGGATGGCGCGATCGTCCGCGATTGCCGCATCTCGGTCGATGCCTTCACGGGCGAGACGACCGTCGAGAGCGGCGCCGTCTACGTCCGCGGCGCCGTGCGCGGCGTGCCGTCGAACGCCTTCACCGTCCCGGTCAACGGCACGATCAGCGTCGGCGTGCGCCTGATCGAGGGCGTCGAAACCGAGCTTGAGAGCCCCGACCTTTACGGTCAGATCGAGGGCTCGGCCGCCTACGGTCAGCCCGGCGCCGTCCGCCGCACGATCACCCCGTCGTGGGGACACACGGCCGACGGCGTGACTGCCGGCGAGTTCTATCCGGTCTATACGATCGACGACGGCAACGTGCGCTCGAATGAGCCGCCTCCGCAGATCGACGGCGTGCGTCAGGCGATCGCCCGTTACGATATCGACAACTCGGGCGGCACCTACGTCGTGAGCGGCCTCGACGCCAAGGCCGGCGCCGACCTCCCGTCGGGCGAACAGGTCTACACCGTGACCGCCGGGCGCGCCCGCGTCCGCGGCCTCGCCGTCGATCTTCAGGCTTCGAGCCGCATCGTGTATCCGGCCGTCGCGAACATTCGCACGATCGACGCCGAGCCGCACGCCTCGGCGGGCATCGCGGCGCAGCGGATCACCCTCGATCGCTCCCCGGTCGCCGAGATCAAGCAAGTCCGCATCACGGCCGAGAAGTCCGCGACCGTCGTTCACGGCGCCTTCTCGGGCGCGGCCGATCCCCTCCCCGACGTGTCCGTGATCGAGATCGTCGAGGTCAAACAGGGCGCGACGACCTTCGTTCAGGGCTCCGACTACCGCCTTCAGGGCGGCATGGTCGATTGGTCCCTTCCCGGCGGCGAGCCGTCCCCCGGTTCGTCCTATGTCGTGAAGTATCGCTACATCACGAGCGTCGCGCCGACCGCCGTCGACTCGAAGGGCTTCACCGTCGCGGGCGCCGTGGCCGGAACCCTCGTGCTGACGACCTATGACGCGAAGCTTCCGCGCATCGACCGCCTGTGCCTCACGGAACAGGGCCTCTTCGTGTGGATCAAGGGCGTCGCCGCCGACTTCAACCCGCTCGCCCCGAGCGTCCCGGCGCACCTTCTCGCCGTCGCTTCCGTGATGCAGTCGTGGGACGCGAAGCGCGCCCTCGTCGCCGACGGCACCCGCATGGTCTCCATGCAGGAACTTCGGGTCTTCAACTCCCGGCTTGACGAACTGACTCAGATCATCGCCGAGCAGCGTCTTCGTTCCGACGTGACCCTTCGCGATGCGGCGTACAAGCGTGGCGTCTACGTCGATCCGCTGATCGACGACTCGATGCGTGACGCGGGCATTCCGCAGACCGCCGCGATCGTCAACGGCGAGATGATCCTTCCGATCACGGCGACCCTGGCGCGGCTCCCGGCCGACGTGACGGTTCCGACGACCCTCGCCTTCACCCGCGTCCCCGTGATCGAGCAGTTCCGCAAGACGGGCGGGATGAAGATCAATCCGTACATGGCCTTCGGCAAGACGCCCGCCGAGATCGTCTTGAACCCGGCGGTCGATCAGTGGGAGATCGTTCAGTCGCAGTTCGCGGCGGCCGAAACCCGCATCTTCGACGTGGGCTCGGGCAACACCTTCTCGCAGTCTCAGACTCAGACCGTCGAGCAGGTCGCGACCTCGACGACCGCGATCACGACCCTCCGCTCGATCGTCGTGAAGTTCGACGTGACCGGCTTCGGCCCCGGCGAGCCCCTGACGGGCGTCACCTTCGACGGCATCGCGATTGCGACCTCGCCTTCCGTGATCGTGGCCGACGCGAACGGCCGCTTCGCCGGTCAGTTCACGATCCCCGCCGGCATCCCCACGGGCCGCAAGCTCGTGAGCTTCCGCGGCATCGCGAACGGCACCGTCGGCGATGCGATCTTCACGGGTCAGGGCACCTTGACCGTCCGCACCCTGCGGAACGTGACGAACATCACCCGCTCGTGGTGGTGGATGAATTGGGACCCGCTGGCGCAGACGTTCAGCCTTCCGCAGGCCGAGCAGATCGTCGGCGTGGAACTCGACTTCCGCGCGAAGGGCAATTCCGACGTGATGGTCGATATCCGGGGCGTCGATCTCGGCATCCCGACCGGCGAGATCATCACGCGGGCTCGCAAGGCCCCCGGCGAGATCACCTTGAACGGTAAGACCCGGTTCGACTTCGAGGCGCCGATCCTCGTCGATGGCGACACCGAGCGCGCGATCGTTGCCATGTGCAATGACGCCGACGCGGAACTCGCCGTCGCCGAGCTTGGCAAGTTCGACAACGTGAACGGTTGGGTCACGTCCCAGCCCTACACGATCGGCGCCCTGCTCTCGTCGAGCAACGGTCGGACGTGGACTCCGCATCAGGATCGCGATCTCGCCTTCCGCCTGCTCGCGGCCCGCTACACCGAGACGACGAAGACGATCGCCCTCGGGTCCGTCAACGTCCTGAACGCGACCGACCTGATCGTCTCGGCGAACGTGATCGTCCCCGACGCTCAGACCCGGATCGAGTTCGTGATCGGGCTCCCCGACGGATCGAGCTACACCGTCGCGCCGGGTCAGCCCGTGCGGCTTGCCTCGGCCGTCACGGGCGCCGTGAGCGTCACCGCGAAGCTCTACGGCACCGCGCTCCGCTCGCCGGTCCTCTACCCCGGCACGAACCTGATCTCGGGCACTCAGGCCGGAACGGGCACCTACTCGGGCCGCGCCTTCCCGGCTGGCACGAACTCGAAGGTCGTCGTGATCTATGACGCTCTGATCCCCGGCGGTTCGGGTGTCATCGTCACGGCTCAGGGCTCCGACGCTGGCGACACCCCCGTCAACGCTGCTCAGGTTTCGAGCCGCGCCCTCGACAACGGGTATCGCGAGTTCATTCACGAGGTCGCCTCGCTCTCCGAGATGATGCCCCGCGTGAACGTGACCTTGAACGGCACGCCCGGCTCGCGGCCCCGCCTGCGCAACTTGCGCGCCTACACCCTCGCGGCCTCGTAAGAGGCCGCCCCGTGAGCGCGCACGACGACCGCACCGCTCGCGGCTATCCCGTCCCGAACCCCGCGAACACGCTTCGCGAGGATCGGGGCCGGATCGCCGACGCAATTGGCGAGATCGACCGGGACCTGACGGCCGCCGAGCAGGCGACCGCTTCAGTCTCGGCACGAGCGACCAAACTTGAGAAGAGTCGAAAGACTGAAGCCTTGCGCACCGCGCTCGGTCTTTATCCGCTTATCTGACGATCCGGCAAGGAACAAACATGCCCGCCGACCTGAATACGGCCCTCGTTAATCTTTCGACTCAGATCGCGAATAAGGCCGCGAACGCGACGGCCGAAGAACTCGCCTATCTCTCGAAGGCCGTCGAGGGTATCGGCGGCAAGGCGAACGTCCTCGACATTCAAATCCTCTCGGATCAGCGCAAGTCCGAGATCACGGCCCTCGGCGACGTGAAGAAAAACGAGATCGTCGACCTGTCGACTTCGAAGAAGGACGAGATCGTGACCCTCACGGGCACGAAGAAGACCGAGATCACCGATCTCGCGACGGCCAAGAAGACCGACTTCGACACCAACGCCGCCGCGAAGAAGGCGGACTTCAACGCGACGGCGGCTTCGGCCGACCTGACGACCCGCGCGACGAACCTCGAAGGCCGCGCCACGGCGACCGAGTCGAAAACCGCGAGCTTCGGTTCCGACCTCCCGAGCCGCAAGCTCGCGACCACGGCCGCCGGTCTGACCCTCGTCGCGGCCGACATGGGACTCACGATCGAACTCGACGCCTCGAAGGCGCTCGACTTCACGACCCTCGATCTCGTGCTTCCCGACGCGACCCTGATCCCGGCGGTCTATCTTCACCGCGAGATCGCCGTGAAGAACCGCTCGCTCGCGAAGTGGACCGTGAAGAACGCTTCCGGCGCCGTCCTGGCGACCGTCCAGCCCTACGGGTGGGCGCGGCTTGTTCTGTCCGCTCAGGACGCGAAGTCGGGCGTGTGGCGCGTGACGCCGCTTTCGCTTCCGGCTGTTCGTGACCGCCTGACGAACCATTCCGGCGGCCCGGCCGGTGTGCTTTGCGGCGACTTCTACGGCCCGAACGGGCAAGGCTATACGCAGGGCTATGCCACTTATGGCGACTACGCCTTCGCTGTCCCGTGCATGGACGACACCGGCACGCGCATCGCCGGCTCGGCAATGGTGACGCGCACGCGCGACACGAATTGGGGTTACTCCGGATTCTTCATCGGGCCGCTTTCCTATGACTCCGGATTCCCCGGCTTCGTTGGCGCGAGCGCCAACGGAAACAATTTTACGTGGTCCGGCGGCGCCGCTCAGTATTGGAACGCCCTCCCCGTCCGCGGCGGCGTCGTCACTTTCGGGATCAATAGTCAGAACGGCCTTCACGATATCGGCCTCTATCGCGCGCCCGCCTTTAATTCGCGGATCACCGTCGAAAGCTCTCTCGGCTATAGCTCGACCTACTATTACGCTACGGCTCACACTTTCGGCGACGGTCAGTTCCTCGTAATGGCGTTCGCGAACTCGTCGGGTCAGTTGACGCTTCTGCGCCGGTATCGGTTCAAGAGCGACGGCACCGTCGAGCTTGCCGGCTCGATCACGCTCAGCACGAGCGGTTCCTATGTCGCTCAGATCAATGACTCGCTGATGGCCGTTCACAACGGAACGGCTTTCGGCATCTATGACATGACGGCCGCCGGCACTTCGCTCGCGCCCGTATCGACCCCGGCCTCGCCGTTCCCGGCCGGCATGGCGAACAAGTGCGCCCTGCCCGTTGGGCGTGATGCTCTGATCGCCAGCGATGGGGCCTATCGCTGGGATGGGACCAACCTGACGAAGGTTGCGGCCGGCGCCAGCTATACGCATAACTACGGGATGGCCTCGTGGTACGTCATTGCCTACCGGGACGGGTTCTCTTCGATCATGAACCCGTGCGGCAGCGGTCAGAATGTTGCGTTCTTCGCCGACGGTGGAACCCTGTCTTATCGCAGTGCTGATCGGATCGCCGGGCCTGGAATGCAGACGGGCGGATACGACGGCCGGATTTGGCCGTTGGGCGGCGATGCTGTGGCGACCTCCTATTCCTGGTGCTACTCGCCGAACTCTTCCTATGCGTGCGGCATGAATACCGGAACGACGACCCTGACCCGCGTCGCGCCCGGCAATATCGGCGTCTCTGGCCTCGGCGGAAAGTAAGGGAAGAACATGCATCTCGTGATCGACAAAAGCGACCTGATCGTCGCCTCGGCCGCCACGGCGGCCGAGATCGAATGGTTCGACGGATACGGCATCGCCCCCGGCGGTGTCTCGATCCTCGGCCCCCGTGACGCCTTCCGCGAGATCGAGGCGCCCTCTGTGACCGGCAACCCCATCGGCCTGCTCTTCGTGAAGGGAAAGGCTGTGGCGTCCGTCCTGGCGGCCCCTGAGCCCGTCGAGGCTGCCCCCGAGCCCGACGTGCCCTTCGAGCTTTTCAAGACGGACGTGCTCAGCCGTATGACCGACGACGAACTCGACGGCTTCGACGAGGAGCTTGCGACCGCGAGCACGCGCGAGCGCCGCATGTGGATCGACTGCACTCGGCTCGTTTCGACCGACCCGTACTTCGAGGGGCTGAAGGCGAAGTTCGCGGCGGCCTTCGGCGAGGACCGGGCGAAGGCGATCCTCGCCCGCTGAAGATCATCTTCCGAAGTTAACAAGTAATAACTCAGCCGGGGCAGTCGCCTCGGCTTTTTTATTGACTCCGAGGCTACTCGATCAGGCCCGTCGGAAGATAAAGCCGCGGCTAATCTCTTGGAAGTTTCCTAGAGGTCCGCCGCGAAATGTCCCTGACCGACTTCCTTCACGGCGTCGAGAACGTCTCTGTCAATACGGGCATTCGCCCGGTTCAGACCGCCCGGTCGTCCGTCATCGGACTGATCGGCACCGCTCCCGGCGCCAACCGCGCGAAGTTCCCCCTGAACCGCAACGTGCTCGTGACGCGCCGTTCGGACATGGCGGGCCTCGGCATCACCGGCACGATCCCCGTCGCCCTCGACGCGATCTTCGATCAGATCGGCGCCGCCGTGATCCTGCGCATCGTCGAGGAAGGCTCGACGATCAATCAGACCCTCGGCAACGTGGTCGGCGGCGTCGATGACGTGACCGGCGAACTGCTCGGCGTCCACGGCTTCCGCGACGCGGAGTCGGATCACGGCCTCTCGCCGATGGTCCTGATCGCCCCCGGCTTCACGCATCAGCGTCCGATCGGCGTCGCGTCCGTTACCGTCACGAAGCAAGGCACGGGCTACACGGCCGCGCGCGTCGTCTTCCGCAACGGCGGCGGCCTGACCTCCCCGGCCGGAACCGCCATCGTCCAGAACGGCAAGGTCGTCGGCGTTTCGATCGACCGTCCCGGCTTCGCCCTAACCGCGACCCCCGCGATCGAGATCGTCGGCGACGGCACGGGCGCCGAGGCGACCGCCTCGCTCGGCGCCAGCGCGAACCCGGTCGTCGGCGAGCTTCAGCCGATCGCCGACGAGTTGAGGGCGCATATCATCGCCGACGGCCCGAACTTCACCGAGCAGGCCGCCATCGACTACCGCCGCGATTTCGGCTCGCGCCGCGTCTTCATTGTCGAGCCCAAGGTTTCCGGCTTCTCGGCGACCCGCGATGAGTACGTGATTCAGGAAGGTTCGGCCCGTCAGGCGGGCGTCATCGCGAAGAACGACAACGAGTCGGGCTTTTGGGAGTCGCCGTCGAACAAGCTGATCCTCGGCATCGGCGGGCTTGCTCGCCCCATCGACTCCGTCGGCAAGAATAGCCGCGCGAACCGCCTGAACGAAAACCAGATCGCGACCTTCATTCGCGACGGCGGATGGTACACCTGGGGCAATCAGACCTGCTCTCAGGACCCGAAATTCAAGTTCCTGAGCGTGTCGCGCATCGACGACATGATTAACATCTCGATCGCTCGTGCTCACCGCTGGGCCGTCGATCGCAGCATTACGCGCGGATACTTCGACGACGTGGCTTCGAGCGTCCGCCTCTACTTGCGGACCCTCGTGCCGAAGGGCGCGATCCTTCCCGGCGCCGATTGCTGGGTCGATCCCGCGCTGAACGGCGAGGAAGAGATTTCGAACGGTCACGCGACCTTCGATTACGACTTCACGCCGGCTTATCCGGCCGAGCGCGTGACTTTCCGGTCGCATCTCGTGACCGATTACATCAAAAATCTGTTCAACTAAGAGGCTCTGAAGGTCGATGATCCCGCGCGTACTTCGTAACTTCAACCTCTTCGTGGACGGCACGAGCTATGCCGGTCGCGTCACTGAGGTCGAGCTTCCCGAACTGAACTTCAAGACCGAAGAGCACCGCGGCGGCGGCATGGATGGCGTCGCCGAGATCGACATGGGTCAGGAGGCGATGGAAGCGAAGCTGACCTTCGCCGAGTACGTTTCTGACATCTTCAAGCGCGTCGGCCGCATGAACGGCAATGGGGTCCGCCTTCAGATTCGCGGCGCCCTTCAGCGCGACGGCGAGCGCGCGATCCCGGTCGTCGTCGAGCTTCACGGGTCCTTCAAGACCTCGACGATGGGCTCGTGGAAGGCCGGCGATCTCGCGACCCACGAAGTCGCGATGGCGGTCCGTTACTACCGCCTGACGATGAATAACGAGCTTCAGCACGAGATCGACGTAGACAACATGATCCGCAACATCGGCGGCGTGGACGAACTCGAAAGCATTCGCGAGGCGATCGGCCTGTAAGGGCCGACCGTCACCTTCCTCCCCGGCGCGGAAAGCGCCTTTCAACTGTGAGCGGGAAACTCCATGTCGAAGAAGAACTACGATAAGCGCCTCGAAGTCGAAGTCCCCCTCGAATTTCCCTTCGAGACGGGCGGCGTCGAATACGCGAAGCTCACGATGCGCCGCCCGAAGACCCGCGACTCGATGGACGCGGCCAAGGTGAAGGGCACCGACGGCGACCGCGGCGTCTTCATGCTCGCCCGGCTCTGCAACGTCAGCCCCGACGTGATCGAAGAACTCGACGAGATCGACTCCAATACCCTGAGCGAGCAGCTTTCGGCTTTCACGGGGCGTCAGTCGGCGAACTAAAAGACCTTCGCCGGGCCGTACTGACGCTGATCGACATGACCCGCGGCGGCTTCACCCTCGAAGATATCCTCGAAATGGAGATCGAGGACTTCAACGGATGGGCTAAAGCCGCCTTCGAATACCGAGAAGAACTGAACCGCGCCATCGCGAAAGCGAACAAGCGGAAGCGTGGAAAGTAGCGGGGGCGGGCTTTGGCGAAGGGTTTCTCGGTTTTCGTCGATATCGGCGGCCGGATCAATGGAAGCCTCCCCGCCGCGATCAAGGGCGCCGAGAGCCAAGTCGCGGCCCTCGGCCGCCGGGTCCGCGGGATCAATGCCAGCGTCTCAACGGCGGTCAGCAACGCCGGGCGCGGCGTGTCGGCCGCCGGAAAGCGACTTCAGGACACCGGGCGCAACGTCACGACCGCCGTCTCGGCACCCCTCGGCCTGCTCGGTCTCGGCGCGGGGAAGATGGCCTTCGAGTTTGAGAAGGCCGGCAACATGCTCGAAGCCCTCGGCGATGCGACCGAAGCGCAGCGCGCCGACTTCGAGCGGTTCGCGAATGACCTGAATAAGAAGTATCCGCAAAGCCTCGCCGGTATCATCACGACCGGAAACGAGATGCTGAAGGGCGGCTTCAACTTCGATCAGATGAAGGGGTCGATCGACCAAACTCTCGCGACCGCCGTGCTCGGCGAGATGACTCCGGCCGAGGTCGGAAACATGATGGCGCGGACGATCAATTCGTTCCAGCTTCCGATGAAGACTTACGCCGAGTCGATGCGCTCTTCTCAGCGCGTCTCGGATCAAATGACCTTCGCCGCCGTGAAGACCACGGCGTCGCTGAAGGACATGGGCGAGATGTATCGGTATGTCGGCGGCGCCTCGTCGGCCGCCGGGATCAGCCTTGAGCAAGCCTCGGCGTTTGCCATGGCGTTCGCGAAGAACGGCTCGGTCGGTTCCGACGCGGGCGTCGCGATGCGCTCGGCAATCGTTCGCATGGTGAAGATGCCCCCGAAGGCGCTCGCCGCGATGGAGCGCGTCGGGATGAAGCTCGGCGATTATGTCGGCAAGGGCGCGCGCAAGGTCACGAGCGGCAGCATCATCAGCGGCCTTCAGGCCGACGGCATCGACGCGACCCCCGTGAAGCGCCAGATCGACAAGGCGCTGAACGACAAGGCCCTCGCCGGCTCGCCCGTGAAGCTCTCGGCCGCGATCACGAAGATCATTCAATCGGGCGTCGCTGGCGCCGGGAAGGATGCTGTCGACTCGAAGGTTCTCGCCGAGAACGTTCAGTCCTCGATCGTCGCCGCCGGGTCGAAGATCGACCTGATGAAGTTCTTCACCGACCTTAAATCGAAGATGGACAAGGGCGAAGTGACGCTCGGCGATGTCGCGACGATCCTCGAAGGCCGGCACGCCTCGCGTTACATGGCGCTCTTGCAGTCAGACCTTCCGGCCCTTCTGAAGCAAATCGAGACCGAGTCCGACGGCTACACCCAAAGCCGTTACGGGACCGTCCTGAAGGGCATCGTCGGCCCGGTTTACGAGGTCAGCGCGGCGATCGAGAAGCTGTCGGTCGCGCTCGGCCGCGCCACGTTCCCGACGCTCGCCGTCGGCCTCTCGGCGGTCGCCGACGGGATTCAGTCGTTCTCTGAAAAGAGCCCGGCCCTGATGCGGATCGTCGGCGCTCTCGGGCTTGCCGCGATTGCGCTCGGCCCGTTCCTCATGGCGGCCGGTGCGACCCTTCGCGTCGTCGGGATGCTCGCGCGCGGCCTCGGCTTGCTCGCGACCGCCGCGACCTTTGGGCTCGCCTCGAAGCTCGTGATGATCTCGGCGGCGATCCGCGGCTTCGCGGCGGCTCAGGTCGCCGTCGCCGTCGCCTCGATCATGCGCCTGCGGACGGCACTCGTCGGCCTGATGCTGCTCGGCGCCGTCGGCGGCCGTGGCGCGGTCTTCGGCGCCCTGGCGCTCGGCGCTCGCGCTCTGATCCCCGCGCTGCTCGCGTTGCTGAACCCGGTCAAGCTCGTGACCTCGGCGCTGAAGCTTCTCCGCTTCGCGCTGCTCGGCACGGGCGTCGGCGCGATCCTGCTCGGCATCGGGGCGGCGGGCGCCTTCATCTATAAGAACTGGAATGGCCTCGGGAAGGCGTTCACGACGTTCAAGGCGGGCTTCATGGCCGCGCTCGGCCCCGAGGCGCAATCCGCGCTGAAGCCCGTCACGAGCCTTCTGACGGCGATCGGCAAGGCGTGGGACGACCTGACGGGGAAGAAGCCCGACGGAACGCTGATGATGTGGGGCTTCAGCCTCGGGCGCTCGCTCGGGACGGCCGCCCGGTCGCTCCGCGAACTCGCCCCGCTCTTCAACATCGTCGGCGGCGCGTGGATCAAGCTCCGGGACTACTTCGCCAGCGGATCGGGCAACCTCTTCGCCAACACCGCGCGCGAGATCGAGACGATCAAGGGCGTCTTCACCGGCCTTGTCGATGTCTTTGAGACGGTCAGGGCGAAGATCGCCGAGGTCCCGGCCGCCTTCGAGATGCTGAAGACCAAGGCGCAGGAAGGGTATAACGCCGTCCTCGCGATCAATTGGGGCGGCCTCGGCTCGGCGATCATCGACGCGATTGTCTCCGGCGTCTCGGGCGCCGCGGGCCGCCTCGTCGATGCCGTGAAGGGCGCGGCGCAACGCGCTTGGGAAGGCGCGAAGGGTGCGATCGGCCTCGGCGGTGGCGGTGGTGGCGGTGCGGCCCCTCGGGCGGCGGCACCTTCCGGCCCGGCGGTCGCTGGCGCTCGCGCTCTCGGCGGCCCCGTGCGCGGCGGCTTGCCCTATCTCGTCGGCGAGCGCGGCCCAGAGATTTTCGTGCCGAACGCGACCGGGCGGATCGAGACGAACGGCACGCTCCGTAAGCTGTCGGACGCCGGCCGTTCGCCCCTTGCGACCCCGGCCATGCCGTCGGCCGCGATGCCGACGGCGCCCGCCGCGCAAGCCGGCGTCGCTCCCGTCAGCATGGAGCGGATCGCGGCCGTCGGTCGTCAGGATGGCAGGCCCGCCCTTCGCACGCCATCGGCAGGCGATGTCGCTCGCGTGGGCGGCTCTGGCGGCGAGACGCAGACCCGGAACGTTCGGGGCGGCGACGTGAAGGTCGAGCTGAATATCTCGGGCGGCAACGGCGGCGCGACCGACATCGCCCGCGAAGCCGAGCGGGCCGTGCGCCGGGTCCTGGCGCAATACGAATCCGATCAGCGGGGGCTTCTGAGCGACTAAGATGCGTGGCTTTGTAATGATGGCGCTCGGCGCCTACCGCTTCGCAGTGACGACGGGCGGATATGACCGGCTCCAGCGTTCGACCTCTTGGCGCTGGCCTACGCAAGAGCGGATCGGCTCGGCCCCGGCCCATCAGTTCATGGGGCCGGGGACCGATAAGCTCACGATCTCGGGCGTGATCTTTCCCCACTTCCGCGGGGGATTGCGTCAGGTCGATGCGATGCGCGCTCAGGCGGGCCGCGGGCAACCCCTGAATATGGTCGATGGGACGGGGGTCAATTGGGATCGGTGGGTCGTCATGTCGATCGAAGAGGGAAAAGAAGCCTTCATGAGCGACGGCGCGGCTCGCAAGATCGACTTCTCTGTCGAGCTTGAGAAGTACGCCTGAGCATGGCCCACGACTACACGACGCAACAGGGGGACACGGCCGACCTGATCGCGCTCGATCACTTCGGCCGCACTCGCGGGGCGACCGAGGCGATCCTTCGGGCGAACCCCGGCCTCGCCGCCGCCGGCACGGTTCTCCCCGAGGGCCTGCCCGTCGTGATCCCGACCGTAGCGCCCGAGCCGGCGCAGCCCGTCATCCGCCTATGGGGCACCACTTCGTGATCCCCGCGGTTCGGATCACGATGGACGGCGGGGACATCACGAGCACCCTGATCCCGGCGCCCTTCGGCATCCCGCTCGTCGGCGGCGGCGTCATGGTC
Source organism: Methylobacterium adhaesivum (assembly GCF_022179065.1). Classification (GTDB taxonomy): domain Bacteria; phylum Pseudomonadota; class Alphaproteobacteria; order Rhizobiales; family Beijerinckiaceae; genus Methylobacterium; species Methylobacterium adhaesivum. The sequence goes on from NZ_BPQD01000016.1 coordinate 84,590, forward strand.
CCGAGCGGCTTCACGTCGGGCGACGCACGCGCGCCGCTGATGTCGATCACCGTGACCGACAACGAAGGCACGAAGAGCGATGCGGTCACGATGGAGATCGACAATCGCGCCCGGCAACGCGCCCCGAAGAAGGGCTCGACGGTTCAAGTCTCGCTCGGATACGCGAACGCGGGCGTCAAGTATATGGGACAATACAAGGTCGATCAGTGGACGAAAACCGGCGCGCCTCGCAAGATGAGCGTGTCGGCGAAGGCGGCTGATGTCACGACGGACATCAAGAGCCCGAAGTCTAGGTCTTATCATAAGAAGACGGTCGGCGAGATCGTCAAGGAAGTCGCCGGCAAACATAAGAAGTCCGCTCAGGTCGATCCCGAGATCGCGAAGATCAAGATCGGCCATATCGACCAATCGGGGGAGTCCGACCTTCAGTTCCTCTCGCGTCTCGCGAAGCGGGTCGGCGCGAACTTCAAGCCCGCCGATGGGAAGCTTCTTTTCACGAAGGCCGGGGGCGGCCGTCTCGCCGACGGTAGCGCCGCCCCGACTTTCGTCATCCGCGAGGCCGACGTTACGGATTGGTCCGCGACGGGCTCGGAACGCGGCGCCTATGAAAGCGCGTCAGCGTCCTGGCAAAACGTCGAGACCGGCGAGCGCGAGTGGATCACGTCGGGCGGCAAGGGCAAGCCGCAACACCGCGACCGGAAGCTCTACAAGACGCGCGAGGAAGCCGAGCAGGCCGCGAAGGTTCAACTCGCTTCGCTGAACCGCGGCAAGGTGTCGGTCTCGATCACGATGATCGGCGACCTGAAGTTCTTCGCTGGATGCAAGATCATGTTCCTCGCGAACGATCCTGATGTCGATGGACTCTATTCGTGCAAGACGGCCGCGCACACCCTCGACGACGGCGGCCTGAAGACCGTGCTGACCCTCGAAAGCGGTGAGGACGATGATACAACGAAATAAAACTTCAGTGAATGTTATGGTAATTATCTGCATAAATCCACGACTTGCTACCACTTATCAATAACGTTCTTAGGGATTGATATTATCTCTTTCAGATAGTCAGCACTATTACAGTATAACTGATTATAAGATTGCTGATATATTTTGTTATTATAAAATTCAAGCTCCATAACTCCGATATTTTTTTCTGATTTTAGCGCGGCATTGGTATCTTTTTCGAACAAACCTGCAAGGTTCGGCTTCAATGGATAGTAAAGGCGCATTCCTTCATTGTCTGCGCCAAGACTAATCACAGGCTGATCACTAGTCAGAAAAGGTACTTTATTTGCGTTGTGGAGGAATTTGAATTTGTATAAATCTTTACTAATCAATATACCAACACACATATTCATTGCAAATATTTGGCTTTCTATGAACCAAGTTTTATCAAGATCAAGACCTCGATGCCACATGGGATGATACTTTCTGATCTGCATTGCTCTTAACTTCGGCGTTCTAAAAAATTGCTGTGAAATAAAATGAATGAAATGGTTTCCCTCAACTTTATCATTATAAAAGTCTGCACTGCACTTTTTTAGTTCTTCTAGGGAGACCTGCGCCATATTTTCAATGAAACCGTGCCATCTCTCGCCGTGCATTTTTTCTGCGATATCGAGTTCTTTGGACATCATTTCGAATCCTTCTTTAGAAAGCTCTGAAGCATTTTGGATTCTATTGCGCAGCCGGTAAACAAGCTGGAAAGTATTAAGCGTTTCCCGGTGGAAATCCCGTAGCTGTTCATTGGAGGCCCTATCTATTAATAAATTAACCCATTCAATTTCGGCATCATTCAATTCTGCTAATTGATAAAAAAAACGTTCTGCTGCAATATTAGCAGATTTCACTGGAAATAATTTTACTTTGTCCTGCATGAAACAATAAATGTTACTATTTTTGTCCGCCCATTCATCCAAGTAAGCCCGCCAGACATAATGCTGATTCTTTGTAAGTGTTGACAATTTTTGAATCCTACAAAAAGACTTTTATGTTATTTTCTCCGCGGAACCTCGTCAAGCAGGGAGCTTTTTTCGGAGACTTTGGTCCTACCTGATGACGTGCTTGCGTTGTGAGGTATAGGCGACTCGAACGGTCCCGCGTCGCGCGCAAGGACGGGAAAGAATGACCTTCAGCAAAGAAGGTCCGTTATGGCTTCGTCCAACTTCCCCCGGTGCCTCGCGCAAATCCTAAAGCACGAGGGCGGATTCACGAAAAACCCGAAGGACCCCGGCAATTGGACCGGGGGCAAGGTTGGCAAGGGCAAGCTCGTCGGGACCCTGAGGGGGATCGCGGCGTCGGCGCATCCCGGCCTCGATATCCCGAACCTGACCGACGAGAAGATCGCCTCGATCTATCGGGCTCAGTATTTCACGCCCGCCGGTTGCGAGGCGCTTCCCGTCGGCCTTGACCTGGCTGTCTTCGACCCTGCCGTGAACTCGGGCGTCTCGCGCGCGAAGAAGTGGCACGAGGCGGCCAAGGGCGCCGGCTCGACGAAGGCGCAGATCCAGAAGCTTTGCGCGGCCCGCATGGCGTTCCTTCGCGGCCTCGCGACCTTCAAGACGTTCGGCAAGGGTTGGACGACCCGCGTCGCCCACGTCGAGGCGACCGCCGTCTCGTGGGCTCTCGCCGTCGGGACCTCGCCCGCCGTCGCGAAGGCCGAGCTTCAGGCCGAGGCCGTGAAGGCAGGCAAGGCGAGGATCGCCGCGAAGAAGTCCGCGACCGCCTCGGCCGCAGCCGCGCCGGCCCCGGCCGCCCTTCCGAGCGATGCCGTGATGTCCCCCGACCTGTGGCCCTACGCCGTCGGCGGCGTCGCCGTCATGCTCGTCGTGACCGCGGCCGTCTTCGCCTACCGCGCGCGCGTCCAGGGTGCCCGCGCTGATGCTTACCGGGAAGCCGCCGCCAATGGATAAGGTCTGGTACAAGTCGAAGACGATCCTCGCGGCCGTCTTCTTCGCCCTCGTGGGTCTCGCCGACGTGCTCGGCGCGATCGACCTGAAGCCGCTCTTGCTCATGCTCGGCGTGCCCGCCGAGAAGACCGAGGGCGTGACGCTGATGCTGACGGTCGTCTTCGGCCTGCTCAGGGTCGCGACCTCGGGTTCCGTGACGGCCCGCCGCGAGGGCGAGCCGTGATCGGATGGCTGATCTCGGCCTTCACGGGCGATACCGTGAAGGCCCTCGCCTCGACGGTCGCGAAGTTCAAGGACTCGGCCGTCGAGAGCGAGCGGGTCAAGGCGTCAGTCGCGATGAAGCAACTCGAGGCCAAGCTCGAAGCGGATCGGCTCTCGCAACAGGTCCGACTCGCGACCGCCGGCTTCTTCGAGATGCGGGTCCTAACGTTCTTTACGGCCTTCCCGTTCGTCGCACACCTGAACCTCGTGGCCCTCGATACGTGCTTCAAGCTCGGCCTGAAGGTCCCCGCGTTCCCGCGGCCGTTCGACGAATGGCAAGGCGCGATCCTGCTCAGCTTCTTCGGCATCGCCGTCGGCGGCAAGATCGCGACCGGCATCGTCGGCGCCATCCTCGCCAAACGCGCCCGGTAAATCTCTTCCATGTTCAGTCTCGACACCCTTTCCACCGTCGCCGGGAGCCTCGCGAAGGCCCTCGGCGTCGCGACGGCCATCGGCTCGACGTACATCGCTCTCGGTCTCCCCATGCCGGCGACGGTTCAATACGTCGATGGGAAGATCGCGACCGTCGTGTCGGCTGTGGCCGACGTGAAGACGACGATCCTCGAAGGTCAGCTTCGGGACATCACGTCGCAACGCGCCTTGCTGCGCAATGAGAAGACCGCCCTGAGCCGCACGATCGACAAGGCGCCCGAGTCCGCTCGGATCACCTTCGCGCGGCGCATGGGCGATATCGAAGACGCCCTCGCGAAACTGACGCGCGAGGAAGAGGGCGTCGCAACGAAGCTGATCGAGGGCCGGGAGCCGAAGGCGAAATGAGCGCGCACCTTTCCGACGAAGACCTTCAGGCCGCGGTCGCGCTCAGGGCCGCGCATCCGACGGAAGTTGCCGCCGCCGACGCCTCGGGCCTGTCCCGCAACGCCTTCCGCAACCGTCTGAAGCGCGCGACCGAGCGGGGCCTTGCCGGGTTCGCGCCGGTCATGCCGGGCTTCGAGGTCAAACAGGTTTCGAGCCGCACGCCCGACGGCGCTTGGGTCAAACAGACCCGCGAGGCCGGCGAAGTCTTCGAGGTCCCGGCCGGGCACGAGGTCGGCGCCGTCTCGGCCCTCGTCGATGATGAGAACCGCGTGCGCCTGAAGTGGCTCAAGACGCGGGCCGTCGGGAAGGCCGAGTCCGTGATCGACGCCGTGCGGACGGCCTTCGCCGAGTACCAAGGCGCGGCCCCGCTGCTCCCGCTCCCGGCCGTGTCCGACGCCGACCTTCTGACCGTCTATCCGCTCCCCGACCTTCATCTCGGGATGCACGCATGGGGCCGCGAGGTCGGCGAGTCCTATGACCTGAAGATCGCGGCCGACCGCGCGCGCGAGATGTCGAGCGACCTGATCGCTCAGTCTCGGCCGAGCCGCGAGGCCGTGATCCTCGGCCTCGGCGACTTCTTCCACATGAACGATCAGAAGAATCAGACCCCGGCGAGCGGCCACATTCTCGACGTTGACGGGCGGTGGCCGAAGGTTCTGAAGACCGGCATCCGCCTCGCGATGGATATGATCGAGCTTGCGGCTCAGAAGCACGAGCGCGTCACGGTTCGCTTCCTCCCCGGCAATCATGACCCCGACGCGACGGCCGCCCTCACGGCCGCCCTGGCGATCTTTTACGAGCGGAATCCGCGCATCACGGTCGATGACGATCCGAGCCTCGTGTTTTACCATCGCTTCGGCCGTGTGCTGCTCGGCGCGACCCACGGACACACGATGAAGCCCGAGCGCATGGCGATGATGCTCGCCGAGGATCGCCCGGTCGATTGGGGCGAGTGCCATCACAAGGCGGTCTTCTTCGGGCATATCCATCACGAGACGGCCCGCGAGGTCGGCACGGTTCGCGTCGAGAGCTTCAATACGATCGCCGGGAAGGACGCTTACGCGCACGGCGGTGGATATCGTTCAGGAAAGGCGCTGAACGCCCTCACGTATCACCGGCACCGGGGCGAGATCGGCCGGCATAGGGTCAACTTCCTCCCGCCCCGGCTCGCCCATGCGGCGTAACGCGCCCGATACATCACGGCCGAGTAAAGCCCACCATAAGCTTAGACCCCGCGACTATAGACGCATCGACCTTGATCCCGCCGAATTGAATGGTGGACTTGTCGTTCAGCATAGCCTGTTTCGCAATCTTGTTCGATAAAGATCGAGACTCGTCATCGCTTAAATCGTTTGAATAAGATTTAACTACGGTTTTGATTATAGCATCGATTTTGTCGGCGCGTTTCGAAGCAAGATCAAAGAGTAAAACTAGAAATCCTATCTCGCCTCCATCCATTGAGGCGAGGATACCTAAATCTTCCCCGTCTACAAATTTGCAAGATGTCTTTATAGAAGATTCGCACGATGGCTTTTTCAACTTAAAGCCAAGACGCTCTTTCGCGGCACCCGCATTGAACGAGTTTGTAAAGCTCTGAATAGTTCCGCCCAGTGTGCCTTCGGCACACGCTGGAAGGGCGATCAGGGATGCGGCAAGGGCGAGAGCGATCGGCTTCATCCGAATCGCTCTACGGCTCGGCCTAGACGCTCGCAAGGGGCGACCCGAGCAATCTCCCAATGCCCGGCCTGCTCGGGCATCGTCATCCGGCACTGAAGCGTTACCCACCCCCGATCAAGCCGCGCCGGCACGAGGCGATCACCGATGGAGCCACCTACACGCTAAGCGCCGCCTCCCCTGCATTGGTATCTTCTGACTCGCCCGCCCGGTTAGCCGTGGCGGGCTTTTTTTGCGTGCCGCGAATCATGGCGGCGAGGTCGAGGCATTCGCTTCTGATCGTGCCGGTCGTGATTTCGGGGCGGCCTTGAATGCAAGCATGGTGCATCGAGACGCGCTCGGCGGCGAGCAGATGGATTTGGCGGATAGGGGTCTCCCCCGCCTCTAACGCTTGATAGGCCCGCAAGCTCAGGCCCATCGCCTGCGCCATGGCGACTTGAGGCCATCCGAGCCGGGTGCGGATTTCAGTGAGCGGCTTCGCGTTCTCTTTGGCGTCCATTGCTGAAACTCCCTCGGATCGCTATGTTCTCCGCTGGGAACCGGGGGAAGCCTTTCGACCTCCCCCGGCCCCTGCGGTTTAGAAGGTGATGGCGAGGATCAGTCGCCAACTCTTCCACCGCAGAGTGATCGAGATGGTAATCATCTCTTTCTCCTCTGTGGTGCCCGGCACCGGCGCCGGGCAAGAGTGTTTTACGCAGAAACCGCGTAACGGTCAATCTCCGTTACGCGGTTTTTTCGTATCTGATCCGTTTTTCTTGGGGCGATCCGATCAGCCTCCCGCGCGCGGCCGAGACGGGCGATTGTCCTGTCACTGAGCCCGGCAACGGCGGCCCCCGATCAGGCGACCGTGATTGCAGATTGCGAGGCGAGCGCGCCGATCGCCGGGCTCAGTACCAATTCTTCCGACTCCGCAGGTACTTCAGGGCAACTTAAACAGCCTCCCGGCCGAGCCGAGTTCTTCGCATTGTTCCCCCTGTCAGCACGGCGCCGAGGCGCCAAACATGAGCGGGAATTGAGAACATGAGCGAGCAGAGCAAGCCGACCGTCGGCGCGACCGTCACCTTCAAGACCGGCCGTTCGGGCACCGAGTTCACGGCCAAAGTCACGAGCATCGACGGTCAGTTCGTCGTCACGACCGACGACGCCGGCAAGGTCCGTAAGGTTCGCCCCGGCGCCTGCACCGTCGCCCCGGCCTGATCCGGCTCCCCCGAGCCCGTTAAGAAGCCCGCCCCGGTGAACCGCGGCGGGCTTTTTTGTCACTTGTCGGCCGCAGGGACGAGCGGCGGATTGAACCGAGCAAGCTTGTCAATAATGACAATCCCAGCGTCTGCGGCGGCGCCGCCCTCTTCGACGTAGCGATCCCGCAAACTGCCAAGGTTTTCGGCGATTCGCTCGCGCTGCTCGTCGCTCTCAACTATGGCGCCAATCAGGACCCCGAAAACCTCCACGATCGCGCTCTCGGTGGGGCTCATGTTCACGACTGCTACCGACATCAATTTTCCTCCGCGTTGTGCAACACGGGTGATAACGTCGGTTTAGACGTTCGGTTCAATCCGACTTAATCACCTATGAGACAGGTAGGTATCCGGCGAAAATACGTTACCGTCCGTCAAATCCATTGACGGGAAACGGCGGCGTCTCTACAGTCTGGATGCGGAAACGCGACTAACGATTTCAACGACTTAGACCTGTCTGGGGGACAGGGGGTCGCAGGTTCAAGTCCTGCTACTCCGACCAATCTGACGGGGACCGGCCGAAAGGCCGGCTCCACCGTACCGAGAAAAGGCCGGGATGCTCAGCATCCCGGCCTTTTCCATTTGGTCCTCGATGTCGGGGGCCGAGGAGCCCGCTCGAAAGAAATCTTCCGTTCAGAAGAAGATCGGCCGGGGGCTGGCGTGGTGCTCGGCGAGGACCTCGTCGGTGGCCGGATCGACCTCCTTTAGGACGGCCTCGTATCCCCAGAGGTCGGCAAGGTGCTGTAGCACCCGCTTGGCATCGTCCTTCTCCAGGGTGATGCGGTTGAGCGCCTTGTGGTGGACGATGAGGCGGCGGTCGCCCTCGAGGTCGACATCCATGACCTCGATGTCGGGATCGAGCCAGGCGACGTCGTACTGGCGCGCGAAAGAGCGTCGCATCTTGCGATAGCCGCGCTCGTCGTGGATCGCCTCCACCCGCAGCTCCGCCTCGTCGGGATCGTCGACCACGTGGAACAGGCGCATGTCGCGCATGAGCTTGGGCGAGAGGAACTGCGCGATGAAGCTCTCGTCGCGGTAGTTCGCCCAGATGTCGCGCAGGGTGGCCATGGCGTCGCCCGTGCCAGCGATGTCGGGGAACCAGGCGCGGTCCTCGTCGGTGGGCTGTTCCACGATGCGGGCGATGTCCTGCATCATGGCGAACCCGATAGCGTAGGGGTTGTGGCCGTTGTAGCCGCGCTCGTTGTAGTTCGGCTGCCGGACGACGTTGGTGTGCGAGGTGAGGAATTCGAGATAGGCCGCCTCGCCGATGAGGCCCTTCTGCGACAGGGAATTCATGATCCGGTAGTGGCAGTAGGTGGCGCAGCCCTCGTTCATCACCTTGGTCTGGCGCTGCGGATAGAAGTACTGCGCCACCAGGCGCACGATCCGCAGGATCTCGCGCTGCCAGGGCCTCAGGCGCGGGGCCGCCTTCTCCAGGAAGTAGAGCAGGTTCTCCTGCGGCAGTTCGAGGAGGGCCTTGCGGCGCTCGGCGGCGAGATCGGGCCGAACGCCGGCGATCTTCTGCGGCAGGGTGCGCCAGAGGTCGTTGTAGACTTGCTCGCCGTGCTCGGCCCGCTCGCGCTCGCGCCGCTGTTCCGAGGCGAGGTCGGGCCGCTTCTTGCGCGGGTAGCGGTGGACGCCTTGATTCATCAGGGCGTGGGCAGCGTCGAGGACCGATTCCACCGCCCCGTGGCCGTAGCGCTCCTCGCAACGGGTGATGTAGGCCTTGGCGAAATCGAGGTAGTCGAGGATGCCGTCGGCGTCGGTCCACTGTTTGAACAGGTAGTTGTTCTTGAAGAAGTGGTTGTGGCCGAAGGCGGCGTGGGCGATCACCAGGGTCTGCATCGTCGCCGTGTTCTCCTCCATGACGTAGGAGATGCACGGGTTGGAATTGATGACGATCTCATAGGCGAGCCCCATCATGCCACGCCGGTAGCTGGCCTCGTGCTGGGCGAAGTGCTTGCCGAACGACCAGTGCTTGTAGAACAGCGGCATGCCGATGGAGGCGTAGGCGTCGAGCATCTGCTCGGCGGTGATGATCTCGATCTGGTTCGGGTACCAAGACAGGCCGAGCTCCTCGCCAGCGATGGTCTCGCAGGCGTCGTGAATGCGCTTGATCGTGTCGAAGTCCCAGTCGTTACCGGTGAACAGCGGCTGCGGGCCGGCCGATCCCAGATTGCGCGCGGGGCGGATGATGCTGCCGACCATGGCTGTCCTGTCTCCCAAGCGGTGCGTCTCGTCCCCTCCCCGCTTGGGGAGAAGGATCCCGTCGTGGCCTTAGGCTTCCGCCTCGGCCCGCGCGTCCTTGCGCCCGAACAGCTCCCGGAACACCGGGTAGATGTCGCGCCGGTGGTTGACCTTGCGCATGGCGATGGCGCCGCCGGACTTGGCCAGACCCTCGTAGGTGCGCCACAGGGTGGTACGGTGCTCGACGAAGCCCGCCCGGGGCCCGTTCTCGTCGCCGACTTCGAGGTAGGCGAAGTGCTGGCAGGCGGGCAGGATGTGGGCGCGCAACAGCTCCGTCGCCGTCGGGCCGTCGGAGGAGACGTTGTCACCATCCGAGGCCTGTGCCGCGTAGATATTCCAGTCGTTGGGGTCGTACCGTTCGGCGATGACGCGCTTCATTTCCACGAGCGCCGAGGAGACGAGCGTCCCGCCGGTCTCGCGCGAGCCGAAGAACGTCTCCTCGTCCACCTCCGTCGCCTTGTCGGTGTGGCGGATGAAGACGATCTCGACGTGGCGATAGCGCCGCGTCAGGAAGATGTGCAGCAGGATGTAGAAGCGCTTGGCCAGGTCCTTCATGTGCTCGGTCATGGAGCCCGACACGTCCATGAGGCAGAACATCACCGCCTGCGCCACGGGACGCGGATAGGGCTCGAAACGCCGGTACCGCAGATCGATGGGATCGACGTAGGGGATGCGCTTGGTGCGCTCGCGCAGGGCGGCGAGCGCCAGGAGCAGGTCCGGCAGGTCCGGATGGCTCGACGGCGTCTCCGCGATGCGCGCTTCGAGGGCCGCGACCTCGTCGGGCTTCGGGCGCTTGAGGGCGATGCGCCGGGACATGGAATTGCGCAGGGTGCGGGTCAGCGCGAGATTGGCGGGCGAGCCCGACACGGTGTAGCCGGCTCGGCGCAGCCCTTCCGTCTCCACCACGGACAGGCGGCGCTTGGCGAGATCCGGCAGTTCGAGGTCTTCGAGGAAGAGTTCGAGGAACTCGTCGCGGGTGAGGACGAACCGGAACGCGTCCTCGCTGTTCTCCTGTCCGTCGCCGCCCTCGCCCGAACCCCGGCCGCCACCGCCTGAGGGCGGGCGCTCGATGCGGTCGCCCTCCACGTAGGTCTTGTTGCCGGGCAGGATGTGGTCGTGCAGCCCCGTGCCGGACTGGCGCGAGAAGCGCGGCTCGCGCACCCCGTCTAGGGGCACCGACACCCGCCCGTCCTTGCCCAGATCCTTGATGTCCTTCTCGCGGGCGGATTCCCGCACGGCGCGTTGCGCCATGTCCTTCACCCGGCGCAGGAAGCGCTGGCGATTGGCGAGGCTCTTGCCCCCGGGATTCAAACGGCGGTCGACGATGTGCATCCGGTGTGTTTGCCTTCGCCCTCAAGAGTCTCGCGGGTTTGGACTGTCCGGTGGTGACCGCCGCCCTCGCGGCGGTCACCGTCATCAGGGGTTCGCGTTATCCGGCCTGTTTGACCCGCATGTACCATTCCACCAGACGGCGGACCTGCCGCTCGGTGTAGCCGCGGGCCACCATCCGATCGACGAACTCGCCGTGCTTCTTCTCGGTTTCGCCGTCCTTCTTCGAGCCGAAGGAAATCACCGGCAGCAGTTCCTCCACCTGGGAGAACATCCGCCGTTCGATCACCTCCCGTAACTTCTCGTAAGACGTCCAGGACGGGTTTCGCCCACCGTGCTGCGCCCTCGAACGCAGGGCGAACTTGACGACCTCGTTGCGGAAATCCTTCGGGTTGGCGATGCCGGCCGGCTTTTCGATCTTCGTAAGCTCCTGATTCAGGAGTTCGCGGTTCAGCAACTGGCCGGTTTCGGAGTCCTTGAAGTCCTGATCCTCGATCCACGCATCGGCATAGTCGATGTAGCGGTCGAACAGGTTCTGGCCGTAATCGTGGTAGGATTCGAGATAGGCCTTCTGGATCTCGTGGCCGATGAACTCGGCGTAGCGCGGCGCCAGCTCGGTCTTGATGAATTCGAGGTAGCGCTTCTCGGTCTCGGGCGGGAGCTGCTCGCGGCGCAGGGCCTGCTCCAGCACGTACATGAGGTGCACGGGATCGGCCGAGACCTCCGTGGTGTCGTGGTTGAAGGTCGCCGCCATCACCTTGAAGGCGAAACGGGTCGAGATGCCGTCCATGCCCTCGTCGACGCCGGCCGCGTCTTTGTATTCCTGCATGGACCGGGCGCGGGGATCGACCTCGCGCAGGGACTCGCCGTCGTAGACTCGCATCTTCGAGAAGGCGTTGGAGTTGGCGTGCTCGCGCAGGCGCGACAGCACCGAGAACCGCGCCAGCATTTCCAGGGTGCCGGGCGCGCAGGCGGCCTGGGCGAGTTCGGAGCCCGAGACGAGCTTCTCGTAGATCCGCTGTTCCTCCGTCACCCGCAGGCAATAGGGCACCTTGATGACGTAGATCCGGTCGATGAACGCTTCGTTGTTCTTGTTGGTTTTGAAGGTCTGCCACTCGGATTCGTTCGAGTGGGCGAGGATCACGCCGGTGAACGGGATCGCGCCGATGTTCTCCGTCCCGACGTAATTGCCCTCCTGCGTCGCGGTGAGCAGGGGGTGGAGCATCTTGATCGGCGCCTTGAACATCTCGACGAATTCGAGGACGCCCTGGTTCGCCCGGTTCAGCCCGCCCGAATACGAGTAGGCGTCGGGGTCGGCCTGGCTCAGGGTTTCGAGGCGCCGGATGTCGACCTTGCCGACGAGGCTCGAGATGTCCTGATTGTTCTCGTCGCCCGGTTCGGTCTTGGCGACGCCGATCTGGCGCAGGCGCGACGGGCGGACCTTGATGACCTTGAACCGCGAGATGTCGCCGTTGAACTCGTCGAGGCGCTTCAGGGCCCAGGGGCTCATGAGGCCCGTGAGACGGCGCTTCGGAATGCCGTAGCGCTCCTGGATCTCGGCCCCCATCGTTTCCGGATCGAACAACCCCAGCGGGCTCTCGAACACCGGCGAGACCTCGTTGCCGGCCTTCAGGACGTAGATGGGATGCACCTCCATCAGGGCCTTGAGGCGCTCGGCCAGGGACGACTTGCCGCCGCCGACGGGGCCGAGGAGGTAGAGGATCTGCTTGCGCTCCTCCAAGCCCTGTGCGGCGTGGCGGAAGAACGAGACGATCCGCTCGATGGTCTCCTCCATACCGTAGAACTCGGAGAAGGCCGGGTAGACCCGGATCGTGCGGTTCATGAACACCCGGCCGAGGCGCGCGTCCTTGGCGGTGTCCACGAATTCCGGTTCGCCGATCGCATCGAGGATGCGCTCGGCCGCTGTGGCGTACATCAACGGTTCGTTGCGGCACGCCTCGAGAAATTCGGAGAGGCTCATCTCCGTATCGCGACGCGCCTCGTAACCCCGGGCAAAATTCTGGAACAGGTCGTTTGTCGACGGCATAGGCTTTCCGATCCCCTCACGACAGTGCCAGCTTCATCCTGTCTCGGCTGGGATGCAACTGACAGGCCCAGTTTTGTCGCAGCGCGGTCGACACGTAAGGCGAGCGTGGATTGCGCGCCACACCCGGCCCGGAGGGGGCGCCTCCGGGCCGGAGTCCCGCGTCACAGGTCGGTCGCGGCCTTGCCGGCATCCTTGGCCGGGGCCTCCTTCTTCGAACCGTCGACGGTGATGCGGATGTTCTGGGTCTGCACCTTGCCGTCGGAATCCTTGACGTCCACCGTCACCTCGTCGGTGCCGGTGTAGCCATCCTTGCTCTGGTAGAAGATCGCCTGCACGGCCGCCTCCTTGCCGGGGCAGCGGTAGCTTGCGGGCGTCTTGATCTTGCCGACCTTGGTGATGAGGGAGCCGTTCTTCGGCGCGCCGCTCACACGGATCTCCGGCATCGGTCCCGCCGAGCAATCCTTCTTCAGGTTCGGCACGATGGCGAGACGCACGGATTTTCCGGGTGCCGCCGTCTCGCTGCGGGTCACGGTGGTCTGGGCGAGGGCCGGGGCAGTCAGCAGGAAACCGAGGCCAAGGGCGGCGGTCGAACGGGCAAGCAGCATCGTGAACTCTCCGGGACGGCCCGCGCCCCCGTGCGGCGGCATCGGGCGGGCGAACGCGTCCAGGCGATGTGGGGATGCGAAGGGGATGCGTCGAGGGCGAAACGCGATCGTGCCGGACAGGCCGTGTCGCCTTCAGCCTACGGTGTCGGCAGAATCCGGCAGGTGGCGCAGGTCGGCGAGGATCGCCCGACAGGCGTAAAGGTCCTGGAGGACGGCTTCCAGAAGCGCGCGGGTCTCCTCGGGCAGACCCTCGCCCCCCGCCCCGTCTTCGACGCTCGGATCCTCCGGTACCGAGGGGGCCGCGACCACGGCCTCGCCCCGGCCGACGCTTTGGACGAAGCGGACGCCCTTCTCGCGCAGGATCCCCTGCGCGCCCTTGATGGTGTAGCCCTGGCCGTGCAGCAGGCTCCGGATGCCTTTCAGGAGGTCGATGTCGTCGGGACGGTAGTAGCGCCGCCCGCCGGCGCGCTTCACGGGGCGCACCTGCGCGAACCGCGTCTCCCAGAACCGCAGGACGTGCTGGGGCACGTCGAGTTCGTCCGCCGCTTCCTTGATGGTGCGAAAAGCGGTGGCGCTCTTCTCCTGAACCGCCCTGTCGGGCGGTTCGGCGGCGGCGATCGGGGCGCTCATTCGTCGTCGTCGTGGTCGCCGGCCCCGTTCATGCCGTTGATCCGGGCTTTCAGCACGTTCGACGGCTTGAACACCATGACCTGGCGCGGCTCGATGGCCACCTCGACGCCGGTCTTCGGATTGCGGCCGACGCGACGGCCCTTGCTGCGCACCACGAACGAGCCGAACGAGGACAGCTTCACCGTCTCGCCGCTCGCGAGGCAGGCGCAGATCTCGGACAGGACCGTCTCGACGAGGGCGGAGGATTCCGTGCGCGAAAGGCCGACCTGCTGGTAGACGGCCTCGCTCAAATCGGCGCGTGTGACCGTCTTTCCCGCCATGCCTCTATCCCCGACGCCGATTCGCGTTTTCTTGGTTATCTGTCTGAGGCGCCACGCTAATCGGCGCCGCCGCCGTGGTCAACCATGTGGGCGCATCACCAGCGGATCAGGGCCGCGCCCCAGGTGAAGCCGCCGCCGATGGCCTCGATCATCACGAGGTCGCCGTTCTTGATCCGGCCGTCCCTGCGGGCCACGTCGAGGGCGAGGGGGATGGAAGCGGCAGAGGTGTTGCCGTGCCGGTCCACGGTGAGCACGACCTTGTCGCGGGCGATGCCGAGCTTGTCCGCCGAGGCTTCGATGATCCGCCGGTTGGCCTGGTGCGGCACGAACCAGTCGAGGTCGTCCGCCGTGGTGCCCGACGCCCGGAACGCGTCGTCGATGACGTCCGTCACCTGACCGACGGCGAAGCGGAACACCTCCTTGCCGGTCATGCGCAGGTGTCCGGTGGTCCCCGTCGAGCCGGGACCTCCATCGACGTAGAGTTTCTCGCGGTGGCGCCCGTCCGAACGCAGGCTCGCAGTCAGCACGCCGCGGTCGGCGCTGGTGCCTTCGCCCTCACGGGCCTCGAGCACGATGGCGCCAGCCCCGTCGCCGAACAGCACGCAGGTGGTGCGATCCTCCCAGTCGAGCAGGCGCGAGAACGTCTCCGCACCGACCACGAGGGCGCGCCGGGCGGAGCCTGTCACGAGAAACTTGTCGGCTGTGGTGACGGCATACACGAAGCCGGCGCAGACGGCCTGGAGATCGAAGGCGACGCCGCCGGTCATGCCGAGGCCGGCCTGGATCTGCGTCGCCGTCGAGGGAAAGGTGTGGTCCGGCGTCGAGGTGGCACAGATTACGAGGTCGATGTCAGCGGCGTCGAGGCCGGCGTCGTCGAGGGCCGCCTGCGCCGCGCGGGTGCCGAGGACCGACGTCGTCTCGGACGCGTCCGACAGGTAGCGCTGGCGGATACCGGTGCGCTGGACGATCCATTCGTCGGAGGTCTCGACGGTCTCGGCCAACTCGTCGTTGGTGACGCATCGGGCCGGGAGGGCGGAGCCGCAGCCGACCACGACGGAGCGCAGGCGTGTCATCGTATCGTCCTCGACATGGGGCAGCCTCAAGAAGAGGCCCCCGCCGGCGTCAGTTCGAGCATGTCGCGGATGGTCCGCATGAGGTCGTGGCGCGCCATGTCGTGGGCGAGATCGACGGCGGCCGCGAAACCGTGCGCGTCCTCCGACCCGTGGCTCTTGATCACGATGCCCTCCAGGCCGAGGAAGACGCCGCCATTGGCCCGGCTCGGGTTCATCTTGTCCCGCAGGGCCTTGAACGCCTGACGGGCGAAAAAGTATCCGATCTTGGCCGACAGGGTCCGGCTCATGGCGGCGCGCAGGTAGCTGCCGATCTGCTTGGCGGTGCCCTCGGCGGTCTTCAGGGCGATGTTGCCCGTGAAGCCCTCCGTCACCACCACGTCGACGGTGCCCTTGCCGAGATCGTTGCCCTCGACGAACCCGTGATAAGTCAGATTTGGCAGATCCGCCTCGCGCAGGCGCCGGGCGGCTTCCTTGACCGCCTCGTTGCCCTTCATCTCTTCGGTGCCGACGTTGAGGAGGCCAACGGTCGGCCGGTCGAGGTCGAACACGATGCGGGCCATGGCCGATCCCATGAGGGCCATCTCGACGAGGTGCTCGGCATCCGTCCCGATGGTGGCGCCGACATCGAGCACGACGCTCTCGCCGCGCACGGTGGGCCACAGGCAGGCGATGGCCGGGCGCTCGATGCCGGCCAACGTCTTGAGGCAGATCTTCGACATGGCCATGAGGGCGCCGGTGTTGCCGGCGGACACAGCCGCATCGGCCTCGCCATCCTTAACCGCCTGGATCGCCTTCCACATGGAAGACTTCCCCCGGCCCGTGCGCACGGCCTGGCTCGGCTTCTCGTCCATCGCGATGGACAAGGCCGTGTGCCGGATCTCCACGGCGCCCTTCAGGCGCGGCTCGGCCGCCACCAGGGGAGCGAGGATCGCCTCGTCGCCGAACATCAGGAACGTCATCTCGGGATGGCGCTCGCGCGCGATGGCCGCGCCCGGAACCACCGTGGTGGGGCCGTGGTCGCCGCCCATGGCGTCGAGCGAGATGCACACTCTCTGGGACATGAAAGTTCGCCGAAGGCCTCGTGAGCGGATAGGGACGGGCGCGCGAACGGAGGCCGGATCGGGGCGGCATCGGTCACGGCGCGGCGGAAAATAGCGACTCGCGGCCGCCGGGCAAACGAAATCTGCCCGAGGCCGTCCGGGAACTCCGGTGGATCGCGTCGGAACGGCGTCGTTCGAGTGCGACGATCCGGCCGATGCCGGATCAGTCCTTGTTTCCCTGGGGCGCCCGGTCTCCCTGCAGAGCGCGCAGGCCGGCGAGCGGCGCATCCTCGGGATCGGGCTCCGCGAGGTCGAAAGTCACGCCGGGCTTGCGCGGATAGGGGTCGAGGCCCATCGCGAGGAATTCGGCCGTGAGGGTGCCGAAATCGACCCTTCCGTTGACGATGGGATCGGGCACCTCGACATCCTCCGCGTCGTGGCCCGTCGGGATCTCGCCGTCCGTAAAGGTCACCTCGACGGGCTCCGAGACGGAGGCCTCGAACGGATCGAGGCTCACGGTGCAGATCTGGGTGACCACGGCCTCGACGGTTCCCGTGACCTTGAGATTCTCCAGGGTGCCGCCGACCCGGAAGCGCCCGACGAGGTCGCGAATCGCGGGAATCCCGAAATCGGCCGCCAGGGCCGCGCATTCCTCGGGCGTCGCCGTAACGATGAAATCGCCCTGCGCCCGCGCCATGCGATCGACCCGGATCGAGCGTGTGAGCGGACCGACCGCCTGATCCCGTGTCATCGCAGAACTCCAGATTGGCCCGCCGGTCCGGCGGGGGTTTCGATGGAAGCGAAGACCGGCCCGGTCTCGACGAGGGTGTCGAGGTCGAGGCCGGCCAGCGCCCGATCGCTCGCCATCACGTAGCGTGCGAGGCCGGCCGCGTCAGCCGGGTTGTCGATGCCGAGGACGTTGCGGGCCAGGACCTTCGCCAGGGCGTCCGCATCGGCCCCGTCGAGGGCGGCGTCGTAGCCGGCGGCCCGGCCGTAAAAGGCGGCGCCGAGCTTCTTCATGCGCTTGGGCACCCCGAAATCACCGATCCCGCTCTCGCGCAAGGAGGAATCGAGCTGCAAAAAGACCGCATTGACGAGGTCCTGCGCCACGTCGGCCGCCGGGTCCGGCAGGTGATGGAGGCGGCGCAGCACGAGGATCACGTGCAGGCTCAGGCATTCGAAGCGCCCTTCCACCGTGTCGGGTACGCCCAGCGCGGTGTAGAGGGCCGGCACGCGGGCGGCCGTATTGATGCGCCCGTGAAGTTCGCGGATCAGGCGTTCACGGGGGTTCGTTCGCCCGAACAGACGACCGATCATACCTGCCTCCATCCCGTGTGGACAGCCCGTCGCAGACCGTGCGGAAGGGTCGGGTGTGACCGCGCTTGCCTTGTCAAAACCATAACCCCGCGGTACGGCAACGAATGGTCAAGGTGCAACCGTCTTCGGGCTTCTCCGGAAGTTCCGGCACCGTGTCGGGCTCATCGCCGCAGACGCGTTCAGTTCCTCAGCAAGATCAAGGGTGGTCGATGTCGCGCCGTTTCGTTTCGCCGCTCGCCCGCCTCGCCGTCGTCGGCCTGCTCGGCCTGGGTCTTGCCGGCTGCATCGGCGAAGACCTTCGCCACGGCTACCAGATTGACCAGGCGGCGCTGGCGACGGTCAAGCCCGGCATGAGCGCGGAACAGGTGCTGACGATCCTCGGCACCCCCTCCACCGTCTCCACCGTCGGCAACAAGAGCTGGTACTACATCAGCCAGAACACCCGCCGCACGGTGCTGTTTCTCGGCGAGCAGGTTGAGGACCAGAAGGTCACCGCCGTCTATTTCACCCCCGCCTTCAAGGTCGAGCGCGTGGCGCTCTACGGCCTGCAGGACGGCAAGGTGTTCGACTTCATCGAACGCGCGACGCCGACGAGCGGTGCGGACCGGGCCTTCCTCAGCCAGCTGTTCCGTGGCCTCACCCGCTACGAGCCCTTCGGCAGCGGCAGCGGCGCCAGCGTGGTCCCGGGCGCCCGCGCCGGTCAGTAACGGTTCCATCGCCGTCTCGTGGTCCTGCGAAGCCGCCCTAGTGCAGACGGGGGCGGCTTTCGCCGTTCAGGGGTAGGCGGAACCTCCCCACGAGGCCCCGACAGGCTCAGCGCGCCCGAACCGATAAGGGAGCCGTGACGGCGGCCGCGACCGCGCCGGGACTGTGGAGAAGCAGGGCCGGCCCCGTCGCCCGGAGGGCTTCGAGGCGGGTGTAGCCCCAGGCCACGGCGGCGAAGGAGCAGCCGGCCGCGCGGGCCGCGTCGTGGTCGCGGATCTCATCGCCCACGTAGAGGACCATCGCCGGGTCGAACCCAGCTTCGCGGATCAGGGCACCGAGGCGCCTGCCCTTGCCGAACAGCGAGGCTCCGTAGGCGAAGTAGCGGAAGCGCCGCGCCTCGGGGCCAAGCACGGCCTCGATGTTGGCGCGCGTGTTGGAACTAACGATGGCGAGCGGCATGCCCGCCGCATCGAGGTCCGACAGCATCGCGGCGATACCCGGAAACAGCTGGATCTCGCCGATGTCACGGGCCGCCAGGGCGTGCATGTGCCGGCTGATGAATGGGAGCTTCCATGGCGCGATCCCGAGATGGCGGACGATGCCGGCGGCATCGAGCCCGCGCAGGACCTCGGTCTCGTCCGGAGCGATGCGGGCGAAGCGGTACCGATCGGCGACATCGTTGATGACGCGGGCGAACCAAGGAAAGCTGTCGGCGAGGGTCCCATCGAAATCGAAGACGACGAGGCGGTAGGGGCCCGGTGTCACGCCGCGAGATTGGCGGCCGGAACGGTCAGGCGCATGACGAGGCCGGCGCCGTTCCAGTCGTGCTCCAGGGTTCCGTCGAGCTGCCCCGCGACGCTGCGCTCGGCCAATACCGTGCCGAACCCGCGCCGGGTCGGCGCCCCGGCCACGGGCGGCCCGCCGGATTCGGCCCAAACGAGCTCGTAGGTCTCACCGTTGCGCCGGCCCGTCAGGCGTACGGCCCCGGCCTCCGTTGAGAGGCCGCCATACTTCATCGCGTTCGTGGCCTGCTCGTGCATGATGAGCGCCAGGGCCGTGGCCGCCCGGTCGCCCACGGCGATGTCGTCGCCGAGGAGGGCGATGCGCTCGCGGCCATCCTGGGCGTAGGCCGCCAGGAGAAGGCGCATGAGGCCGAACAGGGTCTGGCCCTGCACCGCCGGTGCACTCGCGGCCGAATGCGGACGCACGTATTCGTGGGCCTGAGCGAGGGCGCCGAGGCGCTGGCGGAAGGCGGCGACGAAGGGGCGGGCCGCCGGGTCGGCCCGCGCCGACAGGGCGGCGATGCCTTCGACCACGGCGAAAATGTTCTTAATCCGGTGGGATAGCTCTTTGATGAGCAGATTGCGGGCTTCCTCGGCCCGCTTGCGCTCGCGCAGGTCGCGCGTGACGCTGGCGTAGCCGATGAGGGCGCCGCGCTCGTCGCGCACGGGAAAGACGCTGTAGAGTACGGCGATCCCCTCCCCCGTCACGAAATGGCGGAAGGTCAATTCGCCCTCCCACCAATCGTCCCGGCGAACGGCCGGCAGCACGGTCTCGGCGAGGACGTGTCGGCACTCGGGCATGAAATAGTCGCTCACGATGGTGCGCCGGGCCGCATCGGCATCGGCGAGTCCCACGAGGCGGCGACCGGCGGCGTTGACGTGAAGCGTGTGCCCGTTCTCGTCGGCGATCCCGATGAAATCCTTGGAATGCTCGACGACGGCGGCGAGCTTGCGCGCCTCCTCCTCGGCGCGCTTCAGATCCTCGATGTCCGTGCAGGTTCCGAACCAGCGCTCGATCCGCCCATCGGCGCTGCGCAAGGGGGCCGCCCGCCCCAGAGTCCAGCGATAGCTTCCGGTATGGTGGCGCAGACGATACTCGATCTCGTAGGGATCGCCGGTGGCGAGGCTGCGCCGCCAGCGCGCCCAGGCTCGCTCCCGGTCGTCGGGGTGGAACAGATCGTTCCAGCCCTCGCCATCCGTGGAACCAAAGGGCACCCCGGTGAACTCATACCACCGGTCGTTGTAGAAATCATGGAACCCATCGGGCCGGGTCGTCCAGACCATCTGGGGCATGGCGTCGGTCATCACCCGGAAGCGTCGCTCGCTTGCCGCGAGATCCGCCTCGCGGTCGGACACGATCTCCCGCGCGCGCTTTAAGGCGATGAGGGTCGCGACCTGACGGGCCAGGGCTTCCAGCGTCTTGGCCTGGACATCCGTGAGCCCCTCGGGCCGGGGCACACGATCGAGGACACACACGCTTCCCAGGGGCTGGCCACCCTCGGCGCGGATCACGGCGCCCGCATAGAATCGCAGATTGTGGGCGCCAACCACGAGGGCATTGCTGGCCGTGCGCGGATCGGTGGTGAGATCCGGAATCACGAGGAGCGGTCCGTTCCGGATGGCGTGCGCGCAGATGGACAGGGACCGCGGCGTCTCGGGCAAATCGAAACCGATCCGCGCCTTGAACCATTGGCGATCTTCGTCGACGAGGCTGATGAGGACGATGGGCGCGGCACAGACGACTGAGGCGATGCGAATGAGGTCGTCGTAGGCGGGATCCGGAGCCGTATCGAGAAGCTTCGTGTCGCGGAGAATCTCGAGCCGTTCGGCCTCGGTCCAGTCCTCTTGGGCGCCGTCGCAGGAAGTGATCGCAGTCAAAAGCGGGTCCTCGTCAGCGTCCTCAAATAGGGCGTGCGACGGAGCGGGCCAAGCGCGATGCGAAACGTTTGGTCGCACACCGGCATCACATGCCGGTGTGCGGGCCCGGCGATCAGGCGGCTTTGGCACCCGAGCGGGCTGGATAGTCGATGTAGCCCTCGGGACCCTGGCTGTACCAGGTCTTCTGCTCGTCCTTGTTCAGGGGTACACCCTCGGCGATGCGGGCGGGAAGGTCCGGATTGGCGATGAATGGCCGGCCATACGCGATGGCATCGGCTTGCCCGGCATCGAGGACCGCCTGGCCCTTCGGACCATCGTAATCGGAGTTGAGCACCAGGGGACCAGAGAACGCCTTCCGAATGACGGGGGCGACGGGGGCATGATTGGCCGTACCGAAGGTGCCCTCTGGGCCGGGCTCGCGCAGCTCGAGGAAGGCGATGCCGATCTTGGCCAGAGCCATGGCGGCGGCCCCGAACAAGGCGTCGGGATCGGAATCGTCGACCCCCTGGATCGCGCCGTTGGGCGAGAGGCGCACGCCGGTGCGATCCGCCCCGATGGCGTCGACTACGGTCTGCGTCACCTCCGTCAGCAGGCGGATGCGATTCTCGACGGATCCGCCGTAGCGGTCATCGCGGAAGTTCGCGCCGTCGCGCAGGAATTGGTCGATGAGGTAGCCGTTGGCGGCGTGGATCTGGACCCCGTCGAAACCTGCCGCGATGGCGTTGCGGGCGGCGCGGTCGTAGTCGGCCAGGAGCCGGGGGATCTCCTCGATGGGGAGCGCCCGGGCCTCGGCGTAGGGCTTCTTGCCCGAATAGGTGTGCGCGGCATCCGGCGCCGTCGTGGCCGAGGCCGAGATCGGCTTGGCGCCGTCGAGGAAGTCGGGATGGACGATGCGACCCATGTGCCAGAGCTGACAGACGATGCGGCCGCCGGCCGCGTGCACGGCCTCGACAATCGGCTTCCAGGCCGCGACCTGCTCGTCGGACCAGATACCGGGGGCGTAGGGCCAACCCAGCCCTTCCTGACTGATGCCAGTGGCCTCGCTGATGATAAGGCCGGCGCCAGCGCGCTGAGTGTAATACTCGACCATGATCGGCGTGGGGACATGCGCGCGGGTGGCGCGGCCGCGGGTCAGCGGAGCCATGAAGACACGGTTCTTGGCTTCGATCGCGCCGATGCGGATCGGATCGGATAGACTCGGCATGTTTGGCTCTCGCGGTGTTCAGGGACGAACGGAGCCCTGCGGCATCCCTGAGGACGCCGGGCTTCGATGACGGTAGTTGGATTGCGCACGACGGAATGTCATGGGCCGCAAGACGCAAGCCAGACCCGGGCGTGCGTCACCGCACGCGCCGGGTCCACGCAAGCGAGGGCTGCTTCGGCGGGCGGTAACCGCCCGGGCGGCATCTGCCGTCCGGCCGCGCGGTGGCCCAAGATCAAGGACGTTTCATCGGGGACCCGGTGATCGGCAGGTCTCGCTTCCACTCCGTCGACGCGCCAAGCCTCGCGTCGGCCTCAGTGTCCGGCCGTGCCGCTGGAGACGAGGCGCAGGCCCGGTTGCAATCGGTTCGCGACGGCCAAGGCGACTTTGCGCTCCAGTTCACCTTCTCGGAACGGCTTCTGGACGATGCTGTCAGGCCCCACGGCGCCGACTGTCATGAGGGCGGTGGTGTCGGCGTATCCGGTCACGAACAGGATCGGCATGCCCGGCCAGCGCTTGCGGATCTCCGTTGCGACCTCGGCGCCGTTCATGCCGGGCATGGCGAAATCCAGCACCACGAGGTCGACGCGGGAATCGGCTTCAAGGGACGCCAGAGCCGCCAATCCGGAGCCCGCCTCCCGAATCACGTGGCCTGCTTCGGCAAGACGCGTGATCGTGACCTCGCGGACGGCGGTATCGTCGTCGACGATGAGCAGGACCGAGCGGCGCGCCGAGGCGGGCGCCTCGGCCCTATCGGACGACGACGCGCCCTGGGACGGGGATTCGAAGGCGCCCTCGACGCGAGGAAGAAAGACTCGGATCGAGGTTCCTTCTCCGACGCGGGTGTCGATGCGGATGCCGCCCCCCGACTGCTTCACGAAACCGTAGGCCTGGGCGAGGCCGAGTCCGGAACCCTTGCCGACCTCCTTGGTGGTGAAGAACGGCTCGAAGACCCGCTTGACCACCTCCGGCGGCATGCCGGTGCCGGTATCGCTGATCGCCACCATAACGTAGTCGCCGGGGATCGGCTCCTCCGGCCGCGTCGGCTGCCCGGTCACCGTGACGTTGGCGGTCTCGATGGTGAGGGAACCGCCCACTTCCATAGCGTCGCGCGCATTGATCGCGAGGTTCAGGATCACGAGTTCGATCTGGGTCGCATCGACGAGGGCCGGCCAGAGCTCGGGCTGCAGGGTCGTCTCGATCCGGATGGCGCCGCCCATCGAACTCTGGAGCAGGTCGCGCATCGAGGCGACCGTCTGGTTCAGGCTGACCGGCGTCGGTGCCAGGCGCTGACGCCGTGAGAAGGCGAGGAGCTGAGCGGTGAGGTTGGCGCCGCGATCCGCCGCCCCCTTCATCATGGCGAGTCTGCGCTGCGAACGTTCGCTCGTCATCTCACGGGCGAGGAACTCGATGTTGCCCGAGATCACGGTCAGAAGGTTGTTGAAGTCGTGCGCCACGCCGCTCGTGAGCTGCCCCACGGCCTCCAGCCGCTGGGCAAGCCGCAGGGCATCCTCGACGCGCTCGCGCTCGATGATCTGTGTCTGCAACTCGGCGTTCGATGCCGCGAGTTCGCGGGTCCGCTCCGCGATGCGGACTTCCAGCGTTTCGTTGAGCGCTTGGAGCGCAGCCTCGGCCCGGCGCTTGTCGTGCTTCGCCTGCGCTTCCGCGAGGGCTCGCAGGACCGTGCGGGGAAGGCGTTCGAGGCGCTGCTTCGTGATGTAATCGACGGCGCCGTTCTTCAGGGCGTCGACGGCCGTCTCCTCGCCGAGGGTGCCGGAGACGAACACGAACGGCGTATCGGGGCATTGCTCCCGTGCCACCGCGAGGGCGCTGATCCCGTCGAAGGTCGGTAGAACGAAGTCGGCGAGGATGAGATCGTGCCGCCCTGGCACGGCCGCGGCGGTGAAGGCGGGACGATCCATAACCCGCTCGATCGAATAGGGGCGGCCGATCGCGTCGAGGGCGGCCTCCACCAATTCGGCGTCGAGGTCGCTGTCCTCCAGGTGGAGAATGCGGATCACGGTCTCGGAGTCGATCAAGCGTTGGATGGCCACCCCCCCCGATGCGGCGGCGGCTCGTTCAGGACGGCCCAGAACACGCCGAGTTCCTGGATGGCCTTGAAGAATTCATTGAACCCGACGGGTTTCACCACGAAGGCGTTCACACCGAGATCGTAGGAGCGCACGACGTCCGTCTCCTCGCGCGACGAGGTCAGCATCACAACCGGGATCGCACGGGTCTGCGGATCGCCCTTCACCTTGGCCAGAACCTCGAGCCCATCAACCTTGGGCAGCTTCAGGTCGAGCAGGATCACGGCGGGATCCTGCTCCGCGCGCTTCTCGTAAGCGCCCCGGCGATAGACGAAATCGAGGGCCTCAGCCCCGTCCCGGCAGATGACGATCTCGTTGGCGAGTTGCCCGGCTTCGAGGGCCGCGAGCGTGAGCTCGATATCGTTGGGATTGTCCTCGACGAGGAGGATCGGTTTCAATTTGGCCATCTCAGTGTGCCTCGCCCCTCAGAGGCAGCGTGAAGTGGAAGGTTGCGCCCTCCCCGAGCTTGCCTTCGGCCCAGGTCCGGCCGCCGTGGCGTTCAACGATGCGGCGCACGTTCGCGAGGCCGATGCCGGTGCCCTCGAATTCTTCGACCCGGTGGAGGCGCTGGAATACCCCGAACAGCTTGTCGACGTAGGCCATGTCGAAACCGACACCGTTGTCGCGCACATAGAAGACGGCCTCGCCCTCCGTCGGCGGCAGGCGCCCGATCTCGATGACCGCCTCCGGTCGGCCGCGGGTGTACTTAATGGCGTTCGAGAGCAGGTTCTCGACGACGAGGCGCAACATGAACGGGTCCGCGTAGGCCCGCCCGAGAGTGCCGATCTGCCATCGCACCGCACGGTCGGCCGGCACGTCGCGCATCACCTTCCGGCGAACTTCCTCGATGAGGGCGTTCATGTCGCCGGACACCCGGTTCAGGGCGTGGCGCCCCATCTGCGAGAAGGTCAGCAGGTTGTCGACGAGGGTTCCGGCCGAGAGCGCCGCCTCGATGATCGTCTCGACATAATGCCGGCCCTTATCCGAGAGGTTGGCGGACTCGCGGTTCTTCAGGAGGTTCGAGTAGCCGACGATGTGCCGGAACGGCGCGCGCAGATCGTGACTGACCGAATACGAGAACGCCTCGAGTTCCTTGTTCGAGC
Organism: Methylobacterium adhaesivum; assembly: GCF_022179065.1. Taxonomy (GTDB): domain Bacteria; phylum Pseudomonadota; class Alphaproteobacteria; order Rhizobiales; family Beijerinckiaceae; genus Methylobacterium; species Methylobacterium adhaesivum. Next base: position 109,846 of record NZ_BPQD01000016.1, read on the forward strand.
GTTGCAGTTCCTCGCTCAGGGACGCCAGCTCCTCGGCCCGTCGCAGCACGATTCCGAGGACCGAGGTGCGCAGGTCTTTGGCCGCCTCGACCTCCGGCACGCTCCAGGGCAGGGAGCGAGCCTTCACCGTCTCCTTCCAAATCTCGAAGGACTTGCGCGGGTGGAGGCGGTCAGGCCCGCCCGCCGGATCGGGGATCGCCGGTTTGACGGGATTGCCGCCCCATTTGACCGTGCGCACCACCTCCGGCCTGAACCAAAGGATGTAGCTCGCGTATTTCTTCGAAACCGAGATGGCGAGAACGCCGCTCGCGGTGTCGGCGAAGGACCGGGCCTCCGGCAGGAGCTCCGACATCGACTCGGTCACGAAGACCTCGGCCTCATCGGTCTGGCTCGAAAGCCAATCGTAGAGAGAGCGAACATCTTCCTCGCGCGGGGTGATGCCGATGAGGCGGCAGCGATCGCCCGTGACGATGGCCGCGCCCGGCGCATTCACCAGGGCCATCACGTCGTCAGGGTGCTTCAGCAGACCGTCGACGAAACTGTCCTCCTCGGCCATGAAGCCGAGGAGCCGCGCCTGCACCGCTCCGAGGGCCAACCGCTGCTCGGCCTGGGCACCGCGTTCGCGCGCCGAGAGCTGCAGGGCGAAGATCTGGGTGAGGAAGTCGCAGGCGTTGCGGGCCTGGAGCGGCACCCGGCGCGGTTCGCGGTTGTGGCAGGAGACCAGACCCCAAAGGGTGTCGTCGACGAGGATCGAGACCGACATGGAAGCCATGGTGCCCATGTTGCGCATGTACTCGACATGCACGGGCGAGACCGAGCGCAGGACCGACTGACTGAGGTCGAGGGGCTTGCCCGCCGGCGTCCGGTCCGGCCGGATCGGCACGGCGCGATATCCGGCATCCGGGATGATGCGCAGGCGGTTGCGCCGATAGAGTTCGCGCGCCTGGGCCGGGATGTCGGAAGCGGGAAAGCGCAGGTCAAGGTAGGACGGCAGGACCCCGTTCCCGCTCTCGGCGAGAACCGTCCCGTGCCAGTCGCGATCGAATCGGTAGACCAGGGCGCGGTCAAAGCCGGTGATGTGCCGGATGTCCGTGGCGACGATCTCGCAGAGTTCCTCGATGGAGGGAGCAACGCGCAGGCTCTGCACGAAGGCGCGAAGGCGCGGCGTCAGGGCGTCGAGCCCGGCCTCGATGTCGGCGCCGTCGATCTCCTCCAACTCCAGCACGACGAGGCCATCGACCCGATGAGCCGCCACTTCGTAGGTCAGCCCCGTGCCGATGAGGGTGACCGTGCGCAGGTAATGGGCACCGTCCTCTTTCGGTGGATCGTCGAGGTAACGGCGCACGACCGCGACAAGTTCGGGCAGTACGGCGTCGAGACGGGCGCCGACCTGCGCGTGGGCCGGTACGTTCTCGCTGGCCTGCGCGATCGCCAAGGTTTCGGCATCGAGAGAGAGCAGGAATCCATGCGGCTGCACGCTGCCGACGATGTGGATGGGCTCACGATCGCAGGCCGTCAGGTCGATCTGCGGCGGGGTCTCGGTCCGTGGCTTCAAACTCGGCTCACTTCCTCGATCGGTGCGGCTGCGCGATGCCCGATCCTGATGATGCGTGTAACAGGGGTTAACATGGCTTCCTATGATGGGTCGGTAGGCTTGGCTACCCTTCCCCATCTGGACCGATCACATGGGAGTGATCCGCATCCGTTTCCATAGTGGCATTCCGGGAAGAGGAAAGACCGTAGGTTGACTACGGGTCGACGTGTCCACTCCGGGAGCCGGGCCGTGCACCGCCGCGCCCGTTTGCGACGACCGAGGAGAATCACTCGGCGGGGACGGATGGCCCCACGGCGCCTGCAAAGAACCGCGTCTCATCCGCGAGGAACGAGACGCAACGATTAGGGGCCGGCGAAATTTCGCACGGCCCCTGTTCGATGATGTGGGCGGCCGCGATGCGGTCCGCCGAGTGGGTCCCGGTCGACGGACCGGTGGCCGGTCAGGAATGCGCCAGCACGGCCAGAAGCAGCAGGGCGATGATGTTGGTGATCTTGATCGCGGGGTTAACGGCGGGGCCGGCCGTGTCCTTGTAGGGGTCGCCCACGGTGTCGCCGGTCACGGCCGCCTTGTGTGCCTCCGAGCCCTTGCCGCCGTGATGCCCGTCCTCGATGTACTTCTTGGCATTGTCCCAGGCGCCGCCGCCCGAAGTCATCGAGATCGCGACGTAGAGACCGGTGAGGATGACGCCGAGGAGTGACGCGCCGACGGTGGCGAAGGCCTGGCTTTTGCCCGCGATGGCCTGGATCACGAAGAACAGCACCACGGGCGACAGGACCGGCAGAAGCGAGGGCAGGATCATCTCCTTGATCGCCGCGCGGGTGAGCATGTCGACGGCCCGGCCGTAATCCGGCCGGTCGGTGCCGGCCATGATGCCGGGCTTCTCGCGGAACTGGCGCCGGACCTCCTCGACGACGGCGCCGGCCGCACGCCCCACCGCCGTCATCGCCATGCCGCCGAACAGGAACGGGATGAGACCGCCGATGAGCAGGCCGACGACCACGAAGGGGTTCGACAGGGAGAAATCGACGGTGACGCCCTGGAAGAACCGGTACTGCGTCGGGCTGGCATTCGCGATGAAGTAGTTCAGATCCGACGTATAGGCCGCGAACAGCACCAGGGCGCCGAGGCCCGCCGAACCGATGGCGTAGCCCTTCGTCACCGCCTTGGTGGTGTTGCCGACAGCGTCGAGGGCGTCCGTGGACTTGCGGACCTCGGGCGGCAGGCCCGCCATCTCGGCGATGCCGCCGGCATTGTCGGTGACCGGGCCGAAGGCGTCGAGCGCCACGATGAAACCGGCCAATGCCAGCATGGCGGTGACCGCGATGGCGATGCCGAACAGGCCCGCCAGGGAATAAGTGGCGATGATGCCCGCCACGATGACGAGGGCCGGCAGCGCCGTCGATTCCAGGGAGACCGCCAGGCCCTGGATCACGTTGGTGCCGTGGCCCGTCACCGAGGCGTCGGCGATGGATTTGACCGGACGGAAGTTGGTGCCGGTGTAGTACTCGGTGATCACCACGATGAGCGCCGTGATGACGAGGCCGATGACGGCGCAGCCGAGGAGACCACCCGACGTGAAGCTCACCCCGGCATTGGTGGTGAACGTCGTCGAGAAACCGCCGAACAGGGCGACGTTGACGAGGGCGATCGCGCCGACGGAGAGCACGCCGGCAGTGATCAGCCCCTTGTAGAGGGCGCCCATGATCGACTGGTTAGCCCCGAGCCTGACCGCGTAGGTGCCCGCGATGGAGGTGAGGATGCAGGCCGAGCCGATGGCCAGGGGATAGAGCAGCATCGCCTCGAGGACGTTGCGGCCGGCGATGTCCGTCTGGCCGGAGAAGAAGATCGCCGCCAGCACCATGGTGGCGACCACGGTCACCGCGTAGGTCTCGAACAGGTCGGCGGCCATGCCGGCACAATCGCCGACATTGTCGCCGACGTTGTCCGCGATGGTGGCGGGGTTGCGCGGGTCGTCCTCCGGAATCCCGGCCTCGACCTTGCCGACGAGGTCGCCGCCGACATCGGCGCCTTTGGTGAAGATGCCGCCGCCGAGGCGCGCGAAGATCGAGATGAGCGAGGCGCCGAAGCCCAGGGCCACGAGGGCGTCGATGACGTCGCGGCTCGCCGGGGCGAGGCCGGCGATGCGGGTGAGGTAGGCGTAATAGAGCGCGACGCCGAGGAGGGCGAGGCCGGCGACGAACATGCCGGTGACGGCACCCGACTTGAACGCCACGTCGAGGCCGGCCCCCAGGGATGTCGAGGCGGCCTGAGCGGTGCGGACGTTGGCCCGCACGGATACGTTCATGCCGATGAACCCGGCCGCGCCGGAGAGAACCGCGCCGATGAGGAAGCCGATGGCGACCTTGAGGCCGAGGAAGAAGGCGAGAGCCACGAACAACACGAGGCCTACGACCGCGATGGTGGCGTATTGGCGGCGGAGATACGCCTGGGCCCCCTCGGCGATGGCGCCCGCGATCTCCTGCATGCGCTGGGTGCCGGCATCGCGCCGGAGGACGTCGTTGATGGTGACGATGCCGTAGGCGACGGCGCAGAGCCCGCCCAGGACGATCAGCAGCAATGCGGTCATTCGTACCGTCCTTGAGTGATCTCGAGATGATCCGTCCACCGTCGTGCTTGGCTGGGTTTTTTCGACCTTGATCGAGCCATGGGACGTGACGCCCGACGGTGTGATTGCATTCCTCCCCGGAACTGCCCTCCTTAGGTGCCAAACTTCGCCGTAAAGCGCAAATAGACAATCGCACTTCACACCACGGATATTGGTGCATTGCACAATCGCACGAAGATTTCGCGTGATTGAGCTTGCTCGAGGGGGCCTGCAGCGTCCGCCTGGGGGATGAAACCGGACGTTCTCCGGTACAGGACTTTTACGGTGCCTCGCAGACATCGCGATCAGCGGCCGCTCCTGCCCGGGGCGAACCCTGCGCAGCGGGCGTGCCGTGACCGGCCGGTCAGGAAACCCGGGTGCTCGCCGTGTCGATCTCGGAAGGACGGGCGCGCCAGGCGAGGCGTGCGGCCTCCAGACCCCAGATCATCCCGAGCATCATGTAGACGTGGCGCCACTTCTCGATATCGATCTGGAACGCCTGCAAGAAGAACATGAACAGGGCTGGCCAGGCGATCTGGGCGTGGCGGCGGAACGGCGTGTCCTGCCGCATCAGGCGGAACCCGACGAACCCCGTCGCCAGCACGAGGCCGATGAACACCACGCCGCCGACCCATCCGCCGTTGGCGAAGCTGCCGATGTAAGAATTGTGGGGTTCGAGACCGAAATTCAGGCGCCAGCGCAGGGGCCCCATCCCGAGGGGATCCTCGATGAGCATGCCGAGGCCACGAATCTGGTTGCCGAAGCGGCCGGTCTCGCCCTCGTCGTAATCCTGCGCGAGCGACGCGCGCTTGGAGAACATCTCCGCCGTGTCGCCAATGGACAGGAGGCCGACGATGGCGAGTCCCGTGCCAAGGGCGGCCACCGTCGTCAGCACGACGATCCGCCGACGCAGGGCGACCGAGCCGGTGGAGCGGAAGATCGCGAACACCATCAGGCCGACGGCGACGAGGGAACCGCCCCAGGAGCCCCGGGAGAACGACAGGAAGATGCCGGCCACGATCACGAGGAGCATCGCGAGGGAGACGAGGGGCCGGCGGGCACTGCCGACGAGGAGCCCGTGCATGAGGTAGAGGGCGCCCAAGGTCAGGAACGAGCCGAACACGTTGGGGTCCTGGAACGTGCCCGACGCGCGCCCGTACTTGTAGAACAGGTCCTCCGTCGGGATGTAGCCGAAATAGCCCACGATGCCGAAGGCGCTGGAGAGCAGGCAGCTCGCAACATAGGTCTTCAGGACGAGTTCCATGCGCGCGCGGGTGTCGTCGGCAAACAGCATGGCGAAGAACACGCCGGTGACGGCGAGGTAGGCGAGTTGCACCGTCCAGGCGACGGAGAGCGGCTGGTCGAGATACGGCAGCAGGGCGACGACGATGGCCCCGACATAGAGCACGAGCAGCCCGACGAACGGCACGAGACCGCGATGCAGGCGCAGGCCCAGGCAGAGCCAGAGGAGGATCGTCGGGATCGCCACGACGTCGTAGGGCGAGGTGTCGGAGAAGGCGAAGCAGGCGAAGAACACGAACGCCACGAGGAGCAGCGTCGCGAAGCCCCGGATCACCGACAGGATCGGGATGTTGGCCCAGGCCCCGGCCTGCCAGCGCGACGGGAGGGGCGCGATCGTGGACGCCATCGGTCTGCTCCGGCGGACCGGTGGACAGTCCGTTCCTCAAAGGCGCATCAGACACCCAAGAGGTTGAGACTTCGCGAAGGCCGCCCTCCCCTCAGGCCGACGCCTTCACCAGGGCGCGGAACTGATCGCCGCGATCCTCAAAGCTCCGGAACTGGTCGTAGGAGGCGCAGGCCGGCGAGAGCAGGACCACGGGCTCGGGTGCGGGCGACCGGGACGCGGCCTCGGCCGCCGCCCGGGTTGCCACGTCGAGGGTGCCGCAGCGCGTGTAGGGCACCCGGCCCTCCAGGGTGGCCGCGAAGGCGTCCGTCGCCGCCCCGATGAGGTAGGCGTGGGCGACCCGGTCGAACAGCGGCGCCAGGGGTTCGATGCCGCCGGCCTTCGCCTTGCCGCCGAGAATCCAGTGGATGTCGTGGAAGGCGGTCAGAGCCTTGTCCGTCGAGTCGGCGTTGGTCGCCTTTGAATCGTTGACGAACAGCACGCGACCGCGTCGTCCCACCTCCTCCATCCGGTGAGGCAGGCCGGGAAAGCTCCTCAGCCCCGCCGCGATGGCCTCCGGCCCGAGGCCGAGGGCGCGGACCACGGCGATGGCCACGGCGGCGTTCTGCCAATTGTGGGCGCCGCGCAGGGTGCCGATGCCCGTGAGATCGGCAAGCCGCGCCCCGTCCGAACCGAACACCGCGCCGTCGTGCGCGGCAAGGCCGCCCTCCGGCGCCACGTCCCCAACATGGACGCGCACGACGGGCCCCGTGAGCGCATCGGCGATGGCGCGGCTCGGCGCGTCGTCGATCCCGACGACGGCGAGGTCCGAGCCCGCGACGAGGCGGGCCTTGATGGCTGCGTAGAGGTCCAGGGTCCCGTGCCGGTCGAGGTGGTCCGGGGTGACGTTGAGGAGCACGCCGACGCTCGGCGCCAGCGACGGCGTCAGGTCGATCTGGAACGACGACAGCTCGATGACGTGGACCCGGTCCTGCGCGGGGGGCGCCAGGGACAGGATCGCGGTGCCGATGTTGCCGCCCATCTGCACGTCGCGGCCCGCCTGCGCGAGGAGGTGGGCGATGAGCGCCGTGGTGGTGGACTTGCCGTTGGTGCCCGTGATGGCGACGAAGGGCGCGCCCGGCGCGATCCGGGCGCGCTCGCGGCAGAACAGTTCGATGTCGCCGATGATCGGGACGCCGGCGGCTTGGGCGCGCTCCACGGTCCAGTGCGGAACCGGATGGGTGAGCGGCACCCCGGGGGCCAGGACAAGGGCGGCGAAGTCCGACCAGTCGGCGTCGCGCAGATCGGCCGTGGCGATCCCCTGCGCGGTGGCCCGCGCCATGCTGTCGGGATTGTCGTCGCAGGCCAGGACCCGCGCGCCGCCGGCCTTCAGGGCGAGGGCCGTGGCGAGGCCGGAGCCGCCGAGGCCGAACAGGGCGACCGAGCGGCCGGTGAAGGTCGTGACGGGGGTCATCAGCGCAGCTTCAGGGTGGCGAGGCCGGCCAGCGCCAGGATCACGGCGATGATCCAGAACCGGATCACGACCTGCGGCTCCTTCCAACCTTTCTGCTCGAAATGGTGGTGAATCGGCGCCATGCGGAACACCCGCTTACCCGTGAGCTTGAACGAGGCGACTTGGATGATGACCGACATCATCTCCAGCACGAACAGACCGCCCACGATGGCGAGCACGATCTCATGCTTGGTGGCCACCGCGACGGTGCCGAGCAGACCGCCCAGGGCCAGGGAGCCAGTGTCGCCCATGAAGATCTGCGCGGGCGGCGCGTTGAACCACAGGAAGCCGAGACCCGCCCCGATCACCGCGCCGCAGATCACCGCGAGTTCGCCGGTGTCACGGACGTAGTTCACCTGAAGGTAGCCGGCGGTGAAGACGTTGCCCACGAGGTAGGCGATGACGCCGAAGGTGCCGCAGGCGATCATCACCGGTACGATGGCGAGACCGTCGAGGCCGTCGGTCATGTTCACGGCGTTGCCGGCGCCGACGATGACGAAGGCGGCGAACAGCACGTAGAACCAGCCGAGGTTCAGCAGGGCGTCCTTGAAGATCGGGAAGGCGAGGTGGTTCTGCAGGGCGGGCGGCGAGTAGACCGCCATGACGGTGCAGGCGGCGATCGCGATCCCGGCCTCGAGGAGGAGGCGGAAGCGGCCCGAGAAGCCCTTGTGCGACTGCTTCGTCACCTTGAGGTAATCGTCATAGAAGCCGATGGCGCCAAACCCGAGGGTCACGGCCAGCACCACCCAAACATAGTGGTTGCGCGGGTTGGCCCAGAGCAGGATCGCCACGATGGCCCCGGCGAGGATCATCAGGCCGCCCATGGTCGGCGTGCCGCGCTTCGTCAGCAGATGCGATTGCGGCCCGTCCTCGCGGATGGGCTGGCCCTTGCCCTGGCGCAGGCGCAGGAGCGAGATGATGAGCGGCCCGAACCAGAACACGAACAGGCCCGCCGTGAACAGCGCGCCGCCGGTGCGGAAGGTGATGTAGCGGAAGACGTTGAGGGCCGAGAGCGTGCCGCTCAGTTCCGACAGGAGATACAGCATCCAGCACCCGGTTGCGGTTTTCGAGGAATTCCGGGCCCGGACGAGACCACGGGTCCCGCCCTCCCGGCCTTGCCGGCCGTTCTAGCGCGCGAGCGCCTGGACCGGGCCGGCCTGCCCGGCGTTCGCGTACCGGGCTTTGAGGGCTTCGACAATCCGGCCCATGCGGATGCTGTTCGAACCCTTGACCATCACGGCGTCGCCGGGCCGCAGGGTGGCGAGCACCGGATCCACGAGTTCACTGGACGCGGCCGCACAGGTGCCGCGCCGGCTCATGGGCAGCGCCTCGAACAGGTGGCGCATCAGGGGGCCGGCGGTGAACACGAGGTCGATCCCGGCCGCCTCGACGGCGGCAGCGAGGTCGCGGTGGTGATCCTCGCCCGAGGTCCCGAGCTCCAGCATGTCGCCGAGGACGGCGATGCGGCGCCCCCGCGAACCGGTCTCGATGGTCGAGAGGGTGGCGAGCGCCGCCCGGATGGAGGCCGGGTTGGCGTTGTAGCTCTCGTCGACGAGGAAAGCCTCGCCATCCCCGATCCGCAGGGCCGTGCGCTCGCCGCGCCCCACGGGGGGGCGCAGGGCGGCGAGCGACAGGGCCGCGAGGGCGAGATCCGCCCCAAGGGCGTGGATCACGGCCATGACGCCCAGCGAGTTCATCGCCGTGTGCCGGCCCGGCGTTCCGAGCTGGTAGGTCACCGGAATCCCCATCACCACGGCATCGACCACGGAGAGATCGGGCCGCAGGACGATGCGCTGGGCGCGGACGTCGGCCTCCGGATGCTCGCCGAAGGTGACGACCCGCCCGGCCTTCGAGGCCTGGGCATGGGCGAGGAGCCGCGAAAAACTCGGGTTGTCGCGGTTGAGGATCGCGGTGCCGCCGTGGCGCAACCCCGAGAAGATCTCGCCCTTGGCGTCGGCGATGGCCGAAAGGGATGCGAAATGCTCGATATGCACCGGCTCGACGGTGGTCACGAGGGCGATGTCCGGCCGGACCATGGCGGTGAGCGGCACGATCTCACGGGGGTGATTCATGCCGATCTCGAACACGCCGTAGGCAGCGTCCGCCGGCATCCGCGCCAGGGTGAGGGGCACGCCCCAATGGTTGTTGTAGGAGGCGATGGAGGCATGGGTCGGTCCCTGCGCCGACAGGACGTGCCGCAGAGCTTCCTTCGTTCCGGTCTTGCCGACGGAGCCCGTCACTGCGACGATGCCGGCCCGGGAGCGGGCGCGGGCGGCGCGGCCGAGCGCCCGCATGGCTTCGAGGACGGGATCGTCGTCCGGACCGGACACGGCGAGGACGGCCCCCGCCCCCGCGAACTCCGCCGCGCGTTCGGAAGCGACCACGGCGGCTCCGGCGCCGCGCGCGAGGGCATCGCGCACGAAATCGTGCCCGTCACGCGCCTCGCCGCGAATGGCGAAGAACAGGTCGCCGGGCTGCAGGCTGCGGGTATCGATGGACGCGCCGGAGATCGGCTTGGGAACGCCGTTCAGGCGGCCGCCGGTGGCGGCTTCCAAGGTCTCGGGCGTCCAGAGGGGCGCGTCGGAGGCAGTTTGGATCATAGGGTCAGGCTCATGCCGAGCGCTCCGCGATCGCCGCCCGGAGCACGGCGTGATCCGAGAAAGGCAGGACGGTTGTGCCCACGATCTGGCCGGTTTCATGGCCCTTGCCGGCCACCACGAGGACATCGCCAGGCGACAAGCCCCGCACCGCCGTGCGGATCGCCTCGGCGCGGTCGCCGATCTCGGTGGCGTCCGGCGCCGCCACCAGGATCTCGGCGCGGATCGCCGCCGGGTCTTCCGAGCGCGGGTTGTCGTCGGTGACGATGGTCCAGTCAGCGGCCCGCGCCGCGATGGCGCCCATGAGTGGGCGCTTGCCCCGGTCGCGGTCGCCACCACAGCCGAACACGCAGACGAGGCGCCCCGTCACGAACGGCCGCAGGGCCGCCAGAACCCCTTCGAGGGCCTCTGGCTTATGGGCGTAATCAACGAGGCAGAGGGCGCCATTCGTTTCGCCGATGCGCTCCATGCGCCCGGGCACGCCGGTGAGGTATTCCAGCGCCGCGACGACGCCGGCCGGATCGGCCTCCCCGGCGGGATTCGCGAGAGCGAGGCCGGCGGCCAGGAGGGCATTCTCGACCTGGAACCCACCCACCAGGGGCAGGCGGACCGTGTACTCCGTCGGTCCCCCGGCACCGGGGGCGATGAGATGGAGGTGCTGGCAGAATCCGTCCGTTCGCGCCGACAGGAGGCGCACGGTCTCGCCGCCGGTCCCCGTGGTGCGCAAGGAGAGGCCACGCGCGAGGGCGGCGGCGGCCACCACCTTGGCGAAGGCGCCGTCGGCGTTGATCACCGCCGGAATGCCGGGCTGGGCCAAGCAGGTGAACAGGCGCAGCTTGGCCGCGAGGTAATCGTCGAGGGTGTTGTGATAGTCGAGGTGGTCGCGCCCGAGATTGGTGAATCCGACGGCGGAAAGCGCGACACCGTCGAGGCGACGCTGCTCGATGCCGTGGGAGGACGCCTCCATGGCAAGCGCCTCGATGCCGTCGTCGGCCAGCCGCGCCAGGGTCGCGTGCAGGGTGACGGGGTCCGGTGTCGTGAGCGAGCCGTAGCTGGCCCCGCGATTGGTGACGATCCCCACTGTTCCGAGGCTCGCCGCCTCGCATCCGAGGCGGGACAGGATCTGGCGGACGAAATCGGTGACGGAACTCTTGCCGCTGGTGCCGGTGACGGCCACGATGTGGGCCGGCTGGCGCCCAGAGAACCGGCTCGCCGCGAGGGCGAGGCTGCGGCGCACGTCCTCGACCGCGATGTAGGGCACCGACGCGGTGCCCTCCGGCCGGGGCCCCTCCCCCACCACGGCGACGGCGCCGGCCGCGACGGCACCGGCCGCGAAGCGGCGCCCGTTCGCAACGGTGCCGGGCACCGCCACGAACACCGAGCCGGGCACGACGTTTCGCGAATCGGCCGTCAGGCCGGTGACCGGGGTGGCATCGTCCGCGGCCTCCGGGAACAGGCCGCCGAGGGTCGCGGTGCTCATCGTCCGTCCACCTGGGTCGCGTGATAGGCGCCGAGCTTCACCATGAGGGGGAAGGGCTTCGCGGGCGGCTCGAATTGTGGCGGCAGGCCGAGGATCGGGGCGACGCGCTCGATGACGCGGCCCGTCACCACGCCCGAGTTCCAGGCGGCGGTGGCGTAGGAGCCGGATTCCGCCGCCACGGCCTGGGGCTCGTCCATGATGGTGACGAAGAGGTATTTCGGCTTGTTCATGGGGGCTGCGGCCATGAAGGTCGTGAACAGTCGGTTCTTCACGTAACGCCCGTGGATCACCTTTTCGGCGGTGCCGGTCTTGCCGCCGACGTAGTAGAGCGGGATCGAGGCCTTCTTGGCCGAGCCCTCCACGGCGTTGAGGCGCATGATGAAGCGCATGGCTTCGCTCGTCTCGGGCTTCAGCACGCGCGTCGCTTTCGACAGGGCCTCGGCCTCGGTGGTCTTGAGGAAGGTCGGCACCATCAGGTTCCCGCCATTGGTGATGGCGCCCACTGCCGCCGCCGCCTGGATCGGCGCCACGGCGAGGCCGTGCCCGAACGCGATGGTGATGGTGTTGATCTCGGTCCACCGCGGCGGAACGATGGGCTCGGCGCTCTCGGGCAGTTCCGTCCGCATCCGGTCGGTGAGGCCCATCTTCTTCAGGAATGCCTTGTGGCCGGGCACGCCGATGCCTAGCGCCATCTTGGCCGAGCCGATGTTCGAGGAGTGGGTGAACACCTCCGGCATCGTAATGACGCGGTTGGTGCCGTGATATTCATGGATCTTCTGGCGGCCCCAGTTCAGCACGCCGCCCCGGGTGTCGAACGTCGAGTTGACGTTGTACTTGCCGGAATCGAGCGCCATGGCCAGCGTCATCGCCTTGAAGGTCGAGCCCATCTCGTAGACGCCGACGTTCATGCGGTTGATGCGATCGGGCGAGAGGGCATCGGCCGGGTCGTTGGGGTCGAAATCCGGCAGGGAGGCCAGGGCGATCACCTCGCCGGTGTTCACGTCGAGGATCATGCCGGCGGCGGCCTTGGCACTGAAGTGCTCGATGCCCCAGGCGAGTTCGTCGCGGAGCGCGAACTGTGCCCGCAGGTCGATGGAGAGCTGCACCGGCTGGAGGTCGGTCTGCTTGGCCACGAGGCCGAACTCGTTGAGCGCCTTGTTGCCCTGCCGGTCGATGTACTTCTCGATGCCCGCGATGCCGACATTGTCGAGGTTGGTGATGCCGAGGATGTGAGCGGCCGCGACCCCGTTGGGATAGACGCGCTTGTGGTCAGGCAGGAAGCCGATGCCGGGAATGCCGAGACGGTGGACCTCCGCCTGCTGCTTCGGAGTGATCTCGCGCTTGACCCAGACGAACCCCTTCTCCTTGCCCGTCGATCCGAGGCGTGCCGAGAGCTTGGTGCGCAGTTCGTTGGCGTTGAGCCCCGGCAGGACGGCGGTGAGGAGTTCCACCGCCTCGTCCTTGTCGGCGATGTTGCGCGGCTCGGCGAAGACCGAGACGGTGCGGATGTCCGTGGCCAGGATCTCGCCGTTGCGGTCGACGATGTCGGGCCGGATCGCCGTGGTGGCGGCCGCCGCGACGCGCTTGTCGGAATTGTCCGTTTCGGGAAACGCCGCGAGGTAGACGAGGCGCACGCCAATGGTCGCGAACACGGCGGCGAAGCCGAGGCCGACGAGCCCGACGCGGGCGTAGCTCCGCTCGATCGCGAGGTGGAACATCGCCCGGATCAGGGCAACGGCGCGGTTGGCGCGGGGCGCGGGCGGGGCTTCCGGCATCGGGGATTCGACGGCGGGCGCGTCCATCACCTCGGCTTCGTTCAGCGCGGGGTCCGGAAGTACGTCTTGCGACACGGGTGCTACCTCGAAGCCGTGGTCGGGGTCTTGGTGGTGGTCGTGCGGGTCGTGGTGGTGCGCGTCGTGATCGAGCCCGTCGTGCGCGGCTCGTTCACGCCGGGCTTCTCCTTCGGGGTCGCCGTCGCGGCGAGCAGGCGGCCGATCTCGTCGCCGCGATCCGGGCGATCGGGAAGGTCGGACAGGCGCCCGAGATGGGCCGTGCCGATGGGCTCGAGGGCGAGATGGCGCTCCACCGCCTTCTGGAGGCGGTCGGGCCGCGTGAGGAGCTGCCACTCGGCGCGCAGGACCGCGATGGCCTGGCGCTCGCGATGGAGCTGGGTGCGCGCCTTCGAGACCTGACCGGCCTGGTACAGCGTGTCGTACTTGATGGAGTAGGCGTAGATCGCCGAGCCGATGAGGCCGAGGACCGCGAGGACGTTCAGCAGACGGATCACCGGCGCGCGCTCCTGCCTGTCCGCTCCGGCAAGGCCGCGAGGGTTTCGATGACGGCCAGGGGCGCGGGCGCGGGCGCGTCCGTGCGTTCCACGGCGCGCAGCTTGGCCGAGCGGGCGCGCGGGTTGGCGAAGGTCTCGGAGTCGGTCGGCAGCACCGGCCCCTTGGTCACGGCGGTGAAGCTGCGGGGCGCGGGCGTCTCGAGGCTCGGCAGATGGCGCGAGCCCTGCGCGGCCCGGCCGCTGCGGGCCGAAAAGAACTGTTTGACGATGCGGTCTTCCAGGGAATGGAAGGTGACGACGGCGAGCCGCCCGCCGGGGCGCAGGATGCGCTCGGCCGCGTGCAGCGCCTGGACGAGTTCACCGAGTTCGTCGTTCACGGCGATGCGCAGGCCCTGGAAGGTCCGGGTCGCCGGATGGATGCCGCTCGCCGGATCGGCCCAGACCACGCTGGACACGACCTCGGCGAGCGCCGCCGTGGTTTCGATACGGCCCTTGCGGCGCGCTTCCACGATGGCGCGGGCCACGGCCCGCGAGCGGCGCTCCTCACCGTAATGGTAGATGATGTCGGCGAGTTCACCTTCCTCCGCCTCGTTGACGAGGTCGGCGGCGCTGCGCCCGGCGCGCTCCATCCGCATGTCGAGGGGGCCGTCGTGGCGGAACGAGAAGCCGCGCTCCGCCTGATCGATCTGCATGGACGAGACGCCGATATCGAGGACGACGGCATCGGCCTGGGGATGGCCGGCGTTCCGCACGCAGGCATCGAGGGTACCGAAACGCCCCGGAACGAGGGTGAGCCGGCCCTGCGCGGCCGCCACGAGGGGCGCCCCATCGGCGATGGCGCCGGGATCGCGGTCGATGGCCAGCACGTGAACGGACGGATCGACGCTCAGCATCGCGCGGGTGTAGCCGCCGGCCCCGAAGGTGCCATCCACCGCCAGCGTGCGGCCCGGCAGATCGAGGGCGGTGAGCACCTCGGCGAGCAGGACTGGAACGTGCGGCGCCCCGTCGCTCGGGGGCCGGGCCTCGCGCACGCGCTTCATCGCCCCGCTCCGGCAGGGAGGGAGCTGTGGGAGGACAAGCGGAGCGTCGAAGACGCGACGGGGATGGATCCGCGCATGCGTCCCTTCCAGGTGTCGGGGCCGCCGTGAGGCGGAACGGAGAGACGGGGCATCGTCGGCGCGGCGCCGAGCGCAACCGCTCGCACGAACGCCGCCCCGACGGTCTCGGGCTGCGTCCGTCGATCCGAAAATCGCCGTTGACGGGATGAATCGGGGTACCATGGGCCTCTGAGCGCCGTCAACGAACGGGCCCGCACGCGATGGGCCCGGTTCGATCAGACCTCAGCAAGGTTAACCGAGGGTAAGTTTTTCGACGCGAAGGCACGCTCATCGCGGGCCGAATCGGCCCGGGGCGAACCCCCGCAGATCGGAAGAACTGGATCAGTCGGCCTTTAAGCCGGGTTCTGTAGGGCCTGGATGACCGTTAAGGGTCCTCCTGACGTGGCGGCCATTCCTCTGGGACGATCGTTGCCGATGCGCCTCGAGCAACCAACCCGGGCGACGGGCCTGGAGAGAAGCCTGACGGGCCGAAACGCCCGTCGTGTCGCCCCTATTCGGTCTTGCTCCCGGTGGGGTTTGCCGTGCCGTCCGCGTTGCCGCGTCCGCGGTGCGCTCTTACCGCACCCTTTCACCCTTACCATGGATCGGCTCACGCCGATCCATGGCGGTCTGCTCTCTGTGGCACTGTCCCTGGGGTCGCCCCCGCCGGACGTTATCCGGCACCGTCTCTCCATGGAGCCCGGACTTTCCTCCCCGGGCCTGAGGCCCGGAGCGGCCGCCCGGCCGACTGATCCGGGGGGGATGTGCGCCGCGGATCGTCGCGAGGTCAAGCCGGCGATTGCCTCCGCCCGCGCCATGACGGGATTTTCGGCAAGCGATTGCGCGCTCGGGCGCCGGGCCTAGATTTTCGGGTTGGGAGGGTGCGTGTGAGCTGCCGTCCCGACCGGAGGTGACCATGGCGACGGATGAGACGGCCTGGACTCTCGAGAAGGTTCAGGAATTGCGAACGCTGGCCCGCGAGCGGCTACCGGTCTCGGTGATCAGCCTGAGGCTCAAACGGCCCATCGAGGCCGTATCGGCCAAGCTCGCCCAACTCGGCATCACGCCGGCCCCCGAGATCGGCGCCGGCTGAGGGCGTGGTTCGGTCGGGCTCGACACAACCTCAAAAAAGGCATCGGGCCGGATGCGCGATCCGGCCCGATGCAGCGGCAGGCTACCAGGAGCCGGTGTTCTCCATGGACGCCCACGGCTCCTGCGGCGGCTTGGCCTCGCCCTTCTGCAGCAGCTCGATGGAGATCCCGTCGGGCGACTTCACGAAGGCCATGTTGCCATCGCGCGGGGGGCGGTTGATGGTGATGCCGGCCGCCTGCAGCTTGGCGCAGAAGGCGTAGATGTCATCGACCTCGTAGGCGAGGTGGCCGAAATTGCGCCCGCCCGTATAGGTCTCCGGGTCCCAGTTGTGGGTGAGTTCGATCACCGGGGCCTGGGTCTCGCGGGCCGTCGCCGCGTCGCCCGGAGCGG
>NZ_BPQD01000017.1 GCF_022179065.1 Methylobacterium adhaesivum
CCCCTCTCCCGACCCGCTTCGCGGGCCACCCTCTCCCGCAGAGGGGAGAGGGAAGAACCTGAGCCAGGAGGAACCCAAGCCATGATGCACGGAGACATCTCGTCCAGCGCCGACAGCGTCGGCGTCGCGGTGGTGAACTACAAGATGCCCCGCCTTCACACCAAGGCGGAGGTGCTGGAGAACGCGAAGAAGATTGGCGACATGATCGTCGGCATGAAGTCCGGCCTGCCGGGCCTCGACCTCGTGATCTTTCCCGAATACTCGACGCATGGGATCATGTACGACGCGGCC
Organism: Methylobacterium adhaesivum; assembly: GCF_022179065.1. Lineage (GTDB taxonomy): Bacteria > Pseudomonadota > Alphaproteobacteria > Rhizobiales > Beijerinckiaceae > Methylobacterium > Methylobacterium adhaesivum. Next base: position 292 of record NZ_BPQD01000017.1, read on the forward strand.
GAGATGTACGAGACCGCCGCCACCGTCCCTGGGGCGGAGACGGAGATCTTCGCCGCTGCCTGCCGCAAGGCGAAGGTCTGGGGTGTGTTCTCGCTGACCGGCGAGCGCCACGAGGAGCACCCTCACAAGGCGCCCTACAACACCCTCATCCTCATGAACGACCAGGGCGAGATCGTTCAGAAGTACCGCAAGATCATGCCCTGGACGCCCATCGAGGGCTGGTATCCGGGCGACCGCACCTACGTATCCGACGGTCCCAAGGGGCTGAAGATCAGCCTCATCATCTGTGACGACGGTAACTATCCCGAGATCTGGCGCGACTGCGCCATGCGGGGCGCCGAACTCATCATCCGCTGCCAGGGCTACATGTATCCGGCGAAAGAACAGCAGATCCTCATGTCGAAGGCGATGGCGTTCGCCAACAACACCTACGTGGCCGTGGCCAACGCCGCCGGGTTCGACGGGGTCTATTCCTACTTCGGCCACTCGGCCATCGTCGGCTTCGACGGGCGCACCCTCGGCGAGTGTGGGGAGGAAGAGATGGGTATCCAGTACGCGGCCCTGTCGAAGTTCCTCATCCGCGATGCGCGTGCCCACGGCCAGTCCGAAAACCACCTCTTCAAGCTGCTCCACCGCGGCTACACCGGCATGATCAACTCGAAGGAAAACCGCCACGGGCTTTCGGAATGCCCCTACGACTTCTACCGCCGCTGGATCGAGGACCCTGATGCCACCCGCGACGCCGTGCGGGCCATCACCCGCCAGGGGGTCGGCACCGAGGAATGCCCCATCGACGGCATCCCTTTCGTCGGCAAGGGCGAAGGACCGCCTGATCCGCGCTGAGGAAACCGTTCGCGGTCATTCTCTTCCTGGCACTCGCCCTTCCTGACACGCGCAAAACGCCCGCGGCGGTGGCGCACGCGAGCGAGAACCGGCCGGGCAGGGAAGTTTAGCGAGGTGCTTCCGCAGAACGGTGGTGGGCGCGCCAGCCCCGGGGCTGGCGCGCCCACCACCGTTCTGCGATTGCCCCGTGTGCCTCGTTCACGCCCGCGAGCCGAATGGGGACGGCAGGGCGAGGGATCCAACTGGCTCTCGCAATACGCACGCTGCGCCGTCGTGCCCGGGAACAAGTGCCGGTTTCGACCGGAAGTTTTGTGGGGCACTCTTGGGATGGCGTTCGAGACAGCGCAGCCGAGTCCGACATGAAACCTGGGCGTCCACTGCCAGGACACGACATCCTCGGGCATATCTTAGTTATGCAGGATCAGGTGGAAATCTAGTTGATCGAGCGCGATATAAAACCGTTCATTAACCATCCAACTGCATAGCGAGCGAACGTCCGTTCCGGGGTTTGCTTATGTCTGTCCTGTCTAATATCAAAATATTACACAAGTTACTTCTCGTCATCGGCATGATCGGCGTTGTGGTTGGAGGCTGTGTTTGGTATTCAACCGTACAGATGGCGGTGATCGATCAGGCCTATACACACTTCATCGAAAAGGATTCCCGCGCCGCCGCCTCCGCGCGTCGTCTGAACCGGCTCGTCTATCAGATGAGCTACACGGCCTACCGGATGGTGGCCGAGACGGATCGCGAGCGCGTTCGCAGCGTCAGCGCCAGTTTCGATGCGTTGCCTCCGGAGGTCGATTCGCTCCTCACGGATATTCGAACCAACGCCCCGTACTTCGCCCCACGCATCGACGACGTCGCCGGCCTTCTCGGGTCCTATGTCCGCAACATCGAACTCATGCGGTCCCTCGTCGCTCAGGACCGCAACGCGCAGGCCCTCGCCCTGGGGCACGAGAAGGTCGATCCCGTGCAGGAGAGGGTCTTCGCGACCGTCCGTACCCTTGGTCGGGACATCGAGGCCAGAATTCATCAGGGATCGAATGATCTGACGATCCAGACCAACACCACGCGCTACACCGCCATGATCTTGTCGGCGTTCGGCGTCGTCTTCGGGGCCGTCCTGGCGATTCTCATCGTGCTTTTCGGGATCACGCGCCCCATCGGCGGGTTGACCCGCGCGCTGGAGCGCATGGCCCGGGGCGACGCCGACGCGCAGATCCCGGAAGCCGGCCGTGGCGACGAGATCGGCGCCATCGGCCGCGCCGTCGACGGCATCAAGGCCCTGGTGGCACGCAAGGCGGCCGAGGAGGCCGAGATGCGCCGGATCACCGATGCAGCGGCGATGATGGAGCGCCGGCGCACCATGATCGAGCTCGCCGACGGCTTCGAGGGCGCGGTGGGCGGCATCGTCGGCCGGCTGTCCTGTGCGGCCACGGAACTCCAGGGCACCGCCCGGACCATGAGCGCGACCGCCAATCAGACCGCGAGCCAGTCCACCACCGTGGCGACGGCGGCCGAGGCGGCGGCGGCCAATGTCGGCACCGTGGCGGCGGCGGCCGAGGAGCTCGGCGCCTCCGTGCAGGAGATCGGCCGCCAGGTCGGCGGCTCCGCCGACCTCGCCCACGGCGCCGTGACGGAGGCAGACCAGACGGCGGTCCTCGTTCAGACCCTCGCCGGGGCGGCCGCCCGCGTCGGCGACGTCGTCGGTCTGATCTCGAGCATCGCCGGCCAGACCAACCTGTTGGCGCTGAACGCCACCATCGAGGCGGCGCGGGCGGGAGAGTCGGGGCGGGGTTTCGCCGTCGTCGCCTCGGAAGTGAAGGAACTCGCCGGCCAGACGGCACGGGCGACGGAAGAAATCGCAAACCAGATCACGCAGATCCAGGGGGCTACGGGGCAGGCTGTGGCCGCCATCGGCAGCATCACCACCCGGATCCGCGAGATCAGCGGGGTCGCGACCTCCATCGCGGCCGCCGTCGAGGAGCAGGGTGCGGCGACCCAGGAGATCGTGCGCAACGTCTCTCAGGCGGCTGTCGGCACGGGTGAGGTCACGGGCAACATCACCGGTGTCGCCCGGGCAGCGGAGGAGACCGGAGCCGCGGCCAGCCAGGTCCTGTCCTCGGCCTCCGAACTCTCGCGCCAAACGGAGCACCTCGGCGTCGAGGTCCGGCGCTTCCTCGCCACCGTCCGCGCGGCCTGATCCGGCACTGACCGAACCTGCTTGGCCTTTGCGGCCCATCGTTCTCCATCAGGTCGCGCCTCACGGCGCGGCCTGATGGCGTTCAGGCGGCCGACACCGGACTTCCGGCATCTACTTGAATGCACGTTCAACGAAGATTCATGCAAGCACTACATACTCATGATTGTATTTGAGTTGTCGAGGGCGATACGAAGTTCAGCGGCGATAGACACGGGGCGTAAGGATTTCACTGACGTAGCTTTCGCGTCGAAAGATTGAATATTTTTATGGCAGTCTTCAAATATCCAGCTTAAGGTTTGCAGGATCGCCGCTTGGGATTTCAGTGTTGGCGGGGAGATTCGCAGTGGGATGAGGAATCCATTCTGCACTCGTTCGTTGTGATGCGACGGTGTCGTCCGGGGGGGCGTACTCGGTTCTGGTTTCGATGTTTGGCCGCCTATCCATCGCGCTTCGATGGAAAATGGCATTCGCCGTCGTAACGACCATTAAGGGGCTGGACATATCGCCATGGCGCAGGTTTCGATCCACTCTAATCCGCTAGGATCTGTCAAAGACGAGGCCGGGTTCTCGTCGCGCTCCAGTTCAGCGTTCAGGATCAAGGGCCATTTTTCGAGTGATGCCCCGGATCACGACATGGAGATACTACTTGCCGACCATCGCCGTACGATAGCGCGAGGAACGATTGCTTCGGAGGTGGTGGACGATACTGGATTGGATCGCGGTCTTTCCGTGCTGCGGTCGGAACAGGCTCGGCCGGGCGGTATCGGCGTAACCACCGATCTGGCGCAGGACCTCCACGATTGCGGTGGGTACCATCTGGCGTTGCTGCAGATCTCCCTCAAGCTCCTCGACGCGTTCGTCCCCGAGGGGCGGGGCCGGGCGCATCTCGACCGGACCAAGGCCCAGCTCGCCCGCTTCGCAGCCGACCTGGGGTCCATCGCGGCGCGGCAGGCGGTCATTGCCCGGGCCGAGACCGATTCCCGCGACCTCGAGGCGTTCCTGGTCGCGACTCCGGACGCGTGGTCCCTGGCCTGCGGGCTCCCCGTCGATTTCCGCTGCAACCGGCCGGGTTTGCGCCTGCCCGTGGCCATCGAGCAACCGCTCCTGCGGGTGCTGCAGGAATCCCTCACCAATGTCCTCAAGCATGCCCGCACGGCGACCCGGGTCACGGTGGATCTGAGCGTGCGGCGCGGGTTCCTCACTCTCACCGTCGCCGACGACGGCTGCGGCTTCGATCCGCCCCCTGCCCTCGCCGCCGGCCGTCGATCGACGCACGCGAAGGCCGTCGGACAGGGACTCCCTGGAATGGCCGCCCGAATGGCGCGGATCGGGGGACGGCTCACCATCGAGTCGGCGCGCGGGCACGGGACGCGAATCCGCGCTCGCCTGCGGCTTCCGGCGTGAGGGGTCACCGTGTTCGAGACCGCTTCCGAGGGAGGCGCGGACGCGATCCGGATCGTCCTGGCCGACGATCACCCCGCCATCCTGGCGGGCCTGCGGGCGCTCATCGACGGCACCGACGGCATGACCGTGGTGGCGGCGGCCAATACCGGCGGACAGGCCCTGCGCCTGATCGAGGAGTTCGCACCCGGCGTCGCGGTGGTGGATATCGCCCTGCCTGACATGACTGGCGTCGTCTTGGCCCGCAAAGCGGCCGCCCTGGCGCTGCCGACGCGGCTCATCGTCCTCACCGCTCACAACGACCGGACCCTGGTGCAGACCGCCTTCGAGGCCGGCGTGCGCGGCTATGTGCTGAAAGGCTCTCCTATCGACCACGTGCTGCACGCGGTGCGGGCGGTGATGACGGAGGGATTCTACCTCGATCCGACCATTGCCGGACAACTGTTCGATCCGCGTGTCGCGCCGGGGCGGCGACGGGCGTCGATGGACCAGGGCGCGATGCAACTCGCCCTGACCCAGCGCGAGAGCGAGGTGATCCGCCTCGTGGCCCTCGGCCACACCAACAAGGAAATCTCGGGACAGATCAACGTCACCACGAAGTCCATCGAGACTTACAAGATGCGCGCCTGCGACAAGCTCGGCATCCGCACCCGGGCGCAGATCGTGCGCTACGCGCGGCTCCAGGGTTGGCTCTGCGAGCCGTGAGCGCGATCGGGCGCGGCTGAAACCCGTGCGTCCAGGCAGGCCGCCAGCACGGGCAGGAACTGCCACAGGTCGCGGTTGAGCCGGGTGAGCTGACGGTTCACGTCCGTGAGTTCCCGTACCCGCGCGTCGTCCATGGGGCGTCGGGTACCGAGGCCGAGGCGTCCGCCGTGCTCGACGATCCGCATGGTGTTGGTATGGGTGATCTCGCCGGCCGCGTTCACCTCCGACATGGCGTGTGTGAGGTCGTTGCGGACCTTGGTGGTGGCGTTGAAGCGGCGGATCAGGCGCTCCAGGGTTTGAGCGACGGCCGGATCGGTGAGCTTCACCGAGGCGAGGCGCCGGATCAGGTCGAGGCGCGCCCGGCTCGTGTTCAGGGTGCCGAAGACGAGGGCCGCCGTGACCTCGTCCGTCCGCAACAGCAGCATCAGGACATAGACGAACAGGCTCTCGTTGTTGGACCAGCTCAAGCCCAGGTTGCCGATGAGGCTCAGGATCTGCGTCTGCCGCAGGGCGGCCTCGCCCTTCGGAGGCTGGATCGCATCGAAGTCCGGGGCGGCCGGCAGGTCCGTTCGCATGGAATTCACTCCTCCGGGCCGGTCCGCCTGAGGCGGTAAGGGCGGGCCTCGGGCATTGAACCCGACGAGGGTACGGACGATCAAGATCATTCGCGCGTTCTGGCAGTGTGAATTCTTTCGGGTCTATGTTTTCCGAGGCGAGATATCAGTTCGTCCTAAGAGATGACTTGAGTCTCCGTCCGTTCGGGGGTCTCGTTGTAACGGGCGACCCGTCGTTGCCCATGGCTTCCGAAGATTGTCCGGGATGGCCCATCTCACAGACCTGTGGTTGGCCCGGCGCGGGCGCCGAGCGGCCCTGCGCTTCGTCCGCCCCTACGTGGAACGGACGCGCTGGCGGCTCGGCTCCGATCCGGGGCAGGCCTGGATGGAGCCCTACGCCCTCGGCTTCCTCTCCGGTTTGATCACCCTCGTCGCCCGGCCGCTCATGGGGCAGGCCCGCGGTGAACTCCTCGGCCTCGTTCAGGTCGAGGTATGGGCGACCCTGACCGGGCTGCCGGACGTCGTGGCCGGCGAGCGCATCCTGACCCTGAGCCTGGGGCAGGACCTCGATTTCGCCCTCGGCTTGCGCGAGGCCCTCGATTTCCACGCCGCCGTGCAGGCGCGCGCGCGGCGGGATGCCCTCGCGGACGAGGCCGGCACGCAGACGATCCACGACCTCTGGGACAGTCTCATCGGTTTCCGCCTCGAGGCCGGTCCCGTCCGGGCGCCCGGTGCGCCGTAGTCATTAACCTGGATTTCGCCTGCCGCCCTCGGTTTTTCGCGTTTCTTGTTGCGGCGCGGCAGAATAGGTCTGTGAAAGATCCGCGCCGGGCATGTCTGCATCGAGCTTTCGGGTTTTCCTGACGAAGATTTACGTTTTTTTAACACTTACGAACCGTGGCCGTTCTGCAAAGTTCGTTTCGCTCCCAAGTGAAGCGCGCCGAACCGGCCCCGCCGGAGAGGTCGAGAGCTTCGGGAGTGCTATCCGGCACAGGTTTTATTCGATCGTCTCGCCGACGTAGAAGATCAGCGAGTCATCGATCCCCCGTGCCTCATCCAACCAACGGGAGAACGATCATGAGCGGCAACAACAACTCCAACAACGGCAACGCCATGGCAGCCCTCTTCGCCAGCCAGGCTCAGGGACAGCTTCAGGCCGAAGCGCAGGGCCAGGGTCAGGGCCAGCTGCAGGCCGCGATCCAGGATCAGGACCAGGGACAAGGGCAGAGTCAGGGCCAGAGCCAGCATTCGTACAACGAATCCGACAACGGAAATCTGAACGGCAACGGCAACCTCAACGGCAGCCTGAACGCCAACGGGAACCTCAACGGAAATCTGAACGGCAACATCAACGATAACATCAACACCGTCGACACGACGGTCACCTCGGCGGTCAACGTCACGGTTGGCGTCAACGGCGAGTGGGCCGCTCCCTCGGAGATGGGCACCATCCACCTCGACAACCTGAATATCGATCACCTCGACGGCAGCTTCTTCGTGATGCCGGACTTCTCGGCCCAGACCCTCCATGGCGATGGGAACATCTTCAACCTCGACCAGGTCAACAGCCTCGTCGACAACGACTACCTGTCCAGCCCGAGCGTCAGCCTCGGTCTCGGCGGGCTCGAGTCCTACTGCGGCCCCGAGGGGACGCTGCCGACCTTCAACTTCACCCAGAACGCGACCGGCACCGGGGGCGACGCCGCCATCAACAACAGCCTCGGCGGCGACCACGGGACCAGCGGGGCCGTCTCGTCGGCGAACGCCGTCACGGCCGAAGCCTTCACCCAGCACATCACGCAGGGGGCCAACATCCAGTACAACTCCATGCCGGTCTCCGTCGTCGGCGGCGATTCCCTCAGCGACATCGGCAGCGGTGACGGCGGCGGCCACCACAATTCCTGAGCCATGATCCCGACCCGCGCCGATGTCCGGCGCGGGTTCTTCCACGCTCACCGATCCCGGCGCGCCGGCCGTTCCCGGCCGGCGCGCGCGGGGTGTGCCGATGGGAACGATCATGCTCGCAGGTGGCCCGACCGAGATCATCGCCCATTTCGCCGGGCATATGCGTCTTCTCGATACGGTGGTGCTCCACCGCGAACTCTACGACGGCGCCCCCGGCCGCGGATCCGCGCAGCCGGCCGAGGCATCGCACGGCGACGTCGCGACGAATATCGACCTCGACGAGATGCCGAGCCGGTCCTACCCGGCCGCCCTCGCAACTCCCGATGCGCTTCGCTTCGGGCACGCGCTCGTCGGGCAAAGCGGGCCGGCACCGCAGACCAAGCTCGCCCCCGCCCCCGTACCCGTCGACGGGCGCCATCCCGTCGGTCCGGGGGGCGGTAGCGGCGGCGGCGGAGCGGGCGGCAGGGCCGAGACCGATCACGATGTGGCGCCGGATCAGGAACTCATCCAGGTTCTCCAGATCAACGAACTCCACGACGATGATCTCCTGATCATGGTCCAGGGGACGGGCGTGGAGCACCTGCACCACCTCGATCCCGACATCGCCCTCGACGGGATGCTGGCCGAGGCACGCGGGAGCCTGCCAACGGATCTCCTGCTCCACGGGACCGGTACGGGCAACCGGATCGCCTTCGTGCACGGGCGCGACGCCGCCACGGTCGCCGAGGCCGGGACGGGATTCCAGGGCTCCACCGATCTCGAGGGCGTCACCATCGATGGGGTACGCCAGCCCACCGGTACGGTGTTGCCAAGTATCTCCGCCCCCGTATCCGCCCACGACGGCGGATCGCACAACGGGCTCCTCGACCCCGGCCTCGCGGCGGTGACGGGGGGCAACCAAAGCTTCAACGTCGCCGGCATCCTCGACAACCACACTCAGCACCACGCGCTGGTCGTCGGCGGCGACGCCTTCACCACCCAGGCGGTCGTTCAGGTCAACGTCCTCGCCAACATCGTGGACATCGCGGTGGGTGGGCGCAGCGGCATCCTCGACCTCGTCACCGGGGGGGATCTCACTCGCAATGCGGCGAAACTCACCCAGCACGACACCGATTCGGGGGTGGTGACGCACCTTTCTGCCGACGCGCGCATGAAGGTCAATGTCATCACGGGCGATTTCTACGACGTGAAGAGCATCACCCAGATCAACATGCTCTCCGACAACGACGTCGTGGTGCAGGGCACGTTCGGCACCTATTACACCGCCGTCGCCGGGGCCAACACACAGGTCAACCTGTTCACCCTGGAGGAGATCGGCTCGCGCTACGACCTCATCGTGGTGCGCGGCGACTATCACACCTTCAACATGATCCAGCAGACCAACGTGCTCCTGAACGATGCCGTGGTGAAAGCCTACACCGCCCGGGCGGATACGCTGAGCCAGACCATCGTGACCGGTAACAACGTGCTGGAGAACTCCGCTGCCCTCGACCACTATGGCACCACGGCCTTCAAGAGCCTGTCTGCCGAGCAGCACGCGGCCCTCGCCGGCCTGGAGGCGGATCACCTCCATCCGGCGCTGGCGGCCCTCCTGCCCCAGGCCGAGTCCGCGACCCTGCACGTGCTTTACGTGACGGGGGACTTCTACAGCATCAACGCCGTCTCCCAGACCAACATCGTCTCGAACGTCGACACGGCGATCCAGCACCTGCCCGATCCGGGCGGCACGACGGGCCCGACGGGCGAGGCCACCCATTCGACGCAGATCGTAACGACGGGGGCCAACCACCTGGCCAACATTGCGGCGATCACCACCGTGGGGACTACGACGGCGGCCCAGTTCGTCGGCGGCGCGCATTACGATGACGCGATCCTCGTCCAGGCCAATTACGTCAGCCAGAGCGCCCGGGTCACCATCGGCGACACCCAGAGTCTTGCCACGGAAGTCGCGGCCTTCACCGGATTGCACGATGTCGCCCTGCCCGACACGGGAACGCAGGATCTGCTGGGCCCGGCCTTCCACGGCGCCACCTCCAGTCTGACCCACGATCTGCTGCACGGAATGATGGCCTGACCCACGATCCGGCCGGCGCAACCGGCCAACGAACACGGTCGGAATACCGGCCGACACGGTCGGAACACCGGCCGCAAAAGGGGGGATGCGATATGGACGATCTCGGCAGTCGCGGTGCATCCGTGGAGGGCGATGCCCCGGAACCCGTTCTCGGGACCCGGTTCGGGGCCTCGAAGACACCATTTCGTCAGGATGCCCGCGGACGCGCCCCCGCCCTGGCGGTGCCCGCCGCCTCGCCCCCTGCGGCGGCGACCGGGACGCCTGGAACGCCCGGGCCATCGGGAGGCGGCGCCGTACCGGCCCGGGATCTTGCAGGGTCTCCGGAGCCGGAGGGACGGTCGGGGTCGGCGCACGCGAAGGCGGGCGCCACGACGACCATCGCGTACGAGGCGGCGGCGCCCGAACCCGCCCCCGCTCCGCCCCGGAAGCAGGAGGGGGGCGGCTCCGGCGGCAGGGACGGCGGAGGATCGGGCGGCGGCGGTGGAGGCGGTGGGAATGGCGGCGGCCCCCTGCAGCAGCGCGCCAGCGACCGGGATTTCCGAGAAGTTCTGACCAAGGGCCTCGCCGGCTGCAGGCGCAAGCTCATCGTCGTCGGGGTCTTCTCGTTCTGGGTGAATCTGCTCGTCCTCGGAATCCCGATCTACCTTTTCAACATTTCCGACCGGGTGCTGACGAGCCGCAGCCTCGACACCCTGATGATGCTCACCCTCGTGATCGCGGGGGCCGTCGTCGCCCACGTGATCCTCGACGTGGTGCGACGGTTCATCCTCATGCGGATCGCCGTTGAGGTGGAGGTGCGCCTCGGCGCCCCCGTCCTGGCGGCGGCGGCCAAGGCCTCGCAGGCGGGCTCGAGCCGCGAGTTCCAGACCCTGGCCGACCTGCAGCAACTCAGGAACTTCATCACCGGCCCGGTGCTGCTCGTGATGTTCGATGCCCCCGTGGCGCCGGTCTATCTCCTCGCCGTGTTCCTCATCCATCCGGATCTCGGCTGGATCGTCACGGTGACGGGCCTGCTGCTGCTGTCCCTCGCCCTCCTCAACCAGAAGCTGACGGCGGTGCCGTTCGCCCAAGCCAGCGCGTACTCGACCCGAGCCAATCTCCAGGCCGACGCCATGGCCCGCAACAGCCAAGTGATCAACGCCATGGGCATGACGCCCGAATGCGTCGCCATCTGGGGCCGCGAGACCGCCGAATCCCTCAAGGCCCAGGTGATCGCACAGGACCGCAACATCGTCATCGCCGGTCTGTCGAAGTGCATCCGCCTCTCGACGCAGATCGGCATGCTCGGCTGGGGGGCGATCCTGGCGCTCGACGGCAAGCTCACGGGCGGCACCATGATCGCCGCCTCCATCGTCGGGGGCCGGGCGCTCGCGCCCGTCGAGGGCGTCATCGACGGCTGGCGCAGCTTCGTCGGCGCCCGCCTCGCCTACGCGCGGGTGAAGTCCCTCCTGCTGAACTCGCCGCTCAACTTCGACCGCCTGCGCCTGCCCCGCCCCCTCGGGCGTCTCACGGTGGAGCGGGTGCTCTACGTGCCGCCGCCGAACAAGAAGGTGATCCTCAATGGCCTCACCTTCCAGCTCGATCCGGGCGAATCGCTCGCCATCGTGGGCGCCTCGGGCACGGGCAAGTCGACCCTCGCGCGCATGCTCGTCGGTTCGATCTCGCCCACCGCCGGAGCCGTGCGCCTCGATATGATGGACCTGCGCAACTGGGACCCGCGCCAGTTCGGCCAGAGCGTCGGCTACCTGCCCCAGGAGGTCCAGCTCTTCCCCGCCAGCATCAAGGCCAATATCGCCCGCATGCAAGACGACGCCTCCGATGCCGACGTGTTCGACGCCGCCGAGATCGCCGACGTCCACGAGCTCATCTCGGGGTTCGCGCAGGGCTACGAGACCCTGGTGGGCATGGACGGCAGCCCCCTCTCGGGCGGCCAGCGCCAGCGCATCGGCCTCGCACGGGCCTTCTTCGGCGACCCTCGCCTCGTGGTCCTCGACGAGCCGAACTCGAACCTCGACACCCCCGGCGAGGTCGCCCTGGCCCGCGCCCTCGTGCGCGCCAAGCAGCGCGGCACCACGGTGGTGGCCATCACCCAGCGCCCGACCCTGCTCAAGAGCGTCGACAAGATCATGATCCTCAAGGATGGCGCCATCCAGGTGTTCGGCCCCCGCGACGAGGTGATCCCGATGATCGTCGGCCGCAGTGCCAACGACGACCGCCCCCTCGCCGGCCGGGGCGGGGCCGGCATCGCCTGATCCCCCGATGGACGAGCCTTGAGGAGCCCCGCGCGCCATGACCGAGATCGCCCCGATCAAGCCCGTCGCCCGCCGCCGCGAATGGTACGACGACATCCCGCAGGATACCCGCTTCCACACGAGCTTCGGTTTCACCTTCCTCGCCGCGATCATCGTAGGCTTCGGGATCTGGGCCAACACTGCCCTCATCGCCGGCGCCATCGTCACGACGGGCGCCTTCGTGGCGACGGGGCAGAACAAGACGGTCCAGCACCTCGAAGGAGGGGTGATCCGCGCGATCCTGGTCAAGGAGGGCGACGTCGTCGAGCCGGGCCAGCCCCTGCTCCAGCTCGACGAGACCGGGCCGAAGGCGGAGCTGCGCCGCCTCGCCCTGCGTCACGACCGCCTCTCGGCCATCGAGGCGCGTCTCCGGGCGGAGGCGCGCGAGGCCCCGGAGGTGACGTTCCCGCAAAGCCTCCTCGCCAAGGCGGGTGACCCCGACATCGACGCCATCGTGGGCAACCAGCTCCTTACCTTCAAGGCGCGGATGACGAGCCTCGCCAGCGACCTCTCCGTCCTCAACAACGGGATCGACGCCATCGAGGAGAAGATCAAGGGTAGCCAGATTCAGCTCAGGGCGACGCGGCGCCAGCTCGAACTGTTCGATCAGGAGATCGCCTCGAAATCGATCCTGCTCAAGAGCGGGATGATCCGCGTCTCGGAGGTTCTCGCCCTGCAGCGTTCCCAGGCGAGCGCCCAAGGGGAGATCGGGCGCCTCGACGGCGAGATCGGCGATGCCCGCGAGCGCATCGCCCGCATCCGCGAGCAGATCACGGGCGCGCGCAACACCGCCGTCAAGACGGCGATGGAGCAGCTGCACGAGACCCTGGCCGACCAGAACGACGTCCGCGAGCGGATGCGGGCGGCGCGCAGCCTCCTCGACCGCATCGTCATCACCGCCCCCGTGCGCGGGATCGTGGTGAAGCTGCGCTACCACACGGATGGCGGCGTGGTGGAACCAGGTAAGAGCATCATGGAACTCGTGCCGCTCCACGACGAACTCGTCATCGAGGCCCGGATCAAGCCGCAGGACATCGATCACGTGCGGCGGGGCCAATCCGCCGCCATCCGCCTCACGGCCCTGAGCCAGCGCATCGTGCCCATGGTCTCGGGCGAGGTGGTCTACCTCTCGGCCGATGCCCTGCCGGACGACCGCCGCAACCAGGCGGTGTCGAGCGATCTTTACGTCGCCCGCATCCGTCTCGATCCCAAGAGCCTCGCCGAGGTGCACAACTTCTCGCCGACCCCCGGCATGCCGGCCGAGGTCTATATGCGCACCACCGACCGGACCTTCTTCGAGTACATCTTCAAGCCGCTCAAGGACAGCATGACGCGGGCGTTCCGCGAGATCTGAAGGCGTCGCCCTCAGCCGGCGCGTGTCGACCCGGCCGGCATCGCCAGGGAAGCGGCGCTCCCCCTGCGGGCGGTGAGGACGAGACCGAGGGCCAGGGCGGCGATGCCGGCGCCGAGCCAGGGCAGGCTGGCGTAGCCCATCCCGAGCGTGAGGGCGCCGCCGCCGAGCGCCGCGCCGCTGGCGTTACCGAGGTTGAACGCCCCCTGGTTCAGGGTGGAGGCGAGATTGGGCGCATCGGTGGCCGCCTCCACCACCCAGACCTGCAGGGGCGAGACGAGGGCGAAGACGAGAGCGCCCCAGACCGGAAGGGTCAGGACCGCGGGGATTGCCGCGTGGCTGGTGAAGGCGAACAGCACCAGGATGGCAACGAGGGCGGCAAAGCTGCCGACCACCGTCGCCATGAGGTGCCGGTCGGCCAGGCGCCCGCCCGCGAGGTTGCCGAGGGTGAGGCCGACGCCGAACAGCAGCAGCGCCCCCGTCACCGCGTGCGGGGAGAGGCCGCTCACCGTCACGAGGAGCGGGGCGATGTAGGTGAAGACCGTGAACAGGCTCACGGAGGCGAGCGTGCTGACCAGCATCGGCAGCAGCACGCTCCAGCGGCGCAGGGAGCGGAACTCACCGGCAAGTCCACCGCGCGAGCCCGGCAGGCCGCCGGGTACGAAGGCCGCGATGGCGGCGGCCGCTACGAGGCCGAGGCCGAGCACCGCCCAGAAGGTCGCCCGCCAGCCCGCGGCTTGGCCGAGCGCCGTCCCGAACGGCACCCCGAGGACGTTGGCGAGGGTGAGGCCGGTGAACATCAGGGCCACCGCCTGCGCCCGCTGCGCGCGGGGGACGAGGCCGCTCGCCACCACCGCGCCGATTCCGAAGAAGGCGCCATGGGCGAATGCCGTCACGATCCGCGCCAGCATCAGGACGCCGTAGGTCGGCGCCAGGGCACAGCCGAGGTTGCCCAGCAGAAAGACCCCCATGAGGATGAGAAGCGCGGCCTTGCGTGGCAGCCGGGCGGTCGCGATGGCGACGAGGGGCGCGCCAATGGTGACGCCCATCGCGTAACCGGAGACCAGGAGGCCCGCCCTCGGCACGCTGACGCCGAAACTCTCGGCCACCTCGGGCAACAGTCCCATGATCACGAATTCGGTGGTGCCGATGCCGAAGGCTGCGGCCGCCAGGGCTAGGATCGGACGGGACAACATGCGGACGCTCGCGCTCGACGCCCCGGCCCGAACGGCGCGAGGTCATTACGCTGCATTGCAGCATGAGCGCGGGCCTAGCACGCGTGCGTGACATTCCCGATGCGTCTGCCTCGCGGGACGCGTGCATGCTGGGCATGGAACATCGCGATGGCCGATGTCCAGCAATGGTCGATCGACAGCATCCGATCCCGTCGACACAACAACGAAAGCCACCCCCGTCACGCGGGAATGGCTTTCGTCGTCATCGCATCAGGAATGCCGGGGGGCGAACCCTCGCGTCTCAGGCGTCGACCTTCTTGCGAGGACCGCGACGCTTCTTCTCGGGCGCGGCGGGCGCTTCCTCTTCCTGCGGCTCCGGCTCGACGCTCACCACCTCTTCCGGAGCGGATTTGGTGAGGCCCTTGCGGCGCTGCTGGCCGAGGCCGAGGGCGCGGGCGAGTTCGGAGCGCTGTTCGGAATAGCTTGCCGAGGTCATCGGATAGTCGGGCGCGAGGCCCCACTTGGCGCGGTACTGCTCGGGGGTGAGACCGCGCAGGGTAAGGTGCCGGCGCAGGGTCTTGTACTGCTTTCCGTCCTCGAAGCTGATCAAGTAATCCGCCGTGACGGAGCGACGGATTTCCTGGGGCGTCGCCTTGGGCGGGCCTGTCTCGGCAGCCGGCGTCCCGCTGGCCGTGACGCCGCGGATCGCCTCATGGACGTCGCTGAGCAGCTTCGGCAATTCGGCGCTCTGGACGTGGTTGTTACTGACATAGGCGGAGACGATATCCGCCGCCAGGGTGATTAGACGAGCGGCATCGGATTCTGTTTCGTTCATGAGGCTGGCACCATTCTTAACTTAAGTCACAACTCGACATGAGCCTATGCTCAGTTCTTGCCGCGATCAATGTTTTGTTGCACCGGCTTGAGATTTTTTGAGCAGTAGTTGTGGATTCGTGATCAATTTCTCTCGCTTCACACGTAGGCGATCACGTTGTCCCGCATGGGTTGCTGGAGGTCACGGCGATGAAAGGTCCCTGCTTCACCAAGGCCGATCTCGCGCGCGGTCTGTGGTGTCGATCGCCCTCGCGGACGACGGTTCGGTGTGTTGGAGCGGCCCGCCGGTGGTGGTCCCGGACAGGCCCGATTTCGGTTCGACTTCGAGGCAGCCATCGGATTCCATGATCCTCCGGCAAAAAAACCGCCTTGCGCCCATCATTGAATGAATATGCCGCGCGGAATTTTCAATACTGGCAGTGGCACGATCGAAATCTCTTTGCAACGGCGTTCAGGTGCAAGCACAGGTCCGAGTCGAAGATCAGCGGTGATGAATTTCATCGGTGCTTTGATGATCGTGCGCGATACAATCGTGAAGTTGTTTCAAGATGATCGGTGCACGCGTGCGGATAGCCTCCGGGTTCGCACCGGTTGCCTCCCTGCGCGGACGAAAGCCTGTCGCTGGCCCCACGGAGGTCGGGCGGTGGCGGTGATGTGGCGCGGTCACCATCGCGCACATCCTTCCAGGGGGAGCAGCCTGTTAACGATCCGCTAACCATGAGGGCGGCAAATCTTGCCGGGTCCCAGTCCGGGGCATCGAGGATAGCTATGAGTGAGGCCGCCGTGCCGGTTTCGGGGCAAGGATCGGGGCTGCCAGGCTCCGGGATGAGCCTTGGTCAGTTCGCGAGTTTCGCGAGGCCCAACCGAGCCAATCTCCAGGCGCTGTCGAAGCGCACCGACCTGTTCTTCGCCACCGCCGTGATGGGCATCCTCACGGTGCTCATCTTTCCCCTGCCGGCCTTCCTCCTCGATCTGCTGCTCGCCGTCTCGATCATCATCTCGGTGCTGATCATGATGACCGGGCTGTTCATCGACAACCCGCTCGAATTCACCGTCTTCCCGACCCTGCTGCTCGTGGCGACGCTACTGCGGCTGGCGCTCAACCTCGCCTCGACCCGTCTCATCCTCGGCCACGGCCACGAAGGGACGGCGGCGGCCGGTCACGTCATCGAGGCGTTCGGCCATTTCGTCATGGGCGGCAACTTCATCATCGGAATCATCGTCTTCGCGATTCTGATCATCGTGAACTTCGTCGTCATCACCAAGGGCTCGGGCCGTATCGCCGAAGTCGCGGCGCGCTTCAGCCTCGACGCCATGCCGGGCAAGCAGATGGCCATCGATGCCGATCTTTCGGCCGGGCTCATCGACGAGAAGGTGGCCAAGGCCCGCCGTGCAGCCCTGGAGGAGGAATCGTCGTTCTTCGGCGCCATGGACGGTGCCTCGAAGTTCGTGCGCGGAGACGCCATCGCGGCGCTCCTCATCACGTTCATCAACGTGATCGGCGGCATCATCATCGGCGTCGCCCAACAGGGCATGCCGTTCATGGGGGCGGCCCAGACCTACACCCTGCTCACCATCGGCGACGGCCTCGCGAGCCAGGTTCCCGCCCTCATCGTCTCGACGGCGGCCGGTATCCTCGTCTCGAAGGCGGGCGTGAAGGGCTCGGCCGACAAGGCGCTCGGCAAGCAGCTCGCGAACTACCCGAAGGCGCTGGGCATGTCGGCCGGCGTCATGGTGCTCATCTCGTTCCTGCCCGGCATGCCGATGCTGCCGTTCCTCGGCCTCGCGGCGGCTTCCGGCTACGCCGCCTGGCACTTTGCCAAGGTCGCCCGCGAGGCCCTGCCCCGCGACGCCGACGGCGTGCCCATGGACGCCACGGCCGTCGCGGCGGCCAAGGAGGAGACGGTCACGGACCTGCTCAAGCTCGACGACCTCAAGCTCGAGATGGGCTACGCCCTCCTCGCCCTCGTCAACGGCCCCGAGGGGCAGGACCGGCTGACCGACCAGATCAAGGCCCTGCGCCGCCAGCTCGCCGCCGAACTCGGCTTCGTGATGCCGTCCGTGCGCATCCTCGACAACGTCCAGCTCGACGCCAACGCCTACGTGGTGCGGGTGAAAGAGATTGAAGCTGGCACGGGTCAGATCTTCCCCGGCCTCTACATGGCGATGGACCCGATGGGCGGGCAGGTGCAGCTGCCCGGCCAGCACATGATGGAGCCGACTTTCGGCCTACCCGCCACCTGGATCGACGCGTCCCTGCGCGATCAGGCTCAGCTCAAGGGCTACACGGTGGTGGACGCCGCCACCGTGGTGTCGACGCACCTCACCGAGATCATCAAGGCCCACGTCTCGGAGCTTCTCAGCCACGTCGAGGTGCAGAAGCTCCTGCGCGAGGCGTCGAAGGAGCACGGCGAACTCCTCAAGGAGGTGATGCCGAGTCAGATCGCCTCGACGGGGATCCAGCGTGTGCTCCAGTTCCTCCTCGCCGAGCGCGTCTCGATCCGCGACATGGGGTCGATCATCGAGGGCGTGGCCGAAGTCGCCGGTCACCTCAAGAACCCGCGCGACATCGTCGAGCACGTGCGCGCCCGCCTCGGCCGTCAGATCTGCGCTCAGTATCAGGGGCCGGACGGCATGCTGCCGATCATCACCCTGTCGCCCGCCTGGGAGCAGGCCTTCCTCGACTCCATCGCGGGCGAGCGCGACGAGCGCTACCTGGCCATGCAGCCGTCCAAGCTGTCGGAATTCGTCAACGCCGTCCGGGACCAGTTCGAGACGGCCGCGCGCATGGGCGAGATGCCGGTGCTCGTCACTTCCGTCCAGACCCGCCCGTTCGTGCGCTCGATCATCGAACGCTTCCGCCGCGAGACTCCGGTGATGAGCCAGGCGGAAATCCATCCGCGCGCCCGCCTGCGGACGGTGGGATCGGTGTGATCCGGTCCCACGCCCTCCCCTCCGTTCGCCGCAAGGCCCTCCTCCCCGCGTCCCCGGAGGGATCCGTTGGGAAGACGGCCTCCCGCGCGGGCTGTCACACGGGCGTCTTGCGGATGCGTGCGTCGAGAGCCTCTGGGTTGATGCCGGGGGCGGTCAGCGGCGGGCCGGGGGTCGCTTCCACGGTGGGGCCACCCTTGATGGCGCTGGCGAGGCGGTTGCGCTCGTAGAGCAGCACGACCACGACGGAGATGAGGAACGGCAGCCAGAAGTAGAACATCCGAAACACGAGCAGCGCGGCGATGATGGACGGACGCGGCACGTCTGGCATCGCCACCACGAAGACGAGCTCGAACACGCCGAGGCCCCCCGGCGCGTTCGACACCAGGGCGGCCGAGAACGAGGCGAGGAACACGGCGAGCACCACGAGGAAGCCCGGGTTCCCGGCCTCCGGCAGGGCGAAGTAGATGATGCCGGCCGCGCCCAGGAGCTCCAGGGGGGCGGCGATCACCTGCCGAAGCATGATGCGCGGGCGCGGGTATTCGAGCTTGAACTTGCGGATCGTCAGGGGCTTCAGGTGTAGGAGCGAGCCGACGACGTAGAGGGCGACGAAGCCCAGCAACGCCGCGCCGAGGATGCGGGCGGTGGCCGGATCGGTGAGCACCGAGGGCAGGTAGCCGTTGAGCCGGGTCAGGGTGTCGGGGAGGGCCACGAGGACGAAACCGCCCAGCAGGATCGTGCCGAGTCCGAAGGTGAACGAGCACAGGGCAACGAGCACGGCGACCTGGGCCGCCGACAGGCCCTTGGCAGTGTAGGCCCGGTAGCGCACCACGGCGCCCGAGAACACCGAGGCGCCGATGTTGTGCGACAGGGCGTAGGTGGTGAACGAGCAGACCGAGACGAAGAACCACGAGATGTGACTCACGCCGAGGTGCAGCAGGGCGATGCGGTCGTACCAGGCGAGCGCCGCGTAGGCGACAAGGGTCGCGAGCCCCGCCAGCAGGAAGCGGTGGACCGGGATCTCGGCGAAGCTGCTCTTGATCTCCGCCACGGAGATGCCAGCGAGCTCGCGATAGAGCAGGTAGCCGGACACCACGACGGCGGCGAGGCCGATGAGCGGCCAGATGAAATCGCTGATCTTCTTCATGATCGACAGGTGAGCCCCACTAAGCGGGCCCTCCCTGCACGACGTGACCCCGCACCGCAAGCGAACGGCGCCGGTGAGCGAAGCCGGGAGGAGGCCGGCACGAAGGGCTGATGGCACCCGATCATGACGGTTTCGTGCCGGCCCGCCCCCTCGGGGCGCGGGCGCTTCGCCTCAGGCGCGGATGCGCGACAGGCCGATCCCGTCCATGACCGCCTGATCGCGGGCGGCTTCGCTAGCGCGCTCGGCGCTGCGTTCGCGGTCGTCCAGGATCTCGATCTTCTTCAGCTCCTCGAAGGCCTCGCCGAGTTCGGCCTTGGCCTCGGCGAGCTGCCCCTCGAGGGCGGCCGCCGACTGGCGCATGTTGTCCCGGCGCGTGGCCGCCGCGCGGGCATAGGTCGGGTAGGCGAAGTGACCGACGTCGGTGATGCCGGCGCGGCCCTCCTCATGGGCGACTTCGCGATCGAGTTCGAGGGCCATGCGGGTGAAGTCGGCCATCATCATCTCGATCTGCGTCACGCGCCGACGCTTCTCGTCGACCTGGAAACGCCGCAGCCGGATCAGCGTGTCACGCGATTTCATCTGATGGGTCCACTCCACGCAACGCACGCCCATTCCGGGACGTCCCATCCGCGGCCCGTGGACCGTGAGGACGCCGTTTTAGGAAACGCCGACGATCTCGGCGAGGCGTGAGTAACCCTCACCGATCGAAGTTGCTTCTTCCTTACCCTGACCCAGAAAAGCCTCGATATCGGGCATCAAAGCGATCGCCTCGTCGACCTCGGCCGACGCGCCGGCCCGGTAGGCCCCCAGCCGGATGAGTTCCTCCATGTCGGCATAGGTCGAGAGCACCCGGCGCGCCCGCTTGACGGTGGGCAGGTGCGCCGGGTCGCAGGCCTTCGGCATGGTGCGGGAGACCGAACGCAGGACGTTGATGGCCGGGTAGCGCCCGCGCTCGGCGATGCCACGCTCCATCACGATGTGCCCGTCGAGGATGCCGCGCACGGCGTCGGCCACGGGCTCGTTGTGGTCGTCGCCCTCCACCAGAACGGTGAACAGCCCCGAGATCGCCCCCTCGCCCGTGCCGGGGCCGGCCCGCTCGAGGAGGCGCGGCAGCTCGGAGAACACCGTCGGGGTGTAGCCCTTGGCCGTCGGTGGCTCGCCGGCCGCGAGGCCGATATCGCGCTGGGCCATGGCGAAGCGCGTGATCGAGTCGATCATGCACAGGACCTGCGCGCCCTGATCGCGAAAGTACTCGGCCACCGCCAGGGTCACGTAGGCTGCGTTGCGGCGCATGAGGGCCGGCTCGTCGGACGTCGCCACCACCACCACGGAGCGGCTGAGCCCGGCCGCGCCGAGGTCGTCCTGCAGGAATTCCTGCACCTCGCGGCCGCGCTCACCCACGAGGCCGATCACCGCGACGTCGGCGGCGGTGTAGCGGGCGAGCATGGACAGGAGCACGGACTTGCCGACGCCCGAACCGGCAAAGATGCCCATGCGCTGGCCGGTGCACATGGTGAGGAAAGTGTTGATGCAGCGGATGCCCAGGTCCAGGGGAGGCCCGACCCGCCTGCGGGCGTGGGCGGGCGGCGGATCGGCCCGAAGCGGATAGATCGCTGGGCCCGTTTCCAGGGGGCCGAGGCCGTCGATGGGTCGCCCGAGGGCGTCGATGGTGCGCCCGAGCCAAGCGGCCGAGGGCCGGATGGCGCCGGCGGCCTCGTCTCGGACATAGGCCGGGCAGCCCCGGCGCACGCCCTCGAGGGAGCCGAACGGCATGGCCAACGCCCGTTCTCCCTGGAAACCGATAATTTCGCAGGGCACGGCCCCGGCACCCGTCTCCACGGCGATGTCGAGGCGGCCGCCGAGGCGCATGGCAGCTACGGGGCCAGCGACCTCGACGAGGAGGCCCCGGATGGCCACGACGCGGCCGTAGACCTCCAGCGGCTCGATCCCCGCGAGGACGGCGCCCGCACCGGCGAGGCGCACCCGCGCGTCATGGGGAGGTCGGTCGGTCATCGGCGTCTCTCTCAACCCTTCGTTTACCTCCCTCCTTAACACTGCGGCTATCGGGCTGGTAGCAAGCCCCGCGTCCTCGGGACGGGGGATCGTTTTTTTCGGGGCGCGGCCGCATCATCGCGGCAACGTGTTTCGGAAGTGACAGCTCACGGCCCGATACGGCGGGTACGACGCTTGAGGGTGGATCTTCAGGTGATGCATGAAGCGGATCGCGGGCCTGTGGAGAACAGACCGCCAACCGTTGCGCGCATCGCTGGACAGACGTCCAAAACGCCGCTTGGCCGCTGAATCAGGTTTTGTTAACGATTAACCACTAGTGTTTTACGTCAGTGACGAGGGAGCGTCCGCCGCGGGCCGGTAGCGGACGAAGGCGGGGGTGTGCCCGTACGCTTGCACACGACCGGCTGGGCTGGGGACCGACGATGCGGGTACTTCTGATCGAGGACGACAGCGCAACCGCGCAGAGCATCGAATTGATGCTCAAGTCCGAGAGCTTCAACACCTACACCACCGATCTTGGTGAGGAAGGAATCGATCTCGGTAAGCTCTACGACTACGATATCATCCTGCTCGACCTGAACCTGCCCGACATGTCGGGTTACGAGGTGCTGCGGAACCTCCGCGTCGCCAAGGTGAAGACCCCGATTCTAATTCTCTCCGGCATGGCCGGCATTGAGGACAAGGTGAAGGGCCTCGGTTTCGGCGCCGACGACTATCTGACGAAGCCATTCCACAAGGACGAGCTCGTCGCCCGCATCCACGCCATCGTGCGCCGCTCGAAGGGCCACGCTCAGTCGGTGATCACCACCGGCGACCTGATCGTGAACCTCGACCAGAAGACCGTCGAGGTCTCCGGTTCTCGGGTCCACCTCACGGGCAAGGAGTACCAGATGCTGGAACTCCTCTCGCTCCGGAAGGGCACGACGCTCACGAAGGAGATGTTCCTCAACCATCTCTACGGTGGCATGGACGAGCCCGAGTTGAAGATCATCGACGTGTTCATCTGCAAGCTGCGCAAGAAGCTCGCCAATGCCTCGTCGGGCAAGAACTACATCGAGACTGTATGGGGACGCGGCTACGTTCTGCGCGAGCCGAACGAGGGCGAGGAGCGCATCGCCGTCTGATGAAGTGTCGGCCGAGCCGACGCTTCATCCCTCGGGGTGGGGTTTCCATAAGCCGACCACGAAAAAAGCCCCGCTCACGCGGGGCTTTTTTCGTGGTCGCTGTCCGTCGGGCTCTGGCGGTACCGTGCGGGACTGGTTGACGGAACGGGCGGAGATCGGTCGACGACCGCCGCGTCATACCGGCCCTCCGCCGCGATCAAGCGGTCGAGGGCGGCGAACGGCCCTCGGAAACGCTAACGGGTGCGTCGGCCTGCGACGGGACGAGCCTACAAGCCCACGACGCGCCGCAGCTGCGGCGCCGCGAGGGCGGCGGAGGCGACGGCCGCCGGCACAGCGGCCGCTCGCGCCGGGGCTGGGTTGTAGAGGCCGCGGTGGCGGGCATTCGGCACCAGGCGGTCGGTCAGGCCGATCACCGTCTCGGCCGCGCCGAGGAGGAGTGCACCATCAGGCGCGAGGCTGGCGCCGATTCGGGCCAGGACGTCGCCCTTGGTCGCCGCATCGAAATAGATGAGGACGTTGCGGCAGTAGACGATGTCGAAAGTACCGAGCCCATCGAACGGCTGAAGCAGATTGAGGGGCCGGAAATCCACCATCTGGCGCAGGTTGGCCGCGATGCGCCACTGCTCGCCCACCTGCTCGAAATGTTTGATCAGCAGCTGCACCGGCAGGCCGCGCTGCACCTCGAAATGGCTGTAGAGGCCGGCCTTCGCCTTCTCGAGAACCTCCGTGGACAGGTCCGTGGCAACGAGGTCGACGGACCAGCCGGCCAGACGCGGCGCGGCTTCGTGGAGCAGCATCGCGAGGGAATACGGCTCCTGGCCCGTGGACGCTGCCGCGCACCAGATGCGCAAGCGGCGCTGGGCGGCGCGCCGAGCCATGGCCTCGGGCAGCAGCACGTCGCGGAATAGGTCGAAGGGCGCCTGATCCCGGAAAAAGAACGTCTCGTTGGTGGTCATCGCCTCGACCACCGCCTTCTCCATAGCGACGTCGCGTCCGTTCTTAAGTGCGTTCGCGAGGTCGTGGAGAGTCGCGAGGTTGAAGCGGCGGCAGACGGGGCCGAGGCGGCTCTCGATGAGGTACCGCTTTTCGCCGCTGAGGGCTAAACCCGATCGGGTCTTGAGGTAGCTGCGCAGGAAATCGAACTCGACGTCGGTCATGCGCTCTTCCCCGTCAGTAGATTGCGCAGCGCGCCGCCGATCTCGCCCAGGGGCAGGATCGCCTGGGCGAGGCCGGCCTTGGCGATGCTGCCTGGCATGCCCCATACGGTGCTCGTCGCCTCGTCCTGGGCCAGCACGGCCGCCCCTGCCTCCGTCAGTGCCCGCGCACCGCCGGTTCCGTCCGAGCCCATGCCCGTGAGGACCACGGCGAGGGCCGAGGCGCCGAAGATCGCCGCGGCGTCCTGGAACAGCACGTCGACGGCCGGCCTGCAGAAGTTGACGAGGGGGCCGTCATGGAGACGGATCGCGACGTCGGGGCGGCCGGCCGCGCCGGATAGGCCCATGTGGCGCCCGCCCGGGGCGACATAGATCCGCCCTGGCTGAAGCCGCTCGTCGGCTTTGCCCTCGGCGGCCGGTAGACCGGTGCGCGCCCCGAGATGCTCGGCGAACACCGCCGTGAACACTGGCGGCATGTGCTGCACGATGAGGACGGGGAATTGGCGCAGGGTCGCGGCGCCGATCTTCTCGAGAACCTCGCCGACGGCGCGGGGGCCGCCCGTGGACGCGCCGATGAGGAGGACGCGCGGGGAGACTGAGGCCCGTGCCTTGGGGCGCAGCGTGATCGGGGTGGTGGCCTTGGGGGCTGCGGTGGCGGCCGGCACGGTCGCCGCGCCGGCGAGGCTGAGGACCGGGCCGCGCTTGCGGGCACGGGCGCTGCCGAACAGGCGCACCCGCTCAATGAGTTCGGTGCGGAAGGCGTCCGACGTGGTGACGCCCCGGTTGCTCTCGGGCTTGGCGAGGTAATCGACGGCTCCAAGCGACAGGCAGCGCAGCGAGATATCCGCGTTCCGGGTGGTGAGGGTGGACATCATCACCACCTGGACACCGGGGCTCTTGGCGAGGAGCAGCGGCAGGGCCTGGGTGCCGTCGAGTTCCGGCATGTCGATGTCGAGGAGGATCACGTCGGGGTCGTGGCGCGCCATGGATTCCACGGCGATGCGCCCGTTGGAGGCCGTAGCGACCACGTCGAAGCCGGCCTCCGCGATCCACCGGGCGACGAGGCCGCGCACCACGGCCGAATCATCGGCGATCATCACGCGGATTCGCGCGCCCGTGGCGGCGCCCGATCCGTGGGACGGGGCGGCGTAGAGTGTGTTCAATGCCGGCATGGATCCTGACGCCTCGATGGGGCGGAACGGAGAGCGGTCGTATCCGGCCGGGTGGAACGCCCGGCGCAACCCGGCGTCAGAAGGCGCCGATCTCGCTGGCGAAGCCGACCTGTGCGAGCTTGGCCGTCACGATCTCGCGATCGAACGGCTTCATGATGTACTCGTCGGCCCCCGCATGCAGGGCGCGGGCGATGGCGCCGACGTCGTTCTCCGTGGTGCAGAACAGCACCTTGGGCTTCTCGCCGCCGGGGGTCTGCCGGAGGGCCTTCAGGAAGTCGTAGCCGTCCATGGTCGGCATGTTCCAGTCGAGGAGGATGGCGTCCGGCATCGTCTCGCCACAGGCGGCCAGCGCCATCTGTCCGTCCTCCGCTTCCCCGACCCGGAAGTTCATGGTCTCGAAGATCCGGCGTGCCACCTTTCGGATCACGGCGGAATCGTCGACGACGAGACAGGTCTTCATCGGAATATCCCCGTGGGAGGCTGCAGGATCAGGCGGCACCGGCCGCAAGGTGCGGGGTGCCGAAGGCCAAGAGGGCATCGACGTCGAGGATCACGAGGAGGTGCCCTTCGAGGCGGTGCACCCCGAGCGACAGGTCGCGCCAGCGCGCGTCGAGGTTGATCGGCACCGGCTCGTGGGTGTCAGCCCCGAGCTTCAGCACCTCACCGACCCCGTCGACGATGAGGGCGAAGGTTTCGCCGCCCTGCTCGAGGCCGATGGCCATGCGTCCGGCATCGCCCTCCCGGTCCGGCAGGCTGAGCCGACGGCGCAGGCACAGAGCCGTCACCACCCGGCCACGCAGGTTGAGCAGGCCGACGATCTCCGGCGGGGAGAGCGGGACCGGCGTCACACCGGCGGGGATGAAGACGTCGTGAACCCGGTTGATGGCGAGGCCGAACATGGTCTCGCCGACGAACACCGTGACGTAGTCGGTGGTGGTGCCAGCCTCGGCGCGCGTGGCGTTGCTGTTTGCGGCCTGCATCATGATAGGGCTCCGATCGTGCGCGAGGGCCGGCGTCAGGCGGCGTTGGAGAGGGTCTGGACGTCGATCTCGGCTAGGGCCGCGATGAGACCGCTGCGGTCGAACTTCGCCACGAGGTCGATGATCGAGAGCGACCGGGCCCGGGCGATGGCGTCCGGTCCGATGGTGCCCGAGAGGCCGATCACCGGCAGGCCCGCGACGCGTCCCTCGACCTTGCGCATGGCGCCGACGAGGTCGAAGCCGTTGCGGCCGGGCATCTCGAGATCGCAGACCACCATGTCGATGCGACCATTGGAGAGCAGGATCGCCACGGCCTCGTCGGCGCTGGCCGCCGTGACGACCCCGTAGCCCGCCGCCTTGAGCACCGGGGACAGCATGTCCCGGAAGAAGGCGGAGTCGTCCACCAGCAGCACCGTCGAGGATTGCTTGACCGCCTTCTTCGAACCGCGCGCCCAGTCGTCGTAGGCGAGCGGGAGGAAGTGAGCGATGTTGATGATCTCGGTGGCGCGGCCCCGCAGGACCGCCGAACCGATGAGGTCGGAGCGCTCAGCCGAGATCTCGACGTCGAGGCGCTCCTCGACGATGTCGACGATCTCATCGACCACGAGGCCCATGGCCCGTTCGCCGTCCGAGAACACCACCAGGGCCTGCGTGCCGGTCTCGCGGATTGTGATGGAGGTGTCCGCGGGGACGAGGGGCATGAGTCGGCCGCGATACTGGATCAGCGGGCGCCCGCCGACCCACTCGACCTTCGAGGCTTCGATCTCTTCGAGGCGCGTGACGAGGGAGAGGGGAACCGCCTTGTAGCTGCCCGCTCCGCCCTTGAAGACCAGTAGGGTCGCCTTGGCATCGGCGGCCTCCGCCTCGTCGGCCTCGGCCTCGACGGGGATCGCACCGGACTGCGCGCTCTGGCTGACCTGCTGGGCGATGCCGTTGGGATCGACGATCAGCACTACGGCGCCGTCGCCGAGGATCGTATTGCCGGCGAAGAGCGGCAGGTGGCGCAGCTTCGAGGACATCGGCTTCACGACGATCTCCTCCGTGTGGAAGACTTCATCCACGAGGATGCCGAAGCGCTGGCGCCCGACTTGGGCGACCACCACGAAGCCCGAATCGATGGTGCTGGCCGGCGCCGCCTGTCCGAGGACGCCCGTGAGGGTGACGATGGGCAGAAGGCGCTCGCGCAGCCGCAGGACCGGCGAACCGTTGATGCGCTCGACCTGTTGGGCCGTGGACTTGTCGACCCGCACGAGTTCCAGCACCGCCACCTGCGGCACGGCGAAGCGCTGCTCGCCGGCCTTGACGATGAGAGCAGCGATAATCGCCAGGGTCAGCGGGATCTTGATGGTGAAAGTGGTGCCGCGCCCGAGCTGGGTGTTGATGTCGATGACACCGCCGATGAGTTCGATGTTCGTCTTCACCACGTCCATGCCGACGCCGCGGCCCGAGACCGAGGTGACGGCGGCGGCCGTCGAGAAGCCCGGATGGAAGATGAACTTCGCCACCTGGGCGTCGGTCATCCGCTCGATCTCGGCCTGACTCGCGATCTTGCGCTCCACGGCCTTGCGGCGGATGGCGGCGAGGTCGAGGCCCTTGCCGTCGTCGGCGATCTCGATGGTGATGGTGCCGCCCTCGTGATAGGCGGACAGGCGGATGGTGCCCCGCGCCGGCTTGCCGGCGGATTTACGACCGGCCGCGTCCTCGATGCCGTGGTCGGCCGAGTTGCGCACCATGTGGGTCAGGGGGTCCTTGATGACCTCGAGCACCTGACGGTCGAGTTCTGTCTCGGCGCCGCTCATGATGAGCTCGATCTGCTTGCCGAGTTCCGACGAGAGATCGCGCACCACGCGCGGCAGCTTCTGCCAGGCGTTGCCGATGGGCTGCATGCGCGTCTTCATGACGCCTTCCTGCAGCTCGGCCGTTACGTGCGAGAGGCGCTGCAGGGGAACCTTGTAGGTGGAATCGTCGTGACGGCGGGCGATCTCGAGGAGCTGGTTGCGGGTCAGCACCAGCTCGGACACCATCGTCATGAGGTGTTCGAGGGTATCGACGTTGACGCGGATCGTCTGAACCTTGGCGACGCCGCCTTCCCCGCCCTCGGCGGCGGGCGCCTCCTTGGCTGGAGCCTTGGCGGGCTCATCCTGCACGACGGCCTTGGGGGCCGGCGTCGGGGCCGGGGCGGGTGCCGCGACGGCAGCCGGAACGGCGGGCAGGGACGGCAAGGGCGGCAGCGGAGGGAGTTCGTCGAACGAATCAGGACCTTCCGCCTCCATGAAGGCGCGCTCGAGGTCGTCCAAGCTGACCTCGCCGGGTTTCAGCTCGCGCGAGACGGGCTCGGGCAGCTTGATCTCGGGGGGCGGTGCCACTACCGGAGCGGGGGCCGGAGCCTCCATCGGACCGGCGGACATGACGTCAAGGGCGTCGATGAGGTCGCTGTCGCTACCTGTCGGCTCGGTGCCGGTGTTCTCAAGATCGGCGAGGATCGACTTCAGACGATCGAGGGTGACGAGGATGAGGCTCACGGCGGGGCCGGTCACCGGCATACCGTCGCGGAACTGTCCCATCAAGGTTTCGGCAGCATGCGCCAGCGCTTCCAGGCGCGGTAGGCCGAGGAACCCGCAGGTGCCCTTGATGGTGTGGACGAGCCGGAAGATGTTCCGAAGGATCGTCTGGTTGTTCGGATCCTGTTCGAAACGCACGAGTTCGGCATCGACCGTGTCGAGATGCTCGGCGCTCTCGGTCAGGAACTCACGCAACAAGTCGTCCATGACGGGCACTCAGTCCAGAAACGCACTACGGTTTGTGCAATCCGACCCTGTGCCCGAATGGGTTAGTGAAGGGTTTCCTTGTCCCGATTCCGTCTAGACAAACTGAGCAATAGTCGCCGTCGCGCCCCTCGGGGGTCATACATGGTGAATGGATCATTGCGCCGGTCCGCCCCCGGTGGCCGATCGGTCCAATGACCGCTCGTGCCGAAGGCGCGAGGGGCGTTCGACGTCCGGTGATCCGCACCGGGAGGCTGCCCCGGCGGGGGCCTCAGGCGAGGGCGGTTTCCGGCGGCTCGTCGTCGGAGGACGCGGGCTCGATCGACGGTTCCACGGGTGGCTCCGGCATCGGCACGGCTTCGATGGTCACGGTGTCGCCGGAGATCGCGAAGTGTACGTCCATCCGGGCAGCCCGTGCCACGAGGCCGGCATAGAACGGCAGGATCGCGTGGGCGTCCACGACGCCGCCCTCGGGCGTGCCGGCGATGAGGGCCTCGACATGGGGCGGGATCCGCGCATGCGAACCCTTCGCCGTGAGGACAATGCTCGGTGCCTCGCCGTCCCCCTTCACGGTAACGTCGATGAGACCACCGCGCGGGATCGCGCTCTGGGCGATCACCACGAGGTTGAGGATGAGCTTGACCTTGTTCTTCGGGTAGAGCGCCTGCGGTGCGGACCAGGCGAGCTGGGTCTTGTCGTCGGCGAACATGCCGCGCGAGACCTTCTCGGCGTCGGCGAGATCGATGGACGCGCCGGCCGACCCCGCCGCCCCGAAGGCGATCCGGGCGAACTGCAGCCGGGCCGAGGCTTGGCGCGCGCTCTTGGCGATGAGCTCGAGGGCGAACTCGCGCATTGAGGTGTCGGACTCGTCCTCGAGCACCTCGAGGCCGTTCACGATGGCGCCCACCGGGCTGATCACGTCGTGGCAGACCCGGGAGCACAGCAGTGCCGACAGGTCGAGGGCATCGAGTTGAACGAGGGTCATCTTGCGCTCCGCGCGAGGCACTTTAAAGGGGCCGCGGGCGATCCAGCCGGATGGGCGCGGCCAATCGCCGAAGGCACCGATAGACGGCGCCCGTTGCTTTGAAAAGCCGGCGCACCGGCGATCCGTCGGTCGGAAAAGCGTCGGACGGGCCGCGCGCCGGGTCGACAACCCGCCCGCGCCGGGGCATGACGGGGCCATCATGAACCTCGACGCGCCGACGCGCGACCGTATCGCGGCAACATTGATGGAGATCGCCTGCGAGGCGGGCGAGATCCTCCGGGGGTATCACGGCGGGGATTGCCCGCACGTGCTGAAGCGCGACGGCTCCCCGGCGAGCCTCGCCGATACGGCCTCCGAAGCTCTGATTCTCGCCGCTCTGAAGCGGCATTGGCCCGACATCCCGGTCGTCGCCGAGGAAACCGCCTACGACCGCCCGCCCGCCGAGCTGTTCTTCCTCGTCGATCCCCTCGACGGAACCAAGGACTTCCTCGCGGGCAACTGCGAATACAGCGTCAATATCGGCCTCGTTCAGGGTGACCGCCCGGTGGCGGCGGCGCTAGCCGCCCCCGGCCTCGGCCGGGTCTGGGGTGGGGGCGCCACGGCGTTCGAGGCCGCCATCGTCGCCGGTCGTCCGGGCCTGCACAGGGCCATCGCCGTGCGTCCCGTGCCCGCCGACGGCCTCGTCGCCCTCGTGAGCAACCGCCACGGAGACGCCGAGACGGAGGCCTGCCTGTCCGCCCTGCCCCTGGGCGGCCGGCGCGGCGCCGCCTCCGCCCTCAAGTTCTGCCTCATCGCCTCGGGCGAGGCCGACATCTACGTCCGCTGCGGACCGACCATGGAATGGGACACGGCGGCCGGCGACCATGTGCTCACGAGCGCCGGCGGCTGCGTCGTGGTGCCCTCGGGCCAGCCGATCACCTACGGCCACCACGCCCGCCACTACCGCAACGGCCCCTTCGCGGCCCTGGGCGACTGCTCCTACGCCAGCCGCCTCGCGCTGCCGGAACGCTGTGGTGCCCCGCGTCGGTCGCTCGGCGCCACCGCTGGTCATCGCGCCTGACCGGGTGGTCGCGTTAACCATATATTGACCGTCTTTCACGTCATGATCGTCGCGGGTCGGGCGGGCGCGCGGTTTCGCGCCACGGTTCGAGGCCTTGCCGGGACGCCGCCCGGCACCGCACGCGACGAGGCACCATGCTGACATCCCCCTCCCCTTCCAGCGCCCTGGCCCGACTCGGCGCCGGCCTCGCCCTGGCTGCGTCGCTGTCCGCTGGGGTCGCGACGGTCTGTGCGACCCTCAGCCCGGCCCTCGCGCTTCCGGGCCGGACGGCTCCGCCCGCCCCGGATGAGGCCGGCCCCGGCACCTTCCGGCCCGCCGAGATCATCGACAACGGCCACCGGTTCTTCGGTTCGATGTCGCGGGGGCTCGCCCTCACCGTCGAGGAGGCGACCCGGCGCTGGGGCGAGCCCAACGGCTACATCCTCGGCCAGGAAGCCTCCGGCGCCATCGTCGGCGGCGTGCGCTACGGCGAAGGCACCCTCTACACCCGCAACGCCGGCAAGCGCCGCATCTACTGGCAGGGTCCGTCCATCGGCTTCGATGTCGGGGGGGACGGCGATCGGACGATGATGCTCGTCTACAACCTGCCGGCAGTACAGGGCCTCTACCGCCGCTTCGTCGGCGTCGATGGCTCGGCCTATTTCATCGGCGGCTTCGGCATGACGGCGGTGACGGCGGACGAGGTGGTGGTGGTGCCGATTCGCACGGGCGTCGGAGCACGCCTGGGCATCAATGTCGGCTACCTGAAATTTACGGATCGCCCGACTTGGAACCCGTTCTGAGGCGGGTGTGGCACGCGCACCCTCGCGCCGCGCGGTGAGGGTGGGTTAAGCCTTTCGTGGATGCCGGCTCCCAAGGGTCGCCCGCGCCCCCTTCCGGTCTCTCGCTCCGGTCTCTCGCTCCGGTCTCTCGCCCCGGTTCAACACATGAGCGTGTCCGCGTGATCGAAACCGTCATGATCTTCGCGCTCGGCTTTCTCGCCGCCGCCCTGTGCGCCCTGCTCCTGCTGCCGGCGGTGAACGCGCGGGCCATCCGCCTGTCCCGGCGCCGGATCGAAGCGCGCCTGCCCTTGTCGGTGGCCGAGGTCGCGGCCGAGAAGGATCACCTGCGGGCCGAATTCGCCGTGACGCGCCGTCGCCTGGAGCGCCGGGTCGAGGCGGTGCAGGCGGCGCGTCACGCCGATCTCGCAACCATCGGCGCCCGTACCCTGGAAGCCGCCGCCCTCGCCCGCCAAGTCGAGACCGGGACCGCGACACTCCAGACGCGCGAGGCCGAGATCGTCGAAACCCGGACCGCCCTCGCGGGCGTGGAGCGCGACCTCGTCACCGCGCGGGCCGAGGGTGAAGTCGGCCTCGCCACCCTACAGGTTCTCGAGGGGGCGCATCGCGAACTCCTCGACGACCTCGTGCGTCGTCACCACGCCGCGCCGGGGCCGATCGATCTCACGGCGCGATGTGCGGCTCTCGCCGCCGAACGCGAAACCCTGCGGGCGAGCCTCGCCGCCGCCGAGGAGGCCCTGGCCCAGGCCGTGGCCCGCACGGCGCCCCAGGCGGCGACGGGTCAGGACAGCGACACCGCCGCCCTGCGGCTCCGGATCACGGAAGTCGCCGACAGCCTCATGCGGCGCGAGCGCCTGCCCGCCGTCGAGGCCTACCCCCTCATGCGCTCCTAGGGTCGAATCCCCTGAACGCTCGCCCAGGTCCGCCGTTGCGTCCCGTTCAGGCCACGGCGTAGATAAACGAACTTTCCCATGCGCTGCCGCGCCTGTGCCTTGTTTCGACCACGCAAGCGCATCATCCGGTCGCGCATTCCCTCCTGATCTGAAGACGGACCGCGCCCCTTATGGCCAAGACCCTGACCTCGCTCGCCCTCGCCCTGACGGTGACCGCATCCCTGGCCGCTGCCCCTGCCCTGGCGCAGCCGGCGCCGCAGACCAAGCGCGGCAACGAGACCCTGAAGAAGTACTGCACCGGCGATTATCTGACCTATTGCGGCAATCTCTCGCCTGACGATCCGGCCATGGACAAGTGCTTCCAGACCAACTGGACCAAACTGTCGGAAAATTGCCGCCGGGCCATCGACGCCTACGAGAAGAACCCCGGCAACAAGAAGTGATCCTGTCTCGCGGGGCGCTCGCTCACTGCCGGTTCTCGCTTTGAGCGCGGCGGCGCAGCGAGGGCTTCGCGAGAGACGTCGAGCCGCCCCGGGTCACTCCCCGGGATAAGCGGAGCCGTTTCCCTCGCGTCGCGGCTCGGCAGACGCTATGGTGTCGGGTACCCGCGTGCCGGACTCCCAAGCCCAGATGCCCTTTCGCCTGCACTCCCTCACGACCCTCGCGGCCCTCGGCCTCGTGGCCCTCGCGGCCTCCGGCTGCGGCCGGCGCGGTGGCCTCGAGCCGCCACCCGGCAGTGCCGCGCCCGCACCTCCTGCGTCGCGGAGTTCGACGGGCGTCACCGCACCGGCGAGTCCCCGCGCCCTGCCCCAGAGCGTGGGGCTCGGTGGCGGCGGCGCCACGCCCGATCCGGATGCCGTGCGCGCGGGCGACGAACTCGATCCGGCCGCCGTGGCGGGTGGGAGCAGCGAAACGCCGATTCTGACCACGCGCGGGGCCAAGCGCGGCTACGTCGTGCCCGAGCAGCCCTTCTTCCTCGATCCGATCCTCTGAGGCCCGCGTTCGCTGGCTGCGAGGCCGGTCGTTCGAGGTTCGTCGTCCAAGGCCGGCACCCAAGGCCGGTGTCCAAGGCACACCGATGCACCACTTCCATTATCGCGACGGTCGTCTCACCGCTGAGGATGTCGATCTCACGGCGCTCGCGGCTGAGGTCGGCACGCCCTTCTACTGCTATGCCACCGCCACCCTGGAGCGGCATTACCGGGTGTTCGCGGATGCGTTCGCGGGCGACGACGCCCTCGTCTGCTACGCGATGAAGGCGAACTCCAACCAGGCGGTTCTCACCACCCTCGCCCACCAGGGCGCCGGCATGGACATCGTCTCGGAGGGCGAGTTGCGCCGGGCGCTGGCCGCCGGGGTCGACCCGAAGAAAATCGTGTTCTCGGGCGTCGGCAAGACCCCCGACGAGATGGCCGCCGCGTTGAAGGCCGGCATCTACTGCTTCAACGTCGAGAGCGAGCCGGAACTCGTCGTGCTGTCGCAGGTGGCCACAAGCCTCGGCCTCACGGCACCCGTCTCGATCCGGGTGAACCCGGACGTGGACGCGGGCACGCACGCGAAGATCTCCACGGGAAAATCCGAGAACAAGTTCGGCATCCCCATCGGTCGGGCACGGGCGGTTTATGCCCAGGCCGCGACCCTCCCGGGGCTCGCCGTGTCGGGCGTCGACATGCACATCGGCAGCCAGATCACCGATCTCGCGCCCTTCGACCATGCGGCGCGTCTGCTCGCCGGCCTCGCGCGCGATCTCCTCTCGGACGGCCACGCCCTCCACCACATCGATTTCGGCGGCGGCCTCGGCATTCCCTATCGTGACGACAATGCGCCCCCGCCCGATCCTGCTGCCCTCGCGGCGATCCTGCGCCCGCATTTCTCGGGGCTCGGCCTGCGTCCGGTGTTCGAGATCGGCCGGATGATCGCCGGCAATGCGGGCATCCTCGTCACCCGCGTGCTCTACGTGAAACGGACCGAGGGGCGGACCTTCGTCATCGTCGACGCGGCCATGAACGATCTCATCCGCCCGACCCTGTACGACGCCTTCCACGGCCTGCGGCCCGTCGTCGAGGCCGGCCCCGAGACCCCCCGATTCGTCGCCGACGTTGTCGGCCCCGTCTGCGAGAGCGGCGATTACATCGCGCTCGGCCGGGACATGCCCGAAGTGGTGCCGGGCGACCTCGTCGCGGTGATGAGCGCTGGGGCCTATGGCGCCGTTCAGGCCGGCACCTACAACACCCGCCGCCTCGTGCCCGAGGTGCTGGTGCGCGGCACCGACTGGGCCGTGGTGCGCGCGCGCCAGAGCTACGAGGAACTCATCGGGCTCGACCACGTGCCGGGCTGGCTGTCGGAGACGGCCTAATCCGGCCCCCGCGCGTTCCACCAGGATCGCGCGGGAGACCCCTTCGCGTCGTCTGCGGTCGCCGAAAGGCTCAGGCGGCCAGCTCCGTCTCCAGCCGGGCCACGGCGTCGCCGGGCAGATCGAGGGCGTCCGCCAGATCCTTGAGGAACGTCCGCTCCTGCAGGGTGTCGGGATCGATGGCGAGGCGCGCCGCCGTGTAGATGCGGGCCGCCTGTTCGGGCGTCGTCACGCGCTCGGCGATATCGTCGACATCGGCCGGATCGGCGAGCTCCGTCTCGAGCCAGCGACGGCCGTCGTCTCCGATGCCCGCCGCCGCCAGGGCGTTGTCGAGGCGCTTGCGCTCGCCCGCATCCACGAGGCCATCCGCCAGGGTCGCCGCCGCCATGGCGCGCAGCATGGTCCGGGCTTCATCCTCGCCAACGGTGACGTGATCGAACGGTGTGGCGCCGGCGGGCTCGACGGCGCTCGAAGGCGCAGGCGCCGTCGCTGCGTCCTTCGCCTCGGGAGCGTTGCGAAGGGCCTTGGCGGCGAGGCCCACCACGAGGGCGAGGCCGCCCAGGGCCGCCGTGGCGGCAAGACCGGTGCGGCGGGTGCGCACCAGCGCATCGACCATGTTCTGGGCGTCTGATTGCGGTGCGTCGGACATCGGATCGGGTCTCCCCCTGGGTGAAGCGTGAATCGTTGCCCCAACCGCCCACGGGGCGGGTCGGTTCGGATGGGCGCACGATTCCGGTCCACCATGGGCTGATTTGACCCGATCGACCCCGGCGGCCACCATGCTAGCTTGCCCGCCCGGCGCCGCAGGGCGCCAGAGGAGCCAGACACGATGGCCGAGGCCGACCCGGCGACTTCCGGAACGACGCGCGAGGACGACGCGGGCGAGGCGTCCGCCATGCGCGGACGCCTCGACCGTCTCGTGTCCCGGTCCCGAGCCGCCCTCCTGTGGGAAGGGGCTTGGCCGATCCTGTGGCGCGGCCTCGGCGTCGGGCTCGCGTTCCTCGTCGCCTCCTGGCTCGGCCTGTGGCTCGACCTCTCGCCGTTCTGGCGCCAGGTGGGCCTCGCGGCCTTCGCCCTCGCCCTCGCCGCCGCGCTCCTGCCTCTCGCGACTCTGCGTCGCCCGAGCCGGCGCGCCGCCCTGGCGCGGATCGACCGCGAGGCTGCCGGCGGCGACCGCAGCCTCGCCCACGGCCCGGCTTCCGCCATTGAGGACACCCTGGCTCTCGGCGTCGGCGATCCGGCGACCCGGGCGCTCTGGGCCTTGCATCAGCGCCGGTCGGCCGAGGCCGTGGCGGGCCTGAAAGCGGCTCCGCCCCGGCCCGATATGCCCCGGCGCGACCCCCTCGCCCTGCGCGCCGCCCTGGTGGTCGCCGCCGTGGCGAGCTTGTTCGTTGCCGGGTCCGAATGGCGCCAGCGCATTGCCGGCGCCTTCGACTGGACCCTGCCGCCGCCGCCCGGCCCGACCTTCCGGATCGATGGCTGGATCGATCCGCCTCTCTACACCCGCCTGCCGCCCCTGGTCGTGACCATGGACGGCGCCGAGCAGCGCCTGCGCGCGCCCGTGAACGCGACCCTCATCGTCCGGATCGCCGGGCGCGGCGAGGCGACCCTCGACGCCCGTGCCGGCCTCAAGGCCCTGCCGGGCAAGCCGCCCCATGCCGACCTGCGCGAGGACCGCTTCCAGCTCACCGGCGGCACCGCCGACCTCACCATCGCGGCGGCCGGCGCACCGCCGCGACACCTCGTGATCGAGACGATTCCCGACCTTCCCCCCGAGGTCCGCCGCATCGGGGCCCTGGAGGTCAACAGCCGTGGCACCTTCAACCTGACCTACCGCGCCAAGGATGATTACGGCATCGCCTCGGCCGAGGGGATCGTCGAACCCCTGGCCGGGACCCGCGCCCTGGTGCCGCCGCCCCGCATCGCCCTCGCCCTGCCGGGGGACGCCAGCGGCGAGGCCGATACGAAGACCCTCGTCGACCTCACCGACAACCCATGGTCCGGCGCGCGCGTGCGCCTCACCCTCGTGGTGAAGGACGAGGCCGGCCAGGAGGGGCGCACGGAGCCGGCCGAGGTCACCCTGCCGGCCCGCGTGTTCACGCAAGCCCTGGCCCGGTCCCTGGCGGAAGAGCGCCGCCGCCTCATCACCGCCCCCGACGAGAGCCGGGGCCGGGTGCAGACGGCGCTGGACGCCCTCCTCATCTCGCCCGAGCGGTTCACGCCGGAGCCGAGCGTGTTCCTTGGCCTGAAGACCGCCACGCGGCGCCTGCGGGCCGCCCGGAGCGACGCGGCGCTTATGGAGGTCGCCGACCTCCTGTGGGAAATGGCCCTCAAGATCGAGGACGGCGACCTGTCGGACGCCGAGAAGAGCTTGCGCGCGGCCCAGGACAACCTCAAGCAGGCCATCGAGCGGAACGCCCCCGACGAGGAGATCCAGAAGCTCACCGAAGACCTGAAGAAGGCCCTCGACGCCTTCATGAAGAACATGGCCGAGCGCCAGAGGGAGAAGAGCGCAAAGCCAAAGGCGGACGGGCAACCGCAGAACCAGGGGGGCAAGACCGTCACCCCCGACGACCTCAACAAGATGCTCAAGGACATGGCCGACGCCATGAAGCGCGGCGACACGGCGGAAGCCCAGCGCCTCCTCGAACAGCTGCGCGAGATCCTCGAGAACCTCCAGACCGCCGAGCCCGGCGGCAAGTCCGATCCGAGCGCCCGCGAGATGGCGAAGCAGGCGGACGAGCTCGACAAGCTTTCGCGCGAGCAGCAGGAGCTGCGCGACCAGACCTTCAAGGAAGGCCAGGACAAGGACGGCCAATCGGGCGAGCCGCGCCCGGGCCAGCGTCCCCAGCGCGGTCAGCCGCAGCGTGGCCAGAAGGGACAGCCCGGCCAGGGCCAGCAAGGTGAGCAGGGCCAGGGCCAGAAGGGGCAAACTGGCGAGGGGCAGGCCGGCCAGGGCGAGCGCCAGCAGGCCCTGCGCGAGCGCCTTCAGGATCTCCAGCGTCGGATGAAGGATCTCGGCATGGAGGGTGAGGAGGGCCTGTCCGAGGCGGAAGAGGCCATGCGCGAGGCCGAAGGGGCCCTCGGTCAGGGCCGCGAGGAGGACGCCGTCGATGCCCAGGGCCGGGCCCTTGACGGCCTGAAGCGCGGCGCCGAGGGCATGCAGAAGCAGATGCAGGAGATGGCCCAGGGCGAAGGCGAGGGCCAGCAGGAGGGCGGCAAGGACCCGAGCCAGCAGGGCCAGACCGGAAGCTCCGAGAACGATCCCCTCGGACGCCCCAACAAGGGCCGCGACATGACGGGCGGCAACGCCCGCGTGCCGACGGCCGACGAGTCCGCGGTCCAGCGTACCCGACGGATCATGGAGGAGCTGCGACGCAAGCTCGGTGACCCGAGCCGCCCGCGCGAGGAACTCGACTACTTCGAGCGCCTGCTGCGCCGGAACTGACGCAGGTTCCGGCCCGCACCTGGGCGGGGGCGGGCCCAAGCCACATATGCAAGACATCTTGTGCAAGACACCTCGGAACGCCCTGCCTCGAGCCGCGAGACCCTTACGCCGTGATCTCCTCCAACACCCTCGTCCTCCTCGCCTGCGTGGCGGTGGCCGTCGTTCTCCTGCTCGGCCTCGTCAACATGATGCGGGGCGGCAGCGCCAACGTCTCGCAGAAGCTCATGCGCCTGCGCGTCCTCCTCCAGTTCCTCGCCATCGTGCTCATCATGGGCGTGGTGTGGTGGCGCTCGGCCTGAGGCGTCCAGGCGTCTGCCCGGTGTGGCGAGGAGGCCGCACCGCCGATCTATCGCGGCCCGGGGCGTGGATTACGCGGTGGGCGGCCTGACACGCTTCGGGGAGCGCATGCTAGACCGGACCGGTACAACCGGATCGGTTCCTCGATGCTTTCCATCTCGTCCCGCCTGTTCGCCGGCGTTCTTGCCTTGGCGGCCGTCGCCCCGGTCGAGGCCGCCGACTTGCGCGGTCCGGCCCTGCCCGCCGCCTACGCGGCCCCGGCCCAGCCCTTGAGCATCGTCTCGGAGGTTCGCATCGGCGGTGCGGTTCAGGATCCCGGCAGCGCCGAGCACAACACCAACAACATCAACGGCGAGATTCTGTTCGCCAAGCCCCTGGTGAGCCTCGATCCGTTCTGGCAGGCCTTCGTGCCGCGTCCGACCGTTGGCGGCAGCTACAATTTCGGCGGCCGCACGAGTTACGCCTATATCGGCGCCACCTGGAGCGTCGACCTCTTCCCGCAGACCCTCGGCAATAGGGTCTTCCTCGAGGGCTTCTTCGGCGCCGGCGCCCATAACGGCCATACGGGTCCGAAGTCCACCACGCCATTCGGCTTCAACTCGCTCGGCTGCAACCCCCTGTTCCGTGAGGCCGCCGCCCTCGGCTTCCGCTTGACGGAGCATTGGAGCATCATGGCAACCGTCGAGCACATGTCGAATGCGGGTCTGTGCGTGAACAATCGCGGCCTGACCAACTTCGGCGGCAAGCTCGGCTATACGTTCTGACCTGATCCAATCCCCCTAGATCGGACGCCCCCTTGGTCACGCTCAACCGCATCTACACCCGCACGGGCGACAAGGGATCGACGGCTTTGGCCAGCGGCGAGCGTCGCTCGAAGGCGGACCTACGCATCGAGACCTACGGGACGGTGGACGAGACCAATGCCTGCCTCGGCCTCGTGCGGCTCCATGCCGATCCGGCCCTGGATGCGATGCTAAGTCTGATCCAGAACGACCTGTTCGATCTCGGCGCCGATCTCGCAACTCCCGAGACCGAAACACCCCTGCCCTACGAGCCCCTGCGCATGGTCGACGCCCAGGTGAAGCGGCTCGAGGCTGATATCGACGCCCTGAACGCCAATCTGTCCCCCCTCAAGTCCTTCGTGCTGCCGGGCGGTTCTCCGGCAGCGGCGGCCCTGCATCTCGCCCGCACGGTCTGCCGCCGAGCCGAGCGCCTCGCCGTCGCCCTGGCGGCGACCGACGGGGAGGTGGTGTCGGCGCCGGCCCTGCAATACCTCAACCGCCTGTCGGATTTCCTGTTCGTGGCGAGCCGCGCGGCCAACGCCAACGGGGCCGACGATGTGCTCTGGGTGCCAGGCAAGAACCGCTGATCCAACCTCCGATCCGCGTCCTGAGCTAACTCCGGCCGGTATCCCCGCGCGCTTCGACCGGGGTGCGTCCGCGCACCTGCGTTGACAAGGCGGAAAGCTCGTCGTTACGGTCCGCCGCCTCAATCGAGAGGGTTCTGGATCACCGGGCGTGCCGGGGATCCTCCGCGCGCCGCGCCGGCCCTCCCCAAAAATATCCGCGCGGAGGATAGTGACCGCCATGAAGGTTCTGGTGCCCGTCAAGCGGGTCGTCGATTACAACGTCAAGATCCGCGTCAAGGCCGACGGCTCGGGGGTCGATCTCGCCAACGTCAAGATGTCGATGAACCCCTTCGACGAGATCGCTGTCGAGGAGGCGATCCGCCTGAAGGAGAAGGGCAAGGTCACGGAGATCGTCGCCGTGTCCATCGGTCCGCAGCAGGCGCAGGAGACCCTGCGCACGGCGCTCGCCATGGGAGCCGACCGCGCGATCCTGGTGAAGACCGACGGCCTCGTGGAGCCGCTGGCCGTCGCCAAGATCCTCAAGGCCCTCGTTGCCAAGGAATCCCCGGAGCTCGTCATCCTCGGCAAGCAGGCCATCGACGACGATTCCAACCAGACCGGCCAGATGCTGGCGGCGCTGCTCGATTGGCCCCAGGGCACCTTCGCGTTCAAGCTCGAATTCGGGGACGGCGCCATCGACGTGACCCGCGAGGTCGACGGCGGCCTCCAGACCGTGAGCCTCAAGCTCCCGGCCATCGTCACGACGGACCTGCGACTCAACGAGCCGCGCTATGCGTCGCTGCCCAACATCATGAAGGCGAAGAAGAAGCCCCTCGAGGAGCTGACTCCGGACGCGCTCGGCGTCGACGTCACCCCCCGGATCAAGGTGCTCAAGACCGTCGAGCCGGCCGGCCGCAAGGCGGGCGTGAAGGTCGAGTCCGCCCGGGTCCTCGTCGAGAAGCTCAAGGTCGACGCCGGGGTCATCTGACGCCCGGTCCATCCCGTGCGTGACCCGGCGCCGTGATGGCGACGGGTCCCCGGCCCCCGATTTCCGAGGATTCACCCTGAATGGCCACCCTCCTCTACATCGAACACGACAACGGTGCGGTTCGCGATGCGAGCCTGAAGGCGCTCACGGCCGCTACCCAGCTCGGCGCCCCCGTCCACGCCCTGGTCCTGGGCAGCGGCAGCCGCCCCGCGGCGGACGCCGCCGCCCAGCTCGACGGCATCGAGAAGGTGCTCCTCTCCGAGGACGCCGTCTATGACCACGCCCTGGCCGAACCGACCGCCGCCGGGATCGCGGCCATCGCCGCGGGATACGACGTGGTGATCGCTGCCGCCTCCACCACGGGCAAGAACGTGCTGCCGCGCGTGGCCGCGCTGCTCGACGTCGCCCAGATCTCCGACATCATCACGGTGGTCTCGCCCGACACGTTCGAGCGGCCGATCTACGCCGGCAACGCGATCCAGACCGTGCAGGCGACGGAGGCCAAGAAGGTCATCACCGTGCGCACGGCAGCCTTCAAGGCGGCCGTGTCGGGTGGCTCGGCCGCGCCCGTCGAGCCCGTCTCGGCCGCCGCCCCGGCCTCCGGCGCCTCGACCTTCAAGGGCGAGGAGATCGCGAAGTCCGATCGTCCCGAACTCGCCGCCGCGCGGATCATCGTCTCGGGCGGCCGGTCGCTCGGTTCGGCGGAGAAATTCAAGGAGCTCATCGAGCCCCTGGCCGACGCACTCGGCGCTGCGGTCGGCGCCTCGCGGGCGGCCGTGGATGCGGGCTACGCCCCGAACGACTGGCAGGTGGGCCAGACCGGCAAGGTGGTCGCCCCCGACCTCTA
This sequence comes from Methylobacterium adhaesivum, assembly GCF_022179065.1. Taxonomy (GTDB): domain Bacteria; phylum Pseudomonadota; class Alphaproteobacteria; order Rhizobiales; family Beijerinckiaceae; genus Methylobacterium; species Methylobacterium adhaesivum. The sequence goes on from NZ_BPQD01000017.1 coordinate 41,915, forward strand.
CGTGGCGGTGGGCATCTCCGGCGCGATCCAGCATCTCGCCGGCATGAAGGACTCGAAGGTGATCGTCGCCATCAACAAGGACGAGGACGCGCCGATCTTCCAGGTGGCGGATTACGGCCTCGTCGGCGACCTGTTCCAGATCGTCCCCGAGTTCCAAGCCGAAGTCGCCAAGGCCAAGGGACAGTAATCTCCGGAGTTCGGGGCGCCCACCGGGAGAATCTCCCGCGCCGGGCTGCCCCGAGACGGGAAATGGTCTAAGATTCTGGTGCGACGCGCGTTTTGACGGCCGCGGACCCGCCCCCGCTGGAAGCCTCCGGCGACGGGCAGGGAGCGCTTCGGAGGTTTGGATTTACCGCATGGGCATCGATATCAGGACCGTCGGGATTGTCGGCGCCGGGCAAATGGGCAGCGGCATCGCCCATGTCTGCGCCATGGCGGGTCTCGACGTCCGGCTGAACGACCGTGATCCCGCTCGCATCCGCAACGGGTTGGCGACCATCGACGGCAACCTCGCCCGGCAGGTCGCCAAAGGCACGATCATCGAGGAGCAGCGCCGCGGCGCCGTGGGCCGCATCGTCGCGGCCGAATCCTTCGACGACCTTGGCGGCTGCGATCTCGTCATCGAGGCGGCGACGGAGGACGAGGCGACCAAGCGCCAGATCTTCAGCGCCCTGTGCGGCTCGCTGCGCCCCGACGCCCTCGTCGCCACCAACACCTCGTCGATCTCGATCACCCGGCTCGCGGCGTCCACGGACCGGCCCGAGCGGTTCATCGGCATCCACTTCATGAACCCCGTGCCGGTGATGCAGCTCGTGGAACTCATCCGCGGCATCGCCACGGAGGACCCGACCTACGAGTCTGCCAAAGCGTTCATCGCCAAGCTCGGCAAGACCTCGACCATGTCGGAGGATTTCCCGGCCTTCATCGTCAACCGCATCCTGCTGCCGATGATCAACGAGGCGATCTATACCCTCTACGAGGGTGTCGGCTCTGTGGAATCCATCGACACCGCGATGAAGCTCGGCGCCAACCATCCCATGGGGCCGCTGCAGCTCGCCGACTTCATCGGCTTGGACACCTGCCTGTCGGTGATGCAGGTGCTCTACGAGGGCCTAGCGGATTCGAAGTACCGCCCCTGCCCGCTCCTCGTAAAGTATGTCGAGGCCGGTTGGCTCGGACGCAAGGTGAAGCGCGGCTTCTACGATTATCGCGGCGAGACACCGGTCCCGACCCGCTGAACTCTATAGGTCTCAAGAAAAAGCCCGGCCCCGCATGACGCGGGACCGGGCTTTTTCGTGCGCGCCCTACGATCAGCGACCCGAGGTCGTCGACGGCTGGGTATTGGCCGGGACGGTGCTGCCGGTGCTGGCCGGCATCTCGGACTTCAGGCCGTTGTTCGGCTGGGAGGCGGCGCCCGGGTTCTGGGTCCCGGCGCTGGTCTGGCTGGCGTAGTCCGGTCCCGACTTCGAGCCCTGCCAGGACATCAGGCCGACGATGGCCACCGCCAGGAGGGCGAGGCTCCCCAGGAGGACGAAGAGGACCGGCTTGCCCCGCTTACCCTGGCGGGATTCCTGTCCGTGAAGCTGCTCTACCATTCTGTCCCCTCGTCGCTGGCCCCGGCGATGGAACCGGGACACGTTACTCTCGATGGGGGGCAAACGCCGGGTCGGATCGGAGAGTTCCTGAGCTCAGCGACCCGTCACCAGCATGATCTTGCCGAGATGGGCGCTCGACTCCATCAATTCGTGGGCTTTGGCCGCCTGCTCTAGGGGGAACGTGGCGTGGATGATGGGTCGGATCGTCCCGGCTTCGAGGAGCGGCCACACCTCCCGACTGAGCCCCCGCGCGATGGCGGCCTTCTCGGTTTTCGGTCGGGCGCGCAGGGTGGCACCCGTGAAGGTGAGGCGCTTCATCATGATCGGTGTCATGCTGAACGACTCCACCTTGTAGCCCTGCATGAAGGCGATCTGGACGAGGCGGCCCTCGATGGCGAGGGCCGAAAGGTTCTTTGCCAGATACGGCGCCCCCACCATGTCGAGGATCACGTCGACGCCGTTGCCGTCGGTGAGGGCCTTCACCCGCTCGACGAAATCCTCCTCGCGGTAGTTGATGGCGGCGTCGGCGCCGAGGTCTCGGCAAAACGCGCACTTTTCCGCCGAACCGGCCGTGGCGAAGACCCGGGCGCCGTGGTGCTTGGCGATCTGGATCGCCGTCGAGCCGATGCCGCTCGATCCGCCATGGACGAGAAAGGTCTCGCCGGGCTGGAGGCGGCCGCGTTCGATCACGTTGGAATAGACGGTGAAGTAGGTCTCCGGAATGCCGGCGGCCTCGACGAGGGACAGGGGCGCGGGGCGCGGCAGGCACTGGCCGGCTTCCGCCACGGCGAACTCGGCGTAGCCGCCGCTGATCGTGAGCGCGCAGACCTCGTCGCCGAGCGAAAGACCCTCCACGCCCTCGCCCAGGGCAACGATGCGGCCGGCGACTTCGAGGCCGGGGATCTCGGTGGCGCCCTTCGGCGGGGGATACTTGCCTTCACGCTGCTGGATGTCCGGCCGGTTGACGCCCGCCGCCACCACCTCGATGAGCACCTGACCGGGGCCGGCCACCGGCAGGGGCGCCGTCTCGATGGCCAGAACCTCCGGTCCGCCGGCGGCGGTGAACCGGATCTGACGCATGGTCTCGGGCAGGCTGGCGGTCATGGGCGATCTCCTACGGGACACGCCGTCATGAGCGGCCGCGATGCCCCTTGGCAAGGGTATGGGCGATGGTCAGCGGGTGCCGTACATCCGGTCTCCGGCGTCGCCGAGGCCGGGGACGATGTAGCCGTGGTCGTTGAGGTGACTGTCGATGGCCGCCGTCCAGATCGGCACGTCGGGATGCGCCTCCTGAACATGGGCGATGCCCTCGGGGGCGGCGAGCAGGCAGACGAAGCGCAGATCCTGGGCGCCGCGCGCCTTGAGGAGGGCGATGGCCGCCGCCGCCGAGTTGCCCGTGGCCAGCATTGGATCGAGGACGAGCACCGTGCGGTCGGCGAGGTCGGACGGGGCCTTGAAGTAGTATTCCACCGCCTCCAGGCTCTCCGGGTCGCGGTAGAGGCCGATATGGGCGACGCGGGCCGAGGGCATCAGCGACAGCATCCCGTCGAGGAATCCGGTGCCGGCCCGCAGGATCGGCGCCAGCACGAGCTTCTTGCCTGCGATCTGGGGCGCCTGCATCGCCTGGATCGGGGTCTCGATGGTCACCGTTTCGAGGGGCAGGTCGCGGGTGACTTCGTAGGCCAGCAGCATCCCGATCTCGTTCAGGATCTGCCGGAACCCCTTGGTGGAGCGGGCGCGGTCGCGCAGGAGCGTCAGCTTGTGCTGAACGAGGGGGTGATCGACCACCCGGACCGCCGCGTTCGCCATCGCCCGCCTTCTCCGCGCATCGGTTCGGCGAAGGGCCGACCGGACAGGACTTGCATAGATCATCGCGGCGCCGCCCGCGACGGCCGATCCGACGAAAGAAGGCCCCCGATCATCGACCGGGGGCCTTCCTCGCATTGGGACGCGGCGGTGAGCGCTCAGACCGAGCGGGTTGTGTCGGCGGCGCGCTTCTGGGCCATGTAGGCGTCGAATTCCTCGCGGTCCTTGGCCCGCTTTAGACCCTCGACATACTCGGAGAACGCGCGGCTCTCCTCGGCGAGCGCCCGGCGCTGGGCATCGAGCCGGTCGAGCTCGGCCCGGCGATACTCGTCGAAGGCGCGGTTGCCGGTGCTGCCGACACCGTTGGCCGCCTCGTACGCGGCGGCGAAGCGCGAACGCCCCGTCGTGCCGGCGGAGTTCCAAGCCGAACCCCAGGCGCTGCTGCGGTTCGCCAGACCCCGCAATTCGCCGAGGGCCGGGTAGCCGGCGATCTTCCAGGCCACGTAGGCCGCGGCGAGGGGCCACCAGTAGAGGAAGCCGACGACGATGGCGCCGATCTCGAAGGAGCGTTTGGGAAACGGGCCGCTGCGGCAGGTCTTGCCCGAGGCCCAGGGGGAGGTGGAGGAAAGACTCACGGCTCACGGCTCCAATGTTAATGTGAACGACATTTACTTGCGGATGCAGAGTCGGGCTTTCAAGGGGCGGGCGCCGGCCTTTCGCCGGCCGGTGTGCGGATGCGGAGCCCGTTCCGTCGCGCGACGTCCCGATCAGGCGCGCGGGGACGGTCCCCCAGCGCCATGCACGAGGGCGAGGACGCCGGCGCGGAGAAGCTCGTACTTGTCGGGCACCCCCGGTCCCCGGGGCAGGTGTCCGGAGGCGGCCAGGGTGGCGAGACCGTGGGAGAGGGCCCAGACCTCGAGGGCCACGAAGCGGGGGGCGACGCCGCCGAACCCGTCTGGGAAGGTTGCCTGCAGGGCGTCCACGAGGAGATCGAACGGGCTCGGGCGGGGGCCGGCTTCGGAATTCGGCACGCCGGCCGGCAGACCCCGCGTCTCGAAGATGGCCGCGTAGTAGCCGGGCTCTTCCTCGGCGAAGGCGAGGTAGGCCTCCCCCATGCGGGTAAAGCGCTCCAGCGGCGTGCCACGGGCGGCGAGCGCCCGGGCGAGGCGTTCGGCGAGGTCGGTGAATCCGCGCCCCGCCACCTCCTCCAGCAGAGCTTCGCGGCCCCGGAAATGGCGGTAGAGCGCGGCCGGCGTCACGCCGACGAGGCGGGCCGCGTCGACGAGGGTGAACCCGCCGACCCCGCGCTCAGCGATGAAGCGGCGCGCGGCCTCGATCAGGGCTTCCTTGAGGTTGCCGTGGTGGTAGTTGCGCCGGTCGTCGGGGCCTTCGCGCCAGGGTCGCACGCCGTTGTCCTCGTGGGGGCCACCCCGTTACGACGGGTGAGCGGTCCTTCGGGTGGGGACCGCACCCCACCCCTACCACGCGCACGGGGTTTATCGATCCCGTTCTGTCGATCAGTAGACAAAGCGTGCCGCGTCGACGCAGGCGCGCAACAGGTCTCGGGTCAGAGCCGGAACAGGGAGCCGGCCGCGTCGCGGGCGGCGGATTTGGCGTCCCGCGCGGCTTCGAGGCGTACGATCTCCCGCTGCAGGAGCACGATGCGCTCCGAGAGCTCCGCCACCGAGAGGGTGTCGAGGGGTTCGCCCACCCGGTGTGCCGGGGCTGGGGTCGGGCGGGACTCGTCGTCGTCGCGCATGGGACCGCTCCTTTCGTCTGACGTTACCACGCTTGCCCGGCGTCGAGGGGGGCGAGGCCGAGATGGCGCGCCACCGTGGCGCCGATATCGGCGAAGGTCGCTCGGCCCCCGAGGGCGCGGGGGACGATCCCGGGGCCGAAGGCGAGGATCGGCACCTGCTCGCGGGTGTGCTCGGTGCCGGTCCAGGTCGGATCGTTGCCGTGGTCGGCGGTGACGATGCAGAGATCCCCGGCCCGCAGCACGGCCTCGATCTCTGGCAGGCGGGCGTCGAAGGCTTCGAGCTCGGCGGCATAGCCCGGCACGTCGCGGCGATGGCCGTGCTCCGTGTCGAAATCCACGAGGTTGAGAAAGACGAGGCCGCCATCGGGCAGGTCGCGGAACGCGCCGAGCGCCGCATCGAGGCAGGCGGCGTTGCCGGCGGGCTTGATCTCGTGGCCCGTGGCGCGGTGGGCGAAGATGTCGCCGATCTTGCCGACGCTGACCACGGCCCGTCCCTGCGCGTCGAGGCGATCCAGCAGGGTCTCGCCCGGTGGCTCGACGGCGTAGTCCTTCCGATTGGCCGTGCGGCGGAACCCCGTCTCGGGTGAGCCGAGGAAGGGCCGGGCGATCACCCGGCCGACACGGTAGGCGTCGCACAGGTCGCGGGCGATGCGGCAGGTGGCGTAGAGGCGCTCTAGGCCGAATGCCGTCTCGTGGGCGGCGATCTGAAACACGCTGTCGGCCGAGGTGTAGCAGATCGGCTTGCCCGTGCGGAGGTGCTCGGCCCCGTAGCGCTCGACGATGGTGGTGCCGGCGGCGTGGCAATCGCCGAGGATGCCGGGCAACCGCGCCTGCGCCACGAGAGCCGCCACGAGAGCGGGTGGAAACGCCGGCACCGTGTCGGGAAAGTGGCCCCACGGCTCCCGCACGGGCACGCCGGCGATCTCCCAATGGCCCGAGGGGGTATCCTTGCCGGCGGCGGTCTCGACGGCGTGGCCGTAGGCGCCCGCGACCGGGCCGGCGGGTGCGAGGTTCGGCGGGATGCGCCCCGTTGCGCCCTCCGCAGCGAGGCCGAGGCCGAGGCCCGTGAGATGCGGCAGGCGCAAGGCCCCCCGGCGCAGGCCCGCCCGGTCGCCGCGTCCCGCCGCGCAGGCCTCGGCGATGTGGCCGAGGGTGTCCGAACCCGAATCGCCGTAGGCGCCGGCATCGGGGGCGCCGCCGATGCCGACGGAATCGAGGACGATGAGGAGGGCGCGCGGCATCGGGCGCCTCAGGCCGGGACCGGATCGGCGATCGCGTCGCTGCGCAGGTCGAAGGCGGCGGCGAACAGGGCCTGGGTGTAGGGATGGCGTGGATTGGCGAAGATCGCCTCGGCGGGGCCTTCCTCGACCACGTGGCCGTTCTGCATGACGAGGACGTGGTTGGCGAGCGCCCGCACCACCTTGAGGTCGTGGGAGATGAACAGATACGCGAGGCCGCGCTCGCGCTGGAGGTCGCGCAGGAGGGTGACGATCTGCGCCTGCACCGAGCGGTCGAGGGCCGAGGTCGGCTCGTCGAGGACCACGAATTTGGGCTTGAGCACGATGGCGCGCGCGATGGCGATGCGCTGCCGCTGACCGCCGGAGAATTCGTGGGGGTAGCGGTCCATGGTCGCCGGATCGAGGCCCACATCCGCGAGGGCGCCCGCCACCACCGCCTGGCGCTCGGCTCGGCTCCTGACCGCGCCCTGCACCGCGAGGCCCTCGGCGACGATGTCGCCCACGGTCATGCGCGGCGACAGGGATCCGTAGGGATCCTGGAACACCACCTGCATGTCGCGCCGGACCGGCCGCATGGCCGCCGGAGCCAATCCGGCGATGGAGCGGCCGAGGAAGACGATTGGGCCGTCGCAGTCCGTGAGCCTGAGGAGAGCGAGGCCGAGCGTGGTCTTGCCAGAGCCCGATTCGCCGACCACGCCCACGGTTTCGCCGGCCCGCACCGTCAGGGACACGCCGTCGACGGCCTTCACGTGGCCGGTCGTGCGCCGCAGGAGGCCCTGGCGGATGGGAAACCACACCTTGAGGGGGCCGGCGGCGAGGAGTTCGGCGGCGCCCGCCGGGACGGGGTTGGCCCGGCCCGCGGGCTCGGCGGCCAGAAGCCGCTGTGTGTAGGCGTGCCGGGGCTGCGCGAAGACCTCGGCCGTCGCCCCCGCCTCGACGATGCGCCCTTGAAGCATGACGCAGACCGAGGTGGCGATGCGCTGCACGATGCCGAGGTCGTGGGTGATGAACAGCATCGCCATGCCGAGGCGCTTCTGCAGGTCGGCCAGCAGGGTGAGGATCTGCGCCTGCACGGTCACGTCGAGGGCCGTGGTCGGCTCGTCGGCCACGAGGAGATCGGGTTCGCAGGCCAGGGCCATGGCGATCATCACCCGCTGGCGCTGGCCGCCGGAGAGTTCATGAGGATAGGCGGTGAGGCGCCGCGCGGCATCGCGCAGGCCGACGAGGTCGAGCAGTTCGAGGATTCTTTCGCGCGCTCTCTTGCCTCTCAAGCCGCGATGCACCTCCAGCACCTCGCCGATCTGGCGCTCTATGCTGTGGAGTGGATTGAGCGAGGTCATGGGTTCCTGGAACACCATGGTGATGTCGGCGCCCCGAACCTGGCGCAGATCGCGCTCGGGCAACGTCAGCAGGTCCCGCCCCCGGAACAGGATGCGGCCGCCCGGATGGTAGGCGCTGCCGTCGAGGAGGCGCAGGATCGACAGGGCGGTGACCGACTTGCCGGAGCCGGACTCGCCCACCAGGGCGAGGGTCTCGCCCGGCGCGATGGTGAAACTCACACCGTCCACCGCCAGGGTCTCGCGCTCGCGGGAACGGAAGGCCACGGACAGGTCCTGGACGTCGAGGAGCATGTCGGTCATCGGGCGGACGTCATGGGGCGGACCGGGGTGAGACGTGAGAGATCGGGTTATAGCGCGCGACACCGCGATGGGCGAACGCCGAACCGTGATTGATCGCGGCCGCCGGTGCCCTACAACCCATGGGGTGATCGTCCCGCGTGCCGCCCTTCCCGCCCTCCTCCTGTGTCTCCTCGGCTCCGCCCCCGCGCTCGCCGTGGCGGCGGAGGGCGGCGAGACCGTGGAGCAGGCCTTGTGCCGCCTCATCGAATCCTCTGCCCATGCCCGCGCCCTGCCCGTCCCGTTCCTCACCCGGCTGATCTGGCGCGAGAGTGCGTTCCGGGTCGGCGCGGTGAGTCCCGTGGGCGCGCAGGGGGTGGCTCAGTTCATGCCCGGCACGGCGCGCGAGCGCGGGCTGACCGATCCGTTCGACCCGGAGCAGGCGATCCCGCACGCGGCTCATCTCCTGGCGGACCTCAACCGCCAGTTCGGCAATCTCGGCCTCGCGGCGGCGGCCTATAACGGCGGCCCTGGCCGGGTCTCGGCCTGGCTCGCCGGCACCGGCGGCCTGCCGGCCGAGACGCGCAACTACGTCCTGGCTATCACCGGCGCCCCGGCGGAGGATTGGCGCGGGGGGGCGGGGGTCGAGATGCCGCCCGAGGAGGGCGAGGCGGGCCAGACCAAGAAGACCGAGGCCCCGAAATCCGAAAAAACCTGCCTTCAGGTGACGGCGGCCCTGCGCATTCCGTCGCGCGGCGACCGCTTCGCGCTCGGCGGCAACGAGGGGCCGGCGGCGCCCTGGGGCATCCAGCTCGCGGGCAACTTCTCCAAGGCCCTGGCCCTTCAGAGCTTTTCCCGGGCGAGAAAGCTCTACACGAGCGTGATCGGCGAGGTTCGGCCGATGATCATCGGCACGCGCCTGCGCAGCCGCGGTACCCGGGCGTTCTACCGCATCCGGATTCCGGCCCAGAGTCGCGAGGCCGCCGACAGCCTGTGCGGTCGGATTCGCGGCGCCGGCGGTGCCTGCCTTGTCCTGCGCACCTGATGGGATCGATACGACTCCGATTCGGCGTCCGCGCGCCATGAAACCGCCGTGTGCACCCTGTCACAGGAGGGCAACGCTGCCTTCAGAGAGATGCATGATCCGGGTTCTCGCCGTCCTTGCCAGCCTCATCGGTCTCGCTCTCATCGCCGCTGGCATTACGGCCTGTTCGCCGCTCGCCCTGTTCGACGCCATTGGGCCGCGTGACCAGGGCGGTCGGCTGGCCCTGCACAACGCGCCGTTCGGCTCCCATGCCCGCCAGCGCCTCGACGTGTTCACCCCCGTGGCCGCCACCGGCGGCGCGCCCGTGCTGGTGTTCTTCTACGGCGGCTCCTGGAAGAACGGCACGAAGGAGGATTACGCCTTCGTTGGTCAGGCGCTGGCCGCCCAGGGCTTCGTGACGGTCCTGCCCGATTACCGGCTCTACCCGGAGGTGCGCTTCCCCGACTTCCTCGACGACGGTGCCGCGGCCATCGCCTGGGTGCGGGACAACATCGCGCAGTATGGCGGCGATCCGCGCCGGATCGTGCTCGCCGGCCATTCGGCGGGCGCCTACAACGCCGTGATGCTGGGGCTCGATCCGCGCTATCTGCGCCGGGCGGGCGTCGATCCGAAGGTCGTGCGCGCCGTCGCCGGCCTCTCCGGCCCCTACGATTTCCTGCCCTTCGACGCCGGTACGGCCTCGGAGGTGTTCGGCGCGGCCCCCGACGCCGCTGCGACTCAGCCGGTGACCTTCGCCGGATCGCACTCGCCCCCGGCCTACCTCGCCACCGGCGACACCGACACCCTCGTGCGCCCGAGCAACACCCGCAGCCTCGCCGCGCGCCTGCGCGAGGCCCGCGTACCCGTGCAGGAGCGCGTCTATGCCGGACTCGACCATTCCGACACCCTGCTCGCCCTCTCGGTGACGTTCCGCTCGAAGGCCCCGGTGCTGGCCGAGATGGCCGCCTTCCTGCGCCAGTATTCGGGCGGCGAGCGCGTGCCCGCTCGCACGGTCAACCGCTGAGGCGGGGGCCGACCGCTATCTCCGCCGGAGCCGGTCCCGCGCGGCCTTGTGGTTCGGCGCATCGGAGAACGCCCGGTGCATCGCACGCCACAGGGGCGTGCGGGCCAGCGCCTCGTCGAGGGGCAGCGCCCGCTGGATCAGCCCGTCGGCGCGGCGGCGCTGGGGGTTGGTGTTGAGCCAAGTGTTGGCGTTGGTGATGTCCCAGGTCAGCACGTTCAGGGTGGCCGGTTCGTCGAGGAGCACGTCGAGGAAGCGCCGCGCGAGGTCCGACACCGCCCGGTCCCGTGTCGCGAGGTCGGCGGGAAAGTCGCGGTCGTTGACGTCGAGTTCGGTGACCTCGATGGCGAGGCCCAGGCCGGCCACCTCGCGCAGGAATCGGCGCAGCGTGTCCTGGTCGAGGGGATACTTGGCGTAGAGGTGGCCTTGAAGGCCGAGGCGTCGGATCGGGACGCCGCGCCGGACCATGCCCTCCAGGGTCTTGAGCACCATGGCGCGGCGCGGGGCGATCCAGTCGGCGTCGAGTTCGAGGTCGTTCTCGTTCCAGACCCCGGCCGCCGCCGGATCCGCCTCGTGCAGGAGCGTGAAGGCGAGGTCCACGTACCGGGGGCCGAGGGCGGCGAGCCAGGGGGTGACCCTGAGGCCATCGGCGCGGGCATCGCCCGGGCCGCAGATCTCGTTGACCACGTCCCAGGCCTCGATCCGCCCGCGGTAGCGCCCCGCCATGGCGCCGATCCATTCCCGCATGAACCCTTCCGCCTCCCGGGCGATGCGGGGCAGTACCCAGGCCGGCAGACCTTCGTGCCAGACCAGGGTGTGGCCGCGCAGGCGCTGGCCGTTGGCGTCCGCGAAGGCGGCGGTCTCGTCGGCGAAGGAGAAATCGATTGGGCCGGGCGTGCGCCACGCATAGGCGAGCTTCATGGCGTTCTCCGGCACCAGGATGCCGCATTCCCGGGCAAGGGCGCGTCCATAGGCGGGGTTCTGGCGCAGGGGCGTACTGTTCACGGCCGAGCCGTAGGCGAGGCCTTTCTTCGCCGCCGCTGCGTTGAGGCTATCGGCCGCCCAGGATCCAGACGGCTTGGCCAGCGAGGGCCCGCCGGCGAGGGTCGCCGCGCCGCCTGCGAGGAGGTCGCGCCGCGTCGGCATCATCCATCCTCCTGCGGGCTCGCCACCTCCGACGGGATCGGGCGCGGGCGCCGGTCCGCCCCGATGGCTACGAAGGTGAACAAGCCTTCGGTCACCTTCCGGGTCGCCTCGCTCTCGCGCTCACGGCGCCAGACTTCGACCTGAATGCGCAGCGAGGTGCGGCCCACCCGCACGATCCAGGCGTAGATGCTGACCTCGTCGCCGACGAAGACCGGGCTGTGGAACGTCATCGCCTCCACCGAGATGGTGGCGCAGCGCCCCCGCGCGCGCCGCGCCGCGACGTTGCCGGCGGCCAGATCCATCTGGCCCATGAGCCAGCCGCCGAAGATGTCGCCGGCCGGATTGGTGTCGGACGGCATCGCGATGGTCCGCACCACGGGCGGTCCCCGGTCGGTCGGCTGCTCGGTGGGGGTGGGCGGGGGCGTGTCGGCGGTCATGGGTCGTTCCGGTGGCGAGAGGGTGCAACCTATCCCAAACCGCGCGCCGATCGGGCCCGCCGGGTGACATCACTCGGGAAGCGTGAACACCACGAGGGCGTCCCCCGTGCCGAAGCCCGCGCCCTTCGTGAAGGAGGCCCCGCCCGCCGCGACGGCGACGTACTGGCGGCCGTCGAGGGCGTAGGTGATGGGCGGGCCGCCGATGCCGGCGCCGCACTGGAACCGCCACAGCACCGCGCCGGTCTTCGCATCGTGGGCATCGAGGTGCCCATCCTCCTCACCGGAGAACACAAGGCCGCCGGCCGTCGCCAGGGTGCCGCCCGACAGGCGGCTGCCGGCCTTGACCGACCATGCGATCGCCCCGCCCCGCGCGAGGTCGACGGCCGTGAGGGTGCTGAACGACGGCTCGCCCGGTGCCTCCCCGGTCTCGGTGTAGCGGATCGCCGGGCGGTTACCCGAAGCCGGTACCGTCTTCACCCGGTAGGTCGTGGCCCCATGCCGGACCTGGGCGTACGCGATGGCGGCGCCGGGATCGTAGGCCACGGGGTGCCACGAGATGGCGCCGAGCGGCCCGGGACTCACGACGGTCCCGGCGGTGGTCGGTGGCGCGTGAGGGTTCTTGTGTTCGATGAGGGGCGCCGAGCGGGCGAGCAGCCGGCCGTCCGTGCGGTCATGCACGTAGAGCCAGCCGGTCTTCGAGGCCTGCGCCACCGCCTTCACCGGCCCCTGCGGGGTCGCCTGGTCGAGGAGGAAGGGCGGGCTGGCGACGTCGTAGCCCCACTCGTCGTGGGGTACCTGCTGGTAGTACCAGCGCAGGGCGCCGGTCTTCACGTCGAGGGCGACGAGGCTCATGGTGTAGAGGTTGTCGCCCGGCCGCGAGAGGCCGAAGTTCTGCGGCGCCGGATTGCCGGTGCCGACATAGAGCAGGCCGAGATCGGCGTCGTAGGCCGGGGTCATCCACAGGGAGCCGCCGCCGACCTTCCAGGCGTCGCGATGGGCCGGGGCGGCGGCTTTCTCGGCGGCGATATCGCGGTGGAGCGGCACCCCGTCGGGGGTCTTGTCGACGAACCCGCCCTCCCAGCCGTCCTGCTTCGTGACGTACCAGCGCCAGCGCTCCGCCCCCGTCTTCGCGTCGTAGGCGGCGAGCCACCCGCGCCGGCCGTAGCCGCCCTCGATGCCGACGACGGCGCCGCCATCGAGGCCGCCCGCCGCGTCCTCGACGTGCAGGCCGTAGCCCGCGCCCGCGACACCGACGATGACGAGGCCGTCGGCCACGAGGGGCGGCATCTTGAAGCCGAGGCGGCTCGAGCCCTGGACGGTGCCGGCGCCGAGCGTGTCGGCCAGGGCCGAAGCGGTCTCCGACTCCCCCTCCTCGGGGCGCACGGCCTCGTGGTCCCACACCACCCGGCCGGTCTTGGCGTCGAGGGCGATCACCCGCCCGTCCATGGTCGCCTCGAACACGAGACCGTCCGAGACGGCGACTCCCCGGTTCGAGGGCGGCCCGAAGATTTTTTCCGTGCGGGCCTTGTGGGTGTAGGTCCAGCGCACGGCGCCGGTTCGCCCGTCGAGGGCGGCGACATGGTTCTGCGTCGTCGAGACGTAGAGGGTGCCGTCCACCATCACGGGCTCGGCCTGGAAGTAGCCGGTGATGCCCGTCTGGAAGAGCCAGGCCGGGCGCAGGCGCGCCACGTTGCCGGCGTCGATGGCGGTGAGGGGCGAGAAATGCCGGTTGGTGTGGTCGCCGCCGAACATCGGCCAGTCTTGCGCCGCGCAGGGGCCGAGGCCCACCAGGGCGAGGGCCGAGCCGGCGAGCAGGCCCCGGGTGGTGCGGCGAACCATGGCGTTCTCCTCGGCCGGTCTCGTTGGGGGCAGCCTCGCTGTGGGGCACCCCTAATCGGTTCTGGTTAGGCGAGGCGGGTCCCATGAGGCAATCCGACGAAGGCACGCAGGCCTTCCGTGCTCAAAACACCAGAAACATATGTTGCAGGAAAGGTACGGCCGGCGAATAGACGCCACTGTTCTGGAATGAGTCGAGCTTGGCCGTAGAGGTCTCTGGAAGACTTCGAAACTGGGTAGGTCTCGACGATCGGCCGACCTATTGACCGAGACGATCGGCTCCTCCTAGCGCGGCGTATCCCGTCTTGAATGGTATGCGTTCGTGGCACACGTGATCGATCCCCTGAAGAATTCGGTTCCCTTCGGCACGCCGACGGCGCTTCTCTCCGCCGTACTCTTCGGGGCGACCCTGGGGGCGGGCACCGGTCCGGCGGCGGCGCAGTCTGCGACGGACGCGACCCAGGAGGTACACCTCGACGAACTCGCCATCGCGGGAAACGGCATCCCCTCGCGCAAGGCCGACGGCTACCTCGTCCGTGACAGTGTGAGCGCGACGCGTACCGACACCCCCTTGCGCGACGTGCCCCAGACCGTCGTGGTGGTGCCGGCCCAGGCCCTTCAGGACGCCGCCGCCACCCGTGTCGACACGGCCCTCGACCTTGCGGGCGTCGGCCGCGCGAATAATTTCGGTGGCCTCGGACTCACCGAGTTCACGATCCGTGGGTTCCCCACGGGCGAGTATTACCGCAACGGTTTTCCAATCAATCGCGGTTACCCCAATTCTCCCGACATCGTGTCCATCGAGCGCATCGAGGTTCTGAAGGGTCCCTCCGCCTTTCTCTACGGACGCGGCGACCCGGGCGGGACCTTCAACATCGTCACCAAGCAGCCCTTGGCTGAGCGCTCCTTCGCCCTCGGAACCCAGTACGGCAGCTATAACATGAAGCGCAGCACCTTCGACGCGACGGGGGCGCTCGACGAGAACGGACAGATTCTCGCCCGCATCACGGGTGCGGTGGAGGACAACGGCAGTTTTCGCGATTTCGTGCGCAGCGACCGCTACTACCTCGCCCCGGTCATCGCCTGGAAGCCGAGCGCGGACACGACGATCACCCTGGAAGGCGAATTCATCAGCGCCGACCAGACCCTCGACCGCGGCATCGTGCCGGTTCGGGGCGACGTCCGCGCTGTATCGCGCACCCGCTTCATCGGCGAACCCGCCATCCCGCCGATGCGCAACGACAACGCCCTCGGGCAATTGCGCATCGAGCACCGGCTCGATCCCGATTGGGTGGTGACGGCGGGCGCACAGGTGCTCGGTGGCAATCTCGCGGGCAATGGCGTCGGGGCGCTGGGTGTCCTGGCGGATGGCCGCACCCTGCGGCGGACCTACGAGTTTCGTGATCTGAATTGGTCGGACCTCGACCTTCAGCTCAACCTCGCGGGCAAGTTCGACACCGGCCCGTTCCGCCACACCCTGCTGACGGGGCTCGAATATGACAGCTATCGCTACCGCGAGGTGTTCAGCCGCTCAAATGCCACGACTAACCCGTTCTTCCTCGATCTCCTGAGCCCGCGATACGGCCAGGCCCTGCCGCCGATCACCGCTTCCGTCACCAATTTCCTCCAGAACACGCAGAGCTACGCCGGCTACGTGCAGGATCAGATCGACCTGACGCCACGCCTCCATGCCCTGGTCGGAGTGCGGGTCGAGGATCTGGGGCTCGTCACGACGAACCATCTCAATGGCGCCACCACGAGCCTTCAGGGTACGGCGGCGACGCCCCGGTTCGGCCTCGTCTACGATCTCCTCGACACCGTGTCGGTCTACGGCAACTACGCCCGCTCGTTCCGTCCCAACACCGGCACGGGCCGGACGGGCCAGCCCTTCGCCTTCGAGGAGGGCGAGGGCTACGAGGTTGGCGCCAAGTTCAGCTTGCTCGACGACCGCCTGAGCGCCACCGCCGCCCTGTTCGACATCCGCCGCAGCAACGTCCTGACCGTCGATCCCGTCGATTCGAACTTCAACGTCGCGGCGGGCGAGGTGCGCAGCCGTGGCTTCGATCTCAGCGTCGCGGGGTATCTGGCCCCCGGCTGGCGGGCGATCGGCAGTTATGCCTATGTCGATGCGGCGGTAGTCCGGGACAACACGATTCCGGTGGGATCCCGGATCGCGAACATTCCGCGCAACAGCTTCGCGGTTCAGAGCGTCTACGAGTTCCAGGGCGGCGACCTGCGCGGTCTCGGCCTCGGGGCGGGCGTCACCTATGTCGATCAGCGCGTGGCCGGAACCGCCGTCTCGACCTTCAGGCTCCCCGAATATACGCTCTTCAACCTGATCTCGTACTACCAGATCACCCCGGAAGTGCGGATCTATCTCAACGTCGACAATGTGTTCGACACGACCTACTACGACCGTGCTTGGCAGAACCGCTACGCCACTCCGGGCCTGCCGCGTACGATCACAGGCGGCGTTGCGGCCCGGTTCTGAGCGTTTCCCGTGATCCTAGGATCACGGTAAGCCTACGGGCGGAACGGATCGGGCCTATCGGAACGCCATCACCAGGGCGCCGACGGCGATCGTCCACAGGGCCAGGGTTGACCATATGGCGCGCCGTCGGGTGGCGCGGGCGAAGGCATCGAGGCGGTCGGCATTGCCGGTGCCGGCCTCGTCGAGGCGGACGAGGATGCGGCGCAGGCGCTGCGCGAGGTCGGGGAGGTCCGAGACCACGTCGGTGATGGTCAGGGCCGCGCGGCCCACGCCCTCGATCCGGCCGAGGGGCCCGAGGTTGCGGGCGATCCAGCTGCGCACCACGGGCTCGGCCCCGGTCCACATGTCGAGCTGCGGGTCGAGGGACCGGGCGACGCCTTCCACCACCACCATGGTCTTCTGCAGCATCACCAGCTCCGTGCGCGTGCGCATGTCGAACAGGGCGGTGATGTCGAACAGCAGGGTCAGCACCTTGGCCATGGAGATCTCGTCGGCCTTGCGCTGGTGGATCGGCTCGCCGATGGCGCGGATGGCCTGGGCGAAATCGTCCACGGAATGGTGCGCGGGCACGTAGCCGGCCTCGAAATGCACCTGCGCCACGCGCTTGTAGTCGCGCAGGATGAAGCCGAGCAGGATCTCGGCGAGGAAGCGCCGTTCGTTGTGCCCGAGCCGGCCCATGATGCCGAAATCCACGGCCACGAGGGTGCCGGTCGGATCGACGAACAGGTTTCCGGGATGCATGTCGGCGTGGAAGAACCCGTCCCGGATGGCGTGGCGCAGGAACGACTGGATCACCGCGCGCCCGAGTGCCCGCGAATCGTGTCCGGCCGCCTCGATGGCGGCCCGGTCGTTGAGGGGGATGCCCTCGATCCACTCGCTCGACAGGACGTCGCGGGCGGTGTGCTCCCAATCGGGCCGGGGCACGCGGAAGTCGGTGTCGTCCTTCGTGTTCTGGGCGAGTTCCGACATGGCCGCCGCCTCGAGGCGGAAATCCATCTCCATGGTGACGGAGCGGGCGAGGATCTCCACCACCTCGCGTGGGCGCAGGCGTTCGGCCTCCGGCGACAGGGCGTGGACGATGCGGGCGATGAACCGCATGACCCGCAGGTCGCGCTGGAAACGCTCGCGCACCCCCGGCCGCATCACCTTCACGGCGAGCACCCGCTCGGTCCCGTCGGGATCGAGGATGTGGGCCTTGTGGACCTGGGCGATGGAGGCCGCCGCGATGGGCTGGCTGAACGAGACGAAGAGGCTCTGCACCGGCTTGCCGAGCGCCGCCTCGATCACCCGCAGGGCCACGTCCTGGGGGAAGGGCGGCACCCGGTCCTGAAGGGTCTCGAGATCGCGCGCCGCCTCGAGCCCGACGATGTCGGGCCGGGTCGCGAGGAACTGCCCGAACTTGACGTAGGACGGCCCGAGGCGGGTGAGCGCCCGCTGGAGGGGGCCGGCCCCGGTGCCGAGCCCCCGCCGTTCCAGCAGCCGTCCGGCCCTGAGGGCGAGGCGCAAGTGGGGCGGCAGGTCGCCGGCCTCGATGAGGGAGAGGCCGCCCTCGCGGGCGAGGACGAAGCCGACATGGGCGCCGCGGAGCAGGGAGGCGAGCATCAGGCGAAAGGCCCGCTCACGAGACCTTCCAGCCCGAATGGATCGCCACGATGCCGCCCGACAGGGGCCGGTGGCTCACGTGGCGGAAACCGGCAGCTTCGATCATCCCGGCGAACCGGCCCGGGCTCGGGAACTTGCGGATGGATTCCACGAGGTAGCGGTAGGATTCCGCGTCGCCCGCGACTTTCGAGCCGAGGCGCGGGATCACGTGGAACGAGTAGGCGTCGTAGATCCGATCGAGGACCGGCAGATCGACCTTCGAGAATTCGAGGCAGAGGAAGCGCCCGCCCGGCTTCAGCACGCGGTGCGCTTCGGCGAGCGCCCGGTCGATGCGCGGCACGTTCCGGATGCCGAACGCGATGGTGTAGGCGTCAAAGCTCTCGGAGGGCAGCGGCAGGGCCTCGGCGTTGGCCGTGACGAAGTCGATGCGTCCAGAAAAGCGGGTCCCGGCCCGTTCGGCGCCGACCCGCAGCATCGCCTCGTTGATGTCGAGGACGGTGACGTGCGTCGCCGGGCCGCCGGCCTCCAGGGACCGGAACGCGATGTCGGCAGTGCCGCCGGCGACGTCGAGGTGGCGGAACGGGCGGTTCTGCGGCGGCCGCAGCATGGAGATGAGTTGCTGCTTCCAGGCCCGGTGCAGGCCGCCCGACATGAGATCGTTCATGAGGTCGTAGCGCTTGGCGACCGAGCGGAACACGTCGTCGACGCGCGCCTGCTTCTCGGCCAGTGCCACCTGCTCGAAACCGAAATGCGTGCGCTCGTCCGGGGGGGACCGCTCGGGCTGATTCATGTACCTCACCTCTTCGGCTGAGCGTCATAGCGAAAGGCGGGGCGAACCGCCATGTTCGCCAGCACCGCATCCGATCGCGCCAGGCGACCTGCCCCGGAGAGCCATGCCCGAACTGCCCGAAGTCGAGACCGTCCGCCGGGGGCTCGAGCCCGCCATGGTCGGCGCCCGGATCGCCCGCGTCACCCTGCGCCGGCCCAACCTCCGGTTCCCGTTC
Source organism: Methylobacterium adhaesivum (assembly GCF_022179065.1). GTDB lineage: Bacteria > Pseudomonadota > Alphaproteobacteria > Rhizobiales > Beijerinckiaceae > Methylobacterium > Methylobacterium adhaesivum. The sequence continues at coordinate 60,490 of NZ_BPQD01000017.1, forward strand.
CCCGAGGGCTTCGTCGAACGCCTTGAGGGCAGCACGGTCCTGGCCCTCGCCCGGCGGGCCAAATATCTTGTGGCGCCCCTGGATTCGGGCGAGGCGCTCATCATGCATCTCGGCATGAGCGGACGCTTCGACGTCGCCATGCCGGACGGCCGCAACCTCTCGCCGGGGGATTTCTATCTCGAAGGTGCGCTTGGCACCCCGAAGCACGACCATGTGGTGATGGCCCTCTCGAACGGCGCCACCGTGACCTACAACGACGCGCGCCGCTTCGGCTTCATGGACCTCGTGCCCACGGCCGACCTCGCGACGTGCCGACATTTCGCCGCCATGGGGATCGAGCCCCTGAGCGAGGCCCTCGACGGGGAGGCGATCGCGCGGCTGTTCCGCCACAAGATCACGCCCCTGAAGGCCGCCCTCCTCGACCAGCGCCTCATCGCCGGCCTCGGCAACATCTACGTCTGCGAAGCCCTGCATCGGGCGGGCCTCCATCCCGAGATGCGGGCCGGGCGCCTCGCCGCCCCGGACGGCGCCCCCACTCCGCAGGCCCGCCGCCTGGCAGAGGTGATTCCGCAGGTCCTGGCGGAGGCGGTAGCTGCGGGGGGCTCGACCCTGCGCGACTACGCTCATACGGATGGCAGCGCCGGAGCCTTCCAGCACGCGTTCCGGGTCTACGACCGTTCGGGCGAACCGTGCCGGACCCGGGGCTGCACCGGACACATCGCCCGCATCACCCAGGCTGGGCGTTCGACCTTCTACTGCGCGACCTGCCAGGTCGACCCGCCCGTATCATCCCGCTAAACCTCGCGTATCATTCGATAGATTTCACTTGCGGCCTGCGGTGGCCGACCCGGACGATCACAGATTTCGTCCCATCCGTCCGGGCGGTTCATGGCCGGGTCGCTGTCTTGCGTTAACACGGCCTTTGCTTTCGGGGCGGATAGATTGGCATTGCAGCACTCGCCGTCTCGTGTCCGTCGTCGGAGTTCTTCGAAGCGCACATGCCTGTCCTCCCCGCCAACGAAGCCGAGCGGCTCCACGCCCTGCGCGATCTTGCTGTTCTCGACACACCGTCGGACATGCAGTTCGACGCCCTGTGTCGCACGGCCTGCGCTCTCTTTCACGTGCCGATGGCGACCGTGACCCTGGTCGACGCGGACAGGCAGTGGTTCAAAGCCAAATGCGGTTTCGACGCAGCCGAGACTCCGCGCATGGGGTCGTTCTGCACCTATGCCATCCTGACCGACGACGTTCTCGTGGTGGAGGATGCGCGGCTCGATCCCCGCTTCGCGACGAGCCCCATCGTCACCGGGGAGCCATATATCCGGTTCTACGCCGGCGCGCCGATCGTCCTGGCCCCGGGGATTCGGATTGGGACCGTCTGTGTCCAGGGTACCGAACCCCGCGGATTCTCTGCCCTGGAGCGGGCACAGCTCGCCGATCTGGCGACCTTGGTGGCGGCGCAGCTCACCCTGCGCCGGACCGAAGCACGCCTCCGGGACAGCGAGGCGCATTACCGCCTGCTCGCCGACAACACCTCCGACATGATCGTTCGTTCGGGCCTCGACACTCGGCGCCAGTATGTTTCCCCGGCATCGCGGACGCTCCTCGGCTACGACCCCGAGGAGCTCGTCGGCTCGCTTCCCATGGACCATATCCACCCCGACGACAGGGACTCCTTCGCGCGCGTCCTCGCCGACCTCGGCGAGGGACGCATGGCCCAGGCGGTCACCCGGCAACGCTATCGCCGCAAGGACGGCTCCTGGGTCTGGGTCGAGGTGACGTTCAACCTCACCCGTGACCCTGTGGATGGGCGTCCGACGGGGTACGTCGCTGCCGTTCGCGACGTGTCGGAGCGCGAAGAGGCCGTTCGCCGCGTCAGCCACATGGCCCGGCACGATGCCCTCACGGATCTGGCCAACCGCACCCTGTTCCACGAGCGCCTGACGCAACGCCTGGCCGCGGCACGAAGAGGCGGCGAAGGCTTTTCCGTGTTGTGCCTCGACCTCGACCGGTTCAAGGCGGTCAACGATGGCCTGGGGCACCAGGCGGGCGACGCGCTCCTGTGTCGGGTCGCCAAACGTCTGAAGGCGCTCGTCGGGGATGCGGACACCGTGGCGCGGGTCGGTGGCGACGAGTTCATCATCATTCACGCGATCGACCGGACCGAGGCCGGAGAGTCCCTGGCGCGGCGTCTCATCGGGGCGATCCGCGAGCCGATTGATCTCGACGGCGAACCGGTGGTCATCGGCGTCAGCATCGGGATCGCCCGCGCACCGCACGACGCTGCGGATGCCGATTCCCTCTGCCGTTACGCGGACCTCGCCCTGCATCAGGCCAAGGGCGCTGGACGGAACACCTTCCGGTTCTACGAACCCGGCATGTCGTTCGGCCGCGCGGTGCGGTCACGCGTCGCCCTCTAGGGGCGATCCCGAACTCCGCGTGTGGGCTCCGGCCCTACCAGCCGCGTGTCTCCTCGCCCGTGGGGCGTCGTCCCTGCGGCGTCAGGCGGTCGATCACCTGCGGCAGGGCTTCGGCCAGCTGCGACAGGAGGTCTTCCCGCGGCAGCCCCGTGCGTTGCGCCAGGGCGTCCACGGTGTCGGAGCCGAGGGCGTCGGAGAGTTGGCGGGGCTGGACCGGACGGTTCTCCCCATGGCCGACCCACGATTCCATCAGATCGCCGAGGCCGCCGCGCTGAAACCGGTCGATGAGTCCGTCGAGGCCGCTCTGTCCGTCCCCTGCCTCGTGGTCGAGGCGGGCGTAGGGTCCCGCCCCCGGCCCGCGCCCGTCGTTGCGGTCGCCCGGCCCGTCGAGCATTCCGGCGAGGTCGCTGAAATCGCCCTCGCGGCGGTTGCGGGACCCGCCGCCCTCATCCTGGGCGAAGCCGCCCTCGTCGCCGTCGTACTCGCCCCCGGCCGGCGGTGCCTCGCGATGGGGCCTCGGTCCGCCTCCGCCCAGGAGGTCTCCGAGCCCGCCCGCCCCCTTCGACATGAGGAGCATGAGAAGCGCCTGGACGATGGGCGAGAGCTGTCCCATCCCCCCACCGGGTCCACCGCCCTCGCCGCTCCGTTCGTGGCGGCCGCCGCCCAGAACCTGCCCGAGTACGCCGCCGATGACCTGATCGAGGAGGCCCATGGTCGTCTCTCCCATCCTGCGTTGAAGACGCGGTCCGATGCCGTGCCGGATGTCCTACGGTTGCCGGCTGCCGCCGGTTGCGGCCCGGTCCTGCGGGGGAAGGTGATCGAGGGGATTGGTGGTGGACTGTCCGGTCGAACCGGTTACAGCCGTCGAATGACCGATGGCCTTGGGCGGCGAGACCTGACCCGTGGGTCGGTCGGCCGCGGCCCCCCGCGACGGCAGGGTGGCGGGCGTCGGCTGATCGTTGGGATTGGCCACCGACTGGGCCACGGCCGGTCGGGTTCCGAGAGGCGTGACGATCATGCCGAACGCGGCCGAGACGGCAAGACCGGCGACGAACAGGCCCGTGGCTGCGGTTCCGGCGCGGGGCCGCAGGGCATGGCGCCTGCGTGCGGAGGCGGTGGTCATGATCAAGGCGATCTCCGGCGAGGCATGGGGGTGGCACCCCTGGGGTACCCGATGCCGGATCAAGCGCGGGCGGGGGCGCCCGGTTCCCCTCAACCCTTCTTGCGTCCGCCCCCACCCTTGTATTTCGGCTTCTGGCCGCCGAGACCCTGCGTCGAACGCGCTTTCGGCCGTTCCGCCCAGGCGGGCGCGGCGTGCCCCACGGGCATTTCACGGTCGGTGCCCGGCCCCATATTGTCGAGGGTCGGCTTCGAGATGCGGCTCTGCTTCGCTCCGTAGCGCCCGGCCTCGCGCTCGATGTCGCCCTGGCGCGCCATGGGATCGTCTGAGACGAGGAGTTCCGTGGCCTGGAGGCGCTTGAGCTCGTCGCGCAAGCGCGCGGCCTCCTCGAAGTCGAGGTCGGCGGCGGCCGTGCGCATCCGCTTCTCGAGGTCGGCCATCACCGCCTTGAAGTTGTGGCCGATGGTGACGGCGTTCTTGGCGAGCCCCGTATCGACCTGGACGTGATCGCCCTCGAACACGCTCGACAGGATGTCGCCGATACCGCGCTTCACGCTCTGCGGAGTGATGCCGTGCTCGGCGTTGTAGGCGAGCTGCTTCGTGCGGCGGCGTTCGGTTTCCGCCATCGCCCGCTCCATGGAGCCGGTGATGTGGTCGGCGTACAGGATGCAGCGCGCGTCGGCGTTGCGGGCCGCGCGGCCGATGGTCTGAACCAGCGAGGTCTCGGAGCGCAGGAACCCCTCCTTGTCGGCGTCGAGGATCGCCACCAGGGCGCATTCCGGGATGTCCAAGCCTTCGCGAAGGAGATTGATCCCGATCAGGACGTCGAAGGCGCCCAGCCGCAGATCGCGGATGATCTCGATCCGCTCCAGGGTGTCGATGTCCGAGTGCATGTAGCGCACGCGCACGGAGTTCTCGTGCAGGTACTCGGTGAGGTCCTCAGCCATGCGCTTGGTCAGGGTGGTCACGAGGGTGCGGTAGCCGGCCTGGGCGACTTCGCGGACCTCGCCCAGCAGATCGTCCACCTGGGAGCGCGCGGGGCGGATCTCGATGACCGGATCGACGAGGCCGGTGGGGCGGATCACCTGCTCGGCGAAGACGCCGCCGGTCTGCTCCATCTCCCACTTGGCGGGCGTCGCCGAGACGTGGATCGATTGCGGCCGCATGGCGTCCCATTCCTCGAACCGGAGCGGCCGGTTGTCGAGGCAGGACGGCAGGCGGAAGCCGTATTCGGCGAGCGTCGCCTTGCGGCGGAAATCGCCCTTGTACATGCCGCCGATCTGCGGAACCGTGACGTGGCTCTCGTCGGTGAACACGAGGGCGTTGTCGGGCAGGTACTCGAACAGAGTCGGGGGCGGCTCGCCGGGCTTTCGCCCGGTCAGGTAGCGCGAATAGTTCTCGATGCCGTTGCAGGCGCCCGTGGCCTCGATCATCTCGATGTCGAAGGTGCAGCGCTGCTCGATGCGCTGCGCCTCGATCAGGCGGCCCATCTTCGTGAGTTCGTCCACCCGCAGCTTCAGCTCGGTCTTGATGCCCTTGACCGCCTGCTGGAGGGTGGGGCGCGGCGTGACGTAGTGCGAGTTGGCGTAGACCTTCACGAACTTCAGGTCGTTGATCTTCTTGCCCGTCAGCGGATCGAATTCGGTGATGGATTCGATCTCGTCGCCGAACAGGCCGATGCGCCAGCCGCGGTCGTCGAGGTGGGCGGGCCAGAGTTCGATGACGTCGCCGCGCACCCGGAAGGTGCCGCGGGCGAAATCCGACTGGATGCGCTTGTACTGCAGCGCCACGAGGTCGGCGATGAGTTGGCGCTGCTCGATCTTCTCCTCGAGCGACACCGTGAACGACATGGCGGTGTAGGTCTCCACCGAGCCGATGCCGTAGATGCACGAGACGGAGGCGACGAGGATCACGTCGTCGCGTTCGAGCAGGGCGCGGGTGGCGGCGTGGCGCATGCGGTCGATCTGCTCGTTGATCGAGCTCTCCTTCTCGATGAAGGTGTCCGAGCGCGGCACGTAGGCTTCGGGCTGGTAGTAATCGTAATACGAGACGAAATACTCTACCGCGTTGTCGGGAAAAAAGCTCTTGAACTCGCCGTAGAGCTGCGCCGCCAGGGTTTTGTTCGGTGCGAGGATCAGGGCCGGGCGTTGGGTCTCCTCGATGACCTTGGCCATGGTGAAGGTCTTGCCCGAGCCGGTGACGCCGAGCAGCACCTGATCGCGCTCGGATTTCTTCACCCCGTCCACGAGTTCGGCGATGGCGCGGGGCTGGTCGCCCGCCGGTTCGAACTCGGATTGCAGGCGGAACGGCTTGCCGCCCTCGGACTTCTTCGGCCGCTCCGGGCGGTGCGGCGTCCAGTTCTTCCCGTCCTTGAACAGGGGATTGCCCTCGGTGAGCAGCCGCGACAGAGCGTCCACCGTGGCCGACACCCCATCGGTGGCGAGCGACGTGTTGCCATCCTCCGCGAGTCCCTCCGGAACCAGTCCCTCCGGGAGCGGACCGTCCTCGGGCGGGGTGAGGCCGAGGGCCTGGGCAAGGCGCGGGTCGACCTCGGCCGCGTCGTGGCTGAACGCCGCCTGCGGCGCCTCGCCGAAGCCCTTGGCCGACTCCTTTTCGCGTTTCGAAGCCGCTTTCTTCGGGCGTCCGGGCCGCTCCGGCGCGGCCGGCGGAGTGTTCTCCACCACCGGCAGACGGTTCCGGTTCAGCGCCGGGCTGAGTAGGGCGGCGAGATGTTCGTCGAGGGGCTGAAGCTCGGGTTTCGATGCCCGGGGTGCTCCCCTGGACTTCGAACCCGCGGCGGTCGAAACCTCCGTGACGGTCGAGGAGCGCGGTTTTTTCGGGGCGGCCATACGGGTAGATATGGGCCTTTCCCACTGAGGCGGGAAGGGTCTCGTCGCTCCCGATCCGCACGAACGCCCTCCCCGCCGCAGTGCCCTCGTCCCTGCGCTCTACGCATGGCTCGAACGCGCGAGCGAACGGCCCGCCGTCGAGGCCGTTAAGTCCTCGCGCCGCCTTCGCGGCGACGGAGTTCTGAATTCATGACGGGAACGGCCCTCATCGCCGGTGCTAGCGGCATCGTCGGCAACAACCTCGCCCGCCACCTCGTGGAGACGGGTTGGCAGGTCCACGGCCTCGCCCGCCGGCCCGTGGACATCGCAGGCGTCACTCCCGTGGTCGCCGATCTCACCGATCCGGCCTCCCTCGCGACGGCCCTGACGGACCTGCAGCCGACCCACGTGTTCATCACCACCTGGATGCGTCAGGCGACGGAGGCGGAGAATTGCCGCGTGAACGGCGCCATGGTCCGTAACCTCCTCGGCGCCCTGGACCACGCGCCCCTGACGCACGTCGCCCTGGTGACGGGGCTGAAGCACTATCTCGGGCCCTTCGAGGCCTACGGCAAAGGCACCCTGCCCCAGACCCCGTTCCGCGAGGACCAGGACCGCCTGCCGGTCGAGAACTTCTACTACGTGCAGGAGGACGAGGTGTTCGCGGCGGCGGCCCGACGCGGCTTCTCCTGGAGCGTGCACCGGCCCCACACCATCGTGGGCTATGCCCTCGGCAACGCCATGAACATGGGCGTGACCCTGGCCGCCTACGCCACCCTGTGCCGCGAGACCGGGCGGCCGTTCGCGTTTCCAGGCTCGCCCCAGCAATGGAACGGCCTCACCGACGTCACCGACGCCCGGCTGCTCGCCCGCCACCTCGCCTGGGCCTCCACCACGAAGGCCGCCGCCGACCGCGCGTTCAACGTCGTGAACGGCGACGTCTTCCGGTGGTCGTGGATGTGGGGCCGTATCGCGGAGTGGTTCGGGGTCTCGCCCGCGCCCTATTCGGGGGAGGCGATGCCTCTCGAGCAGCAGATGACGGGGGCCGCTCCCCTCTGGCGCGAACTCGCCGGCCGGCACGGCCTCGTGGAGCCGGACCTCGACCGCCTCGCCTCGGCTTGGCACACGGATGCGGATCTCGGCCGGCCCATCGAGGTCGTCACCGACATGAGCCGCAGCCGCCGCCTCGGCTTCCTCGACTACCAGCCGAGCGACGACGCCTTCTTCGACCTGTTTTCGCGGTTGCGGGCCGAGCGGGTGATCCCGTAGGCGGCTCGCGATCGCCCCCCGGCTGGACAGGCCGGGGGGCAAAGCCCAGATGACGTCCGGATCACCGACCGGACGGACCCCGATGCAGCCGCAAAACCCCGAAAAGCCCGAACTCGACGACGCGACCCTCGCCTTCGCCGGGAAAGTCTTCCAGTTCGCCCGCCTCGGGCACACGCAGGAACTCGCCGACCTGTTCGGCCAGGGTTTGCCGGCCAATCTGCGCAACGACAAGGGCGACAGCCTGCTCATGCTCGCCGCCTACAATGGGCAGGCCGAGACCGCGCGGGCGATCCTCGAACACGGCGGCGATCCCGAACTCGCCAATGACCGGGGCCAGACGCCGCTGGCCGGCGCCGCGTTCAAGGGTGACCGCGCCATGGCCGAACTGCTGCTCGCCCACGGCGCCCTCGTGGACGGCACCGGCGACGGCTCCCGCACGGCCCTCATGACGGCGGCGATGTTCGACCGGATCGAGATGATCGATCTGCTGCTGGCCCACGGCGCCGATCCGGACCGGCGCGACGGCGCCGGTTTGACCGCCGCCGAGATGGCTCAGTCCATGGGGGCCGTCCACGCTCCGGCCCGCCTCGCTCAAGCCCCGCGTCCGCCGGCCTGACGCGGCCTGCATCAGGGGCGGTTCGGGTGTATGGAGCGGGTCGGGCCTTGGGGCCCGTCAGGCCCGATGAGTGCTCCATGACCCGTCCGCTCCAGAACCGCCGTATCCTCCTCGTGATCGGCGGCGGCATCGCGGCCTACAAGGCCCTCGACCTCATCCGCCGCCTGCGCGAGCGCGGGGCCCAGGTGCGCCCGCTCCTGACGAAGGGGGCCCAGGAATTCGTGACGCCCCTCGCCGCCGCGGCTCTCGCCGGCGAGCGCGCCCATACGGACCTGTTCGACCGGGCGGAGGAGGCCGATATCGGCCACATCAAGCTCGCCCGCGACGCCGACGCCATCGTGGTGGCGCCCGCCACCGCGAGCCTGATGGCCCGGATGGCCACGGGCGAGGCCTCGGATCTCGCCGCCACGGTGCTCCTCGCCACCACCCTGCCGATCCTCATCGCCCCGGCCATGAACGTGCGGATGTGGCAGCACCCGGCGACCCGGCGCAACCTCGCGACTCTGAAGGGGGATGGCGTCCACGTCGTCGGCCCCAACGATGGAGCCATGGCTGAGGCCGAGTTCGGCCCCGGGCGCCTCGCCGAACCCGCCGAGATCGCCGACGCCGTGGAGGCGATGCTGGCGGGGGACGACGCGGGCTCTGGCTTCGGCTTCCTTGCCGGGCGGCCGCAGAACCCTGCTAGGCCCCTCGCGGGGCGCCGTGTCCTCGTCACCTCCGGTCCGACCCACGAGCCCATCGACCCCGTGCGCTACCTCGCCAACCGTTCTTCGGGCCGCCAGGGGCACGCCATCGCGGCGGCGGCGGCGGCGGCGGGAGCCGAGGTCACCCTGGTGTCCGGTCCCGTTCAGATCCCGGACCCGGCCGGGGTGCGGGTGATCGCCGTCGAGACCGCCCGCGCCATGCTGGCGGCGGTGGAGACGGCCCTGCCGGCGGACATCGCCGTGTTCACCGCCGCCGTCGGCGACTGGCGCCCCGCTTCCGTCGGCGCCAACAAGATCAAGAAGGACGGCGGCGATCCGGCACCCCTGGTCCTCGTCGAGAACCCCGACATCCTCGCCACCATCGCGGCCCGGTCGAGCGACCGCCCGACCCTCGTAGTGGGCTTCGCCGCCGAGACCGACGACGTGCTGGCCAATGCCCGCCGGAAGATCGCCCGCAAGGGATGCGATCTCCTCGTCGCCAACGACGTCTCGGCCTCCGGCGGGGTGATGGGGGGCTTGACGAACACCGTTCATCTCGTCGGGCGCGACGGCTCCGTCGAGACCTGGCCGACCCTCGACAAGGACGAGGTCGGGCGCCGCCTCGTCGCGCGGTTCGCCGCGTTGCTGCCCGCGTGACGCAGTGCGGTAAATACCTGCGGACCCAATGTCCCGCGCCGCGCGTTAAGGCTTGACTAACCCGTCCCCCGGCATCATTTCGGCGTCGCCCACGACTCCGCTCCGCGCCGGTCGTGCGGCTCCATAGGACCTGACTGACCCAATGCCCAGCGACAGTAGTCGATGGACCGTGCCGTCTTCGGCCGTCCGCGTGCGCCAGGCCTGATCTCTGGATCGGGTTCGCCCGCGATCGGCCCCCGGTGGCCGGTCGAACGAGGTGAGCCCATGACCGTCTTGAAGCTTTCGTCCTTCCCGGCCGTTTTTCGCCCGGTCGGTTTCCGCACGAACATCCGTCTTCCGACTGAGTTTCGTCTGCCCGCCGCCCGGCGCCTGGCCACTGCAAAATCGTCCGGCAAGCCCGTCCGCGCCAAGGCGGCGCGCGACGCCAACGTCGCCCTGATCATGGCGGTGATGATGAGCCTCGTCTTCGCGCCCGTGGTCGGCATGCATCTCTTCGCCACCTTCGGCGCCGTCGAGAAGGCCCCGAAGCCCGCCGCCGAGGTGGTGTCCCAGGCCGTTCCCGCCCTGCCCCCGGGCTGATCGCGCGTTGGGGCGGGAAACGATCAGGTCTGCGCCTGGGCTGCCGCGTGCGCATCCGATAGGGCGGCGTCTTCCGCGGCGATCCGAGTAGCGGCGGGCCGACTGTTGACGCGGGCGATGTAGTCCCGGATCGTCGGATGCTCGGGCACGAGCTTGAAGCTCGTGGTCCAGCCGAGGGCCGTGCCCCAGAGGATATCGGCGGCGCTGAAGCGATCCCCGAGGAGATACGGTCCCTTCGCCAGCGCCCCCAGCAACGTCGCCATCACCGTGTCGAAGTCGCCGTAGGCCGACATGGCGCGCGGGCCCGCCTCGCGCTGGAGCGCCCGATCGATGACCGCCGGCTCGAAGCTCGACCCGTAATAGACCATCCAGCGCAGATACGGCCCGCGCAGCGCATCGTCGATGGCGGGGGCGAGGTTGGCGCCCGGAAACAGGTCCGCGAGGTAGAGGTAGATCGCCGCCTGCTCGGTCACGACGGCGTCGCCCCGGGTGAGGGCCGGCACCTTCCCCATGGAATTGACGGCGAGGAAGGCCGGCTCGCGGTGCTCGCCGGCCTTCATATTCAGAACGTGCAGCCGGTGCGGCGCGTCGAGTTCCGCCAGGAGAATGCGCACCCCCGTCGAGCGGGTATTGGGCGCATGGTAGAGCGTGATCTCGGAATCCAAGCCGTTGCCTTTCACGAATCGTCCGCCGCAGGGTCTGCGCCGGATGCGTCGGCGTCAACCGCGGCGGCTTGGGCGCGGCGGTCCGCGACGGCGCGGGCGAGGAGGCACAGGATCTCGAAGGTCAGGGTGGCGCCGGCGAGCGCCGTGAGACCGGAGGGATCGAGGGGGGGGGCGACCTCGACGAGATCGGCTCCCACGAGGTCGAGGCCGCTCAAGGCCCGCACGAGGAACAGCGCTTCCCGGCTCGTGAATCCGCCCATCTCCGGGGTGCCGGTGCCGGGGGCGTAGGCCGGATCGAGGGCGTCGATGTCGAAGCTGAGATAGGCCGGCCCCCCGCCGACGACGGCGAGCGCCTCGGCCGCGACTTCCGGCAGGCCGCGCGCCATCACCGCCTCCATGGGGACGATCCGCACGCCCCTCTCCCGGGCCCAGTCGAGTTCGTCGGCGGCGTCGATGCTGCCGCGCAGGCCGATCTGGATCATCCGCGTCGGATCGAGGACACCGTCCTCTATGGCCCGGCGGAACGGCGTTCCGTGCGTCATCCGGCTGCCGTCGTACTGTCCGTCGTCGGTGTCGCTGTGAGCGTCGATATGGACGAGCCCCACGGGCCTGTGGCGGCCGAGCGCCCGCAGGACCGGGTAGGTCACGAAATGGTCGCCGCCCACCGACAGGGGTACGATGCCGGCGGCAGCCAGCGGGGTATAGAAGTCCTCGATCCGCCGGGCCGTCGCGGCAACGTCGATGGGGTTGACGCAGACGTCGCCGAGGTCGGCGCAGGCCGCGAGGTCGTAGGGAGCCACCCCCGTCGCCGCGTTGAGCGCCCGCGTGCCGGTCGAGGCTTCGCGCACGCCGCGCGGCCCGAGGCGCGCTCCGGGGCGGTTGGTGGTGGCCCCGTCGAATGGAATCCCGACGAGGCCGATGTCGATCCGGCCCGGAGCCTCGGCGGGGTCGAGGACGGGCAGCCGCATGAAGCTCGCGATGCCGGAGAAGCGTGGGCTCGCCATGCCGGAAGGCGGGCGATGACGTGCGATCCGCTCGCCGTGTGAGTCCCGCGTCATCGTTCCTCCCGCGCGTGATCCGGACCGGATCATCTCGCGCGGCGCGCGCGCCGATCAAGCGGAAGACGGCCCCATGACGCTTGCCCGCGACCGTTGCGTTGACGGATCGGCGACGCGTGGCTATAGAGCGCGGATTGCCGACGGTCGCGGTCAGTTCTGCCCGTCGGCTTCGCCATTGCCCGAACAACCTGCGCGCGATCATACGACACTCTGGCCTGCGGGCTCGTCGGGATCGCCTCAAACGTGATGAGGATGCCCCATGGCCAACACCGTGTCGGCCAAGAAAATGACCCGCAAGATCGCGAAGCGGACCGCCGTCAACCGCTCGCGTCGCAGCCGCATGCGCACCTTCGTCCGCAAGGTCGAGGAAGCCATCGCCGGTGGCGACCAGTCCACGGCGCTGACCGCCCTGCGCGAAGCCGAGCCCGAGATCATGCGGGCCGCCCAGCACGGCATCGTGCACAAGAACAACGCGTCCCGGAAGGTCTCGCGCCTCGCGGCTCGGGTCAAGGCGCTCGCCGCCTAACACCTTCGTCCTCAGGACCCATTGCGAAGAAAGCCCGGCAGCGATGCCGGGCTTTCTTCGTTTTCGGCCGTCCGATCGCCCGGCGTCCGCAGGTCCCGCCGCGGGGCGCCGTTCGGCTGCGCTCGGGCCCCGGCCCGGCCTGTCCCGGTGTGGTGCGGTCGCCCGTCATCCGCCGCAGTGTTGCGTTAACGATGATCCGGAATCTGCCGTGTTGTCGAGTCTTAACGCCAAGTGTAACTTAACGATCGCTTGAGAAAACCCGACAAACACCGCGCATGTACGAGTCGAGCGTGAATCGTGCACAAGCTCGGCTCCCTCGTTCGACTCGGTTGCCCAAACCCAGGTCGCGATAGGTGCTTATTTCGCTATCCCCGTTAGTCCCGTTGTTAGGAGAACCGTAGCTTATTGTTGATAGGCTGGTTTCATCGACACGAAGCGCCGCAAGTCAGTTGACTTCGGCGTGAACATCTGGGTCCCGCGAATGGCTCGCGGGGCGCGACGTCAGTCAAGTGTGCGTACGTTCCGATGGCGGCTTTCCGCTCTCGGCGCGAGGAGAATGATGATGCATGTCGAGGGTAGCGCGTCCGGCGGCGCCGAGGCGGCCATGAGCGGCGTGAGTGGCACCGATCCGGTCGCCGCCTGGGCACGGGTAAAGCGCCGCCTGCGGGCGGAACTGGGCGAGGACGTGTTCGCGAGCTGGTTCGCGCGGCTCGAGTTGCTGGAGGTGTCCGGCGGGACGGCGCGCCTCACGGTGCCCACGCGCTTCCTCAAGAGCTGGATCGAGTCCCACTACCTCGACCGGGTGCTGAACACCTTCCGCAGCGAAGTCGAGGAGGTCACGCGCATCGACGTGTCGGTGCGTGGCCCCGCCGCGGCCCGTCCGGCCGCCGCCGCTGCCGGCGCCGCGCCGAAACCCATGGCATCGCCGAGCCCCCTCGCCCGGCTCCAGGCCGCCGGGGCCGGGATGCAGGCTCCGAACGAGAGCGAATCCGACGCCCCCGCCCCGGCCCGGACGGAGAGCGCCCCCGGCGACCTCAACGGCGCACCCCTCGACAACCGCCTCACCTTCGCGAGCTTCGTGGTCGGTCGCTCCAACGCCCTGGCTCATGCGGCCGGTGAGCGCGTGGCCCGCCACGACGGCCAGGGCGCACTCTACAATCCGCTCTATCTCCATGCCGGGGTGGGCCTCGGCAAGACCCACCTCCTCCACGCCATCGGCCATGCCGCGCGCGATTCCGGCCGTCGGGTGATCTACCTCACCGCCGATCGTTTCATGTACGGCTTCGTCAACGCCCTGAAGACCCAGAACGCCCTCGCCTTCAAGGAGCGCCTGCGGGCCATCGATCTTCTCATCCTCGACGACGTGCAGTTCATCCAGGGCAAGTCGATCCAGGCCGAGTTCGGCCACACTCTCAATGCCCTGATCGATGCCGGCCGCCAGGTCGTCGTTGCCTCCGACCGGCCGCCGGCGGAACTCGAGGCCTTGGAAGAGCGGGTGCGCTCGCGTCTCGCCGGCGGCCTCGTCGTCGAAATCGGCACCCTCGACGAGCAGCTGCGTACCTCGATCCTCTCGGCCCGCCTGGCCGCCGTGCAGGTCTCGCATCCGAGCTTCGAGGTCTCGCCCACGGTGGCGACCTACGTCGCCCGATCGATCACGGCCAACGGCCGCGACCTCGAAGGCGCCGTGAACCGCCTGCTGGCGCATGCGACCCTCACGGGAGCCGTCGTCACCATGGAGACGGCGGAGGCCGCGATCCGCGACCTCGTGAAGAACCGCGAGCCCAAGCGCATCAAGATCGAGGACATCCAGAAGCTCGTCGCGTCGCGCTACAACGTCTCGCGCTCGGACATCCTGTCGGAGCGGCGCACGGCCGCCGTGGTCAAGCCGCGTCAGATCGCCATGTACCTGTCGAAGGTCCTCACCCTGCGCTCGCTTCCTGAGATCGGCCGACGCTTCGGCGGGCGCGACCACACCACGGTGCTCCACGCCGTGCGCAAGATCGACAAGCTCATCGGCGAGGACAACGTCCTCAATGACGAAGTCGAGCTCCTGAAGCGGATGCTGCAGGATTGATCGCGCCCCGCCCCGTGGATCGCCATCCACGGGGCGACGTCATCCCCGAATCACCGCGATCTCGCACTTGCGTTCGGTGAAGCCCTTCGCCAAGTTGCTCGGCCACTGAGCCGCTCGGCTCCTGAGCCCGTCCTCGTGCGGCGCCGGCTCAGGCGACATTCTCCTGCGACCACGAGTTTTTGCCATGAGAGTCACTGTCGAGCGCGCGGCCCTCCTTCGTTCGCTCGGCCACGTGCACCGCGTGGTCGAACGTCGCAACACGATTCCGATCCTGTCCAACGTGCTCCTGCGCGGCGGTCCGTCGGGCCTGGAACTGCGCGCCACCGACCTCGACATCGAGGTGACGGAGACGATCCCCGCCGATGTCGCGGATGCCGGCGCCACCACGGTCCCGGCGCACGTGATCTACGACATCGTGCGCAAATTGCCCGACGGTGCCCAGGTCTCCCTGGAGACCAGTGGCGAGAGCGGGCAGATGACGATCCGCTCGGGGCGCTCGCGCTTCTCCCTCGGGGCCCTGCCGGAGGGGGATTTTCCCGATCTCGCCGCCGGCGAGCTGCCGAACCGCTTCACCCTCGCGGCGGCCGACCTCAAGCGCCTCATCGAGAAGACGCAGTTCGCCATCTCCACGGAGGAGACGCGCTATTATCTCAACGGCATCTACCTCCACACCATCGAGTCCGAGGGCTCCTTGAAGATGCGGGCCGTGGCCACCGACGGCCACCGCCTCGCCCGCGTCGAGATCGAGGCGCCGGACGGCAGCCGCGACATGCCGGGCGTCATCGTGCCGCGCAAGGCAGTGGCCGAGATCATCAAGCTCGTGGAGGATGGCGGCGAGGGCGTCGAGATCGACCTGTCGGCGGCCAAGATCCGCTTCCGCTTCGCCAGCGGCGTGGTGCTGATCTCCAAGCTCATCGACGGCACCTTCCCGGATTACCAGCGGGTGATCCCGGCCGGGAACGACAAGTTCCTCACCGTGGAGCGCGATCAGTTCGCCCGCGCCGTGGATCGCGTCTCGACCATCTCGTCCGAGCGCGGCCGCGCGGTGAAGCTCGCCGTGCAGGAGGGGCGCCTCGCCCTCTCCGTCAACAACCCGGATTCCGGCAGCGCCACGGAGGAGCTCGACGTCGATTACGACGCGCCCGCCCTCGATATCGGCTTCAACGCCCGCTATCTCCTCGACATCACCGGCCAGCTTGAGGGCGACACTGCCCTGTTCAAGCTCGCCGATCCGGGTTCGCCGACCCTGATCCAGGACCGCGAGGGCGCGCCCGCGCTCTACGTTCTGATGCCGATGCGGGTGTGATCGCGACCGTTTCGTCCCTTCCCACCGAGATGACGCCCGAAGACGGGTCGGCGGAGCGAGGCCTTCGCCTCACTCGCCTGATCTGTCGCGACTTCCGCAACCACGCCGACCTCGACCTCGTCGTGGGCCGCCGCTTCGTGGCCCTCGTCGGCGAGAACGGCGCCGGCAAGACCAATCTGCTCGAGGCCGTCTCCCTGTTCTCGCCGGGGCGGGGCCTGCGCCGGGCCGATCTCGCCGGCATGGCCCGCATCGGGGGCGCGGGTGGCTTTGCCGTGTCCATGACCCTGGCGGCGGGCGTGGGCGAGCATCGGGTCGGCACCGGCTACGAACCGCCGGGCCTCGACGGACGCGCCGCGCGCCTGTGCCGGATCGACGGGGCCACGGCGCCCTCTCCCGTGGCGTTCTCCGAGTTCCTGCGGGTGGTGTGGCTGACCCCCGACTTCGACGGCCTGTTCCGGGGGCCGGCCGGCGACCGCCGCCGCTTCCTCGACCGTCTGGTCCTCGCCGTGGACGCGGCCCACGGCGCACGGGTCAACGCCCTGGAGCGGGCCCTGCGCTCGCGCAACCGCCTCCTGGAGGAACGGCCGAGCGACGGGCAATGGCTCGACGCAATCGAGCGCGAGGTGGCCGAACTCGGGGTCGCCGTGGCCCTGGCCCGGCGCGAGACCACCGAACGCCTCGATCGGCTGATCGCGGAGAGCCGCGACGACGCCCAGCCGTTCCCATGGGCGGCCCTGCGGCTCGAAGGTGATCTCGACGACCTCGTGGCCGTCTGGCCGGCCCTGGAGGCCGAGGACCGCTTCCGCCTGGCCCTGCGCCACGGCCGCGCCCGCGACCGCGCCGCCGGGCGCACCCTCAGCGGCCCGCAGACCAGCGACCTCGTGGTGCGCCACGGCCCCAAGGACGTGCCCGCCGCCACCGCCTCCACGGGCGAGCAGAAGGCGCTCCTCATCGGCCTGGTGCTGGCCCATGCCCGTCTCGTCCAGGCCATGTGCGGGATCGCGCCCCTCGTCCTCCTCGACGAGGTCGCCGCACACCTCGATCCGCGCCGCCGGGCCGGTCTGTTCGATGCCCTCGACGCCCTCTCGGGTCAGGTCTGGATGACGGGGGCCGATCCGGCTCTCTTCTCGGAACTCGAAGGGCGCGCCGACATGGTCAGGATCGTCGATGGGCGCGTCGCCGCGCCCTGAACCGCCGGGACGAGCCATGTCGATCGCGAATCTCCTCCTGTTTGCCGGCCTCTACGCCGTGGCGGTGGCCTCGCCCGGTCCCGGCATCGCCGCCCTCGTGGCGCGGGTGCTGGCGCGCGGGACGGGCGGCATCGCGGCCTTCATCGCCGGTTTCGTCGTGGGCGACCTCGTTTGGTTCGGCGTGGCGGCGGCCGGCATGGCCTTCGTCGCCCAGTCCCTGGCCGCCGCGTTCGTGGTCCTGAAATACGCTGGTGCCGCGTATCTCGCGGTTCTCGCCTGGAAAGCCTGGACCGCGCCCGTGGCGCCCATCGAGACCAGGCCCATGGACGACGAGGGCCGGATGCGCCTGTTCGTCGGCGGTCTCGTCCTCACCCTCGGCAACCCGAAGGTGATCCTGTTCTTCCTTGCTCTCCTGCCGGGTGTGATCGATCTCGATCGCTTGAGCGCGTCCGGCTTCGCCGCGATGGGCGCGACCATCATCGTCGTCCTGAGCAGCATCCTCTCCGCCTATGCCGGGGCTGCGGCCCGTGCCCGACGGGTCTTCACTTCGCAGCGCGCGCGGCGGGCGATCAATCGCGGCGCCGGGACGGTGATGGCGGGTGCGGCGGTCGCCATCGCGACGCGGTGACGCTCAGGCGAGGGCGGACGGAATGTCGGTTCGGGAAAAGTCGTTGCCGACGAACAGCAACGGGACGCGCTTCGTTCGGGCGCAGGCGTAGGAGAAGCAATCGCCGAGATTGAGTTGGGCCGGATGACCCTGCCCCTTGCCGTATCGGGCATAGGCCGAAACAGCCTCGTGCGTTTCCGGCTCGGCCACGGGAACGAGACTGACGGAGGCTTGCGCGAGGAAGGTCTCGACCGCTTCCTGTGCGACCGGGATCGGGGCCCCCTTGATCCGATGGAGGGCGAGCACGGCTTCGAGCACGGAGAGACCGGACGTCCACAACGGCGACGCGGCCTCGACCCGCTCGATCAGCCGTTCGAAACCCGATTCGCGCGCCAGGATCGCCACGATGGCGGAGGCGTCGAGGAACATCAGGAATCCTCGTACAAGCTGTCGTAGAAAGCCTTGTCCGCAGCAAGATCGGTTTTGGGATAGGGCTCCAACGCGTCCTGGATCGGTCGCATCCGTTCCAGCAGGGACGGTTTTGCCTCCAACCGCTCCACTTCCCGCACCAGGGCGATCCGCACCGCTTCGGTCTTGCTGACCCGGGCCAGGGCCGCCACTTTCTCCGCGAGGCGATTCACCTCCTCGCTTCGGATGTTGAGAGGCATTAGGATCGCTCCCGTGTAGACGGGACGATGCTAGTGTCTACACATCGCCCGATCAAGACGCCGGCCCCTCGAGCCGTCCCCCGGAATTCCCACCCAAGGTTCGCGATGACAAGCCGTCTCGACGAGGCCCGCGCCGCGTTGAAAAAGACCTTCGGCTACGACGATTTCCGCCCCGGCCAGGACGAGGTCATCGGCTCGGTTCTCGACGGCACCGACGTGTTCGCCGTGATGCCCACGGGCTCGGGCAAGTCGATGACCTACCAGTTGCCCGCCCTCGTCGAATCCTCCCTCACCGTGGTGGTCTCGCCCCTCATCGCCCTGATGCACGACCAGGTGCAGCAGATGCTCGGCTTCGGCGTCGCGGCGGCGACCCTCAACTCCTCCGTGCCCGAGGCGACGGCGCGCGAGACCTGGCGCCAGATCCGCGCCGGCGACCTCAGGCTCCTGTTCGTCTCGCCCGAGCGGCTGATGATGGAAGGGCTGATGGATGCCCTGCGGGGCGCAGGCGTCCGGCGCCTCGCCGTGGACGAGGCCCACTGCGTCTCGCAATGGGGTCACGATTTCCGGCCCGAATACCGCGACCTCGCCCGCGCCCGCGAGGCGCTGGGCAACGTCCAGACCGTGGCGCTGACGGCGACCGCCGACAAGGCGACGCGGGCCGACATCACCGAGCGGCTATTTCCGGCGGGCCGCGAGCTCAAGGCGTTCGTCCATTCCTTCGACCGGCCGAACATCCGCCTGACCTTCGTGCCGAAGGACAATCCCACCCGGCAGATCGAGCGCTTCCTCAAGCACCGGCGCTCGGAGAGCGGGATCATCTACTGTTCCTCGCGTAAGCGCACGGAGCAACTCGCCGAGAGCCTCGCCAAGGACGGCTTCAACGCCCTGCCCTACCATGCCGGCCTCGACCAGGGCACGCGCATGAAGAACCAGGACACGTTCCTGCAGGAGGACGGGGTGGTGATGACCGCCACCGTCGCCTTCGGCATGGGCATCAACAAGCCCGACGTGCGCTTCGTCTGCCACGCCGACATGCCGTCCAACGTCGAGGGATATTATCAGGAGATCGGCCGCGCCGGGCGCGACGGCCTGCCCGCCGACACGCTCACCATCTACGGCCTCGACGACATGTCGCTGCGCCGTCGCCAGATCGACGAGAAGGAGGTGCCGGACGAGCGCCGCCGCGTCGAGCGGCGCAAGCTCGAGGCGATGATCGCCCTGTGCGAGGGCGCCACCTGCCGTCGCCAGTCCCTCCTGAGTTACTTCGGCGAGGCGAGCGAGCCCTGCGGGCGGTGCGATCTCTGCCGCTCGGGCATCTCCCTCGTCGATGCCACGGTTCCGGCCCAGAAGCTGCTCTCGGCCATCGTCCGCACCGGCCAGCGTTTCGGAGCGGCCTATGTCTGCGACGTGGTCCACGGCAAGGAGTCCGATCCGATCCGCCGCAACGGCCACACGGCCTTGAAGACCTTCGGCGTCGGGGCCGACAAGCCCGTGGCGGCGTGGCGTGCCATGTTGCGCCAGCTCTTCGCGGCGGGCGCCGTATCCGAAAACGGCGACGGTTTCGGCGGTCTCTCGCTCACCGACAAGGGCGAGGCGATCCTGTTCGGCCGCGAGACCATTCAGATGCGCCCCGACCCCGAGCCCAAGGTGGCCGAGCCGCGCGACCGCAAGCGCGCCGCCGCCCGCGACGAGGCGAGCCTCGATCTCGATCCGGCCACGGAGGCGCTGTTCCAGCATCTGCGGGGCCTGCGCGCGACCATCGCCCGGGCGGAGGGCATCGCGGCCTTCATGGTGTTTCCCGACCGCACCCTCATCGAGATGGCGCGCTCCAAACCCGTCGATCTCTACGCCCTGCGCACGGTCCACGGGGTCGGCGAGCGCAAGCGCGAGGCCTACGGAGCGCGCTTCGTCGAGACCATCGCCGAGTTCCTCTCGCACGCCCCCGCCGGATCGGCCTGATGCGGTTTGGCACTCGTCGGATCTGATCCGGATCGTGTAGGGACGGAGGCGGTCGCCGTCGCGACCGTCGCACAGCGTCCCCGACGCATCACCGGACGGACCGCCCCATCTCAGACGAAACGCCCTCAGCCGAGACCCGGCCGCGTCAGGTCTTCTACATGCCGGGTTTCGACCCGCGCCCGCCCGAGACGTACTGGGGGCTGTTTCGCCGCGAGAGCCGCCTCACCGCCACCCGGCGCGGCATGGCGATCACCGTCGGCGATTCCGCGCGGTCGCCCGACGGCCTGCGCCTCGACTGGCGCGTCTCGGCCGACGGCGCCGAGATCCGCTATACCCTGCTGCGCTGGGACGACATCGTCGCCGCCCGGTTTCCCCGCGGCAATGCGCGCCGGCTCCTCGCCGTGCCGGTCCTGTGGTGGCGTCTCTGGCGTTCGGGCTACCTTCGGCGCTTCCGTCAGGAGGCCCGGCGGTTCGCCCGGGTGATCGTCGGCGTCCACCTCATCTATCTCGCCCTCGTCGCCCTCAGCCTCGGCGCCGCCTTCGGGCTCGCCGGTCTGCTGCCCTTGCCGGCCGGCCCCTGGGCCAGCCTCGGCCGTGGCCTCGCGGTGCCGGTCCTCGCCTACGCGATCTTGGCCGGGCTCATGGCGGTGACGCGGGGCAGACCGTTCTATGTCGCCCATCTCGTCGACGACACCGCCTTCACGCACGACCACGCCAGTGGCGTCGAGACGCGGATGAGCCGGCGCCTCGACGCCTTCGCCGACGTGATCCGGGCTGCGGAGGGCGGGGCGAGCGAGATCGTGGTCATCGGCCATTCGTCGTCAAGCTTTCTCGGGCTCGAGGCCCTCGACCGGGTGCTCGCCCGCGATCCCGAGTTCGGCCGACGCGGGACGCCGATCTCGTTCGTCAGCATCGGCAGCGTGATTCCGTGGATCACCCTCGATCCCCGCGCCGCCGCCGTGCGGGCGTCGCTCGCCCGCGTCGCCGCCTGCGAGGCCATCGGCTGGCTCGACGTACGCGCGAAATGGGATTGGCTGTCCATCCATAAGCGCAACCCCTTGAGCGCATCGCGCCTCCCCGCCCCGGCCGCGCACAGGCCCGTGGAGATCCACGTCCGCATCGAGGACCTCATCGAGAAACGCATCCTCAAGCGGCGCAAGTGGAACCTGTTCCGCATGCATTTCCAGCTTCTGATGTCGAGCCGCGACAGCCAAGCCTTCGACTACGTCGCCTTCGTGGCCGGCCCCGAGCCGGTCCACGCCGCCCTCCGGCGCTGGCGCAGCACGGCCGCGCATCCCAAGGCGCGCGTCCTCGATGAATACCCCGTCGCGTGAGTGCCCCGCACCGGCGCGATGCGGGTTCGGGTTGCCAGGGCGCGCCCTAACCCTCTAGAGCCGTCACGACCGAGACGGACGCGCGGGCCGGATGGCCTTGCGAGGAATCGTGTCGAGAGGGTTCGCATGTTCCGTAACGATGTTCCGATCACCCCCGAACTCGTGCGTCAGCACGGCCTGACGCCCGACGAGTACGAGCGCTTCCGCGGCCTCATCGGGCGCGACCCGACGCTGACCGAGCTCGGCATCGTCTCGGCCATGTGGAACGAGCACTGCTCGTACAAGTCCTCGCGCAAACACCTGCGCGGCCTGCCGACCAAGGCGCCCTGGGTGATCCAGGGGCCGGGCGAGAACGCGGGCGTCATCGACATCGGCGACGGGCTCGCCTGCGTGTTCAAGATGGAGAGCCACAACCACCCGAGCTTCATCGAGCCCTACCAGGGCGCGACGACCGGCGTCGGCGGCATTCTTCGCGATGTGTTCACGATGGGCGCGCGACCGATCGCGGCCCTCAACGCCCTGCGGTTCGGCTCGCCCGATCATCCGCGCACCCGCCACCTCGTCTCGGGCGTGGTGGCCGGCATCGGCGGCTACGGCAACTCCTTCGGCGTGCCGACGGTGGGCGGCCTCATGGGCTTCCATCCGCGCTACGACGGCAACATCCTCGTCAACGCCATGGCGGTGGGCCTCGCCCGCACCGACGCGATCTTCTACGCGGCGGCCACGGGCGTCGGAAACCCCATCGTCTATCTTGGCTCGAAGACCGGCCGCGACGGCATCCACGGTGCCACCATGGCCTCGGCCGAGTTCGACGATGCGTCCGAGTCGAAGCGCCCCACCGTGCAGGTCGGCGATCCCTTCGCGGAGAAGCTGCTCCTCGAAGCCTGCCTCGAGCTCATGGCCTCGGGCGCCGTCATCGCCATCCAGGACATGGGGGCGGCGGGCCTCACCTGCTCGGCCGTCGAGATGGGCGCCAAGGGCGACCTCGGCGTCGAACTTCACATCGAGAAGGTGCCGGCCCGCGAGGCCGGCATGACCGCCTACGAGATGATGCTGTCGGAGAGCCAAGAGCGCATGCTCATGGTTCTCAAGCCCGGCATGGAGGCGGAGGCGGAAGCCATCTTCGTGAAGTGGGGGCTCGACTTCGCGATCATCGGCCACACCACCGATACGCTTCGCTTCGTGGTCAAGCACGACGGCGTCGTCATGGCCGATCTGCCGATCAAGGAACTCGGCGACGAGGCCCCCCTCTACGATCGGCCGCACATCGCCAACACCCACCAGCCCGTGGTCCTGGCCTCGGACGTGCCCGAGACGGTCGGCAGCGCCGAGGCCCTGAAGCGCCTCATCGGCTCGCCGGACCTGTCCTCGAAGCGCTGGGTCTACGAGCAGTACGACCACTTCATCGGCGGCAACACCGTGCAGAAGCCCGGCGGGGACGCCGCCATCGTCCGCGTCGAGGACGGCCCCAAGGGCCTCGCCATGACCGCCGACGTGACGCCGCGCTACTGCGAGGCCGACCCCGTCGAGGGCGGCCGGCAGGCCGTGGCGGAAGCCTGGCGTAACCTCACGGCGGTGGGCGCGACGCCGCTCGCCATCACCGACAACCTGAACTTCGGCAACCCCGAGAAGCCCGAGGTCATGGGCCAGCTCGTCGGCTGCCTCAAGGGCATCGGCGAGGCGTGCCTCGCCCTCGACTTCCCCGTCGTGTCCGGCAACGTCTCGCTCTACAACGAGACCAACGGGGTGGGCATCCTGCCGACCCCGACCATCGGCGGTGTCGGCGTGCTGGCCGACGTGACCCGCCACGCCACGCTCGGCCTCAAGCGCGAGGGCGATCTGCTGGTTTTGATCGGCGACACTGCCGGTTGGCTCGGTCAGTCCGCCTACCTCGCCGTCATCGCTGGCCGTGAGGAGGGGGCGCCGCCGCCCGTGGATCTGGCGACGGAGCGCCGCAACGGCGATTTCGTGCGCGAACTCATCGTCTCGGGACAGGTCGACACCGTTCACGACCTGTCGGATGGCGGCCTTGCCGTGGCTCTGGCCGAGATGGCCATGGCGGGCGGCGTCGGCGCGGCGCTGCCCGAGGTGCCGGCGGGCCTCGCGACGCACGCCTACCTCTTCGGCGAGGACCAGGCCCGCTACCTCCTCGCCGTCGATGCCGAGACCGCGCCCGATCTTCTCTACAGCGCCTCGGCGCAGGGCATCGACGCCCTGGTGATCGGGGTGACGGGCGGCGACACGCTGACCTTGCCCGGCGGCCAGACCATCGCGGTCGCCGAACTGCGCGAGGCCCACGAGGGCTGGCTGCCTGCCTACATGGCGAGCCAGCCGGCCGGCGTTCCCGCCTGACGCAGCGTCACCGTCGCAAGCCGTTTCACAGGAGTTGACCCCATGCCCATGGATGCGCGCGAGATCGAGGCGATGATCCGGGAAGCCCTGCCCGACGCCCGGATCGAGATCAAGGATCTGGCCGGGGACGGCGACCATTATGCCGCCACCGTCCTCTCCGCCGCCTTCAAGGGCAAGACCCGGGTGGCCCAGCACCAGATGGTCTACGGCGCGCTCCAGGGGCGCATGGGGGGCGTGCTGCACGCCCTTGCGCTCACCACGGGCGTCCCGCAGGATTAGACGCACAAACTCGGGTGGCCGCATGGATCAACCCAGCCTCTACGACGACGACATCGTGACCTGGGCCGAGCAGCAGGCTGCTGCGGTGCGTGCCCTTGCGTCGCGGCCCGATCTGTCGAACGCCCTCGACTGGGAGAATATCGCCGAGGAGATCGAGAGCGTGGGGCGGTCTCAGATCAGCGCGGTCGAGCAGAAGCTCCTGCAGATGCTCATTCACGTGCTGAAGTACATGTCCGCGCCGAGCGCCCAGTCGACTCGATCCTGGCGATCCGAGGTGATCGCTTTCCATGCGGCGGCCTGCCGGGCCTACTCCCCCGGCATGCGGCAGCGGATCGACTGGTCATGGCTGTGGAAGACGGCACGGCTCCAGGCGGAGGCCTCCCTCCGGATGTTCGACGATCGTCTCGTCGTCGGCCTGCCCAATGCGATGCCGTTCACACCCGAAGAACTCGTTTCCGAGACCTTCACCATGGATTGGGCCCTGGAGCGCCTCGCCTCGGCCTTGAACAGGCCGGCCGACCATCACTAGATCACTGCGATACCTGAGAGGATCGACACCATGACCGACGCCAACACCACCATCAAGGCCGAGATCGAGTCCCAGGACGTGGTCGTGTTCATGAAGGGCACGCCGCAGTTCCCCATGTGCGGTTTCTCGGGCCAGGTGGTTCAGATCCTCAATTACCTCGAAGTGCCGTTCAAGGGCGTGAACGTCCTCGACGACATGGCGATCCGGGATGGCATCAAGGCTTTCTCGAACTGGCCGACGATTCCGCAGATCTACGTGAAGGGCGAGTTCGTCGGCGGCTGCGACATCACCCGCGAGATGTTCCAGTCGGGCGAGCTGCAGCAGTTCCTGGCCGAGAAGGGCATCCCGGTGAAGGCCGCTCCCACGGCCGCCTGATCCGGCGCAACGGGTTCGAGACGGAAAGGGCGCCGACAGGGCGCCCTTTTTGGTTTGAACGGGCTCCCGCTTCGGCCGTTGCTCCATCAGGGACTGCGAGATGGGAGGGGCGCGATGTATGACGTCGTCATCGTCGGCGGTGGACCCGCCGGCCTCAGCGCGGCGCTTATCCTCGGGCGCTGCCGCCGCTCGGTGCTCCTCCTCGACGCCGGAACCCCGCGCAACGCGGCGAGCCCGCGAACCTGGGGGCTGTACACCCGGGACGGCACGGCGCCCGGCGCCCTGCGTGAGCAGGCCCGCGCCGACCTCGAACGTTATCCAAGCGTCGCGTGCCGGACCACCGATGTCTGGCGGGCACGCCGCATGGGCGATGGCTTCGCCGTCGAGTGTGACGACGGCCGCATCGAGCAGGCGCGCCGGCTGATCCTCGCCACAGGGCTGCGCCAGGACCTGCCCGACATCGAGGGGTTCGACACCTACTGGGGACGCGGTGTCCATACCTGTCCGTATTGCGACGGATACGAGAACCGCGATCATCCCCTCGTCGCCTACGGCTCGGGGCAGGCCGGCCTCGGCCTCGCCCTCGAACTCATCGTCTGGAGCCGGGATGTCACCCTCTGCACCGACGGACGCGCGGACGGCCTGTCGGCGCCCGACCGCGACCGCCTCGCCCGCAACGGCATCGCGGTGGCGGAGGGTGGGGTCGCCCGCCTGACGGGGGATGGGATCCGGGCGGAGGGACTCGTCTTCGGCGACGGCACCAGTCGGCCCTGCCGCGCCGTCTTCCTCACGCCAGGGGGGAACCATCCGTCGCCCCTCATCGCGCAGCTCGGCTGCGACCTCTCCGCGAAGGGCACCGTGCCGACGGGCGCGTACGAGAGCACCAACGTGCCCGGCCTCTACGTCGCGGGCGACGCCTCGCGACGGGTCCAGTTCGCTGTGGTCGCGGCGGCCGAGGGCGCGATGGCGGCCTTCGCGATCAACACCGAGCTCTTGAAGGCCGAGGCCGCGTAGCGACGACCGGAGGCCGTCGTCCCTGCGCGACCGATGGGTTCGGTTTTGCCCGCAACCCACAGACGCCGGCACGTCGGCCACCTGTTGCGCCCGTCGCACGACCGCCGAGCCGAATCGGTGATTCGGGAGGCGAATCGCTCCGATGGAATGGGGCGTCTTTTGGGCGAGAGGGAGGCGGCATTGTCCGCACCGTTTGCAGGGAGTCGGCCGGGAAATCGCGCTTTTTCTGTGGTCCTAGGTATTCGCGTGCGATGTCGCACGGAGAAAGTGGTCTGAAATACGCAATCGTAAATTAATCATCAATGACCGCGTGCATTCGGAACTCGTTGGCGTTATCCACGGTTTCTGTCAGTGACCGGGTCGCGGCTCCCTCTGGAGTCTTCAACGGCACCGGGTCGGTGAACGCAATGCCAGTGTTCGAAGCCAAAAATCTCGATTCGGAGTTCGAGGGCCACGGATTCCTCGCAGCGATCCTCCATCCGTCCCAGGAAGCCCAAACGCGGGCTTTGACGCATGGGCGCAACCGCGCTGCCCGCGCTTCGATGATGGCCGACCCGATGACCGTCGAGCCGCGCTATCCCCTCTGCTCGCGTGACGCTGAGATCGAAGTTCAGGCGACCTGAATCTCGTGAGGTCGGTTGCACCTTGGCGCGTCTGACGGCCTACCAAGTCTGGGCGGTGATGACGCCCTGACGGGTGACGACGGCCCAAGTCCGGCCACGCCGCTCGATGGTGTCGACGCGACCGATGCCCGGAATCGTGTCTCCGATCCCGACCTCGACCAGTCGACGCTTGCGATCCTCCAGAACCGCGACACCGTCATAGACTTCGCGCACGGCCCAGTTGTCGGTGGCGGGCTTCGGAGCGACATGGGCTATGGCGCCGGTCTCCGTCGGTTCCGGTGCCGCTTTGGCTGCCACGGGCGCGGGTGCCGGCGGTGTAAGGCGCTTGTCGATCTGCGCCGTGAGGGCCGCGACGCGTCCCGCCTGATCCTTTTCCATCTGCTCGAACCGCTCGCTCAGGGCGCCGACCTTCACGGCCAGCGCCTGTTCGGCGCGCGCGATGCGTTCGAGCGTGGCGGCGTTGCGGGTGCGCGCCTCGACGCGGCTCGCATCGACGCTCTCCTGGGCGTGGGCCAGCTTCTTGCCGATCTCGCCGAGGGCCAGGTTCAGATGCTCCGTCTCGGCCTGCGCCGAGCCGAGCCGCTGCTGAATTTCCGCGAGGGCCGTGGCGCCCCGCGCGTCGTCCGTCGCACCGAGGCGGGTCGCCCCGGCGCCGATCAGACCGCCGAGCACCAGGGCCGCGCCCGCGACACCGGCGAGGCGCGGATCGAGCCGCCGCATCCAAGGGGTCGCCGCCACGGCGGGACCGGGCGTGGCGGCGGTCGTCGCGTCCACCTTGGTGCGAGCGCCCATCACGGCTTGCTTCAGCAGTGCTTCCGGTGAGGTGTCCGACGTCGTGCCGACCGTGTCCGTCATGACCCATGCTTCCCGAGGAACCCCGGAAGCATGGGTTAACGACGCTTGTTTACTGAAGCGTTACCATATTCACGCGGCCAGACCCCGCTTGCGCAGGAGCGGATCGATACTCGGAAGCCGTCCGCGAAACGCCGTGTAGGCCTCGCCCGGATCCTGCAGATTGCCCGCGCCGTAGACGAATTTTCGCAACCGCGCCGCCGTCTCAGGGTGGAAGATGTCCCCGGCCTCGCGGAACGCGTCGAACGCATCGGCATCGAGCACCTCCGACCACAGATAGCTGTAGTAGCCCGCGGCATAGCCGTCGCCGGAGAAGATATGGGCGAAATGCGGCGCGCGGTGCCGCATGGAGATTTCCGCCGGCATGGCGATGCGCTTCAGGGCCTCGGCCTCGAAGGCGAGTACGTCGAGGCCGTCCTCGCCCGCGCTCGACAGGTGCAGCGTCATGTCGACGATGGCCGACGACGTGTACTCGACGGTGGCAAAGCCCTGGTTGAAGGTGCGGGCCGCGAGCAGGCGCTTCAGCAGATCTTCCGGCATCGGTTCGCCGGTCCGGTAATGGCGGGCGTGCCGGCGCAGGACCTCGGGCTGTTCGAGCCAGTGCTCGTAGAGTTGCGACGGCAGTTCGACGAAGTCCCCCGCCACCGCCGTGCCGGCGAGCAGCGGATAGGTCACGTCGGACAGGAGGCCGTGCAGGGCATGACCGAACTCGTGGAACAGGGTCCGGGCATCGTCGAAGGACAGCAGCGTCGCCTCCCCCTCCGGGGCGCGGGCGAAGTTCATGACGTTGACGATGATCGGACGTACGACGCCGTTGAGGCGTTCCTGCGAGCGGAAGGCGCTCATCCAGGCGCCGGAGCGCTTCGAGGCACGGGCGAAATAGTCGCCGAGGAAGACGCCCACCTCAGAGCCGTCGGCGTCGCGCACGGCCCAGGCGCGCACGTCCGGGTGGTAGCGCGGTACGTCGGTCAGCTCCTCGAAGCGCAGGCCGAACAGGCGCGAGGCTGTGTCGAAGGCGGCTTCGATCATGCCGTCCAGAGGCAGGTATGGCTTGATCTCACCCTCGTCGAGATCGTGCTCGGCCCGGCGCAGCTTCTCCGCGTAATGGCGCCAATCGTGACGGGCGAGGCTGAAATTGCCGCCCTCCGCCTGGATCAGCCCCTGGAGCCGGTCGCGCTCGGCCGCCGCCTGGTGATGGGCGGGCGTCCAGACATTGCGCAGCAGGTCCATGGCGGCGTCGGGGTGGCCCGCCATGGTGTCGTCGAGCTTGAAATGGGCGAAGCTCTCGAACCCGAGGAGTCGCGCCCGCTCGGCGCGCAGGGCGACGATCTCCGCGATGAGACCGCGATTGTCGGTGTCGCCCCCGTTCTCGCCGCGCTTCGACCAGGCCTCGTAGGCCCGCTCGCGCAGATCCCGGCGGGTGGAGAACACGAGGAACGGCTCGATGAGGGAGCGCGACAGGGTGATGACGTGGCCGTGCTGGCCCCCGCGCTCCCGGGCGGCGGAGGCGGCGGCATCGCGCAGGAAGTCGGGCAGGCCGGCGAGATCGTCCGGTCCGTCGAGGGGCAGGGCGAAGGCGCCCTCGTCGGCGAGCAGATTCTGGCTGAAGCGAGTGCCGAGTTCGGCCATGCGGCCGGCGATCTCGGCCATGCGGGCCTTCGCGTCGGGGGCGAGGTCCGCGCCCGAGCGCCGGAAGCGCATACGGTAGCGGTCGAGGACGCGACGCTCCTCCGGCCCGAGAGCCTCGGCCTCGGCATCGACGGCCGAGATTCGAGCCCAGAGTTCGGGATTGAGGTAGATGGCGCTGCCGTGGCGGGCGAGGCGCGGCGTGATGGCGCGTTCCACCGCCTGGAGTTCCGGGTTTGTGTGGCTGCCGCTGAGGTTGAAGAACACGCCCGCGACCCGGTCGAGGTCGAGGCCGGCCCGTTCCAGGGCGCCCACGGTGTTGTCGAAGGTCGGCGCCTCGGACGCCCCCGCGATGGCCGCGATCTCGGCGTTGTGGGCGTCGAGGGCGGCCTCGAAGGCCGGAAGGTAATGGGCAGGCGTGATGCGCTCGAACGGCGGCAGGCCGAAGGGGGTCGTCCAGGTGCGTTCCGCGAATGGTCCGGTGGCGGCGTCGGTGGTTGGGGAGGCGGTCGTCATGGTGGTCCTGGCGTTCGATGTCCGGAATGCTGTCTCGGCTGGACGTTAAGCGTCGCGTCGTCCGGGCGCAAAGGCCGGGGCGGCATGTTGCGCCGGCCCTGTTGCCCGCATGCTCTTGCTCCGCCCGCACGATCCCCCGATCGTGACGGGTCCGGCGGGTTGAAGCGGCCGGACAGGATAGGATCCGGATGTTCTCGCGTTCGCTCGCCTCTGTTCCGGCCCTGATCCGTTGCGGGGTCGTGACAGTCGCCCTCTGCGCCCCGGGCGCCCGCGCGCAGCAGGAGACGGCGATCCCGGTCCCGCCGCCGGTACCACCGGCCCGCCCGGCGGATCTGACGCAGCCCACGGCCCCCGTCATCGACGCGCCGCGCCCGCCCGAACTCTCGACTCCGGCGGCCAAACCCGAACCGGCCAAGCCCGATGCGGCCAAATCCGAACCGGCCAAGTCCGAAGCCGCCAAACCTGATGTGGCCAAGTCCGAGGCGGCCAAGCCCGACGAGGCGAAACCCGGTGACGGAAAGGCCGAGGACAAGCCGCCGCCCCTCCCCCCGGCCCGTCCACCCGAACTCTCCGGCGAGGCGGCGCTCGCCCTGACGGTGGCGGCGGTCGACGACACGGCGTGCCGTCAGCGCCTGGAGCGCCTCGGCGCCCGCTTCGAACCCCTGCCCGCCCTCTCGGATGGGCAGTGCGGCGCGGCGCGCCCCCTGAAGGTGACGGCGCTGGCCGGCGACCTCGCCCTTACGCCGCCCGCGACCCTCGTCTGCGGCGCCGCCGAAGCCCTGGCGCGCTGGGCCACGGAGGCGCAGCTTCTGGCGGAGCGCGACCTGTCGCAGCCCCTCAAGGGCCTGAGCCTCGGCACCACCTATGTCTGCCGTGGCCAGAATCATGACCCCGAGGCGAAGCTCAGCGAGCATGCCTTCGCCAACGGCATCGACGTGATGGCCTTCACCTTCGCCGGGCGGCCCGCTCTCGCGGTGGCGCCCCTCCCCGAGGGAACGCCGGACGCGGCCTTCCTCGCCCATGCCCGTGCCAAGGCGTGCGGTTTCTTCCGCACGGTCCTGGGGCCCGGCACCGATGCGGCCCACGCCAACCATCTCCACCTCGACGAACGCGAGCGCACTGCCGGCCATCGCCTGTGCCAATGAGCGGTGCCGGTGGAACGCCTTCGGGTCCGCCGAGCTTGACCTGCCGACGCGGGCGGTGGCGCTGCGGCGAGGATACGGGGTGGGGACTATGCGGGGATTTTCGAGGATCGGCGGCGTATCCCTGATGGCCTTGGCCTGCTTCGCCAGCGGCGCCCTGGCGGCGCCGAGCAAGGAGAGCCCGGCCAAAGAGACCCCCGCCAAGGAGGCCGCCACCAAGGCGGAGCCGGCCGGAACCGACGCGCCCACCCTCACCCGCGAGGCGATCGATACCGCCGTGTTCACGGGGGATGCCGGCCCCCAGAAAGCCGGCAAGGAGGCGGGCAAGACGGGGAATGACTGGCAGGAGTCGGCGGGCCAGACCGGCGACAAGCGGCCCGACCCGCTTCTGGTGAAGGTTCAGGTTCTGCTCGACCGGGGGCATTTCTCGCCCGGCGCCATCGATGGGCGCGACGGTGAGAACTTGCGGGGCGCTCTCTCGGCCTTCGCCGTCGCCAACGGCTTGCCGGCTGCGACCGAGTTGAATGCGGCCCTCTTCGATAAGCTCAGAGCCACGAGCACCGAGCCTGTGGTGGCCGACTATACCCTGACCGAGGCCGACGTCTCCGGCCCCTACGTGTCCAAGATTCCGCCCAAGATGGAGGATCAGGCCGATCTCGAGGCCGTGGGCTACACCGACGCCCGCGAGATGCTGGCCGAGCGCTTCCACATGGCGCCCGCCCTCCTCACGGCCCTCAATCCCGACAAGCCCCTCGACAAGGCCGGCACGGTGATCACCGTCGCGGCGGTGCCGCCCCTGGAAACGGGCAAGCCGTCGGCCGAGGACAGGAAGGCCATGCAGAAGGATGTCGCACGCGTCACCGTCGACAAGGAGACGCGCCATCTGCGTGCCTTCGACAAGGCGGGCAAGCTCGTGGCCTTCTATCCCGCCTCCATCGGCAGCGAGGAGAAACCGGCCCCCTCGGGGCAGACCACGGTGAAGGGCGTCGCGTTCGCGCCGACCTACACCTACAACCCCAAATACGCGTTCAAGGGCGTGAAGACGAAGGAGAGCTTCACGATTCGCCCCGGCCCGAACAACCCCGTGGGCGTGGTGTGGATCGACCTGTCGATCCCCTCCTACGGCATCCACGGGACGCCGGAGCCCGAGAAGGTCGGCAAGACCGAATCGCACGGCTGCATCCGCCTCACCAACTGGGACGTGCGCGACCTCGCGAGCCGGATCGAGTCCGGCGCCAAGGTCACCTTCACGGACGATTGATCCGCAACGCGGCCGCCAGCCCCAGCAGGGCGGCATCGCCGAGGAAGGCCAGGGCGGCGGTTGCCGCCGCGCCCTGGAGCATCGGCACGGTGTTCTGGTTCTGCAGCCCCGCGACGATGGGAGTGCCGAATGTCGAGGCGCCCGCGAGCGCCCCCACGGCGGCCGTGGCCACGGCGAGCACCAGGGCCGTGCGGAGGCCCTCGACGATCTCCGGCGCCGCCAGGGGTAGTTCGACGCCGATCAGGATCTGCAGGCGGGTCATGCCCATGGCTTCGGCGGCCGCCCTCGCCTCCGGCGAGACCGCCTCCAGGGCGCCCGCCGTTCCGCGCAAGGTCGGCATCACCCCGTAGCCCACCAGAGCCAGCAGGGTCGGCGGACCGCCGAATCCGAGGATCGGCAGGGCAAGGGCTACCGTCACCACGGGCGGCACCGCCTGCGCACCCGCCGCGAGGGCGTCGATGGCCGGCCGCAGGCGCGCGCCGGTCCTCCGGGTCGCCAGGATACCGAGACCAAGCCCAAGGATCGCCACGAGGGCGAAGCCCGTTCCAGCGAGCGCGATGTGCTGCATGGCGAGCGCGAGGAGGCGATCCACGTCCAGGGCCCGGCGCGGCGCATCGCCGAGTGCGCTGGCGATCCGGGTCGCCACGGCGGGGTGGCTCATGGCCGCCAGGACGAGGCCGGTGACGGCGACGGGCACCAGCGTTCGGGCGCTCATGCCGGGCGCCTCGCGCGCAGCGATCCCTCCAGGGCGCTCAGACCGCGTTCCGCCATGAGCGACACGGCGACGATGGGGATCGCCCCGAGGAGGATGAGATCGGGCGCGAACTGGGCCATCCCGTCGAAGACGATCCGCCCGAGGCCGCCCGCCCCAATGAGGGCGCCGAGGGTGGCGAGCCCGAGGGCCTGCACCGTCGCGACCCGCAGGGCGCCGACGAGTTGGGGCGCCCCGAGGGGCAGGCGCAGGCGCAGGAGGATCTGCGCCCGCGTCAGGCCGAGGGCCTTGGCCGCGTCGAGGCTTGCAGAGTCGGGCGCCCGCAGGGCCGCCGCGAGCCCACGCCAGAGGGGCAGGAGCAGATAGGCGGCGATGCCCACGATGGCGGGGGCCGGTCCGAGGGCGGAGACGCCGAGGTCGCGCAGGGCCGGCACGGCGCGCAGGAGGCCGCCCGTAAACGCCACGAGGGCGCCGAGCAGCGCCACCGCCGGGACGACCTGCACCCCGCCGATGACGATCCCCACGAGATCCTGCCCACGCCGCCACAGGGATAGGACGGCCACGGCCGGGATCGCCAGCCCCAGGCCGCCACCCGCGAGGGCGAGGTGCTCCCATAGGGCGGCCTGCACGGTCTCGCGCCGGGCCGCGTACTCGACGGCCAGTGACAGGGCGTCGAAGGCCCCGGCCCGGCCGGCCAACACGAGGGCGAGGACGAGGAGGCCGGCGACGCCCGCGCCGAGGCCGGCGAGGCGGATGCGTCGCGTCGCGAGCCCGAGGGCGGTGGCGAACCACAGGGCCGCGAGCCAGACCCCCGCCCCGAGACCCGCCCGCGCGGCCGGGGGGCGCCCCTCCATCCGCACGGCGGCGCCGTGACCGAGTCCCCAGGCGAAGAGACCGGCGGCGGCGAGGATCAGAAACAGGGCGACGGCACCCGCCCGGCGTCCGGGCGAGCCGGCGAAGAGAGCGCACGCGAAGGCCGCGCAGGCGAGGATCGCGACCAAAGCGGGGCCGAGGGTGGCCCAGCCGGTCACCGGGACGCCGGGCACGAGGCGGTTCGCCGCGATGACGAGGAGCGGCGTCCAGACGAGGGCCGCCGCCAGGGCCGCCACACCGGCAACGGCCGTGATCGCAGGCATGAGAGCCGGCAAGAGACGCGGGAAGCTCGGCTGCCCCGCCGTTGCATACGGAAGGCGGTTCGTCACAGGAGGCCGTTCTGGGTGAGGTAAGCGCGCGCCACGGCTTCGGCCACGGCGCCGTCCACGGTGACGCGGGCGTTGAGGCTGCGCAGGATCGGAGCGTTGAGGCCGCTGAAGATGCGGGCGAGGACGGGCCGGATCTCCGAATGGCGGGCAAGGGCCTCGGCCCGGATCACCGGGGCGACCTCGTAGACGATCTGCGCGCCCTTCGGATCGGCCATCACCACGAGGTCGAGGGCGTCGAGGGCCCCGTCGGTGCCGTAGACCATGCCGGCGTTGACGCCGCTGATGCCCTGCGCGGCCGCCCGCGCCGTCACGGCCGTATCGCCGCCCGGCAGGCTGATGATGTGGTCGAGGGGCAGGCGGAAGCCGTAAGCGGCTTCGAAGGATGGCAGGGCGGCGGGACTCTCGACGAATTCCGTCGAGGCCGCGAGACGGATGAGGCCGGCCGCCACGGCCCGGGCGAAGTCCGCCATGGTGGCGAGCCCTTCGCGACGGGCGAGATCCCCATTCACGGCGATGAGCCAGGTGTTGTTGGCCGGAGCCCGCGCGAGCCAGACGAGGCCAAGCGCCGCGTCCGCCCGGCGGATGGTCTCGAAGGCGCCCTCCGGGGTCTTCCAGGCGGGGTCCGACACCGTATCGGTGAAGAAGGCACCGTTACCGGTGTATTCCGGCGCGAGATCGACCTCGCCCGACAGCAGGGCGTTGCGTACGATGAGGGTCGGCCCGAGGCCGAGCTTGCGCACCACCGTCAGCCCGAGGGATTCGAGCGCCAGGGCGATCATGGCGCCCGTCAGCGCCCCCTCGGTATCGCTCTTCGAGGCTACGACGAGGGGCGCCGCAGCCCTCGCGGGGCCCGATGCGGCGAGGGGGGCGCTCAGGAATCCGCCGAGCACCACCCGTCGGGAGGGCATTCGCAACCGGGCTTGCGCGGGAGGTGAAGACCGTTCCGGCATGAGACCTTTCGCTGGCCGTTTCGCGGATGGTGGGGTGCCTCTCACGAAACGCCCGCTGCGCCGCCGTGCGCAGCACGACAGCCGACCACGACCGGGCGTTTCATGAGGCACTTTGAGACGCAAATGTATCACTTCTTAACATCCGGGCCCGACTGCGGGCTTCGGGACGGGTGAAGTGCTTGACACGCCCGGCGGAACGGGCGACGGCTCGCTGTGTCCCGGAGGGCCCTCCACCGTCCGGGATTCTCGGCTACGTTGTCGCGCTCACGACCCATGGTGAGGTCCATCCTCGCCGGGGTCGATTTCGAGACTCCGTCTTTGTAGCAAGACTCCTCTCTGCATACGACGTTCCGGAACATGGAACGGATCGAAGGGAAGAATCCCCGGCGTGAGTGCTCAAGTGAACGAAGACCTTCTGAATGGGGCTCGCGTGCTTGTCGTCGAGGACGAGGCCGCGATCTCGATGCTCCTCGAGGATATGCTCCTCGATTTCGGCTGCACGGTGGTCGGCCCGGCCGCGCGCCTGTCCACGGCCCTCGAAATGGCCGCCTCCGAGACGTTCGAGGTGGCGATCCTCGACGTGAACGTGGCGGGCGAGCCGATCTATCCGGTGGCCGAGGCCATCGTGAAACGCAATCTTCCCATCGTGTTCTCCACGGGCTACGGCGGTGCCGGCATCCGCGAGCCGTTCCGCGACCGCCCGGTGGTGCAGAAGCCGTTCAGTCAGGCCGATCTCAAGCGCACCTTGCTCGCCGCCGTCGCCGCCGCGCGGGGCTGACGCCTCAGCGTTCCTCCAGGGGGAACGCGTCGGCGAGGTGGGTCGGCCAGCGCCGCGGTGCGACCAGGACCGCATCCGCCCGCAAGGTCAGCCCGATGCACTCCGGATGCGCCGCGACCCAGGCCCGGACCGCCCGCGAGAACCGCGCGCGCTTGCGCCCGTCGATGGCCGCAAGCGCGGTCCCCAGGGTCGCGCGTGCCTTGACCTCGATGAAGGCGATGGTGCGCCCGCGCCGCATCACGAGGTCGATCTCGCCGCCCGCCGCGCCGTAGCGCCGGGCGAGCGGCCAGTATCCCTTCAGCATGAGCGCCAGCAGCGCCCGACCCTCCCCCGAAAGGCCGCGCCCATGGGTGGCGAGCCGCCGGGCCGTGTCCTTTTCGCGCCGCTCAGGCGTCGTCATCGGAGCGTCGCGACAGGGCCAGGGCTCGGGTATAGACCACCCGGCGCGGCTGGCCGGTCTCGTCGGCCACCAGGGCAGCGGCGTCCTTGATGGAGTGCCGGGCGAGGGCGGCATTGAGCGCCGCGTCGAGGCCCGCATCGGTCTCGGCCTCGTTGGGCTCGTCCGTGCCGGTCCCGATGATCACCACGATCTCACCGCGCGGCGCCCCCTCCTCCGCGAAGGTCTCGGCGAGTTGGCCGAGGGTGCCACGCCGGATGGTCTCGTAGAGCTTGGTCAGCTCCCGGGCCACGGCCGCCGGGCGGCCGGCGCCGAGGATTTCGGCGGCGTCGACGAGCATTTCCGGCAGGCGATGGGGCGATTCGAACAGCACCAGGGTGCCGGGGACCTGTGCCAGGGCTTCGAGACGGTTGCGGCGCGCACCCGATTTCTGCGGCAGGAAGCCCTCGAAGAAGAACCGGTCGGTGGGTAGGCCCGCCGCCACGATGGCGGTCATCACCGCCGAGGGACCGGGGATCGGCGTGATCCGGATGCCGGCCTCGATGGCCGCCTGGACGAGCTTGTAACCGGGGTCCGACACCAGGGGCGTGCCGGCGTCGGAGACCAGGGCCAGGGCCTCGCCGGCCTGCATCCGGGCGATCATCCGCTCGCGCACGGCGGCGTTGGAATGCTCGTGATAGGCCACGAGCGGCGTGGTAATGCCGTAATGCATGAGGAGAGTGCGGGTCACGCGCGTGTCCTCGGCCAGCACCGTGTCGGCCGCCGCCAGGGTGGCCAGCGTCCGGAACGAGACGTCCCTGAGGTTGCCGATGGGGGTCGCGACCACGTGCAGGCCGGGGTCGAGGGGCTCGGCCTCCGCCGCAAGGCCGAAGGCCGTGAAGGTCGAGGCGGGTTTGAGACCGTTGGCCGGGGTGTCCCGGCGTGGTCGGCCGGGTTTGTCGCTTCGCTGTGTCATGGAGCGGACCATGCCATGCCGGCCCCCTCGGGCGGAATGCGCGCAGCCTCCGGCACGCACATTTACTTTTTCCGCCTACACTTCCAACCTGGACGGACGGCGGGCGACAGGGGGCCGCGATGGCACGCGCGAAATGGCGACTCTCGGGTCTCGTGAGCGGCGGTGCCCTCGTGCTGGCGACCCTGGCGGGGTGCATCGGCGGCCCGGACGGCGGTCCGCGCTCCGGCCGCCGGCCGCCGCCGGCCCTTGCTGAAACGTCCCCCGCCGATTGCCTGCCGCCGGCGGAAACGGGCCTTCCGGGGGCGACCTCCCCCGGCACCCGGATCGGGACCGGGTCGGTCAAGGTCGCCCTCGTGGTGCCGCTGACCGGGCCCGGGGCGACGGTGGGCGCGGCCCTGCGCAACGCCGCCGAACTCGCCATCGAGGATTTCCAGAAGCCAGACCTCCAGATCCTGGTGAAGGACGACCGCGGCACGGCGGAGGGCGCCCGCGAGGCGGCGCAGGCGGCCCTCGCCGATGGGGCCGAACTCGTTCTCGGCCCGCTCTTCGCCGCCAACGTCCAGGCCGCCGCCGGTGCCGCCCGCACGGCCGGCAAGCCGATCATCGCCTTCTCGACGGATGCCGCCGTGGCGGCGCGCGGCGTCTACCTCCTCAGCTTCCTGCCGCAGGCGGAGGTGGACCGCATCGTCGAGGAGGCCGTCGCGAAGGGACGGCGCTCTTTCGCGGCCCTGATTCCGCAGAACAGCTACGGCAACGCCGTCGAGGCGCAGTTCCGCGAGGCGGTGGCGCGCAAGGGCGCGCGCCTCGTGGGCATCGAGCGCTACGTTCCCGGCAGCCCCGGCCCGGCGGTGGCCCGGCTCTCCAGCCTGATCGCCGGCGGCGGCGCCCAGGCCGACGCCCTGTTCCTGCCCGACACGCCGGACGGGCTCGCGAGCCTCGATCCGGTGCTGGCGAAGGCCGGGTTCTCGCCGACCCGGGTCAGACCCCTCGGCACGGCCGTGTGGAACGATGCCCGGGCCTTCGCCCTGCCCTCCCTCCAGGGGGGCTGGTTCGCGGCCCCCGACGCGGCGGGGTTCTCGACTTTCTCGCAGCGCTATCAGGCCCGCTTCGGCACGGTCCCGCCGCGCGTGGCGACGCTCGCCTACGATGCCGTATCGCTCACGGCAGCGCTGAGCCGGCAGTTCGGCTCGCAGCGTTTCGCCGACGCGACGCTCACCAACCCGGCGGGCTTCTCGGGGATCGACGGCACCTTCCGGTTCAGGCCCGACGGCCCGAGCGATCGGACCCTCGCCGTCTACGAGATCCGCAGCGGCGCCCCGGCGGTGATCAGTCCGGCCCCCCGGGTGCTCGGGCGCTCCGGAACCTGAGCCTCACGCGGCGAGGGCAGCCACGAGGGCGTTCAGCACCGGCGCGCCGCGCGCCGTCGCGGCGATGCGGCCATCGGCGCGGCGCACCGCGAGCCCCTGCGAGACGAGGCCGTCGATCCGCGCGGCGTCGAGGGGACGACCCTTCAGCGCCGCGTAGCGCGCCGGGTCGATGCCCTCGGAGAGGCGCAGGCCCATCATCAGGAATTCATCGCCCTGGTCGTCCGCCGACAGGGTTTCGGTCTCGACGATCCCGTGGCCGTCGCCCTCGACCCGAGCGAGCCAGGCTTCCGGCGCCCGCTCGGTGACCGTGCCGAGGCGGCCTTGCGGACCGACGAGGCGGCCGTGGGCGCCGGGACCGATGCCCGCATACTCGCCGTAGCGCCAGTACAGCAGGTTGTGGCGCGACTGTGCGCCGGGGCGGGCGTGGTTGGAGATCTCGTAGGCCGGCAACCCCGCCGCGTCGCAGACCTCCTGGGTCATGTCGTAGAGGGCGCGGGCGTGGTCGTCGTCGGGCGGGACGAGGCGCCCGGCGGCGGCGAGGCCGAAGAATGGCGTGCCGGGTTCGATGGTGAGCTGATAGAGCGACAGGTGTTCGGCCGCCCGCGCGATGGCCTCGCGGAGTTCGGCGCGCCAGGCCGCAACGCTCTGGTCGGGTCGGGCATAGATGAGGTCGAAGGAATAGCGCTCGAAATGCGTAGCCGCGACCGCGACCGCCGCCATGGCTTCCTGCGCGGTGTGGAGCCGGCCGAGCCCCTTGAGGGCGGCGTCGTCCATGGCCTGGACACCCAGCGACACCCGGTTGACGCCGGCCGTCCGGTAGCCGCGGAACCGTTCGGCCTCCACGCTCGTCGGATTGGCCTCGAGGGTGATCTCGACGTCCGGAGCGGTCGCCCAGGCCCCCGCGATGGCATCGAGCATTCCCGCCACGGTGGCGGGTCGCATCAGCGAGGGTGTGCCGCCGCCCAGGAAGACGCTGGAGACCGTGCGGTCTGGTGTGCGCGCCGCCATGTGGGCGATCTCGGCCCGGAACGCCGCGAGGTAGCGCGCCTCGTCCACAGGCGCATGGCGCACGTGGCTGTTGAAGTCGCAATACGGGCACTTCGCGGCGCAGAAGGGCCAATGGACGTAGACCCCGAAGCCCGCGTCGCGGGTCGGATGGTCCGGGCCTGTCGGTTCGGTCATGGGGGCGATGTGCGCGTGCGGGCGGCGTTTGGCAATCCCGGCCGCCGTCGGAGCCGCCACCCCGAGGGGCCGCGAATGTGCCGAACTGAGCCATGACGGCAGTTTTTTCTGCGCAAAGTCGAGGCTGCGCTTCAGCCAAGATTAACCAAGGCAAGGCTTACTCGAACACACTTACGGTAAATCGTTCCCGCCACGGTGATCTTCGATCCGTTGTCAGACCCGCCCGGTGCGTCCGTGCGGACAGGACTCGGTCAGGGCTGCCCGAATGGGACCTGCGTAACGAGTTCGAGTTCCCATGACCTATGTCGCGCTCCGCTCGCGCCGCTCCCCTCGACAGGATCGCCGCCGCCGCCGTAACCGCGCGTGGCTCGCCGTCTCGGTGGGGGCGCTCGGCCTCGTCGGCGCCCGGCTCGCGGGTTGGGACGAGGCCCCGCCGCCGGTGAGCGTCGCGGTCGCGCCCGAGACGGTACCCGACCGGCCCCTCCCCGCCGATTACGCCTGGATGCTCGATCCGACGCCCGCCTTAGGCGTTTCCGGCGCTGCTCGTCCGGCCCCCCTGGCATCGGAGTTTCAGCGGTTCGCCGCCGTGGTGCCGGCGGAACCCCTTCTCGCCGCCGTCGAGCCGCCGGCCGAGCCCGTGCCCGCGCCCGTCCGAACCGCCGCCGTTCCGGCGCCCAAGCTCGAACGCATCGCCCTCGCGACGCCGCTGCCGGTTCCGCGACCGTCCGAATTCCGGCGCGGGCCCGTGGCCGTCATCGCGCGCCTCACCCGGCGCCCGGACTTGCCCTCGACCCAGAGCGTGTTCCGCGCGGCCGGCGTCGAGGAGCCGTCCCTGTTCGACCGCCTCTTCGGCGACGCGCCCGCCCCCACGGCCCTCGGCTATGCCGCCGTGGATTCAGGGTCGGGGGCGATCCCCTCGCGCCAGCGTCTCGTCCCGGCCCCCGCCATGGGCAGCGGCGTCGCGGTCTACGACATCACCGCCGGCCGGGTGACGCTGCCCAACGGGGAGGTGCTGGAGGCGCATTCGGGCCTGGGGCCCGCCCAAGACAATCCGCGCCACGTGCATCTCACCATGCGCGGGGCGACGCCGCCCGGCACCTACGATCTGCGCGAGCGCGAGGCCCTGTTCCACGGGGTGCGGGCGATCCGTCTCAACCCCGTCGGCGGCCCCGGCGCCATCCATGGCCGCGTCGGCCTGCTGGCGCACACCTACATGCTCGGCCCGAGCGGCGCCTCGAACGGCTGCGTCGTGTTCCGCGATTACAACCGATTCCTGCAGGCATTCCTGCGCGGCGAGGTCCAGCGCCTCGTCGTGGTGGCCGGAAACGGCCAGGACGGGCCGCCCGCGAGCGGCCGCCGCTACGGCATGGCGGACCGCTCGCAGAACGGCGGCTGACTCAGGCCGGTCGCCGCAGGCACGCCTGCGCCAGGAGTACGAAGGCGCGGGCCCGGTGCGAGAGGGCATCGCCCGTCTGCCAATCGACGCCGTGTTTCTCCTCCGACGAGATCTCACCGAAGGTGCGGTCGTGCCCGTCGGGCAGGAACATCGGATCGTAGCCGAACCCCTTGGCGCCGCGCGGGGGCACGATCTGGCCGAACACCCGGCCCTCGAAGGTTTCCGTGTGGCCGTCCGGCCAGGCGATGACGAGGGCCGAGACGAAGTGCGCCCGGCGCGTGGTGTCGCCGCGCTTCTCGATCTCGGCCGCGACCCGGGCCATGGCTCCGCCGAAATCCTTGGACTCCCCGGCCCAGCGTGCCGAGAACAGACCTGGCGCCCCGTCGAGGGCGTTCACGCAGAGGCCCGAATCGTCGGCGAAGGCGGGAAGGCCCGACGCCTGCGCGGCGGCATTCGCCTTGATGGCGGCATTCTCCGAAAACATCGTGCCGGTCTCGTCGGGCTCGGGCAGGCCGAGTTCCCCGGCCGAGACCGCCTCGACCCCGAAGGGCGCCAGGAGTTCTCGCATCTCCACGAGCTTGCCGGCGTTGTGGGTCGCGATGACGACCCGGCCGGAGAGGATGCGGTGCTGGCTCATGCGGTGGCCTTCTTGTCGGGCGCGGCTTGCGCGAGGGCCTGCTTCTGGAGGGCGACGAGGCGCTCGGTGCCGCCCTTGGCCAAGCGCAGGAGGGCGAGGAGTTCCTCCTCGGAGAACGGCTTGCCCTCGGCGGTGCCCTGAACCTCGACGAGGCCGCCCGACCCGGTGATGACGAAGTTGGCGTCGGTCTCGGCGCCCGAATCCTCGGCGTAGTCGAGGTCGAGCACGGGCACGCCCTTGACGATGCCGCACGAGACCGCCGCCACGTGGTCGCGCAGGGGATCGACGGAGATGATGGAGCGGGCCCGCATCCACGAGAAGCAATCGTGCAGCGCCACCCAGGCGCCCGTGATCGCCGCCGTGCGGGTGCCGCCATCGGCCTGGATCACGTCGCAATCGACGGTGATCTGGCGCTCGCCCATGGCCGGCAGATTGGTGACGGCGCGCAGGGAGCGGCCGATGAGGCGCTGGATCTCCTGCGTG
Organism: Methylobacterium adhaesivum; assembly: GCF_022179065.1. Lineage (GTDB taxonomy): Bacteria > Pseudomonadota > Alphaproteobacteria > Rhizobiales > Beijerinckiaceae > Methylobacterium > Methylobacterium adhaesivum. Next base: position 102,677 of record NZ_BPQD01000017.1, read on the forward strand.
CGGCCGGACGGCTTGCCGGAATTGACCTCGCGCCGGGTGCGCTCGTGGGTCGCGCGCGGCAGCATGGAATACTCGGCGGTGATCCAGCCCTTGCCCGAGCCGCGCAGCCACGGCGGCCCGCGCTCTTCCAGGGAGGCGGTGCAGAGCACGCGCGTCTCGCCGAACGTCACGAGGCAGGAGCCTTCGGCGTAGCGGGCGACGGCGCGCTCGAGGGTGACGGTGCGCAGATCGTCGTTGGCGCGCTTCGAGGACCGCATGCCGCTCTCCCGGTTGAGGTGTCAGGACGCGGCTCTTAGGCGCCGGGGCCGGCCCCGGCAACGTCCTCGAACGAAAAGGGGCGCCCCGTGGGCGCCCCTTCGGTCTCAGTAGAAGTGGCGGCGGCCGTAGCCGTAGCCATGGTGGTGGTGGCGATGATGGCCGAAGTGACGGCCGAAATGGTGACGGCGGTGGCCGTAGTGATGACCGAAGTGCCGGCGATGGCCGAAATGACGGTGGTGATGGCCGTGGTGATGACGCCAGCCGCCGTACTGGACTTGTGTGAGGGCGTCGGCCGGGCCGGCGACCTGCGTCGAGACCATGGCGGGCGCCGCCTGGGCACCCTGCGGGGCGGCGACGAACATCGCACCGATCATCGCGAGCACGATGGCGAGGGACCGGACGAGGCCTGAACGGGGTGTGGTGCGCATGGGGACTCCCTTGGGATGCGACGCGGAACCAGCACCCATCGGACCGGGTGCGAGCGAGTTGGAACGCACGATCCGCCGGGATAGTCTCAACGAACGGACGTTTTTTAATGTCGTGCGTTTTCGTGCGGCGAAGGATTAAAACCCAGAGCGCCCGCCCGGGCCGATCTCCGGAGCACAGCTTGTGCAAGGGGCACCGACCGGACACAATCGGAAGCTCAGGAAAGCCCCGTGACCGAGTCCGCCCGCCCCTTCTCCTCTCCCCAGCAGATGCAGGTTCTTGCCGCGCTCAACGAGCGTGCCCGCGAGATCTTTCGGCAGATCGTGGAGAGCTATCTTACCAACGGCGAGCCCGTGGGGTCGCGCAATCTTGCCCGCATCCTGCCCATGGCCCTGTCGCCGGCCTCCATCCGCAACGTGATGGCGGACCTGGAGCATTCCGGGCTCATCTACGCGCCCCATGCCTCGGCCGGCCGGCTGCCGACGGAGCAGGGCCTGCGCTTCTTCGTTGATGCCATGCTCGAACTCGGTGATGTCGGCCGTGACGAGCAGGCCCGCATCGAGGCGCAGATGCGGGCGGCGGCCTCCGGCCACACCTTCGACAGCGCCCTCGCGGAAGCCTCGACCCTGCTGTCGGGGATCTCGCGCGGAGCCGGCGTGGTGTTGACCACGAAGACCAACGTGCATCTTAAGCACATCGAGTTCGTGCGCCTCGACCCCGCCCGCGCCCTCGTTGTCCTCGTCTCCGACGACGGGTCCGTGGAGAATCGCCTCCTCGACCTGCCGCCCGGCCTGCCGGCGAGCGCCCTGCAGGAGGCCTCGAACTACCTCAACGCCCGGCTCCAGGGCCGCACCCTCGGGACCCTGCGGGCCGAGATCGAATCCGGGCGCCAGGCGATGAAGCGCGAGCTCGACGTCATCACCGAGCGTCTCGTCGATGCGGGGCTCGCCGTCTCCGTCGGACCGTCGGACGCGCGTCAGCTCATCGTCCGGGGCCAGGCCAACCTGCTCGACGACCTGCGGGCCGCCGAGGATCTCGAACGCATCCGCCTGCTGTTCAACGACCTCGAGACCCAGAAGGACGTCATCGAGCTTCTGTCCCGTGCCGAGGGCGGCGAGGGCGTGCGGATCTTCATCGGTTCGGAAAATAAGCTGTTCTCGCTGTCCGGCTCCTCGATGATCGCCGCGCCGTTTCGCGATGGCGCGCAGAAGATCGTCGGCGTCGTCGGCGTGATCGGGCCGACGCGGCTGAACTACGCGCGCATCGTTCCGATGGTCGACTACACCGCCCGGGTGGTCTCGGGCCTCCTCGACCGATCCAAGCGGTGATGAGAAGGAGGGCGCGTTCGTGCCCTCCCCCGGTCTTGTCCGGTGGCGATCAGCCCCGGATCACGTCTACGATCTCGTAGGTATCGGGATCGACGATGACGATGTCGTCGTCGACGAGCACGTAGCGGTAATCCTCGTATTCCGGCGCGATGCGGATGATGTCCGGCGGCAGATCGTAGAGAGTGTAGCTGCGAGCGATGGCCGTGCCGACGGTGAGGGCGAAGGCGCCCGCTGCCAGACGCGGGATGCCGCGGCGAAACACACTCTGGCGGAACTCCGTCCGCTGGGGCGCGCCGAGGCGGCCGTAGGCGCCCCGCACCGAACCCCGGTCACCGCGGTCCCGGCCACCGCGACCGTCCCGCTCGCCCCGTGCCCCACGACCCTCGCGGTCATTGCCGTCGCGGTCGGCCTTGCCGTCGCGGTCCCCGCGCGCGCCCTTGCCATCCCGCTCCGCGCCCCGGTCCATCTTGCCATCCCGGTCGCCGCGCCCGGCCTTGCCGTCGCGATCCGCCGGTCCGTCCCGGTCCGTGCGCCCCCCACCGGCCCGGCCTTCGCCGGCTTGATCCGGACGGGTTTCGCCGCCGCGCTCCGAACGGCCCTCGGCGCCGCCACGGCCTGGACCACCGGCGGCCCCGCCCTCCGGAGCGCCGCGCTCGGCCCCACCGGCGCCGCGCTCCGCTCCGGCTGGGCCGCCACGCTCGGCACCGCCCGCCGCACCGCCGCGCATGCCCCCAGCGCCGCCACCGCCTGCACCGCCGCCGGCCGCGCCGCCGCCACCGGCCGGCCCGCCACTCGCACCCGGACCGCCGCCGCCGCCCGCTGCGCCGCCGCCACCGCCACCGGGGCCGCCGCCGGGAGCTCCCTGGGAGAAGGCCGTCGTCGCGCCAAAGACCAGGGCCGCCGCCGCGACCGTAGTGCGAAAGAGTTTACTCATGAGTTCGTTTCCCATCCCGTCGACCAATGGCGTTCCGAGACGCCCAGACGCAGCCGCAACGAGGAGACCTCGAAGACCGTTCCGGATTTCTTGCCGAGACCTTCGTCGATGACGTTCGGGTTTGGCGAGACGCGCACGAAAACTTGCATTGGCGTCGTCCACAACCGGGATGCAAAGCGAACACGAGGCGGGCATCGCCGCGCCGCCGCAAGCCTTGTGATTTTCGCCTCGGTGCTTAACGTCGCCCCGCGTCTGCCCGATGGGACATCCCGTCGGAGGCAGGCCCGAGAAGACGTTTCCGGACCAACAAGAAGACGTCGTCGGACAAGGGGAGAAGCGGATGTCGAACGGTGCGGAAGTGGTGACGCCGAGGCTGGACGAGGCGGCGGACAACCGTCGGCGGATCAAGGCCATCGTCGCCTCGTCGTCGGGCAACCTCGTCGAGTGGTTCGACTTCTACTGTTACGCGTTCTTCGCCCTCTACTTCGCACCGGTGTTCTTCCCCGAGGGCGACGACACGAGCCAGCTCTTGAAATCGGCGGCCGTCTTCGCGGTCGGGTTTTTCATGCGGCCCATCGGCGGCTGGCTGTTCGGGCGTCTCGCCGATCGTCTCGGTCGCAAGACCTCGATGATGATCTCGGTGCTGATGATGTGTGCCGGCTCGCTCATGATCGCCGTGTTGCCGACCTACGCCAGCGTTGGGCACCTCGCCCCGGCCCTCCTGCTCCTCGCGCGGATGATCCAGGGCCTGTCGGTGGGCGGCGAGTACGGCACCAGTGCCACCTACATGAGCGAGATCGCCATCAAGGGCCGGCGCGGGTTCTTCGCCTCGTTCCAGTACGTCACCCTCATCGGCGGCCAGCTTCTCGCCTCCCTCGTCCTCATCATCCTGCAGAGCTTCCTCACGGCCCAGCAGCTCACGGCCTGGGGCTGGCGCATTCCCTTCGTCCTCGGGGCCGTGGCCGCCGTCGTCGCCCTCTACCTGCGCTCGTCGCTCACCGAGACCGCCACCAAGGCAGACATGCAATCCAAGGAATCGGGCACCTTCTCAGCCCTGTTCAAGCATTGGCGGGCGTTCTGCGTAGTGCTCGCCTACACGGCCGGTGGTTCCTTGAGCTTCTACACCTTCACCACCTATATGCCGAAATATCTCTTCAACACGGCGCATATCGACAAGGTCACCGCCTCGCAGATCTCAACGGCGGCGCTCTTGGTCTACATGATCATCCAGCCATTCTTCGGCTGGCTGTCGGATAGGATCGGCCGCAAGGCCAACATGCTGCTCTACAGCGGGCTCGGCACCCTCATGGTGGTGCCGCTGATGACCGCCATCGGCGGCACCACCAACCCCTTCCTGTCCTTCGCCCTCATCATGATCGGCCTCACGGTGATCAGCTTCTACACGGGCATCTCGGGCATCGTGAAGGCGGAGCTGTTCCCGACCCAGGTGCGAGCGCTGGGCGTCGGCCTGTCCTACGCGGTCGCCAACTCCCTGTTCGGCGGCACCGCCGAAATGGTGGCCCTGTGGCTGAAGCAGATCGGTTCCGAAAGCACCTTCTTCTGGTACGTCACCGTGATGCTCGGGATCGCCTTCGTGGGCTCGCTGATCATGCCGAACCCCAAGCGCCACGGTTATCTCGACGGTGACGGTACCGTCGAGGAGGCCCTGGGCGCGAAGGCGCGCGTCGTCCACGCCTGACGCGCGGCGGGCGGTGTTCAGGCCAGACCGAGCATCGCCCGCGCCTCGGCCGGTGTGGCCGGCCGCGCTCCGTGCCGAGCGCACAGATCGACGGCGATCCGCACGAGCTCGGCGTTGCCGTCGGCGAGCCGGGTCTTCGACACCCGGATGTTGTCCTCGAGGCCCGTGCGGATGCCGTCGGCGCGGCGCGCCAGGGCCCACCCCATGACCTCGCTCTGATGCCGGCCGATCCCGGCCGCCGTCCAGGTGGCGCGGGGCAGGACGTGGCGCAATTCGGCGAGCAGGAGGTCGAGGAGCCGTTCCTCGGCCGGCAGGGCGTTCTTCACCCCCATGACGAACTGCACGTGCGGGCGCTCGTCCATCAGGCCCGCCTCCACGAGGCGCCGCGCCCCGTGGAGGTGGGACAGATCGAAGATCTCGATCTCGGGCCGCACCGCGTGGGTCTTCATCGCGGCGGCGAGCTCGGTCACCAGGGCGGCCGGGTTCTCGTACACGATGGTGGGGAAGTTCACCGAACCCGTGGAGAGGGAGGCCATGTCGGGACGCTGCGGCAGGGACAGGCCGCGCGCGGCCGGATCGCGCCCGCGCCCGCCGGTGGAGAACTGCACGATCATCCCGGGGCATTGCGCCTCTACGCCGGCCTTCACCTGCGCGAACAGGGCCGGATCCGAGGACGGGCTCTCGTCCGGGCCGCGCACGTGGATGTGCACGAGGGACGCACCCGCCTCGTAGGCCGCACGGGTCGAGGCGATCTGCTGCTCCGGCGTCACCGGAAGGGTCGGGTTGTCCGAGGTCCGCGGAACGGAGCCGGTGATCGCGACGGCGACGACGATGGGGCGCATGGTGGAGGCTCCTGCTGGGCGGTCTTCCCGATGGCCGTTTCGAGACGGACCTTGCCTCCCCCCTCCGATGGCGGCCCCCTCCGCGTCAACGTCTCAGGCCGTCTCGCCCAGCATCGCCCGGCGCTGGCGGTCGAGTTCCTCGCTGTAGCGCTTGAGCGTGTGGCTCTCGGTGAGGAGGCCAACGACACGGCGGGTGTCGAGGCCGTCGACGACGGCCAGGGCTTCGCTCTCCGCCCGGTCGAACGCCGCCGCCGCCGTCTTGGCGTTCATGTCCGGCGTCAGCACGTCGTCGCGATGGCGCAGGAGATCCGCGAGGGCGGGGCTGGCCCCATCGGCGTCGCGGATTGCGGCATGGACCTCGGGCACGCGGACGATGCCGGCGTAGCGCCCGGCGCCGTCCACCACCACCACCCGCGAGGGCGAGCCGAGGGGGTGGTCCGCGAGGAATGTCGCCAGGGGCATAGACACCGGCACCGTCGCCACTTCGCGCCGCATCAGGGTGTCCACCGTCAGGGTCCGGATCCAGCCGACGTCGTGGGCGCTGCGGATGCTCTCCCCGCGCAGGTGGAAGCGCCAGGTGGCGAAGGAATAGCCGAACGTCTTCCGCACGGTCAGCGACGACGCGATGACCGCCACCAGCACGAGGCCGGTGATGGGAAAGCTCCCCGTGAGTTCGAGGGTCAGGAACGTCATGGTCAGGGGGCCGCCGATGACCGCGACGGCCAGCGCGCTCATGCCGATCACCGCGTAGGCGAGGGATGTCGGCGCGAAGGCGGCGAGCCCCGGCATCAGGTCCGCGAAGATGCTGCCGGCCAGGGCGCCGAGGAATAGGGAGGCGAAGAACAGGCCGCCCCGGAAGCCCGAGCCGATGGAGATGGCCGAGGCCGCGGCTTTGGCTGCGAAGAGAAGAACGAGAGCCTCGACGCCCATCCGCAGGCCGTGGTCGCCGAGATGGAGGTGGAGCGCCCCGTGGCCGCCCGACAGCACCTGTGGCGAGGCGGCGAGGGCGAGGGCACCGACGCACAGGCCCCCGAGGGCGGGGGCCGCCGGGGCGGGAAGCCGGCTCGCCCGGATGCCGGCTTCCACCAGGGTGACCCCACGCATGATCGCGACGCCGAGACCGGCGCAGACGAGGCCGAGGCCGAAGGCCGGGAGGGTGTCGGCGGCGGTGATCGCCGCGGTCGCGAGGGCATCTGATCCCTCGAGGGTCACGAGGGGGGCTTGCGCGACCAGGCCGCGCGCCACGACGCTGCCGCACAGGGCGGCCACGACCACGGGCGTCAGAGTGGCGATGGAATAGGTGCCGATGATGAGCTCGAAGGCGTAGAACGCGCCCGTGAGCGGGGCTCCGAAGGCGGCCGCGATGGCGGCGGCCGCCCCGCAGCCCACCAGGGTACGCTGATCGCTTCGGCGCAGCTCGAACGAGAGCCCGAGGCGGGCCGCGAGGGCGGCGCTGATCTGAGTGTAGCCGGCCTCGAGGCCGACGGACGCGCCGCTCCCGTTCGAGATCGTGTTCTGGAGGGCGACGAGGCCCGAGCCCCGCACCGACATCCGGCCCCCGTGCAGGGCGTTGGCTTCGATGGGATCGACGACGGCGTGGGGCCGCCGTCCGCGCCACCGGGCGAGCCCGTGGACGAGGAGACCGAGGAGCACGCCGCCCGCCGCTGGCGCGAGGAGCAAGGTCGCGGCCGACAGGTCGTGGGTGGCGCTGAGGCGAGCGCCGTGCGGCAGCCCATAGAGCCATTCGCGCAGGGTCTGCGCTGCCAGCCCCATGGCCGCCACGGCGACCCCTGCGCCGCAACCGGCCAGCGCCGCCAGGACGACGAGGCCGATCTCGCTGCCCCGCACCAGGGCCCGTACTCGGGCTGGGGCGTGGGCGAACACGCGCGCGAAGCGGGGACGGGGCGTCTTCATCGCGGACGGTGTAGGAGTGCCGCGCCGGGGCGTCGATCCGTTTTCCGCAGGAGGCGTCCCTCTTCGCCCACAGATTCTCCGGCCTTCGAGGGTCGCTAGGTGCTTGAAAAGCGCGTCGGCTCACGATACAGCCCCCTCAGTGCCGCCGTAGCTCAGTTGGTTAGAGCACCAGATTGTGGATCTGGGGGTCCCCCGTTCGAGCCGGGGCGGTGGTACCATCGAATTTTGCCATGAAACGAAGGAGTTGGGCCGATGGCCCCTCCTTCGTTTCTTGTCGTTTGGTATCCGCGCGTCCGCGTGGGATGTCACGCGTCAGGATCGTCCTCCATCTGCCGGACGATCCCTGCTTCCTGAATGCCGCCCCCAGTCAGTTCGATACCGCCCTCGTCATCAGGGTGCTCAATGCCCGTGACGCGATGGGTGGGGGACCGTGAGGAGCAAGGTCGGGCGCGGCACGACGTGCACCCTCTACCTGCCGCGCTTCGAAGGCGCCGACCGTGCGACGGACGAAGGCGAGCCGGAGCTCCCGATGGACGGGCACGGCACCTGCGTCCTCATGGTCGAGGGTGAGATCGACGTCGGCGCCTTCGCGGTTCAGATGCTGGCGGACCTCGGCTCCGGAACGGTCTGGGCAACCGACGCGGAAGAACCCCTGGCCCAACCCGCAGGGAATGCCGATCGCTTCGCCGCGGTGTTGCCGGGCAGGAATGGGATCGATGGATCCGCGCTCATCGACAGCGAACACTTCGTTCGATGGATAGGCTTGATCAAATCGAGAGAGAATTTTCGAGATACAGGTTTACCAAACCTATGAACGTACGAGAGGTGTACGATCCAGGTTCGTCGAACCCGTGGTCGTCTCGTCGTTTCCTTCCATGCCGATCCGTGGATCAGTGACATCATGGAATGGTGGGCACTACAGGGTTCGAACCTGTGACCCCTACCATGTCAAGGTAGTGCTCTACCGCTGAGCTAAGCGCCCTCACCGGCGGCGTTCCTCGCCGGTGAGGGGGCTATAGCTTCTGGTTTTCGGTGGCGCAAGCGCAAAGGCGGCTTCCGATCCCATCTTCCACACGCCCTCCCCCGCTGCCGCGGCGCACCCCATTTTCCTGCGCCGATCCTGAAAGTACGCTAAGGCCGGTGGCCGACAGCTCCAGGAGGGGGCCTCCGCGAGGGGCGCCGACGCTCACGGGGCGGCGACACCTATCGAGCAACGGTGAGGAATGCGGTTCTACGTCGATCACGACCGGGGCGATGAGATCAGGTGCTGGGTGGTCCCGGACAATCCCCTGGCGATCAGCCGCGTCTTCGTCGCCGTGGAGGGACGCCGGGTCGCCGAGATTTCCGCCTCGATCACGGATGACGGCATCCGCGCCAACGGCTGGCATTCCACCGGACAGTGCGTGTTCCGGCTCACCCCGGAGGAAGTGCCCGGCCTCGCCGAGGCCAGGCGTGTCGAGGTCTACGACACCGACACCAATGTCCTTATTTACAGGCGGATCCGTCGGGACGGGATCCGGACCGGCAAGGTGCTCTTCGTCGATACGAGCATCATCCCGGAGACCCGTATCCCCGCGGCACTCTTCGACTGGTTCCAGCAGAGCTATCTCGGCGTCGGGCGCCTGTCCGACGAAGTGCTGCGGGTCCTGTTCGAGAGCCCGTGGCTGTCCTCGTCGATCATCTCGGGCGCCATCATCGTGCCGCGCTACGAGGGGTTCTTCGCCAGCGACGACTTCCTGACCACGGCCCTCATCCACGATCCCTACACCGAGATGGCGACGCGGATGCTCTGGCTGAAGGCGCGGACCGCCGTGGCCGCCGACCCGGCCCAGGCCTGGCGCCTCGGCCGCCTCGGCGAGGCGGCGGATTTCGCCGGCGATTACGATTACGACGACGTGAAGAGTCTGAAGCGCTTCTTCCGGATGATGCCGGAGGCGGCTTACCGCCTGCTCTACAATCCCCTGGCGCGCCAGTTCGGCACCAAACTGCCCGACGACCGCCTGACCCCGGGCAATTCCATCGTCGCCATCGAGATCCTGGCCCGCGTCGGCGTCGTCGGTCACCGCGACTTCTACGAGGCCTTCGCCACCACGGTGTTCGACCGCCTCGGGATCGAGGCCGTCGTGCCCGAGCCCGAGCCGATCTCCGAGACGGTCCTGGCCCTCGCCGCGCGCCTGCGCGGCCTGCGGGTGGCGCAGGACATGCTCGTGTTCGACGTCGCCATGGCGGACGCCGTGCGCGATGCCGTGGCCAAGGGATGGACCGTCTGAGGGTGGGAGGGAATGCGCCCGTCCCGCCCGAGGAGGCACGCTCGCGCGAGGATCATCCTCCCTCGGCCCGCCTGCCCGGAGGCAGGCGGAGCTTCGTGGTCGAGGGGGAGGCCCTGCGCCTCGATCTCGCCGGCACCGGCCTCGGTGATGCGTGGGTGACGATCCGGTTTCGTGATGTCGGCAGCGGCGGCATCGGCCGGCTTCTTCTCACCGTCCTGCGTGATGGGCACCAGGGCGCGATCCTCTCCGAAGAGGCCCTGGGGGGCGATGCCTTCGCCTGGACCGGGCGTCTGCCCGAGGGGCTTCGGGCCCTCGTGTTCTCGCCCCTGGCGCCGGGGCGGCCCGTCGCCGTCGCGGATGTCTCGATCGCTCGGCGCGGACGCCTCGCCCTCGTCGGCCGGGCCGCCCTGCGCAGCCCCGCCCGCACCGTCCGCGCCGTCTATTGGCGCAGCCTCGGCCTGAAGGTGCGCGGGCGCGGATTGCTCGGCGCTGCCCTCCGCGACCGCCGGGATACGGGGTACCCCGCCTGGATCAGGCGCTTCGACACCCTCGACGCCGCCGGGCGGTCCCGCCTCCGCGACACGGCCGCGGCCTGGGATGCTCCGCCGCTGATCTCCGTCCTCATGCCCGTCCACGATCCCGCCCCCGGGGTGCTCGAGGCGGCCCTGCGCTCGGTTCGGGCGCAGCTCTACCCCCATTGGGACCTGTGCGTGGTCGACGACGCCTCAACGGACCCCGCCACCGGCCGGCGCCTTGCGGCCCATGCCGCCGCCGATCCGCGCATCCGGGTGATGCGGCGTCCGGTCAACGGCCACATCGCGCGGGCCACAAACGATGCCCTGGCCATGGCGCGCGGAACCTTCGTCGCCTTCCTCGACCATGACGACACCTTGGCGGAGACCGCCCTGTTCCACGTCGCGGAGGCCGTCCGTTCCGATCCGGACCTGGTCCTGATCTACAGCGACGAGGACAAGATCGACGCGCGCGGGCGCCGCTTCGAGCCGCATTTCAAGTCTGCCTTCGACCGCGAACTCCTCTACGGGCAGAACTACATCAACCACCTCACGGTGGTGCGAACCGACGCCCTGCGGGCGCTCGGCGGCCTACGCCCCGGCTTCGAGGGCAGCCAGGACCACGATCTGCTCCTGCGCCTCACCGCCGGTCTCGCGCCCGAGCGGGTCCGTCATATCCCGAAGGTGCTCTATCACTGGCGCGCCGCCGGAGGCTCGGGCACCTTCTCGGACCGGGCCCTCGCCCAGGCCGAGACCGCCCGGCTCCGCGCCCTCGCGGAAGTGGCCGCGCCCTTCGGTGCCCGGGCCGAACGCGGGGCCCTCGGCTTCAACCGCCTCGTGCGGCCCCTGCCCGCCCCGGCTCCGCGCGTGTCCGTGATCATCCCCACCCGCGACCGGGCCGAACTCCTGGGCCAGGTGCTCGCGGGTCTGTTCACCGCCACGGACTATCCGGATCTCAACGTTGTCGTGGTCGACAACGACAGCCGCGAAGCGGCGACGCACGCCCTATTCGGGGCCTATGCCGACGACACGCGCCTGCGGGTGCTCGCGGTGCCGGGGCCGTTCAATTTCTCGGAGCTGTCGAATCGGGGCGCCGACGCCGCGACGGGCCCGGTCCTGCTGTTCCTTAACAACGACGTCGAGATCGTCGAGCCCGGCTGGCTCGCCGAGATGGTATCCCTCGCCCTCGATCCGAGTGTCGGAGCCGTGGGCGCCAAGTTGCTTTATCCGGACGGCACCCTCCAGCACGGCGGCATCGTGCTCGGGGTGGGCGGCGTCGCGGGGCACAGCCACCTCGGCCTGCCGGGCGATGAGCCGGGTTACTTTGCTCGGATGGTGCTGACCCAGGAGGTGTCCGCCGTCACGGGGGCGTGCCTCGCCGTGCGGGCGGATGCCTTCGCGGCGGTGGGCGGATTCGACGCCGCGCACCTCGCCGTCGCCTTCAACGACGTCGACCTGTGCCTGCGCCTGCGGGCGGCCGGCTACCGCAACGTCTGGACGCCGCATGCGCGCCTCGTCCATCACGAATCGAAGAGCCGCGGTCCCGAGGACACGCCGGAGAAACGCGCCCGCTTCGAGGCCGAGACCCGCGTGATGCAAGCGCGCTGGGAGCCGCAGCTGAGGGCCGACCCGTATTACAATCCCAATCTGTCACGGCGATCCGCGCATTTCCGCCTGTAGACCGAGCGGACGGGTTGTTGCGTTGCGGCAGCAAATTGGTGTGATGTGTTTGCGGTGCGCCATCTGGCCGCCACGATCTGCCCCCTGTCTCGTGTGGGTTGTGTCTTCCCGGGCACAGGCTTGCCTTGGAATTGCTCGAAGTCGGATCGATAGAAGAGCTCAATGCCGTGGGAGCGGCGGCTCCCGCAGGGCGCGGGGGCTCCCGTGCTCGACCCGATCAACCGAAGCAGGCCGAGAGACACATGACTGGTCCGTGTCCATCGAATTCGAAGTTGCATTGCGGCATCGAAGTGTCCGTCACCGTGCCGCCGGGGCCGTCCCTGACGACTCGGGAGACGTGACCCGTCTTGCCTCTGCGTTCCGCTGATGGGTCCGCCCCGGATCCGCGCGGTTCGTCCCAGACGACGCGCGATCGGAGCGGTGTTCCTCGCGTGACCTTAAGCCCGTCCCCTCCCCCCGTGTTGGACACCACTCTGGTGCCATACTAAGGATCGGGCGGATTGCCCGGCCCCTGGCGGCCGGTCTCGTTCCCCGTTCAAGAGCGTGTGCGAATCGAACGTGACACAACGTACAGACATCGCGATCATCGGTCGTGCCTGCCGCCTCCCGGGCGCCTCGAATGTCGAGGGTCTGTGGCAGCTCCTGACGGAAGCCCGCTGCGCCGTGGGCCGTATCCCCGAGGATCGCTGGTCGCTGAGCCGGTTCGGCCATCCCCGCGCCCAGGAGCGCGGCAAGAGCTACACGTGGTCGGCCGGTGTCCTCGACGAAATCTGGTCGTTCGATCCGGGCGTGTTCGGGATCTCGCCGCGCGAGGCCGAGCAAATGGACCCGCAGCAGCGGCTCCTGCTCGAACTCACCTGGGAAGCCCTGGAGGATGCGGGCCTGCGTCCCTCGGCCGTGGCAGGCACGCAGATCGGCGTGTTCGTCGGCGCTTCGTCCCTCGATTACGGCAACCTCCGCATCCTCGACACCGCGTCGGGTGATGCCTACGCGGCGACGGGCAACACGCTCTCGATCCTGTCGAACCGCATCTCCTACATCTACGACTTGAAGGGGCCGAGCTTCACCGTCGACACCGCCTGCTCGTCGTCCCTCGTCGCCCTCGACGCGGCGGTCGCCGCCATCGCCAGCGGCCGGATCGATACGGCGGTGGTGGCCGGCGTCAACCTGCTGGCGAGCCCGTTCAACTTCATCTGCTTCTCCAACGCCCAGATGCTGTCGCGGCGCGGCCTGTGCAGCGCCTTCTCGGCCCAGGCCGACGGCTACGTCCGCTCCGAGGGCGGCGTCGTCCTCGTACTCCAATCCGCGAAGGCCGCCGCGCGCGACGGCAACACCGTACGGGGCGTCATCGCGGCGAGCGGCGTGAATTCGGACGGCCGCACCACCGGTATCTCCCTGCCCTCGGGCTACGCGCAGGGCGCGCTCCTTGAGCAGGTCTACCGCGAGGCCGAGATCGACCTCGACAAGGTGGTGTTCGTGGAAGCGCACGGCACCGGCACCCCCGTGGGCGATCCCATCGAAGCCGGCGCCATCGGCGGCAAGCTCGGGCGCCCACGCAAGGAGCCCCTGCCCATCGGCTCCATCAAGACCAATATCGGCCACACCGAGCCGGTCTCCGGCCTCGCCGGCCTGCTCAAGGCGAGCCTCGCCCTTGAGCACGATCTCGTACCCGCCTCCCTGCACGCCGCCGAACTCAATCCCGACATTCCGTTCGCCGAGCTGAACCTGCAGGTGGTGAACCAGCCCCTTGCGATCCCGCGTGGGCGGGCCGAGCGCTTCGCCGGCGTCAATTCCTTCGGGTTCGGCGGCACCAACGCGCATATCGTCCTCACCGATGGCGCGCGTGTGGCCGCCCGGGCCGAGACGACCCGCGCCCCCGAGGTTCTGCTGCTGTCGGCCCAGAGCCGCGCGGCATTGAACGAACTCGCCCTCGACTACGCCGATCGCTTCGACGCGGCCGCACCCGGCGAGGTTGCGCGCATCGCGGCCGCCGCCGCGCATCGCCGCGAACGCCTGTCGTCGCGCCTCGCCGTCTCCCTCGACGGCGATCTGCCGGCGACGCTCCGCGCCGTCGGTGAGGGTGAGGACACGGATGCCGCCCTCGTCGGCACGGCCGTCGACCGCGCGGCCGAGGTGGCCTTCGTCTATTCCGGCAATGGCAGCCAATGGGCCGGCATGGGCCGCGAGGCCTACGAGGAGAACGCGGTCTTCCGCGCCGCCTTCGACCGGATCGACACCCTCTTCCGCGCCCTGGCGGACTGGTCCCTCAAGGAGGCCCTGTTCGCCGAGGATCTCGAGACGCGCCTCGCCCTGACCCGGGTGTCGCAACCCCTGATCTTCGCGATCTCCAGCGCCTCGACCACGGCCCTGCGCGCTCGCGGCCTCCACCCGAAATATGTCCTCGGCCACAGCGTCGGCGAGATCGCGGCGGCGGAAGCCGCCGGCATCCTCAGCCTCGAACAGGCCGTGAAGGTGATCTTCTTCCGCAGCCAGCATCAGGAATCGACGCGTGGCCTCGGCACCATGGCGGTGCTCCTGGCGCCCGCCGAGGAGATCGAGCTGTTCCTCGAGGATTACCCGAGCCTCGACATCGCCGCCTACAACAGTCCCAAGGCCATCACCGTGGCGGGGCCGGTGGCCGATATCGACGCCGCCATGAAGGCGCTGGCGCGCAAGCGCCGGCGTGGGCGCAAGCTCGACCTTGAATATCCCTTCCACGGCCGGCTCATGAACCCGACCGAGAAGCCGCTCCTGCGCGATCTCGCCGGCCTCTCACCCCATGCCGGCACCACCGCCATGGTCTCGACCGTGACCGGCACCGTTCTGCCGGGGGCCGAGTTTGGGGCCACCTACTGGTGGCGCAACATCCGCGAGCCCGTGCGGTTCGCTCAGGCCGTTCAGGAGGCCACCCGCCAGGGTGCGCGCGTGTTCGTCGAGGTCGGACCCCGCGCCACGCTCCTGTCTCATATCGGTGACGCCATCGAGCCGCTGGGCATCGAGAACGCCACCATCGGCGTCCTGCATCGCAAGCAAGCAGGCGGCGATCCCATCGCCCGGACCGTCGCCGCCGCTCTGGTGCAGGGTGCGGCCGTCGATGAGGCGACGGTGTTCGGAGAGAACCCGAAGGGCGACGTGTCCCTGCCGCTTTACCCGTGGCAGCGCCGCTCCTTCCGCCTCGCCGAAACCTCGGAGGGCGTCGGCGCCACCACGCCGCGCACCTATCACCCCCTCTACGGCGCCCGCGTCACCCTGGATGGCCTCGAGTGGCACGGCCATGTCGACATCGCCACGGTGCCGGAGCTCGATGACCACCGCATCGACGGTCAGGCGATCCTGCCCGGTGCGGCCTTCATCGAGATGGCCCTCGGGGTCGCCCGCGAAGTCATGCGCAGCGACACGGTCGTTCTGGCCGAGTTCGAGATCCAGTCGCCGATGGTGTTCGGTGAGGAATCCCTGCGCGAGGTCATGGTCCGGGTCTCCGGCTCCGGCAACGGCATCCAAATCCTGAGTCGTCCCCGCCTCACCCAGGCGGCCTGGCAGCTCCATGCGGCGGCCAAGATCGTCGACGGCACGTTCTCGGCACCCCCCCGGCAGAACATTCCGGAGCCCGGTGAGCAGGCCGTCGACGGCGAGGCCCTCTACCGCATCGCCGCCGCCTCCGGCCTCGGCTTCGGTCCGAGTTTCCGTCAGGTCGCCGTCTCGGCCCGCCTCGACGAGACCACCATCGTCTCCGAACTCGTGCCGGCGGAGGCCGACGCACGCTTCGGCCTCGTGCCGGCGCGCCTCGATTCGTGTTTCCACGGCCTGATCCTGCTGTTCGCCGGTCTCATGGGCGAGGGCTCGACCAAGGCCTACGTCCCGGTGCGCTTTGGGGAGATCCGCCTGGTCAAGCCCGGCGCCGTCATCGCCCGGGCGATGATCCGGACGCGTCGCGCCAACGAGCGCAGCATCCTGGCCGACTTCACCCTCGTGGATGCCGAGGGCGAGGTGATCGCCACCCTGCGTGAGGGCCGCTTCCAAGCCCTGCGCGCCAAGGGCGGCAACGAACTCGCCGCTTACGCTATTGCCCAGCGCCCGGAACTCGCCACCGAACCGACGGCGATTCCCCTCGACCGGCGCCAGCGCATTGCCGACGCCGTGCGCCCCCAGGCCAAAGCGGCCTTCGCCGCGCCCGATGCGCCCCTCGCGCCAGGGCACCTGCTTCTCGAAGGCTGGGCCACCTCCATGGCCTATCGCCTCGCGGAAGGTCTGCAACGCTCGGGCACCGTCGCCATCGACGCGCGCGTGCCCGAGGCCATGCGCCCCTGGCTCCTCAACGCCCTCTACGCCCTCGAGAGCAGCGGCCTCGCCACCCTCGCGGGTGATCGCTGGACCCTGCGCAAGGACGTGACCCTGCCGGCGCCCGACGAGATCATGCGCTGGATCGCCGCCGATCATCCCGATCTCTCGGCCGAACTCGTGCTCACCGCCGATATCGGCGCCGTCGTCGCCCGTCTGCTGGCCGGTGACCTCGTCCACGCCCCGACCCTGTCGCAGAACGCCCTCGACGCCTTCATCCTGCGCAGCGCCACCGCGCGTGCCTCCGCCGATGTCATCGCCCGGATCGTCGAGTCGGGCAGCGCCGCCCTTCCCCGCGACCGCGCCCTGCGGGTGCTTCAGGTCGGCTTCGGCCCCCTGTCGGCCCAAGCAGCGGCCTTCGCCGACGGCATCGAAGCGCAGCTCTCGGTGTTCGAGGCCGACCGCCGCCTTGCCGAGCGTGCCCGCCTCGCCCTGCCGCGCGGCGTCACGGTCATCGAGGACGCGGCCGAGCTCACCCCTGGCGGCTTCGACGCGATCCTGGCGAGCGACGTGCTCCACCGGGCCGAGCGTGGGGTACTGCAGGGAGTGGCCGATGCCCTCGCCACCGGCGGTTTCCTCATCGCCGTCGAGCCCGGCGCGTCGCTGTTCCGCGACCTCGTGTTCGGCCTGACGCCGGGCTGGTTCGAGGTCGCCGGCGACATGCCCATGGGGCGTCTCGACGACATCACCGGCTGGCAGCGCTCGCTCAGCGACTCGGGCCTCGTCCGGGTCGCCGTCGACCGCGCGGTCTCCGACAACGGCGACGACCTGCTGTTCATCGCCGAGGCGCCCGTGCGTGCCCGGCCCGCCGCAGGGCAGAGCTTCGCGTTCATCATCGGCTCGCACGATGCCTATGCGGCCGAGACCGCCTCGTCGCTCGCGACTCTGCTGGTCGCCGGCGGCGTCCATGTCTCCATCATCCTCGATTCCGAGCAGTCCCTGCTCGAACTCGAACGCGAGACGCCCGACACGGTGGTGTTCCTCGCAGGTGCCTTCAACACGGAAGGCCCGGCCGCCGACCGCCTGCGTGACCGTTGCCTCAGCCTGAAGCGCTGCGTCGAGCATCTCGGCAGCCGCCAGACCCGGCTTTGGGTGGTGTGTCCGGGCGCGACCCGCGACGACGGCGACGCCACCGGATCGGTGGAAGCCGGCGTCTGGGCCTTCACCCGGACTCTGGCCAATGAGGTCGCCAACCTCGACGTCCGGCGGATCGACGTCACCGACGCCCTCACCACCAAGCTCGCCGCCGAGCGCCTGCGCGATCTCATCCTGTCGGGCACGGCCGAGACCGAGATCGTCCTCGATCCGGACCAGACCCGGGTGATCCGGTTCTCCCCGGGCCAGATCGCGCGCCGGCCCGCCGCCGACGCGGTACCGGCCCCCGCCGCCCGCCTGGAGCGGAGCAACACCGGCGGCCTCAACGAGATGGCCTGGGGGCCGGCCGAGCGCCGCGCCCCTGGACGTGGCGAGGTCGAGATCGCCGTCGAGGCGACGGGCCTCAACTTCCGCGACGTCCTCTGGGCCCTGTCGATGCTGCCCGAGGAGATCCTGGAGGACGGCTTTGCCGGTCCGCGCCTCGGCCTCGAGGTCGCCGGCCGCGTCCTCTCCGTGGGCAAGGGCGTCAGCGCCTTTAAGGCCGGCGACCGGGTCGTCGCCTTCGCCCAGTCCGGGTTCGCGACCCATATCGTCGTCCCCGAACTCGTGGTGGCCCCGAGCCCCCCCGGCCTCGATGCGCAGGCCGCCGCCACGGTGCCGGTGGCGTTCCTCACGGCCTATTACGGCCTCGTGAGCTGCGCCCGCCTGCGGCGTGGCGAATGGGTCCTTGTCCATGGCGGTGCCGGTGGCGTCGGCCTCGCGGCCCTGCAGATCGCCAAGCTCAAGGGCGCCCGCGTCATCGCCACCGCCGGATCGCGCGAGAAGCGCGCTCTGGTGAAGGCGCTCGGTGCCGAGCACGTCCTCGACTCGCGCTCGCTCGCCTTCGTCGACGATGTCCGCCGCATCACCGGCGACGGCGTCGGCGTGGTGCTGAACAGCCTGTTCGGCGAGGCGATGGAGCGCAGCCTTAACTGCCTTAAGCCGTTCGGTCGCTTCATCGAGTTGGGCAAGCGCGACTACGTCGCCAACACCCATATCGGCCTGCGTCCCTTCCGCCGGAACTTGTCGTATTTCGGGGTCGATCTCGATCAGGTGCTCCAGCACCAGGGCGAGGATGGGGCACGCCTGTTCCGCGAGGTCATGGCGTTGTTCAACGAGGGCGGCCTGAAGCCGCTGCCGTACCAGCCCTTCACCGCCGACGAGGTCTCGGACGCGTTCCGGCTCATGCAGCAATCGGGGCACGTCGGTAAGATCGTGATCGCCCCGCCGAAACCCGGCAGCGTGATGACGGCCCAGAGCGCCGCCTTCGCTATCGATCCCGATGGCGTGCACCTCGTCACCGGCGGTCTCGGCGGCTTCGGTCTGGAAGCCGCGCGCTGGCTCGCCGACAAGGGTGCACGGCACATCGTTCTGGTCGGACGCAAGGGTGCCGAGAGCGCGGATGCCAAGGCGCTCGTGGCCGAGCTGACGCAGCGCGGCGTCGACGTTCAGGCCAAGGCCTGCGACATTACCAACCGCAAGGCGGTGGACGCCCTGCTGAGCGATGTGGAGCGCGGCGCCAAGAAACTCGCCGGCGTGATTCACGGCGCCATGGTGCTGCAGGACGGCCTCATCGCCAACATCGACGCGGCGGCCCTCGATGCGGTCATCCGCCCGAAGGTAATCGGCGCCGAGCATCTCGACGCGGCGACGCGGTCGCGAAGCCTCGACTATTTCGTGCTGTTCTCCTCGGCTACGACCTTCATCGGTAATCCCGGCCAGGGCTCCTATGTCGCCGCCAACGGCTTCATGGAAGGTCTCGCCCGTCGCCGCCGGAAAGCCGGCCTGCCGGCGCTGGCCGTCGCCTGGGGCGCCATCGGCGATGTCGGCGTGCTCGCCCGCAATCGCGCAGTGATGGAGACCCTGGCGGGTCGCGTCGGCGTCACACCCATGGATGCCCGCCACTGCCTCGACCTCATGGCCGAGGCCCTGAAGGGCCAGGGCAGCGCCAGCGACGACGCGGTCATCGCCATCGCCTCCATGCATTGGGGCAAGGCGCGCGAGCGCCTCGCCACGATGAAGAGCCCGAGCTACGTCGAGCTCGGCTCGGACCAGCAGATGGAGGCCGGCACGGTGGCGGCCATCAACATCGGCACGCTGCTCAAGACCCAGGACATCGACACGGTGCGCAAGACCGTGGCCGACGCCATCGTCGAGGACATCGCTCGCATCCTGCGTCTGCCGAAGGACGACATCAGCCGCGTGCGCCACCTCTCGGAGATCGGCCTCGATTCCCTCATGGGCGTCGAACTCGGCGCGAGCCTGCAGGAGCGCTTCGCCCTCGAGGCGCCGCCCTCCGGCATCTCTTCGGGCCTCACCGTGAACGAACTCACCGAGACCCTGATCCAGTCGATCTCGGCCCCCGTGGACGAAGCCGCCGCCGCCGTCATGAGCCTCGCCCAGCGCCATGCCAGCGAGGGCGTCGACGTCCGGACCCTCGAACCCTTCCACGCGCTGGTCGAAGAGAACAGCCTCGTGATCAAAGAGATCCTGCCATGAGCAATCCCGCCAGACCGGACGGCGGGCGCGCGGCGCTCGCGGGCTTCGTCACCAATCGTCTCGGCCGCAACACCAGCCGGCCGGCCCCCACCCGCGCGCCCGCGCGTCCGCCGGGCGACCCGTCGGTCCAGAACTTCGAGACTCTGCCGGGCTACCGCGAGCTGCGCCTGCAGCGCTCGGCCGCCGACCTCATCGGCCTCGGCAACCCGTTCTTCCGGGTCCACGAAACCAAGGCCGGTGCCAACACCCGCATCGCCGGCAAGAGCTTCATCAACTTCTCGTCCTACGATTACCTCGGCCTCAACGGGCATCCGGACGTGAACGCCGCTGCAGCCGAGGCCATCGCGGCGTTCGGCACCTCGGCCTCCGCGAGCCGGATCGTCGCGGGCGAGCGCCCGGGCCACCTCTCCCTGGAGCAGGCGCTCGCCAACCATTACGACACGGAAGCCTGCGTGGTGATGGTGAGCGGGCACGCCACCAACGTCACCACCCTCGGCGCCCTGATGGAGCCGGGCGACGTGATCTTCCACGATGCCTTGAGCCACAACAGCATCGTCACGGGGGCGCAGCTCTCGGGCGCCCAGCGCCGCTCCTTCGCCCACAACGACCTCGACGCCCTGGAGACCCTGCTTGGCGCCACCCGGCACGAGCATCGCCGCGCCCTCATCGTGGTCGAGGGCCTCTACAGCATGGACGGCGACGCGCCCGATCTCGCCGCCCTCATCGCCCTCAAGCAGCGCTACGACGCGTGGCTGATGGTCGACGATGCCCATGGTCTCGGGGTGCTGGGCCGCACCGGCATCGGCCTCGCCGAGCATTGCGACGTCGACCCGCACGGCGTCGATATCTGGATGGGGACGCTGTCGAAGACGCTGTCCACCTGCGGCGGCTACATCGCGGGTCCTGCGGCCCTCATCGAGTATCTCAAGTGCACGGCGGGCGGGTTCATCTACAGCGTCGGCCTGTCCCCGCCGCTGGCCGCCGCAGCCGAGGCGGCCCTGGCCATCATGCATGCCGAGCCGCACCGGGTGGAGCGCCTGCGCCAGAACGGCAACCTGTTCCTCGCCTGCGCCAAGAAGCATGGCCTCGACACGGGGACGAGCCTCGGCCTCGCGGTGATCCCCGTCATCGTCGGCGACTCGTTGAAGTCCGTCACCTTGTCGGACCGCCTGTTCAAGCGCGGAATCAACGTGCAGCCGATCATCCATCCGGCCGTGCCCGAGCGCGCCTCGCGCTTGCGCTTCTTCATCACCTCCGAGCACACCCCCGAGCAGATCCGCGAGACCGTGGATGCCGTCGCCGAGGAACTGCACGAGATCGAGAAGGGGGGGTCGCTCATCGAGCAACTCATGTCGAAGCGCGGCAAGCCGTAGGGCTTTCGCGTCCACCCTTCCCAAACGAAAAACGGGCCCGCGAGGGCCCGTTTTTCATTTGGAAGGATGAAGCCCTCAGCGCGAGACGCTGTAGATCGACGCACCGGCGGCGACGGGCGCGGTGACGGTGGAGAAC
>NZ_BPQD01000018.1 GCF_022179065.1 Methylobacterium adhaesivum
CGCTCCGGAAACTCGAGATCAACCAGACGGTGGTTGCCCACACGAAACCCGGTTGCCAGACTTGGAAAACCGTAGTACCGAACCCACCATCGGTAGGCCGTCCCAGCGGTTCGGAGCGTCTAGAGCCCCGTCGCCGCCCTGTCAACCCGGACAATCCAGCGAACCCGCCAAACCACCCAACCGACAGAACAACACCCAAGAGACAAAAACAGTGGACCATCCAGCCAAAGCCGGATCATCCATCCGCTAAATCTCCAAGATGACCAGCAAACCGCCCCGCCAAGTCCCGTAAGACCCGCTGGCCGCCGCCGATGAGTGGGGTATACGGACCCCAACACGGCCCGTCAACGGCCAAATGACGGAAACACGAAATTTCCGCGACAGTGACGTCATCCGCCGCGCAGCATGCCTGCGTGAGCCCGGAATGACCGTTCCCGTATCCGTGCACCCGAGTTCGTCGAGAAGCGCAACGGAAACATGGGCGCACGTGAAACGGGACCGCTCCGGTTCACCCGAAGCAGTCCCGCTCTGAACGTACACACGAGTGCCGATCCTCTCGGATCGGCGTGCAATGGTTTCAGCAATCGTTGCCCTGCTGTGCGGCCGTGGGCTTACCCTCAGTCTGCTTTGCCACGTCGTTCGGCGAGGTGGCGGTGTTCGAACCAACGTTGCTCATGGCGCCGACGGTGCCGGGAGACTCGGTCTTTGCGCCCGGAGAGACATTGCCCGTCGACGCGCCGTCAACCTTGGAGCTCTTCTCCATCGAAGCCGACTTGCCGGCCGTACCGGTCGCACAGGGAGCCGCAAAGGCCGTTGAGGCCGTCAGAAGAAGAATGGCGGCAGCACCGGTCAGCGTGGTCGAACGTTGCATGTGTTCCTCCAATAATTGTTGTGTTCGAGAAACGTCGCGTCGGGGGCTTGGTTCCTGAGTGTTTTCTGAGAACTTCGACGTTCGATCCCCATGGGTGAACCCAATCGACCGGCGCTGCGCCGGATCGCCCGTGTGTCGCCACATCTCGCAAGAGACGGCGTCAAGGCGTTTGCTCACCGCGTCTTGAGCTGCATCTTCGAAACGCGGTGGCTTATCTCGCGGACACGTTCTCGGGGCGTCTCGACGACAGCCACGGTCAAGTCAGGGATCGTTCAGACAATTCATGAAAAAGAGAGAGCCACGCGCATTCGAGCGACCCGGATTTTCATCGTGACTGCAGCGACTTCGAAGCACTCGTTCGACACGTCGACCCTGTTCGAACGCTCCCTCGACCCCGGCCTGCGGACCCTCGGCGGTGTTCCGCAGTCAAGACCCATGGTAGACGGCACACGGCGTGGCTGGTCCGCTCCCCCTTCCCTTCTTCCTGGCAAGAGCACGGCCGTCCCGAGCCGTCACACGCCATCCAACCGAGCTACGGTTCCTTTGAAGATCGCCATCATCGCGCATCTCAAGTTTCCCATCGCCCAGCCTTTTCCGGGCGGCCTCGAAATGCACACGCACTTCCTCGCCAGTGCCCTGCGGGCCCGCGGGCATGCGGTCACGCTCTATGCCTCGGAGGGGTCTCAGGCCGATCTCGGCCTCGTGCCCGTCTGCCCTCCGACGGGAAGCGCCTTCGATGCGATCTCCTCCGAACGGATCGACCGCCTGGAGGCGGAGGCTTACGAGACCATCATGGATGCCGTGGCCCTGGGCGGCTTCGATATCGTCCACAACAACAGCCTCCATCCCCTGCCGCTGTTGCGCGCCAACGAGATCAAGGCGCCGATGGTGACGGCCCTGCACACGCCGCCGTTCGAGCCGTTCGTTCAGGGCGTGAGGGCGCGTGCGCATGACATGACGTTCGCGGCCGTGTCAGAATCCCTCGCTGAGGAGTGGTGCGATGTGATCCCGCGTCCGCTGCTCATCGGCAACGGCATCGACCTCGACGCCTTCGCGTTCAACCCCGCTCCGAAGGACCCGCCGCACGCGATCTGGACCGGGCGCCTCGTTCCCGAGAAGGGACCGCATCTCGCCATCGACGCGGCCCGCGCCGCCGGCCTGCCCCTGCTGTTCGCGGGCCCGCGTGCCGACGCCGCCTACTGGGACAGCATGATCGCCCCCCGCCTCGGTCCGGATGTCACCTATCTCGGACACCTGTCGCATGCCGAGCTCGCCCGGCGGGTCGGGGAAGCTCACGTCACCCTGTGCAGCCCGCGCTGGGAAGAGCCGTTCGGCCTCGTCGTCGCCGAATCTCTCGCCTGCGGCACGCCCGTCGCGGCCTTCGGGCGCGGCGCCGTTCCGGACATCCTCGATGCCTCCTGCGGCGTGCTGGCGAAGGCCGACGACGTGGCAGATCTCGGACGGGCCGTCTCCCAAGCCATCGGCCTGGAGCGCCACGCCTGCCGGCGCCGGGCCGAACACCTGTTCGACGCGACGGTCATGACCGACCGCTACGAGGCGCTGTACCACGAGAAGATTCATCTCGTCGCGCCGGCGGCCCACCGCGTCCTCGACGAGGCTTGAGCGCGTGAGCGACACTCATGGCGCCGCCTCAATCGCGCGGGCCGTCGTCTGCATCCCGGCCCGCAACGAGGCCCGAGCGCTCCCCCGATTGATCCGCTCCCTCGACCGGCAGGTCGCCGCCTCGCCCGAGGCACGACTGCGCGTGGTGGTCCTGGCCAACAACTGCACCGATGACACCGTGGAGGTCCTGAACGCTCTGAGTCACGCGGGCATCGGTGCGAACCTGCATTTGCGGGTCGTCGAGGCCCGTCTCGCTCCGGCCGTGGCCCATGTCGGCACCGCCCGCCGCATGGCCCTGGACACGGGTGCCGCCTGGCTGCGGGACGAGGGCGTCGTTAACGGTGTGCTCCTGAGCACCGATGCCGACGCCGTCGCTCCGCCGGATTGGGTGTCGGCCAACCTGCGGGCCCTCGAGACGGCCGACCTCGTCGGCGGGCGGCTGGTGATCGACACGGAGACCGGGCGGCCCGATCCGGCCATGGCGGAGCTGCACGCCCGGATCGAACGCTACTGGGCCGGGGTCCGTGCGCTCGAGGACGTCATCGACCCGCCGCCGCACGATCCCGCGCCGCGCCACGGCGACCATGTGGCGGCGAGTCTCGCCCTCCGGGCCAGCCTCTACGAGGCCGTGGGCGGCCTGCCGCTCCTCGCCTGCGGCGAGGACAACGCCCTGGTGGCCCGGGTCCGTCGCGCAGGCGGTCGGATCCGCCACTGCCCCGCCGTGTCCATCGCCGTGTCGGACCGCGCCGCCGGCCGGGTCGAAGGTGGCATGGCGACCGAGATGCTGCGCCGCTCGCGCGTCGCGGAGGGAGCCGAGAGCTACCGCCTGCCGCCGGCCGACCATTGGCTCGCCCTCATCGCGCGTCGGCGCGACTGGCGGCTCGCCTGGGAGGCGGGCGAGGGCTGGCCCGCCGCCCTGCGTCGACTGGGGTTGGCGGATCCGATCGTCGACGCCATGGTGGCGGAGATCGCGCAGGAGCCGTGCCCGAACGCCATAGCCTTCGTCGAGCGTCTCGATGCGCGGGTCGGCGAGCCAGGACCGGAACCCGAGGCGCAGCCCCTCGACCGGGTGCTGGTCGACCTCGATACTCTGCGCCTTCGGCTCCTCGCCGAGCGGGACGGCGACGCGGCCCTCACCACACCGGGCGCATGATGCGGCGGCCCATCGGCTATTACGTTCACCATCAAGGCGCCGGGCACCTGGCGCGCGCACGCCTCCTGGCGGAGGCCCTCGACCGGCCCTGCACCCTGCTCGGCACCTTCGCGGGCGCCGAACCCGGCATCCCGTCGTTCTTCGATCTGCCCGACGATCGCATCGCCGAGGGATTCGATGGGCGCGACGATGCGAAAAGCCGGCCCCTCGCCCTGCATTATGCCCCCCTCGGCGTTGATAGTCTGCGTGCCCGCATGGCGCGGATCGCCGCCTGGGTCGCGGCGGCCGATCCGGTGCTGATCGTCGTCGACGTCTCCGTCGAGGTGGCGCTGTTCGCGCGCCTCCTGTCGGTGCCGACCCTGGCGGTGCGGCTCGCCGGGGACCGAACGGATCCGCCCCATCTCGAGGCCTTCCGGAGTGCCGAGCGGCTGCTTGCGTTCTTCCCGGAACGGCTCGACAGCGCGGCCAATCCCGATTGGGTCCGTGCCAAGACCGATTACGTGGGTTTTCTCACCGCCGATCCCGTGGGCCATCGCACGGCGGAGGACGGATCCATCGCCGTCGTCTACGGACGCGGCGGCACGGGCGGAGACGGCGCCGCCCTTGCGGCCGCGGCCCGCGCGGTGCCGGATCGCCCCTGGCACGTCCTCGGCCCCGTGGCGCCGACGGGCGACGACAGGCCGGAGAATCTCCATCTTCATGGGTGGGTGCCCGACATCGGGCCTTATCTCGACCGCGCCGCCCTGGTGATCGGGGCCGGCGGCGACGGCCTCGTCTCCGGTGTCGTGGCCCGAGCCAAGCGCTTCGTCTGCCTGCCCGAGCCGCGTGCCTTCGACGAGCAGGCGACCACGGCCCGCGCTCTCGCGGCTGACGGGGCTGCGATCCATTGTCCGGCCTGGCCAGCCCCGGAGGCGTGGCCCGGTATGGTTCGGGCCGGCCTCGCACTCGATCCGGCCCGCATCGCCGCCCTTGGACGAGCCGGCGCCGTGGGACGGGCCACGCGCCTCATCGGCGGCCTCGCTGATGGTCTCGACCCGCACGGTCGCGCCCCGCGACGCGTCGGCTGAGGCCGCGAACCACAGCCGTCGAGGATTCACCGATGACCGCGCCGCCGCTCTCCCCGCGAACCGTTCGACGCCGACCCATCGATGATATCGCGACGGCGGTGGACGGTCTCGGTGCGCTCTGCGCCGGACCGGCGACACCGGCCGTCCGCTACCACGAGTTCGCGGGACCTTGCGAGCAAGTGGTGCGGCCCCTCTGCTGGCTCGGTGCGGGCGACCGCTCGACCTACGACCGCAACACCGCCTCGGTGCCGCCCCTGCGCCTCTACCGGCTGAGCGGTGAGACCCTGATCTTCGGCAAGGGCCTCCTCGTCCGCGATGATACGCTGATCGAGCTCGACCGTTACAAGTTTCACGAGCTCGGCCGGCTCGATTACCCGTTCAACGCCAGCTATCTCCAATCGGAGGAGACGACGGCCCGGATCGCCCCGCCCGCGCGGGTCCGGGTCGTCGACGAGCCCTGCATCCTGCTCTCCCAGGGCGGCGAGGCCGTCTGGGGCCACTGGCTCCTCGACCTCTGGCCCCGCCTCGTCATGGCCCTCGGCGCCCCCGTGCGGCCGCGCATCGTCCTCGATGCCGATGTGGCGCCCTGGGTGGAGGCGATGCTGCGTGTGGCGGGGATCGGTCCAGACCGCATTCTCTGGCAACAGAAAGGCGAGGAGACGCTCCTCGCGCGCGACCTCTACATTCCGAGCTTCCTGCGCTGGCGCGCCGCCGTGTCGCCCTGGGCCAACCTGGCCTGGGGGCTGTTTCCAGCCGACCCCGCGACGTTTCCGGCGCGCCTCTATCTCAGTCGCGCCCGGACGGGTGGCGGGTCGTCGCTCGTCAATCATATGGAGATCGAGGCCCTGGCCGTGCGACGCGGTTACACCGTGGTTCATCCCGAAACGCTGCCCTTCGGGCAGCAGGTCGCGCTGTTCGCGGGTGCCACGCACGTGATCGGCGAGGCCGGTTCGGCTCTCCACGATACGGTGTTCAGCCCAGCCGGGACCCGGGTCGGCGTGATGCTGTCCCCCGTCGGCTTCATCCGCATCCTGCAGGCCGGCATCGGTCATGCCAGGGCCCAGCCCACGGGCTTCGCCTTCGGCGAGCCGGCCGGCGATGCCCGCCGGATCACCATGCCGGCGAATGTCGCCGCGCAGTTGTTCGACGCCCTCGATGGTCAGCCCGAGGACACGGCCGGCTGACGACGCTTCGCCGATCGCGCCGGGGCACCAATGCGGGCCCCGCTGCGTTTGGTCGAACTTGGCCGTGACAGGTCTGCAAGAAGGGGGCGCGTGTGTCGGCTTGGCTTTGGGGACTGAAGGGTATCGGCTGGCTGCTCGTGGTCTCGACCCTGCTGCCGTTCATCCGCAGCGATGCCGGGTTCATCCGCACCTTCGATTTTCCGCGCCTTCAGGTGGCGGTGGCCATCGTGCCCGTGCTGGCCGGGCTCCTCGCCTTCTCCCGCGACCTGAATGCGATGGTGCTCGCCGTCGCCCTCGTCGCCTGCCTCGCGTATCAACTCACCCGCATCGCCCCGTTCACGCGCCTGCACGCGCCGCAAGCCGTCTCGGCGACGGAGGCGACCTGCCGGAGCGACGGCCGCGTTTCGATCCTCGTCGCCAACGTGCTGCAGGACAACACCGATCACGACGCCCTCCTGCGCCTCGTGGCCCGGCACGATCCCGATCTCATCCTCCTGCTCGAAACCGATGCGCGCTGGCGCGACGCCCTGGCGCCCCTGCGCGCGCGCTACCCGACCCTCGTCGAGCAGGCGCAGCCCAACACCTATGGGCTGCTCTTCTACGCCCGCTTGCCCCTCGAGAATCCGCAGATCCGCTTCCTCCTCGAAGACGACGTGCCGTCGATCCGCACGGGCGTGGTGCTGCCCTCGGGCGAGCGCTTCACCTTCTACGGTGTCCATCCGCGCCCGCCCCACCCCGGCCAGAGTTCCGCGCCGCGCGACGCCGAGCTGGTGATCGTCGCTCACGAGGTCCGCGAAGCCGGCGGACCGGCGGTGGTGGCCGGCGACCTCAACGATGTCGCGTGGTCGCGCACCACCACCCTGTTCCAGAAGATCAGCGGCCTGCTCGACCCGCGCATCGGCCGCGGCCTCTTCCCGACCTTCAACGCCAAATGGCCGATGCTACGCTGGCCCCTCGACCACGTCTTCTTCAGCGACGACTTCCTCCTCGGCCGCCTCGAACGTCTGTCCCACATCGGCTCGGACCATTTCCCGATTCTGATCTCCCTCTGCCGGTCCACGGCCGCGCCGAAGGTCCAGGAAGCGCCGCAGGCCGACGCCGCCGATCTCGAGGCCGGGCGCGAGGCCATCGAGGCGGCGCAGTGAGGCCCTGAGCGCTTGATCTCCCCCGCCGCATCGGTGATGCCGGCGGTCAACCCGACTCCAAGCGAGCCTCCCATGAACACCGAAGGGTTCTTTGCCGCCGCCAGACAGTTGCCCGTCGCCCCCCTCGATACCCTCGTGAACGGCAAGGGTGTGGTGGTGGTCGCCCCTCATCCCGACGACGAGAGCCTCGGCTGCGGCGGCCTCATTGCCGAGGCCAGACGCCTCGGCCGCGCCGTTCGCCTCGTGGTGGTGACGGATGGCTGCGGCTCCCACACCCACTCGGCCCTCTACCCGCCCGAGCGCCTGCGGTCCTTGCGCGAGGACGAGACCCGCGCGGCCGTGGCCGAACTCGGCCTCGCGCCCGAGCACGTGCGCTTCCTGCGCCTGCCCGACGCCCACGCGCCGAGCTCCGGTTCCGAGGCCGAGGCCGCCGCCACGGCGATCCTCGAAGAGGTCGACGCCTGCGATGCCGGCGCGGTCTTCGTCACCTGGGGCCACGACCCCCATTGCGACCACCAGGCCTCGGCCGCCATCGTCGGGCTGGCGCAGGCCCGGCGGCCGGACCTGCGCGCCTTCGCCTACCCGGTCTGGGGCTGGACCCTGCCGCCGGACACGGAGGTCGGCCCCGCCCCCGAAGGCTACCGCCTCGACGTCTCCGCGCATGTGGCCGCCAAGGGACGGGCGGTGGCCGCTCACCGTTCGCAGACCACGGACCTCATCCACGACGACCCGACGGGCTTTCGCCTCGCCCCCGAGATGATCGCGCATTTCGAGGGCCCCTACGAAATCTTCATCCGCCTGACGCCCGCTCCGGAGACGGCCCGCCCATGAGCGCCAGCGTCATCACCCTCAACAAGGGCCGCGACGCCCACCTCGCCCGCCTCCTCGAAGG
Organism: Methylobacterium adhaesivum; assembly: GCF_022179065.1. Classification (GTDB taxonomy): domain Bacteria; phylum Pseudomonadota; class Alphaproteobacteria; order Rhizobiales; family Beijerinckiaceae; genus Methylobacterium; species Methylobacterium adhaesivum. The sequence continues at coordinate 7,936 of NZ_BPQD01000018.1, forward strand.
CCTGGCGCGCGGGGGGGCTTTCGCCGAATGCGTCGTCGTCGAGATGGGGGCTGAGCCCCCTCCCCTGCCGGATTATGGCTTTCCCCTCCGTCGCATCGTCCTCGATTCGCCGGGCCTCCCCCTAGCGCGGGCCCGCAACGCCGGCCGCGCCGCCGCGTCGGGGGACCATCTCGTCTATCTCGACGTCGACTGCATTCCGTCGGCCGATCTCGTGACGAGCCTCGACCGCGACCTCGCCCAGGCCGACGGCCTCGTCTGCTGCGAGGTGCGCTACCTGCCAGCCTTGGCCGTCTCGGACGGGTGGACGGAACGCGGCCTGCACGAGGCCGGCCAGCCGCACCCGGTACGGGTATTCCCGGACAGCGGCCTCGCGCCGACCGACAATCCGGGCCTGTTCTGGTCCCTCGCCTTCGGCGTGCGGGCCACCACCTTCGACCGCCTCGGCGGGTTCGATGAGGCGTTCGACGGCTACGGCGCCGAAGACACGGATCTCGCCTTCCGCGCCGCCGCCGCCGGGGTGCCGGTGCTCCTTACGGCCAACGGCGAGGCCTATCACCAGCATCACGCCGCCTGCGATCCGCCGCTCCAGCACTTCGACAGCATCGTCTCGAACGCCCGCCGCTTTCACGCCCGCCACGGCCTCTGGCCCATGGACGGCTGGCTCGACGCCTTCGCCCGCCTCGGCCACGTTTCTTCGGAATGGCGCGACGACGACCTGACAGTGCTGCGCGCGCCCTCCCCCGCCGAGATCGCGGCGGTGCGGGTGGCGTCGGAAAGCCCGTTCTAAAGTCGAAAGCCAACGGGCTCGGCTGGGGGCGTATTGCTTCCGACACCTTGCTGATCCTCCAAAGGTCCGCTCACCGGCAGTCCGGCAACGGCATTACGGCCGTGACGGAAGGTTTCCTGCTCGTTTGCGCCCGGACTGCAAATGCATCCAATCGGACAGACCCTGTCGTGGATTGCCGCAAAATATTGGCCTGCCTCCTGAAAAG
>NZ_BPQD01000019.1 GCF_022179065.1 Methylobacterium adhaesivum
GGAAGGTCGGCGGCCGAAGCGGCGCCGACGAGGAGGGCCGTCGCCGTGCTGGCGAGGAAGAGGGTCTTGAACATGGTGCAGCTGCCGGGAAACGTGTTGCGCACTCTCGGTGCGGTGTGATCTGAAGATAGCAACCCTTGCCCTGGTGCTTCTAGTGTATTTCAGCAACACCCCGATTGGAACGTACACCCGGTGGACAAAGTGGATATTTACTTCTCATTTATTAATTCCACTTCGAGCGAAGCCTCTAACGCGGACCGGGCTATTTGGTTCCATTAAAACAGCCGGCGTTGAAAACACCCTGAGAGGGAGGGCTTCAAACCCGACCCTCAGTGGTCCGCCTCCCCTCTGGCACGCCGAGAGAGCCCTCACCGGGGCGCGAACAGCGTGATGTTGCTGTTGATCTGATAGGCGGCGGAAGGCGGCGTGTTGACGAACCGCAGGCGAATAGGGCTCTCGCCGAGGATTGCCCCGAAGGCGGGGGTGACGGGGATCGGCAGGCAGCGCGACAGCGCCGCCGTGGCGGCGGCCTCGTAGCGCGCGCGGGCGTCGGCGTCGCCCGTCAGCCGGCGGGCGGTGACGAGGGGTGGGCCGCGCAGGGCGCCGGTTCTATCGAGGCCGAAGCGGAAGGCGATCAACGATCCCTCCGTCCCAGGCGGCACCGACCAGCACGCCGCGAGAGTCGCGCGGAACGCCGCCCAGTCATTGACGGTTGGGGCCGACTGGGCGCGGGCCGGCCCGGACGCGCCCAGACCCGCGAGAAGGGCCCCCGCGATGGCGCCGTTCCTCGCCCGCGCGTGTCGTCGCTCCATGCCCAGCATTGTCGATGTCTCTTACAAAGCTCTCGCTCGGCCCTCGCGATTGGAGACTAGGTCGACGGTTACCGGGCGTTTCGTGACGTATTCTGCGCGGATTATGCGCAGCGGTCGCCTGATTTGCGACGGAAATCTTCCAAAAGACACCGCGCACGGCGGGTCGAGGGTCGGCCCGCCGATTCAGGTTTGCTCGCGGCTACCAGGATCACGCCGGGGGCAGGAGGTCGCCCGGAATCCGCCTCGGATCGCCGTAGAGCGCATCCAGGGCGTCGAGCACCGCCCTGCTCCAGCGCCCGGTTCCGTCATCGTCGGGGTGGCCCTGCCCGTAATGGGCGGCCCAGAAGTCGATCTCCTCGTCGCCGAGGTGAATCGTCCCGATCCGCTCGCGGCAGCGCAGGAGGTCGGTGCGCGCCCGCACTTCCACCTCGTCCTCGCGCAGATCGTCCCGCGCCGCCCGCACGGAGACGAGTTGGGTCGCCGAGGAGAGGGTGGCCCGGTCGAAGGCCAGGACGGCGCCCTGGCGGACATCGCCGGCGGCGGGGGCCTCCGCGCCGTCGTCCCAGCGGTCCTGCATCGCCTGGGCGACGCAGGCGGCGTGGGTGCGATCCCGGAAGAAGCGCAGGCTCGGCCGGTCGCCGTCCCCCGTCGGAGCCACGCGGAGCCGGTCGAGTATCCAGGCCTCGACAAGATCGGGCACGATGATCGGGTGGTACAGGCGCATCCGGGGTCAGTCCCCGGCCCAGACCTGCCCGTGATACACGAACACGTCGGGCCGGCTCGCGAGGGCGGCGAGGCCCGACAGGGCTGGATCGTGGATGGCGATGACGCTGGTGGGGATCGCCTCCATCTGCGTGACGAAGGGCGGCTTGTGCTCGAAGGCGGCGCGGAAGGCGCCCTTGTGCAGGACGTCGAGGATCCGGGGCGCGATGCCGCCGCCGATATAGACCCCGCCGGTGGCCAGGAAGGTCAAGGCGAGGTCGCCGCAGACCCGGCCGAGCAGCTTGGCGAAGAGGTCGAGGGCGGCGACGGCATCCGGGTCGGTGCCGTCGAGCCCAGCCTGCGTGACGGCGGCGGGATCGAGCTTCGGCCCCTCCTCGCCCGTCCGGGCCCGGCGCAGGCCCGCGTGCAGGCGCGACAGGCCGGGGCCGGACAGCAGGGCCTCGACGGTGATCCGGCCCTCGATGCGCTCGAGATGCGGCCAGAGGGCGTGCTCCGCGGCGTCGCTCGGGCCGAAATCGACGTGGCCGCTCTCCGTCGAAACGATGGCGAGGCGGTCCCCCACCGGCAGCAGGGCCGCCGCGCCGAACCCCGTGCCGGGGCCCAGCACGAGGCGCGCCCCCTGGTCGCCCTTGATCCCGCCCTCCCGGTGCGGGCCCACCGGTGTCAGCTCGCCGGGGCTGATCTCCGCCGCTCCCGCCGCCACGGGCACGTAATCGTTGACGATCACCGCCCGCGACAGGCCGAAATCCCGGCCGATCTGCGCGCCCTCGATCACCCAGTCGGCATTGGTGAGCCGCACGGCGGGGCCATCGACGCGGGCGGCCACGGCCAGGATCGCTGAGCGCGGCGCCGGGCCGCCGCCCGTGGCGAGGGCCGCCCGAATCGCCGCGCTGGGATCGGGATAACCGGCGGTCTCGACATGGGCGAGGAGGCCGGGCGGCGCGCCCGCCTCGGGCACCAGGGCGAAGCGGGTATTGGTGCCGCCGATATCGCCGACGAGGACCGGATACTCGAACATGGGGGCGCCATCTCCCTGCGCTTGAAAGAGCCGGCTCTCCCGGCGGGCGGTCGTGGGCCGTCAGGCCGGCGGCAGGGCGCCGAGGTCGATGGGCGCCCCGTCGGCCCAGGCGTAGAGCAGGCGGCGCACGTCCTCCGGGTCGCTCAGGCGCCGGGTGGCGATGGTCTCGGCGCCGCCGATGCGGACGCTGACACCGCCGGTCTCGTTGACGACGGCAAAGGCCTTCTCGTCGGTGAGGTCGTCGCCGAGGAAGACCGCCCGGCGGCCGGCATAGGGCGGGGCCTGCGCGAAGGCCCGGATGGCATGGCCCTTGGTGGCCGAGGCCGGCACGATCTCGCCCACCGCCTTGCCGAGCTGGAGCCGGTAGGCCGCGCCGAGGGCGGCCGCCGCCGCCTTGACCGCCTCCTCGGCGCGGAGGGCATCGGCCGGGGTGGCGAGGCGCCAGTGCACGGCCACGGAGGCGCCCTTGTCCTCGATGAGTACGGCATCGAGCCCGGCCACCGCCGTCGTCAGGCCGGCGATGCGGGCGCGCAGGTCGGGATGATCCGCGGCGCCCCCGCCGCTCACCACGCCGTCGACCCGACGCTCGACGCCGTGCAGGCCGGCGATGTCGAACCGGGCGGGCGCGAGGAAATCGTCGATCACCCCGATGGGCCGGCCGGTGACGATGGCGAGCGCCCCGCCCAGGCGGGCGCGCAGGCGCTCCAGGGCACCCGGCAGCGCCGGATCGACCCGGACCTGATCCGGCCGGGGCGCGATCTCCACCAGGGTGCCGTCGAAGTCGAGGTAGAGGGCGAAGTCGGTCGGCTCGGTCACGCTTTCGGTCACGCCAGGCGTCCCTCCATCCCAGTTGGGCCTGCGCTAGCATGACGCGCGCCAGGGGAAAACGGGGCGTAGCCCATGCCCGTGCCCTATCTCGTGCGCTTGACGCCAACGCGAGGAGCGCGCCGCGCATGTGGCCAGACCCCATTCCGCCCGGTCCCGACGAGGAGAGCGTCTGGGCCTATCCCCGCCCGCCCCGCTTGGAGCGCGTCGCCCTGCGGCTGCGGGTGGTATTCGGCGGCGTGACCGTCGCCGACACGGTGGCGGGCTGGCGCGTCCTCGAGACCAGCCATCCGCCGACCTACTACTTTCCGCCGGCCGACGTTCTCCCGGACGTTCTCGGCCCCCCGCGCCGGGCGGGCGTATGCGAATGGAAGGGGCGCGCCGTGCTCCACGACGTCTCGGCCGGCGGCCGCCGGGCCGAGGGGGCGGCCTGGGCCTATCCCGATCCGACGCCGGATTTTCGGGCCCTCGCCGGGTATCTCGCCTTCTACGCCGGGCCGATGGACGCCTGCTTCGTGGGCGACGCCCGCGCCGAGCCGCAGCCCGGCGGGTTCTACGGCGGCTGGATCACGCCCGGTGTCGTCGGCCCGTTCAAGGGTGGTCCCGGCTCCATGGGCTGGTAGATGGACCGGTACGGCGCGGGTTTGCGTCTCCGCCTCGCCCCGCTACATGCCGTCGAGGCTCGAGAGTGCCTCACAAAACGCCCGATCACGGCCGGCTCCCGTTCTGAGCGCGCCAGCGCAGCAGGCGTTGTGTGAGAGACACTGAGATGACGGAGTTTGGGCATGCAGGGTGGGATCGACGTCGAGCCGCGGGCGGTGGGTTTGTGCCCCGAGCGCCTCGGGCGCATCGACGGCTGGATGGAGCGCCTGGTGGCCGACGGCCGCCTCGCCGGCCTCTCGGTGATGGTCGCGCGGGCAGGCAGGACCGCGTATTTCCGCGGCCACGGCCTCGCCGACATCGCCCGGCAAAAGCCGTTCGCGCCCGATACCATCGCGCGCATCTACTCGATGACGAAGCCTCTGACCTCCGTCGCCGTGATGATGCTCTACGAGGAGGGCCGCTTCCAGCTCGACGACCCCATCACCCGCTTCCTGCCGGAATTCTCCGACATGCGGGTGCTCACCGGCGGCAACCGGGTGAAGTTCGAGAGCGAGCCGGCCCGGCGCCTCATCACCATCCGGGACCTCCTCACCCATACGTCCGGCCTCACCTACGGCTTCATGGAGGCGACCCTCGTCGATGCCCTCTATCGCCAGAACGGTATCGATTTCGGCGAGGCCCAGACCGAAAGCCTCGCCGCCGTGGTGGAGCGCCTCGCGCGCCAGCCGCTGCTCGCCCAGCCGGGCAACGAGTGGAACTACAGCGTCGCCACCGACGTCCTCGGACACCTCGTCGCCGTCGTGTCGGGCCAGGACTTCGCGGATTTCATGCGGGACCGCATCCTCGCGCCGCTGGGCATGGTCGATACGGACTTCTTCGTTCCCCCGGAGAAGATCGAGCGGTTCGCGGCCAATTACAGCCTGTTCCGCGAGCGCAGCCTGAAGCTCTACGACGATTGCGTCGGCAGCCGGTTCGCACGTCCGCCCGCAGTGGCCTCGGGCGGCGGCGGCCTCGTCTCCACGGCGGGGGACTACATGCGCTTCTGCCGCTTCCTCCTCGGGCGCGGCGCCCTCGACGGCGTGCGGCTGCTCGGCCGCAAGACCGTCGATCTCATGCTCACGAACCACCTCGACGGCGACCTCGCGGCCATGGGCCAGCCGCGCTTTTCCGAGACGGCCTATACGGGCATCGGGTTCGGGCTCGGCTTCTCGGTGATGCTCGATCCGGCCCGCGCCCAGATCGTCGGCACGCCGGGCGAGGCCGCCTGGGGCGGGCTCGCCAGCACCGCCTTCTGGGTCGATCCGGCCGAAGACCTCGCCGTTGTGCTGCTCGCCCAGCTCATCCCGTCCTCGGCCCTGCCGATCCGCCGCGAGTTGCGGGTGCTGACCTACGCCGCCCTCGTGGATTGAGAGGGCGCTGCGAAGGGGCCGCCGACACGAAGAAGCCGGCCCCGCGTGGCGAGGCCGGCTTGGTTCGACGTCGATTGCGGACCGCGCGTGGCTTATTCAGCGGCGGGGGCCGCCGCCGGCTTGTCTGCGCCGGGCTTGGCCCCGGCCGGCTTGGCGGGGGCGGCCTTCGGGGTCCATTCGGGGTCGGAGCGGGGGCCGCCGGGCTGGTTCGTCGCGGCCGTGAGCTGGCCCGGGGCGACGTCGGTGACCTTGCTCCAGGTCTGCGATCCGCACAGGAAGCCGAGCATGCAGCCGCGCACGGACAGTTCCGTGGGCTGCTCGCTCCACATGGTCACGTCGTAGAACTTGCCCTCGTCGGCATTGTAGATCTTGCCGGCGTAGCGGGCATCGGCATCGGGCTTCAGGCCCATGATGAGCTGGTGGCCGAGCGACGGACGCGCCTGCTTCTTCGGATCGGGGTTCTTGAAGTCGACCCGGGGCTGGCCCTTGTCGTTCAGCGGCACCTTCAGCCAAACGACGTAGCCGCACAGATTGGTGTTCTGCGGCCCGCACTTCTCGACACGGATGCGCGCGCGGCCATCCTCCGTCAGGTAGGTCCCGGTCGCATCGTTGGGCGTGGCCGCCTGGGCGAGGCCGGGCAGCGCGGCCAGGGTGAGGCCCGCGAGCGCGGCAACGGTCGAACGGTCGATCATGTCTCAGGCATCCTCAATACAAACTGCCGGCGCCGCGCCGTTCCGCCGGGGGCGCTTCGCGGAGCACCGCCGGGCCGCACGGGGCCATCACCCCGTGTCGTGATGGCCCGCCATCGGATGCGAAGGTGACCGGATCATGACCAGTCGCCAGAAACCGGCCTCCCCGGGGGACGCTGCGTCGGTGCGGCGGCCCGGAACGCGAAAAGCCGGTGCGCAGGCACCGGCTTCTCGATCCATGGAATGGGCGCGCTGCGCGTCTTTCGCGACACGTCCGTTGGTCCGCCGGGCTCGCAGCGCGCACCGGCCGGACCGGGTATGCCGCGAGACCCCCTTACTCGGCGGCGGTCATCTCGGTGGTGAAGTGGCCGCACCAATCCTTGGAGGCCACCACCGGCCACAGGCCCGGAGACTTCGGCTCGGGCTGGCTCACGGGCGGGTTGAAGCGGCACAGTCCCTCGTCGCCGGACGCGGTGCCGCCGTTGATCTTGTGGTCGTCGAAGAAGCGGCAGCTCTCGCAGGCAACGGTGCTGGTGGTCATGGGTGTCTCCAGGTCGGTGGGCAGGTTCGCTGCCCGTGCCGTTCTTAATTAGAATAACTCCAATCAGGCGTCAAGCCGGTGCGTTTGCCGAGCCGCGTCTGGTGTTGCGGCGATACCGCTTCCAAAAGCTTCCTGCGTCCCGCCCGCCGCCTCGCGTTGACCGGGAGCCCGTTCACGGCCTAGCTTCGACGGGACGGTTCCTCCCCGGAGGATCAAAAGGGAACGCGGTGAGGGTTCATGCCCGAGGCCGCGGCTGCCCCCGCAACTGTAAGCGGCGAGCCCATCATCAACACGTCACTGGGTCTTCGGATCTGGGAAGACGATGAGAGGGCGGTGACCCGCGAGCCAGGAGACCTGCCGTCAGTCGTGGTCACACGCGAAACGCATCGGGCGGGGTGTCCTGGTGGGTGTCGAGGCGTTCGCGTGTCGCGAACGGATCGGCCCTGTTCGCGGTGACGTGCCACATCGCGCTGTCGCGCGCCCGCCGTCTCCGCATGTGCCTGCTCCTGCCATCGCCTCGACCGCTCGCCCCCGGGAAACACGTGCCGCTTCAAAGCGGCCGTCGAATTCCTGTGTCGCGGCGTAAGCGGGCCGAGGCGGAGCAAGGCGATTGTTATATTATAACATTCGCTTTAGGTGTCGCGGAGACGTCGTTGCGAACGGCGCGCGCCCTTGGATCGTCTCCCATCGCATGCCTTCCCGTTCGAACTCCGTCCGCTCCTCGCTCCGTTCCGGGCACGGCGCCCTCGGCGCCGGCTTGCTTCTCGCTCTGGTTCCCCGCTTCGCCACGGCGCAGGACTCCGCCGTCACCCTCGAGACCCTGTCGGTGGCGGGCTCCGGCGTCGCGCCCGTCGGCCTCAACCTGCGCACCGTGGATCGCGGCGCCAGCCGCCTCGGTCTCACCCCCCTGGAGACGCCGGCCAGCGTCGACGTGATCGCGGGCGAGACGGCGCGCCGGCGTGGGCAGAACACCGTCGTCGAGGCCGTGACCGAGAACGCCACGGGCATCACCACCGTGGCGTCCCCCGGCAACGGCAACGGCGCCTTTACGGCGCGCGGCTTCGCCGGCCCGAACTCGATCCAGCAGCTCTACGACGGCACCCGCCTCTATGTCGGCGCCGGCACCGTCACCTTCCCGTTCGACACCTGGAACGTCGAGCGCATCGAGGTTCTGCGCGGTCCGGCGTCGGTGCTCTATGGGGACGGGGCCATCGGCGGCGTCGTCAACGTGGTGACGAAGAAGCCGGTCTTCACGCCCATCAACGAGGCCCGCGCGGCTCTAGGCTCGGACGGCCTCGCCCGCCTCGCCCTCGATTCCGGCGGCCCCATCGGCGAGGCCCTGGCCTATCGGTTCAACATCAGCGGCAACCGCTCCAGCGGGTGGATGCAGCCCGAGGGCGATTTCCGCAATCTCGCGGTCTCCGGCGCCCTGACCCTGCAGGCGACCCCCGACCTCGCCTTCACCCTGAGCCACGACCTCGGCTACCAGGAGCCCGCCCGCTACTGGGGCACGCCGCTGGTCGATGGGCGCATCCTCGAATCCATCCGGTTCAACAATTACAACGTCCGCGACGCGAAGATCGTCTGGACGGACAACTGGACCCAGCTCAAGACCGAGTGGAATCCCAGCGCCGACATCACCGTGCGCAACACCGCCTATCGGCTCCAGAGCCGGCGCCAGTGGCTCGACGTCGAGCAATACGCCTTCAACCGCTCCACCGGCCGCATCGACCGCTCGGATTACATTGAGATCTACCACCAGCAGGAGCAGGTCGGGAACCGCCTCGACGCCACGGTCCGGGGCAGCGTGTTCGGGTTCCGCAACGAGTTTCTGGCCGGGTTCGACGTGAACCACATCGCCTTCCGGCACACCAATAACTTCTCGTCCGAGGGCGCGAATCTCGTCACCAGCGTCGATCCGTTCGTCTACGATCCCGGCCTGTTCCCCGCCAACGGCCGCGCCTCCCCGGCCTATGCGACGAGCACCAACCAGGCCTCGGTCTTCGCCGAGAACCGCCTGATCCTGACCGATCAGCTCTCCCTGCTCACGGGCGCGCGCTTCGACGCCCCGACCCTGAACCGGCGCAACCTCGTCACCGGCGCCACCTTCGACCGGGATTTCCAGGCCCTGAGCTACCGTTTCGGCGCCGTCTACGCCCCGAATCCGGACCTGTCGCTCTACGCGCAATACGCCACCGCCACCGATCCGGTGGGGAGCCTCATCACCCTGTCGCAGAGCCTGGCGAACTTCCGGTTGTCCACCGGCGAGCAGGTCGAAATCGGCGCCAAGGGCATCGCCTTCGGGGGGCTCGCCGAGTGGACGCTCGCCGGATACCGCATCGTCAAGGACAACCTCATCTCGACAGTGCCCGGCCAGCCCACCGTCTCGACGCAGGTCGGGCGGCAATCGTCGCTGGGCATCGAGGCCGCAATCTCCCTGCACCTGTTCGAGGCCTGGCGGGTCGATGCCAACGTCGCCCTGCTGCATGCGCAATACGACGACTTCAATCAGACCGTCGCGGGAGCGGTGGTGTCCTATGCCGGGCGCCAACCCATGGACGTGCCCGAGCGCGTGGCCAATCTCTGGGTGAACTGGACCTTCGCTCCCGCGTGGGAGGCCCGCATCGGCGTGCAATATGTCGGCGAGACCTTCAGCGACTTCGGCAACACCGCCCGGCGACCCGACTACACCCTGCTCAATGCCGGGCTCGACTATCAGGTGGGGCCCGCCTCGCGCCTGTCGCTGCGTGCTTACAACCTCGCCGACACGGTCTATGCCATCAGCGGCAATGCCGTGAACGGGGTCGGCACCAACTGGCTGCTCGGCCGGCCGCGCTCATTCGAGGTCGCCTACGCTGTGAGCTTCTGACGGCATGCGCCGTCTGCCGAAACCTCTGAAGCGGTGGCTGATCCTCGGCCACCGCTGGCTCGGCATCGTCACGGGCCTGTTCTTCGCCACCTGGGTCCTGTCGGGCCTCGTGATGATGTACGTCCCCTTCCCCGCCCTCACGGAGGCGGCGCGCCTCGCCGGCCTGTCCCCCATCGCCTGGGAACGGGTGCGGCTTGGCCCCGACGCGGCACTGGCCCCCCTCGGGCTGTCGCGCCTGCCGCCGGCCCTCGCCCTGGGCATGCGCGGCGCGGCACCGGTCTATCGGATCACCCTGGATACGGGCGAGCACCGCACCGTCTCGGCCGAGACCGGCTCGGTGCTCGGCCCCGTTTCGGCGGACGAGGCCGTGGCCCTGGTCCGCGCGCGGGGCGGGATCGGTCCCACCCCCAGCGTGACCCAGGTGTTTCGCGACCAATGGACGGTGACGGCGCGCTACGATCCCCTGCGCCCGTTCCACGTCGTCGCCCTCGACGACCCCGCCGGCACCGAACTGTACGTCTCGGCCGTGACCGGCGCCGTCGCCCTGGAGACGACGCGGTCCGCGCGCGGCTGGAACTGGCTCGGGTCGATCCCCCACTGGATCTACCTCACGCCCCTGCGGGCCCGGGCCGAATTGTGGCGCGACGTGGTCCTGTGGATCTCCGGCGTCGCGGTGGCGGGAGCGGTGAGCGGTCTCGTCCTCGGGATCTGGCGCCTGCGCCTGCGCCGGCCCTATGCCTCGGGCGTTTCGCCGTATCGGGGCATGGCGCGCTGGCACCATGGGTTCGGCGTCGTCGGCGGCCTGACCCTCCTCACCTTCGTGGCGAGCGGCTGGCTGTCGATGAACCCGAACCATTGGTTCACGGGCTCCGCCCCGACGCCCGCCCTACGGGCGGCCCTCTCGGGTGAGGCCTCCCTGCCGGCCCCCGACGCCCTGCCCGGGCTCGCGACACCGGGCGTCGTCGAGGTCCGGTTCCTCGCCCTCGGCGGGCGGGTCCATGCGGTGAGCGTCGATGCGGAGGGGCGGCGCCGGGTCGAGCCCCCCGTGACACCGGAGGCCCTGCGGGCGGCGGCCGGGCGCCTCATGCCCAGTCACGGTGCCGAGGTCGAGACGCTCACGGCCTACGACGCCTACTGGTATCCCCACCATGAGACCCGCACGCTGCCGGTGATCCGGGTCCGGTTCGACGATCCGGCGGCGACCTCGGCCTATCTTGACCCGCAGACGGGCGAGATCCTGATGCGTCTCGACCGAAGCGGCCGGCTGAATCGCTGGCTGTTCTCCGCCCCCCACCGCTTCGACTTCGCGATGCTGATCCGTCACCGCCCGGCCTGGGACCTCCTGATGTGGAGCCTGAACGGCCTCGGCGCCGGCATCGCGCTCACGGGGATCGTGCTCGGCTGGCGGCGCCTGCGCCTCACACGTCGAGGTTGGCGACGCTGAGGGCGTTGTCCTGGATGAACTCGCGGCGCGGCTCCACCACGTCGCCCATGAGCTTCACGAACAGGTCGTCGGCGTCCTGAGTATCCTTGACCTTCACCTGCAAGAGCGAGCGCACCTCGCGGTCGAGGGTGGTCTCCCAGAGCTGCTGGGCCGTCATCTCGCCGAGGCCCTTGTAGCGCTGGAGCTGGAGGCCCTTGCGGCCGAACGCCATCACCGCCTCGAACAGGCCGACGGGGCCGTGCAGGGTCGTCTCGTCGCCCTTGCGGGCGTAGGTCACGGGTTCGTGGTAGATCTCGCGCAGGGCCTCGGCCCGGTCGGCGAGGCGGGTCGCCTCCTGGGAGGCGAGGAGGCCCGCATCCAGGGTCGCGACTTGGCGCACGCCGCGTAAGGTGCGGCTCATGATGTAGCCGCCCTCGCTCACCGCACCTTCCCAGCCCTGCTCGATGTCGTCGGCGATCCGGTCGAGGCGCCGGGCGGTGCGGTCGGCCAGCACCTCGGCTTCCGCCGCGTTCTCGTCGACGTTGACCCGGAAGGCGCCGGCGATCATCGCCTGCTCGACGACGGCCCGGTCGTAGCGGGTGTGGAGCGCCTGCATCAGGCCGCGGAACTGCCGCGCTTCCTCGACCAGCGCCTTCAGCTGCGCGCCGCCGAACTCGGTGCCGGAGGCCAGCCGCAGCACCGCCCCGTCGACGCCCGCATCGATGAGGTAATCCTCCAAGGCGCGCTCGTCCTTGAGGTAGAGGTCGCGCTTGCCCTTCGAGGCTTTGTAGAGGGGCGGCTGGGCGATGTAGAGGTGCCCGCGCTCGATCACCTCCGGCATCTGCCGGTAGAAGAAGGTGAGGAGCAGGGTGCGAATGTGCGAACCGTCGACATCCGCGTCGGTCATGATGATGATGCGGTGATACCGCAGCTTCTCGGGATTGAAGCCTTCGCGGTCCGTGGACGAGCGGCCGATGCCGGCCCCCAGCGCCGTGATCAGGGTGCCGATCTGGTCCGACGACAGCATCCGGTCGGCGCGAACCCGCTCGACGTTGAGGATTTTTCCACGCAGGGGAAGCACCGCCTGGAAGGTCCGGTCGCGGCCCTGCTTGGCCGAGCCGCCGGCGGAGTCGCCCTCCACCAGGAGGATCTCGCATTTCGACGGGTCACGCTCCTGGCAATCGGCGAGCTTGCCCGGCAGGGAGGCGATGTCGAGGACGCCCTTGCGCGTCACCGTCTCGCGGGCCTTGCGCGCCGCCTCGCGGGCGGACGCCGCCAGGATCACCTTGCCCATGACGGATTTCGCCTGGGTCGGGTTCTCCTCGAGCCAGTTCGAGAGGCCCTCGTTGAGGACGTTCTCCACCGCCGGGCGCACGGCGGCCGTCACGAGCTTGTCCTTCGTCTGCGACGAGAAGCTGGGTTCGGGCACCTGCACCGAGATCACGGCCGTGAGGCCCTCGCGGCAATCCTCGCCCGTGAGCGTCACCTTCTCGCGCTTGGCGATGCCGGAGGATTCCGCGTAGCCGGTGACCTGACGGGTGAGCGCCGCGCGAAAGCCCGCCAGATGGGTGCCGCCCTCACGCTGGGGGATGTTGTTGGTGAACGGCAGCACGGTCTCGTTGAACGAGTCGTTCCACCAGAACGCCACCTCGACGCGGATCCCGTCGCGCTCAGAGCGAACCATGATGGGTTTCGCCATGCCATCGATGGGTTTGCGCGAGCGGTCGAGATAGCGCACGAACGCCTCGACGCCGCCCTCGTAGTAGAGTTCCTCGCGCTTGTGCTCGGCATGACGCGCGTCGGTGAGGACGATCCGGACGCCGGAATTGAGGAAGGCGAGCTCGCGCAGGCGCTTCTCCAGGGTAGCGTAGTCGAATTCGATGCTCGTGAAGGTCTCGGTGGAGGCCAGGAACGACACCTCGGTGCCGCGCCGCCCGTTGCCCTCGCCCACGACCACGAGGGGCGAGACCGCGTCGCCGTGACGGAACTCCATGGCGTGCTCCATGCCGCCCCGCCAGATGCGCAGGCGCAGCCACTGCGACAGGGCGTTGACCACGGAGACGCCGACGCCGTGCAGGCCGCCGGAGACCTTGTAGGAGTTCTGGTCGAACTTCCCCCCGGCATGGAGCTGGGTCATGATGACCTCGGCCGCCGAGATGCCCTCCTCCTTGTGGATGTCCGTGGGGATGCCGCGCCCGTTGTCCGAAACCGTGACCGAGCCGTCGGCGTTGAGGGTCACGGAGACGAGGTCCGCGTGGCCCGCGAGCGCCTCGTCGATGGCGTTGTCCACCACCTCGTAGACCATGTGGTGCAGGCCGGAGCCGTCGTCAGTGTTGCCGATATACATGCCCGGCCGCTTGCGCACGGCGTCGAGACCCTTGAGGACCCGGATGGACTCCGCGCCGTAGGCATCGGCGGCGCGATTGTGGGTGGCATCGGAGCTATGGGACGAGTCGGACATTGAGTTCCTCGGGCAGGCGGGTCGTCACGTGATCCTTCGTGCCCCGGCTCGAGCCATGGACACGCCTGCGGTGGGGCATGCACCCGATATAGGCGCTTTGCCTTGAGAATGCATTGCTTTCCCTGGCCCGGACGGGAGCGCGGCGGCGTCCGTCCACGGTCGCGTGCAGCGATTGAGTCCGCGTGTCGATTCAATCCTGCAGGAAGGGATTGGACAGGCGTTCCTCGCCGAGCGTGCTCGTCGGGCCATGGCCGGGGATGAAGGCGATGTCGTCGCCGAGCGGCAGCACCTTCTCCTTGATGGCACGGATGAGCTGGTCGTGGTTGCCGCCCGGCAGGTCCGTGCGGCCCACGGAGCCCTTGAACACCACGTCGCCCACGAGGGCGAAGCGCGCGTCCCGGCTCACGAACACCACGCTGCCCGGCGAGTGGCCGGGCGCATGGAGGATGTCGAAGGCGAGATCCCCCACCGTGACGGCGTCGCCCTCCACGAGCCAGCGGTCGGGCGTCACCGCTCGCGCCCCGTCGAGGCCGTAATTGGCCCCCGTCTCCGGCAGGCTGTCGAGGAGGTAGCGGTCGGCCTCGTGCGGACCCTCGATCGGGACGCCGAGACGTTCGCGCAGTTCATCCGCCCCCCCGGCATGATCGATATGCCCGTGGGTGAGCAGGATCTTCTCGATGGTGATGCCCTGCGCCTGGATCGCCGCCTCGATCCGGTCGAGGTCGCCGCCCGGGTCGACAACGGCGCCGACCTTGGTCTCGTCGGACCAGATCAGGGTGCAATTCTGCTGGAAGGGGGTCACCGGAATGATTCCGGCGCGGGGCGTGCCTGACATCGCTGTTCTCGTGGCATGCGCCCGGAGGGCGCGGGTCTGATGAATGCGCCCGGAGGGCGCGGGTCTGATGAATGCGCCCGGAGGGCGCGGGTCTGATGAATGCGCCCGGAGGGCGCGGGTCTCGTGCGTGCGCCCCCCGAGGGCGCGGGAAGCGCCGTGTCTAGCGCGAGACGGCGTAGGGTGCGAATCCGCCGCGTCGTCCGGGGCTCCTCCGTCAAACTTCGGCCTCGCCGTGGGACTACCCGAACCGGATCGCGCCCGGTTTCGTTGTCGGGGCGCCACCCTCCCCTTACTTTCCCCAGCCGGGTCTCACGCGCACATGCTGAAAACCGCCTTCGTCGCCGCGCGCGACCGGCAACGCCTCGGCGAGATCGCCGCCGTGCTCATCGGCTATGGGGTCACCAAGGTCGTCGAGCGCCTCGGCATCGCCCAGGTGGCGCGCCTCGCCAAGCGGCGAACGCCCCGGGTCGACATCACCCGCCTGTCGCAGCCCCAGCGCGTGCGCCGGGCCATCGAGGCCCTGGGGCCGACCTTCGTCAAGCTCGGCCAGATCCTGGCGAGCCGGCCCGATCTCCTCACCCCGGAATGGACCGAGGAACTGGAGAAGCTCCACAGCCAGGTCTCGCCGATCCCCTGGGAGCGCATCCGGCCGCAGCTCGAGGAGGATCTGGGCGCCCCCGCCGACGAGGTCTTCGCCGAGTTCGACACGGTTCCGCTCGCCGCCGCCTCCATCGCCCAGGTCTACCGGGCGCGCCTGCATTCAGGCGAGGAGGTGGTGGTGAAGGTCCTGCGTCCCGGCCTGCGCAAGATCATCGAGGCGGACCTGCGTCTCCTCGGCCACGCCACCCGGATCGTCGTCACCGAGTGGCCGGAATTCGGCCGCTATCAGCCGCAGGAGCAGATGCGGCATCTTGCCAGCGGCCTCTACGGCGAGCTCGACCTCATCAACGAGGCCCGCAACTGCGAGACCATCGCGGCGATCTTCTCCGACCGCGACGACATCGTGGTGCCGAAGATCCACTGGGAATGGACCTCCGAGCGCGTCCTCGTGCAGGAATTCATCCACGGCATCCCGCCCAACGACCATCCCCGCCTCGACGCCGCCGGGATCGACAAGGTGCGCCTCGCCCAGAAGGGTACCGACGCCTTCCTGCAGATGGCCCTCATCGAAGGTGTGTTCCACGCCGATCCTCACCCGGGCAACATGCTGGTCATGTCCGGTGACCGGATCGGCTTCATCGATTTCGGCATCATCGGCCGCTTGTCGGAGCGCCGGCGCAACCAGCTCCTCATGCTCATCGGCTCCATGCTCAAGGAGGATGCCGACGGGCTCATGGCCGTGCTCCTCGACTGGACCGGATCGAGCAACCCCGATCTCACCAAGCTCGAAGCCTCGTCTCAGGCCTTCATCGCCCGCCACACCGGCGCGACCCTCGATTTCGGGGCGCTGCTCACGGACTTCATGACCATGGCCCGCGAGAACGATCTCGCCATGCCCACCGACCTCGCGATCCTGTTCAAGGGACTGGTGACGGCCGACGGGGTGATGCGCCAGCTCGACCCGAACTTCGACCTGTTCTCGGCCGCCGGCCCCACGGTGAAGCGCAAGCTCGCCTCGCAGTTCTCCATCAAGGGCCTGACCCGCAAGGTCGAGGCCGTGGGCGCGGGTCTGTTCGGCGCGGCTTCCGAACTGCCGACCCTCATCCACCTCATGCTGGTGCGGCTGAAGCAGGGTCGCGTCACCGTCGAGATCGAACTCAAGGGCATCGAGAAGCTCACCCGCGGCATCGAGCGGGCCGCCGCCCGCATCGCCGTGGCCCTCATCGTCGCGGCCTTCGCGACGCAGCTGGCGCCGCGCTTCATGGATCTCGGCACTCCGGCCTTCATCACCGTGGGGGCGATGGTGTGCGTGATCGGGATCGGCTGGCTCGTGCTCCTCGGGCGCAACAAGTAAAGCGCTCCGGCGCCTTCGACGCCGGCACGCAAGCGTCACCTTAAATCAGCCGCGTTGTGCGGCGCATCCTTGGGCTCCTCTGCGCGCCGACCGGGTGCGCCCGAAAACCCCGCTGTTGCCGGCTTTCATGAACATCATCCTGATCAAGCTGTTCGCGACGGCCCTGACCCTCAGTCAGGTCACGACGCGGCCGGATGCGGTGAAGACGCAGTTCGATCCCGTGGCGGACCGGCCCCAAGTCGTGCAGATCCTGCGCGATGGCTGCGCCCACATGCGCAAGGCCTTCGACATCGAGGACATCAACCTCGACGAACTCATCTCCACGGCGATGGAGGACCCCACCGCCATCGCGGGGGCGGGCGCGCCGAAACTCCTGCACGGCCTCGACATCGGCGAACTCAACGTGAGCTACCGCCAGTTCTGCAAGGGCGAGAACCCGGCCAATTCCCCCTTCGACGCCGGCGAGGTCATCGCCTTCTACAACAAGGCCGTCCTCGACCTGCCCTCGGCCGAGGCCCTGAAGGAGCGGAAACTCCCAGGCGCCAGCGTCATCCTCGACGGGGCGGGCAAGCGCTACGCCGAGGCGTTCGAGGCCAATGGCCGGCGCCTCAGCGTGCCCATCGCCGAGGTGCCCACGATGGTTCAGAAGGCCTTCGTGGCGGCGGAGGACAAGCGCTTCGAGACCCATCACGGCATCGACGAGCGCGGCGTGATCCGCGCCTTCATCGGCAACCTCGCCGCGCCCGGCCGCCCGGCCGGCGGCTCGACCATCACCCAGCAGGTCGTGAAGAACCTGTCGGTGGGCGACGACGTCACCTACGAGCGCAAGATCCGCGAGATGATCGTGGCCTCCCGCCTGGAGCGCATCCTCGCCAAGCCGCAGATCCTCGAACTCTACCTCAACGGCATCTATCTCGGACGCGGCGCCTACGGCATCGAGATGGCCGCACGCAGCTACTTCGGCAAATCGGTGGGCCAGCTCACCGTGCCCGAGGCCGCGCTCCTGGCCGGCATGCCCAAGGGGCCGAACTTCTATAGCCCGGACAAGTATCCCGACCGCGCCAGGGAACGGCGCGCCTACGTCCTCGCCCGGATGAAGGAGGAGGGCGTCATCACCGAGGCCCAGCTGACGCAGGCCGCCAACGCGCCCCTGGGGCTCGTCACCCTCGAGGCGTCGCGGCGCGATTCGGGGTTTTACTTCGTCGATCACCTCACCCGCGAGGCCCGCACCTTCGCGGGCATCGACTCCCTGACCTCGGCCTCGCACGTGGTGCGCTCCACCATCAATGCGGGCCTCCAGACCGCCACGGAAACGGCACTTCAGGACGGGCTCGCCAATTACGAGCGCGCCACCGGGCGCCAGCGCTACGAGGGACCGGAGCTCAACCTCGCCGAGGCCGTGCGCAAGCTCGACGGTGCGGCCCCCGCCCCCGAGGGCTCGTCCCTCGCCGTGCCCCTCCTCGTTGGCGGCGAGACCAAGGCCGTTGAAGCGCCCGCGGGCACGAAGGCCGAGCGCAGGGCGGCACGGGCCGCGGCGGCGGCTGCCGCCAAAGCCACGCCCCCGAAGCCGGCGGGCCCCAAGCCCACCTGGCAGCGCGCCCTGGAGAACGCCCGCCCCGTCCTCTACGACGTGCACTGGCCGCTGGCCGTGGTGCTCGATCCCGGTCGCGGCGGCACGGCGAAGGCGGGGCTGGCCGATGGCCGCACGATCAGCCTGGAGCCCGGACCGGCGCGGGGGCGTCTCGCTCTCTACGACGTGGTGCGGGTGAAGCTGCGCGATCCCGCCGCCAAGACGCCGCGCGCCGATCTGCGGGTGCGCCCGAGCGTCCAGGGCGCGGCCCTGGTGCTGGAGAATCGCACGGGGCGCATCCTCGCCATGGCGGGCGGCTTCTCCTACCCGTTGAGCCAGCTCAACCGGGTGACCCAGACCGTGCGCCAGCCGGGCTCGACCCTGAAGCCCGTGACGTATCTCGCCGCCCTCAACGCGGGCCTGCAGCCCAACACCCTGGTGATGGATGCCGCCGTTACCCTGCCGCCCATCGGCGGCGTCGGCGATTCCTGGTCGCCGAAGAACTACGACGGCGGCGGGGCCGGGGCCACGACCCTGCGGCGTGGCCTAGAATTCTCGAAGAACCTCGTCACGGCGCGCCTGCTCCAGGGCGGTATCGCGGACAAGGCGCCCGCGAGCCTGCAGAAGGTCTGCGATCTCGCTCTCGAAGCCCAGCTCTACGCCGAGTGCGAGCGCTACTATCCGTTCGTGCTTGGCGCCCAGCCCGTGCGAATGGTGGATCTCGCCGCGTTCTACGCCGCCATCGCCAACGAAGGCGCCCGGCCCGCCCCCTACGCCCTCGAATCGGTGGAGCGCGACGGCAAGAGCCTCTACGTCCACACCCCGCGCGAGCCCGTGCGCATCGGCTCGGCCGACCGGGTGGCGTTCTATCAGCTGAAGACCATGCTCCAGGGCGTGACCCAGCACGGCACCGCCGCCGCGCTCAGCCGCTTCTCGTCCGCCATCGCCGGCAAGACCGGCACCTCGGAGAACGAGAACGACGCCTGGTTCGCCGGCTTCACCAACGAGATCACCATCGTGGTCTGGGTCGGCTACGACAACGCCGACGGCACCCGCAAGACCCTCGGGCGCGGCCAGACCGGCGGCCACCTCGCGGTTCCCATCGCGGGCACGATCCTCCAGGCGGCCTGGGCCAACGGCGTGCCGCGTACGAACCTCGCCCCGCCCTCGGCCGAGGCCCGGCCGTACCTCACCGACCTGCCCATCGACTCCCGCAGCGGCGAGCGGGTCTCGGGCGGCGGCGTCCTCGAGCATTTCCGCCTCGCCAACGGGCGCGTGGCCGACACCCAGTACAAGCTCCTCCCCCGCGAGACCCGGACCGCCCTGCGCCCCGATGCGGAGGACGGCGACCTCGGCGGCGCGGAAGACGGGGCGGATGTGGCCGGCGACCTCTTCGGCAATCGGCCGAGCCGGGGCACGGAACGCGACTTCCTCGACCCGTTCGGCGAGGAACGGAGCCGCGCCCCGAGCCGCCGGGCCCAGCGCGATCCCGATCCGATCTGGCCCGGCACCCAGCGCTCGCCCTTCGGCGATGACGAAGCCTATGCCCGCCCGCGCCGCCGCGATCCCGACTACCTGTTCGGCGACGACCCGCGCTACTGAACCGGCCGTCCGACCTGCACCCCTCCCCCCGGGAAGGCGCGGATCCCTGCGCGCGCCCCCCGATCGCGGTTCCCGCATCGCGCCGGGATCCGGTTCTCCCCTGGGGGGCGGAGCGATGCCCGCTTCCCCGACCAAAGGCTCCGATGTCGATGCTCCTTCCCGCGCCCCTTCGCCTTGCCGCCCTTCTTGCCCTCACCCTGCCCGTACACGCGCAGGAAGGCATGAAGCAGCAGCCCGCGACCCCCGAGCGGATCAAGGACGTGCCCTCCATCGAGGCCGTGGGTCTCGCCGGCCTCAAGCCCGGCACCATCCTGTTCACGGATCACCGCGACGAACCGGCCAAGCCCGAGAACGGCCTCGTGCCCTACCTCGACTGGGGCCGGGTCCGCCCGGCCGAGCGGGCGGCCCTCGCCCCCTACCCCACCTACGCCGAGCCCGATTACATGCAGACCCTCAACGGCGTGACGAAGCGCCGGCACGAGACCTTGAAGGTCTACGTGGCGCAGGGGCGCTTCGTGGTGCCGAAGCCCGCCGAATCCATCGATCTGGCGTCCTACGCCACCCTCGGCTTCGTGGCGAAGATGGATCCGGTCATTAAGCACAAGACCCTGAACCCGGCCGACGTGACGCCGACGAAGGATCCGGCCGCCGCCTTCGCCAAGCGCCCCGACCGGCCCTGGTGCGACGCCGGCACCACCTGCATCGAGTCGCGCTACGACCTCGAGGGCAAGCTGCCGCTGGGCGTGAAGCTCGCCAACAAGCTCGAGGACGGCGCATCGAAGAAGATCGCCGAGTTCGTCTCTTTCCAGAGCGAGCTGCGCACGCTTCCCCCCGCCGAGACTGCCGCCCTGGCGGCGCTCACGAAGATCGATGCGCCGGTGACGGGCGGCCTCGAACAGACGATCTTCTGGGTCAACCAGATCCTGCGCTTCGGCAAGTTCCTCGCCGTGTTCCAGCCGATGCCGGGGGACCCGGGAAAGACCGTGGTCACCACCTACATGGCGCTCGCCATCAAGGCCGATGTCCTCGACCGCAAGCAGGAATATGCCCGCGTGCCCGTGCTCAGGAACCTGCTGCCGGCCCAGGTGCTCATGGGCAACTCGTCGTTCAACACCGGGACCTCGATCAGCGCCGGCCTACCGACCTACGCCCGCAACCGCATGGCCGCCTTCGCGGACGCCCTCGCCAAGAACTGAAATTAACCTCAGGTTGATTTTTTGCCTCTCGTTCGCGATCTTGCGTGCGAGCGGGAGACAAGAATCATGGTGACGGTTCGTGAGGATACGGAAGGCAAAATCCGGGATCTGCCCATCGCGGACGAGCTGAAGCGATTGCTGGAACAGGCGGCCGACCGAGCGGGTATCGCCGTGGTGCGGGTCACCTCCGGCGGCCAAGCGCCCAAGGGGTCGGGCGGTAAGCGCACTGGCTCGACCCGCCACGACAAGGGCCGCGCCGCCGACCTCGAACTCCTCGCGGACGGCAAGCATGCCCTCGATTTCACCGATGTCGGCGACCGCCCGCGGGTTGAAGCCTTCGTGACGGCGGCGGCCGCCCTCGGCGCCAACGGGATTGGGGCGGGCTTTGACTACATGGGTCCCCGAACCCTGCATGTGGGATTCGGCACCTCGCCGCAGGATCACACCCGATTGGTCTGGGGGGCGGGCGGGCGATCCGCCAACGCGCCGAAATGGCTGAGGAATGCCGCCGAGAAGGGATGGGCCTAGCCAGTCGGACGTTTCGTCGTCGCCGCCCGCGATGGTGTGCGCCTGCGGGGCGGACCGGGCCTGGAGTTCCCCCACTTTCGGACGGTTGCGGCGGGCACGGAAGTCACCGTGCTGGCCCTCGACGGCGTGCATCGGGACTGGGCGCGGGTCGATCTCAACCACGACGCCCTCATCGACGGACATCTGCATGCGGCTTTCCTCGTGCCTGCCACCCGTCCGATGGGAATCGATCCGGACGGGTCCGCGCTCGATGCGGACGAAGGGGTCGAGGAGCCAGAAGAGGCTGACGCCTGAGGATCGCCCCGTTCCCAGCGCGAGCCGGGACGCGTCCGGCCTCAGTTGCCGCGGCTCGAGATCGAGGGCAGCGAGGGCTGGGTGTAGAGGCGGTTGACGTCGCGGCGGGTCTGGGTGCCGTTGGTGTCCGACGAGCGGCGGTAGTTGCTCGTGTCGAAGGTCTCGGCGATGCCGCTGCGGGCGTTCGGGCCCTCGGCACTGTTGCAGGCGCACAGGCCGGCCACAAGAAGGGTCGAGAGGGCGAGGGAGCGGAGGCGCATCGGTCTGTCCTACGGTAGGGAACCGGCGGAGGTGGGCCTTCCGCGCGCCCGGCGTCAAGCGCAGGGTGCGTAAACTTTCGTGGGTCCGTGCCTCCCGACACGGGGCGACGGCTGCGAAAGGATAACGAACCGTCGCCGCCGCGCCGCAGAGTCGGGACGTGGCGCCACGGAAATGCTCACCACGCCACGCGTTGGGACCCGGACAACCCCGCCGATCGCGGGAAAATCCCGTCCGGCCTCCTGGCGCCCGGCCGCCAACCACGCAAACATCGCGGCATGAGTAACGTCATCCCCTTCCGTCGCCGCCCCTCCCCGCCCGCTCCGGCGGTGTACAATGTGGTGGCCGTCGCCGACGACCTCTTCGCGGTCCTCGAGCATCTTCAAGCCGTGGGCGCCCATGCGGCGGCCATGGACCGTCCCCGGCGCGAGGTCGAGGGCACCGTCCGCAATCTCCTCGACGCCGTGACGGCCGTCGAGCGCGCCCTCGACTGCCTCGGCGAGGGCGACGAAGCGGGCCAGGCCTGAGCGTTCCTCTTGGAGCGCTCAGGCCTCGGACGGTACCGGCTTTCGAGCCTGACGGCGCGGCGGAAGTTTCGCGGGACATACGCGATTCGGTTTCGCACGGGTGCGTCCCGGTTCTGCGACAAGAACCCGTGAAGCGACGCGGATCTCGGCGGGCACGACATCCTCCGGTCGACGTATGTCTGCCGCGAGGGCCGCACGACCCTTTCGATCCCGGCCGGGTCCCGGTCCGAGCGCGGCGGCGAAACGGCGTTTCATGGGCGGAGTTTGAAGCACGCGGCGCACGGTGGGTGGCGGTTTTCGGCGTGCCAAACCGGCTCGGACCGCGCCCGATCCGAGCGTTCTCGACCGAGACGACCTGCAGCCGCCCTGCGCCTGGCCGAGCGAATCAGCGATGCGGTGCTGCCATGAGACAAGCTGTCGAGCGACGTTTTCCTGCAACGCCGATGTACGTCTTCGTACGATGATTTCGACGGTGGGCCTGTCGAGTCGTCGATGACAAACGAACACTGTCGCATCGACGCGCCCAACCGACGTTTTCCGAAGCAACGGGTGAGGATTCACGCCTCCCCACATCAAAACGACAAAATCTATCGCAATTCGTCTACTAGTAGACAGACGCCCCGTAGGGCTGTGCGATAGGGGCGGCAAGACAGACCGTGAACGCAGCTCATGCCATGCCCTCGCCCGCTGACCCGCTCTTCCAGGACAACCTGCTTCTCAGGGCCTTGAAGACCGAGGATCGCGCCCTGCTGGCTCCGCATCTCGAAAGGTCCATCCACCAGCGGGGTGAGACCCTGTTCGCGGCCGGCTCCGACGTGACTGCCATCGCGTTCCCGTGCGGCCAGACCGTGGCGACTCTCATCGTCGCCATGCGGGATGGGCGCAGCGCCGAGACCGCCACCATCGGCCGCGAGGGCGCCGTCGGCGGTGTGGTGAGTCGGGGCTACCTTCCCGCCTCCACGCACGCCGTGGTCCAGATCGGCGGCCCGATCCTGCGGATGGACGCCGTGCGCTTTCAGGAGGCGAAGCGCCGGTCGGAAAGCCTGCGCAACCTGTTCTCCCGCTACGGCGACTGCCTGCTCGCGCAGATCCTGCAATCCGTGGCCTGCAACGCGCTCCACCCCATCGAGACGCGCTGCCTGCGCTGGCTCATGACGCTTCAGGACCGGACCGGCAGCGAAACCTTGCCGGTCACGCACGAGTTGCTCGCAGCGATGCTCGGCGTACAGCGCACCTACTTGACGCGGGTCCTGCGCACCCTGCAGCGGCAGGGGCTGATCGATGTCGGGCGTGGCCGGATCACGATCCGGGATCGTACCCGGGTCGAGGCCGCCGCCTGCGAGTGCCACGGTGTGGTCCGGCACCATTACGAGACGGTGCTGGGGGCGGGCTACGACGGGGCCGGCCACCTCGTGCGCATCGACCCCCCCGACGAGGAGGTGGATACGACGGAGCGGTCCCAGCCGCGGCGCGCGCTGGCCTGACGGCCGCCGAGCCTCCTTCGACACGCCCGATCCCGACCCGGACGCCGCCGCCTCGCCGATGCCGAACTCCGCCAAACCTGTGCCGATCCGAAGCTTGGCGATTCTCCGGATTCAGCCATGACGGCCGCCATGCCTGCAAGCGACGGGAGGCTTCCCGACGTCGCGGACAGCGCCGTGCTGCTGCGCCTGGCCGTCGAGGCCACGGGCATCGGCATCTTCGATTACGACTCCGCCACCGCGAAGCTGCGCTGGGACGCCCGCACCCGTGCCCTCTTCGGCGTGGCGCCCGACGCGGCGATCACCTACGCGGACACCTTTCTGTACGCGCTTCATCCCGAGGATCGCGAACGGGTCGACGCCCTCCTGCACGCGGCCCTGGACCCGGCCGGGGCCGGCGTGTTCGACTGCGAGTACCGCGTCGTCCCGGCCGGCGGAGGCCCCGTGCGCTGGCTCGCGTCGCGGGGCCGGCTCCTCGTCGGAGAGGACGGGGCGTGCCGGCTGGCCGGCACCGTCCGCGACGTGACGCAGGCCAAGCAGGCCGAGATCGCCCTGCAGGCCACGCAGGAGCGCTACCGCCTCGTCGCCCGGGCGACCAACGACGCCATCTGGGACTGGGACCTCACCACCGACACCGTCCTGTGGAACGAGGCGCTGGCCACCGCCTACGGCTGGACGCCGGACCGCGTCGTGCCGAACGGAGCGTGGTGGGTCGAGCGCATCCATCCGGGCGACCGGGCGGGCGTCGAGGCCGACATCCACGCGGTGATCGCGGGCGAAGCCGACGACTGGGTTCACGAATACCGCTTTCGGCGCGCCGACGGCACCTACGCCGAGGTGCTCGATCGCGGCTACATGGTCCGCGACGCCGCTGGCGCCCCCCTGCGGATGATCGGCGCCATGCTCGACGTCACCGCGCGCAACCGTGCCTCCGCCCAATTCCGCGCGGTGTTCCAGGGGGCCAATGTCGGCATCGTCCAGTTCGATCCGCGTCTGGTCCGGCCCCTCGCGGTCAATGCCAAGCTGTGCGAGATCTGGGGCGCGCCGGAATCCGAGATCCTCGCCCATTCCCTGGCCCGGTGGACGCCCCCCGAGGACGACGCCGAGCGCGCGGATCTGCATCGGCGCCTCGCCGAGGGCGAGCCCATGCAGGTGCGCCTGGAGAAGCGCTACCGTCGCCTCGACGGCCGCATCATCTGGGCTCGGGTCAACCTCGTGTCGCAGGCCCTGGGCGACAGCGTCCACGCCACCGCGATGATCGAGGACATCACCAACGAGAAGCTCGCCGATGCCCGGCGCGACGCCCTGATCGCCCTGAGCGATCGCCTGCGCGATCTCGACACCACCGCTGCCGTGGCGGCGGCGGCGGCTGAGAGCCTCGGGCGCACCCTCGGGGTGTCCCGCGCCGGCTACGCCCTCGTCGATCCCACCGGCGGCCTCTCGGCCGTCGCGCCGGACTGGACCGACGCCGGCTCCGGTTCCGCCTCGCTCGCCGTGACGCGGACCCTGGCCACCATCGCGGCGAGCGTCGCCCGCCTGCGGCGGGGCGAGACCCTGGCGGTGGCCGACATCGCCGCGACGCCCGAGCGCGTCGACGACGCGGCCGGCTATGCCCGGATCGGCATGCGCTCCGTGGTCAAGGTGCCGATCCTCCAGCGCGGGCGCCTCGTCGGCATCCTGTACGTCCTCAATGCGACCCCCCACGACTGGACGCCGGAGGAGATTGCCTTCGCCCGCGAGGTCGCCGCGCGTGCCTGGGGCGGGCTCGTCCGGATCGAGGCCAGCGAGCAGCAACGCATCCTCAACCGCGAACTGAGTCACCGGCTCAAGAACACCCTCGCGGTGGTTCAGGCCATCGCCTCGCAGACCCTGCGCAACGTCACCGACATCGAGGCCGCCAAGGAGGCCCTCGCCGCTCGCCTCATCGCCCTCGGTAAGGCCCACGACATCCTGCTCTCCGGCGAGAGCGAGGGCGCGGATTTCGAGGCGGTGCTCGCCAGCGCCCTCGCCATCCACGACGATCGCCAGCCCGATCGCTTCCGCATCTCCGGGCCGCCCATCGAACTCGGTGCCAAGGCGGCCCTGTCGCTCGCCCTGATGCTGCACGAACTGGCGACCAACGCGGTCAAGTACGGTGCTCTGTCGGTGCCGACCGGCCACGTCACCGTGGCATGGGACGTCGTCCCCGAGGCGGGCGAGCCCACCGTGCGCCTGACCTGGTCCGAGGCGGGAGGCCCGCGGGTCGTGCCGCCCGCGCGAAGGGGATTCGGTTCGCGTCTGATCGAGCGCGGCCTCGTGGGGGCCGTCGGCGGCGTCGTCAGCCTCGATTTCGAGCCCACCGGCCTCGTCTGCCGTCTCGTCGCTCCCCTGTCGGGCTTCGGAACCGGGAGCGTATAAGGGAAGCGCTTGCGCGCAACGCCCGCATTGCCGCCGCACCGCACCCTGGGTTAAATCTCGGCCCATGTGGACACGCTTCGCCCATCCCGGCCATTTCATGCGGTGGACCGGTCCCCTGATGCCCTGGCTCGCCGGGCTTTCGGGACTGCTCCTGGCGCTGGGGCTCTATCTCACCTGGTTCACGGTGCCGCCCGATTATCAGCAGGGCGAGACCGTCCGGATCATGTACATCCACGTGCCGGCGGCCTGGCTCGGGGTGTTCTTCTACGGCGCCATGGCGGTCTCGGCCATCGGCACCCTGGTCTGGCGCCATCCCCTGGCGGATGTCGCTCAACGGGCCGCCGCCCCCATCGGTGCGGCCTTCACCCTCATCTGCCTCGTCACCGGCTCCCTCTGGGGCAAGCCGATGTGGGGCACCTACTGGGTGTGGGACGCGCGCCTGACCTCCATGCTCGTGCTGTTCCTCATCTATTGCGGCATCATCGCCCTGTGGCGCACCATCGAGGACCCGAACCGGGCCGCGCGCGCCATCGCGATCCTGACCCTCGTGGGAGCCGTGAACCTGCCGATCATCAAGTTCTCGGTGAACTGGTGGTCGACCCTGCACCAGCCGGCCTCGATCATGCGCATGGGTGGGTCGTCCATCGACCCGTCCATGCTCTATCCGCTCCTCGAGATGATCCTCGCCTTCACCCTGCTCGGGGTCACCCTGCATCTCAACGCCATGCGGACGGAGATCCTGCGTCGCCGGGTACGGACGCTGACGATCCGCGAGGCCGAACGCCTCGATACCGGTGCTTCCCTCGGGGCGGTCCAGGGCCTGTGACGATCATGACCGGACCGCATGCGGGCTTCATCCTCGGTGCCTACGCCTTCACGGCCCTCGTCATCGCCGGCCTGATCTGGCAGGCCGTGCGCGACCGGCGGGAGCAGACACGCGCCCTCGCCGCGTTGCAGGAGACGGCACCGTCCGTGGCCCCGCCGGGCTCGCGCCCGGCCCCGGCACGGTCTCCGGCGGGAGCCGGCGCGTGAGCTCCTCGTCCGAGCCGGCCCGGCGTTCGCTCCTCCTCGTCGTCCCCCTCGTCGCCTTCGTGGCCCTGGCCGGCCTGTTCTTCGTGCGCCTGCGTTCGGGGGCCGATCCTTCCGCCGTCCCCTCCGTGATGATCGGGCGACCGGTCCCGGCCTTCTCCCTCGCGGCCCTGCCCGGCCTTACGACAGGCGACGCCCTCCCCTTGCCCGGCCTCTCCAGTGCCGACCTCAAGGGCCGGGTCACCCTCGTCAACTTCTGGGCCTCGTGGTGCGCGCCGTGCCAGATCGAGCATCCCCAGCTCATGCGGCTCACCCGTGAGCCCGGCGTGACCGTCGTGGGCATCGCCTACAAGGACGCACCCGAGAATGCCCGGCGTTTCCTCGCCCGCAACGGCGTGCCGTTCCGGGCGTTGGGCATGGATTCCACCGGCCGCACCGCCATCGATTTCGGGGTCTACGGCGTGCCCGAGAGTTTCATCGTCGGGCCCGACGGCGTGATCCGCGACAAGCTCGTCGGCATCGTCACCCCGGAGAATTATCAGGGCGTGCTCGACAAGATCCGCGCTGCCGGCACCGTGGCCAGCGCCGCGCCGTAGGGAGCGGCTTGGGGCGCGTCCGTTCGGTTACCGAACTTCGATGGCCATGCGAAACCGCGACGTTCCCGCGACACCGGCCGATCTCGATCGCGGCCCGCAACTGGTATGCCGCAGCCCCCCGGGAGCAGCGCTGGGTCCGAAGGGATGCTGGACGGGGATCCGCATTGGCCCAGTGGAAATGTCTCGGCCTGCGATCGATCCGCCACATACGTCTGCCCGCAGGCGCTACCTGATGTCGATGTGTTGTTATTGGGTATATCTTAGCGATGAAATCTCATCTGCGGATCGTTTTCCTTTGGGTTCGAATGAAAATACTTTAATGTACGATAACGTACTTATAGGTACAAAGATATTATATTAACATTCATGTTTTCCGGTGGTATAGGTACTTGACCGCCTACTGATGACAATCGGCTTCAGGTATCGAGTGTCAGTTGATCATGCCTGTAAGTTGACAGAGCTGTGACGTCGTCCATCGTTCAACATGAAGTTCGCAACCGACTCTTGGGGATGCTACCACCCGATGAGTTTGCACGTCTTCAACCAGAAATGGAACGCTGCTCGTTCGAGCAGGGCCTCGTTCTGGAAATGCCGGGCACGGCGATCACGAAAGTCTGCTTCCCCGAACCGGGGATGATCTCGGTCATGGCCCGCACGCCCGTCGGGGTGCAGGCCGAGGTGGGCATCATCGGGCCCGAGGGCATGACCGGCCTTCCCTTGCTGCATGGCCTCGACAGCTGGCCGCACGCCACCATCGTCCAGATTCCCTGTCGCGCCCTGTGTATCGAGGCGACGGCGTTCCGGGCGGTGCTCGCCGAATGCAGACCCCTGCACGAGCGCCTGCTGCGCTACGCCCAGGTCTTCTCGGTCCAGCTGGCGCAGGGCAGCCTCTGCAATGCCCGCTTCACCATCGAGCAGCGCCTCGCTCGCTGGTTGCTCATGTGCCACGATCGGACGGATCGCGAGGATCTGCCGCTGACGCACGAGCTCCTGTCGACGATGCTCGGCGTGCGCCGGGCCGGGATCACCACGGCCCTGCGCATGCTCAACGATTCCGGGGCGGTCAAGAGCCGGCGCGGTGGCATCGGCATCCGTGACCGGTCGCGGATGCTCGCCATCGCGGGGGACGCCTACGGCGTGCCGGAAGACGAGTACACGCGCGTACTCGCCTGATCGGACGCGCTCACGCGGCGCCCGGATCCTTGCGCTCATGGCGCAGGAGGAGCGGCGTCTGCGCCAGGGCGAACAGGATCGTGAGCGGCATGATGCCGAACACCTTGAAGCTCACCCAAAAATCCTCCGTCTGTGTGCGCCACACCACCTCGTTGATCGCCGCCAGGACGAGGAAGAAGAGGCCCCAGCGGAAGGTCAGCTTGCGCCACCCCTCGTCCGTGAGGGCGAACATACTGTCGAGCACCACCGAGAGCAGGGACTTGCCGAAGGCGAGGCCGCCCAGCAGCACGAGGCCGAACAGGGTGTTCACGATGGTGGGCTTCATCATGATGAACGTCTTGTCCTGCAGGGCCAGAGTCAGGCCGCCGAACACCACCACCACCACGCCCGACACCAGGGGCATGATGGGCAGGCGTCGCACCAGAGCGAAATGGATGGCCAGCGCCACCACCGTGGCGGCGATGAACACGCCGGTGGCGACGAACAACTTCTGATCGGCCGACACTCCGAAGCGCTCGGCATAGGCATTGCCGAGGAAGAAGATCACCAGCGGCCCGAGTTCGAGGACGAGCTTGAGCGGGGGCGGGAGGTGGCGGCGCGGGGGAACGGCTTCGATCTGCATGGGGTCCGTCATAATGGGCCGCGCGTGGCGTGTCGCGGCTTTCGAGGGAGCGGTCCTTTCCGACGCATGCGCGCTTATCCCTTGTCCAACCCCGCGATGGCGCGGGCGAAGTCGCGGGCCTCGAACGGCTCCAGATCCTCGACGCCCTCGCCCACGCCGATGAAATGCACCGGCAGGCCGAACCGGGCCGCGAGCGCCACCAGGATTCCGCCGCGGGCCGTACCGTCGAGCTTTGTCATCACGAGGCCGGTGACCTGGGCGGCCTTCGAGAACAGCTCGACTTGGCTAAGGGCATTCTGGCCGACGGTGGCGTCGAGGACGAGGAGGACGGCGTGGGGGGCCTCTGCGTCGATCTTGCGGATCACCCGCAGGATCTTCTCCAGCTCGGCCATGAGCCCGGCCTTGTTCTGGAGGCGCCCGGCCGTGTCGATGAGCAGCACGTCGGTGCCGGCGTTCCGGGCCGCCTCGTAGGCGTCGAAGGCGAGGCCCGCTGCGTCGGCGCCCTGGGCGCGGGCGATGACGGGCGTGCCCGTGCGCTGTCCCCAGACCTTGAGCTGCTCGATGGCCGCTGCCCGGAAGGTGTCGCCCGCCGCCAGCATCAGGGAATGCCCGTCCGCCTTCAGCTTCATGGCGAGCTTGCCGATGGTGGTGGTCTTTCCCGCGCCGTTGACGCCGATCATCAGGATGACGAACGGCTTCTTCGCGGTGTCGATGACGAAGGGAACGGCCACCGGCGCCAGCGCCCGCTCGACTTCCGTCGCCAGGATCTCCCGCACGGCATCGGGGGAGATGCCCTTCTCGTAGCGGCCCTTGCCCACGGCCTCCGAGATGCGCGTGGCGGTTTCGACGCCGAAATCGGCCTGGATCAGGGCGTCTTCCAGCTCCTCCAGGGTGTCGGCGTCGAGCTTGCGCTTGGTGAACAGGCCCGTGACCCGCTCGGTCAGCGCCGAGGAAGTGCGTTTCATCCCCCCCGTGAGGCGGCTCCACCAGCCGCGCTTCTCACCCTCGGATTCGGCCTCCGGCTCCGGCATGAAGATCTGGGCCGGCTCCGAAGCCAGTTCCGGTTCCGGCTCGGGCGCCGCGTCGGGTGCCTCTCTAGGAGCCTCTTGGGGCGCGAAGGCCTGTGTCGTCGTGTCGGCCGGTTCCGCGCCGCGGTCGGGGGC
The DNA here is from genome assembly GCF_022179065.1 of Methylobacterium adhaesivum. Classification (GTDB taxonomy): domain Bacteria; phylum Pseudomonadota; class Alphaproteobacteria; order Rhizobiales; family Beijerinckiaceae; genus Methylobacterium; species Methylobacterium adhaesivum. The sequence continues at coordinate 30,599 of NZ_BPQD01000019.1, forward strand.
GTCGCCCGCCGTCCCGGCCGGCGGACGTTCCTCGGCACCCGCGATGGGCTGCAAGTCGGCGCCCTCGATCTCGTCGGGGACCGTGTTCTTGTTCGAACCGTCTTCGGCGGGTTCGCTGGCCGGCAGGGGAATGTGCGAGACGTCGTCGGCCGCCGTCGCGAAATCAGGCTGGCCTTCCGAGGGCGATGCCGGGGACGCGACGGGCTCGAGATCCGGTCGGAGGACCGGTTCGGGCGCCGGGGGCGGCGCGGGCTTCGGATCGGGCGCCTGGACGGGGACCGGCTCCGGCGGCCAGGCCTCTTCCTTCTTGCCGAACATCCGCCGCAGCAACCAGCCCGGCCTCTTGTCTTCGCTCATTCCCGCTCGCTTCCTCGGCCTCGGGGCCATGGTTCGATCCGTGTCGGACACCCTAAAGCAGGTTGCGCCGAGGCGGTCACCGGTTTTGCGTCGAGAACGCCCGACACATCAAGGCATTGCGCCGTCCGCAGCCGCCTCGCCGCCCCTGTCCTGGCCGAACCGGTTTCCACTTTCCCGCGTCATGCGTTAGCCCAGGGCCATGGTCCCGAACGATGCCCCCGCCACAGACATAGGCACGCGCCTCCTCTACCGCGATGCCCTCGTTCTCGTCATCGACAAGCCGGCGGGCTTGGCCGTCCATCCCGGCCCGAAGGGCGGCGAGACCCTCACCGACCATCTCGACGCCTTACGGTTCGGCCTGCCCCGCCGCCCGGAGGCGGCCCATCGCCTCGACCGCGACACCTCGGGCTGCCTCGCCCTGGGGCGCCACGCCAAGGCGCTCGCCCGGTTGAACAAGCTGTTCGCCGCGAGCGGCAGCGTCGGCAAGACCTATTGGGCCCTGGTCGAGGGCGGCCCCGAGGCCGACGCTGGCAGCATCGATCTGCCGCTGGCCCGCCGTTCGGACGATCCCCGCTCGTGGTGGATGAAGGCGGACCCCTCGGGCGACCCGTCCCTCACCCATTGGCGGGTCCTCGGGCGCGGCGGCGGCCTCACCTGGCTGGCGCTCACCCCGGTCACCGGGCGCACGCACCAGCTGCGCGTCCATTGCGCCGCCTCGGGCTTTCCGATCCTGGGCGACCCGATCTACGGTTCGGGCCAGCGCGGCGCGACCCCGAGCCTGCAACTCCACGCCCGCGCGCTCAGCCTGCCGCTCTACCCGAAGAAGCCGCCCATCGTCGTCGAGGCCCCGGCGCCGGAGCATATGCGGGCGGGTCTTCTGGGATGCGGATATGAGGCCGCCGGATAGAAGGCCCCAGGGCTCTGCCCTGGACCCGCGAAGGGATGATCCCTTCGGACCCGATTTTCAGGCGGCGATCAGGGCCGTTCCGTCGTGGCCGGTGATGGTCACGTCCCGAAATTCCCCGGCTGGAACATCTCCGGCGAGCCGCACCGGGGTGAACCCCTCCGTGCGCCCGATCCCGCCGCGCTCGGTCAGCACCCGGTGACGACGCCCGACTTGCGCTGCGAGATGTGCCGCGAGCGCCGCTGCGCCCGCTTCGCGCAACCGCGCGGCCCGCGCCCGCACCACGTCGCCCGGCACCGGCGGCATCCGCGCGGCCGGCGTGCCGGGGCGGGGTGAGTACGGAAACACGTGGAGATGGGTGAGGCCGCATTCGGCCACGAGGTCGAGGGAGCGGGCGAACTGCGCCTCGGTCTCCGTCGGAAATCCGGCGATGAGATCGGCGCCGAACACCACCTCCGGCCGCAGGCGGCGCACCGCGGCGCAGAACCGGATCGCGTCGGCGCGCCCGTGGCGGCGCTTCATCCGCTTGAGGACGAGGTCGTCGCCGGCCTGGAGGGAGAGGTGGAGATGCGGCATCAGCCGCGCCGCGCCGGCAATCGCCTCCATCAGGGCGTCGTCGACCTCGATGGAGTCGATCGACGACAGGCGTAGGCGGGCGAGATCTGGGACATGGGTGAGGATCGCCTGCACCAGCTGCCCGAGGCTCGACGGCGAATCCGAAAAATCGCGGCCGTAGGCCGTGAGGTCGACCCCGGTGAGGACCACCTCGCGCCCCCCATGGTCGACGATCCGCCGGACCTGATCGAGCACCTCCGCCTGCGTCACCGAGCGCGAATTGCCGCGCCCGAACGGGATGACGCAGAAGGTGCAGCGGTGGTCGCAGCCGTTCTGCACGGGCACGAAGGCGCGGGTGTGCCCCGCCAGGGCGGTGATCCGTCCGGGGGCGGCCGTGCGCACGGCCATGATGTCGTCCACCGCCACGCGCTCGGGGGCGACGGGAGCGGGCTCCCAGGTGTCGGCCCGCGTTTTGGCGTCGTTGCCGACGAGACGGGCGACCTCCGGCATGGCGGCGTAGAGATCGGTCTCGACCTGCGCACCGCAGCCGGTGACGACGATGCGCGCCGCCGGGCGCTCGCGGGCGAGCCTGCGGATCGCCTTGCGAGCCTGGCGCCCGGCCTCCTGCGTCACCGCGCAGGTGTTGACGATGACGAGGTCGTCCTGGGCATGGGGCTCGGCATGGCCGCGCATCACCTCCGCCTCCACGGTGTTGAGGCGGCAGCCGAAGGTGAGCGTCTCCACCGCCATCAGGCGGTCTCGTCGAAGAGGGCGGGCGCGAAGGTCCCGTCCCATTCCAGCGCCACGGGGCCGGTCATGAGGACGTGGTCGTCGGCGCGCCACTCGATGACGAGATCGCCGCCCGGCAGGCTCACGGTGGCCCCCCGGCCGATCAGGCGCCGGCGCGAGGCCGCCACCACGGTGGCGCAGGCGGCGGTGCCGCAGGCCAGGGTCAGGCCCGCGCCCCGCTCCCACACCCGCAGGGTGATCCTGTCGGGGCCGGTCACCCGGGCCAGCGAGATGTTGGCCCGGTCGGGAAAGACGGGGTGGTGCTCCAGCATCGGGCCGATACGGGCGAGGTCGTAGGTGTCGGGGTCGCGGTCCACGAAGAAGATCGCGTGCGGGTTGCCCATGTTCACCACGGCGGGCGAATGCAGGATCGGCGCGTCGATGGGGCCGATCTGGAGTTCGATGCGCCGCGTGTCCTGGACCGGCTCGGCCAGGGGGATCTCGTCCCAGGCGAGCCGGGGCCGGCCCATGTCGACGGTGAAGGCGCGCTCGGCCAGGCGCTTGACGCTCACGAGGCCGCCCCGCGTCTCGAGGGTGAGGCGGCCGCTCTCGGCGGGGCGCGCCATGGCGGGATCGTCGAGCATGGCGTAGGCGACACAGCGCGTACCGTTGCCGCAGGCCCCGGCCTCCGAGCCATCGGTGTTGTAGATGCGCAAGGCGGCGTCCGTGTCGGGCGTGCTTGCGTCGTGGATCACCATGAGCTGATCGAAGGCGGAAGCCGGATGCCGCGCGATGGCCCGGGCTTCCGCGGCCGCGACCCGGATGTCGGTGCCGCGCAGGTCCAGCACCACGATGGCGTTGCCGGCGCCGTGCATCTTCAGGAAGCGTCGGTGGGCGAGTGCGCTCATGTCTCTCGTGGCGGCTGTTCCGGCGGAAAGGTCTTGGGGCCCGCATATAAGTCAAAGTCCCTGCCCGCGCACGCGGGCGTGCCGGGGGGCTGCGTTGCAGAAGCGCCGCGCCCGGTCACGTTCGTGCGTCCCGGCACGCGATCCGCCTCGCAGGCCGCCGCCTTCGTCACTACGTTGACGTCCCATGCCCCGGCCTCCTGAAGGGGCCGCGATCCTCCGGAGCGCCGTCGTGACCCGCTTTCGCCTGCCGCTGCTCGCCGGATGCTTCATCTCCTTCGCCCTGGCTCCCCTCGCCCGTGCGCAGGAGCCGGTGCCGCCGGCGGTGGCCAATCCCCTTCCCACCACCACGACGCCGGGGCCGGCCGATGCGGGGCCGCCCTCCGTTCCGGTGCCGGCCCAGGCGGGCGCTGCGCCGTCCCCGACGCCCGCGGCTTCTGCGCGAAAGACCCTGGTGGAGACACCGGGCGACGCCAACGACGTCGACGCCGTGTCCCTGCCGGCCAAACCCGCCGCGATCCTCGCCGGACGGGCGAAGTGGGAGGACGCCGTGCCGAGTCTGAAGGCCGCGTTCCAGCGCATCGAGGCGGACCTGGCCAAGGCCGGGATCATGCCGACCGGCCGGCCCCTCGCGGTTTTCGCTAAGACCGACGACGACGGCTTCCAGTACGACGCGATGATTCCTATCGCGGCGATGCCGGACCCCAAGCCCGCCGAAACCGACGGACTGCGCTTCGGCACCACGCCGAGCGGCAAGGCCCTGCGCTTCCCGCACCGGGGCTCCTACGACGAGATCGACGGCACCTACGAGACGCTGACCGCCTACCTCGACGCCAAGGACGTGGTGGTGCAGGACCGGTTCATCGAGGAATACGTCACCGACCTCAACGACAGGGCCGACGAGAAGCTCGACGTGAACATCTACGCCCTGCCGAAGTAGGCGCGCGTCACAGGAGGGCGAGCTGCGCCTGCGAAGCGGCGTCCAGCCCCCGCTCCAGCGCCAGCAGGAAACGTTTGGTCTCGACGCCGCCGGCAAAACCCGTGAGGGCGCCGCTGGCCCCGATCACCCGGTGGCAGGGCACGACGATGGGAAGCGGGTTGTCGCCATTGGCCGCCCCCACGGCGCGGCTGGCGCCTGGGCGACCGATGCGGCGAGCGAGTTCGCCGTAGGAGATGGTCCGGCCTGGCGGAATTCGAATGAGTTCCGCCCAGACCATGTGCTGGAACGGCGTGCCGCGCGGATCGAGATCGAGGTCGAACCGGGTGAGGCGGCCGTCGAAATAGGCCCCGAGCTGCGCCCTTGCGTCGACGAAGGCCGCATCATCCCGAAGCCAATCCGGCTTCGGCGTCACGGCGCCCTTGCCGGCGGGTAAGCCGATGCAGGCCAATCGCTCCCCCGCCCCTGCGAGGACGAGGGGTCCGATGGGACTCGCCTGGACCGTGTAACGGGTTTCGCGCATGGCCGCTCCGCATGGTTGAGAACCGCCGATCGATACCTTTATCGCGGGATCGCTTCGGGACGGCCATGGAACAGTGGCCCCCGACGAGCCCGGGAAGATTCAGGACTGCGTCAGCTTGTTCGACGCGTCACCGTGCGGGAGTGAGCGCTTTTGAACGGACTACGTCGACTGCCCCAGATCAAGTCATGCCGTCGTGCGACGTAGAGTGGCCGTATCTTTTCGAGGTTCCAGGCTCTCGGTGCGATCAGGCGAAGGGGTACCCGAGAGGATGGGTGCGGAATAGATCGATTTCGTTAAGAGTAAAGACCGGTCATCGCCATTTTTCGACCTCGCGGGAACATCGACGAAGCCATTTTTTAAGTACCTCTCCCTCATAAACCTATGAAATCAATGGTTGTGTCGATGTCGCGGGGGAGTGCTGTCATGATCGATGCGGAGGGACGCGGGAACGATTTTGACGCGACGGGTCAGATCGGATCCGTCACCTCGATCGAGGGGTCGAAGGTCAGACTCGAGCTCCTGTGCCACGACGGACGCCCGGATGTCCGCGTCACGGTCGGAAATTTCGTTCGGATCCAGGCTGGAAGTGCCGTCCTGATCGGGATCATCACCACCCTCGCATCCGATGGCGGTCGTACCCGTGAGCCCGGCGCGCATGCCAATCTGGATCTTCTCGGCGAGATCCTGGTGGAGGATGAGACGCCGCTGTTCCGCCGCGGCGTCGCCTCTTATCCCGCCATCGGCGATGCGGTTCGCCTGCTGTCGGCGGCCGATTTGCGCATCGTCTATCAGGTGTCCGCCTCGAACACGGCCGCCGTGGGCAATCTGTACCAGGAGCCTGATACGCCGGCCTGCATCAAGGTCGACGACCTGTTGACCAAGCACTTCGCGGTTCTCGGGACGACGGGCGTCGGCAAGTCCAGTGGCGTCGCCGTGATCGTCGATCAGGTCCTGCGCGTCCAGCCTACCCTGCGGGTCTTCCTCCTCGACGTCCACAACGAGTACGCATCCTGCTTCGGCGAACGCGCGAACGTCATCCACCCGCGCAATCTTAAGCTTCCGTTCTGGCTGTTCAATCTCGAGGAGATCTCGGACGTCATCTATGGCGGTCGTCCGCCGGTCGATGAGGAGATCGAGATCCTCAACGAGGTCATCCCGCTCGCGAAGAGCAAGTATGTTCAGTACAGGGAGGCGAACGACAGGCAGGTCGCCCGACGGACGAGCGGAAAGAGCACCGGGTTCACGGTCGATACTCCGGTGCCATACCTGCTCCAGGACCTCGTGGCGCTGATCGACGAGCGGATGGGACGCTTGGAGAATCGGGTCGCGCGGATGCACTATCACCGTCTGATCGCCCGGATCGAAGCGGTGCGCAGCGATCCGCGTTACGGGTTCATGTTCGAGAATGCCAATGTCGGCGGCGACGTGATGGGCGAAATCCTCGCCTATCTGTTCCGCCTCAATCCGGACGGCCAGCCCATCACCATCATGCAATTGGCTGGTTTGCCGATGGAGGTGGTCGACGCCGTGGTATGCGTCCTCAGTCGGCTGGCGTTCGAGTTCGGGATCTGGAGCGAAGGCGCGATCCGCCTCCTGTTCGTGTGCGAGGAAGCCCATCGTTACGCTTCAGCGGATCGGTCCGTCGGGTTCACGCCGACACGCCGCGCCCTGTCGCGCATCGCGCGCGAAGGACGCAAGCACGGGGTCTATCTCGGCTTGGTCACCCAACGCCCGGCCGAACTCGATCCGACGATCATCTCGCAGTGCAGCACGCTGTTCGCGATGCGCATGACCAACGAGCGCGATCAGGAGTTCCTCGCGGCAGCGGTCTCGGACGCCTTCAACCTCCTCACCTTCGTCCCGTCGCTCGGAACGGGCGAGGTGATTGCGTTCGGCGAAGGTGTGCCGATGCCGGTGCGCATGAAATTTCTTCCACTTCCTCCTGATCGGCAGCCGCGCAACGATATGAGCGGACGTGCTCCCGATGCCGCCGAAGCGGTGGCAGGGGCCGCCTTCGTGGGCGCCGTGGTCGAACGCTGGCGCGGCGCGACCATGAACAAATCCGCCGGACTGGTGCAAGAGGGGGCCGGACTGGCCCGTCAGGCCCGTGATCCCGCTCCGGAGGGGGGCAACGACTCGGCCCTCGATCAGGTGCACCGTCGACTGCTCCGGCGTCCCTTGGAGGCCGGCGATTCGCCGGCCGATACCGGCCTTCGACCTGCAAAGCCCCTGTGGCAGCAGGGTTGAGTATGAGCGGACCCGATCTCATCAGCCAGCGGCAAGTCCTCCTCGAGGCGACGATCCAGACGCTTCCGGTCGGGATCCTGGTCCACGACGATCAGGGATATTGCATCCTTGCGAATGCGGCCGCGCGCGCTCTTGGGTCGGAGTCCATTCATGACCTCGCGGCCGCCGCCGTCGATCGTCCGGACACCGTCATCACGGGGGACCTCGAGGGACGGACCCTCGAAGTCCAAGCCCGCACGGTGACCACGGAACGCGAGAGCTACACGCTGACGAGCATCGCCGACGTGACCCGTCATCACGCCGTTCAACGCCAGCTCATCGCCCAAGCGTTCATCGATCCCCTCACGGACCTTCCCAACCGAACGATGTTCGAGCAGAGCATCGAGGATCTGATCGCCAATGCGCGGGCCGACGATCGCTTCGCTCTGGCGTTCATCGATTTGGACAACTTCAAGCATATCAATGACTATTACAGTCATGCGGCAGGGGACGCGTTGCTGCAGAAAGTCGCCGATCGGATTCGCAACACATTGCGGCCGAGCGACATGCTGGCACGCCTCGGTGGCGATGAATTCGTCCTCCTCCTGAACCCGATCCCGGACCGGGACAGCACATTGGCTGCAGTCTACGACATCTCGGAGCGCCTGAAGCGGCCCTACTTCATCGATGGGTACGAGATCTTCGCCTCGGCCTCGATCGGCCTGAGTCTCTACCCGGATCACGGAACCACCTACGAGCTCATGCGCCGTCAGGCCGACAGCGCGATGTACCGCGTCAAGGGGAGCGTCAAAGGCGGGGTCAGCGTCTTCGAGGAGACGATGAGCCGGGCGGCCACGGACCGCATGGCGGTGGAGCAACGTCTGCGCCTCGCCATCCGCGACCGCTGCTTCTGCTGCGCCTTCCAGCCGAAGGTCGACATGCGCACCCAGGCCGTCCTGGGGGTGGAGGTTCTGCTGCGGTGGCGGGATGAACTCGGGATCATTCATGCTCCGGGCGGCTTCATCGAGCTCGCCATCGAGCTTGGTCTCATCAACGACATCGCGATGCAGGTCTTGCTCGATACGATTCAGGCCATCCCCGATCTCGACGAGGCCTTCGGGTCCGATATCAGCGTGAGCGTCAATATCGCCGCCAAGCAGGCGTGCGATGTCCCGTTCATGACGGCGTTCTGTAAGGCGCTCGGGGAGACCGGTATCGCGAAACGCTTCGTCCTCGAGCTCACCGAGGAGGCGTTCTTCACGAAAGGCAGTTTTCAGCGGGAGGTCTTGCCCCTCATCCGGGACGTTGGAGCGAAGGTCTCCATCGACGATTTCGGGGTCGGCTATTCGTCGCTGGCCGCCTTGGCGGAGATCACCGCCGACGAACTGAAGATCGACCGGTCCTTCGTCACGGACATCCACAAACGGCCGCGCAGCCAGATCGTCCTGAAGGCCATCGAGTCCCTCGGCCTGGCCCTCGACATGTCGATCGTTGCCGAAGGCGTCGAAACCTTCGAGGAGGTGGCCTACCTGCTCGGGGCAACCCAGATCCGCTGTGCGCAGGGGTATTACTTTTCAAAGCCCATGCTGCTCGATGAAATCCGCTCGGAGTTCGGGCGGTCGTCCGACAAAAGGTACGCCTGACCAGGCGCACCGGCCGATTGGCCGCCGCCGCCGCCGCCGCCGGGCTGCGATGAACCGAAAACGGCGCAACGCGGCGGGGGCCAGGGGCGTCCGTTCGAGATGCCTCGGCTCCCGCCCCGGACGAGAGGGGGCGGTCGCGTTGTCGTCCCTATTCCGCCGCCTCGTTGTAGGCATCGAGGGGCGGGCACGAGCACACGAGGTTGCGGTCGCCGTAGGCGTTGTCGACCCGGTTGATGGGCGGCCAGTACTTGTCCATCCCGAGGCTGCCGGCCGGGAAGCAGGCGGCGTCGCGGGAATAGGGCCGCTCCCACGGGCCGATGAGGTCGCGAACCGTGTGGGGGGCGTGCTTCAGGGGATTGTCGGCCCGGTCCATCCGGCCCTCCTCGATGGCGCGGATCTCCTCGCGGATCGTCAGCATCGCGTCGCAGAACCGGTCGATCTCGCCTTTGGTCTCGGATTCGGTCGGCTCGATCATCAAAGTTCCGGCCACGGGCCAGCTCATGGTCGGCGGGTGGAAGCCGCAATCGATGAGGCGCTTGGAGACGTCCTCGACGGTGACCCCGGCGCTCTTCTGGAACGGGCGCAGGTCGATGATGCATTCGTGGGCCACCCGGCCGTGCGCGCCGGAATAGAGCACCGGATAGGCATCTTTGAGCCGGGCGGCGATGTAGTTCGCGTTGAGGATGGCGATGCGGGTCGCCTGCGTCAGGCCGCGCCCGCCCATGAGCAGGCAGTAGCTCCACGAGATCGGCAGGATCGAGGCCGAGCCGTAGGGCGCGGCCGACACCGCGCCCTCCCCGCCGGTCTCGGGGTGCCCCGGCAGGAACGGGATGAGGTGCGCCTTCACGCCGATGGGCCCCATGCCCGGCCCGCCGCCGCCGTGGGGAATGCAGAAGGTCTTGTGCAGGTTGAGGTGGCTGACATCGGCGCCGATGTCGCCGGGGCGGGCAAGGCCCACCATGGCGTTGAGATTGGCCCCGTCGAGGTACACCTGGCCGCCGTGGAAATGCACGATGGCGCAGAGTTCGCGCACCCTGGCCTCGAACACCCCGTGGGTCGACGGATAGGTGATCATGCAGGCCGCGAGCTTCTCCGAGTGCAGCTCCGCCTTCCTGCGGAAGTCCTCGACGTCGATGTTGCCGTTGGCGTCGGCCCCCACCACCACGACGCTCATGCCGCACATCTGCGCCGAGGCCGGGTTGGTGCCGTGGGCCGAGGACGGGATGAGGCAGACGGTGCGGTGCCCGTCCCCCCGGGACAGGTGGTAGGCCCGGATGGCGAGGAGCCCGGCATATTCGCCCTGTGCCCCGGAATTCGGCTGCATCGAAATCGCGTCGTAGCCGGTGATGGCGCAGAGCTTGTTCGAGAAATCCGCCAGGAGCTCGTGATAGCCCGCCGCCTGATCCGCCGGCACGAACGGGTGGAGTTCCGAGAATTCCGGCCAGGAGATCGGCAGCATCTCGGCGGTGGCGTTGAGCTTCATGGTGCAGGAGCCGAGCGGGATCATCGCCCGGTCCAGGGCCAGATCGCGGTCCGCGAGGCGGCGCATGTAGCGCGTCATCTCGCTCTCGGCCCGGTTCATGTGGAAGATCGGGTGGGTGAGGTACTCCGAGGTGCGGACCGACGCCTCCGGCAGGCGCGGAGCGGGCCAGGCCTCGTCGTAGGCGAGGTGGTCGCCGCCGAAGGCGCGCCAAACGGCCTGGACGATGTCGGGCCGTGTGCGCTCGTCCACGGTGATGCCGATGCGGTCGTCGCCGACCTTGCGCAGGTTGATGCCGTTGGCCACGGCGTTGCGGAGGATCAGGCCCTGGAACGCCCCGACCCGGACGGTAACGGTGTCGAAGAAATGCGCCGATTCCACCGCGAAGCCGAGGCTTTCCAGACCCTGCGCCACCCGCACGGCGTCGCGGTGGACGCGGGCGGCGATGGCCTTCAGGCCTCGGGGACCGTGGAACACCGCGTACATGCCGGCGATGACCGCGAGCAGCACCTGGGCGGTGCAGATGTTCGAAGTCGCCTTTTCGCGGCGGATATGCTGCTCGCGGGTCTGGAGTGCGAGGCGATAGGCGCGGTTGCCGCGCGCATCCACCGAGACGCCGACGAGGCGCCCCGGCAGTGTGCGCTTGTGGGCGTCGCGGGTGGCGAGGTAGGCGGCGTGCGGGCCGCCATAGCCCATGGGCACGCCGTAGCGCTGCATCGAGCCCACGGCGATGTCGGCCCCCATCTCGCCCGGGGGCTTGAGGAGCGTGAGCGCCAGGGGGTCGGCCGCCATCACCGCCACGGCGCCGGCCGCGTGGAGGCGGGCGATGCTGTCCGAAAAGTCGTTGATGGCGCCGCAGACGCCCGGATACTGAAAGATCGCCCCGAACACCGCCGCCGGATCGAGGTCGGTCGCCCGATCGCCGACCACGATGGTCCAGCCCAGCGGCGCGGCGCGGGTCTTCAGCACCGCGATGGTCTGGGGCAGGCACTCGGCGTCGACGAAGAAGCTGTCCCTGCCATTCGTCGCGATGCGGGCGGCCATGCTCATGGCCTCGGCCGCGGCCGTCGCCTCGTCGAGGAGCGAGGCGTTGGCGATGTCGAGGCCGGTGAGGTCGCAGACCAGGGTCTGGAAGTTCAGGAGCGCTTCAAGCCGACCCTGGCTGATCTCAGGCTGGTAGGGCGAGTAGGCCGTGTACCAGGCCGGGTTCTCGAAGATGTTGCGCTGGATCACCGGCGGCATCGTGGTGCCGTGGTAGCCCTGGCCGATGAGCGAAACGAGGAGCCGGTTCTTGTCGGCGATGCCGCGCATGTGCTCCAGCACCCGGCGCTCCGTCATCGACACTCCGAAATCGAGGCGCTCGGCCTGTCGAATGCTCGCCGGTAGTGTCTCGTCCACGAGGCCGTGCAGGCTCTTGGCCCCCACCACGGCGAGCATGGCCTCGATCTCCTGCGTCGTCGGACCGATGTGGCGGCGGTTGGCGAAGTCATAAGGGTCGTAGCGGTCGGTCATCATAATGGGACGTCCTCCGGCGGGGCTATTTCGGGAAGGCCGCGTAGGCGGCCTCGTCCATGAGGTCGTCGAGGGCCGACGGATCGTCGAGGCGGATGCGGTAGAGCCAGCCGGCGCCCTGTGGGTCGCTGCCGACGCTGGAGGGATCGGCGACCGCCGCGTCGTTGACCTCCGTGACCTCGCCCGAGACCGGCGCGTAGACGTCGGAGGCGGCTTTGACCGATTCCACCACGGCCGCCGCCTCGCCCTTCACGAGGCGGGCGCCGACCTTCGGCAGCTCGATGAAGACGAGGTCGCCGAGTTGCTCAGCCGCGTGAGTGGTGATGCCCACCGTGGCGACGTCGCCCTCGCGGGCCAGCCATTCGTGCTCGTCGGTGAATCGCAGCATGGATCGCTCCTGTGAGTCAGGTTTGGACGGTCTGGAAAGAGAAGGCGCGGGTTCAGGCGCGCTTGAAGCCGGCCGGCACGAAGGGCAGGCCGTTCACCACCATCGGCAGACGCCGGCCGCGCACCTCGGCGAACACCCGGGTGCCGGGCTCCGTCAGCGCCACGGGCAGATAGCCCATGGCGACGGGCGCCTGCAGGCTCGGCCCGAATCCGCCCGAGGTGATCCGGCCGATGGCGTCCCCCGCCGCCTCTTCGGCGAACAGGAGGGCACCCGCGCGCACGGGTGCGGCGCCCTCCGTGCGCAGGCCGACGCGCCTGCGGGTGGGCCCGGCGGCGAGGGCCGCGAGGATCGCCGCTGCGCCCGGAAACCCCCCCTCCCGCGCCCCGCCCCGGCGGCGCACGGCGGGAATCGACCAGCCGAGGCCGGCCTCGACGGGATCGGTGCCGGCATCGATGTCCGCCCCATGCAGGCACAGGCCGGCTTCGAGGCGCAGGGAATCGCGGGCGCCGAGGCCGACGAGGCGAACACTCACGTCGGCCAGCAGGGCTTCGGCCAGGCCTTCGGCCCGGTCCTCGGGCACCGAGATCTCGAACCCGTCCTCGCCGGTGTAGCCCGAGCGCGTGACGAGGGCGGACGTCCCGGCGAGTTCGATGGTGCGCACGTCCATGAACCGCATGGCCGCGACCTCCGGGGCAAGGCGGGCGAGAGCCGTTTCCGCGCCTGGCCCCTGCAGGGCGAGGAGGGCGCGGGGCAGCACCGCGATCTCGCAGATCCCAGTGAGATGGGCGCGTAGATACGCCTCGTCGGCGAGCTTGTTGGCGGCGTTGACGACGAGGACGAGGGTGTCGCCGCAATGCGCCACCATGAGGTCGTCGCGGATGCCGCCGGTCTCGTCGAGGAGGAGGCCGTAGCGCTGACGGCCGGGTTGGAGCCCGAGCACATCGATAGGCAGCAGGGTCTCCAAGGCGCGGGCCGCGTCCACGAGGTTGCCCGTGCGGGGTATGAGCTGGATCTGACCCATATGCGACACGTCGAACAGCCCGGCCTGGGCGCGCGTGTGCAGGTGCTCCCTCAGGAGGCCTTCAGGATACTGGACCGGCATGGCATAGCCGGCGAACGGCACCATGCGGGCGCCATGGCGCAAATGCAGGGCGTGGAGCGGCGTGCGAAGGGTGTCGAACGGCATCGGATCATCCCACGGCAGAACGGCCCCGGACCCTCGTGCGAGTGGTCCGGTTGCCCCCATCTGTCGCGGTTACCTGAGAGCTTCTCCCGTGCGCAGAAGATGCGACGCGGGATTTCTCCTTCGGTGGGCGTCGTCGGACGCCTCTCTCCAGATTGTCGAAACGATACGGTGATTGTGCCTGAGAGTTTCCGGGGGTGGTTGCTCCGTCGGCGCCATGATCGAAAAGGAATCGACCTGGGCTCTCCCGTATCGCCATTGCTGACGAGAGCAAGGTTACATGCCGCGCCGGGCCAGGCAAGCCGCGATCTGACAAACGGGGAGCTTTCGTCACGGCCGGGAACCGGTGGGAATCCTCGGCGATTCCCGTCCCATGGCCATTGCATCCGGACACGATCTCGCCGGTCCCCGCCCCGCCCGCAGGCGCTCCGCGATCCCCGTGGGAGATCCCGGCCTCGACGCGAAAGCCCGCGAGATCCACCGGCGCCTGTGCCCCGTCTACGGATGTCCGATCCCGTATTTTCACAGCCTCGACCCGTTGAGCGAGCTCGTCTCCTCGCTGCTGTCGCACCGGACACGCAACGCGGACTCGGGCCGGGCGTTCAAAGCCCTGCGGGCGCGCTATCCCGACTGGGCCGCGATGCTGGCGGCCCCCGTGCCGGAGATCGAAGCCGCCATCGCCGGGGTGACCTGGCCGGAACTCAAGGCGCCGCGCATCCAGGCCATCCTGCGGGCCGTCGCCGAGCGGCACGGCAGCCTGTCCCTCGATTTCCTGGCCGGGATGGATGTCGATTCGGCCCGCGCCTGGCTGGAGGCGATTCCCGGGGTTGGGCCGAAGACCAGCGCCGCCGTGCTGTCGTTCAGCGTCCTGCGGATGCCGGCCCTGCCCGTGGACAGCCATCACCACCGCGTCGCCCAGCGCACCGGCCTGATCGGCGCGAAGGTCGATGTCGGGCCGTCGCACCCGATCCTGCGGGCGCAGCTGCCCGCCGATTGGAGTGCCCAGGCCCTCTACGACAACCACGAGATTCTGATGCTGCACGGGCAGGCCGTCTGCCACCACCGCAATCCGGCCTGCGGCGCTTGCGTCCTCCTCGATCTCTGCCCCACCGGTCAGGCGCGTCGGACAGAGGGCGCGACCGCTTGACCGGCTCAGACGCGCCGTCCAGAACCCGGCCCGTGCGACGCTGGTTGAGCGCTTCGACACGATGGCCGACGAAGGACGACACGCGATGACCGCGTTCAAGGAACTGGTGTTCTCGGGCGTCCAGCCCACGGGGAACCTGCACCTCGGCAACTATCTCGGCGCCATCAAGCGCTTCGTGGACATGCAGGCGCGGGATGCGCAGTGCCTCTACTGCGTCGTCGATATGCACGCGATCACCCTGTGGCAGGACCCGGCCGCGCTCAAAGGTCAGATCCGTGAAGTCACGGCCGCGTTCCTCGCCGCCGGCATCGACCCGAAGCGAAGCATCGTCTTCAACCAGTCCCAGGTGCCGCAGCACGCCGAACTCGCCTGGATCTTCAACTGCGTCGCCCGTCTCGGCTGGCTCAACCGCATGACCCAGTTCAAGGACAAGGCCGGCAAGGACCGCGAGAACGCGAGCATCGGGCTCTACGCCTATCCGGTGCTCATGGCCGCCGACATCCTGGCCTACCGCGCCACCCACGTGCCCGTGGGCGAGGACCAGAAGCAGCACCTCGAACTGACCCGCGATATCGCCCAGAAGTTCAACAACGATTTTTCCGAGTCGATCTCGGCGCACGGACACGATGCGGGGTCCGGCTTCTTCCCCATCACCGAGCCGCTCATCGGCGGGCCGGCCGCGCGCGTCATGTCCCTACGCGACGGTACCAAGAAGATGTCGAAGTCGGACGCTTCCGACAATTCCCGCATCAACCTCACGGACGAGGCCGATACCATCGCGGCCAAGGTCCGAAAGGCGAAGACCGACCCGGACGCCCTCCCCTCGGAAGTGGCCGGGCTCGCCGGGCGGCCGGAGGCCGACAACCTCGTGGGCATCTTCGCCGCCCTTAAGGACGTGTCGCGGGACGAAGTGCTGCGGGACTATGGCGGCGCGCAGTTCTCGGCCTTCAAGAGCGCCCTGGTCGAACTCGCCGTCGAAACCCTGGCGCCCCTCGGGTCCGAGATGAAGCGCCTCGTCTCGGACCCGGTCGAGATCGATGCGATCCTGGCCGATGGCGCCGAACGCGCCGAGGCCATCGCGGCGCCGACCCTCGATGCCGTGAA
This sequence comes from Methylobacterium adhaesivum, assembly GCF_022179065.1. GTDB lineage: Bacteria > Pseudomonadota > Alphaproteobacteria > Rhizobiales > Beijerinckiaceae > Methylobacterium > Methylobacterium adhaesivum. The sequence goes on from NZ_BPQD01000019.1 coordinate 46,192, forward strand.
GGACATCGTCGGCTTCGTCCGCCGCGGGCCGCGCCTGCGCATGGTCTGATCGCGTCGCCCCGCCACCCTGGCGGGGCCTCGCACGCCTATTCCGCCTCGGACGGCGGCTTGTTGACGGCGACGCACATCTTCACCGCCTCCTCGAGCTTGATGTCGCGCGGGTTGCCGATGTTCGCCGTCTCTTCCAGGCACTTGATGAAGTAGTTGCGATCGAGGCCCGGCGAGAGGCTGGAGAACGCCTTGCCCATGCGGGTGGCGAAATCGATCTTCTCCTCCATCGTCGCACGAGGCCAGCGCGCGACCTTGTCGTCCATGGTCAACTTGGCGGCCTCGGCTTGGCTCGAAGCCAGGACGGAGGCGAATAAGAAGAGCTTCATAAGTTTGTTCATGGTCGAGCAGTTTCCACCCGTTGTCTGCGAGGGGAATGGTAGCGCAGGCCCAGCTCCGGAAAAGAAAAAGGCGGCCCGAAAGGCCGCCTTTTTCAATTGAACGAGCTTAGAAAGCTCTCAGGCAGCGTCGTCCACCTGGGCCGGACCGGAATCCTTGCCGCGGGCATCGACGTCGCGGTCGACGAACTCGATGACGGCCAGCGGGGCGTTGTCGCCGTAGCGGAAGCCGGCCTTCATGATACGGCAATAGCCACCAGGACGGGCGTTGTAGCGCGGGCCGATGACGGTGAAGAGCTTGCGGACCATGTCCTGGTCGCGGATCTGCGACATGGCGAGGCGGCGCGCATGCAGCGAATCGGTCTTGCCGAGTGTGATGAGCTTCTCGATGACCGGACGCAGATCCTTGGCCTTCGGCAGGGTGGTGATGATCTGCTCGTGCTTGATCAGCGCGGCGGACATGTTGGCGAACATTGCCTTGCGGTGCTCGGTGGTGCGGTTGAACCGACGACCGCGAAATCCATGACGCATGGTGGCTTTTCCTTATATGATGGCCGCCGTGCCACGGTACGGCCAAGTGCCCCACCATCGGGGCTGTTCATTCCGCATGACCCCGCGGCGGGATTCTTTTGGGAGCCCGCATCACACGGACTCCCGATGGATCGGCCAAACAACCGGCGCCGAGATGCACCGCCAAGTTCAGCCCAAGGCGGCTTCGCCTCCGCCTCAGTAGTGCTCTTCGAAGCGCTTGGCGAGATCCTCGATGTTCTCCGGCGGCCAGCCGGGGATGTCCATGCCGAGGTGGAGGCCCATGGCGGCGAGCACTTCCTTGATCTCGTTGAGCGACTTGCGGCCGAAGTTCGGGGTACGCAGCATCTCGCCCTCGGACTTCTGGATGAGGTCGCCGATGTAGACGATGTTGTCGTTCTTCAGGCAGTTCGCAGAACGAACGGAGAGCTCGAGCTCGTCGACCTTCTTGAGCAGGGCCGGGTTGAAGGGGAGCTGCGGCGCGAGCGGCTGCGCCTCCTCCTTGCGGGGCTCCTCGAAGTTCACGAACACCTGGAGCTGGTCCTGGATGATGCGGGCGGCGTAGGCCAGCGCATCTTCCGGCGTGACCGCACCGTTGGTCTCGATGGTCATGGTCAGCTTGTCCTTGTCGAGATCCTGACCCTCGCGGGTGGTCTCGATGCGGTAGCTGACCTTGGTCACGGGCGAGAACAGGGCGTCGACGGGGATCAGGCCGATGGGCGCATCCTCGGGACGGTTGCGCTCGGCCGGAACGTAGCCCTTGCCCGTCGCGACGGTGAATTCCATCCGGATCTCGGCGCCGTCGTCGAGGGTGCAGATGACGAGGTCCGGGTTGAGGATCTGAACGTCGCCGACGGTGCCGATGTCACCGGCGGTGACGAGGCCCGGGCCGGTCTTGCGCAGGGTAAGACGCTTGGGGGCCTCGGTCTGCGACCGGATGGCGATGGTCTTGATGTTGAGGACGATGTCGGTGACGTCCTCGCGCACGCCCGGGATCGACGAGAATTCGTGCAGCACGCCGTCGATCTGGACGGAGGTCACGGCCGCACCCTGAAGCGAGGAGAGCAGCACGCGGCGGAGCGAGTTGCCGAGCGTGGTGCCGAAGCCGCGCTCCAGGGGCTCGGCAACGACGGTGGCGACCCGCTTGGGGTCGTGACCGGTCGAGACCTGGAGCTTGTTCGGCTTGATGAGCTCTTGCCAGTTCTTCTGAATGACCACGATGCTACCTCTCGCAAGATCGGCGCGGCCCACGGGGGCGGTCCACGCTCGGATCCCCGTTGCTGCGCCTCAGCGGGAATCCTCAAGAATGATGTCGTCCGCGTCGGAGCGAACGGTCTAAGCGGCCGCGACCCAGAGTTCGGGGACGAAGCTGTATCCGGCACCATCCCGGGCGACGTAGCCCAGGGCCGGGAATTCGAGGTGGGCACCAGCGATGAAGGTCCGATCCGACGCGACCTCGTCGAGGATGCGGCGGCGGACCTGGCGCGCTGCCTCCGCGTCGACATCGAAGACGAGCCCGGCTTCGGGCCGCTTGAACTGGATCGCCGGCAGGTGGACGATGTCGGCCCACATCAGGAGAGAACGGTCACCGGAGACGATCCGGTAGCCTGAATGTCCCGGCGTATGGCCCGGCAGCGGCACCTGGGTGATGCCCGGCGCGACCTCGCCACCCGTCACAATGCGCGTCCGGTCGGCATACGGCGCCGTGGCCTTGGCGGCATTCTCGAAATAGGGCTTGGCGGCCTCGGGCGCCCGGGAGAGGGCGCCATCGCCGAGCCAGTGAGCGGCCTCGTCGGTATGCACCACGAGTTCGGCATTCGGAAACGCAGCGGACCCGTCAGCCGTGATGAGGCCGCCGGCATGGTCGGGATGAAGATGGGTGAGAAGAACCGTTCCGATCTCCTCGGCCCGCACACCAGCGGCCGCCAGGGCTGCCGGAAGACGTCCAAGCGTCGGCCCGCCGAACCCGCCCATACCCGTGTCGATGAGCAGCGGCTCACGGCCAGGGCCGGTGACGAGGAAGGCGTTCAGGGTGATCCGGGGATCGCGCGCGCGAAAGCCGGCGGCTTGAAGCGCGCCGGCCTCGTCCTTCTCGATGCCGACCACGAGATCGAGGGAACCCGGAAGGTACCCATCGTTCATCACCGTGACCGTCAGGTCACCCAAGGTCCACCGCAGCACACCGGGAAGCGGCTTCGAACCGTTCGACACGCACGTCTCCGTTACACTCGTACCCACCCGGCCGGGCGGGTCCAACTGAACCACCCGGCCGGTCTCGCTCAGATTCTTTAGACGCGACGACGCTTGCGCGGACGGCACCCGTTGTGCGGGATCGACGTCACGTCGCGGATCGACGTTACCGTAAAACCAGCAGCCTGAAGGGCGCGCAGAGCGGATTCGCGGCCGGAACCGGGGCCCGACACCTCGACCTCAAGGGTCCGCATGCCGTGCTCGGCAGCCTTGCGGGCCGCGTCCTCGGCGGCGACCTGGGCGGCGTAAGGGGTCGACTTACGCGAACCCTTAAAGCCCATGGCGCCGGCGGACGACCACGAAATGGTGTTGCCCTGGGCGTCCGTGATGGTGATCATCGTGTTGTTGAACGACGCGTTCACGTGCGCGACGCCCGAAACGATGTTCTTGCGTTCGCGGCGGCGAATGCGAGTTGCTTCCTTGGCCATCTGTTCTCTCGTCCTTCAAACGCGCCCGTCATGCCAGGCGCTCGGGATTCTTTTCGGGATTTGGCGCCGTGTCCTTGGATGCGGTCGCCTTCACGCCGGGCCCCGAAGCGGGACACCCGGAACGACGGTGGGAGGCCAAACGAAGCACGGCCTCCCGAATGCAGAAAATTTACTTCTTCTTGCCGGCGATCGGCTTGGACTTGCCCTTGCGGGTGCGCGCATTGGTGTGCGTGCGCTGACCACGGACCGGCAGGTTGCGGCGGTGGCGCAGGCCACGGTAGCAGCCCAGATCCATTAGGCGCTTGATGTTCATCGAGACTTCACGACGCAGATCACCCTCGACGAGGTAATCGCGATCGATGGTCTCACGGATCGAGAGCACCTCGGCATCGGTGAGCTGGTTCACGCGGCGCTCGGCGGGAATGCCGACCTTCTCGGCGATCTCGCCGGCCTTCTTGGGGCCGATGCCGTGGATGTACTGAAGCGCGATGACGACGCGCTTGTTGGTCGGGATGTTAACGCCAGCGATACGAGCCAAGGTCTTCTCCATCTGGGCTGACGGACCCGATCGGTCCGGCCCGGGTTGTCATGATACGCGTCCGGTGGAGACCGGCCCCTGCGTACCGTTCAAAACGACAAATCGGCCCGAGGCAGCCTCGACGAGGCGGCCTGGACCCTGTTCGCGTGAACGAAGACCGGCCCACTAGCGCGGACCGGTCAATCTGTCAACTCGATTGCAAGGTTTCGATCGGGCTCAGGACGTGGCCGTCTCGACGTGCCGCTCCAGGGTCGCCATGAGTTCCCCGGTCACGACGTCGATGGGCTTCATGCCGTCGAGGGTCTCCAACATGCCGAGGCTCGCGTAGTAGGCCGAGAGCGGTGCCGTCTGCGTGCGGTATGCTTCAAGACGAGTCTTGAAAACCTCGGGCGTATCGTCCTTACGCACGGGCTCGCCACGGGCCGCGGTTTCCGAGGCACGCTTGGCGATGCGCCCGACCAGGGCGTCCTCGTCCACGGCGAGCTCAACAACGGTATCGAGCTTCAGCTTCTTTTCCTCGAGCATCCGGTCGAGGGCGGCAGCCTGCTCGACGGTGCGGGGAAAGCCATCGAGGATGAAGCCGTTGCGGGCGTCGGGCTCCTCGATCCGGTCGGCCACGATCCCGACGACCACCTCGTTGGGAACGAGGCCGCCGCTTTCCATGATCGCCTTGGCCTGTAGGCCGACGGGTGTCTCGGCGGCCACGGCGGCACGCAGCATGTCGCCGGTCGAGAGCTGCGGAATGCCGAACCGTTCGACGATGCGGGTGGATTGGGTTCCCTTACCCGCTCCCGGCGGTCCGAGCAGAATGATCCGCATGGCGTCGTTTCCTCAGGTCCGTTCTTCTGGGGGCCGGCGGCCCGGATTGGGGCGCCGAGACTCGTCGGCCGGTCGGTCCAGTGTCAGCGGCGCCGGGTGGCGCCGCGCAGCTTGGCCTTCTTGACGAGGCCTTCGTATTGATGCGCCATCAGGTGACCGTGGATCTGCGCCACCGTGTCCATCGTCACCGATACGACGATGAGGAGCGAGGTGCCGCCGAACCCGATACTCGCCGAAGAGTACGATGCCAGGATTTCCGGCACCAGACAGACGAAGGTCAAATACACTGCGCCGATGAGGGTGATGCGGGTCAGCACCTTGTCGATGAAGGCGGCGGTGCGCTCACCGGGCCGAATACCCGGGATGAATCCGCCATGCTTCTTGAGGTTGTCGGCGGTCTCTTCCGGGTTGAACACCACCGCGGTGTAGAAGAACGCAAAGAAGATGATCAGCGCCGCATAGAGCACCATGTAGAGCGGCCGGCCGTGGCCGATGTAGGTCGTGATCGTCGCCAGGATGCCGGTGCCGCCGTTGTTGGCCGAGAAGCTCGCCACGGTGGCGGGCAGGAGCAACAGCGACGAGGCGAAGATCGGCGGAATGACGCCGGCGGTGTTGAGCTTCAAAGGCAGGAACGAGGTCTGGCCCTCGTACATCTTATTGCCGACCTGGCGCTTCGGGTAATTGATCAGGAGTCGGCGTTGGGCGCGCTCCATGAACACGATGAAGTACACCAGGGCGACGGCGGCGACACCCATGCCGAGAATCACGGCCGACGACAGCGCGCCCGTGCGGCTGAGTTCCAATGCGCCGACGATGGCGACCGGAAGATGCGCAACGATGCCGGCGAAAATGATGAGCGACGATCCGTTGCCGATGCCGCGCGAGGTGATCTGCTCACCGATCCACATGAGGAACAGTGTGCCGCCGGTCAGGGTGATCACGGTGGAGAGAATGAAGAACGGCCCGGGCTCAATGGCCGCGCTCGAGCTTTGAAGGCCGAAGGCGATGCCCCAGCTCTGCACCAGGGCGAGCACCACCGTGAGGTAACGGGTGTACTGATTGATGACCTTGCGGCCGGACTCGCCTTCCTTCTTCAGGGCCTCAAGGCTCGGGATCACCGAGGTGAGGAGCTGAATGATGATCGAGGCCGAGATGTACGGCATGATGTTGAGGGCGAAGATCGCCATGCGCTCGACGGCACCGCCGGAGAACATGTTGAACAGCCCCAGCACACCGCCGGCCTGCTGCTGGAAATTCCGCGCGAACTGCTCCGGGTCGATGCCGGGAATCGGAATATATGTGCCGAGCCGGAAGACGATCAGCGCACCCAGGGTGAACCAGATCCGCTTCTTGAGCTCGTCGGCCTTGGCGATGGCCCCGAAGTTGAGGTTCGCGGCTAGCTGCTCGGCGGCTGAGGCCATGGCACCGGTTCCTGAGATCGAATTTTTACGGGAGCGCAGAGATCTCCGCGACGGAGAGCTCCCCGATAAACGAGAACGGCGGCCACGCGCGAGGTCGCACGGGCCGCCGCTCAGAGGTTCGACTTAAAGTCGGACGCGAGGCTACGCAACCACGCGAGCGGGCTTGCCACGGGTGGAGACGCCATCGCCGTAGGTAACGGTGACGGTGCCGCCGACCTTCTCAACAGCCTCGACGGCCGACTTGGAGGCGCGCGTCACCTCGAAGGACACCTTGGCGGTCAGCTCACCGACGCCGAGGAGCTTGACGCCGTCGCGGGCACGGGCGCAGACGCCGGCCGCGATCAGGGTCTCGATGGTCACGGTCGCACCGGCCTCGAGGCGACCGGCATCGATCGCCTGCTGCACACGGCCGAGGTTCACCTCGTTGAGGTCCGTAGAGTACAGATTGTTGAAGCCGCGCTTGGGCAGGCGGCGATGCAGCGGCATCTGACCGCCCTCGAAGCCCTTGATCGAGACGCCGGTGCGGGCCTTCTGACCCTTCACGCCGCGTCCGGCAGTCTTGCCCTTGCCGGAGCCGATGCCCCGGCCGACGCGCATCCGGTTCTTGGTTGCGCCGGCGTTGTCGTGGAGTTCGTTCAGTTTCATGATGCCCTCCCTCAGGCCGCGTCGCCAAGGACGCGCACGAGGTGCTGCACCTTGCGGATCATGCCGCGCACGGAGGGGGTATCCTCCAGCTCGGAAACCCGATGCAGCTTGTTGAGCTTAAGGCCGATCAGCGTTGCGCGCTGGTCACCCTCGCGGCGGATCGGCGAACCGATCTGCTCGATACGGACGGTCTTCTGTGCCATCGGACCCTCCCTTAAGCCACAGCTGCTTCGGACAGGTCGGACGGATCGGCATCGCGGCGACGAGCCTGAAGCGCCGAAACCTTGAGACCGCGACGGGCCGCGACGGCGCGCGGGCTGTCTTCGTTCTTCAGCGCGTCAAAGGTGGCGCGCACGAGGTTGTACGGGTTCGAGGAGCCGAGCGACTTCGCAACGACGTCCTGCATGCCCAAAGTCTCGAAAACGGCACGCATCGGGCCGCCGGCGATGATGCCGGTACCCTGGGGGGCGGCGCGCAGGATCACCTTGCCGGCGCCGTGACGTCCGTGGACGTCGTGGTGCAGGGTACGACCCTCGCGCAGCGCAACGCGAACGAGACCGCGCTTTGCGGCTTCCGTGGCCTTGCGAATGGCTTCCGGCACTTCGCGAGCCTTACCGTGGCCGAAGCCGACGCGGCCCTTCTGATCGCCGACGACGACGAGGGCGGCAAAGCCGAAGCGACGGCCACCCTTCACCACCTTGGCGACGCGATTGATGTGGACGAGCTTGTCCACGAACTCGCTGTCGCGCTCCTCGCGCTCTTCGCGACGGCCGCGGCCACCGCCTTCACGTTCACGTGCCATACTGATCTTCCATCTCACTGGCGCGGGTGGCGGGCCCGCTCGCTTGACTGTTTCGGTCCGGAGGACGGGACGAACCCGCCCTCCCCCGCCAAATTGGATCGTGCCACCGCCGGTCGCAGGGACCGGCAGCTCCCCTCAGGGAAAGGCTTAGAATTCGAGGCCACCCTCGCGAGCGGCGTCGGCGAGCGCCTTGACGCGCCCGTGGTAAAGGTAGCCCGAGCGATCGAAGATCACCTGGGTGACACCGGCCGCTTTGGCTCGCTCGGCGACGAGCTTGCCGACGACCTGAGCCGCCGCCACGTCGGCGCCGGTCTTGAGATCGCTGCGCACATCCTTGTCGAGGGACGAAGCCGAAGCGAGGGTCTTGCCCTGCGCGTCGTCGATGACCTGAACGTAGATCTGCTTGGAAGAGCGGAACACCGAGAGCCGGGGCCGCCCGTTGGCCGCCGCCCGCAGCGCGCGGCGCACACGCGCCTTGCGGCGGCTGAGTGCATCGATTTTGCGTGACATGTTGGCCGGCCCTTACTTCTTCTTGCCTTCCTTACGGAAGATGAACTCGCCCGCGTACTTCACGCCCTTGCCCTTGTAAGGCTCGGGACCGCGATAGTCACGGATCTCGGCGGCCACCTGGCCGACCACCTGCCGGTCGATGCCGGAGATGACGATCTCGGTGGGCTTCGGCACCGCGATCGTGATCCCCGCGGGGATCTCGTACTCGATGTCGTGGCTGTAGCCGAGCGAGAGCTTGAGTGCCTTGCCGGCCATCGCGGCGCGGTAACCCACGCCGGTGATCTCGAGCTTCTTCTCGAAGCCCTTGGAGACGCCCTCGACGAGGTTCGCCACCTGAGCGCGGGAGGTGCCCCAAAGCGAGCGGGCCTCCTTGGTCTGGTTCTTGGGCTGCACCGAGACGGCGCCGTCCTCGAACTTTACGTCGACCACGTTGGGAACGACGTACTGGAGCTCGCCCTTTGAGCCCTTCATCTTAACCGTCTGACCGGTCACCGTGGCCGTCACACCGGACGGGACGGGAACGGGCTTCTTGCCTACGCGAGACATCGCCTTATTCCTCCAAGTCCAGGATCAGAACACCTTGCAGAGCACTTCGCCGCCGACGTTGCGCTCGCGCGCCTCGTGGTCGGCCATGACGCCCTGCGGGGTGGACACGATGGTAACGCCGAGACCGTCGGCGACGCGCGGCAGCTCGCCGACCGACGAGTAGACGCGGCGGCCGGGCTTCGACACGCGCTGGATCGAGCGAATGACGGGCTGGCCGTCGTAGTACTTCAGCTCGATAGCGAATTCGGTACGGCCGTTGCCGTAATCCGTCGTCGCATAGTCGCGGATGTAGCCCTCGGACTTCAGCACGTCGAGGACGCTGGCGCGCAGGCGCGAACCGGGCGTCTGAACGACGTTGCGGCGGCGCTGCTGACCATTGCGGATGCGGGTGAGCATATCACCCACGGGATCGTTAACCATGGTGGTGGCTCCTTACCAGCTCGACTTGACGAGACCGGGGATGAGACCCTGGTTGCCGAGTTCGCGCAGCGCGATGCGCGAGATGCCCATCTTGCGATAGAAGGCGCGGGGCCGGCCGGTCATGCCGCAGCGGTTGCGGATGCGGGTGGGCGACGAGTTGCGGGGCAGCTCCGCGAGCTTGAGGCGCGCCTCGAAGCGCTCCTCCATCTCGAGGGACTGGTCGTTGGCGGTGGCCAGCAGGGCCTTACGCTTGGGGGCGTACAGCTTCACCAGCGCTTCGCGGTGCTTGTTCTTCTCGATCGAGCTTTTCTTTGCCATGTCTCTCTCCGGTGTCCGCGTCTGAAGCCCTAGCGGGGCCTCACTGCCGGAACGGGAATCGGAACTGCGTGAGGAGCGCGCGCGCCTCGGCGTCGGTGCGGGCCGTCGTCTGAATGACGATGTCCATGCCCCAGGTCGAATCGACCTTGTCGTACGAGATCTCCGGGAACACGAGGTGCTCCTTGAGCCCGAGGGCGTAGTTGCCGTTGCCGTCGAACGAGCGCGGGTTCAGGCCGCGGAAGTCACGCACGCGGGGCAGCGCGATCGTGATCAGGCGGTCCATGAACTCGTACATGCGCTGGCGGCGCAGGGTCACCTTGCAGCCGATCGGCATGCCCTCGCGGACCTTGAAGGTCGCGATGGCCTTGCGGGCCTTGGTGATGACCGGCTTCTGGCCGGCGATGAGGGCGAGGTCGCCGGCGGCGATGGAAGCCTTCTTCGAGTCGGCGGTGGACTCACCGACGCCCATGTTGATCACGATCTTCTCGATGACCGGAACCTGCATGGGGTTCTTGTAGCCGAACTCCTCGATGAGCTTCTGACGAACGACCTCGTCATAGTGCTTGCGAAGGCGGGGGACGTAGTTGTCCTGGTTAGCGTCAGCCATCGATCTGGTCCCCCGTGGTCTTGGCGAAGCGAACCTTGCGGCCGTCTTCGAGGATGCGGAAACCCACGCGAGTCGGCTTACCGTTGGCGTCCTGCAACGCCAGATTGGAGAGGTGGATCGCAGCTTCCTTGGAGACGATGCCGCCTTCCTGGTTCTGCGTCTGCTTCTGGTGCTTCTTCACCAGGTTGATACCACGCACGAAGGCGCGGTCTTCCTTGGGAAGCACCTGGGTGACCTCGCCGGAGCGACCCTTGTCACGACCGGTGAGGACGACGACCGTGTCGCCTTTCTTGACCTTGGCGGCCATCACAGCACCTCCGGCGCGAGCGAGATGATCTTCATGTGGTTGCGGGCGCGGAGTTCGCGCGGCACCGGTCCGAAGATGCGGGTGCCGATCGGCTCTTTCTGATTGTTGATCAGAACGGCGGCATTCTTGTCGAAGCGGATCACCGAACCATCGGGACGCTTCACTTCCTTCGCCGTCCGAACGACGACCGCCTTCATGACGTCGCCCTTCTTCACGCGGCCCCGGGGAATCGCTTCCTTGACCGAGACAACGATGATGTCGCCGACACCGGCGTATTTACGCTTCGACCCGCCCAGAACCTTGATGCACATCACGCGGCGCGCACCAGAGTTGTCGGCGACGTCCAGATTCGTCTGCATCTGGATCACGGGCAGTGACCTTTCTTTGTTTCAGGCGGGTTTCCGCACACGGACGGTATTGTCCGGCGGACGACGCCTGACGGGGATCTGATGTCCCCGGCTCATATGACGAACCGCGCAATCGGTGTGGTGAAACACCGGCGCGGTCACCGCGTTCGAAAGGTGCGAACACCCTTCTCAACTGTCGCGAAGGAATGCCCACTACAACGGGACGCCCCGATGTGCAAGGGCAAAGCGCTCGTTTGAGGCCGCGCAACGGCGGGGAAGAACCCTCAAACTCAGAAAGTTCGATCTTGCGCTCAGGATGCATCCTGCTGACCGGAAATCGGCCCGGTCCTCAGGTGCGCTCAATCCCTGGAGCCCCGACATGGGTTCCACGATCCTCATGCGGTCTACTAGAGCTCGCATGCAAGTGAGGACCGGCAGCGCCTGTCCGGGCACCCGGGATGCGACCGCAACGCGTCGAGCGAACACAAAAAAACGGGCGCAGGATCCTGCGCCCGTTTTTTTTTAGAAAACCCGAAGGGGCGGCTCACGCCTCGGCGGCGGGAGCCTCAGAACCGGTGCCCGTGACGAGCTGCCAAGTCTTGGTCTTCGAGAAAGGACGGCACTCCTCGATCGACACGGTCTGACCGACCTTGGCGACGTTGGCTTCGTCGTGGGCGTGGTAGTTCTTGGAACGACGAACGGTCTTCTTCATCACCGGGTGGGTGAAGCGACGCTCCACCTTCACGACGATAGTCTTCTCGCCCTTGTCGCTGACGACGACGCCCTGCAATACGCGCTTCGGCATGATGGTCTCCTCAAGCCTGCGCGGACTTCAGCGTCTTCTGACGCTGGAGCGTACGGACGCGGGCGATATCGCGACGGACTTCGCGGACGCGCGCGACGTTTTCCAACTGGCCGGTGGCGCCCTGGAAGCGGAGGTTGAACTGCTCCTTCTTCAGGCTCAGCAGCTCGTCGCTCAGCTGATCGGGCGACAGGGCGGCGAGATCCGACTGTCTCTGTGACGACTTCATGATCCCCTCCCCTCAGTCAGCGATGCGCTGAACGACGCGCGTGCGGATCGGGAGTTTGGCCGCGCCGAGGCGCAGGGCCTCCTTCGCGACGTCCTCGGCCACGCCGTCGACTTCGAACATGATACGACCAGGATGCACGCGGGCAGCCCAGAACTCGGGAGCACCCTTACCGGAGCCCATGCGGACCTCGGTGGGCTTGGCCGTGACCGGAACATCCGGGAAGATCCGGATCCAGACGCGGCCCTGACGCTTCATCTCGCGGGTGATCGCGCGGCGGGCCGCCTCGATCTGGCGCGCGGTGATGCGCTCGGGCTCGACGGCCTTCAGGCCGAAGGTCCCGAAGTTGAGGTCGAAGCCGCCCTTGGCCGCACCGTGGATGCGACCCTTGAACTGCTTACGGAACCTGGTCTTCTTGGGTTGCAACATGGCAGCCTCTCAACACCTCTCTAGGGTGACGGGGTCACGAACGCGCCGTTAGGCGTGTTCGCGCCGGCCGCGCTCGCGGCCACCCTCACCATCGCGCTCGCGACGGCCGCCCGAACGGCCACCCTCTTCCTGCGCCTTCTTATCCTGGGCCATGGGATCGTGCTCGAGGATCTCGCCCTTGAACACCCAGACCTTGATTCCGCACGTCCCGTAGGTCGTGAAGGCGGTTGCGACACCGTAATCGACGTCGGCGCGCAGGGTATGCAGGGGCACGCGGCCCTCGCGGTACCACTCCTGACGGGCGATCTCGGCACCGCCGAGACGACCGGAGCAGTTGATCCGGATGCCTTCGGCACCGAGACGCATGGCCGACTGCACGGCACGCTTCATCGCGCGACGGAAGGCGACGCGACGCTCGAGCTGCTGGGCGATCGAATCGGCCACCAAGGTGGCGTCGATCTCGGGCTTGCGCACCTCGACGATGTTGATCGTCACATCGGCCTTGGTGAGGGTGCCGACGAGCTTGCGCAGCTTCTCGATGTCCGCGCCCTTCTTGCCGATCACCACGCCCGGACGACCCGAGTGGATAGTGACGCGGCACTTCCGGTGCGGACGCTCGATCACGATCTTCGAGACGGCGGCCTGCTTGAGCTGCTTCGTAAGGGCGGCGCGGATGGCGACGTCCTCATGCATGAGCTTGGCGTATTCACCCTTCTGGGCGAACCAGCGGGAGTCCCAGGTCCGGTTGATACCGAGCCGCAGACCGATCGGATTGACTTTCTGGCCCATCAGGTCCTCCTCACGCCGCTTCGGCGGTCGGGACTTCGCGCACCACGATGGTGAGGTTCGCGAAGGGCTTCAGGATGCGGGCGCCGCGGCCACGGGCACGAGCGTGGAAACGCTTGAGCACGAGGGCCTTTCCGACGAACGCCTGGGCGACGATGAGATCATCGACGTCGAGGTTGTGGTTGTTCTCGGCGTTGGCGATGGCGCTCTCGAGGCACTTCTTGACCTCGCGGGCGATCCGCTTGCGGGAGAATTCGAGGTCGGCGAGGGCCGACTCGACCTTCTTGCCGCGAATGAGCTGCGCGACGAGATTGAGCTTCTGGGGGCTGACGCGCAGCATGCGCGCGACGGCCTGAGCCTCGTTCTCGGGGAGCGCGCGGGGAGTGGCGGGCTTGCCCATGATCAGCGCCTCTTCGACTTCTTGTCGGCCGCGTGACCGTGGAAGGTGCGGGTCGGCGAGAACTCGCCGAACTTGTGGCCGACCATTTCCTCGGACACGTAGACCGGGATGTGCTTCTGCCCGTTGTGCACACCGAAGGTGAGCCCAACGAACTGCGGCAGGATCGTGGAGCGACGGCTCCAGATCTTGATAACTTCGTTGCGGCTGGATCCGCGTGCGGTCTCAGCCTTCTTGAGGAGGTAGCCGTCGATGAACGGCCCCTTCCAGAGCGAGCGTGCCATGATGGTTACTTCTTGCGGTTGTGACGGCTGGACAGGATGAAGACGTCGGTCCGCTTGTTCGAGCGGGTCTTCTTCCCCTTGGTGGGAACGCCCCACGGCGTGACCGGGTTACGGCCGCCCGAGGTCCGTCCTTCACCGCCGCCGTGCGGGTGATCGACCGGGTTCATGGCGACACCGCGGACGTGCGGGCGCTTGCCGAGCCAGCGGTTACGACCCGCTTTGCCGAGCGAGATGTTCATGTGGTCCGGGTTCGACACCGCGCCGACGCTGGCGAAGCACTGACCGTGGACCAGGCGCTGCTCGCCCGAGTTCAGGCGCAGGGTCACGTAACCCTGATCGCGCCCGACGATCTGAGCGTAATTGCCGGCGGAGCGTGCGATGGCACCACCCTTGCCGATCTTGAGCTCGACGTTGTGCACGATGGTGCCGACAGGCATGTTGCCAACGGGACCGGCGTTGCCCGGCTTGATGTCGACCTGCTCGGCCGCGATCACCTTGTCACCCGGCGACAGACGCTGGGGCGCGATGATGTAGCTCTGCGTCCCGTCCGGGAAGGTGATCAGCGCGATGAACGCCGTGCGGTTCGGATCGTATTCGATCCGCTCGACGGTGGCGCTCACGCCCATCTGCATACGCCGCTTGAAATCGACGTTGCGCAGGGTGCGCTTGTGACCGCCGCCACGGAAACGGACGGTGATGCGGCCGAGGTTGTTACGGCCGCCGGACGACGACTTGCCCTCGGTGAGCTTCTTGACCGGCTTGCCCTTGTAGAGCTCACGGCGGTCGACGAGCACGAGCTGGCGAAGGCTCGGCGTGACCGGTTTGAATGTCTTCAAGGCCATCGGTGGTGATCCTTAACCCGACTTGTCTCAGAGGCCGGTCGTGACATCGATCGTCTCACCCTCGGCGAGGGTCACGATCGCTTTCTTCACGTCCGAACGCTGTCCGCGAAGCCCGCGGAAGATTTTCTTCTTGCCCTTGGTCACGAGGGTGTTCACCGCCGTGACCTTGACGTCGAACAGCTTCTCCACCGCTTCCTTGATCTGCGGCTTCGTCGCCTTCGGGGCAACCCGGAAAACGACCTTGTTCTGCTCGGTGAGGTTCGTCGCCTTCTCCGTAATCACGGGGGAGACGATGATGTCGTAGTGGCGCGGATCGGCACTCATTTGAAACGCGCCTCCAGCGCATCGATCGCCGCGCGCGTCAGCACGAGCTTGTCGCGGCGCAGGATGTCGTAGACGTTGATGCCCTGAATCGGAAGCACGTCGATCTGCGGAATGTTCCGGGCGGCGCGACCGAAGTTCACGTCGACCTCAGAGCCGCTGATGATCAGGGCGCTGGACAGACCCATCTTCTCGAAGCGCTCGACCAAGCCCTTGGTCTTACCGTCGGCGAGCTTAACGTCGTCGATGACGATGAGGGTCGAATCCTTCACCTTCGCCGAAAGGGCGTGCTTGAGCGCGAGGGCGCGGACCTTCTTCGGCAGATCGTGGGCGTGGCTGCGCACGACCGGACCGAAGGCGCGTCCACCGCCGCGGAACTGCGGAGCGGAAGCGGCGCCGTGACGGGCGTTACCGGTGCCCTTCTGCTTGTACAGCTTCTTGCGCGTCCGATTCACGTCCGAGCGGTTCTTGACCGCGTGGGTGCCGGCCTGACGTTTGGCGAGCTGCCAACGCACCATGCGCTGGAGCAGGTCCACACGGGGCTCGAGACCGAAGATGGTCTCGTCGAGGTCGACGGAGCCGGCTCCGGCGCCGTCGAGGGTGGTGATATCGAGCTTCATCACGCGTTCTCCTCGGAAGCGGGAGCCTCGGGAGCCGGGGCGTCGGAGGCGAGGGCGGAGGCACCCAACTCACGGAACTTGCCAGGCTGCGGAACGTCCGCGGGGAGCTTGCGCTTCACCGCGTCGCGGATCTGGATCCAGCCGCCGGCGACGCCGGGAACCGCACCTTCGACCAGGATCAGGCCGCGCTCGACGTCCGTGCGGACGACGCGCAGGTTCTGCGTGGTGACCCGATCGACACCCATGTGACCGGGCATCTTCTTGTTCTTGAAGGTCTTGCCGGGGTCCTGACGGCCGCCGGTCGAACCGATTGAGCGGTGCGACACGGACACGCCGTGGGTGGCGCGCAGACCGCCGAAGTTCCAGCGCTTCATACCGCCGGCGAAGCCCTTACCCGTGGTGGTGCCCGTCACGTCGACGAACTGGCCCGGGATGAAGTGGTCGGCGGTGATCTCGGCGCCGACCGGGATCAGCTTGTCTTCCGACACGCGGAACTCGGCGAGCTTCTGCTTCGGCTCGACCTTGGCGACGGCGAACCGGCCGCGCTCGGCGGCCGACACGTTCTTCACCTTGGCCTTACCGACGCCGACCTGAAGGGCGACGTAGCCGTTCTTCTCGACGGTACGGTGGGCAACCACCTGGCATTGATCGATTTTAAGCACCGTGACCGGGACATGTTCGCCTGCATCCGTAAAGATGCGGGTCATGCCGACCTTCTGTGCGATGACGCCTGAGCGCATAGGTGTCTCCCCTCGCGCGATTTACGGTAAGCTCTAAATCCCCGCGGGACTTAGAGCTTGATCTCCACGTCCACGCCGGCGGCGAGGTCGAGCTTCATCAGCGCGTCCACGGTCTGCGGCGTCGGATCGACGATATCGAGGACGCGCTTGTGGGTGCGCATCTCGAACTGCTCGCGCGACTTCTTGTCGATGTGGGGCGAGCGGTTGACGGTGAACTTCTCGATATGCGTCGGCAGCGGGATCGGACCACGAATGGTGGCGCCGGTGCGCTTGGCCGTCGAGACGATCTCGCGGGTCGAGGCATCGAGAATCCGATGATCGAACGCCTTGAGGCGGATGCGAATATTCTGACCGTTCATGACCTGAAACCTTGGCGGGACGAGGATGGGGCGGGCGCGAGGACCCGCCCCTCTGTCGTTCCCTGCAGACGTGACTTGGACGGACGACTACTCGTTGATGGCG
>NZ_BPQD01000020.1 GCF_022179065.1 Methylobacterium adhaesivum
TCATCGCCAAGGCCGTTCAGGATTGGATCGCGGCGGTGGGATCAGCGACCGCCTACATCGAGCCGGGCAGTCCGTGGGAGAACGGCTATTGCGAGAGCTTCAACGCGAAGCTGCGGGATGAGCTCCTCAACGGCGAGGTGTTCTACACCCTCAAGGAGGCCAGCGTCGTGATCGAGCAATGGCGTAGGCACTATAACAACATCCGGCCGCACTCGTCGCTCGGCTACCAGCCGCCTGCGCCCGAGGTCGTCATCTGGCCAACCGAACCGAGCGGCTCAGGGCCGCTCGCTCACCCCGCCATCGTCACGCGACTGACGATGCACTAACTTCGAACCTGGGCCACCGAATGGGGGCAGGCCACAACCACCCCGCCGATCCGCCCGCTCAGTACCGTCCGTATCGCGCCCCGGGGCTTCGGCTTTGGGGCGCTTCTTGTCTGATCTTGGTACTTCATCCGGAACACGGCGCCGCTTTCTCGACGGCTGCGATAGCGGTAGGGAAAAGCCCCTTCGGCCGTGAGGTGATGACATGCGAACGCAAATTGCTCTGCTTTTCATAGGCATGGCGTCCTGTGCATCCGCACAGCCTCAGCCAGCCAGAGCGCCTGCCGAGACCCCAAGCAACGACAACCGCACTAGCCCTGGAGGAGGACGGGACGGCGAGCGAACCAAACTGTCCATTGCGTCGCCACCGTGGGCAAGCTGGCGAGGGGCCTACTCTGGCTTGTCCGTCGATATCGGCAACCCTCCGGCGAAGCTTATGCCGGGCGGCAACGATTACGGCGTGGTTTCAGCGATCAGCGGCTCGATTGAGATCCCCGCGGACGCGAATGCCAACAAAATCGACGGCGTCACTCCGGGATTCATCATCACCTCGGGCGTACTGGGCGTTGCGCGGACCGCATCGACGATTGCGCCAGCCGTGGGGGTCTACGGCGGTGCTCACATGGCTGCGATGAACGCCCAGGCGTGGGGCGCCAACTTCACATCAAAGAACTTCGACACGTCGGGAGTGCCGCCGAAGCATGGCTTCAACGGTCAAGTCTATGGCACGGAGATCGATGTAAACCTTGTCGCGCCCGCGGCAGGCTGGAAGGGCACGAACGTCGATGGGATCTGGGTCACCGGCGAGTGGAATTCAAAGCCCGACGGACAGATGAACGGTCTTCACATCGGTGCGCAGGGGACCGCCGGATGGAAGAACGCCATCAAGACCGATCATGGGGCCGCGGCCGAGTTTGCCGAGATCGGTAAGACCGCCAAGTCTGGCGCTTCGGCCTCGCAGGTTATCCACCTGATCTCCAGTGATGGCAAAGGGGATTATCACGCCCTGATCCAAGCTGACCCCGACGGCTCGGTGAGCATCAAGCCGAACTATTACGGCCAGACGAAGGGTCTCGTCGTCAGCAGCGCCGACCCAACTCACTTCGTGAAAGTTCATCCGGTCGAAGGCATCGTCGCTCCGGCCGTAGCAACCCGCGCGTTGCTCGTTAATCTCGAGGGAAAAGGCGCGAAGATGGTTTCAGTCGGTCCGCCAGACAGCTGTGGAAAGGGGCGTCGCTGTCTGTCTGTGCCGAACTGATGAAACTGCTTCCGCCCTCCTGTAGGCTTCCCGACAGCCCTTCGAGGCCTCGCCGAGCCGTGCGAGGATCGTCGCAGCCTCCAACTCGCCGGTCTCGTCGTCCGCCGCGACTTTGATCGCGGCCGTGCCGGGCATCCGGCCGGCCATAGTCTCCGCCTTCTTGCGCGCGCCGCTCTGGGTCGGCGACACCTCGTGATCGCCCGCTCCCATCTTGCCATGAAAAAGGGGCGGCCCGTGTCCGAGCCGCCCCCGCGTGTCCGACCCGTCCGGGCTCAGAAGGTGTAGCGAACGCCGCCGCGCACCGCCTGGATCGTGTCGGTGGAGGCAAGCTCCGCATCGTAGCCGAGGAAGCCGGCGAGGCCGGGGGCCAGCTCCGTGCTCACGCCGAGGCCAACCAGCGCCCGGTCGCGGGCGAGGCGCCGGCCGGAGACGGCGAACGGCACCGTCGGCACCAGGGTGAAGGAGGCCCCGATGGTGCGGCTCACGTCGGCGAAGTCGTGAACGTAGGCCGCCTTGACCCAGAACGAGACGGGACGACCGTCGAACACCGTCGTCGCCGTCTCCAGGCGGCCGCCCACCAGGGTGCGGGCCGAGAGGAAGTCCTTGGCGGCGATGGTGAGGCTCAACGGACCGGCGCTGCCTTCGGTGACCCGGTCCTGATCGAAGGTGTTCACCTGGAACCCGACGAAGGGCGACAGCACCGTGGTGGGGGCGAGGGCGAAGCGGTAGCCGAGTTCGCCGGCGGAGATGAACTGGTCACCGCTGACCTTGCCCTGGGCGCCGCCGGACTGGATCTGGGCCAGGCCCAGCGACCGGTTCACCCGGCCCTCCGTGTGGGCGTAGCCCACGGTGGCGTTGGCGTAGAGGGCGCCGCTGGTGAAGCCGCCGTAGAGGCCGACCTGGGCGTTGTCCGTGTGCGCCCGCTCGCCCGTCCGGTTCAGGCTGACATCGACGGAGCCGTAGCCCGCCGCGATGCCCAGCACCGTGCCGACCTGCGGGTGGAAGTCGACGCCGCCCGCCATGCCGGCGACGGTCTCCGAGCGACCGGCGGCGTTGGCGGTGGAATCGACATGCCCGAACTGGCCGTAGCCCGTGGCCCAGACGCCGTAGCCGCGGCTGGTCTCGATGAACCGGGGTGCCGGCGGGGCGGCGCGGTTCGGCATGTCGGCGGCGTAGACCGTCGGCGGCAGGGTGAAGCCTGTCGGGCCGGCTTCGGTGCTGGCCGCATAGGCCCGCGACAGGAGCTGGCTGCCGAAGGCGCGGCCCGAGCGGAGCTGCGGGTCGGCGAGCGACGCGTAGCTCTGGCCCGAGACCCGGTCGAGGGTCGCGGCAATGCCGGCGTTGCTCTGGTTGTCGATGACGAGGAGCGCCTGCGGATTGTTGGCGAGCGCCGCATCGAGTCCGCGCGCCACGTTCGCCTGATTGCTCGTCTGCGCCACCAAGCCGAAGCTCTGCTGGGCCAGGGTGACGTAGGCGTTGTTGGCGTCGGTGGAAGCGACCGGGCGGATGAGGAAGGGCAGCGAACCGCTGTCGGTCACGGTGGCGAAGTTGCCGTTCACGCCGCCGGCGGCGGTGAGCACGGTGTAGCGGGTGTTGGGCAGGTAGGTGCCGGCCGCCGCGAACATGCTGGCGGTGCCGCCGAGGGTGGCGGTGCCGGTGGTGACGAGGCGGGCGGCCTGCCCGTCGGCGGTGACGGCGCTCTGCAGCGTACCGCTGGCCCCCTGAACATAGTTGCCCGCGACCGTCAGCGTGCCCAAGGGCGCGGCGGCCGAGCCCGGTGTGACGATACCGGCGTTGGTGAGCGTGCCGACGATGCGACCGGTGCCCGTCAGGGTGCCGGCGGTGCCAACGCCCGTGTCGGCGGTGAGGGTCGAATTCACGTTCAGAACACCACCCGCCACCGTGGCGCCGCCCGAGAAGGTCTGGGTCGAGCCCTGGGCCAGGGTCCAGGCACCATCGGATTGGCGCAGGGTGGTGAAGCCCGTGACGGTGCTCGAAAGCGTGCCGGTACCCGACAGGTTGAGGGCGTTGCTGCCGAGCCCCCGGGCGGTGATGGCGCCGCCGATGGTCGAGCCGGTACCGAGGTTCACCGTGTTCCGGCTCGCCGCGACATCCGCGAAGGCGATGTTGCCGGTGATCGTCCCGGTGTTGGTCAGGGTATGGTTGCCCATGCCGTACTGGACGGCGCCGGCGATGCGGCCCGCATTCGTCGTGGTGCTGTTGCGGCGGTTGGCCGTGGTGGCGTTCTGCGGGTCGGCATCGATGAAGCGCACGTCGCCGTTGATCACGCCCGTGGCGGCATTGTTGAGGACGCCGTTGCCGGCGCCGTAGACCACGATGGCCTGACCACCCGTCGGGCCGGTGATCGTGCCGGCATTGGTGATGGTGAAGCTCTGTGCCCGGCCCTGGATGGCGCGGACCCCGGTGCCGGTGCCGCTGATCGTGGCGCCGACGCGGTTGGTGACGGTGAGGGCCGCGACATCGTCATCCGAGTCGATGGCCGCGACCGCCGCCGTGCCGGTGCCGTTGCGCGTCGCCGAGATGGTGCCGGCATTGGCGATCGCCATGGAGGCGATGTTCTCACCCGCATAGATGCCGCGCGAGATGCCGATGCCGTTCTCCGTCACCGCGATGGTGCCGTTGTTGGTCACCGCAACGTTGGCGAAGTCGGCACCCGAGGAATTGCTGAGCACGCCGTAGACCTGAGTGAAAGCATCGTTTACCCGCCCGGCCGCCCCGGTGCCCGTGATTGTGCCGTTGTTGACGAGACTCGTGTTCGAGCCCGACAGGTTCACGGTCTTGTTGGTGAGCGTGTTGTTGACGGTGAGCTGCGCGCCCGAACCCGTTACCTGGATCAGGCCGCCGACATTCTGGGTCGAGCCGGCGCCCAGCGTCAGGTTGCCGCCCGCCACCGTGAGGTTGCCTGACAGGTTCTGGACCGAGCCGCTGGCGGTGGTCCAGGCGCTGCCGGCGCCGGTCTGGTTGAGGCTGGTGAAGCCCGCGACCGTTCCCGTGAGGGTGCTGGTGCCCGACAGGTTCAGGGTGTTGATACCTTGCCCGGTGGCCGTGATGTTGCCGCCGATGCGGGAGCCAGTGCCAAGATTTACCGTATTCACGCTTGGATCAGGTGGCGTTAGTCCTATAGCAATTGGAATGCGTCTATTTGAAAGATCAGAAAAAATAATATCTCCATATATATTGCCGGTATTATTTAACGCATGATTGCCTGAGCCATATTGAATACTACCATTGATAGCCCCAGAATTGCTGATTGTACTAAAGCGAGCCGGTCCCATGACGCTGGTTTGCGGGTCCGTTTCGGCAAGCCGGATGTTGCCGGTGATGAATCCACCGGGATTGTTGGTAAGTGATGTAATTCCGGGGCCGTAGATCACTATAGCTTGGCCGCCCGACGCGAAGATGTTTCCATCATTGGTAATATTAAAATTTTTTGCTTGCCCATCAATTGCTCGAGCATTTGAACCCAATGCGCCGATGGTGCCGCCCGCTCTGTTTATAACCGACAGAACACCGACCGAAGCGCCGGCGGATATGGCTGAAGCTAGGCCGGAACTAGTGCCGTTGTCCAATGCTGTGATTGAACCGCCATTAATGACAGTCATGGAGGCTACGCTATTCCCGAAAATACCGTCATCCGCGCGAACAGCACTGACGATCGCCGATAAAACACTGCGATCATTTCGCAAAACACTTATTTGTCCATTGTTAACAACAGTAACGCTGTTAATGTCGCCCTTGGTTGCGGCTGCGCGGACGCCATTAATAGGGGCTGTACCGTCAGGATCTGAAATTACTAGCTCGCGCAAAAAGCCACTTGAGCCTACGAGAGATCCATTATTGATCAGGGTCGTATTCGATTCCAAGAGATTTATAGCTTGATTGCCGAGGGAATTATTAACAGTTAACTGCGATCCCATGCCCGTCAGTTGGATTTGACCAACAACGAACTGTCTCGATCCAAGGTCGAATGTAAGGCTGCCGCCCGCAACTGTAAGGTTTCCCGTGATGGCTTGGGATGATCCATTTGCGAAGGTCCAGGCGCTACCGGCGCCGGTTTGGGTGAGGCTAGTGAAGCCTAGGGGCTTACCCGCAAGAGGACCAACGGTGATCGGCCCGGGGGGACGGGCAGTAACCGCGCCGGTGAGCGTGCCAGTGCCCGTGAGGTTGAGGATGTTCGTGCCGAGGCCCTGTGCGGTGATGTCGCCGCCGATGCTCGATCCCGTACCCAAGTTTACCGTATTCACCGTGGCGGCGACGTCGAGGAACGACAGGCCGCCGGAGATGCGGCCGGTGTTGTTCACCGTCTGGCTGCCGCCGCCGAAGGCGAGGTTGCCGTTGATGGTGCCGGCATTGGTGAGGGTGCCGGTGCGGCGCAGGTTCACCACCGTCGCGGTGGTCTGGAGATCCTGGTCGAAGTTGCGGACATCGCCATTGATCACGCCCGTGGCGGTGTTGGTGATCACGGTGTTGTAGGCGCGCGGCGTCGTCGTGTCGCCGGCATTGCCCGCGTTCACCGCGAAGGTGGCGATGGCGGCCTCACCCGCGGTGGTGTTGGTGATGGTGCCGCTGTTGTTGATCTCGTATTGGGCGGCGCGGCCTGTAAGGGCGCGGGTGTTGGTGCCCGTTGCGGTGATCCGGCCGGAGGCGGAATTGTTGACCACGAGCCGGTCGGTGTCGTCGTCGGAATCGACGCCCGCAACGACGGCCGTGGAGGCCGTGGCGGAGGTGCCGCGCGTGGCCGAGATCAGACCTCTGTTGTTGAGGGTGAACAGCGTGGTGTTCTCGCCCGCATAGACGCCCCGCGCGATGCCGTTGCCGTTCTGCATCACCGCGAGGGTGCCGGAGTTGTTGACCGTGACGCCCTCGTATTGCGAGCCGTTCGGCGCATTCGAGGAGGCGCCGTAGATCCGCGTCGCAGTGTTGCCGGCGGGCGCCGTCAGGGTGATGATGCCGGTGTTGTTCAGGGTCGAGCGGTCGCCGGCCAAGTCGACACCGTAATTGTCCCGGTTCTGCGGCGCACCGTTGTCGATGATGCCGGCGTTGTTGACCACGCTGGTGCCGTTCACCCGCACGTTGGAGAAGCTCGGGTTGATGCCGGTGCCGGTCTGCTGCGCGCCGAGGGTGGCGCCGGACTGGATGTTGACGGTCAGGCCGGTGACGCCGGCTGGTGCGACGAAGCCCATCGGCTGGGCGTCCGTGCAGGTCACCGTCTGTCCACTGGTGGGGGCGGTGGGCTGGCACGCCGCCGAAGCCTCGGCGATCGCCAGGATCCATACGGGAACGCTCGCCATGAGCGAACGGCGCAGCACCTGACTTTGCCTCGACATACTGTCCACCGAAACCCTGCAGTTGCACTCAACTCGCCTGCTCGTATGCCGGGCGTGCTGAAGAGACGATTGAGGAGCCCCGGGGTGGAGTCAAAAAATCAATTCGCTTCCGCGAAGCTCATCAAGGCATTTGAATCCGCATGATGTAAACCGGTCACACATCTTTCGCAGGCGAGTTTAGCCAAACTAAACTAAGTGTATGGCGTTCGCGACCTACGACGCTGCCAGCAAGGACTACCGATGCAGTCAGGTCGCAGCGCTGGCCGACCAGATCGGCGCGTCGCCGAGCTCATGCGAGCCGAGGGACGCAATGGACAAGAGGGCAGCGGGGCCGGCCGGCGTGTAGCCCGGGCCGGTGTTCGCCATCAGCGCCCGCGATCCGTCGTGCGTGACGGCGAGGCAGTAGACGCCGGGGCCAACCGGCCTGTCGAAGCCGGGATTTTAGTGCATGCTTCCCCGTCCTCACCGATTCGCACGATCGGTGCTCGCTAGTCGGGAAAGATGCCCGGCATCGCCGGCAGGTTGCCCATGCGATCGTCTGAGACGCCGAAGGAGGCTCGGATCTTGGCCTGCGGTGTCACCAGGCTGTAGAGGTTGCACACGGCCTACCCGCCCTTCGCGACGATGAATAACCCTAAGCCAACGATCAGGAAGGCAGCGGAAATTCGCGAAAAGGCGATAGCGCCAACGCCGTCATCGACGGCACGCAGATGAGCGACTTGCGCGAACATCGCGGCCCAGTACGCCGCCCACAGGCTCAAAACGGAGACGATCCACGTCGGCATGGTGCGCTCGAGGCTTCAGGCCGCAGGCCGGCGCTCATGGCGCCACGCAGCGACTGCATGGCAGCGCGCGTCGTAGGCGTGGCGGACGGGCGTTCCGTCCTCGCCGCGCCCTTCGCGGCTGTAGCCGAAGCGAAGAACGCCGTCGGGACCGTAGAGGCGCGTCACCTCGGAGCGCCACGCGCGATCGGCTCGGGCAAGAACAGTCTCGGTCTCTGCCAGTCGGTTCGGATCCATCGACTATCCTAGATGTCGGTCTGCCGAGTTCAACGCGATCCGGCGTCATCCGCTCCTATGCGACGCGGAGGAGTTCCGCTCCCGATATGCGGGTCCGCCTCCGCTACCATGGCCACCACCACCGCACTCGCAGCGACGGGGCCGGCACTGGAGGGATCGAGGGCTATGGATCGTCGGCCGTCATAACGATGCGGCCCGCCTCATCGACGATATTGAACGACCACTCGGTGAGCAGCCATCCTCGTTCTTCCGAATGAGCCAGGGCGAACTCGGCAGCGTCTTCGATGTCGTCGAACCGCTCAGGTAAGCAAGAAATCGGACGCTCGTTGCAACCTCCTCCCACAGCGCCCCGGGCCGGCATGATGTTGATGAAGTAGGCGGGCCGCACGGTTCTCTCCTCGTTCCGAGGAAAAGCTTCTCGCCAGAATCATGGAGAGGCAAGCCGTCTGAGCGGCGCCTAAGCATCGTCGTCTATGTGAGACGAGCTGCCTGAGAGGGGCTAAGTCACTGATTTAATTGGCGCACCCGACACGATTCGAACGTGTGACCTTTGCCTTCGGAGGGCAACGCTCTATCCAGCTGAGCTACGGGTGCTGACCGCGACGGTTACCTAGCCCATACGGCGCTCGTGCGCAACGGGTTTGCGGAAGCCGCTCGCTCAAAAGAATGACCGCGAGGGCTCCGATGGCAAAGCTTACGGGTTGGGGTGATGTGTGATCGCGTGGACGCCGCGCGAGGCCTTTGTCTGCGCGGGGGAGAATGCGGCAGAATTGGACGCGGCCCCGGTGAAGCGTCCGATGCGTATCGCTGCCATGGCTCGTCGAGCAGGCTGCCCCCCAAGCAAAGCATCTAACGTCATCGCTGCCGCAGTTCGTCATGCACAATGTTTGAGGTTCATTATCGAAACTCACCCACCGCGCTCAATACACTTTGGTCCGTTCACGAGCCTGGAGTTTGAATCAGAACGCGTACAGGCGAAGTCGTTGTAGAAGAACGGACAAGCCTTCGACGGCATCGCCCACCAACTTATGCGGTCGAGCGGCCGGCGGAGCCTGTCGCGTGAGCGTGGCGGATGATGGCGGCGGAGGCTGAACGCCTCCGGGGTCGAGGTGGATCGCCAAGCGGGGCGTGTGGACGTCAGTGTAACGTCGCCGCCGCCTCTCCATCACGATCTGTGCCTCCTTGGACCTGCAGACCATCTCGCCGTTCAGCAATTCGCTTCGCAGTCGTGCGCTCAAACCCTCCACAGGCCTATTCCGTCACGTCACGCCGGAAACCGTGGAGGGTGTTCTGGTGCCGAGAATGAAGCACCGTCGCAGGCCCAAGGTGTCAGGTCAGTAGGGTGTCCATATCGTGGCGCTGCTGATGGCCTGCGGTGATCTTCTTTATCAGGCGGATCAAGGTCGCCCGCTCCTCGGCCGAGAGTGGCTCGAGGGTCGCGTCGTGGGCCTGCCGCGCCGCGTCCTCCATTCGAGACAGCAAGGCGCGTCCCGCCGGGGTCGGGCGGCAGTTCTGTGAACGCCGATCCGTGAGCGCGGGCGATCGTTCGATGAATCCCCGTGCGGCGAGGCGTTTCAGGGCACCCGTCGTCGTTGTCCGGTCGAGGGCGACGGCATTCGCCAAGGTGGTCTGATCGGCCTCACCCCGAGCTGCCAGCAAAGACAGCAGACTGTACTGCAGTGGCGTGACGCCGAATGCGCCACAACGCTCGGAAAACAGGCTGACATGAATCTGATGCAGACGCCGTATCAGGAAGCCGGGCCGCTCAGGGAGGGGCCAGGGTGCTCCGACCTGTTCGACGACTGTCCCGCCTCGCCGTGCGAGCGCGCCCTCCCCCGTAGCCCCGTCCATCGTCCTCCCCCTCCGCGTTCGATCCGCCACTCGGACGGCGCTTGGCACGCACCATGCTTTCATACCAGATACGAAGCATACTTCGCATTCCAGGAGCCTCGCCAGGGCCGAGGGATGCGACGGTCGACACGATGTCGCGAGACCCGAGGGAGAACGCGAAAATGGACGATGGGCGCTACGACACGCTCCTGCGCGGCGGCCGGGTCATCTGCCCTGCCTCCGGCATCGACGGCATCAGGGACGTCGCCATCCGCGACGGGCGGATCGCGGCGGTGTCGGACAGCATCATTCCCTCGGCCGCGACCGAAGTGGTGAACGTCGCCGGCAAGCTCGTCCTGCCGGGGATGATCGACACCCACGGCCACGTCTACCAGTACGTCACCGGCCGCTTCGGTCTGCCGCCCGATATGGTCGGCGTGCGCTCGGGCGTCACCACGGTGATCGACCAGGGCGGCGCCTCGTGCATGACCCTGCCGGGGTTCCGCCACTTCGTCGCCGAGCAAGCCGAGACCCGGATCTACGCCTTCCTCTCCGCCTATCTGGTGGGCGGTCTCGAGGGGCATTTCTATCCCAACCTCTACAGCCCGGATGGCGTCGACATCGACGCCACGGTGAAGTCGGCCGTGGAGAACCGCGATCTCGTACGCGGCATCAAGGGTCACGCCGAGATCGGTGGCTTCGCCCGGTGGGGCATCAAGGTGATGGAGATGGCGGCCGAAATCAGCCGCCGCGCCGAACTCCCGCTCTATGTCCATTTCGGCCAGCTTTGGGGCCTGCCTGAGAGCGGCGCCAACGGCGAGGATGCCAACACCATCATGGAGCGGGTGATCCCGCTGCTGCGGCCCGGCGATTTCCTCGCCCACCCGTTCACCCGCCATCCCGGCGGCTTCATCAACGAGGCGGGCGTCGTCCACCCGATCATCCGGGCGGCGATGGATGCCGGCCTGCGGGTCGATGTCGGCCACGGCAGCCACTTCTCCTACCGGGTCGCCCGCGCCTCCCTGCCGGCGGGCGTCGTGCCCTACACGCTCGGCGCCGACATGCACGGCTACAACACGGAGGTCCCCCGGCCGGCGGGCACGCCGGAGGAGCACCACGACGACGAGAACCACCCCTTCCTCGGCCAGGCCCGCTTCAGCCTGACCCAGGCGATGAGCTCGATGATGGCGCTCGGTCTCAGCCTTGAGGAAGTCGTCCCCATGGTGACGAAACACCCGGCCGAGATGCTCGGGCTGTCCGACCGGATCGGCGCCCTCACGCCGGGCTTTGCCGCCGACATCTCGGTGCTGCACGACCATCGCGGTCGCTTTCTGCTCCGCGACAACGAGGACACGCAGGTCGTCGCCCAGCGCCTGCTCCAGCCCGCCTTCTGCCTGCGTGCCGGGCGCCGCTTCGACGCCGATTCGCCGATCCTGCCCAACGCCATCGCGGCCTGAGACAGCTTCACGAAACACCCGATCACGGTCGGCTCTCGCCTCGGGCCCGACAGCGCGGAGGAGTTTCGTGAGGGATGCCAGTTGCACCCGAACCTAGGGAGACGACCGCATGGGCGTCGATCAGCCCCCGACTCTTCTGCCCGATCCCCGGTGCGACTGGTCTCGTCTCGACCGGGCGGCGCGGGACGCCGCTTACGACAACAACGCAGCGGTGCCCGACAGCGCCGCGCAGGCGGCGGCCCGCAACGCGGCCTCCGCCGCCTACCGCGTGGCGCATCCCGAAGGCCTCGACATTCCGTACGGGGCTGCGCCGCGGGCCGCCCTCGACCTCTTTCCCGCCAAGGACCCGGGGGCGCCCTGCCTCGTCTTCATCCATGGCGGCTACTGGCAGCGCAACTCACGCGATCTGTTCGCGTGCTTCGCAGAAGGCCCCGCCGCCGCCGGCTGGTCCGTGGCGATGCCCGGCTACACCCTGGCGCCCGAGGCGAGCCTTACGGGAATCGTCGCCGAGATCGGCCAGGCCCTCGACTGGCTCGCCGCGAAGGGATCGGCCCACGGCATCGCCGGCCCCCTGATCCTGGCCGGCTGGTCGGCTGGGGCGCAGCTGGCGGCCTTGCACCTGTCCCATCCGGCCGTGGCGGCGGGGCTCGCGATCTCGGGCGTCTACGAACTCGGCCCCTTGCGCGACACCGGGCTGAATGACGCCCTGAAACTCACGGACGCGGAGGTCGCCGGACTCTCGCCCCTGCGCCTGCCCGTAACGGCCAAGCCCCTCGCCATCGCTTACGGAACCGCCGAGCGCCCGGCCCTCGTCCATGACGCCCGTGCCTTCCACGCCCTGCGCAGCACCCACCATGCGCCGGGGCCGCTCATCCCCGTGGCCGGCGCCGAGCACTTCTCGATCCTCGACGAACTGCGACGCCCCGGCGGCGTGCTGGTACGCGCCGCGACCGATCTCGCGAAGGGACTTTGCGCATGAGCGACGCGACGCGGCTTTCCGAAGGGGTCGGCGCCCCCCTGCCCCGCAAGGAGGACGACCGCCTGATGCGCGGACGCGGTCAGTATGTCGGCGACCTGCGCCTGCCCGGCCTGCAGGACGTCGCCTTCGTGCGCAGTCCTCTGGCGCATGCCCGCATCAGGGCGATTCACGTGCCGGAAGCGTTTCGAGGACAGGTCTTCACCGCCGCCGACCTGACCGACGTGCAGCCGATCCGGGCCGTCTCGGGCCTTGCCGGGTTCAAGGTCTCCGAGCAGCCGGTTCTCGCCAGGGACAAGGTGCGGCAGGTCGGCGAACTCCTGGCGATCTGCCTCGCGCCGACGCGGGCGGAAGCCGAGGACATCGCCGCCGCCATCGTCCTCGACCTCGAGGAATTGCCGGCGGTGCACGACATGCTCGCCGCGCGCGAACCCGGTTCGGCCCTGGTGCACGACCATTGGGGCGACAACGTCTTCCTCGAGACGTTCGTCGACGTGAACTTTTCCGCCGCCCTCGACGCCCCGATCAAGGTCTCGCGGACGATCTCGACGGGTCGGCAATGCATGGCGCCGATCGAGGGGCGGGGCACGGTGGTGCATCTCGACCATCGCATGGACCAGCTCGTGGTCCACACGGCGAGCCAGATGCCGCACATCGTGCGCAACGGCATCTCCGAGTGTCTCGGGATCGAGCAGGGGCGCCTGCGCATCGTCTCGCCCGATGTCGGCGGCGGCTTCGGCTACAAGGCGATCCTGCTCGCCGAGGATGTCTGCCTCGCCTGGCTGGCCTTGCGCGTCGGCCATCCCGTGCGCTGGCTCGAGGACCGGCGCGAGCACCTCACCGCCAACGCCAATTGCCGCGAGCACCATTACCGCATCACCGCCTATGCCGAGCGCGATGGCACCCTCCGGGGCATCGACTGCGAGGCCACCGTCGATTCCGGAGCCTACTCGGCCTACCCGTTCTCCGCCTGTCTCGAGGCGGCGCAGGTGGCGAGCATTCTGCCCGGTCCCTACGACTTCCCGGCCTATCGCTGCCGGACCTGGTCGGTCGCCACCAACAAGTGCCCAATCCTGCCCTATCGCGGCGTCGCCCGCACGGGCGTGTGCTTCGCCATGGAACTCATCCTCGACGCGGTCGCGGCCGAGGCGGGCCTGGAACCCTGGACGGTCCGCGAGAAGAACCTCGTGCGGGCCGAGCAGATGCCGTTCGACAACATCACGAACAAGCACTTCGACAGCGGCGACTATCCGCAGGCGCTGAGCCGCGCCCTGGCGGCCATCGACGTCGCGGCCGTGCGGGCGCGCCAGAAGGCGGGCGAACCAGACGGGCGCTGCATCGGCCTCGGGCTCTCGATCTACTGCGAGCAGGCGGCGCACGGCACTTCGGTCTATTCCGGCTGGGGCATCCCCATGGTGCCGGGCCACGAGCAGGCCGGCGCGCGCCTCACCCCCGATGGCGGCCTCGAACTTCGCATCGGCGCCCATTCCCACGGCCAGGGGCTGGAGACCACCCTAGCGCAGGTGGCGCACGAGATCCTCGGCGTGCCGGTGGCGCGCACGCGGGTGGTGCACGGCGACACCGCCATGACGCCCTATTCGACCGGCTCCTGGGGCTCGCGCGTGATGGTGATGGCCGGCGGCGCCGTGGCGGCGGCCTGCCGCGAGCTGGCGGATCGGGCGCTTCGCATCGGCGCCCACCTGCTCCAGGCCGATCCCGCCGCCTGCCGCTTCGAGGCCGGCCGCGTCGTCGGCCCCTCCGGCGATGTCGGCCTCGGGCAGATCGCCCACACCTGGTACCGACGGCCGCAGGATCTGAGCCTCGACGTCGATCCGGGCGGGCTCGAAGTCACCGCCGGCTACAAGCCGATGCGGGATTCCGGCACCTTCTCGTACGCCGCACACGCCGTGGTGGTGGCCGTGGACCCCGACCTCGGAGCGGTTGAGATCCTCGACTACTGCATCGTCGAGGATGGCGGCACCCTGGTGAACCCGCTCGTGGTCGACGGCCAGATCTACGGCGGCCTCGCGCAGGGAATCGGAACGGCCCTCTACGAGGAGATGCGCTTCGATGCCCGCGGGCAGCCCCTCGCCTCGACCTTCGCCGACTACCTCCTGCCGGGGGCCGCCGAGGTGCCCGAACCGCGCATCGACCACATGGCGACCCCCTCGCCCTACACCCAGTTCGGCGTGAAGGGGATCGGCGAGGGCGGAGCCATCGCACCCCCGGCGGCCCTCGCCAACGCCATCAACGACGCCCTGCGGCCCCTCGGGATCGCTTTGCTGCATTCGCCCGTGAGCCAGCACCGCATCGTCGAGGCCGTGCTGAGCGCCCGCGCCACCGCCGAACGCACGCGGAAGGCCGCATGAAGCCCGCCCCCTTCGCCTACGAGCGCCCCGGCGACCTGTCCGCCCTCCTAGCCCGGCTCGCGGATGCCCCGGGACGGGTGAAGCTCATGGCCGGCGGTCAATCCCTCGGCCCGATGCTGAACCTGCGCCTCGTCGAGCCCGACCTCGTCCTCGACATCACGGGCGTACCCGAACTCCGCCGGGCGGCGATCGAGGGCGACACCCTGGTGCTGGGGGCCTGCGTCACACACGCGGACATTGAGGACGGGCGCGTTCCCGACGTGACGAAGGGCGCCATGGCCCGGGTGGCGAGCGCCATCGCCTATCGGCCCGTGCGCAATCGCGGCACCCTCGGCGGCTCCCTGGTCCATGCCGATCCGGCCGCCGATTGGGTGACGTCGCTCGTCGCCCTCGGGGCCGAGGTCGAACTGGCCTCGGCATCCGGCCGGCGGCGCCTCGCCTTGGACGCCTTCGTCACCGGCGCCCTCGACGTGGCGCTGGCGCCCGGCGAGATGCTGGTCGCCGTGCGCATCCCCGGTCTTGGACCCGGCATCGCCTGGGGCTACGTCAAGCATTGCTCCAAGATCGGCGAGTTCGCCCACGCCATCGGGGCGGTGCGGCTCGATCCGGGTGCGGGCCACGGCCGCGTGGTGATCGGCGCCGTCGAGGGCGCACCCCTCTTGGTTCCGGAGGCGCGGCACCTGTTCGGCGGGCGGATCGGCCCCGATTTCGCCGACCGCTTCGAGGCCGCCGCCGCCGATGCCTTGCTGCGGGAGGCCGGCATGACCGACGCCGTGGCGCGCCACGTCCACGTCACCGTGCTGGCGCGCGCCGTCGCGCAGGCGGCCACGACGCTGTTCGCCCCCACCCGAACCGTCAGCGAGGCCGCATGAGCGCCGCATCGACCGCCCGTCGGGACACCTCCCTGTCCCTCGAGCTCATGGTGAACGGCCGGGCCCGGAGCCTGCGGGCAGAGCCGCGCACCCACCTCGCCGACGTCCTGCGCGATGGCCTCGACCTCACGGGCACGCATCTCGGCTGCGAGCACGGTGTCTGCGGCGCCTGCACGGTGCTCCTCGACGGCGAACCGGCGCGGGCCTGCCTCACCTTCTCGGGGGCCTGCGCGGGTGCCGAGGTCACCACCATCGAAGGCCTCGACGACGACGCGATCGCCGCCGAGTTGCGGGCTGCGTTCAACCGCGAGCACGCCCTCCAGTGCGGCTATTGCACCCCCGGCATGCTCATCGCGGCCCGCGACTTGGTTCTGCGTTTGCCCGAGGCCGACGAACGCCGCATCCGCGCCGGCCTTTCGGGCAATCTCTGCCGCTGCACCGGCTATGTCGGCATCGTCCGGGCGGTGCGCGGGGTCATCGCGGAGCGCCGCGCCCGGGGCATCGGCCCGACCACGGGCGGACATCGCGGCCTCGGCCCCGTCGGCGCCCGCGACGGACACGGCGTCGCGGCGATCCGCTCCCCGGTCGCGCATGCCCGGCCGGTCTCGGAGCCGCAGGTCGTCCAGGTGGTCGAGGATTTCGAGGCCGCCCATCGCTTCGAGCAGATCGTCACGGTGGCGCATCCGCCCGAGACCGTCTTCGCCCTGTTCGGCAACGTCGAGGCCGTCGCGGCCTGCCTGCCCGGCGCCGCGTTGACGGGCCAACCGGCGCCCGACACCGTCGAGGGCGCCCTCGAGGTGCGGATCGGGCCGATCGCGGCGCGGTTTCGCGGCCGTGCACGCCTCACGCGGGACGCCGAGACCCTGACGGGCCGCATCCTCGGCGCGGGATCCGATGCCGGCGGACGCTCCGCCACCCAGGGGGAAATCCGCTACCGCGTCGAGCCCGGCGCGGCGCCCGGCACCGCCAGGATCGTCCTCGCCGTCGGCTACACGCTCAAGGGACCACTTGCACAGTTCGGGCGGCCCGGCCTCGTGCGCGACCTCGCCGGACGCATCGGCGCCGACTTCGCCGCAAATCTCGGGGCGCATCTGTCGGGTGCCCCGGCCCCGGCACCCGCGGGCCTGAATCCCCTTCGCCTGCTCGTCAAGATGCTGACGGCGTCCCTGCGGCGGCGGCTCGCCGCCTCGGGTGCCCGAAGGCCGTGATCCCGCACCTCGAACCGCTCCCCAAGCTCGCCCCCGGAGACTCACCATGACGCGCAGCCTCACTCGCCTTCCCGCTCTCACCGTGGCGTTCATGCTGTTGTCGGGGGTCGCCCAGGCGCAGACGATCCGGATCGGGGTCAACGAACCTCTGACCGGCCCGTTCGCCGCGTCCGGCACCTACGTGGTCAACGGCGCCAAAATCGCCGCCGACGAGATCAACGCCCGGGGCGGCGTGCTGGGCAAGAAACTCGAACTCGTCATCGAGGACAACAAGAGCAACCCCACCGAAGCGGCGGCCGTGGCCGAAAAGCTCATCACCAGCGACAAGACCCCGGTGCTGATGGGGGCCTGGGGCTCCAGCCTCACCCTCGCGGTGATGCCCAAGCTCGCCGACTACGAAACCGCGATGCTTGTCGAGACGTCATCGTCGGGCAAGATCACCACTTCGGGCAATCCCTTCGTCTTCCGCATCTCGCCGCCTTCCGCCCTGGAGGCCGAGGCCTTTTCCCCGATGGTGGAGAAGCTCGGCCTGAAGAAGGTCGATTTCCTCGCGATCAACAACGACTGGGGTCGGGGGGCGGCGGCCGATTTCGGCAAGATGCTCAAAGGAAAGGGCGTCACCGTCGGCCTCGTCGAGACCATGGACCAGGGCGCGCAGGACATGAGCGCCCAACTGTCCAAGCTCAAGGGGTCGGATGCCGACACCCTGATGATCACCGCCGCCGTCGATCAGCTCACCCTGCTGTTCAAGCAGATGGCGGCGCTCGGCCTCAAGAAGCGCATCATCACCACGGGCGGCTCCCAGAACCCGGACCAGATCATCGCCCAGGCCGGCACCGCCGCCGAGGGCACGATGCACCTCACCACCTTCCTGCCCTGGTACCCCGAGAAGACCCCGAACCCGGCGGCGACCGCCTACTTCATTGGCGAGTGGAAGAAGCGCGGCTTCGACTTCGCCGGCGTCACCGAGAGCTTCCGGGGCTACGACGGCATCCGCGCCATCGCGGCCGCCATCGAGAAGGGTGGGGCCGCCGACGCCGCCTCCATCCGCAAGGGCTTCTGGTCCGTCGACTTCACCGGATTGAACGGGCCGATCCGCTTCGCCAAGGCCGGCCCGTCCGGGTCCGAGAGCGGCCAGAGCAAGCCCGACGTCTACCTCGTGAAGATCGAGGCCGGAAAAATCGTGGTGCCGACGCTCTAGCCCAACGCCCCCGTCCCGGCCGCCCGCCCCGGGGCGGCCGGGTTTCCGTCCGCTCCGGCGAGGCCTCCATGCCCGAATTTCTGCAGCACCTCCTCAACACCCTGATCCTCGGCGGTACCTATGCCCTTCTGGGCATTGGTCTGACCCTGATCTTCGGGATCATGAACGTGGTGAACTTCACCCACGGCGCCCTCTACACAGTGGGCGCCTACGTCATGTACATTGCCGTCACGGCCCTGGGCTTAAGCTTCTTCGCCGCCTTGCCGACGGCGATCCTCGGCGGCCTCCTGCTCGGCGCGATCCTCGACCTCGTACTGCTGCGGCCGTTGCGCGGCGCCGACATGGACACGACCATGCTGGTGATGATCGGCGCCGGCATCGTCCTGCAATCGGGCACGCTTTGGCTGTTCGGCGGCGTCGCGAAATCGATCCCGACTCCGTTCCCGGATGCGCCGCTCCAGCTCGGCCCCGTCTCAGTGTCCTGGCTGCGTCTGTTCGTGCTCGGCGCGGCCCTCGTGCTGATCGGCCTGACCTACGGGCTCATCAACAGAACCCGCCTCGGCCTCGCCATGCGGGCCACCTTCCAGGACCACGACACCGCGTCCCTCATGGGGGTCAACGTGCGGCTGATCTACACCGCCACCTTCGCCCTCGGTTCGAGTCTCGCGGCGGCGGCCGGCGCCCTCCTCGGGCCGGTCTACGTAGTGTTTCCGCAGATGGGCGGCATGGCCGAACTCAAGGCCTTCGCCATCGTGATCCTGGGCGGACTCGGCAACATCACCGGGGCGGCCATCGGCGGCTTCATCCTGGCGCTCGCCGAGGAACTGGGCGCCGGCTACATCTCGTCCGGCTACCGGGACGCCATGGGCTTCCTCATCATCATCGCGGTGCTCGTCTTCAAGCCGACCGGACTGTTCGCCAAGGCGGAGCGCATCGGATGATCCGGCATATCCCCGCCCTCGCCCTCCTGGCGGCACTGGCCGCCCTGCCATTCGCCCTCGGCCAGAACCCCTACCTGCTCAACGCGCTGATCACGACGGGCATCGTCACCATCGCGGCCATGAGCCTGAACCTGCTTCTCGGCTTCACCGGGCAGCTCAGCCTCGGCCACATCGCGTTCTTCGGTATCGGCGCCTACGTGAGCGCCCTCACCAGCCTTGGCTTCGACGTGGAACTCGTCGGCGGCGTCCGGGTCGTGCACGAGCCCTGGCCGCCCGTCGTCGGCTTTCTCCTCGCCGTGCTGGCAACGGCGGCCTGCGGCTACCTCGTCGGCCGACTCTCGTTCCGGGTGCGGGGTGCCTACTTCGTCATCGTGACGATCTCGTTCGCCGAGGTCGTGCGCCTCGTCGCCCTGAACTGGGTGGAGCTGACGCAGGGGCCCCTGGCGCTCACGGGCATCCCGCCCTTCAGCCTCGGTCTACCGGGCCTCGGCACCACGACCCTGCGGACGAAGCTGCAGAACTACTACCTCGTGCTCGTCGTCGGCACGCTCTGCTACGCCCTCATCGCCCGCCTCGTCGCCTCGCGCTTCGGCCGGGCCATGCGCGGCCTGAAGGAGAACGAATCCCTCGCCCTCTCCGTCGGCATCAACGCCACCCGCACCCTCACCGTCGCGGCGGTGATCTCGGCCGCCATGGCGGGGGCGGCCGGCAGCCTCTACGCGCATTACCTGCGCATCATCGATCCCGACGTGTTCCTGTTCTCCACCACCGTCACCATGGTCATCATGGTGGTGGGCGGCGGCAAGGGCACTTTGCTTGGGCCCATCGTGGGGGGCCTGATCTTCGGCCTGCTGCCTGTCGCCCTGCGCCCCGTCATGGTGCCGGAGGCGCAGTGGATGGTGTTCGGCCTCGTGCTGATCGCGATTCAGTTCGTGATGCCCAAGGGCATCGTCCCGGGGGTGGCCCGCCTCGTCACCCGCCGCCGTGCGTCCGCGGCCACGGCACCCCGCATCCCCATGGAGGTCCGGCCGTGAGCGACACCCCTATCCTCTCCATCGAGCATGTCGGCGTCCGCTTCGGCGGCCTCGTCGCCATCGCGGACCTGCATTTCGACGTGCACGCGGGCGAGATCGTCAGCCTGATCGGCCCCAACGGCGCCGGCAAGACCACGGCGTTCAACGTGATGACCGGGTTCCTCAAGCCCAGCCAGGGGCAGGTGCGTTTTCGCGGGACCAGCCTCCAGGGCCTGCAGCCGCACGAGATCGTCCGCCTCGGCCTCGGCCGCACTTTCCAGCGCACCAGCGTGTTTCCGGACGACACCGTGTTCGACAACGTAATGATCGGCCTGCACCGGCAGGGCCGCGCGCGGGTGCTCGACACCCTGCTCGGGCGCGACCGCGCCGGTGAGGCGCGCCTGCGCGAGCGGGCCCGCGACCTCCTCGACTGGGTCGGGCTCTCGGGGCGCGCCGGGGAGAAGGCCGGGGCCCTGGCCTATGGCGAGCAGCGCCTCGTTGGGGTGGCCCTGGCGCTTGCCACCGAGCCCGCCATGCTGCTCCTCGACGAACCGGTCTCCGGCATGAACGCTTCCGAGACCCAGGTCTTCGTGCGACTGATCCGGTCGATCCGAGAGCGGGGCATCACCCTCCTGCTCGTCGAGCACGACATGCCGATGGTGATGGAGGTCTCCGACCGCATCGTGGTGCTGAACTACGGCCGCCTCATCGCCGAGGGGCCGCCGGCGGCGATCCGCGCCGACCCCGCCGTCATCGAGGCCTATCTCGGCCACAGCAGCGCAGCTCTCCATCAAGATGGCGCCGGCCGCACGGCCGCGACGGAGACGATCGATGCTTGAGATCCGCGATCTCGTCTGCGGCTACGGAACGGTGACGGCCCTGAAGGGCCTGTCGCTCACCGTCGGGGAGGGCCAACTGGTGGCCCTGGTGGGCGCCAACGGCGCCGGCAAG
Organism: Methylobacterium adhaesivum; assembly: GCF_022179065.1. Classification (GTDB taxonomy): domain Bacteria; phylum Pseudomonadota; class Alphaproteobacteria; order Rhizobiales; family Beijerinckiaceae; genus Methylobacterium; species Methylobacterium adhaesivum. Next base: position 20,767 of record NZ_BPQD01000020.1, read on the forward strand.
TCCACCACCCTGCGGGCTGTCTCGGGGCTGATCCCGGCGCGCAGCGGCAGCATCCGTTTCGACGGCCGCGACATCACCGGGGCCGATCCGCGCAAGGTCCTGGCCGAGGGCATCGCCCATTGCCCGGAGGGGCGCCGGGTGTTTCCGCAGATGAGCGTCGCGGAAAACCTGGCCATGGGCGCCTATCTGCGCCGCGACCCGGCCGGCGTCGCCGCCGACCTCGCGCGCATCTACGGCGAGTTCCCCCGCCTCGCGGAACGCCGGCATCAGGCCGCCGGCACCCTCTCGGGCGGTGAGCAGCAGATGCTGGCCATCGGCCGCGCCCTGATGTCCCGCCCCCGGCTCGTCCTGTTCGACGAACCCTCCCTCGGCCTCGCACCCAACATCGTGGAACGCATGTTCGCGGTCATCCGGGCGATCTGCGACGCGGGCACGACGGTGCTTCTCGTGGAGCAGAACGCCTTCGCGGCCCTCGAACTGTGCGATTACGCCTACCTGCTGGAGACCGGCCGGATCGTGCTCGCGGGGCCGGGCGCGACCCTCATCGCCGATCCGCATGTGCGCCAAGCCTATCTCGGAGGCTAACCCGGCCTCGGCAGCCGACGGCGCACGCTGGGTTCATGCCTGCGGGCGCGACGCTCTCGCCAGCCGTGGGCTGGTGCCGGTCTTCGTGGCGGGCCGGCATCTCCTTCTCGTGCAGGACGGGACCACGCTCTTCGCAGTGGAGCGGGCCTGCCCGCACGAAGGCGCGGATCTCGCCCTCGGCCATTGCGCCGCCGGACGACTCCACTGCCCCCGGCACCAGGCGTGGTTCAGCCTCACCGACGGGGCGGTCTCGCCGGGATGGTCTTTCCGTGGTCTCGAAACCTTCGCGACCCGCCACGTCGGCGACGACGTGGAGATCCGGATCGGCCATGCCCTCGGTGCGAAGCCCGTCACCTGAGGATGCCGCGTCGGTGAGCCAAAGGTCTCTCACAAACTTCCGCTGCGCCGTGTAAGCGCGCGAGCGGGAGTGTTGCGATGGCGTCAGGGCAAATCCGTCCGATGCGTGAAGGCATCCGCGAGCGGAGAGGCTAGGCAGGTTTCGCAAAAGTGGTCACCGGTTTTGTGCCCAAAAGCTGCGACATACCAAGGAGCTAAGCAGAGTGAAGCGTTGGCCTGCCAACGCGAACCTGCTTAGGCACCCGTGGCCCCGGGCCGTTCCGGCGTGGGACCGGGCAGCTGACCGGCGGCGTGGGTCGCGATAGCGCCCGCCGTCGTCAGCCAGATCGCGTCGCGGTGACGGGCGATGTGTTCGAGGGCCCGGCGCAGGGGGCGCAGGCGGTTCGGCTGGCCGACGATGTAGGGATGCAGCGCGATCCCCATCACCAGCGGCGCGTGTTCGGCCTGCTTGAGCATCTCGTCGAAGGCGTCCACGATGGCGTCCGCGAAGGCGCGCCCGGTGTCCTTGCGGGCCACGATGGCCGGAATGTCGTTCAGTTCCTGCGGATAGGGCACCGCCAGGATGCGGCCGCCGTCGCGGGTTGCGAACCAGGTGGGCTGGTCGTCGTGGCACCAGTCGAGGAGGTAGCGGTAGCCCGCCTCCGCCAGCAGGTCCGGCGTGACCCGCGACTGCGAGATCCAGGGGCCGAGCCAGCCGGCCGGAGCCCGGCCTTCCTCGCGCGTCAGCACCGCCGTGGCCTCGGCGATGAGGGCGCGCTCTTCGGTTTCGCTCAGAGTGCCCTGCCGCTCGGCATTGGTGCGGCCATGCCCGACGATCTCGTCGCCGCGTGCGCGGAACGCCTCGATCAGGCCGGGGCAGTCCCGATAGATCCGGCTGTTGACGAGGATGCTCGCCGGTAGGTCAAGGACGTCGAACAGGTCGCGCAGGCGCCACGCCCCGACCCGGTTGCCCCAATCGCGCCACGCGTAGTTCAGCACGTCCGGCTGCGGCCCGCCGGGGGCGAGCTCCGCCCCGAGACCGCCGCCGAAATCGAAGGTCTCGAGGTTGAGGGCGAGGTAGACCGCGAGGCGCTTACCCCCCGGCCAGTCGTAGACCGGGCGGTCCGGCAGGGCGGAATAGGCGTAGCGGCCGTGACCGGACAAGGTCTGGGCGGCCGGGTTCTGGTCTGTCATCGGGCTGTCCACGGGAGATCGCTGCGTCGGATTCGGGGCGTCAGGCGGCGCCGAGATAGGCCGCCTCCAGTCCCGTATCGGCCTTCAATTCGGCGGCCGTGCCGGAGGTTGCGACCCGTCCCTGTTCCAGCACGTAGCCCCGATCGGCCACGGTGAGGGCCAGGGCCGCCATCTGGTCGACGATGAGGATGGTGGTGCCGGCGTCGCGCAACTCGGCCACGACGGCGTAGAGCGCATTGATGATGGCCGGGGCGAGGCCGAGGGACGGTTCGTCGAGGAGCAGGATGCGCGGGCGCGCCATCATCCCGCGGGCGATGGCGACCATCTGCTGCTCGCCGCCCGAGAGCAGGCCGGCGCGACTGCCCGCCCGCTCGCGCAGGCGTGGGAACCGGTCGAGCATTGCCTCGACCTCGGCCGGATCGACGCGTCCGCCCCGGCTCCAGGCGCCGAGCCGGATGTTCTCCACCACGGTGAGTTCGGGAAAGACCTGACGGCCCTCGGGCACGAGGGCGAGGCCGAGGCGCGCGATAGCGTGGGCGGGCAAGGCCCCGATGGCGGTGTCCTCCAGGACGACGGAGCCCTCGACGGGGCGCAACAGACCGGCCAGCGCCCGCATCGCCGTCGATTTGCCGGCGCCGTTGGAGCCCAGCAGCGCCACGGTCTCGCCCGGCCGCACGGCGAGGCCGATCCCGTCGAGGACAGGCGCGGCGCCGTAGCCGGCCCGCAGGCCGTGGGCGGCCAGGACCGTGTCGGCAGGGCCGCTCCAGGGGGCGGCGCGCGGCCGGGCCGGGGTGTCGGCGGCGCCGAGATAGGCGCGCAGCACGGCGGGGTCCCGGCGGATCGCGGCGGGATCGCCGAGGGCGATGGGGCGCCCGGCATCCATGACCAGGATGCTGTCGGACACCGCCATCACCAGGGGCATGTCGTGCTCGACGAGAATCACGGCGATGCCGCATGCGGCGATGCGGCGGAGCAACTGCCCGAGGCGGTCGGTCTCGGCCCGGGCGAGGCCGGCGGCCGGCTCGTCGAGGAGCAGCACGTGCGGCGCCCCCGCCAGCGCCCGGGCGATCTCCACCAGCCGCCGGTCGACATGGGGCAGTTCCGAGGCCGGTCGGTCGAGGGCGCCGGCATAGCCGACGAAGGCCAGGAGCGCCTCGGCCGCCTGCCGGTCTTCCGGGCGGTCGCGGCGCAGGAGGCGTCCCGGCGCGCGGGCGAGCCTCACGTTCTCGATGACGCTGAGGGAGCCGAACAGCCGCGTCGTCTGATAGGTCCGGGCGATGCCGGCGCGGGCGATGGCGTGGGCCGGCGCCCCGGCGAGGTCGCGGACACCGAGGCGGATCGTGCCAGCGCCCGGCCGGTAGAAGCCCGAGATCATGTTGAGGACGGTGGTCTTGCCGGCCCCGTTCGGCCCGATCACGCTGGTGACCGCGCCCGGGCGCGCCGTGAAGGCGACGCCCTGCGCCGCGCGGATGCCCCCGAAGGCGATGCCGAGTCCCTCGACCGCCAGGGTCTCGCGGCCGTCGCGGCGCAGGAAGTCGGGCGCGTCGGGTCCCCCGGCCGGCCGGGCATCCCGGCCGCGCGGCAGCAGGCGGGCGAGGCTACCGACGACGCCCTCCGGCACCAGCCAGAGTACCACCAGGGTGGTGAGGCCGAAGAACAGCAGGCGGTACTCGGCGAGCCCGGCCAGGGCTTCCGGCAGCAGCACGGTCACGAGGGCGCCGAAGACCGGGCCGAGCACCGTGCCCACCCCCCCGACCACCACAGCGAGGACGAACAGGATCGACTGGGAGAACGGGAACGAACTCGGCGCGATGAACAGCATCAGGGGCGGCAGCACCGCCCCCGCGAGACCCGTCAACGCCGCCGAGAGCGCGAAGGCGGCGGTCTTCACCCGAACCGGATCGAAGCCGAGGGAGGCGGCGGCCACGTCGGCATCGCGCACCGCCCGCAGGGCCTGTCCGAGGCGCGCGTGGCGCAGGCGATGGAAGCCGTAAAGGCCGAGCCCCGCCGCGATCACCGCCAGAAGGGCGAGTTCGCGCTCCGCGATCGCCGTCCCGAACAGGCTCGGGCCGGTGGCGACCACGAGGCCGTTCTGCCCGCCCGTCAACGCCCCGCCCTCGATCAGCACGTGCTCGACGAGGAAGCCGAACGCGATGGTGATCATCGCGAGGTAGGGGCCGCGCACCCGCATGGCCGGCAGGGCGAGGGCGGCGCCGAGGAGGGCCGACACGAGGGCGGCAACCGGCAGTGCGAGCCAGAAGCCGACCCCGTTCAGGGTCAGGATCGCGCTGGCATACGCGCCGATGGCGTAGAATCCGGCATGGCCGAAGGAGACGAGGCCGGCAAGCCCGAGGAGGATGTTGAGGCCGGTGGCGGCCAGCACGGTCAGGGCCGTCAGCGCGATGACGAAATGGCTGTAGCCGCCCGTCGCCAGGGCAAGGGCGAGGCCCGCGAGGGTGAGGCCGAGAATCGTCCAGGTCATGGCCGCCGGGGCGCGCAGCAGGGAGACCATGATCAGACCTTGTTGACGCCGGCGCGGCCGAGAAGGCCGTTCGGACACAGGGCGAGGGCTAGGATGATGACGGAGAACACCACGATCTGGGTGGCTCCGGAGCCGAGGGTGGCGGTGACGCCGGCCTCTAGGAGGCCGTAGAGCAGACCGGCCAGCACCACGCCCGTGGCCGAGCCGATGCCGCCGAGGATCGCCACCGCGAAGGCCTTGATGCCGAACAGCGCGCCCATCTCGGCCGAGACCGAGAACAGCGGCGCGATGAGTAGGCCCGCCGCCCCCGCCAGCACGGCCGAGAGGGCGAAGGCGCAGGCCACCGTGCGGGCGACATCGATACCCATCAGCCGCGCCGCCTCGGCGTTCTGCGCCACGGCGAGGAGGCCGCGCCCGAGTTCCGTCCGCTGGAACACGGCGCGGATCGCCAGCGCCGCCGCGACGCCCACCAGGGGAATCACGAGTTGCAGCGGATAAACGCCGGCCCCCAGGATCTCGACGGGGGTGGCGACCAGACTGGAGGGCAGGCTACGCGGCTCCTTGCCGAAGGTGAACAGCAGGGCGTTGTCGAGGATGATGCCGCCCGCCACGGTGGCGAGGAGCCACGCATCGGATCCGCGCGTCACGAAGGGGCGAACCAGAAGGCGCTCCACGGCGAGGCCCAGCAATGCGCAGCCGGCGAGCGCCGCCGCGATGGCGAGCGGCATCGGCCAGCCGAGGCGAACGGCGAACACATAGCCCAGCACCGCCCCGAGGGTGACGGCGCTCCCTTGCGCGAAGTTCACCGTGCCGGAGACCGCGAAGGTGATGTGGAACCCGAGCGCCACCAGCCCGTACATGCTGCCGAGGCCAAGGCCGCTGATGAGCGTTCCCGTCAGCATGGCGCCCTCCCGCCTCGCCGCACGGTGGAGCCCGCCCGGAGGCTCACTTCGCCACCGCGACGATCTCGCCGTTCTGGAAGCGCGCGAACACGTAGTCGTCCGGCCCGAGGGCATCGTGACGCTCCGGCGTGAACGGCTTGTCGTAGGTCTTGATCAGGCCGGAATAGCCCGAGATCTTGTAGAAGCCGTCGCGGACCTTCGGCCCCTGCGTGGCTCCGGCCGCCTGGATCGCCAGGGCGATGAGATGGGTCGCGTCGTAGGCGTTGGCGATGCCGACGGCGGGGGTGACGTCGGCCATGGATTTGATCGCCGGGTCCTTCGCCTTCAGGGCGTCGAGCACCGCCTTGGCCTTCGGGGCCTCGTTGCCCGCGAAGGTGAAGGTCTGGACGAAGTGCACCCGCGCGGCGCCGGGACCCGCGAGTTCATCGAAGCGCCCACCCGCCGGACCCCAGTGGGAGACCACCGGCACGGTCCAGCCCATACGGTCGAGGGATTTCACCACCTGGGCCGAGGGACCGACATTGCCGACGAGGAACAGGGTGTCGGCGCCCGCGTCGCGCAGGCGGGACAGTTGCGGCACCATGTCGATGTCGTTGGCCTCGAACTTCTCGATGCCGGCGGAGGGGAGGTTGGCGGCCTTCAGCGCCGCGACGAGGCCCTGCTGGTTCGATTCGCCCCAGGCGTTGTTGACGAGGATCGCGCCGGGCTTCTTCGCCCCATAGGTCTTCACCGCGTAGGCGACGAGGGCTTCGTCCACCAGGGCGTCCACGGCCGAGACCCGGAACGCGTAATTGTCGGCGGCCCCATTCCGGGTGATGCCGGTGCCGGCGGCCCAGGGGCCCATGAACGGCACCTTCATCTGGTTGGCGATGGGCACGATGGCCATGGAGACCGGCGTGTCGAGGCCCCCGATCAGCGCCACGACGCCGGCGCGCTGGATTAGCTCGCGGGCGGCGAGCACGCCCTTCGACGGGTTGGCCTCGTCGTCCCGAGCCACGAGTTCGAGGGGACGGCCGAGGACGCCGCCCGCGCGGTTGATCTCGTCGATGGCGAGGCCGATGCCGCGCGAGATCGCCTCGCCGGACTTGGCCGACTGCCCGCTCAGGGCCGTGACGAGACCGATCCGCACCGGGTCGGCGGCCCGGGCTGGGGCAAGGCCGATGACCCCGGTCAGCAGGAGCCCAAGGGCGAGGCGGCGGGTGAGAGGGCGGGCGTCGGGACGGCGGTGAGGCATGGCGATCCGATCTCGTATGTGGTCGACCTCAATGTGCAACGGACGTGCCAGCCGACGGAGTCTCGGAAACGCTTGCGTTTTCCGGCTTCGAGGCATGTCAGTGCATCGAATGCGTGCAGAACGCTTCAAAAAGTGCATACACTTAGTGCATGCGCAAGGGCCCGACCTTCGGCATGGTGTGCCCGGAACCGAGGAGCACCGGAGTCGAACCATGAGCGCGAACGAACCGAACCCCGCCGAGCGCGATGCCGCCATCGTCACCGCCTATCTCGAAGCGTCGATGGTGCCCGATCCGGAGGGCGCAGCGCGCTACATGGCGCCGGGGACGTCCATCGTGTTCACGGGCGGACGGGTGTTCGGGCATCCGAGCGAGGTGACGGCGTTCAATGCCGGCCGCTATGCCTGGGTGAAGAAGCGTATGGAGCGCCTCGACGTGGTGCCGGGCGGGGACGTTACGACGGTCTACAGCCTCGGCACGCTCTACGGCGCCTGGCCGGATGGGACGGCGTTCGAAGGCAATCGCTACGTCGACCGCTTCACAGTGCGGGATGGGCTGATCGTCGCCATGGAGGTGTGGAACGACAGCGCCGAGCGCCTGCTCGACCGGCACGGCCTCATGGGCTGACCGCCCGGGGGCGGCTTTCCCTCGGCCGCTCCCTCAAGCCTCGACATAAGGGGCAAGCAGGCGGACGAGGTCGTGCTCGCGCTGCGGCTCGGTCACGATGCGGGCCCGATCGGCCACGGCGTCGAGGTGGTGATCCATCAGGGTGACGGCGCGCTCGGCATCCCCCGCGACCAGAGCCGCCACGATCTCCCGGTGCTCGCTCACGGCGCAGTCGGAGGAATGAGGCCGGCTGTAGAGCGACAGGATCAGGGCGCAGCGGTAGCCGAGCTCGGCGACGTAGCGGATCAGCACCGGGCTGCCCGTCATCTCCGCGAGCAGCAGATGGAATTCCGTGGCGAGGCGGATCGAAGCGGCCTCCGGTCCGCCACTCGCCCGTTCCTCGCCCGCGATATGCGCCTCCAGGGCGGCCTGCCGCTCCGCGTCGAGTTGCCCGGCGAGCCGGCGCACCACGAGCCGCTCCAGGCTGATGCGCACATCGAACGTATCCCGCGCCTCCTCCCAGCTCGGGCTCGCCACGACGGCGATCCGGTTGCGGCGCAGTTCCACCAAGCCTTCGCTCGCCAGCTGGCCGAGGGCCTGCCGCGCGATCGTGCGGCTAACCCCGAACCGTTCGCCGAGCGCATCCTCGGGGAGGCGATCCCCCGGGAGCAGCGCGCGCTCGACGATGGCGCGGCGCAGGGACCGGCAGATCGTTCCGACGCGGTTGACCTCGTTGCCCTTCATGACCTCGCTCCGCTTGGACGTGCTATCTATCAGGAGACTGCGGAAGAAGGATCACCGAAGAGCGACGGGAGTCGTGGTCGTTGTTCCGGCAGATATCTGCGCGGCGGTACGATCGAATCCGAAAACGCGTTCCGCCCGCCTCGACCCAGCCGCTCCGGCGTACCCGGGTGGAGGGCCCGTGGACGATGCGGCGGTGGCGATACGCTTGGCCGAGGACGAGCGGATCTACGCAAGACCCGGGGAGCGTGCGCCCCTCGACGCCGATGTGCCCGCACCGTCGCCCGGCGTTTCTCGACGCGGCCCGGCGCTCCGGGCTGCCTGGATGGCCCTGGGCGCGTGGACGTCCGTGTCGGGATCGATGTCTGATAGTTATCTCGGAGCCGGCTATTCCGTGCTCAGGCGGCCCTGACGGCTGCGAGAAAGCGCGCGACCTCCGTACCGAGATGCTCGGACTGCCGTGACAGTTCGGAGGCGGCCGATAGGACTTGGCCGGCTGCCGCACCCGTCTCCTCAGATGCCTGTGCGACACCCGCGATGTTGCCCGTCACCTCGGTGGCCCGAGCCGAGGCCTCGGCCACGTTGCGCGCAATCTCCTGCGTCGCCATGCCCTGCTGTTCTACCGCAGCGGCAATCGAGGTCGCCACGCTGTCCATTTCACGGATCATCCCGGTGATGCCGCCGATCGCCGTCACCGCCTGGCCGGTGACACCTTGAACCTCGTCGATCTGTTCGGCGTTCCGACTGAGTGCCTGGACCAGGGATGCGGTCTTGGCGGCCTCACCCACCGCCGACTGGGCGAGCTGCGCAGTCCCAGAGACTTGACGGCCGATCTCTTGGACGGAGGAGCCCAGTTGCTCGGCGGCCGCCGCCACCATGCTGACATTGGAAGCGGCCTCCTCCGCGGCGCCGGCCACCGTGGTGGATTGACCGGCCGTGTCCTGAGCGATGGCGGTCATCTGTTGCGCGGTCGCCCGCGGTTCGGTCGCGGATGACAAAACCATGCCGATGTCGATTTATATTTGACGCAGTAAGGTCGGAAGGATTGCAACCCGCCGGTCCTCTTTCCGACGGAGAGAAGGTACCCTTGCGCGTTACAAACGTAGCCTTCGAAACCATGACGTCTGCCGAAGCCAGACGCCGTCTCGGAAGCAGGAAGTCGCGACGGAGTCGACCGCCCTTTCAGCCGTCCGACTCGGAGTGCCAGCGGGAGTTGGCGATTCTTTTTGGATCAACAGAGCGGCTTTCTTCGGCAAAAAAGTTCCGTCGTCGTAAGATCGAGACATCGACCCGCCGTGGCTTGACGATCATCACTACGGCCATCGGCACTGTATGCGCCGGCAGGCTGCGCAAGACCTCCGGCGTCCGGGCCCGGCGCCGGCCATCATGCGGTCCTGCGAACGAATTGAAGAGAACCGCCCCCCCCTGCAACGGGAACCGGCTGTCGCATCGGTATTCCTATCTGGTTCCGCATGGTCAAGACACTGACTTACGCCTGTTTGATATTCAAATCCACGTTGCCATAGCGCCCCATTGACAGTTAGAACCGTCTCAAATGCTATACGACCGATAAAACAAACTTCCGTAAACATAATATATTTGATGAATTTGTCGAATATATAATATTACCTGCGACGTTTCTGTCGAGCGAATTCGCCCTTGAGGAGTCAAGTTTGACAGGCCGACTTATGCAATAGGCTGTTGTGAGCATGCGCCCCAGCCCGTCACGACCTTACTTGACGCGGGCAAATTTCCCACGTACCCGCTAAGCATGGTCAGTCGGCGTCTTGGCCGGTTTGTCCCGGTCCATGGGCGTGCTGCGACCGCGGCTTGACCCGCCCTGCCCTACGGTCAAGAGGCTTCCCGTGGTGAATCCCTGCGCCGCGCAAGACCGTCGCGCGCCAGAACTTTTCCGAGACGACTCTGCCGCGAGCGCGACCATGCCTCTCTCCCACCCGGTCGTCGTAGGTGTCACGGTCTTCCAACCGGATGAGGCGCAGAGCGCCGCCCTCTGTCGCCGGGTCGAGGCCGATCCGCGCCGGACCGTCGTATTCGACAATGGCGGCCTGCCGGAGGCGGCGGCGGCCCGCCTTATCGGTGATGGAGCGCTGGTGCTGTCGGAGGGCCGGAACATCGGGGTCGGCGGCGCCCTCGATGCCATCGTCCGGACTGCGTCCGAAGCGGGCGCCCGGCAGGTGCTTCTCCTCGACCAGGACGCGGATTTCTCGGCCCAGCAGATCTCCGCCCTCGAGGCGGCGCTGGGGCGGCTGCAGGGCTCAGGCGTGCCGGTTGCCTTGGTCGGCCCGCGCCCGGAGGCGGCGCCCGGCCGCAAGGCACCGGCTTCGCCGCGCCGCCCGTACCGTTCCGATCACGGTTCCCTCGCACCGGTCGAGTACCTGGCGACCTCCGGGTCGCTCATCGACCTCGAAGCCTATGCGGTGATCGGCCCGTTCCGCAGCGACTTCTTCATCGACGGCATCGACCTCGAATGGTGTTTCCGTGCCTGGGCTGCGGGCTACGGCTGCTGGATGGATACGGGCACCGCCCTCCCCCACCGGGTCGGTGCCGGCGTGATCCGATCGGAGATCCTCGGCATCGAGATGCCGCGTCAGCCGCTGTTCCGCATGGAAGTCTATTTGCGCAACAGCGTCTATGCTTGGCGGCTGTCGCACGTGCCGCGACGCTGGAAGCTGCGTCAGGCCGCCTACCTCCCGCTCCAGATCCTGCTCTACTGGGCCGATGCGGGCTACCGACCGAACGTGCTCGCGCGTCTCGCCCTCGGCGTTCTCGACGGTTTGCGCGGCCGGCTCGGGCAGCCCCGAGGCCTGCCGTGAGCCACGCCGCCCTGCCTCCGAAGGCCCGGCCCGCCCTTGACGTCGTCATCGTCAACTGGAACGCCGGCCCCCTACTACGGGTCTGCCTCGACAGCCTGGCGGCGGCCGAGTCCGCGTTGGGCGAGACCCTCCCCCTGCGGGCCGTGATCGTCGACAATGCTTCGTGCGACGGCTCGCTCCAGGGACTGCCGCAGATGCGCCACGGCCCCGAGGTGATCGCCAATTCGGACAATCGGGGCTTCGGCCGAGCCTGCAACGCCGGGGCCGCGTGCGGGGATGCCCCCGCGATCCTGTTCCTGAACCCCGACGCCCGAGTCTCGCCCGCGAGCCTCGTCGGAGCTTACGCGGCGCTGATGGCGGATGCGGGCACCGGGATCGTCGGGGCCCAGCTCGTCGATGAGGCCGGCGCCGTGCAACGCTCCTGCGCCCGGCGCCCGACCACCCGCTCGCTGATCGGCCAGGCGCTCTTCCTCGATCGGGCACTGCCGCGCCTGCTGCCGCCCCACTTCATGACCGACTGGGATCACGGCGAGGACCGGGCAGTTGACCAGGTGATGGGCGCGTTCCTGATGATTCGCAGGTCGGTCTTTACGGCCCTGGGGGGCTTCGACGAGCGATTCTTCGTTTATTACGAGGATGTCGACCTCTGTGCCCGAGCCTGGGCGGCGGGTCTCGCGGTGCGGCATCTATCCGGCGTCAGCGTGCGGCACGAGGGCCAGGGCACCACCCGGACGGCGAAAGCGCATCGCCTCGCCTGCTTTCTCGAGAGCCAGATCCGCTACGCGGCCAAGCATCAAGGACGGACCACCGCCTTCGCCCTGGTGGTGATGGCCTTCGGTGCGCAGGTGCCGCTGCGCCTCATCCAGGCACTTGCGCGGCGATCCGTGCATGAGGCCGCCGAAGTGCTGCGCGGGGCGTCCCAGCTCGCCCGGGCCCTGCCGGGATTGCTGCGAGCGATCGGACATCCCGCAGCCCCGTGATCCATCCGTTCAGCGGTGGTCGGGGAACAATGGCGGGATCATCACAGGCTAAAAAAACCAGTCGCGGTCCTGGCCAGCCGGGCCGGGATTGTCTAGAGCATCACCTCGAAAGGTGGCTTCCGACTTTCACGAGCAATCGATGCGAGAACAGTGACTCCAGACCATGGACTCGAATACGATATTCGCGATCATGCTTTAAACCGAAAGAAAATCTCCAGACTATCCATGCTTCACGCAAAGAAGATCGCCGTCGTCCTGCCGGCTTACAATGCCGCAGCCACCCTGCGGCGTACTTATGCCGAGATTCCGCTCGACATCGTCGACGACGTCATTCTGGTCGACGACGCCAGTCGCGACGAGACCGTGGCGGTGGCGGCCGAGCTTGGCATCACGACGGTGCGGCACGCCTCCAACTGCGGCTATGGCGGCAACCAGAAGACCTGCTACCGCGTGGCTCTCTCCCGAGGCGCCGACATCGTGGTGATGCTGCATCCGGACTATCAGTATTCACCGCGCCTCGTCACCGCGATGGCCTCGATGATCGTCTCGGGCGAATACGACGCCGTGCTCGCCTCGCGCATCTTGGGCAAGGGGGCGCTGGCCGGCGGCATGCCGCTCTACAAGTACGTCGCCAACCGCGGCCTGACCTTCCTGCAGAACCTCCTGATGGGTCAGAAGCTGTCCGAGTATCACAGCGGCTACCGCGCCTGGAGCCGCACGGTGCTGGAAAGCCTGGCCCTCGGCCGCTGTTCGGACGATTTCGTGTTCGACAACCAGATGCTGGCCCAGGCCATGGACGCCGATTATCGGATCGGCGAGATCTCCTGCCCGACCCGCTACTTCCCGGAGGCCTCTTCGATCAACTTCCGCCGCAGCGTCATCTACGGGCTCGGCGTGCTGAAGACCGCTCTCGTCTATCGTCTGCACCGGTGGGGCCTCCGGGTCGACCCGCTCTTCGAGACCACCCCCGCCGCCCTGCGGGTGCAGCCGTGATGCGCCGCTTCCTGATCATCCCGTTCCTCGTCGCCGTCGCAGTGCTGCCTTTCGGGCTCGGCGTCGTCGCACCCGGTACGCCCGGAGATCTCGTCGCCTGGCTCTCCGCCTTGTGCGAGCGCCAGGGCACCGCCGGGGCGGTGGTGCTCATCGCGGCCCAAACCCTGATCGCGGCGAGCGGACTGCTACCCGCCTCGCTCCTCGGGATCGCCGCCGGCACGCTGCTCGGCACCGGGCCAGGTTTCGCTGCTGCGGCGACCGGCACGATGGCGGGCGCCCTCTTAAGCTTCGGGCTTGGCCGCACGCTGCTGAGCCGTGGCCTGCTTGGACGCCGGCCCGGCTTCCTTGCCCGCCGCAACTGGATCGCCTCCCTCGACCGCTCGGTGGCGGCGGAGGGGTGGCGCGTCGTCTGCCTGATACGGCTCTCGCCGGTGATGCCGTTCGCCCCGACGAGTTACGCGCTCAGCCTCAGCAGCGTGCGCCTCGCCGATTACTGCGTCGGAACCCTAGCGGCCCTTCCCGCGCTTCTCGTCTACGTGCTGCTCGGCGCCCTGGGGCGCACGGCGCTCGCCGGGCAGGCCGAGTGGCTCCACGGCGGTGTCCTGGTCGTTGGGCTCGGCGCCACGGTCCTCCTGCTGCGCAAACTGCGGCGCCTCGCCGGAACGCCGATCCCCGAGGGGCCGCCCGCCCCGAAACGGGCCGTCGCCCATGAGGGCGAGCCGCCATGATCCGCGGGATCGACTGGGCGGAACCGCGGCCCTGGCTCGTCGCCTTCGCGGCCCTCGGCCTGCCGCTCTGCCTGCTCCTCGCTATCCTCGTGCCGTTGGGCGAGGTGGCGGACGAATCCGCTCACTTGCTGCGGGCGGTGGCCCTCCTCGACGGCCAGATCGTCGGCCACCGCGAGACCCTGACCTATTCCGACGGCCTTACCCGTTCGGCTGCCGGCGTCACCCTCGATCCGGCTTGGGAGATCCTGAGTCGAGGCCGCCCCCCCGCACCGCACATGAACCCGGTGCCCGACCCGAGCCCGGCGCCGGGCCATCCCGCCTTCTTGCCGCTCTACACGATCGGCACCTATTTCCCGGGCTTCTACGTGCCTGCTGCCCTTGGGATCGGTACCGGGCAGGTGCTGGGGCTGTCCCGCCCCGAGGCGGCCATGCTCGGGCGACTCGCCAACGCGGCGGCCTACGGAACGCTCGGGCTCCTCGCCCTCGGCCTGGCACGGCGCGGCCGGGCGCTGCTGTTCGGGACCCTGATGGTCCCGATGAGCCTGTCTCTCGCGGCATCCTTCAATCAGGACGCCCTGATGATCGCCGCCTGCGCGCTCGCGGCTGCCCTTCTGACCGGGGATTCCGCGTGGCGCCGTCGCCTCGCCGCCGGACTGATCGCCCTCGTGGTGCTGGCCAAGCCGCCCTACGCGGCAATCGCCGCGATGTTGTTGGTACCGCTGCCGCCGCGTTTCTGGGCCAGTCCGGTCTTCTGGCGAAGGATGTCGACCACCGTGCTGGTGGTGCTGCCGGGGGCGCTCTGGATCCTGTACACAACACTCTTCGTGGCGACGCCGGTGCCGCGTTTCGCTTACGAAGCCGGACCGCTCTGGACCGGCCCTCGCCCGGCGTCGTTCATCGGCACCGATACCCGCGCGCAGGCTCTGGTGCTCCTCTCCCATCCCTGGCTGCTCCTCAGCCTGCCGGCGAACTGTCTCTTTGCCTTCAAACATGCCGTGCTGCTCGCCGCCGGCGCGATCGGTATCTTCGGTTGGCACGACAAGGCCCTGCCGTTTCCGATCTATGCCGCCTGGGTGGCCGGCGCCATCGGACTCGCCGGCCTGTGCCGGGCGATCATCCGGCCGCGCTGGGCGGATCTGACGCTCCTCGGCTTTACGGCCGTCCTCACCGCCTGGCTCATCGCGTTGTCGCAGTATCTGTCCTGGACCGATGTCGGCGAGGTGCGGATCTACGGTCCGCAGGGACGCTACTTCCTGCCCTTGATCCCGATGCTCGCCCTCGCGTTCGAGCAGGTGGCCCCGCCGCCTCGGGCCCGCTGGGCCTTCGCCCTCGCCGCCACCGTCGCGGCGCTCGACCTCGTCGTGGTGCCTTTCGCCGTCTTACGGATGTCTTGAGGGCGCCGGCGAGGCCCTCGGCGCGATCGAGGGGCTGGCGCAGGATCGCGGATCCCGCGAGATCGAAGCCGCCGGAAAAATCGTCCGCCACCACACGCGGAGCACCCTCAGCCGGCTTTTCGCACGTTCAGGACGGCACGCCATCCAATGCCGAGCATGGCCGTGAGAATCTCCGCCCTCGCATGGTGTCGTGGACGCAGCGCTGACAGGCGACGCGAAAGAACGGGACCACCCGGTCGTGAATGCCGACCACCCTGTCCTAGCTCTCCCGCCGATAGGCCCGCACGAACAGTCGGGGAGCCTCGACCAGATCGGTCCGATCATAGGTCCCGCGCCAGAGCGCTGGAATTCGGGATGCCGAAGGCGATACGCCATACATTCCTGGACGTCGGCTTCCGTCCCCGTCGTGGTCCAACCCTTCTGCCACCTCGCAAGATGCTTCGGATGAACACTGAACACTGAATGCTGAACGCAGCGGCATTCCTGCGATTCGTATTCACGCGGAACGTCTGTTAAGATCGAGGTAACCAAGCAGCGGACATTGATTTGCGATGTGGCATGATCGAGACTCGGAAAGCTTGAACGCGACGGCGGAAGCACCGGTGGTCCCGATCGAGGATCCGCTCTGGTATGACCGTGTCGAGCCTCACGAGGCTCCAAACGTCTATGAACTGATTCTTCTCGGTATTTTTAGTATAGGCGTATCAATCTACGACGGCCTCAAGACGCTCTTCAGCGTACTGAAGTCGGGCACTGTAATGACTTTCCGTGATACGGAGTCTTGAAGTCGGGATTGCCCTTGAAAGCAGCCGCCTGATCGAGAGCGGGGTCGGGCGAGTGGAGCTGCGACACCAGTCCACCTGCGCCAACAATCCAGATCCCATCAACTCGAGATCGTCTTCGCCCCATTCCTCGAAGAGTATGCGCGAAACCGATCGAACAGCAATCTTAATAATTTCTATCGATCCAACTTATTTGAATCTTCTCATCATTCAATGATATTGCTAGATTATGGACATTCCTGCTATGGCCTTCGACATATCGCCAACCCCCACCAAAGTGATGACTTGGGCGTCGGAACTCGCCCCAGCCGCCAGGACAACATAGGTATCGCCGAGAAAAGTCGAGACGACGGCTTTGTCGGCTTCAGCTTGATGGATGGCCGCTTCGAGGGCCTGCGTGAGCGTCAGGAAGGACCCTTCGGACGCCCGAGGAACCACCGGCCCCATGCCGGTTACGATCAGTCTATCGCCGCCATCCGTTGAAAAATCTGCGATCGTGATTGTTTGGCCGGTTCCTTTGGCGATCGTGAACGCATCTGCACCGCCATTGCCGTTGAGCGTGACCTTCTGCGCCCCGTTGGTCTGAGACGCGACGCTGATCGCGTCGTCGCCGCCGCCTCCGAACACCGTCACGCGGGTGGCCGCATCCGTCCCCGTCGCTCCGATCCGGACCACATCGTCGCCGCCATTGGCCATGACGAGGATCGTGCCCGTGTTGATGCCCGAGAGCGTGATGGTGTCGGCGCCGTCGGTTGGGTCAGCCTGACCGGTGCCGCCGTAGATTGTCAGAGACCCGCCATTGCCGTTAGCGGAGATGACGTCCGCATCCTCCCCGCCGTAGATCGTGAGGCTGGATCGGCCCGTGGCCTCGGCGTTGCTCAGCGTGATGCCGTCGCTGCCCCGCCCTCCGAAGATCGTTGCGGTGGTGAGGTTTTGCAGGCCCAGCCCGGAGATGGTGTCGTTTCCGGCGTTGCCGAAGATCGTGATCGTCCCCCCGCTTCCATCGACGGTGATCGCATCGTCGCCGTCCAGCGGATCGGCGGCACCTTGGCCGCCGAAGATGATGGTCGAAGCGTTGGCCCCGAGATTGACCACGGTGACGGAGTCGATGCCGCCGTGCGCGGCGTCCACCGGACCATTCTCTCCGCCATAGATGGCGAAATGCGCGTCCCGGTTGGCGCTGTTCCCCAAGGAGATGCTGTCGCCGTCCTTTCCGCCGAAGACAGAGGCGTAAGTGGCATCATCGAAAGCGCGCGCGCCCTGGACGATGCTGTCGGCCCCCGCATTGCCCCAGATGCCCCAGCTCCCCGTCCCGGAGACGGTGATGATGTCGGCGCCGTCCATGGGATCGGCGGCTCCGGTCCCGCCATAGATCATCGTGAGACCGGTGTTGACCACCTGGATCGTGTCGATTCCCCCTCCCCCATACACCGTCACGGTCGCGCCGGCGTTGGGGCCCGCGAGCGTGATCGCGTCGTCGCCGCTCCCGCCGAAGGCCGTTGCGAGGTCGCCCGGTCCGAAGACTCGGTTTCCCTGCGTGATCGTATCGGCACCGTCGCCCCCCCGGACGTCCCAAGGCGAATGCCCGCCGATGCTCGTGAGGCGTTCGGCGCCGTAGAGCCCCGGATCCCGATTATCCGGCGCCGAAACGGTGTCCTGACGGATCGCCACCGCGTCGATCGCGTTCGAGTAGGCTCGGATGTAATCGATCTCCATGGTGATCGGCACACCGGCCAGATCGGCGTTGTTGCTGCCGGACCCCTGGGTCGCCAAATTGGCGAGGAGATACATCGAGCCGTGCATGTCGGACGGCGTGGGCTTCGAGTCCATGAACTGCCCGTCGAAATAGAAGCTGATGGTCTCTTTCTGCCAATTCATCCCATAGGTATGAAAGCCGCTCACCTGAGTTGGATTGTTGCTGAAGACTTGCAGGTCGGCGTTCGGATTCTGGTTCGGAACCGGATCGGTGGTGTGGATCCAGCGGTAGGTGCCCTGGTTGTAGTTGCCGTAGTGCTCGACGACGTCGAGTTCCTGCCAGCCCGGAAGTTTACCGGGGTTGGCGGCGGGCTTGTTGGGCAGAAGCCAGAAGGCGTCCCAGGCGCCCACGGTATCGGACAGGTTCGCCCGCATCTCGAAGTAGCCGTAGGTCTGGGAGAACCCGTTCTGTGTGGTGATCAGACCCGATTCCCAGCTTCCCTTGTATCCGAAGGGTGTCCGGTCGGGGACGGCGGTGATCGCGAGCATTCCGCCCTTGACCACGAACGGGTCGTAGCCCGAGGCGGGGTCGACGAAGGACGAGTGACCGAAGCCGATATCGGAATTGGCATCGAACCGCCATTCGGAACGAAGATCCGCCCAGGTGGTACCGGCTCCGGTCTGCGAGATGCTCCGCGTATTGAATTCGTCGGAGAACGTCAGCTTATAGCCCATCAGATCAAGCATGTTCGCGCTCTCCGTGCAGGCGGCCAGCGTCACGCGAAATCGTTGAGCATCTGTAAACCAGGCTTCGTAGGCGAAAGGCAGTATCGCGGCAAGATCGACATCTCCGCACCGCTCGACAGAACTCTCCGGCACAGCGGCGATCTTATTTGCCCAGGCGCATGCCCGCCGGATACATGCGACGCGCTGACGATGATTTGAACGGGGTCTGCCTATCGTCGACGGGGGTAACGGCCTCGCGCTGTGCTTCGCCGATGCATGGGCGCCGCGATTCGGCGCCCATGTCGGTCCAGACGGCGAATCAGCTCCTTATCGCATCCGCCGCAGCCTTCAACCCCCAATCGACGAGGGTCTCGGCCTCCGTGGCCGATGCCGCCTCGGCGTAACAACGCAGTTCCGGAGCGTTGCCGGATGCGCGGAAGTGGATCGTTTGACCCGCCGTCAATTCGATCCTGACCCCGTCCTGCGTATCGACGCTCCTCGACGTACCGACGGGCTCGAGGAAGCGCGTCCGGAAAGCCGCTTCACCGAGCCGCCTCAGCAAGGCGTCGCTGCGCGCGGAGGGCGTGTCGGGCAAGCGGCCGCTCGCGGTCTCGCCTGCGTTCAGGGAGGCGACGAGGGCCGCCAGGGTCAACCCGCCGTCGCGGGCGCTTGCGAGCGTCGCCAGGATGGGGAGCATCGCATCGCGCGTCGGGAGGGCCGGCAACGTCCCGTCCGCGAGGGTGATGTCGGACCCGAGCAGGAATCCACCATTCGCCTCGAACCCGACCACGGTGCCCGCCCCGTCGCGCGTCATCTCTTCCATGCCGGCAATGACGAAGGGGGAACCCACCCGGGTTCGCAGGACGCGTCGAAACCCGCCCGCCCGCTCGATGGCCGAGCCCGCCGTGACCGGTACCACCACCGCAGCGGCATCGAGGTAGCGAGCCGTCACAAGGCCGAGAACGTCACCGCGCAGGATCCGGCCCGTCGCGTCCGCGACCAGGGGGCGGTCGGCGTCGCCATCCGTCGTCACGAGCGCATCGAAGGCTCCGCACGTCATGGCCTCGCGGATGAACGCGATGTCCTCGGGGCGATGGGCTTCCGTATCAATGGGGACGAACGTCTCCGAACGTCCGATCGGCACCGCCCGTGCGCCGAACCCCTCCAGAAGCTCGACGAGCAGGTCACGGGCGACGGAACTCTGCTGGTAGACTGCGACGCGGAGTCCGGCGAGAAGCGTGGACGCGAAGGCGGCCCGATAGCGGCGGCGATAGCGCTCAACGACATCGGAATCGGAGGTCGCCGGCACGTCCGGTCCCACGGTGCCCTCTTTGCCGACGCGCTCGAGGGCAGCCACGATGGCGGCCTCGTCGGTTTTGCTGATTTCGCCGTCCGGGCGATAGAACTTCAGTCCGTTCCGATCCTGCGGAATGTGACTGCCCGTGACCATGATGGCGCAGGCCCCGCGTCGAAACCCTTCGAGGGCGAGGGCGGGCGTCGGGAGCGCACCGCAATCGATCGCTCGAAATCCGGCCGCGGCGGCCGCGTTCGCGACGGTCGCGGCGATCCCCGGGCTGCTGGCGCGCAGATCCCGCCCGATCAGAACGACCCGCTCCCCGCCGGCACGCGCGGCGACCGAGTCGAGGAAGGCGGTGGCGTACGCATAGCTCGGCCACCCCACAAGGTCGCTGACGAGCCCTCGCAGACCGCTCGTACCGAACTTCAGATTGTCCATGCTCACTGCCTCTCTCTTGGACGCCCGGTGATGGGCGCCCGGTCGCCGACACGGAGCTGCGTCATCCCTTGGGATGGCGCAGTTCCAGCATCACGCCGACGTCGCGGCTTCGGCCCGCATCGGGCATTTGCGTGAAAGGATGCGACGGCCGAGTAAAGGTCCTTCGAGCCGAACGAAGGCGATCTCCGCTCGATCCGGCGGGAATCGAGCTGCGAAACTCATGCGGGGTCCGAGCGAGCTTGAACGCCGCTTCGCCCAGCACATCCCTCGCCGTTCCGTGGACGCCGAAAGCCGCGACGATGGTAAGGATCGGAGCGAGCCTCGTGATCGCCGAAGCATTCCGTCTTGCGGGCACAACGTCAGGCTCCGCGGGTCGCCAAGCGCCGGAGTGTCGAGACGACCGCCAGCAATTCCCGGTGTTCCAGGATTACGAGAACCACCAGGTAGGCGCCGAATCCAGCCATCAGGGACAGGGTGGTCCGAACAATCGTGACCGCATTCTCATCGATCACCTGAAGGTAGACCCAAGACGAAACGGCACTGGCCAGGATCGGAACGGCGAGGCTCCGCAACAGGGCCTTCGGACTGTATCCCGTCGTGAGACCGAGGGTGGTGAACATCGCGATGGCGTAGGCGACGTTCGCGGCTCCCACGCCGAGGGCGACGGCATGGACACCGATCCACGGTCCGGCCAGAACGGCCAGGAGACGCCCGGCGCTGAGTCCGCTCAACGTCCAGAACATGGCCCCCCCGCGACCGTTGGCGAGGAGAACGGCACCGCATTGTCCCGCCACGGCGTTGAGCGCGTAGAACGGCAGCAGGATCTGGATCAGGCCCGTCGAGGCGACCCATTTGGGGCCGAACGCGATGGAGAACACCTGCGGCGCCGAGGCGGTCAGGAGGGCGGCGGCCGGGAACAGCACCAGGGCCAGGAGGTGGGTCAACCGCGCATGGACAGGCTGCACATGACGGGGCTCCTCGCGCAGTGCATGGGCATAGAGCGCGCCCCAGATGGGATTGCCCGCAGCCTCGCACAGGAAGCGCGGAATCTGGTTTGCCAGCGTGTACGCGCCCAGGGCCGCAGGGCCGAAGGCCTGGCCGTAGAGCAGGTTCTCCATCGCTCGCCCGACGAATTCCGCGAGGCGACTCCCGATGACCGACCCGCCCGTGCTCACGTGCGGCCAGATCGCCGAGAAATCGAAGGCGAGGGTCGGGCGCTCGAAGGCGGCCACGTTGAAGATCACCGCCCGGACGACGAAGCCGACCACGTATTGGGCGGCGAGGCTCCAGGCGCCGGCCCCCTGGAGCGCGAGGAGGATCGCCACCCCGGCGCCTACCACCGTCGAGCTGATATCGCCGGCCGAGTGCAGGACCAGATTGCCCCGCCGAACGAGGCGCGCGGCCGGCAGGGCGGAGATCGCCATGAGAAGGAAGCTCACGGACAAGAGCGCGACGATGCCGGGAAGTCTCGGCTGGTCGGACACCATTCCGAGCACAAACCCGAGGCCGGTCACGATGACGGCGATGACGCTGCAGCTCCCGAGCAACAGCCAGAACGCCGTGGACCAGACGAGGGTCGAGGTTTCACGCTCGCGCGCGAGGGAGAGGCCGATCCCACCATCGGCGAGGACGGTGAAGAACGCCACCGTGGGCAGGGCTAGGGCGTAAAGTCCGTACTCCTCCGGGCCGAGAAGGCGGGCCATGATCGGCAGGAGGGCGAGCTGAATGCCGATCTTCGCCAAGCTGGCGACGCCACCGGCAGCGGCGTTCAGGACGAACAGTCGGCGACCGTCGCTGGGAAGCCGGAATTTCACCGAGCGAGCTCGGGACCCGACGTCGGCCCGGGTGGGAGGCGTTTGTCCCGCCAGACCCGGATGTAATCGACCTTCATGACGGCGGGCGAGACGAGATCCTTGATCGGCCATCCTCCACCGAGGGCGAGGTTGAAGAGGATGTACATCGGCTGATGATATTCCGGCTGGGTCGGCGTGTCCCAGATCTCCTCACGATTGAGATAGAACCGGGTCCGATCGGGCGTGATGAGAACGCCGAAGGTGTTGAATTTCGACGTGAAGAACCCCGGCTCGATGTCGGTGATATGCTGCAGGTTCAAGCGGTCCTTGCCATTCTCCCAAATATGCTGAACGGTATGAAAGCCTTTTGGAAAGGCGCCGTAATACTCGAAGACGTCGATTTCGACCGAAAACTTGCTCTTATCCTTGCCGATGAGCCAGAAGGCCGGCCAGACCCCGGGCCCGTCTGGAAGCTGGGTCCGGATTTCGAAATAGCCGTACTGCTGCGAGAAGCCCGTCTGCTTGGGGCCGTCCTTGTCGACCGAGCACAACAGGCCTGACTGCCAGCGGCCATCGGCGCCTTTGCGGGCCGTGATCGTCAAGCCGTCCGGGCCGGCCGCGAACGGACCGAGGGGACCGGGATCGGCGAAGCGGGCATCGCCGAAATCTCCATTCCAGGGTGTGTGCGCGGTCCAGCGCGTGCCGGGGCCGTTGGGCGAGACATCGAGATAGCGGAAATCGTCCTCGAACGTGACAATGAACTCGCTTAGGTCGAGGGAGGCCGCGCGCGCGCCCCAAACGCCGCAGATCCAGAACAGGCCGATCGCGAAGACCTGCACGAGGGTGTGGCCTGGAAACCGGGAAACAGTCATGCGGGACCTCCCTGTGGCATCCGTCATGGACTCTCCGCGGCAGCCTGAGCGTTTCCGGCCGCCGGAGCCGCGACCCGGCGCGGCACGGTGATCCGCACCACGTCACCGGGTTCGACGGTATCGCCCTCGGTGACGGTACGGGTCCTGGCCTCCCCGCCGGAACGCCGGGTCAGCGTGTAGACCGGCTGTTCGCCGCCACCGAGATCGGTGATGGACATGGGCGAACGGACCTCGGCCTGGTAGATCAGCGTCGTCGCCGTCTCGATCCGTTCCTGCAAAGCCGCGAGCTTGGCGCGCACCTCGCCCGCCTCGGTCAAGGCTTCGTTGCGACGCTTCGCCTGAAGATCGAGGCTTTCGCGTTCGATCCTCGACAGGTCCTGCTGGGCACGCAGACGCCCGACCTGGATGTCGATGCGGTTGCTCTCATAGGCCGCCACGCTCTGCTCCACGGCGAACTGGCGAGGCGCCACAGCAAGCCCCTTGGTGACGAGGCCTGTGACTTGGGTCAGTTCCTTGCGGATAAGGTCGATCTGCCGGGACAGCGCTTCGTCCTTGGCGTCGAGGGAGGTCAATTCCTGGGTCAGGAGCGTCCGAGCCTTGGCGAGGGCGCCGACCTGTGCTTTGAGAGCGCTGCGACGCGCGTCGAACAGCAGCGTCTCCTCTCGAATGGCGCGGGATGCATCGAGGCCGGTGGCCGATGTCCGTGCCTCGGCGGGGTAGGTGACGGTGTCCGCCTCGGCGATCTCGGCCGCGAGGCGCGCCTGCCGGATCAACAGTCCCTGCCGGTCCGCCGCGAGCATGCGCAGGTCGCCGCGTTGGGTGAGGGCATCTCGCTCGAAGCCGAGCAGGGCGCCGTCGCGGGGGCGCATGAGGCCGCCCGCGATGCTGGCGGCCTGCAAGACCGTGAGGCCGGGGCGGTACTCGTACTCCCCCGGCTTATCGACGGCCCCGGTGATGTAGAACGGCCTATACTTCACCACCTGCACGGCGGCCGAGGGAAGTTGGGCCAACCCCACCTTGGCCTGGACGCGGGCGGCAAGTGCCTGTGCGAGGTCCCCCGTCGTGCCGCCCCCGGCCTGGACTTCCCCGAGGAGGGGCAGGGACAGGTTGCCGGCGGCATCCACCACGAACTCACCGTCGAACGCCCCCCATTGGTGGGCTTCGCCCGTTCCGGTGCGCAGATCGTGGACGCGGATCTCCAGCTTGTCCTGGGGCCCGAGACGGTACGAACCGGCTTGCGCCGTCCCGCTGAGGAGGGCGGCGGCGGCGATTAGGGACGACAGTGTAGCGGCGAAGCCAAGACGCGGCATGGTGTTATCCTTGTCTTCCATCGGCGAGACTGGCGGCGGAGCGGCTTGGCCGCATCGGGCGGCGAGAAAGCATTCAGACGCATGCCTGTTGGCAGGCCGACGCTTTCCAGCGTCGAGGTTTCGGCTTTCCAAAAACTTCGAGGAAAGATCGGTGCCCGCCATGATATGATCCGGTTGAATACTTTCGGATTGGCAGCTCTTTCGCGGCCGTTTCACACCCTTACTGCGGGCGGACGGCGAGTTTCTTGAAGCGGAATCAAACGGAGGCTCGCGCCTCCATGGCGTCGATGCGTGCGCGGACGCCGGGCGCGCCCCAGATCCGCGATTCTCGAAACTGCTTGACGCGTTGCTGCACAACGTATCGGCAATACCGGGCCGCGCGCAGGGGACGCATGGTTCGTGCAAGATCGGGATGCCTTGCTGCAAGCGGCGCGTAGGGAGCATGCCAGGCCCCCCCCCAGGGGCGGAACGGCCCCTGCCATGGACGAGGATTGGACATGAAGTGATACAGGCGGGGGCGGATCGTCTGCTCGGCACCGAAATTGAGAAAGAAAGGCGGGAAATTCCACCGGAAGGACACCGGGTCGCGCCGGTCGCCAACCACGAGATTGAGGGCGTCCTGATCTCGGAACGCGAAGCCGTCTCCCTTGCGCCGACAGAGGTCGAGGCATTCGCGGCTCACGGCGTCCCAGTCTGACAGGCCGAACCGCATGACCCCGGAGTTGAAGTACCGCTCCTGCGCATCGTCCGGGATGCCGACCTGCCGGAAATAGGCGCGTCGCGCCGGCCAGGGACCGTCGGCGCTCGCGATCATCACCGCCATCGGGTCCGGAGCGGCGAGGACGCGACCCTCCGCAAGGGGATACGTGAGGAGCGGCTCCAGGGAGCCGATGATCTGGGTGTCACCGTCGATGTAGAGCAGATCCGTGTATTCTCCGCCCAGGAGCGGGAACAGGAAGAAGCGCGCACAGATCATCGGATTGCCGTCGAGGACGGACCGCGGCAGCAGCCGAAAACGCACCCCTTCCGCGGCGCACAGTTCCATCGCGGCGCGCGTCGCGCCACTCGGCGATCCAAAGCAAAGGATCACGACGTCCGCGATCCCGGTCGGAAGGTCTCGCCGGAGCTGGAACGCGCTCAGGAGCGTGGGCAGCAGGTAGCCTTCGTCGATGGTATAGCAGCAGGCACGCACCGGCCTGCGACCAGCCGAGACGCTGTCGTTGCTGGACGAAGGATCCGGATAGGGCGCGTTGTCCAGCGTCATACCACCATTGAATTCTATCTGCGCAGCAGCCTCCGCACAGGCCAAGATCAACAAGATTCTTGCGCGTCTGTACATTTCGATGATGGCGCTGTACATGCATAGCAATAGGGAAATATATTAATTCGATTATTAATTTACACGAGATGCTATCTTATTGACCGCTATTGAGCGAATGCTAAGATCTGTAGCGTTATTCTCGGGCCGCGGCTCTGTTCGAGGCGCCGCAGAATGATTGCATCTGTCACGACGACGGCAATCTGCTCTGGGAGTTCAGCGATCCGCGACCTCATCTCGACCCTCATGGTGCTCGATCGTGCCGAGGATGCGTCGGTGTTTCCTCAGGTCGGGCTCGATTCATCGACCCGCGCCTTTCAAGACGTGTATTGGCGTTGCATTGTCTGCTTTTTCGCGAGTTCGAGGCGCCAGAACCCGGACGCACGGCATGTTCTCTTCACCACCGTGACACGCCTTCCCGTCCTCGACGGATTCGATCTTGCGGGCCTTTTTGCTGAACTCAATGTCGAGGTCGTCGTACTGCCGATCACGCACCGCCTCGGCGCCGAGCGGGTCAAGACCTGGAACAACGTCTTCTACGTTCTCGACGTCATCGCCTATCTGCACAGGACGGGCGGGTTCGACCGGGCGGTGGTGATGGATTCGGACTGCCTGTGGGTGCGGCCGGCCGACGGCCTGATGGCCGACATCGGCCGTCACGGCGTACTCTCCATGTCGATTCCCTATGCGTACGACGAGAAACTGAATGGCGCCTCGCGACGTGACATGGTGCCGGCGGCCCGGCTCCTCGCAGACCGGGACTTCGACTTCGTGCCGAACTTCTCCGGCGGCGAACTCTTCGCAGCGACGCGGGACCGCCTCGCCGACATCCATCGGGTTGCCGCCGACCTATGGGACCGGCTCATCGCGGCGCCACCTGGCGAGGTCCTGGTCTTCACGGAGGAGCACCTGCTCAGCCTCGCCTACGCGATCCTCAACATGCCGACCGGGACGGGCGACCCGCATATCCGCCGGATGTGGACGGCGCTGCGACTCAACAACGTCACGGCGGAGGATATCGATAGCGGGCGGTGCGTCTGGCATCTGCCCATGGAGAAGAAGACCGGCTTCGTGGACCTGTATGCCTTAGTCCGGGATCGGGATTCGTGGTTCTGGTCGGTTCCGCCCGAGGATCTGCGGTTGCGCCTCGCCAGGGTCATGGGAATTCCCCGACGCTCGCCGCGCCAATGGATCAAGCAGGTTGGAAGTCGGCTGCAGTTCATCGCATCGCAACGGCTGTCGCGTCGTCCGAGCGTTAAAAGACAAGTCCCTCTGGTCAGGGCTCCTTTGGCGACGAGACCGTCACCGATGGAGGAGGTCCCTCGGACCGGGGTCGTGCCACCCGTGAGTGACCGGTGAATGGGTGACCGGTGACATGCCGATGCTGGATTTGCACAATGGCGACGCCCCTTCGGTTCCCGCCGATTGCGACGTCTGCCTCGTCGGCTCGGGTCCGGCGGGCAGCACCCTCGCGCGCGAGTTGTCCGGAACGCGCCTGAGGGTCGTGCTCCTCGAGAGCGGCACCACGGCACGTAGCGAGGCCGCAGATGCCCTGAACGCCGTCGAGAATATCGGCTATCCGCGCACGCCCGACCAATGGGCGGTGCGCAACCGCATCCTCGGTGGGAGTTCTCATACCTGGGGTGGCCGTTGCGCCCCCTTCGACGCCGAGGATCTGGAGAAACGATCCTGGGTTCCGGGTTCGGGCTGGCCCATGTCGATCGCGGACCTCGACGTCTACCTCGACCGCAGCGCCGCCCATCTCGGCCTCGCCGCGGGACGCTGGCCGAGCGATGCACGGTTCTGGGCCGCATCACGGCGCGAGGTGCCGGGGCCGATGCCGGATGCGCGTCTGCTCCAGCCGGCCCTCTGGCAGTACAGTCGCGACACGGCCGAGACATATCTCTATGAATACATGCGTTTCGGGCGCCATCTGACGGATCAGGTCGGTGTCAACATCACGGTGATCACCGGTGCGACGGTTCTACGGGTCGACCCGGTTCCGTCAGGCCGGGCGGTACGGTCGGTCGTCTTCGCCGGACCGGACGGACAGCGAAGGACGCTTCGTGCCCGGACCGTCGTCCTGTGTTCGGGAGGCATCGAGAATCCCAGGCTCCTGCTCACGTCGAACGCGATCGTGCCGGGCGGCCTCGGCAACGATCGCGACCTCGTCGGACGCTATTTCATGGATCACCTGCGCGGCTCGGTCGCCACGTTCAGCATCGCCGATGCCGCGCGGCTTCAGAGGCGACTGGGACGCTACAACGTCCGCGGCCACCTGTTCCGTGCTGGCCTGCGCCTCAGCCCGGAGCTTCAGCGATCCGAAGGCTTGCTCAATGCGGCCGTCTGGCTCGGCGAGGATGTCGCGGCGGACGATCCCTGGAATGCCCTGCGCCGCCTCCGTGGAGGAGAACCGCGATCGATGGCCGATCTGGGCATCGTCGCAACCCATGCCAGGCTCGTCGTCCGTGGTCTCGCGGATTACTTCGTCGCGCGCAACGGCGTGCCGCGCAGATACGCGGCCCTGACCCTCGACGGCATGTGCGAGCAGAGGCCCGATCGCGACAGTCGTGTCGGCCTGTCGGAGCGGGAGGACCGTTTCGGTGTCCGGCTGCCGCAGATCGATTGGCGCGTCCACCCGGATGAATCGCGTTCCCTGCGCCGGCTGGCTCGGCTCGTCGCGGACGAATCCGCCCGCATGGCGCTTCCGGCTCCCATCCTCGCCGATTGGGTCCGCGAGGGAGGCGACATGCCGGCGACGTTCAGGGATGTGGCCCATCCGACCGGAACCACCCGCATGGCGGAATCCCCCACGAACGGCGTGGTGGACGCGAATTGCCGCGTCCACAGCATCGAGGGTCTGTATGTGGCCGGCAGTTCGGTGTTTCCGACGGCGAGCCACTGCAACCCGACACAGATGATCGTCGCCCTCGCGATTCGGCTCGCCGATCATCTGAAAGGCGAGGCCGAGCGACGGAGCGACACCCCAGTGCTGACGGACTCGCGGTTATCGCCGGCACGCGCCACCGCGCCCCGCGTCCTGGTCACGGGAGCGACGGGGCGGATCGGGCGTGTGGTCGTCGCCGATCTGATCGAACGCGGCTACCGAGTCCGTGCGACGACCTCGAAGGTCCCGCCCGGCTCGCGGACCGAGGACGACACCATCGCGTGGCGGCGCTTCGACCTGCAGGAGGCCGGCGATTACGATGACCTCGTGAAAGATTGCCAGGCGGTTCTGCATATCGCTGCGGAGATGGCCGAACCAACGCGCATGGAGATGGCGAACGTCACGGCCACCGGTCTCCTCGCCGCTGCAGCCGAAAGGGCCGGCGTGACGGCATTCTGTTACACGAGTTCCGTCGCGGTCTACGGCAGCGGTGTCGAGCGGACGGCCGCCGAGGACTCACCGGTACTGACCGCCGATCGGGACGTGCCCACCGAATACTGGGCCGTCGATCAGACACGGGCCTACGGACGGACCAAGCTCGGAGGCGAAGGCGCCTTGCGACGGGCAGCCCGGTCCGTCCGCTACGTCGTACTGCGCCCGGCGGTCGTCGTCAGCGTCGCCCAGATCATCGAGATCCGGGAATGGAGCCGGGTCAAACGGGCCTTGACGGCGCATCGGCACGCGCACCACGTCTATGTCGGCGATGTCTCCGATGCGATCATCTGGTCGATGGCGCGGGCCCTCGCGGGTGCCGGCGCCCCCGGCAGCGTGGAGACCTTCAACCTCTCCGAGGACGATTTCGGCGAGCCGACCCACGCCGATTTCCTGCGAAAAGCCTTCGCGGCGAGCGGTGACCGGCGTTTCCGGGTCCCGGCGGTGCCGTGGATCGTCGACTGGCTGCGCGACTTCCTGCGGTTCCGGCGCTCTCCGCTTCGTCATCCCGGCTGGCGGATGCGCTTTCCCAACGAGCGCCTGCTCGCGGCGGGATATCGGTTTCGCTTCGGTATGGCCCACGCGCATGCGGCCGCCCTCGCGGCGCTCCGTGACGAGGCGACGTTGCATCGGCCAGCGCGCGCGGAGCCCTTTGCGTCAAAACCCAGCACTGTCGAGTAAGGCCGGAGCCTCAAGACAGTCCACACCTAGGGCGTCCAATTCCATCCGGATCACGTTGGCGACGTCCGTTCGTCCGGGCAGGCGCAGGATATCGATGTGGCTGTCGGGGACCACCACCTGGCGGATCAGCGGGCACAGCCGCATCCATCCCTCGGACACGGCCGGCGCCAGCTGCGCGGACACGATATGGAGCACTGGGGCGGCGATCGGCTGAGGCACCCACCTGCGTCGGGCGTGTACGCGGAGGTCGTAGAGAATCCGTCGCGTCAGTTTCCTGCGCAGCCGGCTCGGCAGCAGAAAGCCGACCAAGGACAGGGCGATGCGGACGGGACGCACGGCGTACAGGCCGGACGGGACCGGTTCGCCGGCGAGGTCTTGAGCGGGCTCGTTGCCATGGAGCCGGAAAGCGGTGTTCGGCAGGGCGGGATCGACGAGGATCAGCCGCGTTATCCTGCCACCCCGCGCGATCAGCCGGTGGGCGACCTCGAAGGCCAGATTGCCACCATAGCTGTAGCCGACGAGAAGCATGGGCTCGGGCGCGGCGGCGGCCGTGATCCGGGAGGCGATTCTGTCCGCCGCGGTCGAGAGATCCATCAGCTCGACGGACGGGGCGATGATGCCAGGATAGCGGACGGTCTCGGTCTCGTCGTGCGGAAATGCCAGAGCCATGGTGTCCGCGAAGAGGCGGTCCTCGCCGGTAATGCCGGGGAACAGCAGCACACGCATTGGACGCACGATCGTACCCCCTCGGTCTCGGCCGTCTGTGAGCACGGCCCCTGACTCGATTCTCTGGATCAGCGTCTCCGCCGGATGGCACGGTGACGGTGGAGCTTCGGCCGATGCTGCCTTGGAACGAACCCGGCCGGACGTTCGGACAAGCCGGCACTTCACCACCGAGGATGCGGGATCGCTACACGCGCCGTGCCTTGTTGAGGATCACGCCGATGACACGCCCCTGTGAGGCTTGTAGAAGCCGCACCGCCTCGGCGGCTTCCTCGATCGTCGTGCGACCCGCCTCGATGACCAGCACGATCCCGTCGAGATGCGGGCTGAGAGCACGGGCATCCGAGCCTGCGGCGAGGGGGGGGAGATCGAGCACGACGTTACGGGTTGCGCACAGGCGCCCGAGCAGTGTCCGCATCCGCTCGGAACCGAGATTGAGATTGGGATCGGCATCCTGCATCGCCCTCACCGCCGGAATGAAACCGAGGACCGGAGAGAGCGAGAGCGAAACGTTGTCCGGGGAACCCGGTCCGTCGAGGAGCACCTCGTTCAAACCGGCGGATGCCTGGGGAGTGAGGACGGCGGTCAGCGTCGGATTGTGCAGGTCGGCATCGACGAGCTCGACGGTATCGCTCGGAACGGACAGGAGATAGGCCAGATTGATCGCCACGGTACTGCGGCCTTCGCCGTGCGCCCAGGACACGATGCCGATCACCTGTTTCCGGTTGGGCATCGCCAGCAGGATGCCGGTGCGGATGCTCCTCATGCCGGAGGCGAAAGGCGAATTCGGCTGATCCATCGCCAGATGCGCCAGGGGCAGGAGACCATTGCGCTTGAGGTCCCGGCCTCGACCCACCCTCGGCAGTACACCGAGGCACTCGACGCCCAGGGTCGCTCTGACCTGGCGTCGGGTGTTGAGCGTCCGGTCCAATGCATGGCGGACGGCAACGGCTAGGAGACCGGTCACCAAGCCGAACGTGAGGGCGAAAGCGACGATCAGGCCGCTTTTGGGCGACGACTTACTGAGCGGACGCAGGGCTGCGCCGATGATGCGGGCATCGGCGTCCGAAAACAGCATGTCGGGAATCCGGCCCTCCCGAACCCCTTCGGACGCGGCGCGCTGCTCGGCATCGATATTGATGATACGTCCGCGCAGATACTCGGTGCCCTGCAGCGCCGCCGCCGCCTTCACGTCGATCTGAGCCTTGATGTATTGCACGGCGGTCGCGTTGGCGACGCGCGCGGCCTGCTCCGGACTGGCGGCCTGGTACGAAACTTCGAGGACGTAGGACTGTCCGAGGCGCCGGACGCCCACCCGATCGGTGAACGCTTGGAAGGCGCGCGCTCGCGCGTCGCCGACATTCACGGAGACAGGATCGCCAAGTCCGAGGGCCGTCGTCAGCCGCTCGCGGATGCCGGGGCCGCTTCCCGCGAGCTCCGGTGCCTCCTGCAAGTTGAGGACATCGAACACGCTCGCCAGGATGCGTTCGGAGCGGATAACCTGGATCTGACTTTCGGCCTGCGCCACGTCGAGGGATGGCGCCACGACAGTCTGCGATGTCGATGGCGAAGGTCCAAGTGCCTGTCGCGGCTCGAGGATCACCATGGTGGCCGCCGTGTAGGTGATCGGCGCGACCTTGAGATACCAGCCCGAGAGGGCAAGGCACAGGACGAGCCAGAGGCCCAGGGGCAGGCGCCGACGCCAGACCGCTCCGGCGACCTCCCCGAGATCGAAGGAGGGCGTCGAGCGAGCGTCCGGCGGGGCAGCGGTCTGTTCGAGCCCGGAAGGAGGCGAAACGGATCGCGGCCAGGTTCGAGGCGGTTCGATCGTCACAGGGTTGCTGCCTTTTCCGGAGTGATCCGGCCGCGCGCGAGATCGAGAAAACCCATCAGGTTGCCGCGAAGCCGCCCCGCACGGTCGATGAAGGGCTCCGGTCGCAACGCCCGAACGAGGTTGCTCGCGACGTTGCCGAAGATGTGTCGACCCACGAGCCCTGCGCGCATCGTTCCCTTCCGGTTGAGATAGACCGGGTTGACGACCTGCGAGTAGCCGAGCTGAACGCCCGACGTACGGCCACGCTTGATTCCCATGTGCACGCCAAGGGCGGCGCCGACCTTGACGGTGCGGGCCCCGCGTTTCGCGATCGCAGCGCCGAAATCCCGGTCCTCGAGCCAACCGTAGAGGACGAGACGCTCGTCGAAGGTCATCCCCTCGATCATCGAACGGCGGAAGGCCATGTTGCAGCCATAGGGACTGTAGGGCTCGACCATCCAGGAGGGGTCGCCGGCCGGCGCAGCCTCGACCCGACGGAAGGCCTCTTCGACGGACAGGCCCGGCCCCTTGATGTCGTCCGCCAGGAGATGTCCCGTCACGGCGCCCACCTCGGGGCGTGCGTCGAACACCGACAGGACCGCCTCGATCCACCGCGGATGGGGGACGAAGTCGTCGTCGAAGAAGACGACGACGTCGGTGGTGGCGGGGATGACAGAGAGGCCGAGATTGCGTTGTCGGCACGACCCCTTGTCGCCGATGACGACCCGGACTTCGTCGCGCCCCACGAGGGTCCCCGCATCGCCCTGCCGAACGCAGGAGACGATGACGGAGTTCGGACGCACCGTCTGCCGCCCGATGGCTTGATAGGTTTGGGACAGGGTCTCGGGGCGCCCATAGGTGGCGTAGATGAGGCAGGCTTCGAGGGGGCGCTTTTCCTTGGCTGGGCTGCCGGCGGCATACCCCATGGCATGGGTGTCGTGGTCCGCACCCTTTGCCTGGCCGGCGGTCAAGACCGCGACGGCAGCATTCGCGGAACTTGCCATGTCAATCTCTCCATTCTCCGGCGGCCGTACGGGTGCGCCCCTGCGCGACGGGGGCGAGGGGCGGCCGCCTCACGATCGGCCGCAAGCATTCGGCGTAGACCGCCAGGGTCTCGCGGACGACACGATCGATACCGAGGTGCTCGATGTTGTACTGGCTCCTGCGCCGCCACAGGGCGAGTTCGCTCGGGTCCTTAATCAGCGAGAGAAGCGCGTGCCCCAGCCGCGCGGGATCGCTCGGTGGCACCAGGATGCCAGCGCGGCCGTTCTCGAGCAGCTCCGGGATCCCATCCACCGCCGTGGCGACGACGGCGCAGCCCGCCGCGCGGGCTTCCGAGAGAACGAGGGGAGCCGGATCGGCAAGCGACGGGAGAACGAAGACATCGGCGGCCGCGAGAAAGGGTCGGGGATCCGACTGACCGCCGGCGAACGTCACCGCCGACGCGCAGGTCATACGGGCGGCCTGCTCCCTGTAGGCGGCTTCGTAGGGTCCTTCCCCCACGAGGGTGAGGCGACTGCGGGAATCGACGGCATGAACGCGTTCGAACGCGACGAGGAGATCCGTGACGCCCTTGCGCGGATGGAGACCGCCGATGAACAGGAGTCTCGGGCCCGTCGAGCCGGGGATGTCTGCGGTCCGGCCCGTGGACGTCTCCACCGCCGGGGGGATCGGCGTAGCGCGGGGAGCGGCGGACGGCTGGCCCGGCTCCAGGTCCACGCGCGGGGAACCGATGGTTCCGTTGAGGACGACGCGCAGGCGCCGGACGGAGATTCCGCGTTGGGCCATGGACCGGCCGACGGCCGCGCTGACGGCGATCACGCGCCGCCCGACTCCCATCGCGATGGCGCTGCGCTCGAAGGCGTTGTGTACCGTGGTGACGAGGGACACGCCCCTCAGGAGACAGCCCGGCCACGCCAGAAGGGCACTCGTCATCATGTGGGCGTGAACGATGTCGGCGGAGCGAATGTGCCGATCGAGGGCGAAGGCGGCGCGCAGGATGGTGAGAGGGCGGCGCCTCTGATCGACGCGGACCACGTCGATACGATGCGCGCGGAGGAGATCGTCGAAGCTTCCACCGCCGCTGCACAGGGTCACGGAATGGCCGAGCCGGGCCTGGGCACAGGCCAGATCGATGGCGGCATGGACATTGCCGTTGAGCCGCTGGGTGTGGTTCAGGACGTGCAGGATCCGCATCCGCTCCGGCACCGAAAGATCGCCCGCCATCAGGACAAGTCCCCGCAGAGATCGGCGTAGCCGGCGGCTGTCTCGTCCCAGGAATACCGGGCGGCCTGGATCCGGCCCCGCCCACGGAGGTCTTCGCGCAGGGCGGACGAGCCCGCGAGGGCGGTGAGGTGCCGGAGCCAGGCGCCAGGATCCTCAGGAGACGCCATCAGCGCAGCCTCGCCGCAAATCTCCGGCAGGCTGCTGCGGTCAGAGGAAACGACCGGGCATCCGAGCGCCATCGCCTCAAGAACCGGGAGGCCGAACCCTTCCGTCAAGGAGGGAAAGGCCAAGCAAAGCGCCCGCGCGAACAGCAGGGCGAGGTCGTCGTCCGAGACCCGTCCGAGCATCCGGATGTTAGCCGCCCGAACAGTCTCGGTCCCCGTGAAGATGCTGCCATCGCCCCCCGCGACGAGAAGATCGACTCCGATGGCATCGAGATGCTCGGCGAGGCCGAAGACCAGACCGATGTTCTTGTGCCGGGCCTGACTTCCGAGGACGAGGACGAAGGGCCGTGTCTGCGGTGTCTCACGAAAGACCTGGGCGGCGGCCGCGTCCCACCGAAGGGCGTGCTCGTGTCCGTTCGGCAGGATCTCCACGTCGCGCAAAGCAACGGGTAAGTGTTGCGCCAGTTGCCGCGCGGCATCGTGCGAGACGGTCGCGATCCGAACCGCCCGCCGGACGATGATGGGTTGCAGAGTGCGGTACAGAGCGCGAAAGCACCAGCTATAGCTCCTCGGCATCCTGAACACGTTGGCGTCGTGGATGCAGACCACCTGAGAGGTGCCGAGAACGGGAGCCGTGTTGCACAAGTTGAGCAGGGGACCACGCCAAGCCATCGGCAGCATCGTCTGCTCCCATGCATGACCACCGAGGGCCGAGGTCGAACGGATCTCGATGGCCCGCAACCGCGGTATGGAACAGGGCCTCGGCGGTGCGATGAGGGTGCAGCGTCGACGCGAGGCCGCAAGATTTCGGTCCAGAGCGCCCACAACCTCGTGAGCATAACGTTGGACACCGGTCAGAGCCTGGGAGAGGAAGCGCCCGTTGATGGCGTAACCGCTGGGACTTCCTCTCATGACAGGGTCTCGGCGGCCCAAGCCCGTCGACGGCCGCTCAATAGCTGCCTCTAGCGGCCAGAACCGCCGGCAACGTCCGCAGAAGGATGGTGAGGTCGCCCCGGAAACTGCGCGTCGCGACATACTCGCAGTCGAGGGCGACCCTCTGAGCGTACGAGGTGTCGTTCCGACCACTGATCTGCCAGACGCCGGTCATGCCGGGACGGACCTGTTCGTAGAAGCTCATGGAACTGCCGTAGTGCCGGACTTCGGCCGATACGATGGGGCGCGGTCCGACGAGGCTCATCTCACCGCGCAGGACATTGATGAGTTGCGGAAGTTCATCCAGGCTGCTCTTGCGCAAAACCTGCCCGAACGCCGTCACACGCGGATCGACCTTTAGCTTACGGGTCGCTTCCCACTCGGCCCGTGCTTCAGCATTGGCGGCGAGGTGCTCCTGAAGCTTCGCATCGGCATTGATCACCATCGTGCGAAACTTCAGACATGGAAAGAGCTGCCCCCGACGTCCCACACGTTGATGTCGAATGAGGAACGGGCGTCCCTGGACAAGAAGGGCCGCGAGAATGATCGCCAACAGGGGAAGGAATGCAAGGATGATCGCCGTCGCCAAGGTGATGTCGAAACCGCGCTTCAGACGATCCTGAGTATCCTGGCGATACCGTTCCGCTGTTACGCCAGTCACGCGACGCGTCATCGTAACAAATGACTGCGGGCTCGGATTGCTGATCATGACGAGATCCCCCTCTCCGGGCCAAGCTAAGCGGATGCTCACTGCACTGCGGTATGGGATCGTTAACCAATCATTAACGCAAATAAAAGACGGTTTTCCAGATTATTTTAGAAATTAATATCGACTAATTTGCACACCACGGTGTTCATATGGCGACCGATAGCACTCGCAGCTGGCAGGGCTAGGACAGACGCATGTCGCAGGCGCCTAACATAGGACGTTCGCGCGATGCCCTGGACCAATCAATTGACGATCGATGCCGCTCAACTCACAGAAGCGTGATTAAAGGTCAGGAAATGACGGCCTATTTCGACTCGTCTCACTCTCATGACCAAGCCGACTCCGCCTGCCGATCCACCTCCGGCACGTCGAATCCGGGTCGCGGTGGATCCATCATTTCGCAGTCGCGAGGTCAGAAGGAGCCACGCGTCGCGATCGTCCATTACTGGCTGGTCGGGATGCGGGGCGGAGAAAAGGTCGTGGAAGCCCTTTGCCAACTTTATCCCCAGGCGGACATCTTCACCCATGTCTACGTCCCAGGCGCGATGTCGCCGACGATCCGTGCTCATCGTGTCACGACGTCGTTCATCGGATCACTGCCGCGAGCGGCACGCGCCTACAAATCGTATCTGCCGCTGATGCCGATGGCTTTGGAACAACTTGATCTGCGTGGTTACGATCTCGTGATCAGCAGTGAATCGGGTCCGGCCAAGGGGGTGATTCCGCCAGCGGGGGCTCTACACATCTGCTATTGTCACTCCCCGATGCGGTACGTGTGGAACATGTTCCATGATTACCGTGAGCGTAGCGGGCCGCTGACACGCTGGCTCATGCCGCCCCTGTCGCACTACATCCGGACATGGGACGCGGTTTCGGCCAATCGCGTTCACGACTTCGTGGCGAATTCGCGCACCGTCGCCCAGCGCCTACGCAGTTATTATCGGCGCGACGCGACGGTGATCCATCCCCCCGTCGATACGGCCGCCTTCGCTCCCGTGCCGCCCGAAGAGCTGGGCGATTATCACCTCATGGTCGGTGAACTGGTCCGCTACAAGCGCCCGGAACTCGCTGTTGAAGCTTTCAATCGTGCCGGTCTCAAGCTCATCGTCATTGGCGGCGGAGAGATGCTCGATGAGCTTCGTGCGCTCGCGGGTCCGACCGTCCAGATACTCGGCTCGCAACCTTTCGCTGCGCTCCAGCATCACTATGCCCGGGCAAAAGCCTTGATTTTCCCCGGCGAGGAAGACTTCGGCATCGTTCCGCTAGAGGCAATGGCAAGCGGTCGCCCGGTCGTCGCTTTCGGCCGAGGCGGCGCAACCGAAACCGTGATCGACGGCGTCACCGGGACGTTCTTCATGGAGCAGACCGTCGATGCCCTTCTCGAGGCCGTGGATCGCTGCAGCCGGCTTTCTTTCTCATCCGAGATCGCCGTTTCGCATGCGCGACAATACGGGATTGACCGCTTCATCAGCGAAATGCGTGACTTCATCGCCCAATCATTTGAGCACCACAATCAATATATCGAATGAACATCGACCATTCTAATTCGCATTTAGCATATTCGAAAGTCCGTCAAGTCAAACAAAGGCAACTTGATGACCAGTGCGTCTCATGATTTGAATCGCCTCCGTGGACGCCCGAGGCAGAGCGAGCGTGAAGTCGGGCGGGACAAGTTGATCGAGCAGTCGCGGAAGATCATGAATCTGCGTCCGAGGATGGACATTCAGCGCCGCGAGATCGCTGAGATCGTGGGCGTCACGCCGGCCTTGATCAACTATTACTTTCCGGACAAGTGGACCCTACTCGAAGCGGCAGCGTATCCGTTCGTCACAGAACTCGTGACCAATATCACATCAACATTAAACTCACCATCAACAGATACAATAAAATTTCAGGAAATCGTTTCAATTTATCTCGCCTTTCATGAGAAAAGCGGGTTTGCATTGTATTATTATATCATATCATCCAAAAGGCTTAGAAAAAGGGAGAATCTGAGCGCTATACAATCTTGTAGAAACGAAGTCTATGGTTTGATCAAGCAGATCATCCCGATCAATGCCCCCCCGGAACAGACTGTCGAAACTGTCCACGCGATGTTGTGGAGTGTCTGTGAATGCCTCGGACGTCTCCCCCCGCGACAGCGTGGCCCGGATCTCGTGGACGATACGGTGTCCGCGAATGTCCGGGCCTATCGCCCGCTTGTCTTGGACCTCTTCTCACATGGCGTTCTGAACCTCTCGAGCTATCCGCGATTTTCGGCGAGGCGAAGCCCCGCGAGAGCAGCATCGATTGCCTGAATGATGTCTGGCATTTCGAACGCCGCGGGGTGTCCCGTCGGAGAATTCTCAGCCCTGAGCTCACCCATCTGTTCAATCGGACGAATCTCTGACAGAATCGGCGGCGACGCAGCAAGACGATATCGTTTCGTTCACGAAGAAGGTGCCAGTCTCGCAGACCGGTTGCACGTCGATCGGGTGGATGTCGCATCGTGCGAACGTGCAGAGACCATCGTCCTAATCGGGACCATGGAGCGGGCTGGAGCGCCTCATGACCCAGATTTGCGCTGGTGCATTCTGCGTCGGCTTCCTAATCGCCTTCGTCATTTCCTTTCTCCCGTTCGCCGCCAGCTTGACGGTCTCCGTCGTCATCGGCGCAGGACTTTCGCTCGCGTCCGGTCGTTCGATGGGCGAGACCGTGATGGCGGCGTCGAGCATCTGGTTTGCTTGCCAAATCGGCTACGGGCTCGGCCTGATTGCGGCCGCCTTCTGTGAGCCGGTTTGGCGCACCCATCGACGCTGGTGGCCGCCGAATCGTGCCGAGGCGGTCAAACGTCTACGCTCCGGGCGCAAGTAAGCGTCGCTTTCCTTCGTGGCCCGCCCCTGGCCCGCTCTTGCGAATGCATTTCGCAACGAGGCATTCCGCGGAAGAGGTCGACCGATCCAGCTTCTCGAAGTCCTCGACGCCGAGATGGATCCCGGATTGGCGCAAGACGGTCGGCCAAGACAGAGATTCATATTCGTTTCTCAACGCAGGGTGTTCGCGAGCCATTCCGGGGGCACGGTTCCCCATGCGCGGATTACGAATTGCGATGAATCTTCGACGCTTCCGTCATAAGCGCGCGACAGCCCAAACTCGAAGGGAAAGCCGTATCGGATGAGCATCGAGCCGATCGGGGCCGTGACGATGCTGCTCGGTCTGATTGCCCTCTTCCGGGGGCCGGACTTCGCGCTCGGCGCGTTCATTCCTCTGACCCTCCTCGGAGCAGCGGCCGCCATCCTGCTCGGCGGATCGGGAACGATTCAGCCCGCTCACTTGATGCTGGGGTTCTTCGCCATTGCCGTCTTTGCAAGTCCGAATCGTTTCGGTCCGGTCCTGCGCAGCCTGACCTTTCCACGCGAAGGGTTCTGGTTCTGCGCCCTCGCGGCCTACGGGATCGCGGGCGCATTTCTGCTGCCACGCCTCTTTGCAGGTGCGACGGGGGTAAACGCCATCGGCGCGACCGAACACGGCCCCTCCGTCGTCCTGGTACCCCTCGGGCCTACCTCGGGCAACATAACGCAATCCATCTATCTCATTGCGGACATCGTCTGCTTTTTGGCGGTCCTGACCTATGCCGCAAGGCCTCGCGGCTTTGTCCGCGTCTTGAGGGCATTGCTGGTTTATGCCGGTGTCAACATCATCCTCGCGGGCATCGATCTGGCGACGGGTCTGACGGGCACGGGCTTCCTCCTCGATTTCATTCGGAACGCCGACTATCAGCTTCACCTTGAGGAGACGACGGGCGGTCTTCGGCGGATCGTCGGCTCCTTCACGGAAACCTCCGCGTTCTCTTACGCCACTGTCGGATCGCTCGGGTTTACGGCGCAGCTCTGGCTTTTAGGCTACCAGCCCTGGTTGACCGGGACGCTGAGCCTCGCATCGCTTATGCTCCTAGCGTTCTCGACCTCGACCACGGCCTACGTTGCGACCCCCCTGCTCGTGGCAGTGCTTTATGCCAGCTCGCTTCTTCGTGTGTCTCGAGGACGCGCCCCGGCCACGACGTTCGTATTTCTGGCGCTCGCTCCCCTGGCGACGCTGCTGCTTGGTTTAGGCATCGCGCTGACGCCCCCCGCCTCACAGGCGATTCTCGATTTTCTCGATGTTGCGATTGTCGGAAAGTCCGCGAGTCAGTCCGGACTGGAGCGGGCGCAATGGAATCAGACCGCGTTTCAGAACTTCGTCGACACATCTGGCATGGGTGGCGGACTGGGGAGCATCAGGGCATCGAGCTTCCTATTGGCCGTGCTGTCGAATCTCGGCGTCATCGGTCTCCTGTGTTTCACCATGATCCTACTCCAGATCTTCCGACCTTTTCAGCAAGCTCGGCAGGGGGATGACAAGACGTACGGGC
This sequence comes from Methylobacterium adhaesivum, assembly GCF_022179065.1. Lineage (GTDB taxonomy): Bacteria > Pseudomonadota > Alphaproteobacteria > Rhizobiales > Beijerinckiaceae > Methylobacterium > Methylobacterium adhaesivum. The sequence goes on from NZ_BPQD01000020.1 coordinate 61,023, forward strand.
GCAGCGCGGCAAGAATCGCCTGCGGGGGAATTCTGATCGCCGCCACGGTCTCGGGGGCCCTCGTCGATCTTGGTCTTCCGTTCTTCGTCTTCGCCGGTCTGGCCTGCGCTGCAGGCGACCGATCGTCGGCGAGGGAGGAGTGGGCCTGTGACCTGTCCCCGGACAGAAATCCAAGCTCATCATCCCGCTGAACCGCGTTGACCCTGCCCCAGCAAACGGGTCCGCGCTGAGCGCAAGTTCATGGGCCCTCTGAACCCTGAAGGAGGATGGACGCCATGCCTCCCACCCGCGTCATGAACGAGCGGATCGCTTTGGCCCCGGGGCCGGGGAGAACTGTGCGAGAGCGGTCTCGAAATCTACCTATCCGGGGAATGCCAAGCCGCCCACACGAGACTTACACAGGTGGAGGAGGTCTCGGCGCAGCGGGGGGCCCGGTGTCTCCCGGCCTTTCCTTTAGGTTGCTCACCCGCCTCACCGTCGAGCGCGTCGCGTCGATGGCCACGTTGGCTGCTCCGAGCATTCGGAGTTCGGTCGGTCGATTCAGAGCTTGTCGCGCGATGCTGGCAGCCAGATCGTCCACCTCGGCCGCCATCGCCTCCAGACGATCGCGATCGGTTTCCCGACAGGCCGCCGCACGCAGTTCGAGAAGGCGGCTCGTCGCGACTTCGATCCGCTCCCGTCGGATGCGGCCGAGCCGTTGGCGCAACCAAGCTATCGTCGACCCGACACCGCCACCCAGGATGGCGACGAGGTAGATCCAGCTCTCGTAGCGCTCGATGAAGGTCTCCTGCTCACGCTCGTAATAGTCGATCGCCCCCGGATGAATGGGGAGGTGCGCGCTCGTGGCGTCGGCGGTGTCTTCGTAGGCCGGACTCGTAATGGCATCGGCTGCGGGCACCCGATCGGCCAAGGCGCTGCGCATCTCGAACAGATGCTGCGTCACCTCTGCGGCAAGGCTGCGCGACAGGTCGGCCCGGGCCATCAGGCGGTAGGACGATCCCACGGTTGCCACGTCCTCGGCGGGAAGGCGGGGGTTGCCGCCAAACAGCCCAGATGGAAGCGTGACCGCTTGAAGGCGCGGCCAGCGGGCCAGGAAAGCCGTCGCATCGGCCACCCCGAAGAAGGCGATTTCGTTGTCGGCGCTCTCGTCCTTGATGAGGAAGACAAGTCGTTTGGCGATGGGAGAGGTCGGCGTGGTGATCATCACCAGCGCGTCGATCCGACGATCGCGCAGGGCGGCGCCGATGTCGGCTTCATCGAGGGCCACGAGGGTTACGGCCTTCTTCGACACGATCTGCCCTGGGGACTCCGTGAGTTCCAGGTCATGATGGACGGCGAGAGTGCCGACCAGTGTACGGTCGGCGGTGCGGCTCGCCAGCATGCCGAGGCGTTTGCCGGACAAGTCCGAGAAGCCCTTGATGCCCGCGTCGGAGGGCGCCGCGACGAAGACCGCGAGTTCACGCAGGACGGCAAGCGTCAGGGCATTTCCAGGCATCGCGACGTCGGGTCGAACGACGGCTAGATCGGCCTTGCCGGCCTTCAGAGCCTCCGCGCTCTCCCGAACGCCGTCGAAGGGCACGACCTTCAGCCGGATCCCGAGCTTTCTTCGCATCAGCTCATCCGCATAGGCCTGCAGCAGGGCAGGCTCGCTTCCGCCTTTCGGGGCTACCGCGACGGTGAGCGTCGTCGGACGCGTCAGCTGGTAGGTCGCGATGGACACGAAAACGAGTACGCACGCCAAGCCCAGCAACAGCCAATCCTGCCGCCGGGCGGGGAGCTTCATCCTAGCCACGCAGGCTCTCCATCCCCTCGCGCACGTCCGTCGAGAACGCCTGTCGCGATGAAGTGGGCCTTGCCAGCATAGCGCGTCCAAGACAACGTCACCGTATCGGATGGGGGAGGACCGCCTGACTCAACCACCCTCGGCTTCCTCACGCGCGGAACGCGAGCCTGCGTGCCAGGATCGACCATCACACCACCATGGCCAACTGCGTGCGGGTCGGATCGGACGCTGCGTCAATGGCTGCGGTGCGCGGCAGCCGAAGCGTCGAAACTACGGAAAGCGGCGGCCCGCGCCGCGACGAGGCCGGCAAACGTCAGACCCTTGTCGATAGGAATGGACGTCCCTCGGCCTCGCGCCGCAGGTCACCGACGTGCTGGATCGCGACGGCGCCCTACCGGCCCAGCGCCTGTCGCAGCGGCCGCGATCTTTGGTTTGAAAGGACGCGGACGCCCCATGCGCCTCGGCCCAGGCCTCATTCACACTGCCGCCGACCTTTTCTTCGTGCGAAGGCTCGGCAGAGGCACACAGCTGATCGGAGGGACTGCACCTCCCGCGCAGCCTGCACCCGCAGCCGATCCCGACTGAACGGTCGCTTCTATACCTTGCTGATGACAAGACCTGCATAGAGGTCTCCCAGAATCCGCGCCTGGGCCATCAAGCGTTCGCTGGAGTTCTTGAGATAGGCGATCTCGATCTCGAGAGCGGCCAGGGGGGTGCGAGCGGCCGCGAGCTTCCTGAAGGTGGCCGTTCCCTCGGCATAGGACTGGCGCGCGAAATCCGCCCATTCGATACAAGCGGTCTGGTTCGTCCTGGCGGCGGCCGAGATGGCCCTCATCGTGGTCTCGAGGCCGCTCCCGCCGCCGGAGGCGCGGGGGAAGGTTTTGTCGAACGCCTTGGTCATCGTGATCATGGTCTGCCCCTGCCCTACCGGGCTCTTCCTGGACGATCGAAACGACTTGCGCGTAGCGCAGATTCCTATTTGTGCGATGCAACAACTGCGGTCAAGAACGCACCGCACTGCAATATAACCGATCAAATCCCGTGCGCCTCATTAACCCGGCTGTAACTGCGTGCGCCTAGCCTGATTGACAGATGTTTCGGGTTGACGGCGGCAGCGCCACACCTGTCCCCATGTTGCAGTGCAAACCGGCCATGCCGTGTTTGCCGAAGCGGTGAGCATGATGCGTAGCGTACCCAACCGCGTGGTGGACGACTTGGTACGAGTGTCGCGCCCGAGCGCGAAGCATTCCCTGCCCGCCCTAATCGCCGCGGCGGCGGTGCTGACTGCCCTTGCGTCGCCGGCCGAGGCCAAGCGCCGGGTGAATCATCGCGGCGGGGGCGGCTACAACCCACCCTACGCGGCGATGGTCGTCGACGTGAAGACGGGCAAGACCCTTCACGCGGTGAACGAGGATTCCCTCCGCCACCCCGCCTCCATCACCAAAGTGATGACCCTCTACATGCTGTTCGAGCAGCTGGAGCGCGGTCGTTACACACTAGAATCCCCCCTCACCATTTCGCCTTACGCCGCCGCGCAGGCGCCATCGAAGCTCGGCCTGCGCCCCGGCTCGACCATCTCCGTCGAGGACGCCATCAAGGCGATCGTGACGAAGTCGGCCAACGACGTCGCCTGCGCCATTGGCGAGAACATCGCCGGCGGCTCCGAAGCGCGCTTTGCCGAGATGATGACCGCCAAGGCCAAGGCCCTCGGCATGAGCCGGACGAACTACGCCAATGCGTCGGGCCTGCCGGACTCCGATCAGATCACCACGGCGCGCGACCTTACGGTACTGGCCCGCGCCATCCAGGACCGCTTTCCACGCTATTATCGCTACTTCCAGACCCGCTCCTTCGCCTTCCGCGGCCGGGTCATCGGCAATCACAACCGCCTCCTCGGCAACGTCCAGGGCGTCGACGGCATCAAGACGGGCTACACCCGCGATTCCGGCTTCAACCTCATGACGGCGGCCCGCCTCGACGACCGCCAGATCGTCGCCATCGTGCTCGGCGGCAAGTCCGGTGCGAGCCGCGACAAGATCATGGCCGACCTCGTGCGGGCCAACCTGCCCCGCGCCTACGCGGGCAACCGCCAGACGCCGGCGACCGTCGAGGTCGCCGAGCGCGCCCGTCCCGCCGTGGTGGCGGACGGCGCATCGCGCACCCGCACCCAGGTGGCGTCGGCCGACGATGAGGAGATCGAGACCACGGCGTCCACGGCGCAGCCCCTCGACATCTCCCCGAACCGGGCAACCACCACCCCCGGCAGCGCCGGCGCCAAGGGTCGCCTGCCCGCCAGCGCTCAGGCCTACGCCCCGGCGGCACCCGCCGCCCCGTTCCCGATGGCCACGAAGAGCCCCGCCCGCCTCGCCTCCGTCGACGGCGCACGCACTGAATCCGCCCCCAAGACGGTGTCGGGCGCCAAGGCGACGCCCACTGCCTGGGTGATCCAGCTCGGCGCCATGGACGACGAGGACAAGGCGAAATCGATGCTGGCCGAGGCCCGCAACCGCGCTGGCGGCTCCCTGGCCCGTGCCGCTCCCTACACGGTGAAGGTCGAGCATGGCGGGGCGACCCTCTACCGCGCGCGTTTCTCGGGCTTCTCCGAGCAGGATGCTGCGCAAGATGCCTGCAACGCCCTGAAGCGCAGCGGCTTCTCCTGCTTCGCTACCCGAAGCTGACCGGATCGGCCGATCCCGTACGGATCGGCCCTCGCTCCGCGCGACGCCGCACCGCTCCGCGCGGTCGGTCCGTCGTGCCGGTGAACGACGTTGTCTCGTAAATTCCCCCCTCTGGCACGCGCGTGGAGTATCAGCGATGTCGGTTCGTCAGCCTGTCCCGGGCCGCGTTGACGCGCGCCGCCTGCTCGGCCGTCCCCCCCTGGTCGGGGTGGAGCCGCTTCATCAAAGTCCGGTGAGCCATGCGGACGCGCTCGAGGGACGCCCCGCGCTCAAGCCCCAGGATCTCATAGGCCTGCTCCTGCGTCATCGTCCCTGGGTCCGCCGGACGGCGCGGCCGCGGGTCGGCATCCGGCTCAGCGTCTTCACGCCCGCCGGCCGGCCGGCTGTGCACATCCGCCTGTAGGCGCCCCCTCCCCCGGACCCAATTCGTGAAAGCGCGCCAGCGGCGCCGCAGGCCCGTGCCCCCTTCGAGGAGCCAGAGGCCGGCCAGAACCAGGATCACTCCGAGTTCGGGGCGGCCCCGGACGAGGACCAGGCCAGCCGCCGCGAGGGCGCCATAGCCACCGATCCGCCGCAGCAGGCGGGCCGTGCGCGCCGGCGAGCGTCGCAGGGCGTTGCGGCCGAGCCACCACAGCAGCAGCAATCCGAAGCCGGCGAGCAGGAGCGTCATCGGGCAACGCCGTATTCGGCGCTCACCCGGCCACCGATGCGCAGGCGCACGCCGCCGATCTCGCGAAAGCCGTCGTCCCCCCGCGCCGGTGGCGAGAGGCGCCCGGCGCAGTCCGGCCGGTCGGGCAGGCGCACGCCCTCGGGGGCGTCCTGCGGACAGGGGAGCCGGGCAGCGCGTGCGCGAGCCCCCTCCCCCGCCTGCACGGCGGGCGTCAGGAGAAGGACGAGGAGGGTCGGGAATCCAAGGGCGAGACGCATCGGTCCCTCGTGTGGGTCGTGGATCGTTCGTGACGCGTCCGGCGCGAAACGCTCGAGCATCGTCTTTACCCGATAGTCGGAAGCCAGCTGTCGGGACGATGCTCTAAGCGATCCCGATGGCATGAAAGATGTCGGGTGACCATTGGATCGTCCCGCGCGGGCCGCGAGCCTGATCGAAATACGCCCGGAGCGTCCCCTCGTGCGCGGGATCGGTGATCGTCCGCTCACCGACGCGGAAGGCCTCGATGCCGCCGAGGACGATTTCGTTGTTCGCCCCCCTCGTGCCCGCCATGACGATCCTCGGAACGGCGTCCATGTAATCCACCATCCCACGCGCAGCGTCGATGGAAAGATCGCCGTGTTCGAGGTCCCGCAGGATCCCGGCGGTGGCGGGCAAGTAGTGTCCCCGGACCTTCGCGAGATCGAATTGGGTCGCGATCTCGATCTGCCGCGGGGACAGGCGCTGCTTGAGCCACCGTGCCGGCACGCCGCCATAGAGGCCGAACGCCTCGCAGGCACCGACCGCGACCGCGCCTGCGGCGAGCACGGCACCCTCGGCGATCCGGACCCCATCGACGACGGTGGTGTCGGCCGAGAGGATGACACCGTCGCCGAGCGTGACGCCCAAAGCCTCGTTCTTCAGGGACTCCTTCTGTTCCTCGGAGAACAGATGCGAGAACAGCTTGCCGTACACCCCGGCCGAATTGTGCGACACACTCGAAACCCGATGTTCGCCACCGACGATGATCTTGCTCGAGGGGTGAGCTTCACAGAAGGCCCCGGAGCGGAACAGGATCGTCGGCGATCGCGGCTGCTCGGCCAACAGCACCGGGCGCCCGATGAGGCCGACGGAGAACCGACCGAACAGGAAGATCGAGTTCCGCATCCGAACCTCGATCTCGTAGGGGTAGTACAATTCGCCGATCAGACGGTCGAATGTCGGCCCGAGATCGAAGTTGTAGTATGTGTCCCTGGACAGATGCATGGCTCATCCCCTCCACTTTCGGGCGGCTTGGTCGGGACACCGCCCGTGTCCGGGGTTTCGCGACCTGCGTCGGGGACGGTCGCTCACGGCCGTGCGTCCGCCACATCCGTCGTCGTGACGCGGACCCGACGGGTGCGTCCGTCGCGCTCCACGGTCAACTCCAGGGCCGCATCGACGCCCGCCTCCGCCATGGCAGCGGTGAGGTCGGCGAGGCGGTGGACGGGGCGGTCGCCAGCGGCCACGATGATGTCGCCGAGGGTCCCGGCCTGCGGATCGACGCCGCGCAGGCCGGCTTGCGCGGCGGGAGAGCCACGCAGCACCCGCACCACCACGACGCCGTCGATGCCCAGTCGCGCGGCGACGGATTCCTGACCAGCGATGATGCCGATCCCGGGATTGCGGGTGCGCCCGTTGCGGATGAGTTCGGGCACGACGCGATTGACCACGTCGACGGGGATGGCGAATCCAATGCCGGCACTCGCCCCCGAGGGCGAGAAGATCGCCGTGTTGACGCCGATGAGCCGGCCGGCCGAGTCGAGGAGCGGGCCGCCGGAATTGCCTGGATTGATCGCCGCATCGGTCTGAATGACGCCCGAGAGTTCGCGTCCCTCGGCCGTCGGCAGACGGCGCTGGAGGGCGCTGACCACCCCCGTGGTGAGGGTGTGGTCAAGGCCGAACGGGTTGCCGATGGCGTAGGTCGACTGACCGACCTTCAGATCGGCCGAGGTGCCGATGGCAAGGGGTGGCGGCGGCGCGGTGCGGCCGAGTTGCAGCACGGCGAGGTCGTAGTTCGGGGCCGTGCCGACGATTCGCGCCGGAACCACCGCCCCGGAGGCGAGGCGCACGGAGACGGAGCTGCCGCCCTGCGCGGCGGCGGCCACCACGTGATTGTTGGTGACGATGTGGCCTGCCGCGTCCCAGACGAACCCCGTTCCCGTCTGCGATCCACCGCCGTCCTGCTCGCCGCCCTCTTCGCTGTCCGCGCCGAACAGACCGCGATTCTGGGCTGCGGCCTGCACGAAGACGTGAACCACCGAGGCGCTGGCCCGGGCGAACAGGGCGACGGTGGAGGCCTCGGCGGGTGCCAGTTCTCCCCGAGCCGTGATTGCCCGTGGGGTGCGTGCGGCGAACAGGAATGCCGTCACGTAGGGCTGCGCCACCAGGAGCCCCAGCAGGAGCAGCGCCGCTCCAACGGTGATCCGTACGAATCGGTCCCGCATCGCCATCCTCTTCAACACAGTGGGATAAATCGTTTGCTGCGCTGCGGCATTAACCCCTCGGTGACTCTTCTGCCGTCAACTGAGGTCAAGGGCGGGACAGGCTGCGGGTGCGTCAGCACACCGTTCAATCCCACGGCCGAGGCTACATCCTGCCTATAGGACGAACGAAGAGAAGACCCGTTACACGACAAAGCGGCACCACCAAAGCAGCTCGCGGCAGAACGATGTGCGTATCATCGGTCTGCTCCTGCACTGGATCGGAGCGACCTTCGGGATTGCGTCCGAATTAAGCGCAGGGCCGCCCCAGTGATGCTTCCATTCCCGGCGATTGTCCCGTTGCGGCCGTTCAGGTTCATGCGCCTATCAGGTGTGGACCGGACTGCCGGCATCGCGGGGAGCGCCCCTCTCGATCAAGGAAAAGGACCCATGGAAACCGAAGCCCTCGAACGTCCCGCCGACCTGACCATCTGGCGGACCGCCCCCGTCTCGGCCCCCGTGGCCCAGCCGGAGCGTTATGACACCCTGCGCGAGGCCATCAAGGCTGCCGCCGGTGCCCTCACGGACCCCGCCAAGCAGCCGTGGATCATCACCGAGGAGGGCGAGATCCTTTCTCCGAACTGGATCCGTACCTACCTGAACTGAGCCTTCCGAGACGACTCCGGCCCTAACGATGGGCCGGGCTTCCCCTTGAGCCGACCGCCGGGTTTCCCGGGGCCGGCTCACGAGGGTGACGGGACCGGATGGGGCGAGGATCGATAGGCCCGCCGATCCGGATTGAGAACCGGCGCCTGTTCGGACGGTCCGCGATATCGGATTTGCTGAGGGACAGGTCTGCGAGGCGGACGCCCGCCAAGAGTAGTCATCGCGGTTGATCGCGCCAGATCCCGAATTACTACTCAAAAGCCCTTAAACCGGAGCACGGCGGTTTCGGCCAGCGTGCGTCCTCTGTGACGGCCGAACGGCGCGTCTTTCCAGGGAGCGGCCGGCTCACGTCCGGAAAGACTTCGATCCGGCTGCGCGTCGATCGTCCCGATCCTGATTCACATGCCGTCTCGGCAACGCGGCGACTCCGGCGGTGGCGGCAGCATCAGTGACGAGCCAGCATCGAACCGCTCTGTCGCCCCGATGGACGGGACCACAATCCCTACATGCGCAAGACACGGCCTCGGATGAACCGAAGGATCCGCGCCGGTGGCCCCGACTTGATCGCGCGCCCTGCCGTTCCCCCGAGAGGGCAGCGTAGCGCAGAAAAAAGGCCGCTCCGAAGAGCGGCCCGAAGTCTAGGGAGGAAACGCCCCAAAAGGGCAACGGGACCGCGACGCCATCGCGCTCCCGCAAGGCACAATCTAGTGTGCGCCGCACAAAACACAAGGGCAAACCGCGCCAAACGTCGCTCTCCGAGGCGAACGCTAAGGGTGTCCGCCGCCGTGGCGGTGCCTTCAATCCTGGGCCAGCAACCGGGCGATCTCGGCCCGCAGGGGACCTTCGAGGTCCTTGCGCTCCAGGGCGTAGGCGATGTTGGCGGTGAGGAAGCCGAGCTTCGAACCCGTATCGTAGGTGCGCCCGGCATAGCGCATGCCGAAGAAATCCTGAGCCTTAGCGAGTTCGATCATCGCATCGGTGAGTTGGATCTCGCCACCGGCCCCCTTGCGGCCGTGAGACAGGACTTCGAAGATCTCCGGCTGGAGAATGTAACGGCCCGAGATGATGAAGTTCGACGGGGCGGTGCCCTGCTTGGGCTTCTCGACCATGCCGGTGATCTCGAAGGTCTGGCCGAACGTCTCGCCGACGCTGACGATACCGTACTGGTGCGTTTCCTCGGGCTTCACCTCCTCGACGGCGATGACGTTGCCGCCGTGCCGCTCGTAGGCCGAGAGCATCTGCTGCATGCAACCACGGCTGAGCATGTCCGGCAGGAGCACGGCGAAAGGCTCGTCGCCGACGATCTCGCGGGCGCACCACACGGCATGGCCAAGACCGAGGGGCTCCTGCTGACGGGTGAAGCTCGTCTGTCCGGCGGCCGGCAGATCCCGCTTCAGCTCCTCGTAGGCCGCCTGTTTGCCGCGCTCCTGCAACATCCGGTCGAGCTCGAACGAGATGTCGAAATGGTCCTCGATCACCGCCTTCCCGCGCCCGGTCACGAAGATGAAATGCTCGATGCCGGCTTCGCGCGCTTCGTCGACCACGTGCTGCACCACGGGCCGGTCGACGACGGTGAGCATCTCCTTCGGCACCGCCTTCGTCGCGGGAAGGAAACGGGTCCCGAGGCCCGCGACGGGAAGGACGGCCTTACGAATCGGTTTCATCGAACGGGACCCGGAATCGAGTAATGTGGAGCGAGCCTCGGAGGCGACGCACGATAGCATCCCGAGCCCGATGGCACACCGTGGCTGTAAGACGGCATAACCGATGCGGTGAATTTGCGATATATCGTTACCTGACGGTTCGCGGGAGAACGATCATGGCGGTTTTGGTGACGGGTGGGGCCGGCTATATCGGCAGCCACATGGTTCTTGCCCTCCTCGACGCCGGCCATGACAAGGTCGTCGTGATCGACGACCTCTCGACGGGCTTCGATTGGGCCCTGCCGCCGGAAGTGACCCTCGTCGTCGGCGACATCGCCGACCAAGACCTGGTGGCCGAAACGATCCGCCAGCACGGGGTCGACGCCCTGGCGCACTTCGCGGCGCGCATCGTGGTTCCCGACTCCGTGGCGGACCCCCTCGGCTACTACCTCGCTAACACCGTCAAGACCCGCGCCCTCATCGAGACGGCGGTCCGCGAGGGCGTACGCCACGTCATCTTTTCCTCCACGGCGGCCGTATACGGCGAGCCCGATCACGTGCCGGTGCCGGAAGACCTGCCCGCCGCGCCGATCAATCCATACGGCCGCTCCAAGCTCATGAGCGAATGGATGATCGCCGACGCCGCGCGGGCCCACGGCTTCACCTACGTCATCCTCCGCTACTTCAACGTCGCGGGCGCCGACCCGCGCGGGCGCACGGGGCAATCCACTCCCAACGCCACCCACCTCATCAAGGTCGCGACCCAGGCGGCACTCGGGCAACGCAGCCACCTCGACGTCTACGGCACGGATTACCCGACCCCAGACGGCTCGTGCCTGCGCGACTACATCCAGGTCTCCGACCTCGCCGAGGCGCATCGCGTCGCCCTCGACCACCTGCGCGGCGGGGGCGCGAGCCTGACGATGAATTGCGGTTATGGACAGGGCTATTCCGTCCTTGACGTGATCGAGGTGGTCAAGCGCGTGTCGGGCAGGGACTTCGAGGTTCGCCTGTGCCCGCGCCGACCCGGCGATCCGGCACGGATCATCGCCCAGGCCGACCGCATCCGCAGCCTCGGCTGGACGCCGCGCCACGCGAGCCTCGACGGGATCGTCGCCCAGGCGCTTGCCTGGGAGGATGCGTTGACGAAGCGCAACCGCCTGTGAAGGCCGCGCCCCTCGGCCTCGCGCTGCTGCTGGCGGCGGTCGGCTTGGCGGACGCCGCCCCCACCCGGCCCTCCGCGCCGGCGCCGCCGGCGGCGGGTGCACAGGATCTACGACCTTTCATCGAAGCCCTGCGGCCCGAGGCCCTGGCGCGCGGCATCTCGGCCACGACCTTCGCGGCGGCCTTCGCCGACGTGACCCGGGCCGATCCCGACGTCCTGGCGCGGACCCGGCGCCAGGGCGAGTTCGCCCGTCCGGTCTGGGAGTACCTCGTCGGCGCCGTCTCGCCCGGCCGCATCGCGCGCGGACAGGCCCAGGCGGCGCGGCTGGCCACGACCCTCGCGGCCATCGAAGCGCGCTTCGGCGTCCCGCGATGGATCGTCCTCGCGTTCTGGGGCGTGGAATCCGATTTCGGCGCCAGCGCCGGCACGGTGCCGACGATCCGGGCCCTCACGACCCTCGCCCAGGCCGGCTTTCGCGGGCCCCTTTTCCGTGACGAACTCCTGGCCGCCCTCACGATCCTGGAGCGCGGAGACATCACCCCGGGTGCCATGAAAGGCTCGTGGGCCGGGGCCATGGGACAGGTTCAATTCCTTCCGTCGAGCTTCCTCGCCCAGGCGGTCGATTTCGACGGGGACGGGCATCGCGACATCTGGAACTCGCAGGCCGATGCACTGGCCTCCATCGCCAACTTCCTCAAGTCGCTCGGTTGGAATCCGGCCGTCTCGTGGGGCTACGCCGTGACCCTGCCCCCGAACTTCGACCTCACGGCCTACCGTGCCGACCTGTCGGATTTCGCGCGTCGGGGCGTGCGACGGACGGACGGAAAACCCTTCCCAGCTTCGGGCAACGCCAGCCTGTACCTGCCCGGCGGCCTCGGCGGCCCGTCCTTCCTCATCACCGATAATTTCGAGGTGATGCGAGCCTACAATACCTCCGATTCCTACGCCCTGGCGGTCGGCCACCTCGCCGATCGCCTTGCCGGCGGGCCGCCCCTCGCCGCCCCTTGGCCGAACGGCACGGCCCGCCTCGACAAGGCCGGGCTCCAGGCCCTGCAGACGGGACTGTCCGCACGCAACCTCTATGGCGGCGAGGCCGACGGCCGGGCCGGACCGAAGCTGCGCGAGGCCGTGCGCCGCTACCAGATCGAGCAGGGCCTGCCGGCGGACGGCTACGCGACACCCGCCCTCCTCGATCACCTCCGGGGACGTCCCTAACGCGCGGCAACCGCCCGGGAAGCGTTGCGCCGCTCCATGGCTCTCCGATTGGGCGGCGACGAAACCGGGACAGCGCGAGAGCCCCACTTAGACCCGGACACGTTCCTCGGTTAGGATACGGGCATCCAGCCGGACCGCCCGGCGTCGAGACGAAGGCTTTTCATGACGGTGCCGGCATCGCGCGCGGCCTGGTCCGCCCTGACCGGCCTCGTTCTGCTCCTCGGCGCGGCGCCGCCGGCGGCAGCGCAATGGGGGGATTCCTACGACGCACCCTCGCGGCGGTCTCGGGAGTACTATCGCGACGACGGCGGCTACGGTGCCCGCCAATCGAGCCGCCGCTACGCGCCCCCGCCCCAGGAGGCGCCGCGCCAGTTCTACTGGCCGTGGGAGGACCGTCCGCAACAGGCTCAGCCGGTGCCCGCGCCGACGATGCGGCCGACGCCCCGGCCCCGGACGCCGGCCTATGCCGACGAGCCGCGCGCGGTACGGCGCAAGCCCCGCCCGGCCCCCGTCATCGCCCAACCAAAGCCCGTGGTGCCCAAGGTCGAGCCCACGACCCGTATCGCCGTGTTCGGCGATTCCCTCGCGGGTTCCCTCGGCACCGGCCTTACCGACGTGTTCGAGGACAACACCGAAATCGGTGTGGTCGATCGCTCGCGCGCCGATAGCGGCCTCGTGCGCAAGGATCTGGTCGATTGGCCGAAGGCCGCCGAGGACTACCTCAAGACCAATCCCAAGATCGCCTATGCCCTGGTGATGGTCGGCGCCAACGACCGCCAGCCCATCCGCGACGGCGATCAGACCGTCGAGCCCCTGACCGAACGCTGGCGGCAGCTCTACGGCGAGCGGGTCGAGGCGTTCGTCAAGGTGTTCACGGATCACGCGATCCCGCTGGTCTGGGTCGGCGCGCCGCCCATGCGGAGCGAATCCCTGACCAAGGATCTCGCCGAGATCAACGACATCGCCCGCAGGTACGTCGCGAAGGCGGGCCAGACCTATGTCGACATCTGGCCGGGCTTCGTCGACGACCGGAACCGCTACGCCGCCACGGGACCGGATCTCGAGGGCCAGGAAGCGAAGCTGCGCGCCGGGGACGGCGTGCATTTCACTAAGGCCGGCGCGCGCAAGCTCGCGCACTTCGCCGATGTCGAACTTAAGCGGATGATGGGGACGAGCCCAGCCGCCACAGCGCCCGTGGCAACAGCGCCCACCGCCCCGGCGGAGGGCGAGACTCCCCGCCTCGACGACGCAGCCGCCATCGATCGGCAGATTACCGCCATGCTGCCGAGCCTGCCCGAGCCGCCCGGCATTCCGGCCCTGCCGGTCAAGCCGGCCGCCGGACCCGTGGTGCCGCTGGGGCGCGGTGAGATCGCGCCCGGCGGAACCCTCGTGAGCGGACGCCCCCGCGATTCCGATCCGTCCGGGAATGTCGAGCGGGCACTCCTGCGCGGCGCGGCGCCCGTCACCCAACCCGGTCGGGCCGACGATTTCCGTTGGCCCCCTGGCTGATCGAACGGGATCGGCCGGGCGGGACCGAAGGCGTCCCGGTCCCGCCCGTCGTTGGTCTCAGCGCGGCAGGACGCTGGCGCCCATGAGGGCCTCATCGATGGCGCGCGCAGCCTGCCGGCCCTCGCGGATCGCCCAGACCACGAGGGACTGACCGCGACGCATGTCGCCGGCGGCGTAGATCTTCTCGTTCGAGGTGCGGTAATCGACGGTGTTGGCCGTGACGTTGCCGCGCCTGTCCATGGTGACGCCGGACTCCTCCAGCAGGCCCTTGCGAACGGAGCCGGCGAACCCGATCGCCAGGAAGACGAGGTCGGCGGGCAGGACGAACTCACCGCCCGGAACCGGCTGGCGCTTCTCGTCGACGCGGGTGCAGACCACGCCGGTGAGCTTGCCCTTCTTGCCTTCGAGACGCAGGGTCGCTGCCTGGAACTCGCGCTCGGCCCCCTCGGCCTGGCTCGACGAGGTCCGCATCTTCGTCGGCCAGTACGGCCAGACCGAGAGCTTGTCCTCGCGCTCCGGCGGGCGCGGGCGGATATCGAGCTGCGTCACCGAAAGGGCGCCCTGGCGGAACGAGGTCCCCACGCAATCCGACGCCGTGTCGCCGCCGCCGATGACGACGACGTTCTTCGCAGTCGCGAGAATCGGCAGCTCGCCGTTGCCCGGCATCGGCTCGGCCCCGACCCGGCGGTTCGACTGGACGAGGAACGGCATGGCGTAGTGCACGCCGACGAGATCCTGGCCCGGCAGCTGCGGGTTGCGCGGGTCCTCGGCGCCGCCGGCGAACAGAACGGCGTCGTGCTCGGCTGTCAGCTCGTCCAGGGGCTTCGTCACGCCGACATTGACGCCGTAATGGAAGCGGACACCCTCCGCTTCCATCTGCTTCACGCGCCGATCGATGTGGCGCTTCTCCATTTTGAAGTCGGGGATGCCGTAGCGGAGCAGGCCGCCGGCCTTCGGCTCACGCTCGAACACGTGGACATCGTGGCCGACGCGGGCGAGTTGCTGCGCGGCGGCGAGGCCGGCCGGGCCGGAGCCGATGATCGCGATCTTCTTGCCAGTGCGGTGTGCGGACGGCTCGGGCTTCACCCAACCGGCATTCCAGGCGCGGTCGGCGATGGCCTGCTCGATGGTCTTGATCGCCACCGGCTGGTTCTCAAGGTTGAGGGTGCAAGCCTCCTCGCAGGGCGCCGGACAGATACGACCGGTAAATTCAGGGAAGTTGTTGGTGGAGTGGAGGTTGCGCGCCGCCTCCTCCCAGTCCGACTGGAACACGAGATCGTTCCAGTCGGGGATCTGGTTGTGGACCGGGCAGCCGGTGTCACCGTGGCAGAACGGGATGCCGCAATCCATGCAACGGGCCGCCTGCTTCTTCAGGTCGTGCTCGTCGAGGGGCAGCGTGAACTCGCGGAAGTGCCGCACGCGATCGGCGGCGAGCTGATACTTCTGCTCCTGCCGGTCGAACTCGAGGAAACCCGTGATCTTGCCCATAACCTAAAGCCCCACCTGACGTCCGTCCCTCGCGCGAAGCGGAGACCCAATCCTTTGCGCGGATGCGCTAGCGCTCGAGCCAATTCTCGACGCGCAACCCCGGCACACGCGAGAACTCACCGACATTGTCGGTCACTATGATACTGGCGTCGCACAGTGCATGCGACGCGATCAGCAAATCGTTCGCACCGATCGGTTGCCCGATCCGTTCCAGATGTCGACGAACCTCCCGTACACGCGATCGACCGGAACCGTGTACGGGGCGATGTCGATGGCCCCAAGCACCGTCTCGACCTGCCGGGACAATCGCTCCGATCCTCGTTTGGCCGCGCCGAACCGGAGTTCGGCGGCGACGACGATGCTCGTGTAGACGTTGGCTTCGCCGATCTCGGCGATCTTTTGCGCCAGCGGGCCTCTCGGGACGCGAACGAGCCCCGAGAGGATGTTCGTATCGAGAAGATAGCGCACCTACAGAGCGACCGGTTCGGGGAGGCGATCCTCGATGTCCGGCCAGTCCTCATCGATGGTCTCAAGGTCCGAGAGAGTTTCTAGCAACGAGGGCCGGGTGAGCGGCACCAGCGTCAGACGCCCGCCCTCGATGGGCAACAGCGCCTCCTCTCCCGGTAGAGCGAACTCGGCCGGAATCTCGATGGCTTGTCCCGTGCCCTTACGTTGGAGCCCCACCCGTCGCTCGATCATACGACACTCCCTCCGAGCCGCTTCATCCCCCGAGGCCCTCGCCCGTCGTCAGCCCCTACTCCGCCGCCACGGGCATCCGCGCCAGTTCCATCTCGCGCAGCGCGCGGCGGTACTCCACCGGCATCACCTTGACGAACTTGGTCCGGAACTCCGCCCAATTGTCGAGGATCTCCTTGGCACGCGGCGAGCCCGTGTACTTCAGGTGATTGGTGATGAGCTGGCTCAGGCGCTCCTCGTCGTGACCCGACATGTCGGCGAGGATATCGACGCGGCCCTTGGTCTCGAGGTCGCCGTCCTGGTGGAAGCGACGCATGATGTCGTCCTCCTCCTCGATGGGCTCGAGATCGACCATGGAGAGGTTGCAGCGGGCCGCGAACGAGCCATCGGAATCGAGCACGTAGGCGATGCCGCCGGACATGCCGGCCGCGAAGTTGCGCCCGGTCTCGCCGATGGAGACCACCACACCACCGGTCATGTACTCGCAGCCATGGTCGCCCATGCCCTCGACCACCGCGATGGCGCCGGAATTGCGGACGGCGAAGCGCTCGCCGGCCGATCCGCGGATGTAGCACTCGCCCGCGATGGCCCCGTACAGCACGGTGTTGCCGGCCATGATCGTGTGCGCGGCCGGCGCCTTGAGAGCGTCGGACGGGCGGATGATGAGCTTGCCGCCGGACAGACCCTTGCCGACGTAATCGTTGGCATGGCCCGTGAGCACCACGGTCACGCCCGCCGCGAGCCAAGCGCCGAAGCTCTGGCCGGCGGTGCCCGCGAGGTTCACCCGGATGGTGTCGTCGGGCAGGCCCTCGTGGCCGTAGCGCTTGGCCACGGCCCCCGACAGCATGGCGCCGGCGGTGCGGTCCGAGTTCTTGATCACGTCCTCGACAACGACGGCCTCCCCGTTCTCGAGGGCCGCTCCCGCCCCTGCGATGAGGCGCCGGTCCAGCACGTCGTCGATGGGGTGCTTCTGGCGCTCGGTGTGCCGGATCGCGACGTGCTCGGGCACCTCGGGCCGGTGGAACAGCTTCGAGAAGTCGAGTCCCTTGGCCTTCCAGTGCTCGATGACCTCGAGGGTGTCGAGGTAGTCGGCCCGGCCGATGAGATCCTCGAGCTTGGTGAAGCCCATGGCCGCCATGAGCTCGCGCAGCTCTTCCGCAACGAAGAAGAAGTAGTTGATCACGTGCTCGGGCGTGCCCTTGAAGCGCTTGCGCAGCACGGGGTCCTGGGTCGCCACGCCGACGGGGCAAGTGTTGAGGTGGCACTTGCGCATCATGATGCAGCCGGCCGCGATGAGGGGCGCGGTGGAGAAGCCGAACTGATCGGCGCCGAGCAGGGCAGCGACGAGCACGTCACGCCCCGTGCGGATGCCGCCGTCGGCCTGGAGCACCACGCGTCCGCGCAGGTGGCTGAGCACCAGGGTCTGCTGGGTCTCGGCGAGCCCCGTCTCCCACGGACCGCCCGCGTGCTTGATCGAGGTGAGGGGCGCCGCGCCCGTGCCGCCATCGAAGCCCGAGATGGTGATGTGGTCGGCGCGCGCCTTGGCGACGCCCGTGGCCACGGTGCCGACGCCGACCTCGGAGACGAGCTTCACCGAGACGTCGGCCTCGGGGTTCACGTTCTTCAGGTCGAAGATGAGCTGGGCCAGATCCTCGATGGAGTAGATGTCGTGGTGCGGCGGCGGCGAGATGAGGCCGACGCCGGGGGTGGCGTAGCGGACCTTGGCGATCTTGGCATCGACCTTGTGGCCGGGCAGCTGGCCGCCCTCGCCGGGCTTGGCACCCTGCGAGACCTTGATCTGCATCATGTCGGAATTGACGAGATATTCCGTCGTGACGCCGAAGCGCCCGGACGCCACCTGCTTGATAGCCGAGCGGCGCGAGCGCCCGTCCGCCATCGGCTTGAAGCGCTCGACCTCCTCGCCGCCCTCACCCGAGTTCGAACGGCCGCCGAACGAGTTCACCGCGATGGCGAGCGTCTCGTGGGCCTCCTTCGAGATGGAGCCGTACGACATGGCGCCCGTGGCAAAGCGCTTGACGATGTCGGCCGCCGGCTCGACGGCGTCGATCTCGACGGGCGCGCGGCCGAGTTCGGCCGCCTGGCGGATCCGGAACAGGCCCCGGATGGTCTTGAGGTGGCTCTCCTGCTCGTTCACGAGGCGCGCGTATTCGCGGTAGCGCTCGGGCAGGCCGAGGCGCACGGCGTGCTGGAGGGTCGCCACGGAATCCGGCGTCCAGGTGTGGCTCTCGCCGCGCAGGCGATAGGCGTACTCGCCGCCGACATCGAGCGCCGTGCGGTAGACCGGCGCGTCGCCGAACGCATCCGTGTGCCGACGCGCCGTCTCCTCCGCGACCTCGGCCATGCCGATGCCCTCGATGGTGGTGGCCGTGCCGAAGAAGTCCCGCGCCACGAAGGCCGAGTTCAACCCGATGGCGTCGAAGATCTGCGCGCCGCAATAGGACTGATAGGTCGAGATGCCCATCTTGGACATGACCTTGAGCAGGCCCTTATCGATGGACTTGATGTAGCGGTAGACGATCTCGTCCGGCGTCAGGTCCGGCGGGAACTCGTCCTTCATGGCGATCAAGGTCTCGAAGGCGAGATACGGATTGATCGCCTCGGCGCCGTAGCCGGCCAGACACGCGAAGTGATGGACCTCGCGCGGCTCGCCCGACTCCACCACGAGGCCCACGGAGGTGCGCAGACCTTTGCGGATGAGGTAGTTGTGCACGGCGGCCGTGGCGAGGAGCGCCGGGATCGCGATGCGATCCGGGCCGACGCCGCGATCCGACAGGATGATGATGTTGTAGCCGCCGCGCACGGCGGCCTCGGCCCGGTCGCACAGGCGGTCGACGGCGCCCTCCATGGCGGCCGCTCCGGTCTCGGCCGGGAAGGTGATGTCGAGGGTGCGGGTGTCGAACCGGTCCTCGAAGTGGGAGATCGAGCGGATCTTCTCGAGATCGCCGTTGGTGAGGATCGGCTGACGCACCTCGAGGCGCTTCTTGCGCGAGGCCCCCTCCATGTCGAGGAGGTTCGGGCGCGGGCCGATGAACGAGACGAGGCTCATCACGGCCTCCTCGCGGATCGGATCGATGGGCGGGTTCGTGACCTGCGCGAAGTTCTGCTTGAAGTAGGAGTAGAGCGACTTCGGCTTGTCCGAGAGCGCCGAGAGCGGCGTGTCGGTGCCCATGGAGCCGACCGCCTCCTGACCCGTCACGGCCATGGGCGCCATGAGGAGCTTGAGGTCTTCCTGGCTGTAGCCGAAGGCCTGCTGGCGATCGAGGAGCGACACGTCCGAGCGCGAGGCGCGCGGGATCACGGGCTTGAGGTCCTCGAGCACGATCTGGGTGTTCTTGACCCACTCGGCATAGGGGTGCGCGGCCGCGAGTTCGGTCTTGATCTCCTCGTCGGAGACGATGCGGCCTTTCTCCAGGTCGATGAGCAGCATCCGGCCGGGCTGAAGGCGCCAGGACTCGACGATCTTCTCGTCGGGGATCGGCAGCACGCCCATCTCGGAGGCGAGCACGACGAGGCCGTCATCAGTGACGAGGTAGCGGGCCGGGCGCAGGCCGTTGCGGTCCAGCGTCGCGCCGATCTGGCGCCCGTCGGTGAAGCACACGGCGGCCGGGCCGTCCCACGGCTCCATCAGGGCGGCGTGGTATTCGTAGAACGCGCGACGCTCCTCGTTCATGAGCGGATTGCCCGCCCAAGCCTCGGGAATGAGCATCATCATGGCGTGGGCGAGGGAGTAGCCGCCCTGCACGAGGAACTCGAGGGCGTTGTCGAAGCAGGCCGTGTCGGACTGGCCCTCGTACGAGATCGGCCACAGCTTCGATATGTCGTTGCCGAACAGCTCGGAATCGACGCTGGCCTGACGCGCGGCCATCCAGTTCACGTTGCCGCGCAGGGTGTTGATCTCGCCGTTATGCGCGACCATCCGGTAGGGGTGCGACAGGCGCCAGGTCGGGAAGGTATTGGTGGCGAAGCGCTGGTGCACGAGGGCGAGGCCCGAGACGTAACGCTCGTCCTGCAGATCGCGGTAGTAGTCGCCGAGTTGCGTGACCAGCACCATGCCCTTGTAGACGATGGTCCGGGTCGACAGCGACACGGGATAGTACATGTCGGCGCGCGGGTCCTTGAGGCCGTAGACCTTGTTGGAGATCACCTTGCGGACGATGAAGAGCCGGCGCTCGAAGGCGTCCTCGTCGGCGATGGCGGCCGGGCGGCCGATGAACACCTGACGGTGGTGCGGCTCGGTTTCCTTGACCATGACGCCGAGGTCGCTCGGATCCACCGGCACGTCGCGCCAGCCCAGCAGCGGCAGGCCTTCCTCGGCCAGGGCCTTCTCGACGATCTCCTCGATGAGCCGGCGGGCCTCGGCGTCCTTCGGCAGGAAGAACTGTCCGACGCCGTAATGGCCGGGCTCCGGCAGGGCGATGCCGAGACCCTCGCACTCGGCCTTGAAGAAGGCGTGGGGGATCTGGGTGAGGATGCCGCAGCCATCGCCCATCTTGGGATCGGCCCCGACGGCGCCGCGATGGTCGAGGTTCTTCAGGATCTGAAGCCCCTGGGCGACGATGGCGTGGGTGCGCCGGTCATGCATGTCGGCGACGAAGCCGACACCGCAGGCGTCGCCTTCACGAGCCGGGTCGTACAGGCCCTGGGCCTTCGGCAGGGCACGGTCGCGCACGATCAGCGGCGCGCCACCGTCGCGCGTCGCGGGAACCGACGCCTGAAGCGCCCCGAATTCAGCAGATGCGACCACGCTCACCATCCCTCGCCTCCGACGTGCTCGCTCGCGAGCATGTTTCGTGCCCAAACGCCATGGGGCGCCCAGGTGCATCATTCGCCAGCGTCGGCTCTCGGCGGGATTTTGTCTCAAGGGGACTTCGGTGAGGAAGCGCCCGTGACCCGCGGGCGCGACGCCGGCTTGATCTCAAGCCGTGCGGGCCCAAATCACCCACTGGGTGATCGTCTTGGAATCTCGTTTGCTCGCCGGAAACGTCACCCGCGGAGATCCTTGGCCATCCGGGAAGCCACCGCCCCGGAAATGGGACAGCCTTGCTGTCCTAACGATGGAAAGTGACAGATTTTAAACGGTCCAGCAAGGGGCGTACCGCTGCTGGTCTCTTCTTTTCCGCGCGCGCGGACATTTCCGCGGACGGTCCGTTGCCGCAGGGGGATCACTCCATGGCCCGGCACGGCATCCCGCGGACAGAGTCCCGCCTGGAACGGCCCGCAATCCCGCCCCAATCCCGCAGTTAACAGAGCGTTGCCGGGCACAAGCGGCATGCGGGGGCGAGGCCATGGCGGAGCCCCACCGGAGGACCCGCGCCAACAGCGGGCCTCCGGATCGAGATATCTGGAACGAGGTGCCATTGGAACGGGGTACCATGCGAGGTTTTGTGAACGCGCGCGGCGGCAACCGACGCGGAAAACCCCAGCTTGCCTCCCTGGCGGGTGGTCTTGTCCTGTCCGTCATCGGGTCGGGATTCGCAGCGGCACAGGGGTTTGACGACCGTGACATGCCGATGCCACCGCGCGTCGTGGTATGGCGCCTGAACGATCGCGGCTTCACCGCCGTATCCCGTCCCCTCTTCGATGGCCGCGCCTACGTGGTCGAAGCCGACGATCCCTACGGCGAACGAGTCAGGGTGTTCGTCGATGCACACGACGGCGCCATTCTGCGCCGTCAGCGCCTCGCCTTCGCTGCGTCACCGCCGCCCATGCGGGCCGCGCGTCCAGCCCCCGGCTACGGCTGGACCGAGGAGGAAGCGGTTCCCCGTCGTCCGATCCGCGAGGTCGAACGGATTGTGCCGCCGGGCGATCGGTTCGATCCGTCGCCGCGCCGTGCGCCCCTCGACGTCGCACCATCCGCCCGGACCGACCTTCCCGATCGCAATCCGATGGGGCTCAATCCCGACGCCAGGGGACGCACCGAAGCATCCACGAAGGCGGCACGGCTGAATTCCGCGCCGAAGCCGGTCATTCCGAAGGCTATCCCGGCAGCGCCCAAACTGTCCGAAACACCGCCCGCGCGGCCGACTCCCGAACCGGCGCCGGCCACCGCTGCCCTCGAAGCCCCGAAACCCGTGACCCCGGCCACGAACGCCACCGCGGCGACTCCGGCCGCCGTGCAGCCACCGGAGACAAAGGCAGCCAAGGATTGGAAAGACCCGCCGGCCGATCAGAAGAAGCCGGTTCGGGTCATCGGCGGAGCCACCCTGGTCCCAGGCGCCACGGAGCCCGCCAAGGACTGATCCGGCGACGGCCTCCGCCGAGGGGAGAGGCTCGATCAGCCAGCGTCGCTCGCACCGGCCCCCTGGAGTGCGGGATCGCGGGTGGCGGCCCGCACCGGGCTCTCAGCCTGCGGCGGCTCGCTGATCGCCTTCAGCGCCAGGGGATCGAGACCGCTCTCCTCCCGAGGCCCGAAAGTCTCAAGGGCGTGGCGCATCTTCGGCGTCCAGAATGCGACGATGTGCTTGTGAATGCCGGCCACGGCCTCGTCGTCCGGGTAGGAGCGAAAGAACGTGGCGATCTGGTTCGCCATGCGAACGAGCTTCTGGTCGGAAGTCAGGGCGCTCATGGGAAGGCTCGCGTGAATGCGGTCAGGGGCTGGGGGCGAGGATGAGGCGCTCACGGCCAGTGAAGACCGTGAGGGTATCGGAGCGGGCGATGGCGCAGAGGGTCATGCCGTGCCGCCGCGCCCGGTCGATGGCGAGGGACGTCGGCGCCGAGATCGCCACCACGAAGGAGGCGCCGAGGCTCGCGGCCTTCTCGACCATCTCGAACGAGCACCGGCTCGTGATGACGACGAAGCCGGTGGCTGGATCGACTCCCTCGCGCATCAGGGCGCCGATGAGCTTATCGAGACCGTTGTGGCGCCCGACATCCTCCCGCACGGCCACCAGGTTACCGTCGAGGTCGGCCCAGGCGGCGGCGTGGACCGCGCGGGTCCGCCGATTGAGCACCTGGGTATCGCCGAGGGCCGTGAGAGCCCGCTCCACGGCGGCGATCCCGACGACGACGGGGGCGCCCACCTTGGTCTCCGCCATCGGCAGGGCGCCGAGATCGTCGATGCCACAGACACCGCACCCCGTCCGTCCCGAGATGGCCCGCTTCCGGGCGAGGTGCTCGCGCAACCGTCCCGGCGCGAGATCGACGAGGAGGCGCAGCCCGCCTTCGCCGTCCTCGATGGTGACACCCCGGATCTCCTCTGCGGTGGCGATGATGCCCTCCGTGAGACTGAACCCGTAGGCGAAGTCCACGAGGTCGGCCGGGGTGGTCATCATCACCGCGTACGGCACATTGCCGTAGACGAGGTTGACCGGCATCTCGACGGCGAGGTCGCGCTCGTCCGGCCGGGCCACGGCCTCGTCGTAAGCGACGACGAGGGTCGGAACGCGTCGGGCCGTTTCGGCCGACGCGTTCCGGTTTTCAGGGCCTGTGTTATTCGGCAGCATTCAACTGGGTCGCGATCCGGGTGAGGGAGAAGTCCTCCTCGAAGAACTTCGCCTGCCAGTCGGAGGGCCGGTTGGTACGCCGGACCTGTACCGCCGTCACCTTGTATTCGGGGCAGTTGGTGGCCCAGTCCGAATAGTCGGTCGTGATGACGTTGGCACCGGTCTTGGCGTGGTGGAAGGTGGTGTAGACCACGCCGGGCTGCATGCGCTCGGACACGACGGCCTTCAAGGCGATGTCGCCGGACCGGCTCTCCAGGGCCACGAGATCGCCGTTGACGATGCCGCGCACCTCGGCGTCGAACGGATGGATTTCCAGCACGTCCTCCTCGTGCCAGCGGGAGTTCTCCGTACGGCGGGTCTGCGCGCCGACATTGTACTGTGACAGGATGCGGCCGGTGGTGAGGATGAGCGGGAAGCGCGGCCCCGTGCGCTCCTCCGTCGGCACGTATTCGGTGATCATGAACTTGCCGAGCCCCCGAACGAACCGGTCGACGTGCATCATCGGGGTGCCGCGCGGCGCCGCGTCGTTGCACGGCCACTGGATCGAGCCGAGTTCATCGATCTTGGCAAAGCTCACGCCCTTGAAGCTCGGGGTCAGCGCCGCGATCTCGTCCATGATCTCGGACGGGTGGCTGTAGTTCATCGGGTAGCCGAGGGCGTTGGAGAGCAGCATCGTGCCCTCCCAGTCGCCGACGCCGGAGAGCGGCGGCATGACCTTGCGCACGCGAGAAATGCGGCGCTCGGCATTGGTGAAGGTGCCGTCCTTCTCGAGGAACGACGCGCCCGGCAGGAAGACGTGGGCGTACTTCGCCGTCTCGTTCAGGAAGATGTCCTGGATGACGATGCATTCCATGGCCATCAGGCCGGCGGTGACGTGGTGCGTGTCGGGGTCGGACTGGGCGATGTCCTCGCCCTGGATGTACATGCCCTTGAAGGCGCCATCGACGGCTTCATCGAGCATGTTGGTGATGCGCAGGCCCGGATCCTTGTCGAGGGAGACACCCCAGAGGGACTCGAACGTCTCGCGGGTGGCATCGTCCGAGACGTGACGATAGCCCGGCAACTCGTGCGGGAACGAGCCCATGTCGCACGAGCCCTGGACGTTGTTCTGGCCGCGCAGGGGGTTCACGCCGGCGCCCAGCATGCCGATGTTGCCCGTGGCCATGGCGATGTTGGCCATGCCCATCACCATGGTCGAGCCCTGGCTGTGCTCGGTGACGCCGAGACCATAGTAGATGCCGGCGGCTCCGCCCGTGGCGTAGAGGCGGGCGGCGGCCCGGAGCTCGGCCGGATCGACGCCGGTGAACTGCTCCTGGGCTTCGGGCGAGTGGCGCTCATCGGCCACGAAACGGGCCCAGGCCTCGAAGTCGGCGAGATCGCAGCGCTCGCGGACATAGGCCTCGTCGATCAGCCCCTCGGTGACAATGACGTGTGCCATCGCGTTGATGAAGGCGACGTTGGAACCGGGCTTCAGGGGCAGGTGGTAGTCGGCCTTGATGTGGGGCGACTTCACGAGGTCGATCTTGCGCGGATCGGCGACGATGAGCTTGGCGCCCTCGCGCAGGCGCTTCTTCATCCGCGAACCGAAGACGGGGTGACCGTCCGTCGGGTTGGCGCCGATGACGAGGATCACGTCGGAATGGGCCACGGACGCGAAGTCCTGGGTCCCGGCCGAGGTGCCGAGCGTCGACATCAGGCCGTAGCCCGTCGGCGAGTGGCAGACTCGGGCGCAGGTATCGACGTTGTTGTTGCCGAAGGCAGCGCGCACGAGCTTCTGAACGAGGTAGGCTTCCTCGTTGGTGCAGCGCGACGAGGTGATGCCGCCGACGGAATCCTTGCCGTACTTCGCCTGGATGCGCTTGAACTCGGACGCCGCGCGCTCGATGGCGACCTCCCACGACACTTCCTGCCAGGGGTCCGTGATCTTGTCGCGGATCATCGGCTTGGTGATGCGGTCCTTGTGCGTGGCGTAGCCGTAGGCGAAGCGACCCTTGACGCAGCTATGGCCCTCGTTGGCCTTGCCACCCTTGTAGGGCACCATCCGCACGACGCGAGTGCCCTGCATCTCGGCCTTGAACGAGCAGCCGACGCCGCAATACGCGCAGGTGGTGATCTCGGAATGCTCGGGCTGGCCGTGCTCGATGATCGACTTCTCCTGGAGCGTCGCCGTCGGGCAGGCCTGGACGCAGGCGCCGCAGGACACGCACTCGGATTCCATGAAGTTCGTCGGGCCGGCGGCGACGCGGCTATCGAAGCCACGGCCTTCGATGGTGAGCGCGAAGGTGCCCTGCACCTCCTCGCACGCGCGAACGCAACGGTTGCAGACGATGCACTTCGACGGGTCGTAGGTGAAGTACGGGTTCGAGGTGTCCTTCGGCAGGTACTGCTCGGACGTCGGCTTGACGTGGTTGGCGCCGTCATAGCCGTAGCGCACGTCGCGCAGGCCAACGGCACCCGCCATGTCCTGCAGCTCGCAATCGCCGTTGGCGGCGCAGGTCAGACAATCGAGGGGGTGATCGGAGATGTAGAGCTCCATCACGCCCTTGCGGAGCTTGGCGAGCTTGTCCGTCTGGGTCGAGACCACCATGCCGTTCTCGGCCGGCGTGGTGCAGGAGGCCGGCGTGCCGCGACGGCCCTCGATCTCCACGAGGCAGAGGCGGCAGGAGCCGAAGGCTTCCAGTGAATCCGTCGCACACAGCTTCGGGATCTGCGTGCCTGCGTGCATGGCGGCGGCCATCACGGAGGTCCCGGCTGGAACCGTGACGCTCATGCCGTCGATGGTGAGCGTGACGGTCTGTTCGGACACCCGGATCGGGGTGCCGTAGTCGATCTCTTTGATGAGGGCCATGGGTCGCGCCTCCTTACTCGGCGGCGACGGACATCTGTCCGCCACGCGAGAAATCCTCGGGAAAATGGGTGATCGCGCTCATGACGGGCATCGGTGTGAGCCCGCCCATGGCGCAGAGCGAGCCGTCGGTCATGACGTCGCAAAGGTCGGAGATCACCGCGAGATTGCGCTCGGCGTCCTGGCCGGCGATGACCTTGTCCATGGTCTCGACGCCGCGCGTGGCGCCGATGCGGCAAGGCGTGCACTTGCCGCAGGATTCCACCGCGCAGAACTCGAACGCGAAGCGGGCTTGCTTGGCCATGTCCACGGTGTCGTCGAACACCACGATGCCGCCATGGCCGACGAGGCCTTTCTTCGCGGCCATCGCCTCGTAATCCAACGGGGTGTCGAGGAGATGGTCGGGAAAGTAGGCGCCCAGCGGCCCGCCGACCTGCACCGCGCGCACCGGCCGTCCACTCTGCGTACCGCCGCCGAAATCCTCGATGATCTCGCGCAGCGTGATACCGAAGGCATACTCGATGAGGCCGCCGTGCTTGATGTTGCCGGCGAGTTGGATCGCCAGGGTGCCCAGCGACCGCCCCATGCCGTACTCGGCGTAGGCCTTCGCGCCGTGTTCCAGGATGTAGGGCACGGCCGTGAAGGTCATCACGTTGTTGACCAGGGTCGGCTGGCCGAGGAAGCCCTTCAGGGCCGGGATCGGCGGCTTGGCCCGCACGATGCCGCGGCGGCCTTCGAGGCTCTCCAGCAGCGAGGTCTCCTCGCCGCAGATATAGGCGCCGGCGCCGAGCCGGACTTCGAGGTGAAAGGCCTTTCCGGAGTTCATGACGTTGTCGCCAAGAACACCAGCCGCGATGCCGTTGGCGATGGCCTCCTTGAGGGTGGCGAAAGCCTGCGGATATTCTGAGCGCAGGTAAATGTAACCGCGCGTCGCGCTGGTGGCGATGCCCGCGATGGTCATGCCTTCGATGAGGTTGAAGGGATCGCCCTCCATCATCATCCGGTCTGCGAAGGTGCCGGAATCGCCCTCGTCGGCGTTGCAGACCACGTATTTGTGCGGCGACGCGGCGAGCATCACCGTGTTCCACTTGATGCCCGCCGGGAAGCCGGCGCCGCCGCGCCCGCGCAGGCCAGACTCCCGCACCTCGGCGACGATGCCGGCGGCATCGAGCTTCAGCGCGGCCTCGAGGCCCCGGTAGCCACCGTGAGCGCGATAGTCTTCGACCGAAACCGGATCGACGACGCCACAACGCTGGAACGTCAGCCGGTGCTGGCGGGCAAGATAGGGAATCTTCTCAGGGTCGCCGAGGCGCAGGGCGTGCGCGCCGCCATTCACCAGACCGGCGTCAAGCAACGCATCGACGTCGCTGGGCGTGACGGGGCCGTAGGCGACGCGCCCCTCCGGCGTGCCGACCTCGACCATCGGCTCCAGCCAAAGCAGACCACGCGACCCGGTGCGCACGATGGTGACGTCGAGACCCCGGCGCTCGGCTCCGGCGAACAAGGCGCGGGCGACGCGATTGGCGCCGAGGCCCAGGGCGACGGCATCGCGGGGAACGTAGAGGGTGATGCTCATGACTTCACCTCGGCGAGGGCCGCTTCCAGGGAGTCGGCGGTGAGCCGGGCCAGGGGCTCGTCGTCGACGAGGGCCCCCGGACCGTTGGCGCACAGACCGAGGCAATAGACCGGCTCGACGGTGACCTGCCCGTCCGGAGTGGTGCCGTGCCAGTCGATGCCGAGGCGGGCGAGGATATCGGCGTGGAGCCGGTCGGATCCCATGGCCTGGCAGGCCTCGGCGCGGCACAGCTTCACCTGATGCCGGCCCGACGGTGCGCGGCGGAAGTCGTGGTAGAAGGTGATGCAGCCGTGCACTTCGGCCCGCGAGAGGTTCAGCGCGTCGGCGATGAGCGGCACGGCCCCTTCGTCGACGTACCCGAAGGTCTCCTGCAGGGCGTGCAGGATCGGGAGCGTTGCACCTTCAAGATGGAGATGTTCGGCGATGATCCCAGCGGCGCGGGGCTCGCTCCAGGGCTCGTTCGGCAGCATTGTTCCACCCGGATTGGTCTTGTTCTCGTTCCAAGGTGGTATATCGCCGACCGTGAATCAATCGCGCCTTTCCGTTGGTCGACAACGAATTTTTGTCAACCCGGTATTGTGCGACGCAAAAATCGATAGCGACCACCCCTCACAGGGAAGCAATATCCTGCGCGATTCCAGCCGCCGTGGCCCGCGCTTCGACCATGAGGGCGGCACAGAGGGGCGTCATCGGCTCGCGCTCAGGCACGACGAGGCCGATGAGATGGCTGACGTCGGGCTCCACGATCGGCACGGCGCGGATCCGCTCGTTGAGGCGGAAGCTGTCGGCGAGTACGGCCGGCATGATGCTCGCCCATTTGGCCGTGCGGACATGGGTCAACAGCACGATCATCGAGTTCGATTCAAGCAGCGGGGCCGACACCCGTCCGACATTCGTGAGGTGCCGGTCGATGATCCGGCGGTTCTGCATGTCGGGCGTGAGGAGGCACAGGGGAATGCGCGTGACCTCCTCCCAAGTGACCGAGTCACGGGCACCGAACACGCCGTCGACGGCCGTAAGTAGCCTGTAGCGTTCCCGGTAGAGCGGCACGGTCGTGAGACGCCCGAGCGGCTCGTTCTCCAGGTAGGTGATGCCGGCATCAATCTCGAGATCGGCGATGAGACGGCCGATCTCTCCCGAGGTGGTGGAGTGAACGGAGAAGCGCACCTCAGGATGACGCATGCGGAACGGCGTGGTCAGGGCCGCGACGACCGGCGTGGCCGTCGGGATCGCGGCAAGGCGCAGGGTGCCGGACAGGCCGCGGCGCAGGCTCGCCACCTCCTCACGCATGGCGCGGGCGTCACCGACGATCCGCCGTGCCCATTCGAGGACCCGCTCACCTTCGGGCGTGAAGCCCTGGAAGCGCGAGCCCCGCTGGACCAACATGACCCCGAGGCGCTCCTCGAGCTGCTTCACGCCGGCCGACAGCGTCTGCTGGGACACGTTGCAGACCTGCGCCGCCCGGCCGAAATGGCGTTCGCGGGCTAGGGCGAGGATGAATTCGAGGCGTTCGATCACGGCGCGGTTCGGACCTTCCTCACGACCGTGGCGAGATGCAGCGACCCTCGTGCCCACTCCGGAAATCGCGTCGTGGGTCCCTGTATAACACGGGGGTGTCGCGCCGATGCGACGCTGTTGCGGTTGCATGACCACGGTCCATGTGGTCTGTCACGGCGATCGGCATCCAGGGTGGGAAACTCCGTGGCGTGCCGCAACACCCGCAGAACGCACTTGCGCTTTCGTCCAAATATCGCAAGAGGCGCGGGGACAATCGATCACGTCAAGGGGAGCCGAGAGAGGCAGATGCGGACGACGCAAGCGCAACACCGGTCAACATGGGGGCTTGCCGCGCTTGGCGCCGTCCTCGTTTCGTCGTCCTCCGCCCTGGCGGCAGGCATCGGGCAACCCGAGCCCTGGCAGATGGGCCGTCAGGTTCCCGTCACCGAGAACGCGCGGGATATCCTCTCGTTCGAACACGGCATGCACTGGCTGTCGTTCGGCATCTCGCTCTTCGTGCTCGGGCTGCTGCTCTACTGCATCTACCGCTTCAGCGAGAAGGCGAACCCGACGCCCTCGAAGACCACCCACAACACCCTCATCGAGGTGGCGTGGACCATCGTTCCGGTGCTCATCCTCGTCGCCGTCGCGATTCCCTCGTTCCGCCTGCTGCGTACCCAGCTCTCGGACCCGAAGGCCGACGTGCTCGTGAAGGTGATCGGCCACGCCTGGTACTGGTCCTACGAGTATCCGGCCGTCGAGCAGGGCGGCGGCTTCACGTTCGACGCCAACCTCGATGAGGACAAGCAGCCGAAGCTCCTCGGTACGGACAACGACATGGTCGTGCCCGTGAACAAGATCGTGAAGATCCAGGTCACGGCCGCCGACGTGATGCACTCCTGGGCGATGCCGTCCTTCGGCTTCAAGATCGACGCTGTACCGGGCCGCCTGAACCAGTTCTGGTTCAAGGCCGACCGCGAGGGCACCTACCACGGCCAGTGCTCCGAGCTCTGCGGCGCCCGCCACGCCTACATGCCGATCACCGTCCAGGTCGTGAGCGAAGAGGCGTATGCCAAGTGGCTCGCCGAGGGGAAGACGAAGTTCGCCCGGATCGACAACGACACCGCGAAATTCGCTGCGGCCCGCTGACGGGCCCCGCCGGACCGGAACCCGGTCCGGCCTCACGTCACGAGATTCATGAGAAACCTGGACTGAGGTCTATCCATGGCTAACGCCACAGCACATTCGGGGCTCCACGACGCCCACGATCACAAGCCACCCTTCTTCTCCCGCTGGTTCCTCTCGACCAACCACAAGGACATCGGCACCCTCTACCTGCTGTTCGCCTTCTGCGCGGGCATCATCGGCGCGTTCCTCTCCTTCGGCATCCGCATGGAGATGGAGGAGCCCGGCCTGCAGTACTTCTCGAGCCCCGGCACCTACAACGTGTTCGTGACCGGCCACGGCCTCATCATGGTGTTCTTCATGGTGATGCCCGCCCTCATCGGCGGCTTCGGCAACTGGTTCGTGCCCCTCATGATCGGCGCGCCCGACATGGCGTTCCCGCGCATGAACAACATCTCGTTCTGGCTGACGGTCGCGGGCTTCTTCAGCCTCGTCTGCTCGCTGTTCGTCGAGGGCGCTCCGGGCGCCAGCGGCGCCGGCACCGGCTGGACCGTCTATCCGCCGCTCTCGACCTCCGGCCATCCCGGCCCGGCCGTCGACTTCGCGATCTTCGCCCTCCACCTCTCGGGAGCCGGCTCGATCCTCGGCGCCATCAACTTCATCACCACGATCCTGAACATGCGCGCGCCGGGCATGACCCTGCACAAGATGCCGCTGTTCGCCTGGTCGATGCTGGTGACGGCCTTCCTGCTGCTCCTGTCGCTCCCGGTTCTCGCCGGCGCGATCACGATGCTGCTCACCGACCGCAACTTCGGAACGACCTTCTTCGATCCGGCCGGCGGCGGCGATCCGGTGCTCTATCAGCATCTGTTCTGGTTCTTCGGTCACCCCGAAGTGTACATCATGATCCTGCCGGCCTTCGGCATCGTCAGCCACATCATCTCGACCTTCTCGCGCAAGCCCGTGTTCGGCTACCTTGCCATGGCCTACGCCATGGTCGCCATCGGCGTCGTCGGCTTCGTCGTGTGGGCCCACCACATGTACACCGTCGGTCTGTCGCTCCAGACGCAGTCCTACTTCGTATTCGCCACCATGGTGATCGCGGTGCCCACCGGCGTGAAGATCTTCTCGTGGATCGCGACCATGTGGGGCGGCTCGATCCGCTTCACCGCCGCCATGCACTGGGCCGTCGGCTTCATCTTCCTGTTCACCGTCGGCGGCGTGACCGGCGTGGTGCTGGCGAACTCGGCCGTGGATAAGTACCTGCACGACACCTACTACGTCGTCGCGCACTTCCACTACGTGCTCTCGCTCGGCGCCGTGTTCATCATCTTCGCCGGTATCTACTACTGGTTCCCGAAGATGACCGGCCACATCATCCCCGAATGGGCCGGCAAGCTGCACTTCTGGTTGGCCTTCATCGGCGCGAACGTCCTGTTCTTCCCGATGCACTTCCTCGGCCTCGCCGGCATGCCGCGTCGCTACGCCGACTATCCGGAAGCCTTCGCGGGCTGGCACAAGGTCTCCACCTGGGGTGGGCACATCTTCGCGCTGGGCATGGTGGTGTTCTTCATCGGCGTGGTGCTGGCGTTCCGCTCCAGCAAGCGGGCCGCCGCCAACCCGTGGGGCGAGGGTGCGACCACCCTCGAGTGGACCCTGTCCTCGCCTCCGCCCTTCCACCAGTTCGAGACGCTGCCCCGCATCGTCGACGAGCCGGGCCACCACTGAGAGAAGCGATCAGCTTCACGGATTGCGAGGACCGCGCGAGCGGTCCTCGCTCTTTCCCGGATGCCCGGCCGCGCACCACGCGACGGACATCCCGAAAAGGGCGGCGCCAAAACGACATCGTTCGATGTCGGCGCGATCCGAAGCCCTGCAGGACAACCGCAATCGGGACCCCATGACGAGCCTGTCGAACAGCCTATCCGCTGGCGCCGAGCCGCACCCGGCCACCATGGTCGTCGGCGGCGAAGTCTCCGACTTCTTCGCCCTCCTGAAGCCGCGCGTGATGGTGCTGGTGATCTTCACCGCCCTGGTCGGCATGGCCGTCTCCAACGTCCACATTCAACCCGTTGTCGGGACGATCTCGCTCCTCATGATCGCCGTCGGCGCCGGTGCGTCCGGTTGCCTCAACATGTGGTGGGATGCCGACATCGATGCGGTGATGACCCGGACAGCGAAGCGCCCGATTCCGGACGGACGCATCCAGCCGGGTGAGGCTCTGGCCTTCGGCATCGTCCTCTCCGTCGGCTCCGTCCTCGTCCTCGGCCTCGCCTCCAATTGGCTCGCCGCCGGGCTCCTCGCCTTCACCATCGTGTTCTACGCCGTGTTCTATTCCATGTGGCTGAAGCGGGCGACGCCGCAGAACATCGTCATCGGCGGTGCCGCCGGCGCCCTTCCCCCGGTCATCGGCCAGGCTGTCGTCACCGGCTCGGTGGGCATCGAGTCCCTCGTCCTGTTCCTCATCATCTTCATCTGGACGCCGCCCCATTTCTGGGCGCTCGCCCTGATCAAGTCCGGTGAGTACGCCAAGGCCGGCATTCCGATGATGCCGAACGTCGCCGGGCCGCAATCGACCCGCCGGCAGATCATCTACTATTCCCTCGTGTTGTTCCCCATCGGCCTCGCCCCGGTGTTCCTCGGCTTCGGTGGCTTGCTCTACGGGCTGACGGCCCTGTTTGGCGGCCTCGGCATGCTCGCGTTCAGCGTCCACGTCTTCCGCAACCGTGAGGGCGAGGCTGAGCGCAAGGCGGCGCTCGGGATGTTCGGCTTCTCGATCCTGTACCTCTTCCTCCTGTTCTCTGCGCTGCTCGCCGAGCACAGCCTCGGTCTGTTCCGCGCGGTGATCGCATGACCGGTCCTCGGCCGCGTCCGCTGACACCCGAGGAGGCCCAGCGCCGGCGCAAGCGGTCCCTCGCCATCGCGGCCGTCCTGTTCACCCTCGTGGCGATCTTCTACGTGCTCACCATCGCGAAGCTCGGACCTCAGGTCCTCAATCGCCCGCTGTGAAACGCGGCGAGGGAGACAGAATGACGGATCGCAACAGGGCTACGCGCAAAGCCGGTATCACGGCCTTCGCCTGCGCCGGCATCGCGTTCGGGATGATCGGTCTCGCCTTCGCGTCGGTGCCGCTCTACAACATGTTCTGCAAGGCGACGGGCTTCGATGGCACGCCGCGCCAGGGTGCGGCACCCGTGGCGGCCGCGACGGACGACAGCATGCTCGTCCGCTTCGACACCAACGTCGCCGCCGGCCTCCCCTGGCGCTTCCAGGCCGAATCACCGCAGGTTTCGGTGAATCTCGGTGAGACGAAAACGGTGTTCTTCCGGGTGACGAACACCGGCCCGGCGCCCTCCACCGGCATCGCGACCTTCAACGTCCAGCCGGGCCTGATGGGGGGGTTCTTCGTCAAGATCGAGTGCTTCTGCTTCAACGAGCAGACCCTACAACCGGGCGAAACCATGGATTTCCCGGTGGTGTTCTACGTCGATCCCGCCATGCGGCAGGACTCGAACACCGCGCATCTCACCGAGATGACCCTGTCCTACACCTACTTCGCGTCGAAGAACGGGCAGCCCACGGCTGCGCTTGCGACAACGGGCGGCACGGACAAGAAGTCGAATTTTTGACGCCCCGACGCTGTTTTCATCGGCTCAAGCGTGACAAGAGAACGCCGGGCCGATTAAGGGTTTGAGCGTAGAGACCGGGTAGCCGGCCCGATCGGAACAATGAAAGAGCCCGAAGCCGGATCACGGTCGGGGCCTGGGGTTAGGAGAGACGTTAGATGGCCGAGGCGCACGCCAAGAACCACGATTTCCACATTCTCGCCCCGAGTCCGTGGCCCCTCATCGGCGCCTTCTCCGGCTTCCTCATGGCGTTCGGCGCCGTGTTCTGGATGAAGAGCCTCACCATCGGCACCCTCGCGCCCGGCGCCTACATCTTTGGTGCGGGCACTATCGGCGTCCTCTACACCATGTACGCCTGGTGGAAGGACGTGGTCCACGAGGCCAACACCGGCGACCATACCCGCGTGGTGCAGCTCCATCACCGCTACGGCATGATCATGTTCATCGCCTCCGAGGTGATGTTCTTCGCCGCCTGGTTCTGGGCCTATTTCGAGGCGGCCCTCTACACCGCCGATCCGATTCAGGCGACCCGTGTTGATTTCACCGGTGGGACCTGGCCGCCCAAGGGCATCGAGGCGTTCGATCCCTGGCACCTGCCACTGCTCAACACCCTCATCCTGCTCACCTCGGGCACGACCATCACCTGGGCGCACCACGCTCTCCTGAACGATGACCGCAAGGGCCTGAAGTACGGCCTCTGGCTGACGATCATCCTCGGCATCCTGTTCTCGGCCTGCCAGGCCTACGAGTATGCCCACGCCCATTTCGGTTTCTCGGGCAGCATCTATTCGTCGACCTTCTTCATGGCGACGGGCTTCCACGGCTTCCACGTCATCATCGGAACCATCTTCCTCGCGATCTGCCTCTACCGCGCCTATCTCGGCCAGTTCACGGTGCGTCAGCACCTCGGGTTCGAGTTCGCCGCCTGGTACTGGCACTTCGTGGACGTGGTGTGGCTGTTCCTGTTCGCGTCGATCTACGTCTGGGGTTCGGGTATCGGCCACGCGGCCCACTGACCGGTCGCAGGCCGTCATTGCATGAGAGCCATGAAAGGGCGGCGCGAGCCGCCCTTTCGCGTGCGTGAGACGATCCCAGCCCCCATATCCCTATCGAGCCATGCGGATCAGGGCTCGAGGAGTACTCATCTTGGACGCAACGCGGCCACTTCCCTCGCCCCTCTCCACCGGCCTGCGCGGCCGGTGTCCCCGCTGCGGCGAGGGGCACATGTTCAACGGCTTCCTCACCTTCGCGCCGTCCTGCGACGCCTGCGACCTCGATTATTCCGGGTTCAATTCCGGTGACGGCCCGGCTTTCTTCGTGATGTCCATCGTCGGCACCCTCGTGGTCGGCCTCGCCCTGTGGCTGGAGATCACCTACGAGCCGCCGATCTGGGTCCATGCGCTGGTCGCCGGCACCTTGGCCATCGGATTGAGCCTCGCCATCATCCGGCCGCTCAAAGGCGTGCTCGCCGCCCTGCAATTTGCCAACAAGGCCGAGCAGGGGCGCTTCCGCTAGTGCCCGCCGTCCGGCCCGGTGCCGTGCGCGCCCTCGTCGCGCCCGGTCTCGTCTCCCTCGTGTGCCTCGCGATCCTGCTCGGCCTCGGTGTGTGGCAGCTCGACCGCAAGGGACAGAAGGAGGCCCTCATCGGGCGCATCCTCGCCAGGTCGCAGGTCGATCCCCCGGGAGAGCTGCCACCTGCAACCGCCTGGAACCCCGAGACCGACGAGTTCCGCCGGGTGCGCATCACCGGCACCCTGCTTAACGACCGCGAGACCCTCGTGCACGGCCTCGCGGCCGGTGCCACGCCCGGCCGGGCCCTGCAAGGCTACTACGTTCTGACGCCGTTCCGGCTCCGGCAGGGCGGAACGGTGCTGGTCAATCGCGGCTTCGTCCCGACAGAGCTGAAGGCCCCTGCAAGTCGCGCCTCAGGACAGGTTTCTGGCGAAACCACGATTACCGGCATCCTCCGGGGTTCGGAACCGCGCACGATGTTCGTGCCGGCGCCGGATGCGGCTCGCAACGAGTGGTTCAACCGTGACATCTCGGGCATTAGCGCGGCCATCGGCCTTTCCGATCCCCTCCCCTACCTCGTCGAGGCTGATGCCAGCCCCAATCCCGGGGGCTGGCCGAAGGGGGGGCAGCTGCGCGTCGACCTGCCCAACAACCATCTGCAATATGCCTTCACTTGGTTCGGGATAGCCGGGTGCCTCGTCGGCGTGTTCGGGGTGTTCGCGTGGAAACGCCTGTTCGACACGTCCGAGGCGGCCTGACAGGTGTCGTCCGCCATGTGGTCACGGCTTGCCCGTGACCGCCGGCGGCCCTACACTTTGGGGAGACGAGATCACGCCTCGGAGCCCGTCCCATGCGCGCAGCGATCCTGTTCCTGGCCCTCGGGCTCACCCAGGGCGCGGCGCATGCCGCGGACGAGGCCGGACGGGAGGCCGCCCGCGCCACGGTGGCGCGCCAGATCGAGGCGTTCCGGACGGACGATGCGGCCACCGCCTATGCGCAGGCCGCCCCGGCAATCCAGGGAATGTTCCCCTCGCCCGACACGTTCCTCGCCATGGTCCGGAAAGGCTATGCCGCCGTCTATCGCGCCCGTACTTTCCGCGTGGACCGCGTCGAGGACGTGGGCACCGACGGTGTCGCCCTCGGTGCGATGGTCCAGGACGAGGCCGGGGCCGATTGGCTGGCCCTCTACACCCTCGAGAAGCAGCCCGATGGTGCCTGGCGCATCACCGGTTGCCAGCTGACGAAGGCGCCGGGCACGAGCACCTGATCGGTGCCGTGGCGCGCCGCACGACAAGCCAGCGGTCGTCACGTTCGCATCCCGGGTCCGCCATAGGTTTCGACAGGCCGGACGGGTTGGTGTAGACGGGGCGCCTTCCCGGAGGCCCCTTTGCTTCACGTTTCGACCCGCGGCGCTGCGGCGCCCCTCTCGTTCTCCGATGCTCTGCTCGCCGGGCTCGCCCGCGACGGCGGTCTCTACGTGCCGGAAAGCTGGCCGCAGCTTTCGCGCGAGACCATCGCGGGGCTCGCCGGCCTGCGCTACGCCGACGCCGCCAAGATCGTTCTGCGACCCCTCATCGACGGCGAGATCGCGGATGCCGATCTCGATCGGATGATCGAGGAGGCCTACGCGTCGTTCCGTCATCCGGCCGTCTGCCCCCTGACCCAGCTCGACGACAACCTGTTCCTGCTCGAACTCTTCCACGGACCAACGCTGGCGTTCAAGGACGTGGCGATGCAGCTCCTCGGGCGGCTGATGGACCACGTCTTACGCGCACGCGGGACCAGGGCCACCATCGTGGGCGCTACCTCGGGCGACACGGGCTCCGCCGCCGTCGAAGCCTTCCGGGGCCTCGATCAGGTCGACATCTTCATCCTGTTCCCGGAGGGCCGCGTCTCCGAGGTGCAGCGCCGCCAGATGACGTCGGTGGGCGCGGACAACGTTCACGCCATCGCCATCGACGGCAATTTCGATGATTGCCAGAACATCGTCAAAGCCCTGTTCCAGCACGCCGAATTCGCCGATGCGGTGAAGCTCTCGGGCGTCAATTCTATCAACTGGGCCCGCGTCGCCGCTCAGGCGGTCTACTACTTCACGGCCGCGGTAGCCCTGGGCGCCCCCCATCGCCCGGTCTCGTTCGCGGTGCCCACGGGCAATTTCGGCGACATCCTCGCCGGCTGGGTCGCCAAGCGCATGGGCCTGCCCATCGAGCGACTCATGATCGGTACCAACGCCAACGACATCCTGGCCCGGACCCTGGAGCACGGGTCCTATGAGGTGAAGGGCGTGCAGCCCACCACCTCGCCGTCCATGGACATCCAGATCTCCTCGAACTTCGAACGCCTGCTGTTCGAAGCCCTGGGGCGCAATTCCTCGAGCCTCGGACGCCTGATGGCCGGGCTGAAGCAGTCGGGCGGGTTCACCCTGGACGCGGCCGTGCTCGACACCGTCCGCGCCGAGTTCGACGCCACCGCCGTTCCGGAAGACAGCGTGAAGGCCGAGATCGCCAGGACCTTCGCGGAGACCGGCCACGTCATCGATCCGCACAGCGCCATCGGGGTCCATGCCGGGCGCAAACTCCTCGACCGGGACCCGCACACGCCCGTCGTCGCGCTCGCGACCGCGCATGCGGCGAAATTCCCCGATGCCGTCGCCGAGGCGGTCGGCGGCGCACGCCCGGCCCTGCCGCCGCACCTCGCCGACCTCCTCGACCGCAAGGAGACCTTCTCGCGCCTCGCCAACGATCAGGCGGCGGTGGAAGGGTTCATCCGCGCCCACGCCCGTATCACCAAGGCCGGCTGACGCCATGAACCAGCACTTCGCCACCCATGGCGCCTCTCCCGACCTGCGGATCACCCGTCTCGACAACGGGGTCACCGTCGTCACGGAGGCGATGCCGGGTGTCGCCACGGCGACCCTTGGCGTCTGGGTCGGCGCGGGCTCCCGCCACGAGCGGCCCGAGGAGAGCGGCCTGAGCCACCTCATCGAGCACATGGCGTTCAAGGGCACCACGACGCGCTCGGCCCGGCGCATCGCCGAGGACATCGAGAATGTCGGTGGCGACATCAACGCCGCCACGAGCGCCGAGGGCACGAGCTACA
The DNA here is from genome assembly GCF_022179065.1 of Methylobacterium adhaesivum. Lineage (GTDB taxonomy): Bacteria > Pseudomonadota > Alphaproteobacteria > Rhizobiales > Beijerinckiaceae > Methylobacterium > Methylobacterium adhaesivum. The sequence goes on from NZ_BPQD01000020.1 coordinate 99,717, forward strand.
CGGCCCGGGTCCTCGGCGAGGACGCGGGCGTGGCCCTCGACGTCATCGGCGACATCCTCACGGACTCGGTGTTCGACGCCGGTGAGCTGGCGCGCGAGAAGAGCGTGATCCTCCAGGAGCACGCCGCCATCGAGGACACGCCCGACGACGTGGTCTACGAGGCCTTCACCGAGGCGGCCTTCCCCGATCAGCCCATGGGCCGCCCGATCATCGGCACACCTGACACCATCAACAGCTTCAACCACGGCGCCATCGAAGCCTACATCGCCCGCGAATACACCCCGGACCGCATCGTGCTCGCGGCGGCCGGCGCCATCGCGCACGACGCCATCGTGGACGCGGCACAACGCCATTTCGGCAATCAGCGCGCCGCGACGGCGCCCGAGACCGTTCCCGGCGTCTATGGCGGCGGCGAGAAGCGCATCCAGAAGAAGCTCGAACAGGCGAACGTGGTCCTCGGCCTGCCCGGCCTGTCGTTTCGCGATCCCGACTACTACGCCCTCCACATGTTCACCCAGGTGCTGGGCGGTGGCCTGACGTCGCGTCTCTGGCACGAAGTCCGCGAGACGCGTGGCCTCGCCTACGAGATCCAGGCGTTCCACTGGGCGTTCCACGATTGCGGCCTGTTCGGGATCGGCGCCGGCACCTCCGGCGGGGATCTTGGCCAACTCGTGGACGTCACCCTGGAGGCCACGACCCGGGCGGCGCGGGACGCCGACACCGTTGAAGTCGCGCGCGCCAAGGCGCAGCTGAAGGTCGCCCTGCTGTCGGCCCTCGAAACGCCGGGCGGGCGCATCGAGCGCAACGCCCGCCAGATCCTGGCCTGGGGCCGGGTGATCCCGGCGAGCGAGGTCATCGCCAAGGTCGATGCGGTCACCGTCGACGACGTGCGTGCCGCCGGGGCAAAGCTGCTCTCCGGCGCTCCGACCCTTGCCGCCATCGGCCCGATCAAGAAACTTCCGTCGCTGGATCGGATCGCCGCCACCTTGAGGGCCGCGTGAGGTTCACGCCCCCGGCTTGTTTTGGCCGCAAAGGAACGTGATCCAACGGGCGCGGCGCCGCAGTGAAGAAACCGTGTGCGCCTCCGCTCCGGCCAGGTCCCTGCCTTGCCGGTGGGGGTCGCCGCCGATACGACTGAGCCTCGAGCTGAGCCGTAGACGTCTCACAGCCCCGACCGGCCGGAACATTCGCCCGTTGCGTCAAATCTTCTTCGTCCTCGCCGCCCTCGTGACGGCCCTGATCGGCGCCCTGGCGCTGCCGGCGCCGGCCCGGGCCGTCGAAGCCGTGCGCGTCACCCTCGACGCCCCCGCCATCGACCTGACGCCGATGATCGAGCGGTACCGCTCGGACGGCGACCTGATCCAGATCTCGACGGCGCCGGGCAAGGACGGCATCGTGCGCCGCATCGTCGTCAAGGCGCGCGACACGGGTGCGCGGCCCGATTGGATGGTGTTCGCCCTCACCAACGACACCGACGAACAGATCGACCGTGTCCTCGTCGCCCCGCATTTCCGCCTCGTCGGCTCGGGGGTGATCTGGCCGGATCTCGGCGGCTCGCGCATCGCCGCCATCACGGCGAGCCAGGGCATCCGTCCCGAGCGCGACGAGAACCCGGAAGCCGACCAATTCGTCATCACCCTCGATCCCGGCGCCACCGTCACCTACGTGGCCGAGCTGCGCGGGCCGAATATTCCCCAGGTCTATCTGTGGGATCAGGAAGCCTACCGCAAGAAATCCACCGGTCTGACGCTCTACAAGGGCATCATCATCGGCATCGCCGGCCTGCTCGCGCTGTTTCTGACGATCATCTTCGTGGTCAAGGGCGCGATCATCTTCCCCGCGGCCGCCGCCCTGGCGTGGTCGGTTCTTGCCTACGCGTGCATCGATTTCGGGTTCCTCCAGCGGGTCCTGCCCGTCACGGAGGTGGCCGAGCGGATCTATCGCGCGTCGGCCGAAGCGGTGCTCGGCGCGACGCTGCTGGTCTTCCTGTTCGCCTATCTCAACCTCAGCCGCTGGCACGTGCGCTACAGCCATGTGGCGTTCTTCTGGCTCGCCTTCCTCGCCGGCCTCGTGGCCCTCGCGGTGTTCGATCCGCCCGTGGCCGCCGGCGTCGCGCGCATCTCCATCGCGGCGGTCGCGGGCGTCGGGCTCCTCCTCATCGTCTACCTCGCGGCCCACAACGGCTACGACCGGGCGATCCTCCTCATCCCGACCTGGGTCCTCCTCCTCGTCTGGGTAGTGGCGGCGGGCTTCGCCATCACGGGGCAGATCGGGTCCGACCTCGTGCAGCCCGCCCTCATTGGCGGCCTCGTCCTCATCGTCATGCTCATCGGCTTCACGGTGATGCAGCATGCCTTTGCAGGCGGCGGCCTCACCCATGCCCTCGTCTCCGATACCGAGCGGCGGGCGCTGGCGCTCACGGGGGCCGGCGACGTGGTGTTCGACTGGGACGTCCCCGGCGACCGGGTCTTCGCCGGCCAGGAGATCGAGGGCCAGCTCGGGCTGAAGCGGGGGGCCCTCGAAGGTCCAGCCGTGAACTGGCTTGCCCTGGTGCACCCGTTCGACGTCGAGCGCTATTCTGCGGCCTTGGACACGATCATCGAGGAGCGGCGCGGACGCATCGTCCACGATTTCCGTCTGCGGTCCACGGCCGGCCCGTACTACTGGTACCGTCTCAAGGCGCGCCCGGTCATCGGCACCGATGGCGAGGTGGTGCGCGTGGTGGGCACGATCTCGGACGTCACCGAGGTCAAGACCGCCGAGGAGCGCCTCCTCCACGACGCCGTGCACGACAGCCTCACGGGCTTGCCCAACCGCGAGCTGTTCAACGACCGGCTCGACGCCGCCCTGGCCTTCGCGAGCCAGGATCCGCGCCTGAAGCCGACGACCATCGTCCTCGACATCGACCGGTTCAAGGCCATCAACGACGCCATCGGCCTGTCGGCGGGCGACTCGATCCTCCTGACCCTATCGCGCCGCCTCGGCCGACTCCTGCGCCCGCAGGATTCCCTCGCCCGGGTGGCGGGCGACGAATTCGCGCTGATCCTGCTGTCGGAGCGCGATCCCGACCGCATCCTCTCCTTCGCCGAGATGATCCGCAAAGCCATCGCCACGCCGATCACCTATGCCGACCGGGAGATCTTCCTCACGGTCTCCGTCGGGATCGTGCTGCACGAGGCCGGCGCCAACCCGAAGCGCGACGAGGTATTCAAGAACGCCGAGATCGCCATGATCCAGGCCAAACGCGGCGGCGGCGACCGCATCGAGGTGTACCGAGCCGATATGCGCGGCGAGCGCGGCGACCGCCTGTCGCTCGAGGCCGACCTTCGCCGCTCGCTCGATCGCAACGAAATGAAGGTTCTGTTCCAGCCCATCGTGCGGCTGGAGGACCGCACCGTGGCGGGCTTCGAGACCTTGCTGCGCTGGGACCATCCCCGCCTCGGGCGTATTCCGGCCGCGACCTTCATGCCGGTGGCCGAGGAATGCGGATTCGTGGTCAACCTCGGCATCTTCGCCCTGGAGCGGACGGCCCTCGAACTCGCCGCCTGGCAACGGTCCCTCGACGTCGAGCCGCCGATCTTCGCCACCGTCAACATGTCGTCGCGCCAGCTCCTGCGCCACGATCTCCTCCACGACGTGAAGACGATCCTGGCCCGGTCAGGAGTACTGCCCGGCTCCCTCAAGCTCGAATTCACCGAGAGCCTGGTGATGGAGAATCCGGAATACGCCACGCAGATGCTGGCCCGCATCCACGACCTCGGCGCCGGTCTCTCCCTCGACGATTTCGGCACGGGCTATTCGTCCCTCTCCTACCTCCAGCGTTTCCCGTTCGACACGATCAAGATCGACCAGTCGTTCGTCCGCCAGATGGCGACGGGGCGCACGGCGATCCTGCGATCCATCGTCAAGATGGCCCAGGAGCTCGGCCTCGCCATCATCGCCGAGGGGGCGGAATCGGAGGCCGACGCGCAGGCCCTGGCCGAACTCGGCTGCGAATACGCGCAAGGCTTCGCCTTCGGCGATCCGATGTCGATGCTGCAGGCCCGCCAGCTCCTCGGGGCGGCCCCGGAAGCCGCCTGACCCGAACGCAGGCCATTGGGAACCGGCCGCCGGAATCGACCCGACACGGCGCCAAACTGGCTTTCCCCGAGAAAGCCGCCAATCGACTTAAGTCTCCCTTAACCATGATCCATCATCGTCCCTGTGATTGGGAGGCCGGGTTCGGGCGGCCACGCGAGGGGGAATTCACATGGTGGCCGAAGCCGCACTCAGGGACGACGAGGGCTCCGAGTCCGAGATGGTCCGGCGCCTGATGGCCCGGTCCCTTCGCCTCGTGGAAGCTCCCGTCAACGAGCCCGAGGCGCATCGACCGCCGCCCCTCGCCTTCCTGCGAGAGCAGACACCTCCAGCATCCGCCGAAGTCGATCGACTCAAGGCCGAAATCCTCGTGATGAAGGCGGTTCTGCGTTCCCAGCAGGACGAGATCGCGCAACTGCGTGCCTGCCTCATGGCCATCACCGATCCCGAGATCGACCCCGCGCCGCTCACGCCCGAAGCACAGGTAGTGCGGGATCGCTGGGCCACCCTCGTCGATCGCCTCCTCCAAGCTTCGCACTGATCCGAGTTTCCGCGACGCATGACGCGCCGCCTGGCCCCGTTCGAGGGATGATGATGAGCGCCCGCTGCTCCCTCGTGGTTAACGGCAAGTCCGTGCGCATCTCCACGGGCGATACGCCTCTGGAAGCCGCCCTCGCCGACGGCATGATCGCCTCGCCGCCCGGCCTCTTGGGCCAGGGCTCCGGCCCCCTGCCCCGGCGGGCTCAGGCGCGCAGCCATCGCTCCGACGCGATCAAGCTCACCGCACCGCGCGCCGGACTCGTGGAGCGGCCCGAGCCCCTCGTCGCAACGGCGCCCAAGCCGATTCCGGCGCAGAAGCGCTCCGGCACGGTCACGCAGATCACGCCCCTCGGCCCGCATACCCTCGAAGTCGTGGTGACGATCACCAAGCGCCTCGCTTTCGAGCCGGGCCATGGGGCGGTGGCCACCTTCGACGGCTTCGAGCCTGTTATCCTGCACCCGACCCTGCGGATCGATGGCGCGGCCGAGCTCAACGAACTCGTCTTCCACCTCCGCCTGACGGGCGACCGCTCGGCCCTGCCCGACGCCTTCGGGGAAGAGATCGTCCTCGACCACCCGGTGAAGATCAAAGGTCCCGTTGGCCGGGGCTTCTACCGCCCCGGCGGCGGTCGCCTCGTGCTCGTGGCCGCCGAGACGGGGTTCGCGCCGATCTGGTCCATCGCCCGGGCGGCCCGCTACATCGAACCGGCCCGCGAGGTGGCGATCCATGTCGGCGCCCGCGATCCCTTAGACCTCTACATGCGGCCGTCCTTCGACTGGCTGCGCGCGACGGGCGTCGGCCGCCTCGTCCTCGTCGCCGACCGCAGCCGCCAACGTCCGCCCGACGTGCGGCCCGGCCCCCTCACGGCCCACCTGCCGTCGCTGCGAACCACCGACGTGGTTCACGTCGCCGGAGACGCCTCGACGGTGGGCGCCGTCGAGGTCCTGGCCGCCGCCGCCGGAGCCCGATGCTACCCGATCCTCCTGGACGCCAAGCCCTGAAAAAACGGCCCGGCCCCATCGTAGTGGAGCCGGGCCGGAAGGGTTCGGCGGAGGGAAGCGGGGGCCGCGTCTATTCCGGGGGCAGCTGACGCACGGCACCGCGGGCGGCACTGGTCGCCAGCATGGCGTAGGCGCGCAGGGCCGTGGTGACCCGGCGCTTGCGTGGCTCGGTCGGCTTCCATCCCGCCGCGTCCTGCGCCGCCCGGCGGCGGCCGAGTTCGACCTCGTCCACGGCGAGGTGAATGCTGCGATTTGGGATATCGATCTCGATGCGGTCGCCGTCCTGCACCAGGCCGATGAGACCGCCCTCCGCTGCCTCCGGCGAGACGTGGCCGATGGAGAGCCCCGACGAACCGCCCGAGAATCGACCATCGGTCACGAGGGCGCAGGCTTTGCCGAGGCCCTTCGATTTCAAATAGCTCGTGGGATAGAGCATTTCCTGCATCCCAGGGCCGCCGCGTGGTCCCTCGTAGCGGATGAGCACCACTTCGCCGGCCTTGACCCTGCCGTTGAGGATGGCGTCCACGGAGGCGTCCTGACTCTCGAACACCCGGGCAGTGCCCGTGAAGGTGAGGATCGAGGCGTCCACCCCCGCCGTCTTCACGATGCAGCCGTCGACGGCGAGATTGCCGTACAGAACCGCGAGACCGCCATCCTGCGAGTAGGCATGGTTCGCCTCGCGGATCACGCCGCCGGTGCGGTCGAGGTCGAGTTCCTCCCAGCGCGCCGCCTGACTGAAGGCGACCTGCGTCGGCACACCCCCGGGAGCCGCCCGGTAGAACTCCGACACCACGGCGCTGTCCGTGCGGCGCACGTCCCAGCGGTCGAGGGCTTGCCCCAGGGTTCCGGCATGCACGCTGCCGGCCTTCGGGTCGATGAGCCCGGCCCGGTCGAGTTCGCCGAGGATCGCCATGATACCGCCGGCCCGGTGCACGTCCTCCATGTGGACCTCGGCCACGGCCGGCGCGACCTTGCACAGGACGGGCACGCGCCGGGACAGCCGGTCGATATCGGCCATGGTGAAGGGCAGCTCCGCCTCATGGGCGGCGGCGAGCAGGTGCAACACGGTGTTGGTCGAGCCGCCCATGGCGATGTCGAGGGTCATGGCGTTCTCGAAGGCCGAGAAGCCGGCGACGGACCGGGGCAGCACGCTCGCGTCGTCGCCCTCGTAGTAGCGCTTGGCGAGATCGACGATGAGGTGGCCGGCCTCGACGAACAGACGGCGGCGGTCGGCGTGGGTCGCCAGCACCGAGCCGTTGCCGGGCAGCGACAGGCCGAGGGCCTCCGTGAGGCAGTTCATGGAATTGGCCGTGAACATGCCCGAGCACGAGCCGCAGGTCGGGCAGGCCGAGCGCTCGATGGCCGCGACGTCCTCGTCCGACACCCGGTCGTCGGCGGCCGCCACCATGGCATCGACGAGGTCGAGCTTCTTGATCACGCCCTTGAGCTGAACCTTACCGGCCTCCATGGGACCGCCGGAGACGAACACCGCCGGAATGTTGAGGCGCAGCGCCGCCATCAGCATGCCGGGTGTGATTTTGTCGCAATTCGAGATGCACACCATCGCGTCGGCGCAATGGGCGTTGACCATGTACTCGACGGAATCGGCGATGAGCTCGCGCGAGGGAAGCGAGTAGAGCATCCCGTCATGGCCCATGGCGATGCCGTCATCGACCGCGATGGTGTTGAATTCCTTGGCGACGCCCCCGGCGGCCTCGATCTCGCGGGCGACGAGCTGGCCCAGATCCTTGAGATGGACGTGGCCGGGCACGAACTGGGTGAAGGAGTTCACCACGGCGATGATCGGCTTACCGAAATCGCCGTCCTTCATGCCTGTGGCGCGCCACAGGCCGCGGGCGCCGGCCATGTTGCGGCCATGGGTGGTGGTGCGGGAACGATAGGCGGGCATCGCATCTCTCTTCGGTTCACCCGGCTTTTGCGGGCGAGAGGCGATGCGTTGCAAGTCCCTTCCTGAATACCTTCGTCGCGGGGCTGCGACGAAGGCTGACGCGGTCGGCTCAGGCCGCCCGCGCCCTCAGGCCGGCGCCGTTGCCGAAGGCGCGGGCATAGAGGGAGGCGTAGGTGGTGGCGGCCTCGTCCCAGCCGAAGGTGCGCGACATCGCCGTGCGGCGCATGACGTTGAGGCGCTTCTTCTGGGCGAAGGTGTCGAGGGCCCGCCGGACTGCGCCGGAGAGGCCGCAGGCGGAGCTTTCGCTGAAGGTGAAGCCAGTCACGCCATCCTCCACCGTATCGGCGAGGCCGCCGGTGCGATGAACGATGGGCAGGGACCCGAAGCGCTGGGCATACATCTGCGCGAGGCCGCAGGGCTCGAAGCGCGAGGGCATCAGCAGGAAGTCGCTGCCGGCGAACATCCGCCGGGCATCCTGCTCGTTGAAACCGACATGGACGCCGACGGCGTCGGGATGGCGCCGGGAGAGATCACGCAACGCGTCCTCGAACCGGCTCTCGCCCTGGCCGATGACCACGAGCTGGCCACCCTCGGAGACGATGGTCTCGGCGGCCGCGAGGCTGAGGTCGATCCCCTTCTGGTGGACGAGGCGGGACACGATGGCGAACAGAGGTCCGCGCGAAACGGCGAGACCGAACTGGCGCCGCACGGTCTCGGCATTGGCGCGCTTGCCCTTCCAGTCGTCGGCCTCGAACCGGGTGGCGAGGTGCGGATCCGTACGCGGGTCCCAGCTCTCGTCGATTCCGTTGAGGATGCCGGCGAGGCGCCCCTGCGACGCGCGGGTGCGCAGGAGACCGTCGAGGCCGCAGCCGGCGCCCGGCGTCGTGATCTCACGGGCGTAGGTGTCGCTCACGGTGGTGACGTGCGAGGCGTAGTAGAGGCCAGCCTTGAGGAAGGAGAGCTGCCCGTAGAATTCGACGCCGTCCATCTGGAAGGCGTGATCCGGGACGCCGAGACGGCCCAGGGCATCGCGCGAGAACAGTCCCTGGTAGGCGAGGTTGTGGACGGTGAGGATGCTCGGCACCCGCAGACCAGCCCAGGCGAGGTAGGCCGGCGCGAGGGCTGCCTGCCAGTCGTTCAGATGCAGGAGATCCGCGGACCAGGTCGGATCGACGCCGCGGGCGATCTCGGCGGCGGCGAGACTCAGGCGGGCGAAGCGCAGATCGTTGTCGGAAAAGTCGCCCTGCGCGTCGCCGTAGGGCGAGCCGTCCCGCTGGTAGAGTTCGGGGCTGAGGAGCACGTAAATCTGGAGGCCGTCACCGCTCTCGACGAGGCCGAGTTCGCACGGCGGAATGCCGGCATGGCCCGGCAGCTGGGCGACGACGGGGATGTGATCGTACCGCTCAACCACCTGACGGTAGCCGGGGATCAGGATGCGGATGTCGTAGTGCCGGCGGATGGCCCGCGGCAGGGAGGCCGCGACCTCGCCGAGACCGCCGGTCTTGACGAAATCCGCCATTTCCGGCGTAGCGAAGAGGATACGGGGCTGATGGAGGGGCGACGCCTGGCCCATGAGGGCGCTGGCGGAAACGGTATCGGACGCGACCGGTGACAGCATTGGATCCCGGCCACTCAGGGCGTTTCGAGCGTTCAGGGCGAAATTGCCCGCAATCGACGACATCATGATGAACGCCCCGGGGATTAGATCAGTCCGTTGCAATGCACAATCCAAGCCACGCTTTCGGTTACCGATTCCTTTCGATTTGTGCGGCGCAAACGACGTGTGATTGAAAAATTCAGGGACGGTTCAGGGTTGCCCCAACGCGGAGGCGCCCTATTGAAATCCCCCTTTAGAACGGCTGGCCGTGGCGCCAGCGATCGGTCACGCCTCGGCGATCCATGCGCGCAATCCCTCCACACCGTGGAAGGCATTGCTCGATCGAATGGCAAGACTTGGCGCTTGCGTGCGCATCATGTCGGCCAGGGCGTGGCCGGGGCCGAGTTCGAGCACCCTGTGTGCGCCACGCTCAGTGATGGCGTCGAGGCAGGCAACCCAGTCGATGGGGTTCGCGATCTGGCGCGCGAGGCCATCCAGAACGGTCGCGGGTGCGAAGATCGGTGCGCCGTCCGTGCCGTTGAGGAGGGTCGGGCCCGGTGCCGTCCGGCGCAGGGGCGTCGCCTCCAGGCAGGCCCGGAACGGGGCTACGGCCCGCGCCAGCAGGGCCGTATGGGAAGCGACCGCGATGGGAAGCCGGTTCGCACGTGCGGCCCCCGCCGCCAAGGCCTCCGCGCACAGGGCGTCGAGACCGCCCCCCTCGCCGCCAATCACGAACAGGTCGGACGGGTTGCGGATGGCAATGGCGCAGGCGTGCCGGGCGAGAAGCGGAGCGAGTTCGGCCGGCGACAGGCCCCGGACTACGGCGAGACCCTGCTCGGGGCCGCTGGCCGCATCCATGGCTTCGGCGCGGGCCACCGTGAGGGCCAGGGTCTCGGCCGGCGTCCAGAGACCGGCGATGCCCCAGGCGGCCATCTCACCGACGCTGTAGCCCGCCACGATGAGGCGTCGCGGCAGGATGTCCGAAAGGCAGGCATGCAGCGCGAGCGCCGCGGTGACGCAGAGGATCTGCCCGGTGCGGTTGGCGTAGAGGTCCGCCGGATCGGCCTCCACGACGAGGCGGCGGGGATCCTGTCCCAGTCGCGTGGCGGCGGCCGCGAAGACCGGCGCGGCGGCGGGGACGTCCGCTGTCAGGGCGAAGAGATCGGAGGCTTGCAGGCCCTGTCCCGAGCAGAGCAGGGCGAGGGTCACGGATCGGCTCCGTCGACGAACAGGGTCATGGCGAGGAGATCGGCGCAGCCGCCGGGGCTGAGGTTGCGGGCGACGAAGGCCTCGTGCACCGCCCGCGCCCGGAGCCGCCAGTCCGGTCGGCCGATGCCGCCCCCATCGAGGAAGTCGCGGGCCGCCATCCGGGCGAAGGCGAGGCCCGCCGGACCGCCGCGATGCAGCAGATTCGTATCCTCCACGACGGCGACGAGGGCGAAGCAGAGCTGCACCCGCACGGCCTCGGGTTCGTCGGGCCGCAGGGTCCGGGCATGGCGCAGGGCAGGCAGCGCCACGGTATCGATCGTGGGAAAGCCGAGGGCCGCCTCGCGGCGGGCGCCGCCGGCACGGTAGCGCCGGGCTGCGACGGACCCGTGGCTGTGCGGGGAGACCGGCCCGGCCGCGATGGCCTCGCCCCAGAGATCGGCCACGAGGCCCCCGAGGGGGCGGCCGCCACCGTTGGCCTCTCGAAACCCGGCGGCGGCGGTGAGCAGGCCGAGGCCGAAGATGGCGCCGCGATGGGTGTTGACGCCGTTCGTCGCCGTGAGCATCGCCGCTTCCGCCGCGATGCCGATGGCGCGCAGCGTCGCCATCCCGGTGCCGCGCGCTCCGGCCTCCGCGAGGGCGGCGAAATAGGGGCCGAGGGTGTCGGCGCTCTGGTTCAACAGCGCCGCATCCATGTCTGCATGGGCGCCTCGGTCGACGGGGCTGACGAGGCCGGGCTTGGGGTAGGTCGCGACCTCGAGGCGCAGACACGCGACGGCCCGCGCCGCGATGGCCTGCGCCGGGCCGGGGGACGGCCGGACCCGTGCGGCCGTCAGCATCCGGCGTCCGAGAGAAGGGCCGCGCGGGACACGAGGGCGACGTCGCGAAGGCTTTTCACCATGATCTCCGGCGCGTCCCCGGCGAGCTCGCGCCATTGGACGGCCCCACCCCCGGGCCCGATGCACTCGCCATCGAGGCGCATGGGCGCATCCCGGTCGATGGCCGCGAGACCGGCGAGCAACCGCTCGGCCGATCCGTCGAGGCGCCACAGAAGATCGATGTCCGAGGTGGGCGAGAGATAGGGAAGGCCCGTGAGGTGCTGCCAGGCGAGGCTTCCGAACGTGCGGGTCTCCGGGTCCAGGGCGAGGAGGCGGTGGAGCGTCGGCCCCCAGGCCGCCGGGGCCACGGGCACGGTGTCGGCCAAACGGGGCGGAGGCTCGATGGACACAACCGCCGACGGCTCGACGGAGAACGACAGGCGCCGTTTGCCCAGAGCCGGCGGCAGGGGCAGCCCCAGGGCGAGCCCCGTCTCCCCGCACAGGGGCCGCCGCACCACCAGGGGCCAGCCACGCTCGGCCCAGGCGGCGACGAGGGGGAGTCCGTCGACGTCCGGCCGCCCGGCGAGGAGCGCGCGCCAGGACGCGGGCGCGAGCCGGACCATGGCGTGACGCGCCGCTGCCTCAGGCACGGCCCGCGACCTGCGCCGCCACCCGCTCGGCGATGGCGGCGGCGCGGGGCCGGCCGCCGCGCTCCGCGCCGAGGCGGTCGCGGTCATCGCCGCCCGGGTGCGATGCGGCGAGGCTCGCCTCCATCTGCTCGGCCAGCGGTCGTTGCGGGTCCCAGATCGCCCCGATGGCGCCCGTCTGCACGAGGTTGTCGAGGCCGGGCGCGAAGACCGGCGTGGCGCGGGCCATTTGCGTCAGCACGTCGAGGGACAGTTTCGTCACGCGGGCCATGGAGGGAAGGTCCATCACCTCCGGGTGGGCGCCCGGAAGGGCGACGAGCCGCGCCGTGGCGAGGGCCGTCGCGATGAAGGCCCCGGCGGCGCTGCGCCCGTAGAGCAGGCCGAGGGTGGGGTGGCCGGCGGCCTCCGCCAGCATCAGGGCCTTGGCGAGGTGGGCGAGGTATTCGTTGAGCCCCAACAGTTCGTCGCGCCGGCTCATGCGCTGGCTCGCCGAGTCGATCGGCATGAGGATCGGCGCCCCGTCCCCGGAGCGGGCGATGGCGAGCACCCGACCCGCCAGGGCCAGGGCCCCGTCGATGCCGAGCGGCGTGCCTTCGGCGATGCCGAGCACGTGGACGCGCCCGCCGCCGGGGCGAGGCCCATGGCCGAGGATGAGGCCGTCGGCGACGGTGACGGCGTGCCCCTCGGGGAACAGGCCGGCGAGGATCTCAGCGAGCGTCATGGGCGCTCTCCCGGCCAAGGGCTACGGCGCGAAAGGCCTGGGTGGACAGGCCCGGCACGGCCGGCGCCTCCGCGACGCCGAGGGCGGACCAGATGTCGGTGGCGTCCCGGGCGGCGCCGAAACGGGCGAGGCGCCGCTCCAAGCGAGCCTGCTCGGCGTCGAGGGTCGCAAGATCGAGGCGGCCGGGTGCCGCCAGGACATCCCGGACCGCCGCGCGGAACGCCTCGGGTCCGTCGTCGACGTACCGGTCGGCGCCGCCGATGAGGTAGCGGTGCTTGCCCCCCATGGTGCGCCAGACTAGGGCGCGGTCGCGGGCGTCGAACTCCTCGACGCCCCGGTTGGTCTCGATGACCTCCGGGCCGGTGACGCCGATGCGCCCCTGCTCGGTGACGAGGAGCGCCGAGCAGCAGCCAGCGATGAGGCCGCCGCCGCCGTAGCAGCCCGAACGCCCGCCGATGAGACCGACGACGCGCGATCCGGAAAGACGCGCCTCCACCACGGCGCGCATGATCTCGGCGATGGCCGTCTCGCCGGCATTGGCTTCCTGCAGGCGCACGCCGCCGGTGTCGAACAGGACGAGGACATCGAGGGCGAGGGATTTGGCCGCTCGCAGGAGACCAACGAGCTTGGCCCCGTGGACCTCCCCCACGGCCCCGCCCATGAAGCGCCCTTCCTGGGCGGCAACGAGGATCGGCGTGCCCTTGAACGCGGCCTGGCCGACGATCATGCCGTCGTCGAACTGCTCGGGTAGGTCGAACAGAGCGAGATGCGGGCTCGTCGCCCGCTCCTCGGGCCCGACGGCCTCGCGAAAGCTGCCGGGATCGACCAGGGCGGCGATGCGCTGGCGGGCGCTGCCCTCGTACCAGCTCAGGGCCTCGGGCTCGAAGGCGGGGGTCATGCGGCGTCTCCGGCGATGAGGCGCGCCCCCTGGGCGAGCCGCAGGGCGACGGTGTCGGGCCGGGCGCCGCCGTCGTTGATGGCGATGCGCAGGCCGCCCGCCGCGCGGCGGGCGACGAAATCCGCCACCACGGCGGCCCAGATCTCGGCAAAGCCGTGGGCGGCGGTGGCGATCTCCACCGTGCAGAGGTCGGGCGCCAGCGCCCGCTCCAGCAGGACTTCGAGGTTGCCCGAAGCGACCACGCCGACGATGGCCCGGGGCTTCGTCCCCCCGGCGGGGATCGGCGCGGAAAGAGTGTAGCTGAGGCGTTCCATGCTGTGCCCTCACCAGTTCCGGAAGCGGCTCGGCGGGCGGTAGAGACCACCCGACGCGAGGGCGAGGTCCTTGATGGACCGCGCGGCGAGGAGGCTGCGGTCGGCATCGAGGGGGTCGATCCCGAGATCCTCCGGTCGCCGGATCACGCCGCGCTCGCGCAGCCGCGCCACCATGCCGGCGTCGCGCCGACGCCCGATCTCGGTGTAGCCGGCGACGCCCCGGATCGCCTGCTCGCGCTCGTCGGGGTCGCGGCACAGGAGAAGGTTGGCGATCCCCTCCTCGGTGACGATGTGGGTGACGTCGTCGCCGTAGACCATGACGGGGGCGAGCGGCAGGTCGAGTTTCTCGGCCAGCGCCAGGGCGTCGAGGCGTTCCACGAACAGGGGCACGTTGCCGTCCCCGAAGGTCTCGCCGATCTGAACCACGAGCTTGCGACCCCGGCGGAGGGGCGCCGGCGTGTCGGGATCGGCCTCCGCGCCCGCCTTGAGCCAGGGCTCGCTCGGGTGGCGGCGCCCGCGCGGGTCGGACCCCATGTTGGGTGCGCCGCCGAAGCCCGCGATGCGATTGGTGGTCACCGTCGAGCTGTGGCCGGAGAGATCCACCTGCAGGGTCGAGCCGATGAACAGGTCGCAGGCATAGAGTCCGGCCGTCTGGCAGAAGGCGCGGTTGGAGCGCAGCGACCCGTCCGCCCCCGTGAAGTAGATGTCCGGCCGGGCGGCGATATAGTCGTCCATCCCCACCTCGGAGCCGAAGCAGTGGATCTGCTCGACCCAGCCGGCCTCGATGGCCGGGATCAGGGTCGGGTGCGGGTTGAGCGCCCAGTGGGTGCAGACCTGTCCGCGCAGGCCGAGCTTTTCCCCGTAGGTCGGCAGCAGCAGCTCGATGGCGGCGGTGTTGAAGCCGATACCGTGGTTGAGCCGGCGGATGCCGTAGGGCGCGTAGAGCCCCTTGATGGCGAGCATCGCCGTGAGGATCTGGGTTTCCGTGATGGAGCCGGGATCGCGGGTGAACAGCGGCTCGACGTGGAAGGGTCGGCCCGCCTCGACCACGAAGTGGACCCGGTCGCCCGGGATGTCGACACGGGGCACGCGGTCGACGATCTCGCCCACCTGCGCCACCACGAGGCCGTCCTTGAAGCTCGTGGCCTCGACGACGGTCGGCGTGTCCTCGGTGTTGGGGCCGGTGTAGAGGTTGCCGTCCCGGTCGGCGCTCACCGCCGCGATGAGGGCGACCTGTGGCGTCAGGTCGATGAAGTAGCGCGCGAACAGTTCGAGGTAGGTATGGACCGCGCCGAGCGCGATCTGACCGCCATAGAGCATCCGGGCGATGCGCGCCGCCTGCGGCCCGGAATACGAGTAGTCGAGGCGGCGTGCGATGCCCTTCTCGAACACGTCGAGATGCGACGGCAGGACGATGCCGGATTGCACCATGTGCAGATCGTGGATCACGCCCGGATCGACCTCCGCCAGGGCGTCGGCAAGGAGGTCGGCCTGCTTCTGGTTGTCCCCTTCGAGGCAGACCCGGTCGCCCGGCCGCAATACCGCTTCGAGGAAGGGCGCGAGGTCCGCCGCCTGCACCACCTTGCCACGGGCGAAGGAGGCGCCGGCGGCGATCCGCGCCGCGCGGGCGGCTTTCTGCGTCGCCCAATCCCTCATGGATCGTCTCCGTACCCGAACCATCGTTTATGCAATGGTGCAGCAATACGCATGCACTTGGCAATCTCTTGTATACAAGACAGAGCCGTTTTACCGAAATGCGACGGCGGGCTGCGCGTTTCCGCCGCATTCATCGAAACTTCAATCTCTCCCTGTCTCATTGTCGCGCAGATTCCATGCGAGGCGTTTGGGAACCGCACCCTAGGGTTCGGTCCTATCACGCAAGTGGAGGAGCGGTTTCCGCAGGCCTGCGGCATCGCCCCCCCATCGCGCCAACACACAGGTCGCAGCCGCGAGCCCCGAAGGCGCGCCTCCGCGAGGAGGTGGATTTGGGACGTCGCGTTCAAGCGATCGGCTGCGCCTGAGACTTTTAGGGGGATCGAGACGTGTTGATTGAGAAGCTGCTCTCACCCGAGGCCCGCGAGGACGCGGCCGCGGTTCGGGCCAACACCCACGCGGCGCCGCTCGTCACCACCCGCACCTTACCGCTCACCACCCCGTCGGGCGACGCGGTCGCGGACCTGCGCGAGGCGATCCTCGCCAAGCTCGCCTATGCGGTGGGCAAGACCCCGCAGACCGCCCGCGAGCGGGATTGGTTCGCCGCCACCGCCCTCGCCCTGCGCGACCGCATCGTCGATGCCTGCATGGCGAGCGACGGGAGCGTGCCGAACAAGCGGGTCTACTACCTGTCCCTTGAATTCCTCATCGGCCGCCTGCTCTCGGACGCCATGAACAATCTCGGTCTCGTCGAGACCACGCGTGCGGCCCTGCGCGACCTCGGCATCGACCTCGAGTCCGTCGAGGGCGCCGAGCCCGACGCGGCCCTCGGCAACGGCGGCCTCGGGCGTCTGGCCGCCTGCTTCATCGAGAGCATGGCGAGCCTGTCGATCCCGGCCATCGGCTACGGCATCCGCTACGACCACGGCCTGTTCCGGCAGTCCCTCGAGGACGGCTGGCAGAAAGAGGCGCCGGAGACTTGGCTCGCCGAGGGTAATCCGTGGGAGTTCGTCCGCCCCGAGGCGACGTACACCATCGGTTTCGGCGGCCATGTCACCATGTCGTCGGTGTCCGAGGGCGTCATTCGTCGCCACTGGCATCCGGCCGAGACCATCCGGGCCGTGGCCCACGACGTGCCGGTGGTGGGCTGGCGCGGGCGCCACGTGAACACCCTGCGCCTGTGGAAGGCGGAGGCCGAAGCCCCCGTCGAGCTCGCCCGCTTCAACGGCGGCGACCATGTCGGGGCCGTCTCGGCGCGGGCCCGCGTCGAGGCGATCTCGCGGGTGCTCTACCCGAGCGATTCGTCGGACGCCGGCCAGGAGCTTCGCCTGCGCCAGGAATACTTCTTCACCTCCGCCTCCCTGCAGGATCTCGTGCGCCGGCACGTCGCCGAGCGGGGCGACCTGCGCAGCCTGCCCGACCACGCCGCCATCCAACTCAACGACACCCATCCGGCCATCGCCGTGCCGGAGCTCATGCGCCTCCTCCTCGAGGACCATGCCTTCACCTGGGAGGATGCCTGGCACGTCACCACGAACACCCTCGGCTACACCAACCACACCCTGCTGCCCGAGGCCCTCGAGACCTGGCCCGTCGATCTCATGGAGCGGGTTCTGCCGCGCCACATGCAGATCATCTATCTCATCAACTGGATGCACCTCGAGGAGCAGGGCCGGCACGGCCGGGCGAACGCGGAGCAGCTCGCTTCCGTGTCCCTCATCGAGGAGGCCAACGGTAAGCGTGTCCGCATGGGACACCTCGCCTTCCTCGGGGCGCGGCGGGTCAACGGCGTTTCGGCCCTGCACACGGACCTCATGCGCTCGACGGTGTTCAAGGACCTGCACGCCCTCGACACCGACAAGATCGTCAACAAGACCAACGGCATCACCTTCCGCCGCTGGCTGCACAACTGCAATCCGGAGCTGACGCGGCTCGCCGTCGAGGCCGTGGGCGAAGGCGTGCTCGACAATCCCGAACTGCTGACGGGCCTCGCCGAGCACGCCGACGATGCCGGTTTCCAGGATCGCTACCGGGCCATGCGCCGGGCCCGCAAGGACGCCCTCGCGAAGGTGGTGGCCGAGCGGACGGGGATCGTCGTTGATCCGGCGAGCCTGTTCGACGTCCAGATCAAGCGCATCCATGAATACAAGCGCCAGCTCCTCAACGTCATCGAGACGGTGGCGCTCTATCAGGCGATCAAGGCCGAGCCGCACCGGGACTGGACGCCCCGGGTCAAGATCTTCGGCGGCAAGGCCGCGCCGAGCTATGTCCAGGCCAAGCTCATCATCAAGCTCGCCTGCGACGTCGCTCGGGTGGTGAACGACGATCCCGATGTCGCCGGTCGCCTCAAGGTGGTGTTCCTGCCCAACTACTCGGTGAGTCTCGCGGAATCGATCATTCCGGCCGCCGACCTTTCCGAGCAGATCTCCACCGCCGGGATGGAGGCGTCGGGCACCGGAAACATGAAGCTGGCGCTCAACGGGGCCCTGACGATCGGCACCCTCGACGGCGCCAACATCGAGATCCGCGACCATGTCGGCGCGGACAACATCTTCATCTTCGGCCTCGATGCCGCAGGCGTCCAGGCCCGCATGGCGGAGCCGGGTTACGCCAAGGCCGCCATCGCCGCCTCGCCCCGCCTCGCCGCCGCCCTCGACCTCATCGGCGCGGGCGGGTTCTCACCCGACGATCCGGGCCGTTTCCGCCCCATCGTCGACAGTCTCGTCCATGAGGACCGCTACCTCCTCACCGCCGACTTCGACGATTACTGGCGCGCCCAGCGCGCCGTCGATGCCGCCTGGAACGATCCGGGCACGTGGTGGCGAAAGGCTATCCTCAACACCGCCCGGATGGCGTGGTTCTCCTCCGACCGCTCCATGCGGGAATATGCCGAGGAGATCTGGCGGGTGCGCGTCGCCTGACGCGAATCGACTGCGAACAATGGAAAAACCCGGCCGATGCCCATCGGCCGGGTTTTTCGCGTGCGTCATCTGCGGACGATGGCGTCGGGGCGGGCGCTCTCGCCCAGGACACGATCCGCCTCAGGCCGGGCGGCGAGTCGAGGCCCCCTCCCTCGGCGCCGGCCCGTCGCGCGCCTCAGTGCGCGGCGCCGAAGGCCGCGTGCAGCAATCCCTGCTGGGCCGCGACGGGACTCACCACCGGCACCGCGTCCGGACGCCCATCGGTGATTAGACCGTCGAGGTGAAGGATGCGGGCGTGCATCCGGCGCGAGCGCACGATGAGGTCCTGCAGGCGCGACGGCAGCAGGCCGAACACCTCGGCCCGGAACGGCTCGGTGTTGGCCAGACGCACCCGGGTCTTCTCCTCCAGGGCTTCGTTGGGCGTCAGTTCGCCCTCCGACACGGCCCGCTGAACGAGGAGCCAGGAAGCGATCTGCATGAGCCGGGTGGTCAGCCGCATGGTCTCGCCGGCATAGTTCAGGGTGCCGTCCCGGGACATCAGGCGCGATTCCTCGCGACCTTCGCCGTCGAGGTAGGCCGCGGCCTCCTCCACCAGGGTCATGCCTTCGCGAAACAACGTCCGGAACGCATCCGATCCGACATAGGTGTCACCGAAGCTGACCCAGTCGCGCTCGTCCCGGAATGATACGTCGAAACCGTTCATCGTGCCTCCTGCGCGGCGACCGGCCGGTCCGTCGTCCGAAATCGGACCATCACCGCCGCCTGTCGATGGAATTCTGCAATGCTAACGCCGCACGCCCGACGACGCGCCCTTAAGTGAGTTTTAACCTTAATAGCGGCGGGCGAGCGCCCGCTCCGGCGAGGTGGTCGGAGCGCTGACGCGCGTTGACTCCGGGCCGGTCATCCGCCATAAGCCGCGCCATCGCGACGCGGCGTCCTTCTGGGCGCTCTTCGCGCTTGCAGATACATTCTGGACGAGTGACGGGGCCTGCACTGGCGGTGAAGCCTGCGGCACCCATCCTTGGCCATCGGAGACAGCCCCGTGAAAAGAACCTATCAGCCCAGCAAGCTCGTGCGTAAGCGTCGTCACGGCTTCCGCGCCCGCATGGCCACCGCCGGCGGCCGCAAAGTGATCGCCGCCCGCCGCGCCCACGGCCGCAAGAAGCTGTCGGCCTAAGGCTGCTGACGCCACGCGCCGCCCTTGTGCGGCGCGTCCCGCATGAAACTGGCTCCGGGCCGCGAGATCGGAGCTGCCGTGTCGACGATCGGACGGCTGACCCAACGCTCGGACTTTCTGGCCGCGGCGGGAGGACGGCGCTTCCATACGGAGCGCTTCTCCGCTCAAGGACGGCTGCGCGACGGCGATGCGCCGGAGCCCCAACCCGAGGGCTCTAGACCGGCGCAGGGCCTGCGGATCGGCTTCACCATTACCAAGCGGGTCGGCCACGCCACGGAGCGCAATCGCATCCGTCGGCGTCTTCGTGCTGCCCTGCGGGCGGCGAGCGCCGACCTTCCGACCCCCGAGGCCGACGTCGTTCTCATCGCCCGGCGGCCGGCCCTGTCGGCGGCCTTCGAGACCCTGATCGACGATCTGCGCCGGGCCGTGCCCATCGTGACCAAACCACAGACGCGCAAGGATCCGGCGGCCCAGGGGATGCCGGGCTCCGATTCCCGGCGGGGTCGCGGCAAGTCCGGTTCCGGCAAGCCTGCGGCTGGCGCGAAACCCGCGATGCCGCTATTGGCCTCTGGCTCGGAGGCCAACGCCTCGACGGGCCGCGCCACGGCGCCCTCCCCCATTCCCAACGCATGCGACGGACCGACCGATGGGTAATGACAAGACGAACATGATCGTCGCGATCGCCCTGTCGCTGGCGGTCCTGCTCGGCTGGAACTACTTCGTCGCCGCGCCGCGCGTGGAGCAGCAGCGTCAGGCCACGCTGCAGAGCCAGGCCGCGCTCAAGAACGGCGCCGCGACCACGCCCGACGGCGTGCCGAGCGCGAGCCCGAAGGAAGGCGGCCCCTCCGCCCCCGTGCCCGGCACCCTGCCGGGCGCCGCCGCCGGACAGGGCGGCATCGAGCCGCGCGAGGCGGTCATCGCCCGCTCGCCGCGCATCACCATCGACACGCCGGCTCTCGCCGGGTCCATCGCCCTCAAGGGCGGCCGCATCGACGACGTCCTGCTCAAGAACTACCACGAGACCGTGAGCGACGAGAGCCCGCGCATCGTGCTGCTCTCGCCCACGGGAACGGCCAATCCGTATTACGGGGAGTTCGGCTGGGTCGGCCAGAACGCCGGCCCCCTGCCGGGCAGCGAGACGCTCTGGACCGCCGACGCCACCACCCTCTCGGCCGGCAAGCCCGTGACCCTGACCTACGACAACGGGGCCGGCCTCCTGTTCCGCCGCATCATCGCGGTGGACGACAAGTTCATGTTCACGGTGCGCGACGAGGTCGAGAACAAGGGCTCGGCCGCCGTCAGCCTGTACCCGTACGGCCTCGTCTCCCGCTGGGGCAAGCCGACGACGCAGGGCTATTACGTGCTCCACGAAGGCATGATCGGCGTGCTCGGCGCCGACGGCCTACAGGAATACACCTACGACCACCTCGCCAAGGAGCCGGTACTCGGCAACGTCGCCACGAAGGGCAAGTCGTGGACCGGCGTGACCGGCGGGTTCGTCGGCATCACCGACAAGTATTGGGCGGCGGCCGCGATTCCCGATCAGGCCGCGCCCTACACCGGCAGCTTCACCGAGCGCGCCGACGGCGCCACGAAGGTCTATCAGGCGAGCGTGCTCGGCGGTGTGCGCGTCGTCGATCCGGGCACCACGGCCACGGCGACGCAGCAGCTCTTCGCCGGCGCCAAGGAAGTCAACACCATCAACGCCTACCAGAAGGACCTCGGCATCGAGAAGTTCGATCTGATGATCGACTGGGGCTGGTTCCACTTCATCACCAAGCCGATGTTCCGGGCCCTGGATTTCTTCTACCACCTCTTCGGTAACTTCGGTGTCGCGATCCTCGTCGTGACCCTGTGCCTGAAGCTGCTGTTCCTGCCCATCGCCAACAAGTCCTACAAGTCCATGGCCAAGATGAAGGCCGTGCAGCCGGAGATGGCCGCCATTCGCGAGCGCTACGGCGACGACAAGCTGAAGCAGCAGCAGGCGATGATGGAGCTGTACAAGAAGGAGAAGATCAATCCGGTGGCCGGCTGCTGGCCGGTCCTGATCCAGATCCCGGTGTTCTTCGCCCTCTACAAGGTTCTGTTCATCACCATCGAGATGCGGCACGCGCCGTTCTTCGGCTGGATCAAGGATCTGGCGGCGCCCGATCCGACAAGCCTGCTCAATCTGTTCGGCCTGCTCCCCTACGCGGCGCCGGACGTCGTCCACCTCGGCATCTGGCCCATCGTGATGGGTATCACGATGTTCATCCAGATGAAGATGAACCCCGCGCCGCCGGACCCGGTCCAGGCGCAGATCTTCACCTTCATGCCGATCGTGTTCACGTTCATGCTTGGCTCGTTCCCGGCCGGTCTGGTGATCTACTGGGCCTGGAACAACACCCTCTCGGTGATCCAGCAATACGTCATCATGCGCCGCAACGGCGTGAAGGTGGAGCTCTGGGACAATCTGCGGGGCATGTTCCGCAGGAAGCCCGCCGACAAGAACGCCCCGGCCAAGGGCTGATCGCGCCCACCCCGGAGCGGACAGACCTGCTGCACCCCATCGGTCCTCTCCGCCTTTCGGCGGAGGGGACCGTCCTGTTTCTCGCGTGTCGGCTCTCGGGTGGCGGATGCGCCGCTCCGAACGGTATCGATCCCATGTCCCAAGCCGACGAGCCCCGAGCCGAAGACGACGCGCTCCTCGAATCCGGCCGCCTGCTGTTCGCGGGGGCCGCCGACTTTATCGCCTCCGCCCCGAACGTGCCCGCCCTGCCGCCGATGAAGGGCGTCGAGATCGCCTTCGCGGGCCGCTCCAACGTCGGCAAGTCGAGCCTCGTCAACGCGTTGACCGGCCGCAACACCCTGGCGCGGACCTCGCACACGCCCGGACGCACCCAGCAGCTCAACTTCTTCGATATCGGCGGACGCCTGACCCTCGTCGACATGCCCGGCTACGGCTACGCGGCGGTGGAGAAGACCAAGGTCGAGGCCTGGACCGACCTCATCCACGATTACCTCAAGGGCCGCGCCAATCTGGCCCGGGTGTTCATGCTCATCGATTCGCGCCACGGCCTGAAGAGCATCGACACCGACGTCCTCGACGGCCTCGACAAGGCGGCCGTGAGTTATCAGGTGGTGCTGACCAAGGGCGACGCCTTGAAGAAGTCCGAGATCGAGGCCCGCATCGAGAAGACGCGCGAAGCCCTGTCGAAGCGCCCGGCGGCCTATCCGGAGATTCTCATCACCTCGAGCCGCGACGACCGCGGCGTGCCGGAACTGCGCGCCAGCGTCGCCCGGCTCCTGGCCGAGCGTGGCGCCCTATGAAACCGGCGGATCGCCTGCTCCTGGCCTTCGGGGGCCTGGCCGGGCTCCTCGGCGTCGCCGCGAGCGCGGCGGCGGCCCATATGGCCGGAACCGAGAGCCTGAAGACGGCCGCGCAGTTCCTGCTGTTCCACGCCCCCGCCATCCTCGCCCTGGTGGCCCTCACCGCCAGCGGAGCGACGCATCCCATGGCGACCCGGCTCGCTGCCGCCGCCCTCGCGGTGGGCGTGATCCTATTCTGCGGCGACCTCGCCCTGCGGGCGCTCCAAGGCACAGCATTATTCCCCATGGCCGCACCGACGGGCGGCGTGCTTCTCATGGCTGGCTGGGGGCTTGCGGCCGTGGCGGCGTTCATTCCGACCAAGGGCCGTTAGGATAAGCGCCCCTGCCCTCTCGGGCGTGACGCGACCAGTCATCACGGAACTTCCCGCAGGCGGGTTGGGCAACCGGAGCCTACAGCCCCCCTCCCGGACCGCCCCCCGTGTAAACTCCTACTTGATCAGCGGCGGCAGTTGCGGTTGCGCGCCGTCCGGCAACGCCGTGCGGGCCATGTTCATGCTCATGGCGAGCAGCGTGTAGTAGCCGTTGATCCCCGCCATCTCGATGGCGCCCTGCTCGCCGAACGCTTCGACGGCGCGGGCGTAGGTGGCGTCGCTCACTGCCTTGTTGTGGTGAAGCTCCGTCGAGAAGGCATAGACGATCGTCTCCTCCGGCCCCATCGCGTCCGGGCGACGCCCCTCCTGGACCGCCGCGACGATCGCCGGATCGAGACCGGCCTTCAGGGCGATGGGCGCGTGGATGTGCCATTCCAGCTGCTGCGTCCATTCCCGCGCGGTGACGAGGATGATGAATTCGCTGAGCCGCAAGGGCAGCACGCTGCGGTAGCGCAGGTGCAGCCCCATGTTGCTCGCGTTGGTCATCAGCTCCGGGCTGCGCAGGAGCGGCACGAACGGCCCGAACACCGGGGTCTTTCGCGCCGCGAGGAACTGGGCTGCCGCGGCCTTCTGGGCCTCGTTCATCGTATCGGCCGGGATCTCCGGCAGGCGGTCCTGGGCCATGGCGCACGGGGTCCCGAGCAGGAGAAGCGGCAGGATGGCGGCGCGCAGGGATTTCCACATCATGATCGGATCTCTCGCGTGATGGCCTACGGCATGACCGGCGGGTGATACGTCAGGGTGAAGGCGAGCGCCCAGAGTAGGAACAGCACCACCGGCAGATGGATGATGAGCTGCAGGAAGCTGAAGCCGACGATGTCGCGGGCCTTGAGGCCGAGGATGCCCAGCAGCGGCAGCATCCAGAACGGGTTGATGAGGTTGGGCAGGGCTTCCGCCGCATTGTAGACCATCACGGCCCAGCCGAGATGGACCTGCAGCTCGTTGGCCGCCTGCATCACGTAGGGCGCTTCCAGCAGCCACTTGCCGCCGCCCGACGGCACGAAGAACCCGAGCACCGCCGAGTAGACGCCCATGGAGATCGGGAAGCTGCCCGTGGTGTTCAGGCTCACGAAGGCATGGGTGATGACATCGGATACCGAGGTACCGGCGCCGTTCTTCGGTCCCGTCAGCATGGCGGAGATGGCGGCGTAGAACGGAAACTGGATGAGCACGGCGGCGGTGGCAGGCACGGCCCTGCCCACCGATTTAAGGAAGTTCTTCGGCCGCCAATGCAGGAGCAGGCCAAGGGTGAGGAACAGGAAGTTGTAGGTGTTCAGGCTCGAGATCGCGGTGATCCAGGATTGCCGCGCGAATTCCTGCACGAGCCAGCCGACCGCCAGGACGGCGAGGAGCAGGGTGAGGATCGGCGAATGCTCGAGCCACTCGCTCGGCTGGCTCGGGCGGGAGGTATCGGGCTTCTCGCGCGAGACGTCGACGCCCATGGCCTCGGCGGTCACCGCGTTGGCCGGACCCGGGGCCGACACGTAGGCGATGACGATGGAGATCACGAACAAGATCACGGCGATCAGCATCGACTGCCAGAGGAAGATCGTCTCGCTGAACGGGATCACGCCGGTGATGGCCAGGAGATTCTTCGGCAGGCTCGCGGCATTGGCCTGGAGCTGGGCCGCCGAGGAACTCAGGCCCATGGCCCAGGTGGCTCCGAGGCCGAGATAGGCGGCGGCCCCGGCCGCGCGGTAATCCATCTTGAGATCGGTGCGGCGGGCGAGCGCCCGGGCCAGCAGGCCGCCGAAGATGAGGCTCAGGCCCCAGCTCAGGAACGACGACAGCATGGTCGCCGCCGCCACCATGCCGACGGCCCCGCGCCCGCTCTTCGGAATCGCCGCGAGGCGGTCGATGAGGGCCTGCACCGGCGGCGCCGTGGCCACGACGTAGCCGCCAATGGTCACGAAGGCCATCTGCATGGTGAACGGGATCAGGCTCCAGAACCCGTCACCGAAACTTTTCGCGATGGCCGCCGGCGGAGCGCCGTTGGCCAGCGCCCCGAGCGCCACGATCACCACCGCGATGGCAACGAACACGAACGCGTCGGGAAACCACTTCTCCGCCCAAGCCGTGAAGCGGATTCCGAGGCGTGACAGGGCGCCCTCCGTAACTGGTTTCCCCGTCGGACCACCGGAGGGGCGGGAGGTGTTGGACATGGGCGGGCGTTCCGTGGTCGTCCGAGGGGTGAAGCCGCATCTTGCGCGAACGCCCGTCACGCTCAAGCTCGGCCGCCTGACTCATGAACATGTTCGTCATCTTCCGCCGGCCGGAAGGCGCATTGTTCGCGGTTCCTTCAAGATTTACGGCCAAGGATCGGCTTCGGTGGATCGAGCCCCCCGGGGGCGGACGGGATGTGATGGCTAAAGCGTCTCAGAAAGTCGATCTCGACCGCCTGACGGGGACGGGCCGCACAACGCGGCCCCTCATGCGCGACCTGTCGACGGCGACCGGCGGGGTGGCGCCGACCGTGTCGCGGTGGCGGGCGTTCGGAGGCGGACGGGCCTGGCTCATGGCAGTCCTCCTCAACACCGCGCTCTTTCTCGCCGTGGCGTTCAGCGTCGTGCTGGGCCCTCCCCTCTTCGAATGCCGTCAGCGAGCCGAGGCCGGGTTCTTCATGGGCGACACCTTCTCGAAATGCGTCGGCGAGGGGATGTGGCAGCGGCTGGAACGGCTCGAGAACCACCTGAGCATGCTGGTGCGCGGCTCCGGCCACTGAGACCCACCGGAACGCCGCCTGCCCCGAAGGATACGGGCATCCTCACGATGGCCGGCTTCGTCGGCTCCAGGAGAACGCCCGAAACGAAAACGCTTGAAACGGGATCGCGACGGGACTACCTATAACATATCAGTTCTGGTTGCAGTCTTGAGGCTGCGGTTCGGGAGTGGGCCCCACCGGGTCCGCTCTTTTTTATTGCCGCAACCCCCCGTGCCGCCGGATCATCTCACGCAAGGCCGGATTCCAGGCGCAGCATGGCGGACACTTCCGAAAAACGTCTGATCACCGAGACCGGTGTCGCTGCCCGCGTCGTTCAGGTCATCGAGGCTTCCATCGAAGGCCTGGGCTTCCAGGTGGTTCGGGTGCGGGTCTCGAGTGCCAACGGCTGCACGGTCCAGATCATGGCCGAACGTCCCGACGGCACCATGTCGGTGGACGATTGCGAGACCGTAAGCCGGGCGATCTCGCCGCTCCTCGACCTCGACGACCCCATCGGCAAGCCGTACTACCTCGAGATCTCCTCGCCCGGCATCGATCGCCCCCTGGTGCGGGCCGTCGATTTCGAACGCTGGGCCGGCTACGAGGCCAAGATCGAACTCGCGGTGCCGCTGGATGGGCGCAAGCGCTTTCGCGGCATCATCCGTACGCCCAATCCCGACGGGCTCACGGTGCCCATCGACCTGCCCGACGTGAAGGAGGGCCTGCCGAGCCGCATCGACCTGCCGTTGCGCGATCTCGGCGACGCCTATCTCGTGCTCACGGACGACCTCGTGCGTGAATCCCTGCGTCGGGGCGGCGGTCCGCCGCCGATGCTGGACGGCGAGGACGAGGACGAGGATGGCGAAGAGGACGGCCCCGAGACCGAGGCCGCCCCCGCCCCGTTGAAGAAGAAGATTTCCCGGCCCCTGAAGCCGAAGGCCTCGCAGAAGCCGAAGCCGGTGAAGGTCGAGACCGAGGAAAGCCTCGCTATCAAGGCCCAGAACAAGGCCAAGCCCGTTCGCACCAAGGCCGTGCGGGTCAAGGACGACGGCAAGCTCCACTGAGTGAAGCCGCTTCAAGCATCGTTCCGAAAGGTGGCCTCCGGCTTTCGGGACGATGGGAAGACAAGCATTCCAGGGCATCGAACCGGAGGCTCCATCCCCGTTCCGGTGCCAGACCAATCCACGGTGTCGGACCCTCCGTTATCCAGTCCGATGCCCGCCAGACGCCCCGATCGCCATCGGCAAGCCGACGCGATCGCGAAACGATCTTACGACGAAGAGAAGGACGAAAACCGATGGCCGTCGTCAGCGCCAACAGGCTCGAACTCCTGCAGATCGCCGAAGCAGTCGCGCGCGAGAAGGTGATCGACCGCTCCATCGTCATCGACGCCATGGAGGAGGCCATCGCCAAGGCCGCCCGCTCCCGCTACGGCGCCGAGACCGACGTGCATGCCGAGATCGATCCGAAGACCGGGGCGCTGCGCCTCTCGCGCCACCTCGTGGTGGTGGACGAGGTGGAGAACGACGCCCGCGAGGTCACCCTCGATCAGGCGCGCCGCTACAACCCCGGCGCCCTCGTGGGCGACGTGATCTCCGACACCCTGCCGCCCTTCGATTTCGGCCGCGTCGCCGCCCAGTCGGCCAAGCAGGTCATCGTTCAGAAGGTGCGCGACGCCGAGCGCGACCGCCAGTTCGACGAGTACAAGGACCGGATCGGCGAGATCGTGAACGGTCTCGTCAAGCGCGTCGAGTACGGCAACGTCATCGTCGATCTCGGCCGCGGCGAGGGCATCGTGCGCCGTGACGAGATGATCCCGCGCGAAACCTTCCGTCCGGGCGACCGCATCCGCTCCTACCTGTTCGACGTGCGTCGCGAGGTCCGTGGACCACAGATCTTCCTCAGCCGCTCGCATCCGCAATTCATGGCGAAGCTATTCGGCCAGGAAGTGCCGGAGATCTACGACGGCATCGTCGAGGTGAAAGCGGTCGCCCGCGATCCGGGCTCGCGTGCCAAGATCGCCGTGATTTCCCGTGACGGCTCCATCGATCCGGTCGGCGCCTGCGTCGGTATGCGCGGTTCGCGCGTCCAGGCCGTCGTCGGTGAGTTGCAGGGCGAGAAGATCGACATCATCCCGTGGTCCGAGGACCAGGCGACCTTCATCGTGAACGCGCTCCAGCCGGCGGAAGTCGTGAAGGTGGTGCTCGACGAGGAGGCCGACCGCATCGAGGTGGTAGTCCCCGACGACCAGCTCTCGCTCGCCATCGGGCGGCGCGGCCAGAACGTGCGCCTCGCCTCCCAGCTCACGGGCTGGGACATCGACATCCTGACGGAGGCCGAGGAATCCGAGCGCCGCCAAAAGGAGTTCGCCGAGCGCACGGCGATCTTCATGGAAGCCCTCGACGTGGACGAGACCGTGGGCCAGCTCCTCGCGGCGGAAGGCTTCCGCAACGTCGAGGAGATCGCCTATGTGGAACCCGGCGAACTCGCCAACATCCAGGGCCTCGACGAAGAGAGCGGCACGGAGATCCAGGCGCGGGCCCAGGACCATCTCGCCCGCGTCGAATCGGAGTTCGATGCCAAGCGACAGGAACTCGGAGTTCAGGACGAGCTGCGTGAGATCGACGGCATCACCACGCCGATGCTCGTGGCGCTCGGCGAGAACGACGTGAAGACCATCGAGGATCTGGCCGGCTGCGCCACGGACGATCTCGTCGGCTACACCGAGGGCCGTGGCCCCGAGGCCACCCGTCACGCCGGGTACCTCGACGGTTTCGAGGTCTCCCGCGCCGAGGCCGAAGCCATGGTCATGGCGGCCCGCCTCCATGCCGGCTGGATCGAAGCCCCGGCCGAAACCGCCGAGGGCGACGGCGAGGCCGAGGCCGAGGCGAGCGATACGCCCGCCTCAGCCTGAGATCGACAAGCTCGCGACATGGAGGGACCGGACACGCTCCGTCCCTCCATGGTTCCACGAAATCCCGCCGTTCCTCAGGATGCCATGGGCCCGATTCCCGAAAGCCCGGCGGCCGACGCGCCGGACACGGACTTGAGCGACGCCCTCGATGCCGGGCTCGGCCGTGGACGCCAGGGCGCGGAGCGGACCTGCCTCGTCACCCGTGCCAAGCGCGCCCCGAAGGATCTCATCCGCTTCGTGCTCGCGCCCGACGGCACGGTGGTGGCCGACCTGCATGCCCGCCTGCCCGGACGCGGCGCCTGGCTGACGCCGACGCGGGCCGTGGTGGCCGAAGCCCTGAAGAAACGGGCTTTCCAACGCGCCTTCAAGACGAAGGACGCCGCCGCTCCGGCCGACCTCGCGGACCGGATCGCCACCGGCCTCAGGGCCGACCTGCGCCAGTCGCTCTCGCTCGCCAACAAGGCGGGCTGCGTCGTGGCGGGGTTCGCGAAGGTCGAGGCCGCCATCGGCGACAAGGCCGGCGTCGCGGCGGTGATCCAGGCCCATGACGGCAGCGCCGACGGCCGCCGGAAGATCGCGGCGGCATTGCACCGGCGCCATGGCGATGCCATATCACGCATTCCTGTTATCGATAGCCTGTCCAATGAAGAATTGGGCGTGGCCTTGGGCAGGGATCATGTGATACATGCGGCTCTCGTCGCAGGAGTCGGAAGTTCCGGCTGCCTTGCGCGTTGGCGTCGGCTCCGCTCCTTCGAAGGTTTGGCGACGACGGCCGAGGAGGCCGGTTCGGTCCGTCATGGACAAGCCGCTTCCGATCTGCACGACGACGAAGTGACGGATTTGCCCGGCGCACAGCGGTCTGCCGGTTCACGGGACGATGGAAACCCTCAGGGTTTGGACTGAATGAGCGATACGAACAATCCGGGCGACAAGACGCAGGCGAGACCCCCTTCGAAGCCGCTGTCCTTGAAGCGCCCGATCGAGCAGGGAACGGTGCGTCAGAGCTTCTCCCATGGCCGCACCAAGCAGGTCGTGGTCGAGACGGTGAAGCGTCGTGTCATCGGCGCGGCACCGGCCGCACCCGCGCGCGAGACGACACCCGTCGCTCCGGCGACGCGCGTGGCGCCGCCTCCCCCACCCGCAGCTCCCCGGCAGGCCCAGCGCTCGGCATCGGGCGTCGTCCTGCGCACGCTGAGCGAGCAGGAGAGCAACGCCCGCGCGGCCGCCCTCGCCGACGCCAAGCGTCGTGAGGCCGAAGCCAAGCAGCGCGCCGAAGCCGAGGCTGCCGCCGAGCGGGAGCGCTTGGCAGCCGAGCAGCGGGAGCGCGAAGCCGCCGAAGCGCGCAAGCGCGAGGAGGAAGCGCGCCGCCGCCAGGAAGAGGAAGCGCGCCTTGCCGCCGCCGAGGAAGCGCGTCGCGCTGCCGAGGAGGCCGCTAAGGAAGCCGCGAAGGCCGCCAGCGCCGAGGCGACGCCCGCGCCGGCTCCCACCGTTTCCAAGACGGCACCGATGCCGGCCGCGCCCACCATCGTGCGCACGCCACCGGCTCCGCCCCGTGCACCCGCGGCCACCCCGGCTCCAGCCGCCGCGGCCCCGGCCCCCGCACGTCCGTCTCCCGCTCCGGCGGCTCCGGCTGCGCGTCCGCCCCTGACGGCCCGACCGGCTTCGTCCGAGCCGCGCAAGACCATCACGGCCGACGTGCGCAAGCCGCGTGACCTGAACTTCATGGCCCGTCCGGCTCCGGCCCCCGAGCCCGAGCCGACCGCGCCGACGGCGGCCACCACCGCACGTCCGGCCGGTGCCGCCACCACGGCCCGGACCCCGGGCCGTCCGCAGGCCGCCGAGGAGGAGAACGAGCAGAAGCGCGTGATCCGCCGCCCCGGCATGCCGCTCAAGATCATCACGCCGCCCAAGACCCCGAAGCAGCCGGGCGGCGACCGCAATCGTGGACGCCTTACCATTGCCACGGCGACCTCGGGCGAGGATGAGCGCACGCGCTCCGTCGCGTCGTTCCGTCGCCGTCAGCAGCGCATGAGCGGCAACCGTCACGTCGAGCAGAAAGAGAAGCTCTCGCGCGAGGTGACGATCCCCGAGACGATCACCATCCAGGAACTCGCCAACCGCATGTCGGAGCGGGCCGTGGACGTGATCCGCCTGCTGATGAAACAGGGCCAGATCCACAAGATCACCGACGTAATCGACTCGGATTCGGCGCAGCTCATCGCCGAGGAACTCGGTCACACCGTGCGCCGCGTCGCGGAGTCGGACGTCGAGGAAGGCCTGTTCAGCGACGAGCCGGAGCTGGAGGAGGATCTCGATCCCCGTCCGCCCGTCGTCACGATCATGGGCCACGTCGACCACGGCAAGACCTCGCTGCTCGACGCCATCCGCAAGACCACCGTGGTCTCGGGCGAGGCCGGCGGCATCACCCAGCATATCGGCGCCTATCAGGTCGCGGCCCCGTCCGGCGACATGGTCACCTTCATCGACACCCCCGGCCACGCGGCCTTCACCTCCATGCGCGCCCGCGGCGCCAAGGTGACGGACATCGTGGTGCTCGTGGTGGCGGCCGATGACGGCGTCATGCCCCAGACGGTGGAGGCGATCTCCCACGCCAAGGCGGCGGGCGTGCCCCTCATCTTGGCGATCAACAAGATCGACAAGCCCGAGGCGAACCCGCAGCGGGT
Organism: Methylobacterium adhaesivum; assembly: GCF_022179065.1. Lineage (GTDB taxonomy): Bacteria > Pseudomonadota > Alphaproteobacteria > Rhizobiales > Beijerinckiaceae > Methylobacterium > Methylobacterium adhaesivum. The sequence goes on from NZ_BPQD01000020.1 coordinate 131,236, forward strand.
CCGCACCGAGCTTCTGCAGCACGACATCCAGGTCGAATCCATGGGCGGTGAGACCCTGGAATTCGAGGTCTCGGCCAAGACTGGCGACGGTCTGCCCGAACTCCTCGAGGGTCTGCAACTGCAGGCCGAGATCATGAACCTGCGCGCCAACGAGACGCGCGACGGCGAAGGCACGGTCATCGAGGCCAAGCTCGATCGCGGTCGTGGCCCCGTGGCCACGGTCCTTGTGCAGCGCGGCACCCTGTTCACCGGCGACATCGTCGTGGCCGGCGCCGAGTGGGGTCGCGTGCGCGCCCTCATCGACGACAAGGGCGAGAACGTGCCCTACGCCGGTCCTTCGGTCCCGGTGGAGGTGCTCGGCTTCAACGGTACGCCGGATGCGGGCGACCGCGTCGTGGTGGTGCCGAACGAGGCCCGTGCCCGCGAGGTCACCGAGTACCGCGCCCGCCAGAAGCGCGAGCGCATCGCGGCCCGGACGGGCGGTGCCAACCGTTCGCTCGTCGACATGATGCGCGACCTCAAGGAAGGCGCCGGCCGCAAGGAACTGGCCCTTGTGGTCAAGGGCGACGTGCAGGGTTCGGTGGAAGCCATCACGGGCGCCTTGGAGAAGCTCGGCAACGACGAGGTGTCGGCGCGCATCCTGCTTTCGGGCGTGGGTGGCATCACCGAATCGGACATCACCCTGGCGGAGGCCTCGAAGGCCGTCGTCATCGGCTTCAACGTGCGAGCCCATAAGGAAGCGCGCGAGTCGGCCGAGCGGAACGGTGTCGAGATCCGCTACTACAACATCATCTACGACCTCGTGGACGACATCAAAGCAACCCTCTCGGGCATGCTGCCGCCGACGCTCCGCGAGGAGCGCCTGGGCGAAGCCCAGATCATCCAGATCTTCGACGTGTCGAAGGTCGGCAAGATCGCCGGTTGCCGCGTCACCGACGGCGTGGTCCAGCGTGGCGCCCACGTTCGCCTCATCCGCGACAGCGTGGTGATCCACGAGGGCAAGCTGTCCCAGCTCAAGCGCCTCAAGGACGACGCCAAGGAGGTCATCTCCGGCTACGAGTGCGGTATGTCCTTCGAAAACTTTCAGGACATGCGCGCCGGCGACACCATCGAGTGCTATCGCGTCGAGGAAATCCGCCGGACCCTGTAACGGGGCGGTTCCATTCCGGACGACCGAAGGGCCGCAGCCTCGCGCTGCGGCCCTTTTTCGTTTGCCGGCGAGTTAAGCCTAAGAAAAAGTTTAACCGATCACGCCGTCACCCGGCCCGGACGAACCCCCGGCCGTCCATTATGGTGCGGGGCAACGAACCGATCTCGGGTTCGGCGGAGCCATCGATGCTGAAATCCTACGCCTTGCGACGGGCGCTGACGGACGGAAAATATCGCAAGATCTTCGTCGAACGCCTGACGGAACCGCTCCATCTCAACATCCTGTCGGCCGGTGTCGCCCTGTTCGGCAGCTATCCGGCCAAGGTCGCCTTCGACCTCGTGGTGCGTCAGCAATACGCCTACCCGATCCTATTCGCCGCCCAGGCCGCGAAGAAGCTCGGCCTCCAGCGCATTGCGGTGCTCGAGTTCGGCGTCGCGACGGGTGCCGGCCTGCTCAACATGTGCGAACTCGCCGCGCGCACGGAAGCCGCCACGGGCGTGCTCATCGATGTCGTCGGCTTCGATACGGGTTCCGGCATGCCCCCGGCCGTGGACCATCGCGACCTGCCCGAGTACTTTCAGGAGGGCGATTATCCGATGGATTTCGAGGCCCTGCGCCGCGCCCTGCCGGCGCGCTGCCGCCTCATCCTCGGCGATGTCGCCGAGACGATTCCGGGCTACCTCGCGAGCGTCCGCCCCGACGCGCCCATCGGCTTCGTCTCGGTGGACGTGGACTACTACTCCTCCACGGTGCGGACCCTGCCGGTGCTCGACGGCGCCGCCGAGCAGTACCTGCCCATCGTACCCGTCTACCTCGACGATGTCGGCATGGACGGCTGCAACCCGTGGAACGGCGAACTCCTCGCCGTGGCCGAGTTCAACGCCGGGCATCCGCTCCGCAAGATCGCGCCGTTCAACCTGCTGCGCTCGAAGCGCATCTTCAAGAACGCCCAGTGGATCGACCGGATGTACGCCGCGCATATTCACGATCACCCGGCCCGGACCCCCGCGACGGCGAAACGTGCGCAACAGGCCTATATCCGGAACGAGTATTTGGGTTAGAAGGGACGCCTTCGACATCCGCTTCGGTCCAGCCAGCCTCCGTTTCCCTGCGGCGGCGGATCGATGCTCCGTTTCAGCGACGTCCGGCTGGCGGCCTTTCTTCGATGCTCCTCCGTGGAGCGGCGGGGACGGCCGCCATCGGCCGTTTCGACCAGACGATCAGAACCGCCCATGGCCCAGAGACAGACCCCGACCGGACCGACGCAGCGTCAGCAGCGCGTGGCCGAGTTGATCCGCCACGCCATCGCGGAGGTGCTTCAGCGCGGCGACGTCCAGGACCCAACCCTGAGCGCGCACGTCATCACCGTTCCGGAGGTGCGGATGTCGCCTGACCTCAAGGTCGCTACGGCCTACATCATGCCGCTGGGGGGCCAGAACGAGACCCAGGTGATCGCCGCCCTCGAGCGCAACAAGAAGGCCCTGCGCCAGGAGGTGGCCCGCCGGGTGAACCTCAAGTTCGCGCCGGATCTGCGCTTTTTGCGCGACGCGACCTTCGACGAGGCCGACCGGATCGACGCCATTCTGCGCACGGACAAGGTGCGGCGGGACCTCGACGCGGCGAAATCCACCGACGACGGCTCCGACCCCCAAGCGGCCTGAGCCGCGCCGTCAGAACCGCCAGGCGAGTCTCGGGCGCTCCCTCGGGAATGCCGGGCCTTCCCGTGCCATCTTTTGCAGACATCAAGACCGGACGGCTCTGGCCCCCACGCGCGCCCCGTCCCCGACCGAGGACAGCATGACTCACGACGACACGACCATCGATTCCCCCGATGAGGCCGCCCCGGCGACCCTCGGCGCGGACGACACGGCCGGCGCGGCCCGTCCCGCCGAGGGGCGTCGCCCGCCGCGCGGCGGCCCACGGCCCGACCGGCCCAAGCGCCGCGACGTCAACGGCTGGGTGATCCTCGACAAGGGCGTCGGCATGACCTCGACCCATGCGGTGGCGGTGGTGAAGCGCGCCTTCAACGCCAAGAAGGCGGGCCATGCCGGCACCCTCGACCCCCTGGCATCGGGCATCCTGCCCATCGCCCTGGGCGAGGCGACGAAGACGGTGCCGTTCGTGATGGATGGCCGCAAGGCCTACGTCTTCACCGTCACCTGGGGCATCGAGACCGACACGGACGACGCCGAGGGCCGTCCCGTCGCGACGAGCGACACGCGCCCCGAGCGCGCGGCCGTCGAGGCGGCCTTGCCGCGCTTCATCGGCGCCATAGAGCAGGTGCCGCCGCGCTACTCGGCCATCAAGATCGCCGGGGAACGGGCCTACGACCTCGCCCGTGACGGCAAGGTGGTGGAACTCGTGGCCCGCCCGGTGCAGATCGATCACCTCGCCGTGGTCGAACACGACGGGCAGCGCACGGTCATCGAGGCGCAGTGCGGCAAGGGCACCTACGTGCGGGCGCTCGCGCGCGACCTCGGGCGGGTTCTCGGCTGCTACGGCCACGTCTCGGCCCTGCGCCGCACCCGGGTCGGCCCCTTCGTGGAAGCGGAATCCTGCCTCGTCGCCACCCTCGAGGAGGCCGGGCCCGATGGGAACGGCCCGCATCTGCAGCCCGTGGAAACGGCCCTCGACGGCGTCCCCTCCGTGCCGGTCTCCCGCGACATGGCGCTTCGCCTCATGCGCGGCCAGCCGGTGATCCTGCGCGGGCGCGATGCGCCGGTGGAGGGCAAGGCCTTCGCCACCTGCGGCGGAATCCTCGTGGCGGTGGGCGATGTCGAGCGCGGTGAACTCGTGCCGCATCGAGTGTTCCACCTCGGCGGCACCGCTCCCCAGCGCGGCTGAGGCACCTCGACCGGGCGCCTCAGCGAAGGGGCAGCCCGGTTTCGATGATGCGGGCCCACAGCGACGCGCCGTAGGGCGCCGCCGCATCGCAGAAATCGTAGTCCGGGTGGTGCAGCCCGGCGCTGTCGCCGTTGCCGAGGAAGATGTAGGCGCCGGGGCGATGGGCGAGCATGTAGGAGAAATCCTCCGCCGCCATCATCGGCGCCACGGCGCGGTCGACCCGCTCCTCTCCCACGAGACCGGCCGCCACGTCGGCGATGAAATCCGTTTCCGCCGTGTGGTTCTCCGTCACCGGATAGCCGCTGCCGAACGCGATGGCGCCCTTCGCGCCGAAGGCTGCCGCCACGTGGGTGACGATCTCCGTGATACGACCTTGGAGCAGGGTGCGGACGGGCTTCGACAGGGCCCGCATGGTCCCCCGCAGGGTCACGCACTGGGGCAGCACGTTGAAGGCCTCCCCGGCCTCCAGGGCGCAGACGGAGACCACGGCGCTGTCGAGGGGATCGACGGCCCGCGCCACGATGGATTGCAGGGCGACCACGATGTGGCTCGCCACCAGGACGCTGTCGATGGCGGCGTGCGGCTGGGCGGCATGCCCGCCCCTGCCCTCGACCGTGATGGTGAAACGGTCAGTGGACGCCATGATGGGACCGGGCCGGATGGCGAAGTGCCCCAGGGCCAGACCCGGAATGTTGTGGAGGCCGTAGACCGCCTCGATGCCGAACCGTTCCATGAGCCCGTCGCGGACCATGGCCTCGCCGCCGCCGCCTCCCTCCTCCGCCGGTTGGAAGATCATCACGGCGGTGCCGTCGAAATCGCGGGTCTCGGTGAGGTAGCGGGCGGCTCCGAGCAGCATGGCGGTGTGGCCGTCATGTCCGCAGGCGTGCATCTTGCCCGCGACCGTCGACCGGTAGGGCAGGTCGCGGGCCTCGTGGATCGGCAAGGCGTCCATGTCGGCCCGCAGGCCGATGGCCCGGTTCGACCCGTGCGCCCGCCCCCGGATCACGCCCACGACGCCGGTGCGGCCGATGCCGGTGACGACCTCGTCGCAGCCGAAGGTCCGCAGCTTGTCGGCGACGAAGCCGGCGGTGCGGTGGACGTCGTATTGCAGTTCCGGATGGGCGTGCAGATCGTGGCGCCAAGCGGTGATCTCCGGCGCCAGGGCTGCGATCCGGTCGAGGACGGGCATGGGACTGACTTTCGCGGGGTCGATCGCTCTCAGGACGGATATCGGATGACGGACACGTGACAGCTCAGCAAACAAGGGGCCAGATGCGCGGTCAATGCCGTCTCGCCCGCCATTGACTGAAATCGCGAGCCTGGGCCGTCATGCGCCGCCGGCCCGGCGCAGCCGAAGGGCATTGGCGAGGACGAAGACGCTCGACAGGGCCATGGCCCCCGCCGCGAGGACCGGCGACAGCAGTGGGCCGCCGAACGGGCGGAGCAGGCCCGCCGCCACGGGAATCAGGGCGACGTTGTAGGCAAACGCCCAGAACAGGTTTTGGCGAATGTTGCGCATCACCGCCCGCGACAGGTGGATCGCCGTGACGAGCCCCCCGAGGGCGCCGGACATCAGCACCACGTCGGCGCTCTCCACGGCGATGTCCGTGCCGGTCCCGATGGCGATGCCGATCTCGGCCTCGGCCAGCGCCGGCGCATCGTTGATGCCGTCGCCCACGAAGGCGACGGCGCCGTGGCGGGCCTTGAGGTCGCGCACGGCCTCGACCTTGCCGCCGGGCAGAACCTCGGCGAACACCACGTCGATCCCGAGGTCCCGCGCTACCCCTTCGGCGGTGCCGCGCGCGTCACCCGTCACCATGGCGACGGCGAGGCCCTCCCGCTTCAAGGCGGCCACCGCGTCGGCCGCACCCGGCTTGATCGGGTCGGCGACGGCGAGGAGGGCGGCGAGGCGTCCGTCGACGGCGACGTAGAGGGGGCTGCGCCCCCGCGCCGCGAGGACCTCGGCTTTGGCTGCGAAGCCCTCGAGCCCGAGGCCGAGGCGGGCCATGTGGCGGGCGGCGCCCACGGCCACGTCCCGGCCGGCGACGCGGCCCACGAGCCCGTAGCCCGGCACGGCCTCGAAGCTCTCGACCGCCCCGGGGGCGAGGCCGCGCGCTTCGGCTGCCGCCACGACGGCGCGGGCGATGGGATGCTCGGAACGCGATTCGAGGGCGGCGGCGAGGCTCAAGACCTCGTTCTCGGCGAATCCCGGCGCCGGGACGAGATCGGTCAGGGTCGGACGCCCCTCCGTGAGGGTCCCGGTTTTGTCGAGGGCGACGACCTGCGCGTCGCGCAGGGCCTGGAGGGCGGTGCCGTTACGAAACAGCACGCCGCGCTCGGCGGCTCGGCCGGTGCCGACCATGATCGAGGTTGGTGTCGCGAGTCCCATGGCGCAGGGACAAGCGATGATCAGAACCGCGATGGCGTTGACGAGGGCGAAACCGAGGGCCGGGCTCGGACCGAAGGCGAGCCAGGCGAGGAAGGTCAGCCCCGAGGCCGCCATCACGGCGGGCACGAACCACGCCGTGACCCGATCGACCAGGGCCTGGATCGGGAGCTTGGCCCCCTGCGCGGCCTCGACCATGGCGACGATGCGGGCGAGCGCCGTTTCGGCTCCCACGGCCTCGACGGTGAGATCGAAGCTGCCGGTGGTGTTGAGGGTGCCGCCGATGACGGGGGCACCCACGCCCTTGGCCACGGGCACGGGCTCGCCCGTCACCATGCCCTCGTCGACGTAGCTCGCGCCCGCCACGACGGTCCCGTCGGCGGCGACGCGCTCGCCGGGGCGCACCCGTACCACGTCCCCGAGGCGCAGATCCGCTTGGGGGACCGACAGTTCCGCGCCGTCGCGGATCACCCGGGCGGTGGTCGGGGCGAGGCCGACGAGGCGCGCGATGGCGGCCCCCGTCCGGCCCTTAGCCCGCGCCTCCAGGGTGCGGCCGAGGAGGATGAGGGTGACGATGAGGACGGACGCCTCGAAGTAGAGATGCGCGGTCCCGGGTGGCAGCCAGTGGGGAGCAAAGGCCGAGACCAGGGAATAGAGGTAGGCGGCCCCGGCCCCGAGGGCGACGAGGGCATTCATGTCCGGGTGGCCGCGCAGCAGCCCCGGGACGCCCTGAGCGAAGAAGCGCCGCCCCGGACCGGCGAGAACCAGGGTCGCCAGGATGGCCTCGATCCAGACGAGGCGCGTCGGCCCGAGGGCGGATTCGATTGCATGGTGGAAGGCTGGGACGGCGTGGCCGCCCATGTCGAGAACCACGATGGGCGCGGCGAAGAGGGCGGCGATGACGAGGTCGCGCGTCAGGGCCGCGTATTCCTCCGCCCGGCGCCCAGCGGGGTCCGGTGCTGCGGCGTCGGACGTCGGAACCGGTTCGTAGCCCGCCCGGCGCACGGCCTCGGCGAGGCTGTCGAAGGCGACCGCCCCTTCCGGGTGGCGCACGACCGCCCGCCCGGTGGCGAGGTTGACGGACGCCGCGCTCACGCCCGGCACAGCGCTCAGGCCCCGCTCGGCCCGGGCGACGCACGAGGCGCAGGACAGGCCCGAGATCTCCAAGGTTGTCGTCGTCTCGGGCACCGCGTACCCGGCCCGGACGACGGCCTCGACGGCGGCTCCGATTTCGGCCCGGTCCAGGCGCAGGCTCGCACGCCCCGTGGCAAGGTTGACGGCCACCTCCGATGCGCCCGGCACCGCCCGCAAGGCGCGCTCGACCCGGCCGACGCAGGAGGCACAGGACAGGCCAGAGACGGGAAGATCGAGGCGCTCGGGCGTGACGGAATGCGGGGCGGTGGCTACGGCTGATGTCATGGCCCCCATGTGGGGTTTCCCCTCCCGGACAGGTCAAGGGCCGGCGCGAAATCGGCAGACCAGCCCGGCGTCCCGCACGGCCTTCCCCGGCCTAGCCCGGTATCGTCTCGGCCGTTTCATCCCGCTCGGCCACGTATTCAGGGAAGAAGGCCCGTACGGTGGTGCCGGCCCCAAGCGCGCTCTCGATGGCGAGGCGGCCGCGGTGGCGGTTGACGATATGCTTGACGATGGCGAGGCCGAGGCCGGTGCCGCCCTGGTCGCGGCTCGATGCGACGTCGACGCGGTAGAAACGCTCGGTCAGGCGGGGAATGTGCTCGGGCGCGATGCCGGGGCCCTCGTCGCGCACGGCGAGGACGACCTGAGCGCGGCGCGGCGGCTCCGCCACCCGCGTGACCGCGACGACGATCCGACCGCCGCTGCCGCCGTACTTCACGGCGTTCTCGACGAGGTTCTCGACGACGCGCAGGAGTTCGTCGCGCTCGCCCGGCACGCGGTGGACGCCCTCGGCCTCCAGGGTCAGTTCGACGCCGCGTTCCCGCGCGAGGGGCCCTTGCGTCTCCACCATCTGGCGGGCGATCCGGGCGAGATCGACGGCCTTCGTCGGCGCCACATGCTCGCGCAGTTCGATCCGCGACAACGACAGCAGATCGTCGATGAGGCGCGTCATCCGGTGCGCCTGGATCTTCATGATGCCGAGGAAGCGTTCGCGCGCCGGGGCGTCGTTGCGGGCCGGCCCCTGAAGGGTCTCGATGAAGCCGAGGAGGGACGCGAGCGGCGTACGCAGTTCGTGGCTCGCATTCGCGACGAAATCCACCCGCATCGCCTCGAGGCGCCGGGCCGACGTGAGATCGCGCAGGAACAGGACGACGTTCGGCTGCCCGCCCGCCGGGCCATCCGGCATCGGCAGGGCGCCGAGCTGCACCTCGAAGGCCCGCTCCGTGGGGACACGGGTGGTGTAGAGGGTCTTCAGGGGTGCGCCCGTGCGCAACACCTCCTCGATGCCGTCGAGGACGTCGGGGGCCCTCAGGGCGAAGGAGAGGGGGTGGCGCAGCTTCAAGGCCGGCAGGAGCGCGCGCGCGGCTGGATTGACCTCAATGACCACGGCGCGCCGGTCCACGAGGATCACCGGGTCGGGAATGTTGGCGAGCAGCGCTTCCGCTACGGAATGCCGGGTGCGGTCCGCCGCCTCGGGCGTGATGCGGATGCGCCCACGAAACTGGCTCCCGACGAACCCGCCGAGACCCAGCGCTGCGACGGAGGCGGCAATCCACGGCGCGTCGAGGGTGTCGCGGGTCCAGGCGAACAGGGCGAGGGCCGCGCTCGCACTGGCGGCGGCGGTCCAGGCGGATCGACGCGCGCCCCGTGCCATGCTGCCCCCACCTCGCCGTTCAAGCCAACCCTACGCCCCCTCGGCCCGGCGCGAACGACCGGCGCGAACGCGCTTCACCACCTCGTAGGCCCCCAACATCAACAGGGCGATGACGAAGGGCACGAGATAGTAGCAGACGCGGAACAGCAGCAGCGAGCCGAGCACCTGATCGCGCGGCAGGCTGGACAGGGCGAGCAGGATCGTCGCCTCGAACACCCCGAGGCCGCCCGGGGCATTCGAGGCGATGCCCAGCATAGCGGCCAGAACATAGATCGCCACGAAGGTGGTGAACCCGATGGCCGTGTCGCCCGGCAGGAGCACGTACAGGGTGGCGGCGGCGGCGCAGACGTCGCCGATGCCCACCACCATCTGGCTCAGGGAAACGGACGCGCCGGGCAGTTCGAGGCGCCAGCTCTTCACCCGCACGCTGCGGCGCTTGAGCGAAACCCAGGCGAGGTAGGCGACCACGGACAGGAGGGCCGCCAGCCCCACGCCCTGATTGAGGCGGATGCTCGTGAAGGTGAGCCCGGCGAGTTGCCCGGCCTCGGCGATGAGGCTCAACCCCAGTACCACCCCCATGCCGAGCCAGAAGGTGAAGCCGGCGATCACTGTGAGGGCCGCGATCTTGGCGGCACTCAGGCCCCGGCCGGAATAGATCCAGTAGCGGATGGTGCCCGCCGTCAGCAGGGGGAAGCCGAGGGTGAAGCTCACGGCATAGCTCGTGAACGAGGCGAGCGCCGTCGTCCGGTAGGGCACCTTGATCTTCAATTGGCGCAGGGCCAGGGCATCGTAGCAGGTGAGGAACAGGTAGCTGACGGCCACGAACAGAAAGGCAAGGCCGAGCTGACCGGGGGTCGCCGCCGTGAAGGCGGCGTGGAGTTCGGCCCAGGTGACGGTCTCGACGAGACGCCACAGGACATAAAGGGAGACGGCGAAGATCACGATGCTGGCGATGGTGCCGATCCAGGCGTAGCGGCCCTTGAACGACCGCTTCGCGGCGGGTGGCTCGGCAATCTCGTGCGCTTCGCCGTCCGGCACGTCGCCGGCGATCGCCTCGGCTCGGCCGAGCTCCTTGTGCTGTCCCGCAAAGTTCATCGTTTCGGCGTCCGCCTCCGCCGGGCGCCCCGCTGGGCCTCGACGGCGGCATGGGTGTTCCGGGCTTGTGCCGGACCGCGGCCCGTCGCCCGCATTTAGGGGCATCGGCCGGCAATTGCCAGCGATGGGCCGATCTTGCCCGTGGGCACGCCGCGCTCAGGCGAGGACGGCCGCCGCTTCGGAGAGCCCGGCGCGGATGCGCGCCGCCACATCAGGCGCGGTGCAGACGTAGGTCGGGCTCGGATGCGGGACGGCGATCACCGGGCAATCGGGGCGCAGGGTCGCGAGGGCGTGACGGCTCAGGCCGGCAACGCGGCCGGCCAGAACCACGACGGCGAGGCGCGGCAGGCAGGCGAGGAGAGGTTCGAGATAGGGTGCCGCCGCGGCGATCTCGGACCGGCGGGGCGCGCGGTTGCGGGCGCCGGGCGCGTGGATCACCCAGGGAACGGCGTTCCAGATCAGGGTGTCGGCCCGGGCGAGGCCCGCCTCGCCGAGAAACCGGAACAGATTGGTGGCCGTGCCCGTGGGGTTGTCGCGCGAGACGAAGCCGGTGCCCCGGGGGCCGGGCGTCTCCAGCAGCAGCAGGAGCCGCGCCCCGGTCCCGCCGTCGAGGGGGTCGGGCTCCGGCACGAGTGCGTTCCGTTCGACGGCGATGCGGCGGGCCAGGGCGCGCAGGGGAACGAGATGCGCGCCCGTCAGGAGATCGCGGCGGGCGGACAGGCACGCCGCGTCCCCGAGGGTCTTTGGCCCGTCCGGCCTCACCCGAGGAGGCGTACGAGGGCGTCCGGCAAGGCACGGCTGCGCCGGAAACGCTCGATCCCGCCTTCGCGGGCCAATTGAGCGGCGAGATTGTCGGCGCCGCCGAACTGGAAGCCGAGCTGGCTCGCATAGGCGGCACAGGCCGTCAGCTTGGCGGCCTGTGCCGCCGCATCGAACGGGATGGCCTCGACGGGAAGCGCGGCGAAATGGTCGGCCAGGGGCTCGCGCGGCACGGCTTCGCGGACGGTGTAGGGAAAATCGCGCCACCACAGGATCGGCGCCTCGGGGGCGAGATCGTCGAGGGCGCGCACGAGCTGGACGTGATCGACATGGCCGCCCACGGCCTGGGGCGCCAGGATCAGGTCGGGCGCCGTCTCGGCGACGAGGTCCCGCAGGGCGCGTGTCAGGTCGGGCACGATGCCGTCATCCGCCCGCACCTCGGCGAACAGCTCCGCCGGGCTGGCATAGCCCCGGTGTGGTGCCTCGCGGAACGGCAGATGGCGCGGCGGCGCGATACCGAGGGCTGCGGCGGCGCCCCGGTCTTCGTCCCGGCGCAGGGCCATGTAGTCGATGTCGGGGGAGAGCCCCTTGTCGGTCTGGCACGCGAGGGCAAAGCCCTGCGGATCGGGCACGGACCCGGTGAACACAGTCGCCATGGTGACGCGCCAGCCCGCCCGCGCCAGGAAAGCGAGGGTGCCGCCGCAGGAAAAGGCCGCGTCGTCGAGATGCGGCGAGAGGGCGAGGGCCGCCGGCATCAGAGCAGATGCGGTTCGGCGCGGAACCGGCAGGTTGGGTCGTGCGGCAGGTCGCCCGAGAAATCCGTCGCGGGCCGCGACCCCGCCACGGCACGGTAGACGTCCATGATCTGGCGGCCCACGGCACCCCAGGAATAGACCCGGCGACACTCCTCCAGGCCGTCGCGGGCGAGACGCTCGCGCAGGGTCCGGTCCTCGATCACCCGTGTCAGGGCTTGCGCCAGGGCCGGCACGTCGCCGGGCTGGACCATCAGGCCGTTCTCGCCATCGCGCAGGCAATCGGAGACACCCACCGAATGGGTCGAGACCACGGCGAGGCCGGCCGCCATGGCCTCGAGGATCGTGTTGGAGAACCCTTCCGCATAGGTCGGCGACACGAAGACGTCGGCGTGCCGGTAGAGGTCCGGCACGGTGTCGTAGTCGGCGTAGCCGGTGAAACGGATCTCGGCCTCGGAGAGGTTCAGCTCGGCGGCGCGGGCCTTCGAGGAGTCAACGTCCGGGCCGATGCCCGAAATCACCGCCTCGAACGGCACACCCTGCCCTCGCATGAGGCCGAGGGCGTCGATGAAGTCGAGGACGCCTTTTCGGCGGTCGACCCGGCCGTGGTAGAACAGGCGCACGGGGCCGGCATGGTCGCCGGAGCCCGGCGTGAACCGGCTCGTATCCACCGCACCCGGCACGATGGTGAAGCGGGCCGGATCCGAGCCGAGGCGGTCGCAGACCTCCGCGACGAAGGAGGCACCGCCGATGAGCAGCGCGTTGGCATGGGCCAGCACCTCGCACATGGCGACCCGGTGGGTCTCGCAGCACGAGCCGACCCAGTGGCCATCCCCACCCTGGATCGACACTACAGTGGGCACGCCGATGGCCTTGGCGGCGAGCTGCGTCGCCCAGCCGGTGGGATAGCCGTACTGCGCGTGCAGGATATCGAAGGGCGCTTTCGCGTGCTCGGCCCGAATCGTCGCCATCATCGTGTCGATGTCGCGCTCGAAATCGCCGTTCGTCTGCTCCCCGATCTGTTCGAGGCCGATGACCGTCACGCCCGGCACCGGCGGGGGCGGTCCGCCGCCGTAGACCCGGGTGCCGAAGGCGTCGCCGCGATACTGCGAGATCATCGTGACGTCGTGGCCGGCGGCCACGAGTTCACGCAGGAGGTTCTGGGCATAGACGCTCATGCCCGAAATGGCCGGAAAGTAGCGCCGGCTGACGAAGCAGATTCTCAAAGCACCGGCTCCGCGTGGGGCTTACGGCATTCGCGCAGGAAATTGAGGGAGGCCGGGACCATCACGTCGGCCCGGTGGCTCTCACGGGAGAGTTCGACGCAGATCAGCTTCTGAAAGCCGATGGCGTCGAGGGCGTCGAGGACGGCCGGCACGTCCATGTCGCCCTCCCCGAAGGGCAGATGGATGTGCTCGCCCCGCTTCATGTCCTCGATGGCGACGGTGCCGATGCGGTCGGCGAACTCGGCCAAAGCCACGGCCGGGTCGCGCTCGCCGGTGACGAGGCAGTGTCCCGTGTCGAGGGCGAGCTGCAGGCCCTCGATCTGGAGCGCGGCGTAATCGTCGAGGGTCTCGACGAGCATGCCGGGCTCGGGCTCCAGGCACGGGACCACGCCCTGGGCACGGGCATACTCCGTCACCTCGGCGAGCCCCTCGTTTAGCCAATGCCGTGCTTGCCCCCGGTCGATGCCGGGCTTCGGCACGCCGGCCCAGAACGAGACCGCCTCGGCGTGAAGGATCGCGCCGATATCGACGGCGCGCTTGAGAAACCCGACGCGGCGCGCCCGGCCGGCGGCGTCGCCGGTCACGAGGGTCGGCTCGTGCTTCGCCTTCGGGTCGAGGAGGAAGCGGGCCCCGGTCTCGATTACCACGCCGAGGCCGAGCTTCTGAAGGCGGCTCGACAGGGCCTCTGCCTCCTGCACCCAGGTCTCGGCGAAGGGATCGAGATGGTGGATGTCGAGGGTCAGGGCGATCCCCTGATAGCCGGCGTCGGCGATGAGATCGATGGCATCGGCGAGGCGGTGGTTGGCCGTTCCGTTGGTGTTGTAGGCGAAACGCAGGCTCATGCGCCCCTCCCCTGCTGGGCGAGGCGGAACGGCGCGTGGTGCGATTCCGGTTCACGGTAGAGGGGATAATGCGCCCCGACGATCCGGTCAGCGAGGGCCGTATCGAACAGGGGCTGGCCGCCGAAGCGCTCCAGGGCCTCGGGCGTGAGGCGCACGGGGCGCAGGGTCTCGCTCGCCTGCCCGAACCGGATCAGCGGATGATCGCGCTCGATGAGCTTGCGGGCGTTGCGTTCGCCGATGCGGTGATAGCTCATGGTCTCGACCTCGAGCCCCGGCACAATGGCCTTGACCACGCCGACGCTGCCGCCGGGCGGAGCGCAATCGACGTAGAGAACGTCGAAGCCCGCCTCCTCCAGGCGCTCGCGGGCGATGCGGCCCCGGGCATGACCATCGGGGGCCGGGGTCGTCGGCAGGTCGGTGAATTTCTTGGTGGACCGCTCGGAATAGACCGTGTCGCGCAGAGTCGCGGCGAGATCCTCGGCCGGGAGCACGATCCATTCGAGCATGGCCTTCAGGGCGCGGCTCTCTTCGAGGTCGAGGCTCGGCAGGGCCTTGTCGATGAACGCCTGGACGTAGCCGGGCGGGGTGACGCGCTCGGCGAATGACAGGGGGCCGTGGCCGAAGGCCTTGCGCACGCGGGCGGCCTGGAATTCGAGGAGCGCCTTGCGCAGGGCCCGTTCGCGGTCGGGATCGCAGGCCTCGCCGCAGGCCGAGAGGGCGATGGGGACAGGCGTGTCGGCGAGATTTCGGTCATGGCCGACAACGTAGATGTTGGTGAGGCCGAACTGGTCGGTGGCGAATTTCGGCAGGGCCTTGATGCCCAACGCCTCGAGGCGGTCGAGCATGCCCCGGGTCTCGGGACCGAGCCCTTCCGACAGGTCGAGCATCACGCCCTGGTCGAGGGCGCGGAACAGGAGGCCGTTGCCGTCGCGCTGCAGCAGTTCGAGGAGGCCGTGGCCGAGGGCGAAGGCGGTGTCCGGACCGGCGCCGAGGCCGTTGGTGATGAGGTTCGTGAAGGGCTTGTAGCCCTCCGACAACTCGAAATAGTCGGTGGCCGCGATGTCGAGGGGCATGAGGACCGTCTCACCCGTGCGGGCGCGGACCGTGGGTGTCCATTCCAGCACGGTGTCGCGACCGACGGGGCTGCCGGCGGGCAGGCACAGGGTCAGCGGGTCGGCGACGCTGCCCGCACCGAACACCTTCACGAGGTCGGTGTAGGAGCCGCGCTCCTTCTTTCGCGGCATGACGGCGAGCGACGGCATGAGATTCTCGGCGATCTCCGCGACGGCGCCGATCAGCGCCTCCTCGTCGGTCGCGCCGTAACCGATGCCGCTCGGCATGGCGCCGACGAAGAACGGATCGTCGAGGAACAGGGACACGAACCAGACCGGAATGCCGGTGCGGTCGAGGGGCGCGAGGGGAAACCCGACGATGCGCCCCTGGGGCAGAATATCGAGGTAGGCGCGCACGGGCTCGGGCAGGGAGGCCGGTAGGCCCTCGATCTGCCGCTTCGCTCCGTAAGTGTAGGCGCGTGGAGCGGTGACGCGCGGATTGCGGGCTCGGGCGTCCTGATCGTGTTCGCTCACGTGATGATCCGTTCTCAAGCCAGGGCGTCGTAGGCGCGCGCCAGGAGCCGCATGGTGTGCAGGTCGCGGGTGGCACTGTAGGCGGCCCGCTCCTCGGGATGGCGCAGGGCGGAGCCGAAGGCCCGCACCTGTTCGAGGAAGGGCGAGGCCGTACCGTCGAAGGCGATGTCTTCCGCCGCCCCCGTCGTCCCATCGATGAAGGTGAGGCTGCCGCCCGCCACCTGCCCCATGGTGTCGATCGCTGTGAGTTGGCCTGCGGTGCCGGTCACCTCGAGGCGCCGGCGCGGCAGGGCGTCGGGGCAATTGTACGCGACGTGCAGGTTGGCGAGCACGCCGGATCCCGTCCGTCCGATGAGCAGGGCTCCGTCGTCGACGGCGTAGTCCTGGGCGCGGGCCTGCGTGAGGGCGGCGAGATCGACGATGGATTCGCCGACCAGGAAGTCGACGAGATCCAGGCCGTGGGGCGCCAGATCCATCAGGGCGCCGCCGCCGGCCTTCTTCGGATCGATACGCCAGTTGTCGTGACCGGCGACCGAGGTCCAGGCCCGGGGCAGCCAACAGGCGTAGACGATCCGCACGGCCGTGACGGTGCCGAGGCGGCCTTGAGCGATCCAGTCGCGCATGGCGCGGTGGGCCGGGTGGTGGCGCTGGTCGAAGGCGGTGCCGTAGAACGTCCGGTTGTCGGACACGGCCATCGCCATGGCCTCGGCGTCCGCGAGGCTCGCCGCCATGGGCTTTTCGCACAGGATCGCCTTGCCGGAGGCGGCGAGCGCTTCGATGGCCTCGCGGTGGAGATGGTTGGGGGTCGCGACGTAGACCGCCTCGATCTCGGGATCGGCCACGAGATCGGCGAGGTCGGCATAGGCACGGGCGCCCAGGGCCTCCGCCGCCGCCCGCGACTCCGCGCCCGGATCGGCGACGGCCAAGAGGCGATGGCCCGCGTCCCGGATGCCCGGCGCCATGTAATCGCGCGCGACCCAGCCGAAGCCGACGATGCCCCAGGTGACGGCGCCCATCACCACCGCTCCGGCAGATCGACGTATTCGCGGGTGCGGATCCGGTCGGCTTCCGGCGAATCGAGGCCGCCGGCCCATTCGAGGACGGCCGGGCCGTCCGAGTGCATGGGATAGGTGGCGAGCCCCGCATACTCGGCCTCGTACCTCTCGGACGGCCAGGCGATGCGCCATCCCCCCGCCGGATCCGGCGCGTAGAGGGGATTGAGGCGCAGGCGCGTGCCGGCACGCGGCAGAGTGATGCCATCGATGATGGCCCGGGGCGCCGGACGCATGCCCGGCCCCGCGACGACGGAGAACGCCTCGACCTCGGTCAGCTCGCTCGGCGCGCGCGGCGCCGGGGCACGGGCTTCGACCAGGGCACGGGTGAGATCGGCGTCGTCGTAGACGAGGCCATCGGGAAACAGCTCCTCGATCTCCGTCGCCGAAACGGCGCGGCCGGCCGAGAAACCCGGCTTGCCGCTGTTGTGGATATGGCTGAGCACGAGCCAGCCATCGTCGCCGGCATTCTGGCGCAGGTTGTCGAGCACGTCGGCCTTGGCATCGAGGAAGTAGAACGCGTCGTTGCACACGACGAGGTCGACGGGCGCCTCGGGGATCGGCCAATGCGGCGAGCCGGCATCGAAGCAGACGAGCTGCGCCTGCGTGCCCACGACCCAGTGCCGGGCGACCCAGAGCTTGGCGAACACCACGTCCGCCCCGGCGACCTTCAGGCCGCGGTGGGCGAATTCGCGCAGATAATGCCCGATACCGCAGGCGAACTCGAAGACGCAGACGGGATCGTTCCAGTGGGCTTCGAGCAAGGCGAGGCCGGCGAGATAGGTCGGGTCGCTCCAGCGATGAACGAAATAGTCGCCGACGCGGCCCCAGCCGAGGAGACGTACGGCGTCGCGCAGGGTGAGTTTGGCCCGGTCGCGCACGAGTTCGTGCAGGTCCAGTGGATCGGCCGGCGGGCCGGTCCACCAATCGTCCTGGTCGGCCAGGAGCCCCTCGAGGGCCAGATCGGTTTCGCCCGCGTCGAGGAGCTTCAGGGTCCGCTCGATGAGGTCTGACCGGTTGGTCCGCAGATATGGGATCCCGTCGATCACCGGCCAGCGCACGCCCGTCCCGGCCTCCCGCAGGGAATGGGCTGTATCGGCCTTCAGGGCCTCGCCGGTTTCCGGCGAGAGGAGGGCAAAGGGAATCATGACGCTGTGTCCGCGTGATCGACGGTTCGGATCACGGAATATGCATGTCCGTCAGGACACGATCGTGAAACCCCTTCACCGGCCCGGCGTGAACGAGTTCCATATCGTCCAGCACGGTGTCCATGGTCAGCCCGGCGGCACGCAGGTGCTGGGCGATCTGGAGCACACGGTCGATGCAGTCGGCGGCGTGGAAGGCGCGGCCCTCCGCCGTGGCATCGTCGGGGAGGACGGCCCGGGCGCGTTCGACGGTTTCACGCAAGGCGGGATCGAGCTCGTCGAGGGCCCATTGGGTGGTGCGGGCCATGATGGACCCGAGGTGGTCGCCGAGCAGCATCTCGCCGGTGAAGCCCGCATCCGGCATCGCCGCATTGTGGAAATGATGGCTCATGGCGGCGAGGAACACGAGGGTCGGATCGGCCCGGTAGAAGGGACTGAGCACGACGCCGTAGACCGCCACCATCAGGCAATGCTCGGCGTGGTTCTCGGGCGGCTCCAACAGGATGCGGGGCTTGCCCGGGCAGGTGACGCCGGCGCGCGGCTGATGCGCGAGGGCGGAGACGAAGGCCGGTAGCGGTCCCGGCAGGACGGCGCTGGGCTCACGCAGGCGCTCGCGCAGGCTGTCCCGCAGGCTCGGCTCGACGCTATCGGTGACGGCCTCGAACCCGGCGACGAGAATGCTCGCCGCCACCGCGTGGTCGAGACCGGCCGCAGCGAGGAACGCCGCATCGAGATCGCACAACCGCGCGGCCGCCAGAGCCTTGGCGGTGATGTCGAGGGCGACGTCCTCCGCCGGGGCGCCGCCCGTGAGGGCACCCCACCCTTGCGCGAAAAGGCGCTCGGCGATGGAGCCCGTGCGGCCGGCGGCGTGGACCCGCTTCAGGTCGTTGAGTTCGACGAGGAGCGGGCGCAGGGCGAGGGGGGCGGCGGGGCCGCCCTCCGGAAGAGCGGTCATTAGTTCACGCCGAGCCAGTCGAGGAGCATGGTCTGCTGCTTGCCGAAGTCGTGCTCCGGGCCGTGGCCGTTCTTGACCATGGGGGCCTTGAAGAACGACGACAGCTGCTCCTGCACGCCACCGTCGCCACGCGTCTTGGCGAGATCGAGGACGCGGGCGATCTCGATGACGAGGGGAGCCGCCAGGATCGAGTCCTTGCAGAGGAAGTTGACCTTGATCTGCATGCGCTGGCCGAGGAAGCCGGTGACGTCGATGTTGTCCCAGGCTTCCTTGTCGTCGCCGCGCGGCCGGTAATAGTGGATGTGAACGAGGTGGTCCTCGACGGGGTAGCCAAGGATCGAATCGAGTACCGTGCCCTTGGTGTTGAGCTTGGACTGAAGCGAGTCCTTGTCGTTGAGGGCAAGCCCGTCACGATTGCCGAGGATGTTGGTGGAGAACCAACCGTCGACATGGAGGGCGCGGGCCTTGAGGGCTGGGGCCAGCACCGTCTTCATCATGGTCTGGCCGGTCTTGCCGTCCTTGCCCGCCACGGGGACGTTCAGGGACTTGGCCATCTCGAGGAGAGCCGGCACATCGGCGGCGACGCTCGGCGTGAAGTTGGCGTAGGGCACGCCGCTCTTGATCGCCGCGTAGGCGTAGAGCATTGCCGGGCTGATGGATTCGTCGCTCGAATCGAGGCCCTTCTCGAAGGCGTCGGCCGAATTCAGGGTCGCGGCGGTCAGGTCGGGCCAGCGTTCCGTCGACGCGAGGTTGATCACCACCACGTCGTCGAGGTTGCTCTCCGCCTTGAAGCGGCGAAGATCGTTGGCAATGACCGAGACTGCCTCGCGGTGGTCGGCCGCCACGATGCGGTTGGCGCCTTCGATGTTCTTGCAGAACTTGGCGCTGCCGACGGCCGGCCACGGCTTGATGCCCTTGAGCACCTTGGCGCCGTTCTCGATGTCCTGCTGGGTGAGCACGCCGTGGCCGGTGGCGGCCGAGGCGAGATCGTCGTCGTTGAGGTCCCATCCGGCGAAGACGAGATCCTTGTAGTCGGCCAATCCGGCGACGGAGAGACCGGCCAGGGGCAAACCGTCGAGGCGGTTCGATCCGGATTTGATCATCTCGATGCCCGCGATGGCTGTGGTGGCGACAGCGCCACCCATGCCAACGAACGCAACGCCGACACGGCGACCGGTCTGCATGCTCATTGGAAAAAGGCTTCCTTCAATGGATCCACGGGGAGTGCTGCCCCACGAACTGGAGCCTCCCTTCAGGTCCTAGCTAACTGGACCGCAACTGCGTCATTCCAAGCCCAGCGGGAGACGCTTTTTGCCGCGGTTCGCCTGAACGCCGGCCGAACACTTCGTTAAAACTTCGTGAAAACAGAGCCTTAACCAGCCGTTAAGCGTGCCACGGTTGAATCACGAGGCTGTCCCATTCTGGTCACAGCGGGCGGCGAGACATCGCCGCGCTGAACGAGCGAAGCCGCGCCCACGAAGGCGGCGGCACGAAAAAGGACCCATGATGGAGGTTTTCCCGGAGCCGGCGCCCCGCGCCGACGACGTGAGCCGTCTCGTGCCTAACGAGACCTTCGAAACGGAATCTTCCGTGGCTTGGTTGCCACGGACCGAGCGCAAGACGCGTCGGACCCTCGCCAAAGCCGGACGCCGGACGCTCGCCACTCTCGTGGCCGGTCTCGTCATCGGCGCTGCCCTGCCGCAGAACGCCCTTGCTCCCGCAGCCCTCGCGCATGCTCGGATCGACGAGCGCGCCGCGACGGCACAGGCCCTCGCCCACACCGATCAGCCCCAGAACGCCCAGGAATGGGCCGGGGTTCCCATCGTCGAGCAAGAACCTGCGACACTCGCCCTCATCGCCGAGGATCTCGCCACCCTCGCCCCGATCCGCGATGCCACCGGAACCGAGCGCCTGCGCTTCGGCGACACTGCGGTGCCGCGCGAACTCGTCGAGACCATCCTGCGCGCCGCGAACGAAACCGGGGTCGACCCGGTCTACATGATGGCGCTCGCCGACAAGGAATCCAGCTTCTCGCCCACGGTGAAGGCGTCCACCTCCTCGGCCGAGGGCCTGTTCCAGTTCCTCTCCGGCACGTGGCTCGAACTCATCCGCACCTACGGCGCCCGCCACGGTCTCGTGACCGAGGCCGCCGCCGTGACGGGACGCGGCGGCGCTCTCTCGATTCCCGACGCGGCCCTTCGCGCCCGCGTCCTCGGTCTGCGGCAGGATCCCTACGTCGCGGCCCTGATGGCGGGCGAACTGATCAAGCGCGACCGCGGCCGGATCGAGCAGCGCATCGGTCGCGACCTGACCACGGCGGAACTCTACTTCGCGCATTTTCTCGGCACGGCGAGTGCCGGCCGCTTCCTGACGCTGACGGCGGAAAAGCCCGATCAGGATGCCCGGCAGGTGTTCAAGGCCGCCGCGAGGGCCAATCGCAGCCTGTTCACCGAGAAGGCCGGCAAGGGTCGGCGCAGCCTCACGGTAGCGGAAGTGCGCGAGAAGATCGGCGGGATGATCGACCGGCGTCTCGACCAATACGAAGGTGTCGCGGCCCTCGTCGCCCCGGAGGTGAAAGTTGAACTACCCACCCTCGAAGCCGAGGCCAGCGAGGAAGCGGTGGTTCAGCGCGTCCGGATCAGCGACGCGACGCCGGCCGAGTGAGACCAGTTCGGCACAGGGATCGAGGGAAGCGCGAATCCGCGTCTCCCGGAGGAAGCGAACAGCTCCTGCCCGAGGCGCGAGCGTAGCCCTTAGCGAAACATTCGGTCTAGAACCGGGGCGCGACCGCCCCGCCCCGTGGGTGCCGACGACCGTCGAGTGGCCCTATGAGCAACGCCGATCCCCGACGACCGCCCTCCCCCGGAGCTTCGCCGCAGGTTCTCCCCGGCAAGGCCGTGCCGGACGAGAACGAGGCGGAACAGACCCGCGCCGCGGCCCGCGAAGCCGCCGCCGCCGCCCGCACCTTCGGGCACCATCTCGGCGTGCTTGTAAGCAGCGCCGCCCGTGGCGCCGGACGCGGCACGGCACGGGTGGCCGGAACCCTCTGGGCGTCCAGACCGAGCCTCGGCCGACGGACGCCCCAGGACACCGCCCCTCCCCCCGCTGGCCCGGCCCGCGTTTCATCCGCGACGCCGACGGGTGCGCCCATACGGCCGGGCTGGATCACAGGCTTGCGCAGGCGCCCGATCCGCCTGGCGATCCTCGCCCTCGTCGCCCTGCCCGCGGCGGCCCTGGCCGGTCTCGTCGTCTACAGTTTCGCCACCCTGCCGCCGCTCGGCGGCGTGGTGCCGGAGACCGGCCAGCGGGCGCTCACGGTGGAGGCCGACGACGGCCGCGTCTTCGCCACGCGCGGCACGTTTCAGGGGCAGAAGCTCACGGCGGCCGACCTGCCGCCGCGCATGGCCCAGGCCATCATCGCCATCGAGGACCGTCGCTTCCGCTCGCACTGGGGCGTGGATCCGCGCGGATTGCTGCGTGCCCTGTGGCGCAACGCCACCGGCGGCGGGATCCGCGAGGGCGCCTCGACGATCACACAGCAATATGTCCGCCTGACCTCGCTCACACAGGAGAAAACCCTGCGGCGCAAGATCCAGGAGGCGTTCCTGGCCCTGCGCGTCGAATCCACCATGTCGAAGGACGAGATTCTGCTGGGCTACCTCAACACGGCGTATTTCGGCGCCGGCGCCTACGGCCTCGACGCCGCCGCCCGGCGCTATTTCGGCAAGGGCGCCAAGGCCCTCACCCTGCCCGAGGCCGCGATGCTGGCCGGCCTCGTGCGGGCGCCCTCGCAGCTCGCCCCCACCCGCAACTTCGGCGGCGCCAAGGAACGGGCCGACGTGGTGCTCCAGACCATGGTCGAGACGGGGGCGATCACGGCGGCGGAGGCCGACAAGGCGCGCGCTCAAACCATCACGCTGCGCACCCCGCCCGAAACCCCTCCGGGCACCAACTACTTCCTCGACATGGTGTCCGGCGAGGCCAAGCGGCTCGCCGACACCGCCGGCGACGTCACCGTGCGCACCACCCTCAACCTCGACCTCCAGAGCCTCGCCGAAGGCGTCGTCGCCCGGCGGATGGATGCGGAAGGGGCGAAGAAGAAGGCGGGCCAGGCCGCCATGGTGGTGATGAACAAGGAGGGCGCGATCCTCGCCATGGTTGGCGGGCGCGACTACGAGGACAGCCAGTTCAACCGCGCCGTCCAGGCCAAGCGCCAGGCCGGCTCGCTGTTCAAGCTGTTCGTCTACCTCACCGCCTACGAGAACGGCTTTACGCCCGAGACCGTCCTCGTCGATCGCCCGATCCAGATCGGCGACTGGGAGCCGCAGAATTCCACCGGCCGGTTCAAGGGGGCGATGCCCCTGCGCGCGGCCTTCGCGCAGTCCGTCAACACCGTGGCGGCGCAACTCGCCGACGAGGTCGGCATTCCGGCCGTCATCGCCACGGCGCGGCGCCTCGGCGTGACCTCCGACCTGCCCAACGTTCCGAGCCTCGCCCTCGGCTCGGCGGAGGTGACCCTGCTGGAGATGACCCGGGCCTATACGGGGGTCCTCGCCGGCCTCGTTCCCGTCGATGCCTACAGCGTCCACGCCATCCGGGGCGGCGCGCCGCAGCCGCTCTATGTTCGTCCAGAGGCACGGGGCGGCAAGGCCCTGCCGACGGAGCCACGGGCCATGATGCTCGAATCGCTCCAGGCCGTGGTCGATGGCGGCACCGGCAAGGCCGCGCGCGTCTCCGGCATGCCGGCAGGCGGCAAGACCGGCACCACGCAGGATTACCGCGACGCCTGGTTCGTCGGGATGACGCCGGATCTGATCGTCGGCGTCTGGGTCGGCAACGACGACAATTCGTCCATGAACCGGGTCGGGGGCGGCGACATCCCGGCCTCCCTGTTCCACGACTTCATCCAGCGCGCCTCGGCCCAGATGGCGCGTGGCCGCAAGCGCCCGTCCGCGGCGCGGGCCGAACCGGCCCCCGCCCGCGAGGTGACGCCGGCCGCCACCGCAACGGCCATCCGGGGCGTGCCCGACGTGATCGATACGGGCACCCTCGCCTTCCGGGGCCGTACGGTGCGGCTCCTTGGCGTGGACGGCGAGGGCGGCGCCCTGGCGCGCCAACTCGCCCGCTACCTGCGCCGCCGCGAAGTCGCCTGCACGCCGGCGGCGGGGGGCGAGACCGGTCCCCTGCGTTGCCAGATCGACGGCGACGACCTCGCCGCCCTCATCCTCGCGGCCGGTGGCGCCCGGGCCTCGGAAGATGCTCCCGCCGATCTCCTGGCGGCGGAGGAGCAGGCCCGCTCCGAGCGGGTCGGCCTATGGGGGCGCCAGCGCTGACGGCGACACGCCCGCCCCTGACGCGAAAAGGCCCCGGCGGACCGAGCTCGCCGGGGCCTTTTCGGTTCTCTCGCCTCAGGCCGCCCGCACGGTCGCGAGGAAGCGCCCGACCTGCGCACCGAGCTGCTCGCTCTGACGCGACAGGCCCGACGCGGCGGTGAGCACGTGACCAGCGGCCTCGCCCGTACCGGCGGCGGCGGCGGCGACCCCCGCGATGTTCGCCGTGACCTCGTTCGTGCCGATGGCGGCCTGGGACACGTTGCGGACGATCTCCTGGGTCGCCGCTCCCTGCTCCTCGACGGCCGCCGCGATGGACGTCGCCACCGAACTCATCTCCTGGACGCGACCGGCGATGCCGTCGATGGCCGAGACGGCCTGATGGGTGGCGGTCTGGATCTCGCCGATCTGCCGGGTGATCTCCTCCGTGGCGCGGGCGGTCTGACCGGCAAGCTCCTTCACTTCCGCCGCGACGACGGCAAAGCCTCGTCCCGACTCGCCGGCGCGCGCCGCCTCGATGGTGGCGTTGAGCGCGAGCAGATTGGTCTGACCGGCGATGCTGGTGATCAACCCGACGACGTCGCCGATCTTGGCAGCACCCCGACTGAGGGCGGCGACCAGGGTCGCGGTCTCGGAGGCCTGCGTCACCGCTCCGTTGGCGAGACTCGCCGCCGAATCGGCTTGGCGACCGATCTCATGCACGGATGCCCCGAGTTCCTCAGCGGCCGTCGCCACCATGGTGACGTTGGCGGCGGCCTGCTTCGCCGCAGCGGCCACGTGGGTCGATTGACCGCTGGTCTGCGACGCCGTCACGGTCATCGACTGGGCGGTCGCCTGAAGCTCGGTGGAGGCCGACGATACGGCCTCGATGATGCCGCCGACGGCACCCTCGAACGACTCGGCGAGTTCGCGCATGGCGGCCTTGCGCTGGGCCTCGACCCTGGCGCGGGCAAGTTCGGCGTCCTGCTCGAGCTGGCGCGTGCGGATCATGGTGTCCTTGAAGACGCCCACGGCCTGCGCCATCGCGCCGATCTCATCGCGCCGGCCCAATCCGGGAACGGCGACATCGAGCTCGTTGCGGGACAGGCGGCTCATGGTGCGGGTCATACCGTCGATGGGACGGCCGATGCCGATCTGGAGGAGGACGAGGGCCGTGCCGGCCACGATCACCATGGCGGCCAGACCGACGACGCACGTCATCCAGGCCGTATCGCTCGCGCGCACCGCCTCGTCTGCGCGAACCTGCAGCAGCGACTTCTCCACCCCGGCAATTTCCGCAGCCTTGCTCCGGAAGGCGTCCATGCTGGCCTTGCCGATGCCGGAAGCCTCGAGCCGGCGCGCTTCCTCGCGCGTCGCCGGATCGCGCATCAGGCGGATTTCCCGTTGTGCGACATCGTCGTGCCACCGGCGAGCCAGCTCCGCGAGTTCGCTGAGGCGCCGCTGTTGCTCGGAATTGTCGGCGGTGAGGGTGCGGGCCGCGGTCAGCGCCGCTTCGAAAGTCTGGCCGCCGGCCTTGAAAGGCGCGAGGAAACCGTCGTCTCCTGAAATCAGGAAGCCACGAACACCGGTTTCCCGATCGATCATCGCCGCGGTGAGAAGGTTGATTTCGTCGAGGACGTCGTGGGTGTGGTCCGTCCAATGTCTTGTGTCCGACATGCTCCCGATGTTGCGCAGCGTCATCGTGGATGACGCGACGGCCAATAAGATGATCACGGTCAAAGCAGCGCCGATCTTGGTCGCGATGTTGAAGTTCTTGATGTTTGCGAACATGCCTTTTGCCCCGATTTCCTTCGCACTATGCGACGAGGCCAGACGCCGTCAGCGAAGGATTTCATCAAGGAAGTGCATCACACTCCTCACCGAACGGTAAAAAAGCTACAATTCGCGTTAAATTTTTGACATCCTTCCAAGCGTCGAAATCGTATCGACGATACTACGCAGAAAATCGATCGCAACATCAAGCAAACATCTTTGGTTCGATGATCGGGATCGAGATATCCGATCATCTAAACGGCGGCTCGTCGAAGCTTCGAAGTTTTCGTGAATGCAGGCCGTGCCGGTCGGCCCGCAGAATATCGAGGGCCGACAGACCGATGAGAAGATGTTCGGCGACGGCACGCTCGTAAAACGCATTGGCCGCGCCCGGAAGCTTGATCTCACCATGCAGGGGCTTGTCCGAGACGCACAGCAGGGTGCCGTAGGGGACCCGCAGGCGGTAGCCCTGCGCCGCGATGGTGCCGCTCTCCATGTCGACGCCGATGGCGCGCGACAGGTTGATCCGCCGCCGCTCCTGAGAGAAGCGCAGCTCCCAGTTCCGGTCGTCGTAGGTCACCACCGTGCCCGTGCGCAGGCGCCGCTTGAGGGCATCGCTCGCCTCGCCGGTGACGCCGGCCGCCGCCGCCTGAAGGGCGAGCTGGACTTCGGCCAGGGCCGGAACCGGCACGTCCGGCGGCACGAGTTCGTCGAGGATGCGGTCGCGGCGCAGATAGCCGTGCGCGAGCACGTAATCGCCGATGGTCTGCGACTGGCGCAGGCCCCCGCAATGGCCGACCATGAGCCAGCAATGGGGGCGAAGCACCGCGAGGTGGTCGGTGATGGTCTTGGCGTTGGCCGGGCCGACGCCAATGTTGACGAGGGTCGTGCCCTGCATGGTGCCGTCGGGGCCACGAGCCACGAGGTGATAGGCCGGCATCTGGTACTTGTGCCACGGCGAGGCGGCGACGAGGGCGGCGGGATCGACGGTGGCGGCCTCCGCCCGCGACACCGAGAGGCCGCCGGGCAGGATCAGGCACTCGAAGCCTTCTTCACCGTGGGCCAGCCGTTCCAGGCCGTACCGGATGAAGCCGTCCACGTAGCGGTGATAGTTGGTCAGCAGGATCCACGGCTGCACGTCGCGCCAGTCGCAGCCCGTGTAGTGAACGAGGCGGCGCAGGGAGTAATCGACCCGGATGGCGTCGAAGAGGGCGAGGGGCCGAGGCGCGTCGGGCAGATCGTGCCACAGGCCGTCGGCGATCTCGTCGCCCACCACGGAGAGCAGGGGCACGGGGAAATAGGTGGCGAGATCGCGTGGGCTCACCCCAGCGCGCCCGAGGTCGAGGCCCGGCTCGATGACATAAGGGTACGGGATTTCCTGGGCGCTCAAGCCGACTTCGAGGCTCACCCCGTAGTCGCGCACGAGGGGCCGCAGCTGTTCGAGCAGATAGGCGCGGAAATGCCCGGGCTGGGTCACCGTCGTGGCGTAGGTTCCGGGCGCCTGAAGCTTCGCGGTGGCGCGGGAGACCCGCGGCATCGGTCCCTGAGGCTGGTAGGTGATGCGCAGCTCGGGGTAGCGGAACCGCAGCCGCTCCGTGGCGTCGGGCGCCGGACCGCCGTCGAGGTAGCGCGCCAAGGCCACCTGGAGGGCGTCCGTCGCCCCCGCATGCAGGGCGGCGAGCCGGTCCACGGCAGTCTCGGGATCGGAAACCGATTCCATCGGTCGCAATTCGTCGCGGATCACGGTGTCTCCTCGCTGAACCCCACGGGGGTGTACACCGCTGTTCCGCACCGCGCGACCACCCCGGTCTTGTCGTCGGAAGGCGAAGTGTCCGACATGCGGCTTTGAGCCGGAGGTCCCCGTCGTGCCCCAGACCGTCGAACGCCGCCCTGGCGAGGACACCATCGCGCTGCCCGCCGCCTATGACGCGGGCCTCTACTTCATCGGCCGTATCCGCACGCCCTGGCCCGAACGCCGGGACTGCCCGAAGAACGGTCTCCAGACGGACGCGGTCTGCACGCTGAATCTCGATCCGGTCTACGGCCCGGGCCTGCAGAACCTCTCGGGCGCGAGCCACCTCATCGTGCTCTACTGGATGGACGAGGCCGCGCGCGACATCGTCCGCCAGCGGCCGCGCCATGCCGACGGCAGCCGCGGCACCTTTTCCCTGCGTTCGCCGGCCCGGCCGAACCCCATCGCGCTGTCGGTGGTTGAGAACCTCGGAATCGACGGCCTCGCGGTCCAGGTGCGCGGCCTCGATTGCCGCGACGGCACCCCGCTCCTCGACATCAAGCCGTATTACGCCTCGACGGATGCGCGCCCCGACGCGACGGTGGCGCGCGCCGGGGCCGCCTGATCAGGCGGCGTGAACCTGCCCGTCGGCGCCGTGGACCTTGCGGGTCGTGCCCTTCGGCGGCGCCTTGATCCGGTACCAGCCGACATAGAGGGCGGGCAGGAAGAACAGGGTCAGGAAGGTGGCGGCGAGGATGCCGCCGATCATCGCGTAGGCCATCGGGCCCCAGAACACCTCGCGGGCGATGGGGACGAGACCGAAGCTCGCCGCCGCCGCCGTCAGCAGGATCGGCCGCATGCGGTGGCAGGTGGCGTCCACGACGGCGTCCCACGGCGCCAGCCCGTCGCGCTCGTACTCGTCGATCTGGGTCACGAGGATCACGGAGTTGCGCACGATGATGCCGATGAGGGCGAGGATGCCGAGGATGGCGACGAAGCCCATGGGCTTGTCGAACAGCAGCAGGGCCGCCGCGACGCCGATGATGCCGAGGGGCGCCACGCTGGCCACCAGGAACAGCTTCTGGAAGCTCTGAAGCTGGATCATGAGGAACACCGCCATGGTGAGCAGCATCACCGGCGCCACCGCCGCGATGGGGCCCTGGCCCTTGGCACTCTCCTCCACGGCGCCGCCCACCGCGAGGGTGTAGCCGTCGGGCAGGGACTTGGCGAAGGCGGTGATATCCTTGTCGAGTTCGGTCACCACGGTCTGGGGCTGTGTCCCATCGGCGATCGAGGCGCGGACCGTGATGGTCGGCAGGCGGTCCCGACGCCAGACGATGGGCTGTTCCAGCTCGTAGCCGATGGTGGCGAACGCCAGCAGCGGCACGACGCTGCCGTTGGCCAGGGGAATCTGCAGGGTCTGGAGCGTGTCGAGGGAGTTGCGCTCCACCGCCTGGGCACGGCCGACCACATCGACGAGGTAGATGGAATCGCGCACCTGCGTGATCGTCCGGCCGCCGACGATGCCGTTGAGGAGCCCGGCGATGTCCTCGGACGTGACACCGAGCTGGCGGGCCTTGTCCTGGATGATGTCGACCTTCAAGACCTTGCCGGGCTCGTTCCAGTCGAAGGTCGGCACGTTGAGGTGCGCATTGGCGCCGACGATGTTGGCGAGCGCCAGGGCGTGTCCGCGCAGGGCCTGGAGGTCGGGGCCGCTGAGGCGGTACTGCACCGGGCGGCCCACGGGCGGCCCGAGGTCGAGGGAGTGAATGAGGAAGTCCGTGCCCACGAACTGTTCACGGGCCAGGGCCTCGAGCTTCACCTTCATGCGCTCGCGGGCCTCGATGGAGGTCGTCTCGATGACGATCTGGCCGAAGAAGGCATTGCCGAGCTGCTGGTCCAGCGGCAGGTAGAAGCGCACGGCGCCCTGGCCGACATAGGAACTCCAGCGGGCGATCTCGGGGTCGCCCTTCAGGGTCGCCTCGAACCGGTCCATCTGGGCCTTGGTCTCCGCTATACTGGCGTTCTGCGGAAGGGTCATGTCGACGAGAAGTTCGGGCCGGTCGGAAGCCGGAAAGAACTGCTGCTGCACGTGGCCCATGCCGACGATGGCGAGCCCCAGGAGGCCGATGCAGGCCGCCACCGTGGTCCAGCGCCAGCGCATGGCGGCGAGCAGCATCGCGGTGAACGCCCCCATGAGGCGACCGGGCTTGCCGTGGTCCTTGTGCTTCATCTGGGCCGGCAGGAGCTTCACCCCGATGAGGGGCGCGAACAGCACCGCCACCACCCATGAGACGAGGAGCGAGGCGGCGATGACCACGAACAGGCTGTAGGTGTACTCGCCCGCCGAGGAGCCGTTGAAGCCGATGGGCAGGAAGCCCGCCACGGTGACCAGGGTGCCGGTCAGCATCGGGAAGGCCGTGGAGGTGTAAGCGAAGGTCGCCGCCTTCTTCAGGCTGTCGCCGACCTCGAGGCGCGCGACCATCATCTCGACGGTGATCATGGCGTCGTCGACGAGGAGCCCCAACGCGATGATGAGGGCGCCCAGCGAAATGCGCTGGAGGGTGACGCCCATCACCTGCATCACCACGAACACGATGGCGAGCACCAGGGGGATCGACAGGGAGACCACGAGGCCGGCGCGCCAGCCGAGGCTGACGAAGCTGACGGCGAGCACGATGACCACGGCCTCCACCAGGGCCTTGGTGAAGCCGCCCACCGCCTCCTCGACGATCTTCGGCTGATCCGAGACGAGGTGGATACCGACGCCGACGGGCAACTCGCCCTCGAGCTTGCGCATCCGCTCTTTCAGGTCGTGCCCGAAGGTAAGGAGGTTGCCGGACGGCTGCATGGCGATGGCGAGGCCGATGGCCGGCTCACCCCTGTAGCGGAACAGGGCGGTCGGCGGATCGGTGAAGCCGCGCGAGATCTCGGCCACGTCGGACAAGCGGAAGAAACGGTCGTTGACCCGCAGGTTGATGGCCCGGAGGCTGTCCTCGGACACGAACTGGCCGCCGACCCGCACGGAGACCCGCTCGGGCCCGGCCTGAATCACGCCGGACGGCGTGATCGCGTTCTGGCTCTGTAGGGTCTTGATCACCGAGTTCATGTCGAGGCCGAGGCCCGCGAGCTTGCGCACGGAGAAGTCGAGGTAGATCACCTCGTCCTGGGCGCCGAGCAACATCATCTTGCCGGCATTGGGGACGGACTTCAGGGCGGCGCGCACGCGCTCCACGTAGTCGCGCAACCCGCGCATGCTCACGCCGTCCGCCGTGAAGGCGTAGACGTTGCCGAACACGTCGCCGAACTCGTCGTTGAAGAACGGCCCCTGCATCCCCTGCGGAAAGGTGCCCTGGATGTCGCCGATACGCTTGCGGACCTGATAGAAGATTGCCGGAATGGTCTTGGGCGGCGTGGTCTCGCGCAACTGCACGAACACCGTGGCCTGGCCGGGCGTGGTGTAGGACCGACTGAAATCGACGGCGTCGATCTGCTGCAATTCCTTCTCGATGCGCTCGGTGACCTGATCGAGGGTGTCGCCGATGGTGGCGCCGGGCCAGCGAGCCTGCACGATCATGGTCTTGATGGCGAAGGGCGGATCCTCCTCGCGGCCGAGCTTCTCGTAGGCGAGCACGCCGGCCAGCACCGAGACGAGCATGAGGAACCAGACGAAGGAGCGATGCTCCAGGGCCCATTCCGACAGGTTGAAATTCTTCACAGAGTCAGTCTCGCGTCCAACCGGGTCAGGGCGTGGCGTCGGGCAGGCGCACGGCTTGGCCCTCGCTCAGGGAATGGATGCCGGCCACGACCACGCGGTCGCCGGCGTTCAGGCCGTCCGTGACGGCGGCAAGGGCCGCATCCCCCTGCGCCACGGTGACGGCCCGGCGGGTCACGGTCTTGCCGGCCGCATCCACGAGCCAGACGGCATCCCGGCCCCCCTCTTTCAGGATGGCGGTGGCCGGCAGGACGAAGCGGGGCGGAACCGGTCGCGACAGGGAGACCGTCAGGGTGGAGCCGAGGCGGAAGGCCGGCGAGGGCGCCAGCAGGGTCATCCGGATGCGCCGGGTGCGGGTGACCCGATCGGCGAAGGGCGCGATCTCGCGGACGCGCGCCGTGGCGGTCACGTCGGGCGCGCTCTGGAGGGCGACGGTGAACTCGGCGTCCTTCGGCATCGCCGCCACGAGGTCTTCCGGGATATCAACCACCGCCTCGCGCTCCTCCGGGCGGGCGAGGGTCAGCACCGCCTGCCCGGCGCTCAACACTTGCCCGACCTCGGCCGACCGCACGGTGACGACGCCGTCGAAATCGGCGTGCAGCTCGGTGTAGCCCATCTGGTCGCGGGCCTTCTGCAGGCTGGCCTGCGCCTGAGCGAGGCGGGCCTGGGCGGTGTCGCGGCTGGCCACGGCGCTGTCGAGCTGGGCCTGTGCGACGTTACCACCGGCCATCAGGCGGCGGCGACGACTCTCCGTGGCGCTCGCGTTCTCGGCCTGGGCCTCAGCATCGGCCAGATCCGCCTCGGCCCGCGTGAGGGCGAACCGCGGCACCACCGGATCGAGGGCGGCGAGGCGCTGCCCCTTCGTCACGACGTCGCCCATGGTGACGTCGCGGGCGACCATGCGACCGGCGATCTGAAAACCGATCTCGGATTGATAGCGCGGCGCGACGAAGCCCGCGAACGGCCCGAACATCTCTGTGGCAACGGGCTTGGCCGTGACCGTGAGGACCGGACGGACGGGGGTCGGCCCGGCCTCCTCTTCGGGCTTGCAGGCGCCAAGGGCGAGGGCGGCGGCGACGGCCAGACAACTGCGGCGGATCACGGGGCGGCTCCGAGGGTCTGGGCGACGGCCACGGTCTGGCCGGGCCGAAGCAGCTGGATGCCGGCGATCACCACCTCCTCGCCGGGCTCGACGCCGCCCGCCAGCGCGATGGTGTCGGGGGCGTAGCGCTCGAGGGTGACGGCGCGCGGTGCGACCGTGCCGGTCTTGGGGTCGCGGATCCACACGGCGGGGCCGTTCTGCCAGCGGTAGAGGGCCGACCACGGCAGGACGATGGCCTCGCGCGGATGGAACTTGCCGGTGCCGATCACCACGGCGCCGAGGGACATGGCCGGTGGCGTGGACTGAAGGCCGACCTTCACCCGCACGGTTCCGGAGGCCGGATCCACGCTCGGGGAGATCTCCCGCACCCGGCCGACGGCCGTCACCTTCGGATCGGCCTGGAGCGCGATGGCCACGGTGTCGCTCTCAGGGGGCGCCGCCAGAACCGCCTCGAAGATGTTGAACACGGCGTCGCGCGGCCCGTCCTGCGCCATCGTCATCACGGTCTGGCCGGCCTGCACCACCTGTCCCACCTCGAAGGATCGGCTGAGGACGATCCCGTCCACGCCCGCCTTGAGATCGGTGTAGGAGAACTGCTCCTGCGCGGTGCCGAGGGCCGCCTTGGCGGATTCCACCGCCGCCTGCGTGGTGCGCAGCCGCTGCTCGGCATCGTCATAGCTCGGGCGCGTCGTGTAGCCGCCGGCCATCAGGCTTTCCTGGCGCTTGAAGCTCACCTTGGCCTGGGTGAGCAGGGCCTCGGCCGAGGTCAGGGCCGCCTGCGCGTTGGCGAGGTTGGCGCGCTGCTCCTGCGGATCGAGGCGCGCCAGAACCTGATCTGCCCGGATCTGATCCCCGACCTCGACGAGGCGCGCGGCGATCTTGCCGGCCGTCCGGAAGGACACGTTGACTTGGGACTGCGCCTCGATGTCCCCCGTGAAGACGAGGTGGGAGCTGATGGTGGTGCGACGCGCCACCACCGTGCGGACCAGGGCGCGCTCGGGCGACGCCTCGGTTCCGGACCGGGGCGCATCCTGCGCCCGGGCGGCCAGAGAGGAGACCGCGAGAATACACAAGATCGCCAAAACGACCGTCCTCGGCCGGATCGCTGAAAAATCCGTCATCGCTTCCCGACAGCCCCGTTCGCGACCTATCGGCGGCGATCCTTATCGGCTATCTTACCGACCGTCCAGACGGTTTTTAACACAGGCAGACGATGACGAAGGCGCGCACGCGGCGTGAGGACCGCCCGGCGATCATCCTCGATGCGGCCGAGCGGCTGATCCGTCGCTCGGGGACCCGCACCTTGACCATCGACGCCGTGGCGGTGGAAGCGGCCTTGAGCAAGGGCGGCGTGCTGCACCATTACGGCTCCAAGGATGCGCTCATCCAGGCCCTGGCCGAGCGCAAGCTCGCGACCATCCGCGACAGCATCGCGGCCCATGAGGCAGAGCAGGGCCCCGGCCCGGCCGCCCTTCCCCTCGCCCTCATCGCCCATGCCCGGCAGATCTACGCCGACGAGGAAGGATTCCCCCGCGCCCTGCTCCTGGCGTCCGCCGAGAATCCGGAGGCCTTCGCGGGCTTCAACGCCTTCCTCAAGGACCGCCTCGCGCAGATGGAGGACGTGGCGTGCTGCCCCGGCGCCGGGGCGGTCCTCACCTTCGCGGCCCTCGGTCTCCTGCTGACGCGGACGCTGGGCTTCCACACCATCGAGGGCGCGGACCTCGCGCGCCTGTTCGACGCCATGGAACGGGTCGCGCGCGAGCTGCCGAAGGGTGGCGCCGGGACGGCGTGAAACTCAATCCTGCGCCGCCGCCATGGCTTCGAACACCAGGGCGTGGCGGGCGGCGAGGGCATCGATGTCGGTGGCGTAGCCGCCGCCGATCACCGCCACGAGGGGGATGCCCCGGGATCGCGCCGCCGCGACGACGTGGCGGTCCCGCGCGGCGAGCCCCGCATCCGTGAGGGCAAGGCGGCCGAGGCGGTCGTCGCGATGGGGATCGACGCCGGCATTGTAGAACACGAGGTCGGGCGCGACGGCGTCGAGCACGGGGCCGACATGGGCCTCCAGGGCGGCGAGGTACGCGGCGTCTTCGAGTCCGTCGGGCAGGCCGACATCGCGGTCACCGGCGATCTTGCGGGCCGGATAGTTCTTCTCGGCGTGGAGCGAGAAGGTGAACACCTCCGGGGTGTCCGACAGGCAGTCGGCGGTGCCGTCGCCCTGGTGGACGTCGCAATCGACGACGACGGCCCGCGCGATCGCGCCCTCGCGAAGCAGGGCGCGGGCCGCGATGGCAACGTCGTTGAAGATGCAGAACCCCGCTCCGGTGTCGCGGCGCGCGTGGTGGCTGCCCCCCGCCGCACTGCCGGCGAGGCCGTGCGCCAGGGCGAGGCGGGCCGCCAGGAGGGTACCGGCGACGGAGGCCCGCGAACGGGCGAGCACGCTGGCCTCGACGGGCAGCCCGATCTCGCGCGCCATGGCCCGCGGCACGTCGAGGGCGAAAATGGCCTCGACATAGGCGGGGTCGTGCACGGCGGCGATGAGGTCGCGATCCGCCGGCTCGGGCCGCACGAAGCCCCCGGGCGCCAGTCCCTTCGCCAGGAGTACCTCGGACAGGCGGTGGTACTTCCCCATGGGGAAGCGGTGCCCGTCCGGCAGGCTCGCCTGATAGTCCGGGTGGTAGACGATGGGGGCAACCCTCACGCGACGGCCATCCGGATATCCCGCTCTCCCCGACCTCTTGCGACCGCCGTCATACGACTGAAGCGGAGCGGCTGTTAGGGCGGTTCGAACGACCTGGGCGCGGCACGATGTCGGCCTTTCGTGCGGGAGACTCGACGGATGCTGGACGACGCCTGGACCGGGACGGACCTCGCCCTGACGTTGTGCCTCGCCCTGACCCTGATCAACCTCGCGAGTCTTGGCCTCGCGGCCCTGCGCCTCGGGGGACGACGCGGCGCCTCGATCTTCCCGGCGAACGCGCCCGTCTCCCTGGTGCGCCCCGTCTGCGGGCTCGAGGCCTTCAGCGAGGAGATGCTCACCCGGGGCTTTCGCCTCGCGTATCCGGACTACGAGCTCATCTTCTGCGTCGCCGACCGGGCCGATCCCATCGTGCCCCTGCTCCGTCGCCTGATGGCAAGCCATCCGGGCATCCCGTCACGTCTCATCGTCGGCGACGAACGCATCAGCGACAACCCGAAGCTCAACAACTGCGTGCGCGGCTGGGATGCGGCGCGCCACGATTGGGTGGTGCTGGCCGATTCCAACGTGATGATGCCGCCGGACTACCTGCAGCGCCTCCAGGCGGCGTGGCGGCCCGACACCGGCCTCGTCTGCTCGACGCCCATCGGCGCGCGGCCGGACGGGTTCTTCGCCGAGGTCGAGTGCGCCTTCCTCAACACCCTGCAGGCGCGCTGGCAATATGCCGGCGAGGCGGTGGGCCTCGGCTTCGCCCAGGGCAAGAGCATGCTCTGGCACAAGCCGTTCCTCGAGGCGCGCGGCGGCATCCGGGCCCTCGCCGCCGAGATCGCCGAGGATGCGGCGGCGACGAAGCTCGTGCGGGCGGCGGGCGCCCGGGTCCACCTCGTGGCGAGCCCGTTCGAGCAGCCCCTCGGCCGGCGCGACCTCGTCGAGGTCTGGTCGCGGCAACTGCGCTGGGCACGGCTGCGCCGCGTGACCTTCCCGGCGTTCTTCGCGCCCGAGATCGGCACCGGACCGATTCTGCCCTTCGGCATCGCCCTCGCCTCGGCCCCCTCGCCCGCCCTCGCCGGCTGGCTCTGCGGCCTCGCCGCCCTCTGGTACGGCGCCGAGTACGCCCTCGCCTTCCGCGCGGGCTGGCACCGCGGGCCGCGCCTGCTCCTGGCCTTCCTCGTGCGGGACACCCTCTTTCCCGCGATCTGGGCCGGCGCCTGGATGAGGGGCGCCATCCTGTGGCGCGGCAACGCCATGGATATCCGGCCCAAGGTGCCGGCCCGCCTGCGCACGCGCGCTACGGCGGTCTGACCTTCCGGGGCGCCCTCCGCCCTGGTAAGCCGGGCCATGAAGATCGGTATTCTCGAGACCGGCAACCCGCCCGAGCGCCTGGCCGCCGACTATCCCACCTACGGGCGGATGGTCGCCGATCTCGTCGGCCCCGGCCATGCCTACACCCACTACCGCGTGGCCGATGGCGTCCTGCCGGCCGACCCATCGCATGAGGAGGCGTATCTCATCACCGGCTCACCCGCCGGGGTCTACGATTCCCTGCCCTGGATCGCCGCCCTCATGACGTTCCTGCGCTCCGTTTCGCCGGAGACGCCCCTCGTCGGCATTTGCTTCGGCCATCAGGTCATGGCGGCGGCCTTCGGCGGACGGGTGGCGAAATCCGACAAGGGCTGGGGCCTCGGCCTGCAGAGCTACGCGATCGAAGCGCAGGCGCCGTGGATGGACGACGCCACGCAGATCGCCGTGCCGGCGATCCACCAGGACCAGGTCCTCGACCCGCCGCCCGGCGCCCGGACGCTCGCCGGCAACGCCTTCACGCCCCACGGCGTCCTCGATTACCGCGACCGGCGGGCCCTCTCGTTCCAGGTCCATCCGGAATTCGCGGCGGACTACGCCACCGCCCTCATCGCCGGGCATCGGCCGGAGGTGCCGCACGCGCCGGCGGCACACGCCGCCGCCCTCGATTCGCTGACGCGTCCCAGCGACGGGCCGCGCCTCGGCGGCTGGATCAGGCGATTTCTGGAAGGCAGGATTTGAGAGTGGTGCGGGCGGTCGGAATCGAACCGACACTCCTTGCGGAACCGGATTTTGAGTCCGGCGCGTCTACCAATTCCACCACGCCCGCAGCCCCCGCCTCATGGCACACCTTCGTGATTCGGGCCAGTGGAGATTTCCCGCGCGTCCGCGCTCGCCACTCCCATCCGGCTGTGCTCAAAGAACACCGCCCGACCTCACCCCACCGGACGCAGACCCGCCCATGATCCGCCGCCTCTACGAATGGATCCTCGCGCTCGCGGGCAAGCCCTCGGCGCCCTGGGCCCTCGGCGCCGTGTCGTTCGCCGAGAGTTCGTTCTTTCCGGTGCCGCCCGACGTGATGATGGTGCCCATGGCGGTGAGCCGGCCCGACCGGGTGTGGTTCTACGCCCTCATCACCACCTTGGCCTCCGTGGCCGGCGGTGTGCTGGGCTACGCCATCGGCGCCCTGCTGTTCGATTCCGTCGGCCAATGGGTCTTCCGGCTCTACGGTCTTTCGGAAAAGGCCGCGACGTTCCAAGCCTCCTATGCCGAGTACGGACACTGGGTGATCCTGCTGAAGGGGCTCACGCCGATCCCGTTCAAGCTCGTAACCATTACGTCGGGCTTCGCCCATTACGACCTGTTCTGGTTCGTCGTGCTGTCGCTCATCACCCGGGGCGCCCGGTTCTTCCTCCTGGCAGGACTTCTCGGGCGCTACGGCGTTCAGATTCGCGGGGTGCTCGACCGGCACCTCAACGTCGTCGCGGCCATCGCGGTCGCGGTCATCATCCTCGGCTTCGTCCTGTTCAAGGTGCTTCTCTAGATGGACTACGCGACTCTGCTGCGCCTGCGTCGCAGCGCCCTGTTCCTCGTCCTCGCCTCGGCCGCGACGGTGGCGGTCGCGCTGACATTCCAGTTCTGGCTCGGCTACGTGCCGTGCAAGCTTTGCCTGACGGAGCGCATCCCGTACTACGCGGCGATTCCCCTCGGGCTCCTCGCCCTCGTCCTGCCCGAGCGGGCGAGCCGCCTCGCCCTGGGGCTCGCGGCCCTCGGCCTCCTCTACGGCGCGGGCTTGAGCGTCTACCATGCCGGCGCCGAGTGGGCCCTGTGGCCCGGCCCGACGGATTGCGGCGGCGGCACCGGAGCGGCACCCGCCACGGTCGGCGACTTCCGCGCCGCCCTCGAGACCACGCGGGTGGCCGACTGCTCCACGGCCGCGTGGCGGTTCCTCGGGGTCTCCCTCGCGGGCTGGAACGCGGTGGTGGCCTTCGTCCTCGCCTCCGTCTCGGGGACGAGCGCGGCGAAGCGCTGAACCCATCAATGCCGGTCGTCGGCGGCCGGCGGCAGGGGGGCCACCTCGATGCCCTCCTCCACGAGGGCGCGGGCCTCGGCGAGACTGGCCTCGCCGTAGATCGGGCGGGTGGGGCTCTCGCCGTAATGCATCCGGCGCGCCTCTTCGGGGAACGCCGTTCCGACATCGTCGGCCGTGCGGGTCACGTGTTCGCGCACGGCCCTCATCAGCGCACGGACACGCTGCTCGGGCTCCGACAGCAGGGGCATCGGCGGAGGCACCGGAAGGGTCTCGGGCGCGGAGGCGACGGGCGGCCGGGCCTCCGCGCGGTCGGTGCGCGCCACGGCCGGCGCCATCATGCCCTTCACCACCTTCGGCGAACCGCAGAGGGGACAGGCGACGAGGCCACGTGCCGCCTGCTCGTCGTAGGATTCGCTCGACGGAAACCAGCTCTCAAAATCGTGGCCGCCGTCGCAGACAAGGGTGTAGCGGATCATAACCGATCTCGGGTCGCCATCAGGCGGAACGTCCGATCCGCTCCACGGTGAACGGCCGGGCGTGCTGGAGTGCCGGGATGCGGGCGCGGGCATCGGCGACCCGCGCGAGGTCGATCTCGGCCAGGATCACCCCGGGGGCGTTGCCGCCGGCATCGGCTAGCACCCTGCCCCACGGATCGACGATGAGCGAGTGCCCGTAGGTGTCGCGCCCGTCCTCGTGATGGCCGCCCTGCGCGGCCGAGATCATGAACGATCCGGTCTCGATGGCGCGCGCCCGGTGCAGCACGTGCCAATGCGCCTCGCCGGTCTGCTGGGTGAAGCAGGCGGGGGCGGTGAGGATCGAGGCGCCCGCCTCGGCCAGGGCCCGGAACAGGGCCGGAAAGCGGATGTCGTAGCAGATGGTGATACCGATGGGCGCCCACGGCGTGTCGGCCACCACGGCGCAGGCCCCGCCCGTGTAGGTGGAGGATTCGCGCCAGCGCTCGCCGTTGGGCAGGTCGACGTCGTAGAGGTGCACCTTGTCGTAGGAGGCCGTGATCGCCCCGTCCGCATCGATGAGGAAGGCGCGGTTGGCGATCTTGTCGCCGTTGCGGACGGCGAGGGACCCGATCTGCACGACGATCCCGCGCTCGCGCGCCACGTCGCGCAGGGCCGCGAGGGTCTGGTCCTCGTCCGGAACCGTGACGTTGGCGAACAGCCGCGCCTTGTCGCGCTCGACCAGAGAGGTCATCTCCGGGGTCTGCACGTAGTGCGCGCCCGCATCCGCCGCCTCGCGCACGAGGGCGACCGCCGCGTCGCGGTTGGCGAGGGGGTCGCGGCCCGAGCGCATCTGCACGCAGGCGGCGACGAAACCGGAGGCCGCGCTCACGATGCGGCCACCATCGGCGTGAGCTTGCCGGCTCCGTCGAGGGCGTAGAGGTCGTCGCAGCCGCCCACATGGGCCTCGCCTACGAACACCTGCGGCACGCTGGTGCGCCCCCCGGCCCGCTGGACCATGATGGCGCGCGAACCGGCCGTCTTCTCGACGTCGATTTCCGTGAAGGCGATGCCCTTCTCGCGCAGGAGGCTCTTGGCCGCCGAGCAGTAAGGGCACCAGGCGGTGGTGTAGATCGTGACCGGCTTCATGTCGCAGGGCCCCAAGGCGTGTTCCCCGCTTATAGGCGAGCCCCGTGACTCTTCCTACTGCGGCGTTCCGCAGAGGGGCGCGGGCCGGTCAGGCCGCCGGCCGTCAGGCTGCCAGGAGCTTCTCGACCTCGTTGACGAGGTCGCGCAGGTGGAAGGGCTTCGAGAGCACCTTGGCGTCCTTGGGGGCCTTCGAATCCGGATTAAGGGCCACGGCGGCGAAGCCCGTGATGAACATCACCTTGATGTCGGGGTCGAGCTCCGTGGCACGCCGCGCAAGCTCGATGCCGTCCATCTCGGGCATCACGATATCGGTGAGCAGCAGCTCGAACGGCTCCTCGCGGAGGCGGTTGTAGGCCGAGAGACCGTTGTCGAACGAGAGCACATCGTAGCCGGCGTTCTGCAACGCCTTGGCCAGGAACCGGCGCATGTCGTTGTCGTCTTCCGCGAGGAGGATCTTCATCGAACGTTGCCTTGTGCCCTTGAGTCGCTTTGTTTTTTCACAAAGCACCAACTTGGTAAACAGACCGTTGCCGGGGCGAATGCGGCGCCCGAGCGCCGCCCCCGCCCGGTTGCACCCTTACGCCCTGCGAGGGGCACGTGTCACGGTAGACACGGCCGGCATCGGCACGCACAGTGTGCGAATGCGTTTTCCCGCCCGGACCGAGGCGCCCGCGCCGCGATGACAGAACCGTTTGCGCCACCGGGTTCGCCGGATCAGCCGTGGTTCGATCCGCCCTTCCGGGTGGACGAGCCCGAGGCCCACACCCTTCCGTTCGTCTTCAACGCGCCGCATTCGGGCGCCGTCTATCCACGCGCGTTCGTCGAGGCCTCGCGCCTCGACGCCCTCGCCCTGCGGCGCTCGGAGGACGCCTATGTCGACCGGCTGTTCGCGCCGGTGGTGGACCTCGGCGCCCCTCTCATGTGCGCACACTTCCCGCGTGCCTATCTCGACGTGAACCGCGAGCCCTACGAACTCGATCCGCGCATGTTCGACGGGCGCCTGCCGGCGTTTGCCAACACCCGCTCCATGCGGGTCGCCGGGGGGCTCGGCACCGTGCCGCGTATCGTCGCCGACGGGCAGGAGATCTATCGCGGCCGCCTGCCCGTGGAGGAGGCGGTCACCCGCATCGAGACCCTGTACAAGCCGTATCACCGTACCCTGCGGGGGCTCATCCAGCGCACGGCCCGGGACTTCGGACAGGCCATCCTCATCGACTGTCACTCGATGCCGTCCTCGAGCCTCGGGCGCGACGAGGCGGCCCGGGCCGATTTCGTCCTGGGCGACCGCTTCGGCACCGCCTGCGCACCGGAACTCATCGGGGCGTTCGAGGCGCATCTGCGCGCGCGCGGGTTCCGGACCCAGCGCAACAAGCCCTATGCCGGCGGCTTCATCACCGAGCATTACGGCGAGCCCAATCTCGGGCGGCACGCCCTCCAGATCGAGATCAACCGCGCCCTCTACATGAACGAGGCGAACCTCGCCCTCGGACCCGGCTTCTCGGAATTGGTCTGGCACCTGCGCGAGGTTGTGGCCGTCGTGGCGGCCGAGGTCGAGGATTGGGCGCCGCGCCGGATGGCCGCCGAATGACAGGCCAGGAACGGCTTGACGTTGCCATCAATTCTTTTTGAGATTTGAGGGCGCAGGCGAAATTTTCGTGACGTCGGCGCGGCCGCAAGGTGGTTAGGAGTAGCCCGCCCCGCCGGCTTACCTATAATGCACGCCGACAGGCCGCCGCACGAGCACGCATCCATGCCCTCCCGCATCCCCGATTTCACATCCGTCGCCTACGCGGCCGATGCCATCGCCGCCCCGGTGCCGCCGCAGGGCGAGCCCTGGATGACCCCCGAGGGCATTCCGGTGAAGGGGGTCTACGGCCCCGAGGATCGGAACGGCATCGAGTTCCTCGACACCTACCCGGGCGTGGCGCCGTTCCTACGCGGCCCCTACCCGACCATGTACGTCACCCAGCCCTGGACCATCCGGCAATATGCCGGCTTCTCCACGGCCGAGGATTCGAACGCGTTTTATCGGCGCAACCTCGCCGCCGGGCAGAAGGGCCTATCGGTGGCCTTCGACCTCGCGACCCACCGGGGCTACGATTCGGACCATCCGCGCGTCTCGGGCGATGTCGGCATGGCCGGGGTCGCCATCGATTCCATCTACGATATGCGCACCCTGTTCTCCGGCATCCCGCTCGATGAGATGACCGTGTCGATGACCATGAACGGCGCCGTGCTGCCGATCCTGGCCCTCTACATCGTGGCGGCCGAGGAGCAGGGCGTGCCGCCAGAAAAACTCGCGGGCACGATCCAGAACGACATCCTCAAGGAGTTCATGGTCCGCAACACCTACATCTACCCCCCTGCGGGTTCGATGCGGATCATCGGCGACATCTTCGCCTACACCTCCAAGAACATGCCGAAGTTCAACTCGATCTCGATTTCCGGCTATCACATGCAGGAAGCCGGGGCGACGAACGATCTCGAACTCGCCTACACGCTCGCCGACGGCGTCGAGTACATCAAGGCGGGCCTCGCCGCCGGCCTCACCATCGACCAGTTCGCGCCCCGCCTGTCGTTCTTCTGGGCGATCTCGACGAACTTCTTCATGGAGATTGCCAAGATGCGGGCCGCGCGCCTGATCTGGGCCAAGCTCGTCAAGGAGTTCGAGCCGAAAAGCGACAAGTCCCTGCCGCTTCGCACCCACAGCCAGACCTCCGGCTGGTCGCTGACGGCGCAGGACGTGTTCAACAACGTCACCCGCACTTGCATCGAGGCGATGGCGGCGACGCAGGGCGGCACCCAGTCGCTGCACACCAACGCCCTGGACGAAGCTCTGGCGCTGCCCACGGACTTCTCCGCCCGCATCGCCCGCAACACCCAGCTCTTCCTGCAGCAGGAGAGCGGCACCACCCGGATCGTCGATCCGTGGGGCGGCTCCTACTACGTCGAGAAGCTGACGCAGGACATGGTCGACCGCGCGTGGGAGCATCTTCGCGAAGTCGATGAGTTAGGGGGCATGGCCAAAGCCATCGAGGCGGGTATCCCGAAGCTGCGCATCGAGGAGGCGGCCGCCCGCGCCCAGGCCCGAATCGATTCCGGTCGCCAGACCATCGTGGGCGTCAACAAGTTCAAGCCCGACGACGATCGCGCCATCGAGCTCATGCGGGTCGACAACGGCAACGTCCGCACCCTGCAGATCGACAAGCTGAAGCGCCTGCGGGCCGAGCGCAACCAGGCCGACGTCGACGCCGCCCTAGCGGCCCTCACGGCGGCGGCGCAAGGCACCGGCAACCTGCTCGAACTCGCAGTGAGCGCGGCGCGGGCCAAGGCGACGGTGGGC
The DNA here is from genome assembly GCF_022179065.1 of Methylobacterium adhaesivum. Lineage (GTDB taxonomy): Bacteria > Pseudomonadota > Alphaproteobacteria > Rhizobiales > Beijerinckiaceae > Methylobacterium > Methylobacterium adhaesivum. The sequence continues at coordinate 174,420 of NZ_BPQD01000020.1, forward strand.
GAGATTTCCGATGCCCTGGAGAAGGCCTGGGGTCGGCACCGGGCCGAGATCCGCTCGATCTCAGGCGTGTACAAGCGGGAGGTGGGTGGCATGTCGCCGGCAGTCGAGACGGTCCGTCAGCTCGTGGAAGCCTTCGAGGAGAACGACGGGCGCCGCCCACGCATCCTCGTCGCCAAGATGGGGCAGGACGGGCACGACCGCGGCCAGAAGGTCATCGCCTCCGCCTTCGCCGATCTTGGCTTCGACGTGGATATCGGGCCGCTCTTCGCCACCCCCGACGAGGCCGCTCGCCAAGCGGTCGAGAACGACGTCCACATCGTCGGCGTGTCGTCGCTCGCCGCCGGCCACCTCACCCTGGTGCCGGAGCTCAAGGCGGCGCTCACGGCGCAGGGGCGCGAGGACGTGATGATCGTCATCGGCGGCGTCATCCCGCCCGGCGACTATCCGGCCCTTTACGCGGCGGGCGCCTCGGCGATCTTCCCACCCGGTACGGTGATCGCGGAGGCCGCGGTCAAACTCATTCACGAGTTGAACGGCCGTCTGGGCTACACTGCGCGCGAGGCTGCTGAATAACCGGAACGGCCCCGTCCATGCGGGGCAAGGACCGTTTCGCGCGCGAGTGATCGATCATGGCACAAGCACATCCCGAACTGATCCACCCCGTGATCCTGTGCGGCGGTTCGGGCACACGCCTGTGGCCGGCCTCGCGCGAGAGCATGCCGAAACAGTTCACGCCGCTGGTGAACGCCACCGCCTCGACCTTTCAGGAGACGGCGCGTCGGCTGCTCGATCCCGACGTGTTCGGACGCCCGACCATCGTCAGCAACAGCGACGCCCGATTCATCGTGGCCGAGCAGCTTCTTCAGGTCGGCATCGGCGCCGACATCGTGCTCGAACCGTCGCGCCGGGATTCGGCCGCCGCCGTGGCGGTGGCCGCCCTGCACGCCGCCCGGCGCGATCCGCAGGCCGTGGTGCTGATCCTGGCGGCCGACCACGTGATCGGCGACACGCCCGCCTTCGTAGCGGCCGCCAAGGCCGCCGCCATCGGGGCGCGAGCGGGGCGCATCATGACCCTGGGCATCGAGCCGACGGGGCCGGCCACGGCCTACGGATACATCCGGCGCGGATCGCCCCTCGACGGCGTGCCCGGCGCCTACGCGGTGGAGCGCTTCGTCGAGAAGCCCGATCGTGCCGGGGCCGAGGGCCTCATCGGCGCGGGAGCCCTGTGGAATTCGGGCTACTTCCTGTTCCGGGCGGACGTGATGCTGGCCGAACTCGAAGCGCAGGTGCCCGAGATCCTTTCGGCAACCCGCGCCGCCCTCGAGGCCGCGCAGATCGACCTCGACTTTCTGCGCCTCGACGCCGACGCCTTCGCCCGAGCGCCGAAGACCTCCATCGATTACGCGGTGATGGAGCGGACCGAGCGCGCCGGCGTCCTACCCGTCTCGTTCCCGTGGTCGGATGTCGGCACTTGGGACGCCGTCTGGGAGGTGCTGCCCCGGGACGCCTCCGGAAACGCGCTACGCGGCCGGGTCGAGACCATCGACACCCATGGCAGCCTCATCCACAGCGAGGGCGAACTTCTCACCACCGTGGTCGGCCTGGACGACGTGGTGGTGGTGGCGACCCCGGACGCCGTGCTGGTAACCTCGAAGGCCCGCTCGGGCGAGGTGAAGGATCTCGTCGCGCTGCTGCGCGAAAAGGCCCATCCGGAGGCCGACGCCCATCGCCGAATGTACCGCCCCTGGGGGTGGTATCAGCGCATCGACATCGGCGAGCGCTTTCAGGTGAAGCGCATCATGGTGACGCCGGGCGGCCGGCTCTCCCTGCAGAAGCACTATCACCGGGCCGAGCACTGGGTGGTGGTGCGGGGCACAGCCGAAGTCACCGTCGACGACAGGATCGTGCTCGTGCACGAGAACGAGGCGGTCTACCTCCCCATCGGCTCGATGCATCGCCTGACCAACCCAGGCAAGATCCCCCTCGAACTCATCGAGGTTCAGGTCGGCTCCTACACGGGCGAGGACGACATCATCCGCGTCGAGGACATCTACGGGCGGTGAGTCACGCCGCCACCGGACGCTCGGCACGGCCGCGATACGACAGGGCTTCCGCGAGGTGGACGCGCCGCACCGTCGCCTCGCCGTCGAGGTCGGCGAGCGTCCGCGCCACCCGTAGGGTGCGGTGGAAGCCGCGTGCCGAGAGGCGCATGGATTCGGCGGCGCTTCGGATCAGGGCTGCGCCGTCCGCGTCGGGGGCGGCCACGGCCTCGATCACCGTCGCCGGGCATGTGGCGTTGGTGGTGCCGGCGGGGAGATCACGGGCGGCGTAGCGCGCCGTCTGCAGGGCCCGCGCGGCGGCGACCCGGGCCGCCGTCTCGGCCGAGCCCTCCGCGGGCGGCGGCAGGATGAGGTCGGCGGCCGTCACCGCCCCGACCTCGATGCGCAGGTCGATCCGGTCGAGGAGCGGGCCGGAGATGCGGGCGCCGTACTGGGCGATGCAGCGCTCGTTCGGCCCCTTGCGGCAGGCATAGCCAGGCTCCAGGGCCTGCCCGCAGCGGCACGGGTTCATGGCCGCCACCAGCTGGAACCGGGCGGGGTACGTGACCCGGTGATTGGCGCGGGCGATCATGATTTCCCCGGTCTCCATGGGCTGGCGCAGAGAATCGAGCACCTGCGGTGTGAATTCCGGCAGTTCGTCAAGGAACAGCACGCCGCCATGGGCCAGCGACGCCTCGCCCGGGCGGGCGTTGAGCCCGCCCCCCACCAGGGCCGCCATAGAGGCGGAGTGGTGCGGCTGGCGGAACGGCCGGCGGTTCGACAAAGCGCCGTCCTTCAGGACGCCGGCCACGGACTGGATCATCGAGACTTCGAGGAGTTCGCGCGGCGAGAGCGGCGGCAGGATCGAGGGCAGCCGCGCGGCCAGCATCGACTTGCCGGCGCCGGGCGGGCCGTTGAAACAGATGTTGTGGGCACCCGCCGCCGCGATCTCGAGGGCGCGCTTGGCGCCTTCCTGGCCCTTGATGTCGCGCAGATCCGGCAGGGGGCCGCCGGGCGCCGCGATGGCGGGATCCGGCCGTGCCATCACCTGGGTGCCCTTGAAGTGATTGGCGAGCTGGATCAGCGAGCGGGGCGCCAGCACGTCCATGTCGCCCGCCGCCCAGGCCGCCTCCGGACCGGTGGCCGCAGGGCAGATGAGGCCGAGGCCGCGGGCGTTGGCCGCCATGGCGGCGGGCAACACGCCGGACACCGCCGTGATGGTTCCGTCGAGGGCGAGTTCGCCGAGCACGCAGTAGCCCGCGAGGGCATCGGCCGGCAGGGCGCCGATGGCCGCCATCACGGCGAGCGCGATGGGCAGGTCGTAGTGCGAGCCCTCTTTCGGCAGGTCCGCCGGGGCGAGGTTCACGGTGATGCGTTTTGCCGGCAGCGCGAGCCCCGACGCGATGAGGGCCGAGCGCACCCGCTCGCGCGATTCGCCCACCGCCTTGTCGGCGAGCCCCACCACCGTGAAGGCGACGAGGCCGGGCGCGATCTGCACTTGCACATCGACGGCCCGCGCCTCGATTCCCTCGAAGGCGACGGTGGCGACGCGGGTGACCATGGTTCACTGTCCTGCGGGATCGATCGGCGGACGCAAGCCTAGGCGGCGGCGCGCATCGAGACAACCGGAGCGGGTACGGGACTTTCGCGCGATCGGGAACAGAACCGTCCGGTGCGTCGTTCGCACCGCGTCTCATCAAATCCAAGGAAGACGCATGACCTTCAAGACCGCCGGCCTCGCCGCCCTCGCCCTCGGGATCGCCTTCACCGGATCGGCCTATGCCGACCGTGCGCCCACCCCCGCCGAACTCACGCGCATCGAGGGCGTGCTGAAGGAGGCGGGCTTTACCAAGTGGAAGAAGATCGAGGTCGAGGACGACGAGATCGAGGTGGATGACGCCATCGACGCCAACGGCAAGCAGTTCGACCTCGAGCTCGATCCGAAGACCTACGCCATCGTGAAGCGCAAGGCCGAGTAGGCTCAATCCCCAGGGGCGCCTGCGGGCGCCCCGATCCACAACCGGCCGCTTGCATCCGCCGCCGGCCCCGGCCATATAGCGGTCGGGAGGTTGGCGAGGGACGTTTCACTCGCCAACCGGGTCAGGTCCGGAAGGAAGCAGCCCTAACGAGACCGAGCGGGTCTTCGTCCAGCCTCCCACCTTCGATCTCTCGTCAGTAGCCCGCGTGGCGGCACCCTCCGACCAGGGCGGCGCCAACCCACGCAAGGCGGCATGGACGCGACCTCCGGCATCCCGAGCGACGCCCCCGGCCTGCCGGGCTTTCCCGAGCCGGCGCCCGCCGCGACGCCCTACCGGGTGCTGGCGCGCAAGTATCGCCCCCAGAATTTCGACGATCTCATCGGACAGGGCGCCATGGTGCGGACCCTGGCCAACGCGTTCGCCGCCAACCGCATTCCCCAAGCCTGGATGCTGACGGGCGTGCGCGGCGTCGGCAAGACCACGACGGCGCGTATCCTCGCCCGCGGTCTGAACTACGTCCGCGACGGCCATCCCGATACCGGCCCCACCATCGCCATGCCGGAACTCGGCCGGCACTGCCGGGCGATCATGGAATCCCGGCACATGGACGTGCTGGAGATGGACGCCGCCTCGCACACGGGCATCGACGACGTGCGCGGCATCATCGATGGCATCCGCTACGCGCCGACGGAGGCCCGCTACAAGGTGTACATCGTCGACGAAGTCCACATGCTCTCCGAGAAGGCGTTCAACGCCTTCTTGAAGACCCTGGAAGAGCCGCCGCCCCACGCCAAGTTCGTGTTCGCCACCACCGAGATCCGCAAGGTCCCGGTAACGATCCTGTCGCGGTGCCAGCGCTTCGACCTGCGCCGCGTCGAGGCGGACACCCTGGTGGCGCACCTCGCCAAGATCTGCGCCGCCGAATCCGTCGAGGCCGATTCCGAGGCACTGGCAGCCATAACCCGCGCGGCCGAGGGCTCCGTGCGCGACGCCCTCTCGCTCCTGGATCAGGCCATCGCGCACGGCGCGGGCCTTGTGAGCGCGCAGAGCGTGCGCGACATGCTCGGGCTGGCCGACCGGGGCCGCATCGTCGACCTGTTCGAGGCGGTGATGCGGGGCGACATTCCGGCGAGTTTCGCCGAGGTCCGGGGCCAGTACGAGGCCGGGGCCGATCCGGCCGTGATCCTGTCGGATCTCGCGAGCTTCACCCACCTCGTCACCCGCCTGAAGCTGGTGCCCGACGAGGCCGCCGCAGACCCGACCCTGAGCGAGGCCGAGCGCTCGCGAGGTGGCGATTTCGCCCGAAAGCTCTCCGTGCGGGTGCTGTCACGGGCATGGCAGATCCTCTTGAAGGCGATCCCCGAGGTGCAGACGGCGACGCGGCCCCTCGCCGCCGCCGAGATGGCCCTGGTGCGCCTCGCCTATGCCGCCGACCTGCCGACCCCGGACGAGGCCCTGCGTCAGGCCAGGGGCGAGGCCCTGGCCGCCCCCCCCCGAACCGGACAGGACGCCCCCTCGGGCGGCGCCGTGATGGCGGCCCAGGGCCGCCCGGCCCTGCCACCGATTCCGACCTTCTCGTCGGAGGCGCCGCCGCGCGCGCCCGTCGCCATGGCGGCGGGCGGCGGCGGCAGCCGCCCGGCCCTCAGCATGGTCGCGCAATCGCCGGCACCCGTCATCGCGCCGATGGCGGCCCCGGAGCCCGAGGGCCCACGCCTCGCCCGCTTTTCCGACGTGGTGGCGTTGGCCGATACCAAGCGCGACATCGGGCTGAAGATGGCCCTGGAACGCGAGGTCCATCTCGTGCGCTTCGAGGAAGGCCGCATCGAATTCCGCCTCGCGGAGGGCGGACGCCAGACCCTCGCCAACGATCTCGCCAAAGCCCTCGATGCCTGGACGGGCCGGCGCTGGATCGTCGCCCTGTCGAAGGAGGCCGGCGAACCGACCCTCGACGCCACGGCGCGGGCCGCCACGGAGACGCGGCACCAGAACGCCGCCGCCCATCCCCTCGTGCGGGCCGTGATGGCGGGCTTCCCCGGTGCCCAGATCGTCGATGTGCGTGACCGCGCGCCCGACATCGCCGTGGAAGCCGCGCCGACCGGCGAGGCAGAGACCGAGGAACCGGACGGCGAGGCATAGCGTCGGTCCGAAGCCGTCCCCACCTCAGTCCCGACAGCCAGACACGCGAAGGAATCCCGACGATGCGCGACCTCATGGGCATGATGAAGCAGGCGCAGGCCATGCAGGAGAAGATGGCCGCCCTGCAGGGCGAACTCGACACCGTCGAGGTGTCGGGCGCGTCCGGCGGCGGCGCCGTGCGGGTGACCATGACGGCCAAGGGCCAGGTGAAGGGCGTGCAGCTCGACCCGGCCCTGATGAACCCGGACGAGCGCGAGATTCTCGAAGATCTCATCGTCGCCGCCGTGAACGACGCCCGCGGCAAGGCCGAGGGTGTCGCGGCCGAGCGCATGGGCGAACTCACCAAGGGCCTGCCGCTGCCGCCCGGCCTCAAGCTGTTCTAGGGACAAGGGAGGCGGCCCCAGGCCGCCTCCCGCGAGGACGGTCAGGCCGCGATGGCCTGCGCCGATGGTTCGGCCGCCCGCACCTCGGCATCGACGTGCTCGGCGAAACGCTTGAAGTTCTCTTGGAACATGGCGACGAGGCGCGTCGCCGTCTCGGCGAAGGCGGCCGTGTTGGTCCAGGTCTCCACGGGCGAGAGCACCTGCGCCTCGACACCCGGCACAGCGACGGGCACCTGAAACCCGAAATATGGGTCGCGCCGGAACTCGACCTTGGACAGGGACCCGTCCAACGCCGCCGCGAGGAGGCGACGGGTCACGCGGATTGGCATGCGCCGGCCGGTGCCGACGCCGCCCCCGGTCCAGCCGGTGTTGACGAGCCAGCAATCGACCGCGTGCTGCGCGATGAGATCGCGCAGGAGGTTGCCGTAGACGCTCGGGTGGCGCGGCATGAACGGCGCGCCGAAGCAGGTCGAGAACGTCGCCTCGGGGGCCGTCAGTCCACGCTCCGTGCCGGCGACCTTGGCGGTGTAGCCGGACAGGAAATGATACATCGCCTCCGCGCCCGTGAGCCGGGCGATGGGCGGCATGACGCCAAAGGCGTCGCAGGTGAGCATGACGATGGTCTTCGGGTGCCCGGCGCGCCCCGTGGTGCTCGCGTTGGCAATGAAGTCGAGGGGATAGGCGCAGCGGGTGTTCTCCGTGCGTGAGGCGTCGTCGAAATCCGGCACCCGCGTCACCGGATCGATCACCACGTTCTCCATCACCGTTCCGAAGCGCTCGGTGGTGGCGTAGATTTCCGGCTCGGCGTTGCGCGAAAGGCGGATGGTCTTGGCATAGCAACCGCCCTCGAAGTTGAAGATCCCGTCCGAGCTCCAGCCGTGCTCGTCGTCGCCGAGCAGCATCCGCGAGGAATCGTTGGAAAGGGTGGTCTTACCTGTGCCCGACAAGCCGAAGAACAGGGCCGACGCACCGGCCTCGTCGAGGGCGACGTTGGCCGAGCAATGCATCGGCATCACGCCGACCTCGGGCAGGCGGTAATTCAGGTAGGTGAAGACCGATTTCTTCATCTCGCCCGCATAGGCGGAGCCGCCGATGAGCACGAGGCGACGGGAGAAATCGAGGGCGATCACCGTCTTCGAGCGACAGCCGTGGCGGTGCGGCTGGGCCTCGAAGCTGGGCAGGTCGATGATCGTGAGTTCTGGCACGAAATCGGCGAGGGCTTCGCGCTCGGGCCGGATCAGCAGGTTGCGGATGAACAGGGAATGCCAGGCGAGTTCGGTAAATACCCGCGCGTTGACCCGGTGGCCCGGATCGGCGCCGCCGTACAGATCCTGGGCGAACAGCTCGCGTTCCTCGGCGTGGGTGAGGAAATCCTGGTACAGAGTCTCGAATTGCGCGGGCGTGATGGCGCCGTTGTTCTCCCACCAGACCTGATCCTCGGTCTCGGCATCGCGCACCACGAACTTGTCCTTGGGCGAGCGCCCCGTATGGCTGCCCGTGGTGGCGACGAGGGCGCCGCCCCTGGCGAGTTCGGCCTCGTTGCGGCGTAAAGACTCCTCGTAGAGCCGGGGTGCCTCGAGGTTCCAATGCACGGCTTTCAGGCGGCGAAAGCCGATGGCCTCGGCGCCGTGGCCCGAATTGAATGATCCGACGTTGGTCATGGGCGTTTCTCCTCGGGCCCCTGATCGCTCCGCCGGGCCGGACTCGTTCGCTGGAGCGTCCGCGCGGTCGTTCAGGTCCGCCGCGCGCAGGTTCGCCGCCCCACGAGTCACTGTTGAAAGCCCGGGTCCTCAAGTCTTGCCGAGAAATCCTGCTTTCGACAACGCCAAAAATAATTTGATGCGCCGGTATCCTGTCCGACCGTTGCTCATGGGGGCGAAACCGCGCGGGTGCGGACCTATATGGGCATGATCCCACCCCGTCCCCGGGGGTACGCCGCCCGCCTTCCCTCTATGAACTCCGCCGTGGCTCCGGCCCGGCCGCACGAGCCCAGACGGACCGTCCATGCCCAAAGCCGTCGCCGGTCCCGAGATCGAGCGCCTGATCCAGCTTCTCGCCCGCATGCCGGGCCTCGGCCCCCGTTCGGCCCGGCGCGCGGCGCTGCAGCTCATCAAGAAACGCGAGACCCTGCTCGCCCCCCTGGCCGAGGCCATGCGGGTGGCCACGGAACGCATCATCGTGTGCAGCGCCTGCGGCAACGTCGATACCGCCGAGCCCTGCACCATCTGCCGCGACGAGAGCCGCGACCCCTCGACCCTCGTGGTCGTGGAGGACGTCTCCGATCTCTGGGCCCTCGAACGCTCGGGCGCGGTGACGGCCCGCTACCACGTGCTCGGCGGCGTGCTCTCGGCGCTCGACGGCGTGCGGCCCGAGCACCTCAACCTCGACTCTCTCGTGGCGCGGGCGGCCGATCCGGCCATGCGCGAGATCATCCTGGCCCTCAACGCCACCGTCGATGGCCAGACGACGGCGCACTACGTCACCGAATCCTTGAAGGACCATGGCCTGAAGGTGACCCGCCTTGCCCACGGCGTTCCGGTGGGCGGGGAACTCGACTACCTCGACGAGGGCACGCTGACGGCCGCCATCCGCAGCCGCACGCCGTTCTGAGCGCGGCGCCCCGGAGCGGTCATTTGACCCCACACCGGTGCGACCGTATCTGCTGGGGATCGGGGTGCTGCGCCCCACAACGCCAAGCCCGAATTCCCATGCCCATCCGCCCCCTCGTCATCCTGCCCGATCCGATCCTCCGCAAGGTCTCGGAGCCCGTCGGCCCCGTGACGGACGAGATCCGGACCCTCGTCGCCGACATGCTCGAGACGATGTACGACGCCCCCGGCGTCGGCCTCGCGGCCATTCAGATCGGCGTGGCCAAGCGCGTCGTCACCATCGACACCTCGAAGGACGAGGATGCCCGCCGGCCCCAGGTCTTCCTCGATCCCGAGATCGTCTGGGGCTCGGAGGAGAAGCGCTGCTACGACGAGGGCTGCCTCTCGATCCCGGAATTCTACGGCGAGGTCGAGCGGCCCGACCGGGTCCGCGTGCGCTTCCGCGACCTCGACGGGGCGACGCAGGAGATCGAGGCCGACGGGCTGCTGGCCACCTGCATCCAGCACGAGATCGACCACCTCGACGGGGTGCTGTTCATCGATCACCTGTCGAAGCTCAAGCGCGACCGGGTGCTGAAGAAGTTCACCAAGGCGGCCAAGCGCGACGCCGCCTGACCCATTCGAGGATCGAACCGATGCGCGTCGTGTTCATGGGCACGCCGGATTTCGCCGTGCCGACGCTGACGCGTCTCCATGCCGACGGCCACGCCATCGTGGCCGTCTACACGCGGGCGCCGGCCAAGGCCGGGCGCGGCATGGCCCTGAAGCCCTCCCCCGTGCAGGTGGCGGCCGAGGGTCTCGGCGCACCGGTGCTGACGCCCGCGACCCTGAAGACGGCGGAGGCCGTCGAGACCTTCCGGGCGCATGCGGCCGACGTCGCGGTGGTGGTCGCCTACGGGATGCTGCTGCCGCAGGCGATCCTCGACCTACCGCGCCACGGCTGCCTCAACCTGCACGGCTCCCTGCTGCCGCGCTGGCGCGGCGCCGCCCCGATCCAACGCGCCGTGATGGCCGGCGACCCGGAGAGCGGGGTCGGCGTGATGCGGATGGAAGCCGGCCTCGATACCGGGCCCGTGGCCCTCGAGGCCCGCTTGGCCGTCACACCCGGCATGAGCGCCGGCGCCCTTCACGATGCTCTGATGCCGCTGGGCGCCGATCTCATGGCGGATGCCCTCGCACGCCTGGAGCGCGGCGACCTCACCTTCGTGCAGCAGCCCCCGGAAGGCGTCGTCTACGCCCACAAGATCACCAACGACGAGGCGCGCATCGACTGGACCCGCCCGGCGGCGGAGGTCGCCAACCACATCAACGGCTTGAGCCCCTTTCCCGGCGCCTTCTTCGAGGCCGATCTCGGCAAGGGCGGCGAGCGCGTGAAGGTGCTGGGCGCCGTCGCGGCCGACGGCGCGGGCGCCCCCGGCACGATCCTCGACGAGGCCTGCGCGATCGCCTGCGGTACGGGCGCCGTCCGCCTCACGGGGCTTCGCCGGGCCGGCAAGGGCGGCGCCGCCACCGGACCGGACTTCCTCCGCGGGGCGCGCCTTGCCCCCGGCGCGCGCCTCGGCGCCTGATGCCGCGCTACAAGCTCGTCGTCGAGTACGACGGAACGCCGTTCTGCGGCTGGCAGCGCCAGACCGCGCAGCCCTCCGTACAGGGCGCCATCGAGGCGGCGGTGACGCGGTTCTCCGGCGAGACCGCCGGCCTCACCTGCGCCGGCCGCACCGATACGGGCGTGCACGCCACGCACCAGGTCGCGCATCTCGATCTCGAAAAGGCGTGGCGGACGGACGTGGTGCGCGATGCCCTCAACGCGCACCTGCGCCCGCAACCCGTCTCCATCCTGTCGGCCGAGATCGTCGCCCCCACCTTCAACGCCCGCCATTCGGCGATCCGCCGGCATTACCGCTACCGCATCCTCAACCGGCGCAGCCCGGCGGCCCTCGACCGGGGCCGGGTCTGGCAGGTGCCATGGCCCCTCGACGTCGCCCTGATGCAGGCCGCCGCCCGCCCGCTCCTCGGCTGCCACGACTTCACCGCCTTCCGGGCCGCCGAGTGTCAGGCCCAGAGCCCGATCCGCACCCTCGAACAGCTCGACGTCGCCGTGAGTCTCATGGGCTTCAACGACGAGATCGTGGTGGCGGCCTCTGCCCGCTCGTTCCTTCACCATCAGGTCCGGGGCCTCGTCGGCACCCTGGTGCTCGCGGGCTCGGGGCGGCTCACGGCGGACGACGTCGCCGACATCCTCGCGAGCCGCGATCGCAGCCGCTGCGGGCCCCTGGCCCCGTCCAGCGGGCTGACGCTGGTGGGGGTGGATTACGCAGGACCTCACGAAATCTCATAGCAAATTAACTTCAAGTTGATTTATGCGCGGAAATATCCATGATTCTGCAACTTCGGCGATGAACGCGTCGAAGAACGCAGGATTGTCCCCATGGAACCACCCCTCCGCCTCGCCATCATTCTCGCGGCAGGCTTCACGTTGCTGTCGCCACTGATCTTCATCGCGATTCGACAGGCGATCAAATACGAACGTCAGGAAAGCATCACCGACCTCGCGCTCGTCTTCGAGACGACCGGCGGCGTGAGCCTTTCACCGATCCCGTCGTTCGAGTTCCTGAAATACAAGTACTTCGTGGGCGCGAAGCGTGGGCCGACCCCATCGGCAGTGTTGGCAAGCGCGAATCCGGGAGCCCAGCATCCGGACCGCTACAAGGAAGACTATACGACCCTGCATTGGCTCATCGGCAGCGTGCCGTTCGGCGTCCTCTCCGCCGTCGCTGCGTTCTACGGGCTCTCGATCCTCGTCGCGCTCCTGGATCCCGCCGCGGCGATCGGGTCGCCGTTCCGTTGGCCTGGGGTTACCTATCCCGCTCCCGGCAGTGTCGCCATGGTCTGGCTGCTCGGCCTCTGCGCGGCGCTCGCCGGCAGCTACGTTACGGCCCTGCGCAGTCTCTACCGGGCGACCAAGACCTTCGATCTCAGTCCAGGCAGCTTCGTGAGCGAAACCATTCGGATGCTGCTCAGCGCCGTTCTGGTCCCGATCCTCATCGTCGGCCTATTCTGGATCGGAACCGAAACGATCAAGGCCTTCGTGGTGGATCACGCCCATCTGACGGCGCCGAGCATCGTCGCCGTGATGGTGACCGCCTGCTTCATCGCCGGCATCATGCCGGACGTCGTCCTGCGCAACATCATCCAGGGAGACCGCCTCAAGAACTTCAAGCGCGAGGAAACGGTCTTCGAAGCCTTCAAGATCACGCCGGTGGAAATCATCGACGGCATCGATAGCGAGATCCGGGTCCGCCTCGACGACCACCATATCCGCTCGACCCAGAATCTGGCGACGGCCAATCCCCTGATGCTCTTCGTCGAGACGCCGTACGGGGTATATCAGATCATGGACTGGGTGGCGCAGGCGCAGCTCTGCTGCTCGGTGGGGCGCGACAAGCTCATCCGCCTCTGGTCGCTGGGTATCCGGACCCTGTTCGATCTCGAACGGTTGGCCGCGTCCCGCGATCCGGCGAACGAAGCGCTGCTCCTTGAAGTGGGACGCATTCTTCTGGGCGAAGGGCTCGTTCCCAAGGACGCCACCCCACGCACATCGGCGGCTCTCGTCCGGGCCAACATCGAGTTGCGCCTCGACGATCCCCACGTTCGACGCCTGCGTCAGATCTATATCGCCGTCGGCAACCGCCTCGGAACGGATAGCCGTCGCTTCGAGGCGCACCCGTTCCAGCCGCGGGGCCGCCTTCGTCATCGCTTCACGCGCTGCCTGTACTGGCAGCCGCCTGGGACATCGAGCGCTCCGGGTTCCAAGGCGCACGCTCCATCCGACGCCGGGAAGGTCGCTTCGGTCCCCGCTGCTCCGGAGCCGATCAGGACTGCATCGCCGCCGCGCGGCGCCGGATCGCCTTCGAGCGGGCCCGCCGATCACCCTTCCGAAGCGCGCCCCGCCGCTGCGAAGTAAGCCGCGATCACCCGCGTGTAGATCGCGGTCAGGCGGTTCAGATCGGCCACGGCCACGCACTCGTCGGTCTGGTGCATCGTTTCGCCCACAAGGCCGAACTCGATGACCGGGCAGGCGTCCTTGATGAAGCGGGCATCGGAGGTTCCGCCCGTGGTCGAGAGCTTCGGCACCCGGCCCGTCTCCGTCTCGATGGCGGCGGCGACGAGGTCGGTGAAGGCGTCCGGCTCCGTGAGGAAGGCCGGGGAATTCGAGGGCTGCAGGTCGAGGCTGTAGCGCACGGCGTTGCCCGCCGCCCGCTCCAGACGGTCGCGGATCTCCGCACCGAGGGTCTCGGCGGTCCAGCCCTCGTTGAAGCGGATGTTGAAGGTCGCCCTCGCCTCCGCCGGGATGACGTTGGTGGCCGGGTTGCCGACGTCGACGGTGGTGAACTCGAGATTCGAGGCATCGAAATGCCGGGTGCCGCCATCGAGGGGCTCGGCGAGGAGCGCGCCCGCGAGGCGCAGGAGGCCGGGGATGGGGTTCTCGGCCCGGTGCGGATAGGCGACGTGCCCCTGCCGGCCGTGCACGGTGAGCTTGCCCGTGAGCGAGCCGCGCCGGCCGATCTTGATCATGTCGCCGAGATGTTCCGGGTTCGTCGGCTCGCCGAGCAGACAATGGTCGAATCGTTCACCCCGCGACCGCGCCCATTCGAGGAGCTTGACCGTCCCGTTCACGGCAGGCCCCTCCTCGTCGCCGGTGATGAGGAAGCCGAGGGAGCCGGTGAAGGTCGGCCCGGCGGCCTCGAGGTAGTCGAGGGCGGCGGCGAGCATACAGGCGATGCCGCCCTTCATGTCGACGGCGCCGCGCCCGTAGAGCACGCCGTCCGCCACCGTGCCGGCGAACGGCCCATGGCGCCAAGCGGCCGTATCCCCGGCCGGCACCACGTCGGTGTGGCCAGCGAACAGCAGGTAGGGCGCGCCGGTGCCGATGCGCGCGTAGAGGTTGTCGATGTCGGGCGTGCCGACCTCCGAGAAGCGCGGGCGATGGACCGTGAAGCCCGCCCCCTCCAGTACGCTGCCGAGCCAGGCGAGGGCCCCGCCCTCCTCCGGCGTGACGGAGGGGCAGCGGATCAGGGCCTGGGCGAGGCCAAGCGGCGAACGGTCGAGGGAGTCGGGCACGGCCAGGGTCTCGGCGCAGGATCTCGGCGGATATCTGCCCCGGCCATAGGCGCCGGCCCAGGCGCATGCAAATCCGGGGGCTTCCGGCGGCCGGTCGGGGGGGCTATCTCCCGGTCATGGCCCTGTCATCCGATGAAGTCGAACGCTACGCCCGTCACCTCGTCCTGCGCGAGGTCGGGGGGCCGGGCCAAGCACGCCTGAAAGCCGCGCGGGTTCTCGTGGTCGGGGCCGGCGGCCTCGGCGCACCCCTGATCCAGTATCTCGCGGCGGCCGGCATCGGCACCATCGGAGTCGCGGACGACGACACCGTATCCCTGTCGAACCTCCAGCGGCAGGTGATCCACGGTACGCCGGATCTCGGCCGGCCCAAGGTTGACAGCGCGGCCGATGCCGTCGCCCGCCTCAACCCGCACGTCGCCTTCGTTGCGCACCCCCTGCGGCTGACGGCCGAGAACGCAGCGGATCTCATCGCGGATTACGATCTCGTCGCCGACGGCTCCGACAACTTCGCCACCCGCTACGCCGTGTCGGATGCGTGCTTCCACGCCAAACGCCCCCTGGTGACGGCGGCCCTGGGACAGTTCGACGGCTCGCTCACCACGATCCGGGCGCACGAGACCGGGGCGGACGGACGCCCGAACCCGACCTATCGCTGCCTGTTCCCAACCCCCCCGCCCCCCGGCTCCGTGCCGCCCTGCGCCGAGGCCGGAGTGCTGGGGGCGCTCGCCGGCATCATGGGCTCGCTCATGGCCCTGGAGGTGCTGCGCGCGGTGACGGACTTCGGAGAACCCCTGGTGGGGCGCCTGCTCATGGTCGATGCCCGCTCCCTTCGGTTCGAGACCCTGGCCTATGCCTGGGACGACGCGAACCCCTTGAGCGGGACGGCGGCGGGCTCCACCATAGCCTCCCACATCTGACGGTCTCGGCCTCGCCGAAGCGTTAAAGGACGTCGTCGGCAAGCACTCCCTCGCCCGGCCCGACGTGGTAGCATCCGGAAGCCAGCAACCCGTCGGCCTCGTCTCGGCCGATCCCCATGCGGATGCTCGATCCGTTCCGTCGAGCCAGTGGCGCACGAATTGCGGACGGTTTCAGCGTCTTCGCCCGGTCTTCGTCGATCTCAAGGGAGAGCGCATCAATGCTTGAGGTTCACGACCGCATCGCCCACCCCCGTTCCCTCGGACGGATCACAGTCGCCAAGGCTCCCGGGGTCAGCTCGGCCGCCAAGGCTGCCGCGTGATGATCAGCGCCTTCGATCTCTTCAAGATCGGGATCGGGCCCTCGAGTTCGCACACCATCGGCCCCATGGTCGCCGCGCGTCGCTTCCGCGCGCGCGTCGCCCGCCTCGACGGGGTGGCGCGGGTGAAGGCCGAGATCTTCGGATCCCTCGCCTGGACCGGGCGCGGACACGGGACCGACGTGGCGATCTTCCTCGGCCTCCTCGGGCACGAGCCGGCCACCGTCGATCCGGATCGCGTCGCCGGCTACACCCGGGCGCTGGCTGAGAGCGGCGCCATCGGTCTCGCCGGCATCGCCTTCGACCCCGAGCGGGATCTCCTGTTCAACTTCACCGAGGTCCTGCCGCGCCACACCAACGGCATGCGGTTCCGGGCCCTCGACGGCGATGGGGCGATCCGCGACGAGATGATCTGCTACTCCATCGGCGGCGGCTTCGTGGAGACCGAGGGTGATGCCCGCGAGACCGGCCCCGAGGCCGTCGCGATGCCGTTCCCGTTCGACAGCGGCGCCGACCTCCTCCGGGTCTGCGATGAGACCGGTCTCGGGATCGCCGAGGTGCAGATGGCCAACGAGCGCGCCCTGCGCTCGGAAGCCGAGATCCATGCCGGGCTCGACGCCATCCGGGACGCGATGCTCGCCTGTATCGCCCGGGGTCTGCGCAAGGACGGCGAGTTGCCCGGCAGCCTCAAGGTGCGCCGCCGGGCCAAGCGCCTGCACGAGACCTTGGACGCGTCCCGCCTCAACAACAGCCGGCCGGCCCATCAGATCATGGACTGGATCAGCCTGTTCGCCCTGGCGGTGAACGAGGAGAATGCATCCGGCGGTCGCATCGTGACGGCGCCGACCAACGGCGCCGCCGGCATCGTGCCGGCGGTTTTGCGCTACATCGTCGATTTCTGTCCCGAATGGTCGGACGCACGTGGCCGCGACTATCTGCTGGTGGCTACCGCCATCGGCGGCCTGATCAAGCGTCGCGCCTCCATCTCCGGGGCCGAGGTCGGTTGCCAGGGCGAGGTCGGCTCGGCCGCCGCCATGGCCGCCGCCGGCCTCGCGGCCGTGCTCGGCGGCACTGCCCGCCAGATCGAGAACGCCGCCGAAATCGCCATGGAGCATCATCTCGGCATGACCTGCGATCCGATCGGCGGCCTCGTCCAGATTCCGTGCATCGAGCGCAACGCCTTCGGGGCGAACAAGGCCGTGGCCGCCGCCTCCCTGGCGCTGCACGGCGACGGGCTGCACTTCGTCACCTTCGATCAGGTGATCGAGACCATGCGGCAGACCGGCGCCGACATGCAGGACAAGTACAAGGAGACCTCGCTGGGCGGTCTCGCGGTCAACGTCACGGCCTGCTGATGGCGGGAGATTTCCACCACGCCTGCCGTCGTCGTGTCAAAGATCGGGCCGATGAATGTCCGCTCAGTCGGCTGTCCGACGCGAACGACGAACGGCCCGAGCCCGCACTTCTGGCCCTCACCAAAGCTGTCCCGTAGGCTGGCAATGCCCTGGAGAAGCACCTCGGACGGGATGACCGGCTGGGCCCAGACGGTCCATCGCAGTGAAAGCCGAGTTGTCAGGCTATCCTACGGCTTACCTGCGGCCTTCTTGGACGCCTCGGTGGATTTGATGCTGCCCGTCTCCGAGACGCGATCCCGCGCTTGGTCGAGGCGCTTTTTCGAGGCGACAAGCTCGCGCTGCGAACTGGTCAGCTGACCCTTGGCCGCATCGCGGGCCGTGACAGCTTGGCCGAGTTCTTCACGGACAGACGCGAGCTTGCCCTGCCATTCGCGGAGAAGGTCGAGGTTTGCCTGTTCCAACTCTTTTTGGCGGCCGACCAACGCGTCTCGATCCGTCTGCAGGAGGCTGACCTGATTCGTGAGATCGCGGTTGGCCGACGCCTTGTTCGCGAAAGCTCCCCAGCCCGCAAGGGCGTAAACGCCCAGGATCAGGCTCAGCACATGAGAGCGTTTGGGGGTCCAAGCAAAAAGAGCCTGGATGTTGAAGCGGAGCAGTTCAAGCAGGCGCGGCATAGACTTTCTGTCTCCCGTCGTAACTGAGCGGACCCCGCTGGCCCGAACGGCTGTTCGATCAGGTACGTCACGATGTCAGTGCAGCGTAAAGACTTTCTTACGAGGAGCATCACCAGACCGCATAAGAATAATAAACACGGCCACAGCGAACGACCGCGACGCCCGATGCGCTGCACGACGCGCCTCAGCGGCCAGTGTGCTCCAACATCCGACATCCTCGTCGTCGGCAAGGAGCGCTATGGCGAACTCGACTGTGACGATGGCCCGTTCAACCCGAGATGTTCGTGGGCTTCAGCGGGCGTCATCTGGCGAATGGTCGCGTCCGAGAAGCCTCGGCCGCGCAGTTCCATCCGTTGCCGATTCGTAATCATCAAGGACACGGGGGGAGGTGACGCGGGTTTGGTAGCCGCAGCCTCCACCTGAACAGGCGAAGCTTGGCGCAAGCTGCCAAGGAACGCTTCCTCCGCGGCCGCCTGATCGAGCAGCGTCCGGAGATAAGGGTCCGTCTCGACCATCAGCGCATCCTCCCATCGGGATAACCGGTCGCCCCGCGAGCAGCCCAATGCCGGCCCAGCGGTCCCTGCGCTCCGAGTGATGCCGAGATCGGGGGGCGCTTCGCAAGCTGGCGCGGCGGCGCGCGCTCGACCAAACACCCGATCTCAAGAGTGCCGAGAACCAAGATGGAGCCTGCCGTCGAGACCATCGTCCCCGCAGGTTTGATCCGGCTCTCTACAAGTCGCCCGACGATCTGGGCTAAACTGTTAATCGATTATGATCAGAAGATAAAAATATCTCTGACAAAGCAACAGCTTATGCCACTTGAGTGGCGGAGACGGAGGGAGCCTCCGCCATCGACCCGCAAGTCGTTGATGCCACAGTCAACTCACTGATCGGTCTCGTCTTTCCCCGTTCTCGTGCTACAAAATTCGCAACAAAATCAGAGCGCGGAGCAAGCGGTGGCAGGCAAGGTTCGGCATCTCCTACACGTCAACGGGCGCTACTCGGCGCGCGTCGTTGTGCCGGAGGCCCTGCGCAGCATCGTCGGCAAGCGCGAACTCCTACAGCCCCTCGGGGCTGACCGGGTTGTCGCCTTGCGCAAGCTCCCCGGCGCCGTGGCCGAGATGCAAGCCGTCCTCGACGCCGCGCGGGCCAGGGCGAAGGAGGGGGAGGCACCACGCGCACCAGCACGCCGGGGGCGCCCGCTCACGGCGGAGCAGATGGCGCGCGAGCACTACTGCGCTCAGATCGGGTTCGATCAAGAGGTCCGGGAGAGCGACGAGAGTGCAGGGCTGGGCTTCAACGATGATATCCGGGTTGCGGACCTCGGACGCGCAATGGCCGGCGCTGCCAATAATGCGGAGCTTGAGGCCCTTGTGGGCCACATCGTCGCGAGCTTCCGTCTGCGAGGGCATACCGAGATCACACCGGCCTCACCCGACTTCCGTAGAACGGCGATGGCACTCGCTGTCGCGGAGCGGGAAGCGCTTGCCGTCTCAGCGGCCCGTGATGAGGGCGACACCACAGCGGCGACCTCGCACCCTCTCCTAGCAGCGGAGAAGCCTCTTGAGCCAATGCCGGTCTCGCCGCGCATCCTCGGGCCGCTGAGCGCCAAGACGCTCAGCGAGATCGTCCCATTGATGATGACGGAGAAACGAGCGCGGCCCGCGACCGCCTACGAATATGGCGTCGCCGTGCGCATGTTCGAGGAGCACTTGGGCGAGGCGCGCCCGGTGCACACGATCACCCGACGCGACGTGCTCTCCTACAAGACAGCACTGATGGAGACGCCGGCCAGCTACTCCCTGCGCTTCCCCAACATGCCGCTGCCCGAAGCGATCAAGCGCAACAAGGCGCGAGCGACACCCTTCCCGGTGCTCAATGTGACCACGGTCAACGACAAATGGCTCGCTCGCCTGCAATCCATCTTCAAATGGTGCGTCCTAAACGATGTGCTCCCGGACAACCCGGCGAGCGGCATCAAGGTGGATCAGATCGCGGAGACCTCTGCGCCCCGCGTGCCGTTCACGCCGGGCGACCTCGCCAAGATTTTCGCGCCGCCCCTGTTCCAGAAGGGAGCCGCGTTCGAGGAGCAGCAATGGGCACTCCTCATCGCGCTCCATACCGGCTTCCGGGCCAGTGAGATCGCGCAACTCAAGCTCGACAGCGTGCGACACGAGCGTGGCGTCCTCGCCTTCGCCGTTGAGGAACAGGTGAAGACGCGCGGATCGACGCGCTTGCTGCCGGTCCACTCCGCCCTCACCCGTCTCGGGATCGAGAGCCGCGTCACAGCGCTCCGCACAGCAGGAGAGACCCACCTGTTCCCCGACTGGTATCGCAAGGCCACCGCCGTCTCAAAATCGAATGCCCACCGCGCGCGCACCATCCAGTTCTCTCAGATGATCCCCAGGTGGTTCAATAGGACCTACCTCCCGAGCATCGGGATCATCGACGACCGCAAGGTGTTCCACAGCTTCAGACACGGCATGAAGACGGCGCTTGCTAGGGCTGGCGTCCCACGATCCATCAGCGACGACATCACCGGCCACGACGACCAGACGGCCGGTGGACGGTATGTCCACGAGACATCCATTGAGGCGATGAAAGACGCGCTGGAGAAAATCCACTTCGACGGCTTCACACTGTAGCACTCGACAGCAGCGCCTCACTGAGCCCGACGTGAATGTGCCAGATTGCGCGGCGCCACTGATAATCTCACAAAGGCTCCGCAGGCGCGCATACGCTGGATCGTCGTTCTAAACGTCGCCGGCTCTTGTTCTCCCCGCACCTTTTACGCACGAAATCGCGACGACCTCTCGCTATAATGCGTCTACGAAACGCGAGAACATGGGCGAGACATGGAACAGGGTATCGAGGATGTGCGTCGGTGCGAGGGTGTTGTCAGCCGGTTCGTAGGGGCGGCGATTTCGGGGGACACAAGGGACTTCTACCGAGCCGCGATGGAGATCGACTGGCCCGGCGCATGGCTGGACGTGTTCACGGCGCTTGACCGAGTGCCGCGCGACATGATCGCGGACGATATCCGCTACGCCTTCCTTGTGGCGTGGCGCGGGGACCGGGACTTCAACCCGGATGCGCCATACGCCAACGGCCTGCCCATAGGAGCCAACTGGACACTGACGCACGACCTCGTGGGCAACACCGACCTACTGGTGCGGTGCTTGAAGCTCCTGATGCCGGATCACCGTGTCGCGGAGCTACCGCTGGTGCTGTACCGGGGCCAGTCCCTCGCAGGGCACGAAGCCGGCGAGCATGGCGTCTGGTGGACGACCTACCCGCTCTACGCGGAACGCTTCGCCAAGGGGGGCTCCCGAAGTCACGTCGGGCAAGGCGCTGTTCTTATGACAGTCGATCCGCACAGCGCGATCATCTACAAGCTCAATCAGATGGATTTTCTGCTTGACCCATCGAAGTTGACTGACGTTCGTGTCTTGGACACACCGCTTAGGCACACGGAAGCCAAGACGGGGATGAACGAGCTTGAGCGCGATCTGCGCTCTCGGCTTCTCGGCGTCCCATCGGCCTGCCAGACCGCCGCGACCCGCGAATGGCTCGATCTCGGAGCGCCGCTCGCCGGCCTTCCATCCTGTCGAAAGGCACGCACCGAGTTCTTCCTGAAGGAGCTTGCAGCGGAGACGATGAGGGCCGCCGCGTAGAATTGGTGGAACTTGTCATTATATCCTCCGATCCGCACACGCCGAACGCCAGCGCGGTGAACTGCGAGAGCCTACGTTCGGAGTCAGGGGCGCTTATGCGGCTCGCCGAGCTTCTCAATCTGCTGGGCGTAGTCTTCGGCTGCCGCCGCCATCCGGTTGAAGCGGATCAGCGTCACCGGCTCTCCGGTCGGTTCCGTGAGAGGCCAGTCTAGGTCATGAGGTCTCTGATGTAGGTGGCGTAGATCCCTCGGATCACCCGAGATGATATCGATGACCCGCGCTAGAATATTCAAAGCCAATTTCTCATTCGCCATCACAATGGCATAGCCAATTGCCTTTGGACCATAGCGATGAAAGTGCTCTAAGTGAGCTGTTCGCAGCACTAGGATCATCTCAACTTCTTGTTCGCCAAGATGTAAATTGTTCTGAATGCATAGACGTAAAATCGCACCAAGATCATGCTGTATTCTCTGCTTTCCCATTTCGCGATCTGTCACTCCACGCTCAAGAAGGTAAGACTTGAGAGCGAGTTCCACCGCCATACTCAGCAAATGTCCGACAGGTTCCATGAACTCGACATCGCGACTTTGTTGCGAAAGGATAATTCTGGCGGCGTGCCAATAGCGAATAGCTACTGCAAGCCTTAGGGAGGCCAACGTCTGCTTCAATACGCTCATCTATTTGGCATTCACATTTTTCGTGAAGCCTCCAGCTTAGTCGCCCAGAGGGCATTCAGCTACATCTATGCGCCTGACGCATCCACTCGGGTGTCCGTTGAGGCATGCCCCTGCGGACACCCAAACGAACCGCTGAAACACTGTCCGTAAGGGTTGACCTGTCCATTCGGACAAGCTATCTATCGGACAGCACCACAGCGGACACGGACCATCGCCATGCAGACTGTTCTTTACGCTCGCGTCTCGACTGCCGACCAGACCAGCGCGCACCAGCGCAAGCAGGCCGAAGGAGCCGGGTTCAAAGTGGACGACGTTGTAGTCGATGAGGGCGTGTCGGGCGTGAGCACCACGCTCATGGAGCGCCCCGAAGGTCGCCGCCTGTTCGATAAGCTCCGGGCCGGCGACGTTCTCGTGGTCCGCTGGGTGGACCGGCTGGGCCGCAACTACGCGGACGTGACCGAGACCATCCGGGAGTTCATGCGCCGGGGCGTCGTCGTGAAGACGGTCATCAATGGCATGGTGTTCGACGGCGCGACCACCGACCCGGTGCAGATGGCCGTCCGGGATGCGCTGATCGGGTTCCTCGCCGCGACCGCCCAGGCCCAGGCCGAAGCTACGAAGGAGGCCCAGAAGGCCGGCATCGCACACGCCAAGGCCCAGGACGGCGACAGCTACCGGGGCCGTAAGCCCAGCTTCACCCGCGCCCAGCTTGAGACCGTCCGCGATCTCCTTGTTCAGGGCTCCGGCATTTCGGCCATCGCGAAGGAGACCGGCCTGTCCCGGCAAGCCATTTATAGGATCAGAGACAACCGAGCCGAGGCCGAGGCCGCGCTTGCCCGCTGGGCCGCGTGATGAAGGAGAACACCCCGTGACCGCCCAGCCCGCGAAGCGCCGCTACACCCGCCTCAACGAAGCCGAATGGGCGGAGGCCGAGGCTGTATGGGCCTCCGGTGCTGCCTCGCTCCCCGAGCTTTCACATCGGTTCGGCACTTCAGAGCGGGGTCTACAGGCCCGCTTCGCCCGGCGCGGTATCGAGAAGGGTCAGGCCGCGAAGGCACTCGCCGCCCAGGTTGTCGCACGGGTCGCGGAGGAACAGGCCGCCCAGGTGGGCACTCTCGCCGAACGCGCCACGACGATCCGGGAGGCCACCTACGCCCATGCGGTGAAGGTCGAAGGCATGATCGTGGCTCGGCTCGACGCCGCAGCCGCAGACCCGGCCCAGACGTTCGCTGCCGCTGCCGCGATCAAGATGTTGACCAATGCCGCGTCAGCGCTTGAACGCTTACACAGTCTCAAGCGTAGTGCGCTGGGCATTTCCGACGACGACGTGAACGACGATGAAATCCCGGTGCTGGTGATCCGGGATATGACGGACACTGAGATCGAGGACATGCGTAACAAGCAGGATGAGGAAGATGCACTCAACGGCAGCTTCATCGACATTCGTCCTGATATGTCATCACAGGAAGACGATGATGTTGTGATCGAGGACGGTGACGAAGAAGACGATGTGTAGCTGAGCGCGCCAAAACTCGACGCGATGCGGTTTCTACAAGAGGGGGTGGGGTCGAGGTCGAAGTCCTAGAGAATTTCGACCCCCTGGAAGGGGGTCCAATATGCGTCCACCGGAGATTTTCGACCACGAAATCTGTGAGGTGACGTTCGCGTTTGGTTCTTGAAGGTCGGCATAGGAAGAGCTAATATATAGGCTATCGCCACAGCTTCGGACCTCTTCGCGACCATGCCCACTCCCCACGTCAAGCCGACCCAGGTCATGCTCGGCCTCCCGGCCGAACGCCTCGCCCAGCTTCGCGCTTTGGCAGACCACCGCGGCGTGACCGCAGTCGCGGTGGTCGAGGACATGATCCGGCGCGCCATTGAGGACAAGGAGATCGGAGATGATCTCCCAGGGCTCTGTGAGGTCAAGCCGATCTGGAACGACAGCGTGGGCGTTACGATCCGTGGTCGCCCCCTCCCACCCATGGACCGGCTACAGGTTCGCGCATTCGCCGCACTGCTCAGTGCCGCCGCTGGGCGTGAGGTGCTGCCAGATCGGGACTTCAAGGTCGGCACGGCCATCAGCATCACACTGGACGACGACCGCAGGCTCTACGTCGGTCGAAACGCCAGCGCCGTGCTTCTGGGTCTCGTGGACGGGAAGACCAATGAGACCACTTTCCGCACAGCGACAACTGCAAGTCTCGCGACCGACTTCGCCGCGCTACTCCGCAAGCACGCGGCCGGTATGGCACCGCCCCTCACGAAGACACTGTCGGACGGCTCCGTCACGGCGGCCGACCTTCTCCTCCGCATCCTCAACACCGAGACCACCATGCCCACGATCCCGACCGACAAGGCCAAGCAGTGACCGCCCCTCATATCGACCGGGCAGAGCATGACCGCCCGAGCCCGATCCGTCTCGCTCTCGAAAGCCTGCATCAGGCCGACGTGCTCCGGCGCCTCGTGGCTGGCGCCGCCCAGGGCGACGCGGACGCCTTCTTGGGCGCCGCCGCCCAGGTGACGTGGCCGGGCGGCTGGGTTGACGCACTACGCGCCCTGGTAGCCCTTGGGACCATCCCCAACGCGATCCAGGGCGCCTTCCTCGATGCATGGCAGGCCAGCGCATCGCAGCCGTTCGGGCTGCGCCGGACCATGACGTGCGACCTCCTTGGTCAGGACGCACTCCTCCTCGACGGTCTGAGCGTCCTACTCCCTACGACCCAGCCCATCCCAGCCCACGCCACGTTCTACGCGGTCGCGCCGCTCGACGGCTACAAGTCCGGTCATCTCGGGCTCTGGTGGACTGGAGAACGTAGCTTGGCGCTGCCGGTCTCGGTCGCGACCTCAGCCTTCCACGAGTGGGACGGCGACCTCGTGTTGCTGGCGACGGAGGCACCGGCAAGCGCCATCGTCTACAACGCCGACGACCTTGAGGTGTTGGTGGACCCGCGCCGGCTCGGGCCAGTCCGCGTGCTCGGGACGCTCAAGGACGACCGGGAGAACGCACTGAACGCCTGAAACGAGTGAGCCGCCCGCCCCGGCCAGGGCGAACGGCTCGATCATCATCATGCCCCTTACACCGAAGCTCCCACTCGACGCGGCACATGCCGAGGCGCGCCCATGCTGCGCCCCGGTGCCGGTCTCGTGTGCCGATACCCCGGCCGGCGAGAACGCCCCTGCCGGTGTGCAAAAAAGGCGGAGCGCAAAGCGTCGCGTCAGCCCCCTTGCGGATCGGCAGTTCCTCAACGAGTTCAAGGCACTTAGCGGCGTTGCGAATTACCACGCGCCAGCCGCATCGGACGTGCCCGCTATAGTAAGTATGGGTATGGGGTATGCCCCCTCTGACCCTCTCCCCTCCTACCTGACGAAGACCCCGAGGCACTGGCGCGACGCCACCGACGAGGTTCAGGGGTTCTTCGCGTTCCAGGCCCTCACGGGAGCCGGCCCGGTCGTCGGGTTCACAGTGTGGTGCTCACCGGAGATCGACGCCAAGGCCCGCGCGACCGGGAAGCCGCTCCCATGGCTCCACAAGCGCCTCAAGGAGGCTTTGGACGACGAGCTTGGACCGGTGCAGTGGATGGCCTCCCTGGAGGAGGAGAAGACGGCGGACGGCACGCTCCTCCTGCACGTCCATGGCGCGGGCGCTTTCGGGAACCTCACCCGGAGCCGCCGCAGGGGTATCAGGAAGGCGATGCGATCCGCGCTGGGCTCGTGGGACGGACGCGCCTCGCGGTATCAGTGCAAGCTCAAGATCGCGCGCGACGACGGGTGGGCCTCCTACATGACGAAGCGGTGCTGGCTCGCCCTGCCGGGTGTCCGCAAGCGCTTCGCCTGTGACCGGCCCGGTTCTCAGTGGCGACTTAGCTTCGATGGCCCGGCCTTCACGATGACGAACAGCGTCCGGGCACGGGCCAAGGAGCTTCACCAGCAAGCCCGCGAAATCGTCATAGAAGCCCGTGGGCTGGCAAAGGCGTCGGCTGGCACTCAGTCTGCCCCGGAGACCGAGACGCCTGCCCCTGAGTTTCC
Source organism: Methylobacterium adhaesivum (assembly GCF_022179065.1). Classification (GTDB taxonomy): domain Bacteria; phylum Pseudomonadota; class Alphaproteobacteria; order Rhizobiales; family Beijerinckiaceae; genus Methylobacterium; species Methylobacterium adhaesivum. The sequence goes on from NZ_BPQD01000020.1 coordinate 200,327, forward strand.
GAGGCTACCGCGCGGTGCACTCGCCGCTCAGGAAGAACCGGAAGGGCTCGCACCGGCCCCACGGGCATGCACTTGGGAGCCCGAGACCATCAGGTCCCGGTCGCGAGACCCGCCCGGCTCAGGGGCGAGCGTATCAGCGGGTCCGGACCCGCCCCTGCCCGAACGCCGTCTCGTAGGTCAGGTCGCCGAACACGAACTGACCGCGTTGGCCGTTGCTCAACGCGACGATGGCTGAGCCGGTCATGAAGCCGGCCTGCCGCGTCACGATGGCCTCGCCGCGCACACGGGCGCCGCACGAGACCGGGATGACGATTGTCGGGTTCGGGTCTCGCACTGCCCATGTGCCGGTGCAGCGGATGGAGCCGGGAAATGCGACCCAGAACTCCCCGACGCCATTGTTGTAGCCCGTGGCCTGCCCGGCTGCGGGCGACCCGTTGGTCAACTGCCCGGTGATCGGGATGGCAAACACCGGCGCGGGTTGCGCGAGCGCAACACCGGGCAGGAGAACCGACACAAAGGCGAGGGCGAGTTTCTTCATACCCGGCGCCGTAGCGCCTAAGGCCGAGCTTGTCACCGGAACGTCACGGGCTTTCTGTGAACGATCACGAGAGTTAAGTGGAGTTCAGATAAGTCAGTGCTGACTAATGTCGTTCCCAGTCGATGAACTTGACGGTCACTTCATAGACGACCATGAGGCCGCAGCCGTCAAAGAAGTCGCCTCATGCGAACCGGGCGGCTCTTGGGGAAAACATGCACACAAGAGAGATCGAGGTTGGCGTCCTTCACGCCGATTTATGGGAGGAACTTGTCGTCTCGGGCCGCTGGGTCTCAGGGCCACACGACATCACAGTGGGCGACCACTCGGCCTTAGGCCGGTGCACGGTCTCGCATTACGGGCTTGAGGACCGGATCGTCTGGATCACAGAGCGACCCGTGCCCGAGCCGGTGTAGAACTCACAGGGCCGCTACAAAGCAGCACCCACAAAAGAACTACAAAACACCTCACAGAGGTCAAGCTAAGTAGCTGATTTTACACAAGAAAATGGAATGGCGGAGACGGAGGGATTGTCCGAGATCCTCTGCTAAGCCCTTGTTAACTATATAAGTGCTTGGCTCGGTGGAGGATTCCGGGACATGTCTCGGGACATATCGGGGTCATAAGGCCCTTTATGCACCGGAGGACCTCGTGCCTCGTAAGCCGGACCCAAGGAACGCCTATCTGGAGCTTCACGACGGGTATTACCGCGTGAGTATGGGTGTGCCTGCCCCCCTGCGGTCGCTCGTCGGCTGCGCCCGTCTGAAGCAAGGATTGGGCACCAAATCGCTGCTTTCGGCCAACGTCCTGAAGGGTCCCATCGTCAAGGACTTCAAGGCGCGCCTCGATAAGGCTTGGCTTACGCTGGGAGGACGGAAGGGGTCGGAGTTGCAGGAGGCGACAGCCTGGGCGCGCATCCTCGACCACTCCGGTAAGCCGGGCGACCAGACTTACGACTACTACGCGGCCGCCCTAAGGGATCGGGAAGCCGAGATCTGGTCGGCCGGCTCCCGTACCGAGACCGATCTCGACGAGGATGGAGAGGTCGTCGAGTTCGAAGTGCCCACCCGTGAGGCGAAGGAGAAGGCGGCCCAGTTCGGCGCGGTGGCCCGCGGCACGGCTACGCCCATCGCCCTGCATCATCCCGCCTTCATGAAGACCTTAAAGATCAAGGAGCGGTCGCTGACGGACGACCCCAGGGCGCTCAAAATCCTTCTGGAATGGTGCGCGGCACGGGACGTTCCCCCTTTCCTGGAGCGGTTCGACGTCAAGGCCGCAGTCCGCTTCATGGACGAGTTGCAGGACTTCACGGGCCTGGGCTGGGCGACTGCCACGAAGTACCTTGGACGGCTGCGCCGCTACTGGACCTACCTCGTCCTGCGCACTCCGGTGGACCGTAATGTGTTCGCTGACCTGCACCTGGAAAAGCCATCCGTCGACCACGAAGAGGAGGAACGCGCCTTCACCGACACCGAGGTCCAGACGCTTCTGATGGGTAAGGCCGACCCTGGCATGCTGGACGTCATGCTGATCGCGGCACTTACGGGCGCCCGCCTGGACGCCGTGATCGACCTTAGGGTCGGCGAGTGCGCCGACGGCTGGTTCACGTTCAAGCCGCAGAAAAAGGAGAAATCAGCTCGGGACGTCCCGATTCATTCCGCCCTTCAGGCAATGGTCGCTGGCCGCGCCATGGGCAAGACCCCCGAGGACGATCTCTTTCCGGAATGGCCGGCAGCAGTGGCGAAGGGCTCGATACGGGAGAGGAGCGCCTATTTCTCGAAGCGCTTCACGAAGTACCGACGCGGCCTCGGAGTGAACGAGCAGGTCGAGGGCAAGCGGCGGTCACTTGTCAACTTTCATAGCTTCCGGCGGTGGTTCATCACCAAGGCAGAGCGAGCTGCGGTTGATGGTGATCTTCTGGCCGCCATCGTAGGGCACAAGCGCTCCGGCCTGACGCTCGGACGCTACTCCGAAGGCCCCGAGATGGCGGCTGCAAAGGTCGCCGTGGCGAAAGTCCTGCTGCCCCCGCTGGATGGCAGCCCAGTGACGGAAGCACAGGCTTTGACTCCCCGTCGTCGTAGGAGCGTGGTCAAAGCTGTACCTTGAAACCCTGCTTCCGCTGAGGTGCCGGTTTTCCGACTT
>NZ_BPQD01000021.1 GCF_022179065.1 Methylobacterium adhaesivum
CGCCATCAACGAGTAGTCGATAGGGCGGCTCGACCGCCCCTCTTCCTGACGATGCGACGCCGTGGGACCCCCGTCCCACGGCGTTTGCTTTTTCACCGAAACAACCTGCAGAATCCCGGGCGGTTTGCCATTGCGGCCCGGCGCGGGGCGGTCTATAGCAGCGCCGCGGCGATGAACGCGTCCCGCATAGGAGTGTAGCTCAACTGGTCAGAGCGCCGGTCTCCAAAACCGGAGGTTGCGGGTTCGAGTCCCTCCACTCCTGCCATTTGGCCGCTGCACCAGGTTTCGCTCACGTCGTTTCCCAGATTTTGATCAGGCCGTCTCTCGATCAGCCGGTGTCCGGTGCAGTCGACAAGCACCGGGACTTGCGTTAGAGCGGTCGCCTTCCGAGATCGATGAAAGCTGTCGGGGCGGGTTCGGGTGCGAACCGTCGCACCGTGTTTTCCGATCCCCGGACCGTTCTCCCTGTTGTTGGCGCCATGGCATCGAACGAACCCTCGAAGAAAGCGGATCTCGCGCGCACTTCTCAGCGCGGCACCGCCACGCCGACACCGCCCCGGGCGACGCCGCCTGCGCGGCCGGCTCCCAAGCGCGTCGGGCCCGTGGAATTCCTGAGTCAGGTTCGTGACGAGGGCCGCAAGGTCACGTGGCCGACCCGCAAGGAGACCGTCGTCACCACCGTGATGGTGTTCATCATGGTGGTCGTGGCGAGCCTGTTCTTCACGGTGGTCGATCAGGCCATGCGCTACCTCGTGACCCTGATCCTCGGGGTCGGGACCAACTAACCCCTCGGGCCGGGCGCGTTCCCGCGACCGGCCGACCGACGTCAGGATTTGGTGAGAACGTGTCGAAGCGCTGGTACATCGTCCACGCCTACTCGAACTTCGAGAACAAGGTCGCGCAGTCCATCAAGGATCAGGCGGCCCAGCGTGGCCTGATGGAGCTGTTCGACGAGGTCATGGTTCCGACCGAGAAGGTCGTCGAGGTCCGTCGCGGACGCAAGGTCGATGCCGAGCGCAAATTCTTCCCCGGCTACGTCCTGGTGAAGTGCGACCTGACCGACGAGGTCTACCACCTCATCAAGAACACCCCCAAGGTCACGGGCTTCCTCGGGGCCGACAAGTCGAAGCCCGTGCCGATTCCGGATTCGGAAGCCGAGCGCATCAAGGGCCAGGTGGCCGAGGGCGTCGAGCGCCCGAAGCCCTCCGTGTCCTTCGAGATCGGCGAGACCGTCCGCGTCTCGGACGGTCCGTTCGCCTCGTTCAACGGCACCGTCGAGGAAATCGACGAGAGCCGTTCGCGCCTCAAGGTTGCCGTCTCGATCTTCGGCCGCGCCACCCCGGTGGAACTCGAATACGCCCAGGTCGAGAAACTCTGAGTTCTCGTTCGCGATCGATCCGGCACGATCGATCGCTCTCTTTCCGGCGGGCCCCGCGCCCGCCGCGAAACGCCGTTGGCGGATTTCGTTCCCCCGGCACCACGCGCGGAAGGTCTGCCCGGTTCGCCGCCGGGGCTCACGGACCGCACCGCGACCTGCAACCGCCCGCTCCATCCGCGCTGAGGCCAGCCGGGTGCCGGGCATTCTCTGGGAGCAGTCCCTATGGCAAAGAAGATCACGGGCTACGTGAAGCTTCAGGTTCCGGCCGGCGCCGCGAACCCGTCGCCGCCCATCGGCCCCGCGCTCGGTCAGCGCGGCCTCAACATCATGGAATTCTGCAAGGCCTTCAACGCGAAGACCTCTCAGATCGAGAAGGGCACCCCGATCCCGGTCGTGATCACGGCCTATCAGGATCGCTCCTTCACCTTCGAGATGAAGCAGCCCCCGGTGACCTTCTTCCTGAAGAAGGCCGCTGGCCTGAAGATCGGCAAGAAGCCGGCTTCCGGCTCCAAGACCCCGGGCAAGGGCCCGACGGTGGGCAAGGTCACCGAGGCACAGCTCCGCGAGATCGCCGAGCGCAAGATGCCCGACCTGAACTGCGATTCGGTGGATGCCGCCGTCGCGATGATCCGTGGCTCCGCGCGGGCCATGGGTCTCGACATCGTCGCTTAAGGGGAGGGCACCATGGCACACGAAGGCAAGCGCATCCGCGCAGCCCGCGAGGGCATCGACGCGCTCAAGCTCTATTCCATCGACGAGGCGATCAAGCTCGTTAAGGAGAAGGCCAGCGCCAAGTTCGACGAGACCGTCGAGATCTCGATGAACCTCGGCGTCGACCCGCGCCACGCCGACCAGATGGTCCGCGGCGTCTGCAACCTGCCCAACGGCTCCGGCCGGACCGTGCGGGTGGCGGTGTTCGCCCGCGGCGCCAAGGCCGATGAGGCCCGCGAAGCCGGTGCCGACATCGTCGGCGCCGAGGATCTCCTCGAGATCGTCCAGGGCGGCAAGATCGAGTTCGATCGCTGCATCGCGACCCCGGACCTGATGCCGCTGGTCGGTCGCCTCGGCAAGGTGCTGGGCCCGCGCGGCCTGATGCCGAACCCGAAGGTCGGCACCGTCACCATGGACGTCAAGGGTGCCGTCGCCGGCGCCAAGGGCGGCTCGGTGGAGTTCCGCGTCGAGAAGGCCGGCATTGTTCACGCCGGCATCGGCAAGGTCTCGTTCGACGCCGACAAGCTCGTCGAGAACATCAAGGCGTTCGCCGACGCGGTGAGCAAGGCCAAGCCGGCCGGCGCCAAGGGCCAGTACGTCCAGCGCGTCGCCGTGACCTCCTCCATGGGTCCGGGCGTCAAGGTCGAGCCGGCCACGGTGCTGCCGGCCTAACCGCCGCGGAACTGTCCAAACGTCTGGAAACGCCCGGCCTCGCGGCCGGGCGTTTTCGTTTGGGACCTACGCCCGCCAGAACGGCCGGCAGGTCTCGCATCGGACATCCATTGGATTCAGGCCGACCTCCCGCATCTGCTCGGGCTCGAGCGCCCCGAGGGCTCGCCGATGCCGCCAACGCCCGTACCAGATGCGGCAGCGTGCACGAAAACCAATCCGGGCGGGCGTCACGCGGGCCGAAAGGACGGGCGATGCGGTCAGAGCGGAGGGTGGCATGGCAGATCTCAACGAAGCCGCCTTCGAGAAGGCTTGCCAAGCAACATTGATCCGATCATGACTCGGATCAATCGAAACATTGATCTCGGATCAATTTTGCCCATGACCGACTATCGTGCCTTCGCCGACGGCCTGGCCGAGGATATCGCTAGGGGACGGCTTGCACCGGGAGCGCGCCTGCCGCCGCAGCGAACCTTCGCCTATACTCACGGCATCGCCGTCTCGACGGCGAGCCGGGTCTATGCAGAGCTGGTTCGGCGTGGCCTCGTGACCGGCGAGACCGGACGCGGGACCTATGTCCGCTCCCATGACGGCACACCAAGTCTCGCCTTCGCCGAGCCCCCTGCAACGGCCGTCGATCTCGAACGCATCTACTCGGTTCTTCCGGATCAAGCCGACAGTCTATCGCGTACAATCGCCGAATTGCTCCGACCTGACCGCCTGGCACATGTCGTCGCCCCCGTGGCGGCAGCCGGAGATCCCGAAGGCCGCACCATCGCGGCCCGCTTCCTCGCTCGCTCGGGCTGGGCGCCTGCCGCCGACACCCTTCTGTTCACGGGCAATGGACGCCAGGCCGTCGCCGCCGCCCTCGCGGCCCTCGCGCCGCCGGGGGAGCGGATCGGTGTCGAGTCGATCACCTATCCCGTCGTGAAGGGGATCGCCGCGCGCCTCGGCATCACACTGGTACCTCTTGGCCTCGACGAGGAGGGCCTGTGCCCCGATGCCATAGCGCAGGCGCACCGTGCCGCGCCCCTGCGGGGGATCTACCTTCAGCCCTCCCTGCACAATCCCCTCGGGATCACCATGGGGCCGGAGCGCCGGGCGGCCATCGCGGCGAGCCTCGAAACCCACGGGCTCTTCGCCGTGGAGGATGCGATCTACGGTTTCCTCAGCGACGCCGTCCCCCTGGCCGCCCACGCCCCCGACCGGACGATCCTCGTCGACAGCCTGTCGAAGCGGGTGGCTCCGGGCCTCACCCTGGGCTTCATCGCGCCACCGCCGTCCCTCGTCGACCGGACCGCCCTGTGCGTCCGCTCAGGAGGCTGGGGGGCCACAGGGCTACCCTTCGCCGTCGGACTGCATCTCATGGAGTCGGGTGAGGCAGCTCGAATCGGGCTGGCGAAGCGGGCCGATGCCCGCGCCCGTCAGGCGCTGGCCCGCAAAACCCTCGACGATCTCGTCCTGCGCGGGGACGACCGAGCCTATCATCTCTGGCTCGCCCTGCCGGAGACGTGGCGGGCCGAGACCTTCGTGGCGGCCGCCGCACGGCGGGGGATCGCCGTGACACCCGCGAGTGCCTTCGCCGTCCATCCCGGCCATGCGCCCAACGCCGTGCGCCTCGCCCTGGCCGCACCGCCCTGCGACACCCTCGTGACGGCTCTAAAGACCCTCCGCCAGCTCGCGACCGAGGGCGACGACAGCCCCATCGAGTGAGCGGCCCGGACGTCCGTTCAAAGGACCGTGAGGACCCGCCCGGCAAACGTCGGAGGAAACAAGAAATCGCGCCACGAGGGGGACGCCTTCGCGCGGCGCTGTGCTAGATACGGGTCCATGCGATGCACCCTCTCCGTCTCCTCGAAGCGACGCATTCTGTGCGTCTTTCCCGCCTACACCCCGTCCTTCGGGACGTTCGCGCACGCCTATCCGTTGATGGGCGGCGTCAAGGCGTTCATGCCACCGCAAGGCCTCCTGCTCATTGCGGCCTACATGCCCGAGAGCTGGGAGTACCGGTTCGTCGACGAGAACATCCGGCGGGCCGGGGCTGAGGATTTTGCCTGGGCCGACGCGGTGTTCGTGTCGGGCATGCACATCCAGGCGCCCCAGATCCGGGACATCTACGCGCGGGCGCACGCCGCCGGTAAGGTCACGGCGCTGGGCGGCCCGTCGGTGTCGGGCTCGCCCGAGCAGTACCCCGAATTCGACTACCTCCACATCGGCGAGATCGGCGACGCCACGGACGAGCTCGTGGCGATCCTCGACCGCGACGTGTCGATTCCGGCGGCCCAGGTTCGCCTCGAGACCAAGGAGCGCCTGCCGCTCTCGGACTTCCCGGCCCCCGCCTACGAGGCCGCACCGCTCAAGCGCTACCTCATCGGCTCCCTGCAATTCTCGTCGGGCTGCCCGTACCGCTGCGAGTTCTGCGACATCCCGCAGCTCTATGGCCGCCAGCCGCGCCTGAAGAGCCCGGAACAGATGCTCGGCGAACTCGACGCCATCATCTCGCAGCCCGGCCACCCGGCGGTGATCTACTTCGTCGACGACAACTTCATCGGCAATCGCAAGGCGACGAAGGACATGCTGCCCCACCTCGTGGAATGGCAGAAGAAGCACAACTACCCGCTTCAGTTCGCCTGCGAGGCGACGCTCAACATGGCGAAACAGCCCGACATCCTCGAGCTCATGCGTCAGGCCAACTTCATGACCGTCTTCGTCGGCATCGAGACGCCGGAAGAGGAGGCGCTCGCCGGCATCGATAAGAAGCACAATGCCGCCGTGCCCATGTACGAGGCCATCGAGACCCTCAACAGCTACGGCCTCGAGGTGACCTCGGGCATCATCCTCGGCCTCGACACCGACACAGACAGCTCCGAGCAGAAGCTCATCGACTTCATCGACAAGTCGGCCGTGCCGGTTCTGACCATGAACCTGCTCCAGGCCCTGCCGAAGACACCCCTATGGGACCGGCTCACCCGCGAGGGGCGCCTCACCCACGACGCGGCGCTCGAATCCAACGTGCTGTTCAAGCGGCCGCACGACGACGTGGTGGCGAGCTGGCGCCGGGCCATCGCCCATGCCTACGAGCCGGCCAACCTGTTCGAGCGCTTCAAGTATCAGGTCGAGCGGACCTACCCGCACCGGATCAAGACGCCGGTGAAGGGCAAGCTCACCCGGACCAACCTACGCCGCGGCCTGATCCTCGGGTTCAACATCGCCCTGCGGGTCGGCGTCCTTTCGGATTATCGCGGTGTGTTCTGGAAGGCGGCGGGGCACGCCCTGCGCCGCGGGCAGATCGAGGCGGTCTTCAACATGGGTTTCGTCGCCCACCACCTCATCCGCTTCACCCGCGAGGCCCTGCGGGGCGAGCACAACGCCTCGTTCTACGCGGCGAAGGCGGATGCGGCCAAGCAAGTACGGACACCGTGGTGGCAGGCCGCCCGCAAGTTCCTCCCGACCTAGCCACCCGCCCTTTCCGCGGGTCACGGCCTCCCGCGGGAGGGGAACGGGCGGGCGTCTCGGAGCCCGAACGGCGTCAAGCGAAATCGGCGGCTGCGGCGGAATAATCGCGCCTGGCCCCTTGGCAGGCTGCTTGCAAGGTTCTATAGACCGCGCTCAACGTTTCATACGCGGGAAAGGAATCGGCTGATCTGTCGGTTTCCAGCGTGAAAGATCCCTGGGCAACCAGGTGATATGGCCGGAAGGCCTTGAGGGGCGAAAGCTCTTCCAGGCTTCGTCCGGCCATGTCCTGTCCGAGACTGCAGGCGCCGGGTGACCGGCTTAATTCTCCAGCCTGCACAGACGGGGAAGACCGAATTCAACATCCTCGCGTCCCCGGCGATTCGCCTGGGGTCGAGAGGCATCGGTTTGAACCATCTCACCCGTGTCGTCCACCCGTTCCGGGGGGCGGTAGGGGACAGGGCCGTGAAGCGTCGTCCAGGACGTTCCGGCTTCCTCGAGCCGAGTTCCGTCCCGGGCGGCATGTGCAACCGGCGGACCCATTCTCGGGTTCCGCCAACCGGAGAGAGCCCCAGTGGACAGGACAGCCAAAGCTGATCTCGTCTCGACGCTCAACGGCGTGTTCGCGAACACGTCCGTCGTCGTCGTGGCCCACTACAAGGGCCTCACGGTCGCCGACATGCAGAAGCTGCGCACGCAGATGAAGCAGGCCGGTGCCACCGTGAAGGTCACCAAGAACCGCCTCGCCAACATCGCTCTCGATGGCACGGACGTCGCCTCCATCAAGCCCCTCCTGAAGGGTCCGACCCTGCTCGCCTATTCGAGCGATCCGGTCGCGGCCGCCAAGGTGGCGGTGGACTTCGCCAAGGCCAACGACAAGCTCGTGATCCTCGGCGGCGCCATGGGCACGACAGCCCTGAACCCGGACGGCGTGAAGGCCCTGGCCTCGCTCCCGTCCCTCGACGAACTGCGCGCCAAGATCGTGGGCCTGGTCCAGGCTCCCGCGACCAAGATCGCCCAGGTCGTCAACGCACCGGCGGCCAAGCTCGCCCGCGTGTTCGGGGCCTATGCCACGAAGGACGAGGCCAAGGACGAAGCGGCCTGACGCCGCATCGTTCTTCCCAAACCATCCGTTCAAACCGATTTCTGAAGGAATACAACCATGGCTGATCTCGCCAAGCTCGTCGACGACCTGTCCTCGCTGACCGTTCTCGAGGCCGCCGACCTCGCCAAGATGCTCGAAGAGAAGTGGGGCGTCTCGGCTGCTGCCGCCGTCGCTGTCGCCGCTGGTCCGGCCGCCGGCCCGGCTGCCGCCGCCGAGGAGCAGACCGAGTTCACGGTCATGCTGACCTCCGCCGGCGACAAGAAGATCGAGGTCATCAAGGAGGTCCGCGCGATCACCGGCCTCGGTCTCAAGGAAGCCAAGGACCTCGTCGAGGGCGCTCCGAAGGCCGTCAAGGAGTCCGTCAACAAGGAAGAGGCCGAGAAGCTCAAGGCCCAGCTCGAGAAGGCTGGCGCCAAGATCGAGCTCAAGTAAGACCGTTCGGTGGGCCGGCTCGGCCCACCACCTTCCGTCAGGCTCGCCCGAGCCTGACGGCACCGAAGGCCCGCGGGTTCGCGCCCGTGGGCTAACGTCGCTTCCGGCGACACGACCGGCCCGGCGACGGGCCACGAAATTTTCAGTTCGGGAGGACGGCGTCCGGCGGGGCGCGTCCATCGCCTGGTCGCGGGAGGCACGAGCCTTCCCCGGGCATCCGGTACGCGGGACGTAGGAGCGAGGTCACCCATGGCCAACACGCTGGTCGGTCGCAAGCGCATTCGCAAATTCTTCGGCAAGATCAAGGAAGTCGCCGAGATGCCGAACCTCATCGAGGTTCAGAAGGCATCCTACGACCAGTTCCTGATGATGGACGAGCCGGAAGGCGGGCGGGGCGACGAAGGCCTGCAGACCGTGTTCAAGTCGGTGTTCCCGATCTCCGACTTCTCGGCCACCGCCCTGCTCGAGTTCGTGAAGTACACGTTCGAGCAGCCGAAATACGATGTCGACGAGTGCCGCCAGCGCGGCATCACCTTCGCGGCGCCCCTCAAGGTGACGCTCCGTCTCATCGTGTTCGACGTCGATCCCGATACCGGCGCGAAGTCGGTCAAGGACATCAAGGAGCAGGACGTCTACATGGGCGACATGCCCCTGATGACGGAGAACGGCACCTTCATCGTCAACGGCACCGAGCGCGTCATCGTCTCCCAGATGCACCGTTCGCCGGGCGTGTTCTTCGATCACGACAAGGGCAAGACCCACTCGTCGGGCAAGCTCCTGTTCGCCGCCCGCATCATCCCGTATCGCGGCTCCTGGCTCGACGTCGAGTTCGACGCCAAGGACATCGTCCACGTCCGCATCGACCGCAAGCGCAAGCTGCCGGTGACCTCCCTGCTGTTCGCCCTCGGGCTCGACGGCGAGGAGATCCTGTCGACGTTCTACAACCGCGTGCAGTACGACCGTGACGGTGCCGACTGGCGCGTGCCGTACGACGCCGAGCGCCTGAAGGGCTTCAAGGCCTCCGTCGATCTCATCGACGCCGAGTCCGGCGAAGTCGTGCTCGAGGCCGGCAAGAAGCTCAACGCCCGCAACGCCCGGCAGATCGCCGAGCGCGGCGTTCAGTTCCTCAAGGCCACGGACGAGGACCTCATCGGCCAGTACATCGCCGAGGATCTGGTCAACGCCCACACGGGCGAGATCTGGGCCGAGGCCGGCGACGAGATCTCCGACAAGCTCCTCAAGAGCCTGGAAGAGGTCGGCGTCACCGAGCTGCCCGTGCTCGACATCGACCACATCAACGTCGGCCCCTACATCCGCAACACGCTCGCCGTGGACAAGAACTCCGCCCGCGAGGGCGCCCTGTTCGACATCTACCGCGTCATGCGTCCGGGTGAGCCGCCGACCCTCGATACCGCCGAGGCGATGTTCCACTCCCTGTTCTTCGATTCCGAGCGCTACGACCTTTCGGCCGTCGGCCGCGTGAAGATGAACATGCGCCTCGACCTCGACGCCGAGGACACCGTGCGGACTCTGCGCCGCGAGGACATGCTCGCCGTGGTCAAGGCCCTGGTGGACCTGCGCGACGGCAAGGGCGAGATCGACGACATCGATCACCTCGGCAACCGCCGCGTGCGCTCGGTGGGCGAACTCATGGAGAACCAGTACCGCCTGGGCCTCCTGCGCATGGAGCGCGCCATTAAGGAGCGGATGTCGTCCGTCGACATCGATACCGTGATGCCGCAGGACCTCATCAACGCGAAGCCGGCCGCCGCCGCCGTGCGCGAGTTCTTCGGCTCGTCGCAGCTGTCGCAGTTCATGGATCAGACCAATCCGCTCTCGGAGGTCACCCACAAGCGCCGCCTCTCGGCGCTTGGCCCGGGTGGTCTGACCCGCGAGCGCGCCGGCTTCGAGGTGCGCGACGTGCACCCGACCCATTACGGCCGCATCTGCCCGATCGAGACGCCGGAAGGCCCGAACATCGGCCTCATCAACTCGCTGGCGACCTTCGCCCGCGTGAACAAGTACGGCTTCATCGAGACCCCCTTCCGCAAGGTTAAGGACGGCATCGTCACGAAGGACGTCGCCTATCTCTCCGCCATGGAGGAGGCGAAGTACTACGTCGCGCAGGCCAACGCGCAGATGGACGAAGCCTTCAAGCTCACGGAAGACCTCGTGGTCTGCCGTCGCGCCGGCGACGTCATCGTCGTGCCGCCGGACCGCGTCGACCTCATGGACGTGTCGCCGAAGCAGCTCGTCTCGGTGGCCGCCGCCCTCATCCCGTTCCTGGAAAACGACGATGCGAACCGCGCCCTCATGGGCTCGAACATGCAGCGCCAGGCGGTGCCCCTCGTCCGCGCCGACGCGCCTTTCGTCGGCACGGGCATGGAAGCCGTCGTCGCCCGCGATTCCGGTGCCGCCATCGCGGCGCGGCGCACGGGCATCGTCGACCAGGTGGACGCCACCCGTATCGTTATCCGCGCCACGGAGGAGGCCGACGCCAACAAGCCCGGCGTCGACATCTACCGCCTGCAGAAGTTCCAGCGCTCCAACCAGTCGACCTGCATCACGCAGAAGCCCCTGGTGCGCGTCGGCGAGGCCGTGAAGAAGGGCGAGATCATCGCCGACGGTCCGTCGACGGAGTTCGGCGAGCTGGCTCTGGGCCGCAACGTGCTCGTCGCGTTCATGCCGTGGAACGGTTACAACTTCGAGGACTCGATCCTGCTCTCCGAGCGGATCGTGAAGGATGACGTGTTCACCTCGATCCACATCGAGGAGTTCGAGGTGATGGCCCGAGACACCAAGCTCGGTCCGGAAGAAATCACCCGCGACATCCCGAACGTCTCGGAAGAGGCCCTGAAGAACCTCGACGAGGCCGGCATCGTCTACATCGGTGCCGAGGTCCATGCGGGCGACATCCTGTGCGGCAAGATCACCCCGAAGGGCGAGAGCCCGATGACGCCGGAGGAGAAGCTCCTGCGCGCCATCTTCGGTGAGAAGGCGTCCGACGTGCGCGATACCTCGCTCCGGGTTCCCCCGGGCGTGACGGGCACCATCGTCGAGGTCCGGGTGTTCAACCGCCACGGCGTCGACAAGGACGAGCGCGCCCAGGCCATCGAGCGCGAGGAAATCGAGCGTCTCGCCAAGGACCGCGACGACGAGCAGGCGATCCTCGATCGCAACACCTATGCGCGCCTCGCCACCGTGCTCATCGGTCAGGCGCCCATCGCCGGTCCGAAGGGCTTCAAGAAGGAGACCACGCTGAACCGTGAGCTCCTCAGCGAGTACCCGCGCTCGCAATGGTGGCAGTTCGCCGTGATCGACGACCGTCTCATGACCGAGATGGAAGCGATGCAAAAGCAGTACGACGAGTCGAAGAAGCGCCTCGAGCAGCGCTTCCTCGACAAGGTCGAGAAGCTGCAGCGCGGCGACGAGCTGCCCCCCGGCGTGATGAAGATGGTCAAGGTCTTCGTCGCGGTGAAGCGCAAGATCCAGCCGGGCGACAAGATGGCCGGCCGCCACGGCAACAAGGGTGTCGTGTCGCGGATCGTGCCCATCGAGGACATGCCGTTCCTCGAGGACGGCACCCATGCCGACATCGTGCTGAACCCCCTCGGCGTGCCGTCGCGCATGAATGTCGGTCAGATCCTCGAGACCCACCTCGGCTGGGCGGCGGCCGGTCTCGGCCGCAAGGTCAGCCAGGCGGTGGACGCCTACCTTCGCAGCAACGACATCGCGCCCCTCAAGGCGGAGATGGAGGCGATCTACTCGCCGTCCGAGCTCGAAGGCCTGTCGGACGAGGACATGGCGGAGGCGGCCAACAACGTGCGTCGCGGCGTGCCGATGGCCACCCCGGTGTTCAACGGCGCCAAGGAAGCCGACATCGAGCAGATGCTGGAAATGGCCGGTCTCGACCGGTCGGCCCAGTCGACCCTCTATGACGGCCGCACGGGTGAGCCCTTCGACCGCAAGGTCACCATGGGCTACATCTACATGCTGAAGCTGCACCACCTCGTGGACGACAAGATCCACGCTCGGTCGATCGGTCCGTACTCCCTCGTCACCCAGCAGCCCCTGGGCGGCAAGGCGCAGTTCGGCGGTCAGCGCTTCGGCGAGATGGAGGTCTGGGCCCTCGAAGCCTACGGCGCCGCCTACACCCTGCAGGAGATGCTCACGGTGAAGTCGGACGACGTCGCCGGCCGCACCAAGGTGTACGAGGCCATCGTGCGTGGCGACGACACCTTCGAAGCCGGCATCCCCGAGAGCTTCAACGTGCTCGTGAAGGAGATGCGCTCCCTCGGCCTCAACGTCGAGCTCACCTCGTCGAAGCAGACCGCCAACGACCAGATCGAGCCGCCCGCCGAGGCGGCCGAGTAACCACCGCATCACGCTCCCGCGCCGGCTCCCAAGCCGGCGCGGTTCGAGCGGGGAGGGGAAGCGCCTCTCGGACAGACCACGGCCAGCGGCGACTGAGGCAGTCGCGGCGCCGACTTTACGTTTACAGCACGCGGTAGCCCCTCGGCGGAGGGCGCGCCCCGTCAGCAGGAGTTGATCCATGAACCAAGAGGTCATGAATCTTTTCAACCAGCAGGCTCAGCCCCAGAGCTTCGACCAGATCAAGATCTCGATCTCGTCGCCGGAAAAGATCCTCTCGTGGTCTTTCGGCGAGATCAAGAAGCCCGAGACGATCAACTACCGTACGTTCAAGCCCGAGCGCGATGGCCTATTCTGCGCCCGGATCTTCGGACCGATCAAGGACTACGAGTGCCTGTGCGGCAAGTACAAGCGCATGAAGTACAAGGGCGTCATCTGTGAAAAGTGCGGCGTCGAGGTCACCCTCGCGCGCGTGCGGCGCGACCGCATGGGCCACATCGAGCTTGCCGCCCCCGTCGCCCACATTTGGTTCCTGAAGTCCCTGCCGAGCCGCATCGGCCTCCTGCTCGACATGGCCCTGAAGGACCTCGAGCGGATCCTGTACTTCGAGTCCTACGTCACCATCGAGCCGGGTCTCACCCCCCTCAAGGAGCGCCAGCTCCTGTCGGAGGAGGAGTACCTGCGCGCCCAGGAGGAGTACGGCGAGGACAGCTTCACCGCCATGATCGGTGCCGAGGCCATCCGCCGGATCCTGCAGGAACTCGACCTCGACGGCATCGCCGATTCGCTGCGCGAAGAGATCGCCACCACGACCTCCGAGCTGAAGCCGAAGAAGCTCCTCAAGCGCCTGAAGATCATCGAGGCCTTCCAGATGTCGGGCAACAAGCCCGAGTGGATGATCCTCACCGTCGTGCCCGTGATTCCGCCGGACCTGCGTCCGCTGGTGCCCCTCGACGGCGGCCGCTTCGCGACCTCCGATCTCAACGACCTGTATCGCCGCGTCATCAACCGCAACAACCGCCTGAAGCGGCTGATCGAGCTGCGCGCGCCCGACATCATCATCCGCAACGAGAAGCGCATGCTTCAGGAGGCGGTGGACGCGCTGTTCGACAACGGCCGGCGTGGCCGCGTCATCACCGGCGCCAACAAGCGTCCCCTGAAGTCGCTCGCCGACATGCTTAAGGGCAAGCAGGGCCGCTTCCGTCAGAACCTCCTCGGCAAGCGCGTCGATTATTCCGGCCGCTCGGTCATCGTGGTGGGTCCGGAACTGAAGCTGCACCAGTGCGGCCTGCCGAAGAAGATGGCCCTCGAGCTGTTCAAGCCGTTCATCTACGCGCGCCTCGACGCCAAGGGCTTCTCGGCCACCGTGAAGCAGGCGAAGAAGCTCGTCGAGAAGGAGAAGCCCGAGGTCTGGGATATCCTCGACGAGGTGATCCGCGAACACCCGGTGATGCTCAACCGTGCGCCGACGCTCCACCGCCTCGGCATCCAGGCGTTCGAGCCCAAGCTCATCGAGGGCAAGGCGATCCAGCTGCACCCGCTGGTCTGCGCCGCGTTCAATGCTGACTTCGACGGCGATCAGATGGCCGTGCACGTTCCCCTGAGCCTCGAGGCTCAGCTGGAAGCGCGCGTGCTGATGATGTCGACGAACAACATCCTGCACCCCGCCAACGGCCTGCCGATCATCGTGCCGTCGCAGGACATCGTGCTCGGCCTCTACTACCTGTCCATCGTGGCCGAGGGGGCCGTCGGCGCGTTCGATCCGACGAGCAAGACCAACCCGATGCAGGGCGTCTTCGGCAATATCGGCGAACTCGAGCACGCGCTCGCCGCCAAGACCGTCAAGCTGCACTCGAAGATCCGCTGGCGCTGGAACGGCATCGGTCCCGATGGCGAGCCCCTGACGAAGACCTACGACACCACCCCGGGCCGCGTGATCCTGTCGGGTGCCCTGCCGCTGCACAAGAACGTCCCCTTTGACGTCGTCAACAAGCTGATGACCAAGAAGGAGATCTCGGGAATGATCGACACCGTCTACCGCCACTGCGGTCAGAAGGAGTCGGTGATCTTCTGTGACCGCATCATGGCGCTCGGCTTCAACCACGCGTTCAAGGCCGGCATTTCGTTCGGCAAGGACGACATGGTGGTGCCGGACAACAAGTGGCCCATCGTCGACGACACCCGCGCCCTGGTGAAGGACTACGAGCAGCAGTACAACGACGGCCTGATCACGCAGGGTGAGAAGTACAACAAGGTGGTGGATGCCTGGGCGAAGTGCTCGGACAAGCTCGCCGCCGAGATGATGCTGCGCATCTCCACCGTCCAGAAGGACGAGCACGGCGCCGACAAGCAGATCAACTCGATCTACATGATGAGCCATTCCGGTGCTCGTGGTTCGCCGGCCCAGATGAAGCAGCTCGCCGCCATGCGTGGCCTCATGGCCAAGCCGTCGGGCGAGATCATCGAGACGCCGATCATCTCGAACTTCAAGGAAGGCCTCGACGTGCTCGAGTACTTCAACTCGACCCACGGCGCTCGTAAGGGCCTCGCGGACACCGCGTTGAAGACCGCCAACTCGGGTTACCTCACCCGCCGCCTCGTCGACGTCGCCCAGGACGCGGTCATCCGCGAGGTGGATTGCGGCTCCACCTCCGGCATCCGCATGCGCGCCATCGTGGATGCGGGCCAGGTCGTGGCACCGCTCTCCATCCGCATCCTCGGCCGCGCCACGGCGGAAGATCTCGTCGCCCAGGACGGCACGGTCATCGTCAAGACCAACGAGACCATCGAGGAGAAGCACCTGCCGGCCATCCAGGCGGCGGGCATCCAAGAGGTGAAGATCCGCTCGGTGCTGGTGTGCCAGACCAAGAGCGGCGTCTGCGCCACCTGCTACGGACGCGATCTCGCCCGTGGCACGCCCGTCAACATGGGCGAGGCCGTCGGCGTCATCGCGGCCCAGTCCATCGGTGAGCCGGGCACCCAGCTCACCATGCGCACCTTCCACATCGGCGGCGCGGCGCAGATCGCCGACTCGTCCTTCATTGAGTCGAGCTTCGAGGGCACCATCAAGATCCGCAACCGGGCCTTGGCCCGGAACACGGACGGTGACCTCATCGCCACGGGCCGCAACGTCGCCGTCGTCATCGTCGGCACGGACGGCGCGGAGCGTGCGGTTCACCGCCTGCAATACGGCGCCAAGCTGCGGGTCGACGAGGGCGACAAGGTCAAGCGCGGCCAGCGCATCGCCGAGTGGGACCCCTACACCCGTCCGATCATCACCGAGACGGACGGCATCGTCGCCTACGAGGACCTCATCGACGGTCAGTCCATCACGGAGACCACGGACGAATCGACGGGTATCGCCAAGCGCGTGGTCATCGATTGGCGCGGCACCGCCCGCACCGCCGACCTCAAGCCGGCGATGCTGGTGCTCGACGCCGACGGCAAGCCCATGAAGCTGCCGCGCGGCTCCGACGCCCGGTACTTCCTGCCCGTCGACGCCATCATCGGCTACGATCCGGGTGCACGGGTGAAGGCCGGCGATATCCTCGCCCGCGTCTCCACGGATTCGGCCAAGACCCGCGACATCACCGGCGGTCTGCCGCGGGTGGCGGAGTTGTTCGAGGCGCGTCGTCCGAAGGACGCGGCGATCATCGCCGAGAAGTCGGGCACCATTCAGTTCGGGCGCGACTACAAAAACAAGCGTCGTCTGACCCTGACGCCGCACGATGGCTCGGAGGCCGTCGAATACCTCATCCCCAAGGGCAAGCACATTCACTTGCAGGACGGGGACGTGGTGGAACTCGGCGACTACATCGTCGACGGCAATCCAGCGCCGCACGACATTCTGGCGATCAAGGGCGTGGAGGAGCTGGCTGCTTACCTCGTCAACGAGATCCAGGAGGTCTACCGGCTCCAGGGCGTGGCCATCAACGACAAGCACATCGAGGTCATCGTCCGGCAGATGCTGCAGAAGGTCGAGATCACCGACGGCGGCGATTCGGACATCCTCACGGGTGACCAGATCGACCGGACGGAACTCGCGGACGTGAACGAGAAGCTGCTGGCCGAGGGCAAGCGTCCCGTCGTTGGCGTGCCCGTGCTCCTCGGCATCACCAAGGCGTCGCTGCAGACGAAGTCGTTCATTTCGGCCGCATCGTTCCAGGAGACCACCCGCGTTCTCACCGAAGCGGCCGTCAACGGCAAGATCGACTACCTCGAGGGTCTCAAGGAGAACGTCATCGTCGGGTCGCTCATCCCGGCGGGCACGGGCTCCATGGCCGCCGACATCCGCGCGGTCGCGCGGCGTCGCGACGCCATGATCCTGCAGCAGAAGGCAGCCGAGAGCGGTGCGACACCCCTCTCCGAACTGCCGCCCGCCGCCGAATAACGCTAGCGCGGCGCATCGAGCATACGGGGGTCGCCCATGGGCGGCCCCTTTTCTATGGCCGAAAGCGCCACCCGACGAGCCCGGACTCGATCGCCAACCCGGACTTTCGTTCACGGTCCGGTAGGACAACGGCTTGACGAGGAGCGAATCTCCCTCTATCAGGCCCTCATTGAACGGCTGGCCGTAGGCAGCATTTGATCCACGAGCGCCTCGCTCGGATCCACGCTACCTAAACGCATCCGACTTCAACAGACGAACACGTGTCAGCCCGGCATGATCGCTTGCTTCAATGCAGGTGATCCTCTGCTTGCAACGACGCGCCAAAGGCTGATCTCAGCCTGGGGCGCGGTTTTGCGTTTCATCGCACGGATCGTGCGGCGACGGGGCGGGCCAAACGAGATTTGGATTTCGACGGTCGCCGCTGGCGACGCGTTTCGAGAGGATTGGCATGCCGACGATCAACCAGCTGATCGCTCAGCCGCGCAAGGCGCAGAAGAGCCGCAACAAGGTGCCGGCGCTCGACGCCTGCCCGCAGAAGCGTGGCGTCTGCACCCGCGTCTACACGACGACTCCGAAGAAGCCGAACTCGGCGCTTCGTAAAGTCGCTAAGGTTCGCCTGACCAACGGCTTCGAGGTCATCGGCTACATCCCGGGCGAGGGTCACAACCTTCAGGAGCACTCCGTGGTGATGATCCGCGGCGGCCGCGTGAAGGATCTTCCCGGCGTTCGCTACCACATCCTGCGCGGCGTGCTCGACACGCAGGGCGTCAAGGGCCGCAAGCAGCGTCGTTCGAAGTACGGCGCCAAGCGTCCCAAGTAAGACTTTCGTGCACCCCGTAAGGATGCTGCCGGTTCCGGAGAGGAATTCAAGGCGGCCTGCGCGGGGTGGTTTCAAGACCTTAGATTTAGACGGAGCGAGCGATGTCCCGCCGCCATTCTGCCGAGAAGCGCGAAATCATTCCCGACGCCAAGTACGGCGACATCGTCCTGACCAAGTTCATGAATTCGATCATGTACGAGGGCAAGAAATCCATCGCCGAAGGGATCGTCTACGGTGCCTTCGACATCGTCGAGAACCGTGCCCGCGCCAACCCGATCGAGGTGTTCCGCGCTGCCCTCGAGAACGTGGCTCCGGCCATCGAGGTCCGCTCCCGCCGCGTCGGCGGCGCGACCTACCAGGTTCCCGTCGAGGTGCGCACCGAGCGTCGCCAGGCGCTCGCCATCCGTTGGCTGATCCAGGCCGCCCGTGGCCGCAATGACCGCACCATGGTCGAGCGCCTTTCGGCCGAACTCCTCGATGCCGCCAACAACCGCGGCAACGCCGTGAAGAAGCGGGAAGACACCCACCGGATGGCCGAAGCCAACCGCGCCTTCTCGCACTACCGCTGGTAAGCGGACCCGGACCCTTTCAGGAGCAATCCGATGCCCCGCACGCACGCGATCGAGGACTACCGCAACTTCGGCATCATGGCTCACATTGATGCTGGCAAGACCACGACCACCGAGCGGATCCTGTACTACACCGGCAAGTCCCATAAGATCGGCGAAGTCCATGACGGCGCCGCGACCATGGACTGGATGACGCAGGAGCAGGAGCGTGGCATCACGATCACCTCCGCTGCCACGACCTGCTTCTGGCGCGACAAGCGCCTCAACATCATCGACACTCCCGGCCACGTCGACTTCACCATCGAAGTCGAGCGTTCGCTCCGCGTCCTCGACGGGGCCGTGTGCGTCCTCGACGGCAACCAGGGTGTCGAGCCGCAGACCGAGACCGTCTGGCGTCAGGCTGACAAGTACGACGTGCCGCGCGTCGTGTTCGTCAACAAGATGGACAAGATCGGCGCCGACTTCTTCAAGTGCGTCGCCGACATCATCGACCGGGTCGCCGGCAAGCCTGTGTGCCTGCAGCTCCCGATCGGCGCCGAGAACACCTTCAAGGGTGTGATCGACCTGATCAAGATGAAGGCCATCGTCTGGACGTCTGAAAAGCTCGGCGCTGAGTTCGCCGAGACCGAGATCCCCGCAGACCTCGCCGATCAGGCCGCGGAATACCGCGTCAAGCTCGTCGAAGCCTGCGTCGAGATGGATGACGATGCCATGTCGGCCTATCTCGACGGAGTCGAGCCCGACGCTGCGACGATGCACCGTCTCGTGCGCACCGCCGTCCAGCGTCGCGCCTTCCATCCGGTGTTGTGCGGCTCGGCCTTCAAAAACAAGGGCGTCCAGCCCCTGCTCGACGCCGTGGTCGATTACCTGCCGTCTCCTGCCGATCGCGGCGAGATCAAGGGCCTCGACTTCAAAACCGAGGAAGAGACCGTCCGGCACCCGTCGGATTCGGATCCCTTCTCCATGCTCGCCTTCAAGATCATGGACGATCCCCACGTCGGAACGATCACGTTCTGTCGCGTGTACTCGGGCAAGATTGAGTCGGGCGCCAACGTGCTCAACTCCTCGCGCGACAAGAAAGAGCGCGTCGGCCGCATGCTCCTCATGCACGCCAACAACCGCGAGGACGTCAAGGAAGCCTTCACGGGTGACATCGTCGCCCTGGCCGGCCTCAAGGACACCCGTACGGGCGACACCCTGTGCGATCCGAGCAAGGCCGTGATCCTCGAGAAGATGGAGTTCCCCGAACCCGTCATCGAGATCGCCGTCGAACCGAAGTCGAAGGCCGATCAGGAGAAGCTCGGCATCGCTCTCGCCAAGCTCGCCGCCGAGGATCCGTCGTTCCGGGTCTCGACGGATCAGGAGTCTGGCCAGACCATTCTTCGCGGAATGGGCGAGCTTCACCTCGACATCAAGGTCGACATTCTGCGCCGTACCTACATGGTCGACGCGAATATCGGTCAGCCGCAGGTGGCGTATCGCGAAAAGCTCACGAAGCGCACCGAGATCGACTACACCCACAAGAAGCAGACCGGCGGTACCGGTCAGTTCGCCCGGGTGAAGTTCGTGGTCGAACCGAATGAGCCCGGCAAGGGCTTCGAGTTCGCCTCAAAGATCATCGGCGGTGCGGTGCCCAAGGAGTACATCCCGGGCGTCGAGAAGGGTCTCAACTCGGTCCTCGGCGCCGGTATCCTGGCGGGCTTCCCCGTCGTCGACATCAAGGTTGAGCTCATCGATGGCGCTTACCACGATGTCGACTCGTCGGCGCTGGCCTTCGAGATCGCGTCGCGGGCAGCTCTTCGCGAAGCTCTCCAGAAGGGTGGATCGGTCCTGCTCGAGCCGGTGATGAAGGTCGAGGTCGTCTCTCCGGAAGAGTATACCGGCTCGGTGATCGGCGATTTGAACTCCCGCCGTGGCCAGATCCAGGGCCAGGACATGCGCGGCAACGCGAACGTCATCAACGCGATGGTGCCGCTCGCCAACATGTTCGGTTACGTGAACCAGCTCCGGTCCTTCTCTCAGGGCCGTGCCAACTTCACGATGCAGTTCGACCATTACGAAGAGGTGCCGCGCGGCGAGGCCGAGAAGGTCGTCGCCAAGTACGCCTAAGACGGCGGCGCCCTTCGGGGCGCCACCCGCACCGCTTCAAACGCAACATCAGTTCAGACGGAGGCTATCATGGCCAAAGAGAAATTCGCT
>NZ_BPQD01000022.1 GCF_022179065.1 Methylobacterium adhaesivum
GAACCCACCATCGGTGGGCCGTCCCAGCGGTTCGGAGCGTCTAGAGCCCCGTCGCCGCCCTGTCAACCCGGACAATCCAGCGAACCCGCCAAACCACCCAACCGACAGAACAACACCCAAGAGACAAAAACAGTGGACCATCCAGCCAAAGCCGGATCATCCATCCGCTAAATCTCCAAGATGACCGGCAACCCGCTCCGCCAGATCCCGTAAGACCCGCTGGCCGCCGCCGATGAGTGGGGTATACGGACCCCAACACGGCCCGTCAACGGCCAAATGACGATGCGATGCGTTTTTTGCGAACGTTCCGCGACAGGCGTCTCTTAGCGCCTGGGAATGAGCGGAAACGCCGTTCCGCACGCGAAGGTCTATTGGGGGCCTCGCTCCGCAGCGGGACGTCCCTCGACGATACGGCGGCGAAACCAATCCCGCAGCAGGTCACGCTCGTAAGCAAATGTTCCGTTGGCGAGGCGCGAAGCCCTCAGCAGGAAGTTGGGATCGGTCACCGCCTCTTCCCCGGCGGTGATGCGACGACGGCCTTCGGACAAGACGTAGCGAAGACGGAAGCGCGGCGGGGTGATATCGCTGACGACCCGCAAGCCGAACGGAACGTTGGCACTCGGGCGCTCGATACCGGCGAGATCGATATCCAGAATATCGACGGTGAGGGTGCGGCCCGCCGGCAAATCGCGGCCGAACCCCTCGACGATCCGCCGGATCTCACCCAGCGTGACCCGCAGGGACAGGCCAGATCCAAGACGGTTCTCTGCATCGGTGTAACGCTCGGGCTCGACGAAGCGGACGCTCACCTGCGCGGCGGCGGCGTTCGCCGTGAGGCCAAGCGCGAGCGCCGGAAGCAGAAAGCCACCCCGCATCCTCAGAACCCTTTCTTCACCTGAGCCAGGGCGCGGGTCAGTTCCTCGGCAATTTCCTCGCGGTCCGTCGGCGAGGCGTCGCGGGCCACCACCACGTATTCGCGGCGCGACACCAGGGTCAGGGTCTGGAGACCATACTCCTCGTCCTCGACCTTGGTCAGCTTCGTCCACAGGGGGTTGAAGCGCCATTCCCGGCGTTCGCCCCGATGGGTCACGCGCGCCAGCATCACCTCCACGGGGGTGATCATGACCTCCTCGAACGAGTGGCCGCGGCGAAAACTCGCCTTCAGGGCCGCGTAGAGGGCGAGCATGTCGAGGCCGAAGAATCCGGCGACGGGCCAGAATCCCGCCTGGATGCAGACCACGGAGGTCACCACGGATACGAGACCGCACGCGATCATCACGTTGCGAAAGCCGTCCGGGGTCAGGGATTGGTTCGGCCGAATGGTCGCGCGAAAGACCGGCCGGTCCATGCTGTCGGGATCGAGCCCGTCCGGGTGCATCGGGATGTTGCCGCTCGCCATGCGCGCAATATAACGCGGCCATGCGCACCCGACAGCCAATCCCGCCGAAGAAATCGCCTCGAACCGGCTCTTCGGCAAAGCCGATCGTCGCACGTCCCCCTTCCCCCTCACCCGTCGGGGCGGAAGTCCGCGAAGAGATCTTCGCCCGGTTGCGCGCCGCCGATCCCGAACCGAAGGCGGAACTCGTCTATCGCAACGCTTTCACGCTCCTCGTCGCCGTGGTTCTGTCGGCCCAGGCGACGGACAAAAGCGTGAACCTCGCGACCGCGCCGCTCTTCGCCGTCGCGGATACGCCGGAAAAGATGCTTGCGCTGGGCGAGGAGCGGGTCCGCGATTTCATCCGCACCATCGGCTTGTTCAACACCAAGGCGAAGAACGTCATCGCGCTCTCGCGCATTCTCGTCGAGCGGCATGGCGGCGCTGTGCCGGCCTCGCGGGAGGATCTCGAGGTTCTGCCGGGCGTCGGCACGAAGACCGCGAGTGTCGTCCTCAACGTCGCCTTCGGGGTCCCGACCATCGCGGTGGACACCCATATCTTCCGGGTCTCCAACCGCATCCCCCTCTTCGTTGCACCAACCACCGACAAGGTGCAGGCGGGGCTCGAGGCCATCGTGCCAGAGCCCTACCGCCTCAACGCCCATCACTGGCTGATCCTGTTCGGGCGCTACATCTGCAAGGCACGCAAGCCCGATTGCCCGATCTGCCCCATCGCGGACCTGTGCCGGTATCCGATGAAGACCGTCGCTCCCTGACGGTGTAGCGTCTCCCTTCACCGTAGCGGACAAAAGACCGGAGCGCTTCCACGGACGCGGATACCCCCCGACCGGCCACCGCGTTGTGCTGGCAGTTCGGTTCGGGTAGTTTGCGCCACGGTCGTGGAGGCTTTCGACGAACGATGTGTCCCCATGGCCCGGCCGCCTCACGGTCGCCACGCCGCGGATTCCGCATCCTTCGTCCCTAAGGAGTCACGGCTCATGGACTTCCTCAAACCACGGTACACGCCTATGAACCGCCGCCGTCGCATCTACGAGGGCAAGGCGAAGGTCCTCTACGAGGGTCCCGAGCCGGGAACGCTCATCCAGCACTTCAAGGATGATGCGACCGCCTTCAACGCGCAGAAGCATGACGTCATCGACGGCAAAGGCGTGCTGAACAACCGGATTTCCGAGTTCGTCTTCCAGCACCTGAACGACATCGGCGTGCCGACGCACTTCATCCGCCGCCTCAACATGCGCGAGCAGTTGATCCGCGAAGTCGAGATCATTCCCCTCGAAGTGGTGGTGCGCAACGTCGCCGCCGGCTCGCTGGCGACCCGCCTCGGCCTGGAGGAAGGCACGCAGTTGCCGCGCTCGATCATCGAGTTCTACTACAAGAACGACGCCCTCAACGACCCGATGGTGTCTGAAGAGCACATCACGGCGTTCGGCTGGGCGACGCCCCAGGAGATCGACGACATCATGGCGCTGGCGATCCGCGTCAACGACTTCCTGTCGGGCCTCTTCCTCGGCGTCGGCATCCGCCTCGTCGACTTCAAGATCGAGACCGGCCGCCTGTGGGAAGGCGACATGATGCGCATCGTCGTCGCCGACGAGATCTCCCCGGATTCCTGCCGCCTGTGGGACATCAAGTCCTCGGACAAGCTCGACAAGGACCGGTTCCGCAAGGATCTCGGCGGTCTCATCGAGGCCTATACGGAAGTCGCCAAGCGTCTCGGCATCATGTCCGAGAACGAGAAGGTTCAGACCGGCGGCCCGCGCCTGGTCCAGTAACCGTCAGCGCGGCGCGATCGGATCGGCACCCGGCCAACCGGGTCGCAACCGCGCATAGGTACCGAGATCGGGGTCGAACCCCGGGTGATAATGGGGGTCCTGCGCCAGCAGCGGCCCCCATCGCTTTTTGAACGTCGCGACCTCGCGCGCGTGCCGGGTTTGCGCCTCCTCGGTCCAACGGCGACTGGCGGCCTCGTCATGAGTCAGGACAGCGCCGCCGACATAGAAGCTATGGTAACCGGCCGCGTTGAGACGCAGGCACAGATCGACGTCGTTGAAATCCACCGCGAAGGCGGCGGCATCGAACCCGCCCACCGCCGCGAACTTCCGGGATTCAACCACAAGGCAGGCGGCCGTTACGGCGGAGATCCGTCGAGTCGCGAGAAGCCCTGAGAGATAGCCCGGCGCCTCACCGGGGAAGAAGCGGTGCGCGTGGGTGACGAGGCCGCCCGGTCCGAGAATCACGCCGCCATGCTGGATGCGTCCACGCCCGTCGATGAGCCGGGCGCCGACGGCGCCGATCTCGGGTCGCAGGGCCTCGCGCACCATTCGATCGAGCCAAGTCGGGTCGGTGGCGGTCACGTCGTTGTTGATGAAGGCGAGGACGCGGCCCGTCGCCTGCATCGCCGCGCGGTTGTTCATGGCCGCGAAATCGAAGGGCCCCGGACACGGAACGACCCGGGCGATACCCTGCCGCGTGAGTTCGATGAGATACGCCAGGGTTTGCGCGTCGCGACTGTCGTTGTCGCAGATCAGGATTTCCCGGTCCGGCCAATCTGTGCGGTGGATCAGGCTGTCGATGCAGGGTCGCAGGAGATCGAGGCGATCGCGGGTCGGGACGATGAGGCTGACGCGGGGCGGTGGGTCCGGCAGCGGACGCGCGAAGGCGATGACGCCGTCGCGCGCCGGGATCGCCCCGACATCCGATTGCCCTGCCCGTTCAAGATCCTGTCGAACGATCCGCAGGCGGGCGGAAAGGTTGTCTCGCCCCCCCTCCCCTGCCGGAGGCGTGGTCGCACAGCTTTCATCGTCGGCGAACGAGAGCACGGCCGGCAAATGGGCGATGGCCTTCGCGCCGAAAGTCGCCGCCAACCGCAGCAGCGCATCGAAGGCCGGTGCCTGCGGGTCGAGGGCGCCGAGGCCACCTACTGCGTCGAGGGCCGTGCGACGGAAGGCGACGACGGGCCCGATGTAATCCACCGCTCTCAGATAGTCGGGGTCGAACGCCGGGCGCAGGACCGGCAGGAGCGCGTCTCCGGATCGGACGAGGGCATCCCCGTAAAGGGCGAATCGGTCGGGATGCGCGGCGAAGGCGCGCGCGAGGCTGGTCGGGGCTCCGTCCGCGAGAGCATGGCCGGTGGCCGTCAGAACGACGATGGCCACATCCGGACTTAACGGCCGGGCGATCTCGTCCGCCAGCACCACGGTGATGCCGGCCCCCTCGACATCGGCTACGGACGCGCGACGTCGCTCGCCGCCCGGCCATCGCAGGGCATGGTGATCGAGGCCGAAGAGGGCCGCCCCGGCCTGGGCCGCACGAACGCGTTTGCCGGACAGCCGCGCCTTCACGATCGCGACGGCGTCCCCGGGGTGCCGGAGGAGGATCCCGACGGCGTCGCGCAGGCGTGCGCCGAGGGCCGGGCGCGCCGGAACCGGGAACGGCAGGGCGTCTCGGTCCGTCAGCGGACAATCTCCCGCACGGGCAGCACCATCATTCGAGGTCCTCGCCGAAGGTCGTCAGCGAGAGCGCCGGATGAAAATAGGGGTCGTGCCGGATGGTCTCGCGCCAGCGGTCGACGAAGCGGGCGGCCTCGGCCTCGAAGCGGATCCGCGCGGCGCCGAGGGCGGGGCCGCGGCTGGTGGATTCGAGGTGGGCGACGACGGCATGCGGGGTCCACACGGTCTTGAACCCGGCCGCGTTAAGCCGCAGGCAGAGATCGACATCGTTGAAGTCGATGGGGAAGGCTTGCGCGTCGAGGCCCCCCACGGCGTCGTACTTGTGGCGCTCCACGGCCAGACACGCGGCGGTGACGGCCGAGACCTCGTGAGCGACGCGGTTCTGCCCGAGATGCCCCGGCGTGTCGGCCGGGCGACGGCGCAGGATATGACCGGCCCGGCCGCCGAGGCCGACGACGACGCCCGCGTGCTGCAGCGTGCCATCGGCGTAGAGAAGCTTGGCGCCGACGGCACCGACCTCTAGACGGCAAGCCTGCCGGACCATCACGTCGAGCCAATCCTCCCGCAGGACGGCGATGTCGTTGTTGAGGAGCAGGACGACCCGACCGCGGGTCGCCGCGACGCCCGCATTGGTCATGGCGGAGAAGTCGAAAGGTCCCGGCCAATCGAGGATCGCGACGCGCGGGTCGCGGCGCAGCTGCTCATAATACGTCCGCACCGCCGGATCGGTGGAGCCGTTGTCGACGATCACGAGTTCGATGGCCGGATAGGCCGTACGGTCGAGAACGCCTTCGACGGCGGGACGCAGGAGATCGAGGCGATCCCGCGAGGGAATCACGATGCTGACGAGGGGGGCCGGTTCGGGCAGGGGCCACAGCAGGTCGGAACCTGCGGGATAGCGATGCGCCCGCGCGGGCGAACCGGCGACGTCGAGGTGGTGCTCCAGGCGCTCGGCGTGCCGGGCCGTCCGGTCGATATCCGGCCCGCGCAGGAGAACGCGCGGCAGATGCGCAACCTGCGATGCCGTCGCCATTCCGGTGGCGCGCAAGCCGAGATCGATCCGGGCGGCTTCGGGGGTCCCGAGCGAACTATCCATCAACCGCGCGAGGAGGCTGCCGGTATAGAGTGTGAAGCCGGGATATCCCTGGGCCAGGGCGAGATCGGGGCTCCAGTCCGGCTTTAGGCGCGGAAGCGGATAGGCGCCGAGGGTCTCAGCATCGGCATAGACCATCTGCGGGGCATCGGCGCCGCCGAGAACATCCGAAAGGAGCGCAAGGGCGTCCGCCTCCAGGCCCTCGCTGGGGTCGAGAAGCCCGAGGATGGCCGCATCGGGCGCCAGCGTTCGCAACAGTCCGCCGGTCGGCCAATCCCGGTGTGTCACCCGTGAATCCGTGGACGTGGCTTCGCCCCGTCCGTCCACCCAGGCCACGACGGCGTGCCAGCGAGTCGATGTCTGGGCCTCGAGGCTCCGCAGCGTCGTCGCGACAGCCTCCGACTCCGACTGTTTGGCCGGAATCACGAGGTGGATCGGCGGACCGGCCGCCATGGGGGATGCGTTGGCGCGCCGCCGCCGCGTGGCGGCCCATGCTCGGTACCGCGTCCGAGGCGTGGTCGCGCAGGCGCCGCGCAGAATGTCACGGAAGCGCCGCTCGTCGCCCCGGACGGCATTATACAGGGCGGCGAAGGCCCGTATCGGGCGCTTCGCAAAGCACTCGGCGATGAGATCGGCATGGGTCCGCACCCCCACCCGTTCGAGGTCGAAGCCCGTGCGAGGATCGAGGGCGAGGTGGATGTCGGTGCAATCCGGCGGCAGGTAGCCGAGCCAGGACGCCGATCCCAGGGCGGCGCCGGGGAGCGGAAACACGTCGTGGTGCTCCGCCGCCCGCACGAGGCGAATCAGGGGACGGAGCGGTCGTGGGACTGCGCGCTCGCGGTAGGTCAACACCACCCAGCACCCGCGTGGCGCCCCGGCGAGGCTCAGCCGCCAGCCGAAGGCGGAATCGTCGCAGGGTTGGAGGGTGAAGGCCGTCGGGCGGCCGAGCCACGCGAGGCGCGTCATGATGCGCGTGCGTCGGCTCTGGCTCCGCGCCTCCAAGCCGACAGCCTCATTCAGCCGTAGCCGGAACGGCGACGGGGGCCTCGGAGGTGGCCGTGGGTGCGGGGGGCTTGCGACGGGCCGGGGCGTGACGGGGCGCCGCGCCTCCGAGGCGAACCTCGATATCGTAGTTCCCCGTTGAGGCCGCCGGAACCACGAGGTCGTCCTCGATGACGGAGAACAACCCTTGGGCGGCGCCCGGCGGCACGGTGACGGCGACCCGGCGGACACGCGTGACGAGCACGGTGCCGGTGGATTTGAGGGAGATGGTGAGGGGGGCCTCGAACCGGCCCGGCGCCCCCGCCGGACCGAGGAGCACGTGCCCCTCAATGCCCACCTTGACGCGAATCGAGCCGTCCTGAAGCCGGGTGCATTCCCGAGCAAGACGTCCGAGGGTGGTCTGGCTTCGCAGAGCGGTGGCGGTGCCGGTCACGCTCGGCGGATTGCGCAGGGCGGCGCCGCCCTCGGGCACGTCCACCGTCGGACAATAGGGCTCCTCCAGGGGAGCAGTCTGCGACGGCGGAACGCTGGTGCCGCCATACTTGAAGATGTTGGTGAACACGTTGCCATCTTCGGCCCTCGCCGCCTGCGCGGCAAGAATGGCCGGGACCACGATCAGGAGGTGCCGGGCGACCCGGCAGGGATGGTTCGACATGATCCGTTCCCGATTTGCGTCGATGGTTCCCGGTCCGGCCCCACCGCCGGTGGCCTACTTCAGGTTCTCGAAGCCCTGGGTGAACCCCTTCATGGACAGGGGGATGCCGACCCCCTCCTCCGGTGTCTGGAACACGATGAAGGTTGCCTGAGCGCCGCTGCTGAACTGCTTGATCAGACCTTCATCCATCACCACCTCGGCGACGCAGCCCGTGGTGAGGCACCGCACGAAGCC
Organism: Methylobacterium adhaesivum; assembly: GCF_022179065.1. Lineage (GTDB taxonomy): Bacteria > Pseudomonadota > Alphaproteobacteria > Rhizobiales > Beijerinckiaceae > Methylobacterium > Methylobacterium adhaesivum. Next base: position 7,830 of record NZ_BPQD01000022.1, read on the forward strand.
GGCGCGCCCGACATCGGTCTTGTCGATCTTTAGGCCGAGGCCGGAGGGCAGGAGAATCCCGAGCGGCGCCACCACCCGCAGGAGATAGCCGCGGTTGTCGGCGGTCTTCAACACGATCACCACGAGGGTGAGGTTCGGGCGATCCTCGGCGGCGAGATACTGCACCAGGGCGCATTGCTCCGCCTTGGCTCCGGCCGGCGTCTCGCACCGCAGCTGCCAGTCGCCGAACGTGTTGCGAACCATGCCCTGGGCGGCGGCCGGAGACGCCAGGCCCGCCGTCATCAGAAGGCCCGCCAGGCCGAGGCCGGACCAGCGGGCGACGCGGTGGCCGTCACGCCGCAGCATTGCTCGAAACCCCACGCGGCAAACCCCTTGCGGCCGCGCGAGCGCGGCGAAAACCCGGGGGCTTGGGACCATGCGAGAGCCGCATCTGTCAAGCGATGCGCCGCCTTCCCCGGGGCGACAGGCTTGTGACACGTGCGGCCGATCGAGAGCCGCGCCCCGGAAACACGAACGGGCGACGCCATCGGCGCCGCCCGTTCGTGTCGACTTCGTGTATCCGCCCGAGGGCGGATCACGAAGCGTCCGTCACTTCTTGCCGAAGGACAGGGCGCCGAAGCGGGAGTTGAAGCGCGAGACGCGGCCGCCGCGATCGAGCATCTTCTGCTCGCCGCCGGTCCAGGCCGGATGCGTGTTGGGGTCGATGTCGAGGTTGAGGGTGTCCCCCTCCTTGCCGTAGGTCGACCGGGTCATGTAGTCGGACCCGTCGGTCATCACGACCTTGATGAAGTGATAGTCGGGATGCTCGGTACCCTTGGCCTTGTCGGCCGCACTCTTTGCCATGACGAATCCTTGAAGTGCCACGCCGACCGGCTCGTCTGGCGGCCCGCGGCCATAGATCACGCGCAATCGGATGAAGGCGCGCCTATACCCCAGGCGTCGGCTCTGGACAAGCGCGCCGCTGCGGGCAATCGCGGGTTCGTCGAATTCCAGTTTCTCGAGACCGATGTCCCCGACCCGGACATCCACAACACCGACGAGGCATGATGGCACGCGGTTCGAAGAAGAAGGCGCCCGCCGAGGGACGACCGAAGGCGCCACTCGGCTCCCTGCGCCCCCTGATCCCGTTCGCCGCCGTCTATCGCGGGCGGATCCTCGCGGCCTTCCTGTCCCTCCTGATGGCGTCGCTGGCTACCCTGGTGGTGCCCATGGCCCTGCGCCGGGTCATCGACCACGGCTTCTCGCCGGAGGGCCAGAGCGTCATCAACGCCTATTTCGGTGGCCTCATCGGCGTCGTCGCCGTCCTCGCCCTATCGAGTGCGGCCCGCTATTACACGGTGGTGACGCTGGGTGAGCGCGTGGTCGCGGACCTGCGCACGGCAGTATTCCGGCGCCTCACCGAACTCGACCCCGCCTTCTTCGACCGGTCGCTGTCGGGCGAGATCATCTCCCGGCTGACGGCCGATGCCACGCAGGTGAAGGCGGTGTTCGGGGTGAGCATCTCCATCCTGCTGCGCAACGCCTTCCTGTTCACCGGAGCCATCACCATGATGGTGATCACAAGCCCTAAGCTCTCGATCCTCGTCCTCGTGGCGATTCCCCTCATCGTGTTTCCGCTGATCCTGTCGGGACGCGGCGTGCGCCGGCGCTCCCGCGCGGCGCAGGACCGCCTCGCCGAAGCGTCCGCCTACGCCGCGGAAGCCGTGGGCGCGATCCGCACGATGCAGGCCTTCGGCATGGGCCGCACCACGGCGGCCCGCTTCGGCGAGGCGTCGGAGAACGCCTACGCGGCGGCCCGCGATTCGATTCGCGCCCGGGCGCTGCTGACCGGTGTCGCCATCTTCCTCATCTCGGCGAGCGTCGTCGGGGTGATGTGGTACGGCGCGCAAGGCGTCCTCGCCGGCACCATGACGGCAGGGCAGCTGTCGCAGTTCGTGCTCTACGCCGTGTTCGGCGCGAGCGCGCTCGGTCAGCTCTCGGAGGTCTACGGCGAACTCGCGCAGGCGGCGGGCGCCGCCGAACGCCTCGGCGAGATCCTTGCGGCGAAGCCCGCGATCCAGGCACCCGCCGACCCCGTCGCCCTCCCCGCGCCGCCGCGCGGCGAGGTGGCGTTCGAGGCCGTGCGCTTCCACTATGCGACGCGGCCCGACCACCCCTCCCTCGACGGCATCAGCTTCACCATCGCACCGGGCGAACGCGTGGCGCTCGTCGGCCCCTCGGGGGCGGGCAAGACCACGGTGCTACAACTGCTCCTGCGGTTCTACGATCCCCAGAGCGGCACCATCCGGGTCGACGGCACCGACATCAGCCGCGCCGATCCCGATGCCCTGCGCGAACGCCTGTCCCTGGTGCCGCAGGACCCGGCGGTGTTCTCCGGCTCGGTCCTGGAGAACATCCGGTACGGCCGGCCGGAGGCGACGGAGGCGCAGGTTCAGCGCGCCGCCGAACTGGCGCATGCGGACGGGTTCATCCGCGCCCTGCCCCAGGGCTACGCCACCACGGTGGGCGAACGCGGCGTCACCCTGTCGGGCGGCCAGCGCCAGCGCGTCGCCATCGCCCGCGCCATCCTGAAGGATGCACCGATCCTGCTCCTCGACGAGGCCACCTCGGCCCTCGACGCCGAGAGCGAGCGCGCGGTCCAGACCGCCCTCGACACCCTCATGCGAGGTCGCACCACCCTCGTCATCGCCCACCGCCTCGCCACCATCCGGGCGGCCGACCGCATTCTCGTCCTCGACGGCGGCCGGATCGTCGAATCCGGCACCCACGACAGCCTGCTGGCGCACGGCGCGCTCTATGCCCAGCTCGCCGCGCTCCAGTTCACGGACGCCTACGAGGAGGCGTCCCGCCGCGAGGCGCATCCGCAGCGCGAAGCCCTGCCGGCGGAGTAGGATTCGCCATGGATCTGTCGCGCTTCCCGCGCCTGCCCCTCCTCGACCTGCCGAGCCCCATCGAGTCCCTGGACGGGCTTGCCCGGCACCTCGGCGCGGATCTCAACGGGGTCCGGCTGTTCGTGAAGCGGGACGACCTCGCCCGGTTCGGGCTCGGCGGCAACAAGCTGCGCAAGCTCGAATTTCTCCTCGGGGCGGCCCGCGCCGAAGGGGCCGACACGGTGATCACGGTCGGGGCGATCCAATCGAACCACGCGCGCCTCACGGCCGCCGCCGCCGCCCGGTCGGGGTTCGCCTGCGAACTCTTCCTCACCCGCAGCGTACCGCGCTCCGAGGAGGCCTATGCCCGCAACGGCAACCGCCTCCTCGACGACGTCTTCGGTGCGACAGTCCACGAACTGCCGGCAGAGGCCGATTCCCTCGCCCTGGCCGAGGCGCGGGCCGAGGCACTGCGAGCCATCGGGCGGCGGGTCTACGTGTTTCCGTCGGGCGGTTCGAGTCCGGTCGGCTGTCTCGGCTACGCAGCGTGCGCGGGCGAAATCTTTGCCCAGACCGAAGCCATAGGGCTCGCTCTCGCGCAGATCGTCGTTCCCAACGGCAGCTGCGGCACCCATGCGGGCCTCGCGGCCGGCCTGAAGGCCTCGGGACACGATCCGCGCCTCGCCAAGTCCTACGCCGTGCTGGAGACGGAGGAGCGGGCGCGCGCGATCACCCTCGACAAGGCCAAGGCTACCCTTGCGCTGCTGTCGGCCGACCTGTCGCTGACGGCCGACGACATCCATATCGACGGCGCGCATCGCGGGCCGGGCTACGGCATCCCCACCGACGGCATGCTCGAGGCGGTACGCCTCCTCGCCCGGACCGAGGGGCTGCTCCTCGACCCGGTCTACAGCGGCAAGGCTTTCGCCGGCCTGTTGCACGACATCCGCGCCGGACTTTATCCGGCCGGCACGGCCGTGCTGTTCGTGATGACCGGTGGCGTGCCGGGCCTGTTCGCGTATCCGGACGTCATGGCCGGGTGATCCCGACGCCTTATCGCTCCGTGAGTTTCATCTCGATCCGGCGGTTGCGCGCATAGGCCTCCTCGCTCGTCCCCGCATCGAGGGGCTGGAATTCGCCGAAGGCACCGGCCAGCAGGCGCTGGGGCGGGATGCCCTTGGCGACCATGGCCTGTACCACCGCGATGGCGCGGGCCGCCGAGAGCGACCAGTTCGAGGGGAATTGCGAGCTGGCGATGGGCCGGACATCCGTGTGGCCGTCGACGCGCAGCACCCACGGAATGTCGGCGGGGATCTGTCGCGACAGGTCGAGGATCGCCCCGGCGATCCGGTCGAGCTCCGGCATGGCTTCCGGCTTCAGGGTGGCGGACCCGGCCGGGAACAGCACCTCGGACTGCAGCACGAAGCGGTCTCCGACCACGCGGATATCCGTGCGGGTGCCGAGGATCTGGCGCAGGCGGCCGAAGAAGTCCGAGCGGTAGCGCGCCAGTTCCTGCACTTTCTGGGCGAGGGCCACGTTGAGGCGGCTCCCGAGGTCGGCGATGCGGGCCTGGCTCTCCTTGTCGCGGTTCTCCGAGGCCGCCAGGGCATCCTCCAGGGCGGCGAGTTGCCGGCGCATGGCGGCGATCTGCTCGTTCAGAAGCTCGATCTGCGTCGCCGCGCGGGCCGAGCCCGCCCGTTCGGCCGCGAGTTGCCGGTCGACATCCTCCTGGCGGCCGGCCGTACCCTGGTTCGATTCGGCCTGAAGCTTGAAGCGGTCGCGCTCGGCCTCCGCCCCCAGCAGGGTGTTGCGCAGGGACGAGGCCGTCGCCTCCTGGGTCTTGCGGGTCGACCGCTCGAGGGCGAGGAGATCGGTAAGGTCGGCGATCTGGCGGTTGAGGCGGGTGAGCACCGAATCGCGGCCGGTGATCTCCTGCGACAGGAAGAACTGGCCCACCACGAAGATGGTGAGCAGGAAGACGACGGCCAGCAGCAGGGTCGCCAGGGCATCGACGTAACCCGGCCAGACGTTGAGGGAACGGTCGCGCCGGGTGCGCAGCGAAGCCATCTCAGACGCGCTCGCGACCGAGCCGGTCGAGCACCTGCTTCAGCTCACGCTCCCGCGTCGCCTGCGCCTCGACCCAATCCCGGATCATCTGCTGCTCGGCCCGCATGTGCTGGACGAGGCCCTGAATGCCCTCGGCCAGATTCGTCATGGCCTGCGTCGCCACGCGGCCATTGGCGCCCTCGGCCACGACGGCGGTGAGGCGGTCCACCGCCTCCTGCAGGGCGCGGGCGGAAGCGGGCTCCTGGGCCTTCGCGGGGGCCGCCGCGACGGCCTCGCCGGACATCAGCCAATCCTCGAGTTCGTTGTGGAAGCGGGCATGGGCCTGGCCGGCCTGGAGGTCGAGGAAGCCCGTGACGAGGGAGCTCGCGAGGCCGAACAGCGAGGCCGAGAAAGCGAGGCCGATGCCCGACAGGGGGACGGCGAGGCCGTTCTTCAGCTCGTCGAACATCGCCGCCGCCTCGCCGCCGCCCCGCATGGTCCTGATGACCGAGCCGACGGCGCTCAGGGTGTCGATCAGGCCCCAGAACGTGCCGAGGAGGCCCAGCAGAATGAGGAGGCCCGAGACGTAGCGAAGGATCTCGCGGCCCTCGTCGAGGCGAGCCGCCACCGTATCGAGGAACGCGCGGGTGCCCGGCAGGGTCGTTCCCTCGCGCCGGGCGAGGAGCGCCGGAACGAGGGGCGCCATGAGGGACGGCGGTTTCGCGGGCGCCTCGCCGGCCGCGACGGCGTTGACGTAGGCCACCTCGCGGTAGAGCCGCACCACCTGCCCGAAGGCGAGCAGCACGGCGATGAGCAGCACGCCGAGAATCAGGCCGTTGAGCCCCGGATTGGCGAGGAAGGCCGGGGTGATCTGCCGGAACAGGACGAAGGCGAGGAAGCCCACGAGAGCGAGGAACACCACCATCCGCACGAGGTAGATGCCGGGCCGGGCGAGGGTCGCAGGTGGGGTCGCCATCGGCTAGGGCACTCTTCCAACGCAACGATCGGGATCGGCCGCTCCAAGACGCAGGCCTCGGAACGATCTCGACCGCACAGTGGCCGGAGCCTTGCCCACGATCAAGCCGCCTACGCGGTCATCCCCGTGGAAGCCGGGCTAATCCCAGCCGCGCGGCCAGGTTTCCTCCAGATGCGGCCCGAGGCGCACGGGCCAGACGCCCGTGGCGAGCCCGGTGCGGTCGTCGGTCTCGACGGCGAGGCCACACAACGTCCCCTCCCCGTGCGCGGATTCGAGGCGCGCGCCCGGCGTCTTCTGGAGGAAGCGGCGCAGGGGCTCGTCCTTCTGCATGCCGAGAATCGAGTCGTAGTCGCCGCACATGCCCGCATCCGACAGGTAGGCGGTGCCACCGGGCAGGATGCGATGGTCGGCCGTCGGGGTATGGGTGTGGGTGCCGACCACGAGGCTGGCTCGGCCGTCGAGGAAATACCCGAAGGCCTGCTTCTCGCTCGTTGCCTCGGCGTGAACGTCGACGATGACCGCATCGGCGACCTCGCCGAGGGGACAGGCCGTCAGCTCGCGTTCTGCGGCGGCGAACGGATCGTCGAGGGCATCCATGTAGATGCGGCCCATGACGTTGAGGACGAGGACACGGGCGCCCTTCTCCGTCTCGACCACGGTGGCGCCGCGCCCCGGCGTGCCGGGCGGATAGTTCGCCGGGCGCACGAGGCGCGATTGCCGTGCGATGAAGACGAGGGCCTCGCGCTGGTCGAACGAGTGATTGCCGAGGGTCACGGCGTCGGCGCCGGCCTGGATGAGCTCGTCGCAGATGGCCTCCGTGAGGCCGAAGCCCCCGGCGGCGTTCTCGCCGTTGATCACCACGCAATCGAGGCGCCAGCGCTCGCGGAGCTGGGGCAGGCGGTCCGTGATCACGTGGCGGCCGGGCCGGCCGACGACATCGCCGAGAAAGAGAAGACGCATCGCGGGTTCGTCAGGCTCGTGTCAGCGAGACCGGGCCCGCTTCGGTGATGAGAAGGTCGAGGGGCTGGTCGTGTGCCTCCGCCGGAACCTCGGCCACGGCCTGGACGGAGAAGGCGATGCCGATGGTGAGCACGGGACCGTTGCGCGACAGCCGCTCGATGGCCTGGTCGTAGTAGCCGCGCCCGTAGCCGATGCGGTGGCCCCGCGCATCGTAGGCGGCGAGGGGCACGATGAGGGCGGTCGGGTCGAGGGGCGGCAGGCTGTCGTCCGGCTCGCTCAGGCCGAAGCCGCCGCGCACCAGGGCTTCGCCCGCCCGCCACTCACGGAACACGAGGCCGTCCGGCGTCACCTTCGGCAGGGCGACGCGCTGGCCGCGCGTGAAGAGGCGCTCGATGAGCGGTCGCGGATCGACCTCGCTGCGGATCGGCCAGAAGGCGCCGACGATGGGCGCATCCGCCAACGCCGCGATCGCCATCACCGCGTCGGCGATGGCGAGGGCGCCCGCCTGCCGCGCCTGCGGATCGAGGGCGTCGCGCCGCCCGAGGGCGGCTTCGCGCAGGGAGGCTTTCAGGGAAGCGGAGGAGTGAGGGTGCGGAGCCACGTGAGCCGTTGGAGTGTCGATCCCGGGAAACCTACAGTGTAGGTGGGCGCCGTGTTGGCCGAGTCCAGGGACAGGGCCAGGGACAGCTCCCTGGGGAGTCGATAAGGCCCCGGGGAAAGTTCTCCTGACGAACGCGGCAGCCCCGCCTATCCTATGTAGCGACGGCCCGGGGCCGGCGCCAGGGGGAATACGCGGCTCACCCCGCCGAAAGCGATTTCGTCAGCATCTCGATACGCTCGGCGCACCGGCTGAGGGCGGCGGCGGTCTGCGCTTGCTCGTCGGCGCGCCGCGCGTCGGCGGACTCCACCTGCTCACGCAGGGCCGCGGTCTCGGCCTCGAGGGCGGCAAGGCGGCGATTCGTCTCTTCGAGTTCGTCGGCCTGCATCAACGCCGCCATGACGTGCAGGCGCATGTCGCCGATCTCGCCGAACGACTGCCGCATCCCGACGATGCGCGCGTCGAGGCCGCTCGCCAGGGCGGTCAGGTGGGGCTCGTCGCCGGCGGCGCAGGCCATGCGATAGGTCTTGCCGTCGATGGTGACGTTGATCTGGGGCATCGTGTCTTCGAGGAAGAGGCTTGGTCGGACAGGCTAACGCAGGCCGTCCGAGGGAACCAGCGCCCCCTCCACGGCAGCGATGGCGCGTCCGAGCCGGTGTCCGACGTCGTCGGAGGCCGCCTCCACCGTCGCGAGGCGCGCGCTGGCGGCATCGAGTTCGGCGGCGAGGCGCGCCCGGTCCTCGCCCATGATAGCGAGTTCGGTCTCGAGGTCGCTCGGGTCGCGCTCGGCCTCGAATCTCTGCCCCACGGCCACTTCGAGGCGGGTCAGGGCCGTCGTGAGCTGCAGGAGGGCATCGTCGATGGCCGTGCTCACAAGAATTGCCTCCCTCGCCCGTGCCGGACAGTCAATCAGGCTCTCGATATCATAAGGCGGCCCGACGGACATCGGCGCAGATCGACGGATGAGCCACGACGATCCCATCGAAAACCGTGCCTTTCGGCGAGGACGAACAACAGTATGAGGCGGAAGACTCCATTCGGTGTGACCTTTGCCAGGCCAAGCCCGCATGCTAGAGACCGGCCGCCCGCCAATCGGATCTCGCATTCCGTGACACGTTCAGGCTCCTCGCGCGCATCCTCCGATTCCCGGACGATCCCGAGTGGCCGGATGACGACCGCAATTCATCGCGCGTTCAACCTGGATTCGCGCAGTGCGGGCGATAGATCGAGGCCTGCTGCCCCGATCTCCATGCTGGAGGACGCCGCCGGGTCGGTGTCCGTTTAAGGGAAGGGTTCACGCCGTGTCGGTGAAAGTCGCCATCAACGGGTTCGGACGTATCGGCCGCAACGTGCTGCGCGCCATCCACGAGGCCGGCCGCAAGGACATCGAGGTGGTGGCCATCAACGATCTCGGCCCCGTCGAGACGAACGCCCACCTCCTGCGCTTCGATTCGATCCATGGCCGGTTCAACGCCAAGGTCGAGGTCGACGGCGAGTTCATCGTGGTCGACGGGCAGCGCATCCGCGTCACCGCCGTGCGCAATCCCGCCGAGCTGCCGCACCGCGAGCTCGGCGTCGACATCGCCTTGGAATGCACCGGCATCTTCACCTCGAAGGACAAGGCCAAGGCCCACCTCGACGCCGGCGCCAAGCGCGTCATCGTGTCGGCGCCCGCCGACGGAGCCGACCTCACCGTGGTCTACGGCATCAACCACCAGGCGCTCACCGCCGACCACCTCGTGATCTCCAACGCCTCGTGCACCACGAACTGCCTCGTGCCGGTCGCCAAGGTGCTCAACGATCTGATCGGGATCGAGCGCGGCTTCATGACCACGATCCACTCCTACACCAACGACCAGCCCTCGCTGGACCAGATGCACAAGGACCTCTATCGGGCCCGCGCCGCCGCCCTGTCGATGATCCCGACCTCCACGGGCGCCGCCAAGGCCGTCGGCCTCGTGCTGCCGGAACTGAAGGGCAAGCTCGACGGCACCTCGATCCGCGTGCCCACCCCCAACGTCTCGGCCGTCGACCTCGTGTTCACCGCCAAGCGCGCCACCACCGTAGACGAGATCAACGGCGCCATCCGGGCCGCCGCCGATGGCCCCCTCAAGGGCGTGCTCGGCTACACGGATCAGCCCAACGTCTCCATCGACTTCAACCACGATCCGCACTCGTCGACCTTCCACCTCGACCAGACCAAAGTGATGGACGGCACGTTCGTGCGTATCCTCGCCTGGTACGACAACGAGTGGGGCTTCTCGAACCGCATGGCCGACACGGCCGTCGCCTTGGGCAAACTGCTCTGAGCCGTCACGTCTGACGGATCGTCCACTTCCAGAAACCCGATAGTGTGCCCGAGATGACAGAGACCTCCCCCACCGGACGCGACTTCATCCCCGGCACGCCCCAGACGGGAACGGCGGTGGCTTCGGCCCAGACCCCGCCGCCCCCGACGGTCGTCGGCAAGGCCGAGACCGTGCACACACCGGCTCCGGGCGGCGACCAGCTCGCCCGGATCGAGGACAAGTGCGCGCGCATCGAGGACAAGTACGCCCGCTCCGAGGCGCTGCTCTCGCGCGTTGAGGAGAAGATCGAGGGGGCGGCCGCCCGCATGAACGAGGCCGCGCGCCAGACCGACCTCTCGGCCCTGCGCAGCGAAGTCCGCGCCATCGCCGACCGGACCCGCGGCCTGCCGGGTTCCGGCGCCCTGGTGCTGACGGCCGTCATCACCGCCGTGCTCACGGTGGCGCTGACCATCGCGGCCCAGCGCTTCCACCTCGACACCCTGATTCCGCCGCGCTGAGCCGCCCCCGAGCCTCCAGCGCCTTCCAAGTCCCCGGCCCACGCCAAGGCGCCAACCCATTCCGAGACGTCAGGCCCCGATGACCGCTTTCCGTACCCTCGACGATGCCGGCGCCCTCAACGGCAAGCGCGTGCTCCTGCGCGTGGACGTCAACGTGCCCATGGAAGCCGGCCGCGTGACGGATGCGACCCGCATCGCGCGCATCGTGCCGACCATCCGGGAGATCGCCGACAAGGGCGGACGGGTGGTGCTGCTCGCCCATTTCGGCCGTCCCAAGGGTAAGCCGGTGGCGAGCGAATCCCTGAAGCCCGTGGTGGCCGCCATCGCCGAGCATCTCGGCCGCCCGGTGGCCTTCGCCGAGGATTGCGTCGGCCCCGCCGCCGAAGCGGCCGTGGCCGCCCTCAAGGACGGCGACGTCCTCCTCCTGGAAAACACCCGCTTTCATCCCGGCGAAGAGAAGAACGACCCGGCCTTCACCCGCGATCTTGCCGCCAACGGCGATCTCTTCGTCAACGAAGCCTTCTCGGCCGCGCACCGGGCCCACGCCTCCACCGAGGGTCTCGCCCACGTGCTGCCGGCCTATGCCGGCCGGCTGATGCAGGCCGAACTCGATGCCCTGACCAAGGGTCTGGAAGCGCCCGCGCGCCCCGTGATCGCCCTGGTCGGCGGCGCCAAGGTGTCTTCGAAAATCGACCTGCTGCAGAACCTCGTCGCCAAGGTCGACATGCTCGTCATCGGCGGCGGCATGGCCAACACCTTCCTGCACGCGCAGGGACTCGGGGTCGGTAAGTCCCTCTGCGAGAAGGATCTCGCTGAGACGGCCCTGCGCATCGTCGCGGCGGCGAAAGCCGCCAACTGCCGGATCATCCTGCCCGTGGACGCCGTCGTCGCCACGGAGTTCAAGGCGAATGCGGCCCACGAGACCGTGTCAGTCGCGGCCGTGCCCGACACAGGTATGATCCTCGATGCCGGCCCCGCCACGGTGGCCGAGATCAACGCTGCCATCGACACGGCGGCGACCCTGGTGTGGAACGGCCCCCTCGGCGCCTTCGAACTCACCCCCTTCGACGCAGCGACAGTGGCGGCGGCCCGCCACGCGGCCGAGCGGACGGCGTCCGGCAAGCTGGTCTCCGTCGCGGGCGGCGGCGATACCGTGGCGGCCCTCAACCATGCCGGCGTGGCCGAGACGTTCTCGTACGTCTCCACCGCCGGCGGTGCCTTCCTCGAATGGCTGGAAGGCAAGGAACTGCCCGGCGTCGAGGCCCTGCGCGCCAAGGCCTGACACCTTTTCTACGGCACTCAATCGACCCGCGACGCCGCCGGTCGCGCGGGGGACTTGCCCAGTCGCCCGCGCCGGACATTCTTGGGATGAGGCGATCGCTTGGGACGGCCGTCGATAGCGGTTGCGACGGAGCGGCAAACGTCAGAAAAGACGAGCCAAATTCAACGGACGGCGCCTCACGGGGTCGGCCTCATCGTGTGGAGAAACCCATGGCCCGCATCACCCTGAGGCAGCTCCTGGACCATGCCGCCGAGCATGAATACGGCGTGCCGGCGTTCAACCTGAACAACATGGAGCAGGGCCTCGCCATCATGGCGGCGGCGGATGCCACCGATTCGCCCGTCATCCTCCAGGCGAGCAAGGGCGCGCGCGCCTACGCAAACGACATCGTACTCGCCAAGCTCATCGACGGCCTCGTCGAAGTCTATCCGCACATCCCCGTTTGCATGCACCTCGACCACGGCAGCGACGAGGCCACCTGCGCCACGGCGATCCAGTACGGATTCACGTCGGTGATGATGGACGGGTCGCTCAAGGCCGACGGCAAGACCCCGGCCGATTACGCCTACAACGTCGAGATCACCCGCAACGTGACGAGGATGGCCCATTGGGCCGGCGTGTCGGTGGAGGGCGAACTCGGCGTGCTCGGCTCCCTCGAGAGCGGCGAGGGCGAGGCCGAGGACGGCCACGGCGCCGAGGGCGTGCTCAGCCACGACCAGCTTCTGACCGATCCCGACGAGGCGGTGAAGTTCGTCGAAGCCACGAAGGTCGACGCCCTCGCGGTCGCCATGGGCACCAGCCACGGCGCCTACAAGTTCACGCGCAAACCCGACGGCGAAGTGCTCGCCATGAACGTGATCGAGGAGATCCATCGCCGACTGCCCACGACGCACCTCGTGATGCACGGCTCTTCCTCGGTGCCGCAGGACCTGCAGGACATCATCAATCAGTATGGCGGCGCGATGAAGCCGACCTGGGGCGTGCCGGTGGAGGAGATCCAGCGCGGCATCAAGCACGGCGTGCGCAAGATCAACATCGACACCGACAACCGCATGGCGATGACCGGGCAGATCCGGAAGATCCTCGCCGAGAACAAGGCCGAGTTCGATCCGCGCAAGTACCTCAAGCCCGCCATGGAGGCGATGACGAAGCTCTGCCGCCAGCGCTTCGAGGAGTTCGGCACCGCTGGTAAGGGCTCGAAGATCCGCCCGATCTCCGTGGCCAACATGGCCAAGCGCTACGCCGACGGCTCCCTCGATCCGAAGATCGGCGCGGCGCGCTGAGCGCCCGATCGTCCGGAGGGAACCCCATGGCCGAGCCCCGCACCCGCCTCGCCCTCTTGACCCCGCACCGGGTCGAGGCGGGGGACGCCGACGCCCTCGCGGCGGCCCTCACGGCGGCCTGCGCGGCCGGTGACGTCGCCGCCGTGATCCTGCGGCTCGCGCCCTCCGACGAGCGCAGCCTCGTGAACCTCGTCAAGCGCATAGGCCCGGCGGCGCAGGGCACCGGGGCGGCCCTCGTGGTCGCCTGTCCCGGATTCGCCGGCGACATCGTCAGCGTCTCCGCGCGGGGTGGCGCCGACGGCGTCCACCTCGACAAGGCGCGCGACGGAGACCTTGCCGAGCTGCGCGAGCGCCTCGACGACGGACGGATCCTCGGCGCCGGAGGTCACGAGCAGAAGCACGCGGCCATGGAAGCCGGCGAGGCCGGCGTCGATTACGTCATGTTCGGTGGCCTCTACGCCGATGGGATAGCGCCCGAGGCCGCGACGGTCCTCGACCGGGCCGCGTGGTGGACGGAGATCTTCGAGACGCCCTGTATCGCTGTGGCCCACGAAGCGGGCGAGATCGACGCCCTTGTGGCGACAGGCGTGGAATTTCTTGGGTTGGAAAGCGCCCTGTGGATGGGTGACGAAGCAGACGTAGCCGCGATCCAGGCAATCGTGACGGCGGCGGGGTCCGCCGCGTGAGGGCCATCGCGCCCCTAATCGCAGCAAACCTGGTGCTGACGGTGCCGGCCATGGCCGTGGCGGAAACGCCGCGACCGGCAACCGCCGTGGCACCGGGCGCGAACACGCAAACACCGCCGACGTCACAAGCGCCGCTCCCGAAGGCAGCCACGAAGGAAGTCTTCACCGCGCCGCTGAAGGAACTGCCGACGCCCTACACGCCCGGTGTGATGGGCGCCCGCCCGCCCACGGCGAACAAGGAAACCGATATCGCCTTCGGCGCCTATCAGCGCGGCCAATACACCACCGCCTTTCGCGAGGCGACGAAGCGGCTGACGGCCAACCCCAAGGACGCCGCGGCGATGACGCTGCTCGGTGAGCTCTACAACCAGGGCCTCGGCATCAAGCAGGACCCGAAGAAGGCCGCCGAATGGTATCGTCTGGCCGCTGCGCAAGGCGACATCCACGCCATGGCGTCGCTCGGCCTCATGTCCATCGACGGTCGCGGCGGCCCGAAGGATCTGAAGGCCGGTCAGCACTGGCTGGAGCAGGCCTCCGCGAAGGGTGATGCCACGGCCTCCTACAACCTCGCGCTGATCCTCCTCGGCACGGGCAAGGAAGCCGATCAGGCCCGCGCCGCGACGCTGTTCCGCAAGGCCGCCGACGGCGAGATCGGCGCCGCCCAGCACGATCTCGGCGTCCTCTATCTTCAGGGACGGGGCGTGCCGAAGGATCCAGCCCAGGCCGCCGAACTGTTTCGCCGGGCCGCCGACAATGGCGATCTCGCCGGTGAGGTCGAGTTCGCCATCCTGCTCTTCAACGGCACAGGGGTGCCCAAGGATGAGGTCCGGGCGGCGCGCTACTTCCTGCACGCGGCGTCGCGCGGCAACGCCATCGCCCAGAACCGCGTCGCGCGCCTCTACGCGTCCGGACGCGGCATACCGAAGAACACCGTGGAGGCCGCGGCCTGGAATCTCGCCGCCGCGGCGCAGGGCCTCTCCGACGGCTGGCTCGACCAGAACCTGACGGACCTGACACCCGAGGAGCGGACCCGCGCCGAGCGGATGGCCTCCGAGCGGGCCAACGTGAAGTAGACCGCCCGACCCCGACCGGGGATGAGGCCGGCGCCAAACATGCTATGGCCCTATCCACGCCGTATCGTCCCGACGTTCTTTGAATCGACCCGGACCCTTCAAGCGATGATCAGCTCACCCCTTATGACCGTTATGGTCGATGCCGTCCGCAAGGCCGCCCGTGGCCTCAAGCGCGACTACGGCGAGATCGAGAACCTTCAGGTTTCGCGTAAAGGGCCGGGCAACTTCGTCTCGGCGGCGGACCGCAAGGCCGAGGAGGTACTGCGCGACGCCCTGATGAAGGCCCGGCCCGGCTACGGCCTCGTGCTCGAGGAGTCCGGCATCGTCGAGGGGGCGGACAAGAGCCACACCTGGCACGTCGATCCCCTGGACGGCACCACCAACTTCCTCCACGGCATCCCGCATTTCGCCATCTCGGTCGGCCTTGAGCGCGAGGGCCAGATCGTGGCTGGCGTGATCTACGATCCGGCCAAGGACGAGCTGTTCGTGGCCGAGCGCGGCAAGGGCGCCTACCTCAACAACCGTCGCCTGCGCGTATCCGGCCGTGTCGACATGGCGGATGCCCTCGTGGCCTATGGCTCGCCGTATCTCGGGCGCGGCGACCATCCGAAACTCCTGCGCGAGGTCGCCGCCGTGATGGCGGTGAGCGGCGGAATCCGCCGGTTCGGTTCGGCAGCCCTCGACCTCGCCTATGTCGCGTGCGGACGCTCGGACCTGTACTGGGAGCGCGACCTGCAGACCTGGGACATCGCCGCGGGCATCATCCTCGTCCGCGAGGCCGGCGGCTTCGTCTCCAGCGCCGATGGCGGTGCCGAGCCCCTGGCGGCCCGTTCCGTCGCGGCCGGCAACGAGCATCTCCACGGGGACCTCGTGAAGCTCCTGCGCCGCGCCAACGCCTGAACCTACTCCCCTCGACACCGCCCCCGACGAAGGCCGCTGCCATGGATTCCCGCCGCCACATCGCCCTGAAGGAGTCGATCCGTTCGATTCCTGATTACCCGAAGCCCGGCATCGTGTTCCGCGACATCACCACCCTGCTCAGCGATCCGCGCGCCTTCCGGCGGGCGGTGGATGCCCTCGTGCATCCGTTCGCGGGCGGGCGGATCGATCAGGTCGCGGGCATTGAGGCGCGCGGCTTCATTCTCGGCGGAGCGGTGGCGCACCAGCTGTCGTCGGGGTTCGTGCCAATCCGCAAGAAGGGCAAACTACCCCACAAGACCGTCTCCATCGCCTACGCCCTGGAATACGGCACAGACGAGATGGAAATCCACGTGGACGCCATCAAGCCGGGCGACCGCGTGCTCCTGGTCGACGATCTCATCGCCACGGGTGGCACCGCCTGCGCCGCGGTCAACCTGCTGCGCCGGATCGGCGCCGAGGTGGTGGCGGCCTGTTTCGTCATCGATCTGCCGGAGATCGGCGGCGCCCAGAAGCTGCGCGACCTCGACGTGCCGGTGCGGACCCTGATGGAATTCGACGGCCATTGAGGCGGGGAGCTTCCTTCTCCCCTCAGCGGGAGAAGGTGGCCCGCGAAGCGGGTCGGATGAGGGGAGCACTGTCCTTATTCGAAGAGGTCAGCGCCGCCCCTCTCCCGGTCGTTTTGCTACCACCCTCCCCTGCAAAGGGGGGAGGGTTTTTGCCGCCTAAGCTGCCAAACTCGCGAAAAGCCCGCGTCCGTCCGTGCCACCGACCAAGTCTTCCACGAAGTTCTCCGGGTGGGGCATCAAGCCCAGCACGTTGAGCTTTTCCGAATAGATGCCCGCGATGGAGTTGAGCGAGCCATTGCGATTGGCATCCACCGTCAGGGCCCCCGACGCGTCGCAGTAGCGGAACGCGACGCGGCCATCACCTTCAAGACGCGCGATGGTATCGGCATCCGCGAAATAATTGCCTTCGCCGTGTGCCACGCAAACGTCGATCACCTGATCCTTGGCGTAAGCCGTGGTGAAGCGCGTGTCGGCGCGTTCCACCCGCAGCAACTGCCGATGGCAGATGAAGCGGCGATCGACATTGCGCATGAGTACGCCCGGCAGGAGACCGGATTCGCACAGGATCTGGAAGCCGTTGCAGATGCCCAGAACGAGGCCGCCGCGCGCCGCGTGCGCCCGCACGGCATCCATGGCGGCCGCCCGGCCCGCGATCGCGCCGCAGCGCAGGTAATCGCCATAGGAGAACCCGCCTGGCAGGACGGCGAGGTCGGTTCCAGCCGGCAGTTCGGTGTCGGCGTGCCAGACCTTCACCACTTCGGCCCCGGCCTGGGTGAGGGCGCGGGCCACGTCCGCGTCGCGGTTCGAGCCCGGAAAGACGACGATGGCGGCGCGCATCAGAGAATCTCGATCGCGTAGTTCTCGACCACGGTGTTGGCGAGAAGCTTTTCGCACGCGGCCTTGAGGGTCGCTTCGGCCGCCGCGCGATCGTCGCCGGCGAGCTCGACGTCGAATACCTTGCCCTGGCGCACCCCGTCGACGCCGGAGAGGCCGAACGAGGTCAGGGCCGCCTCGATCGCCTTGCCCTGCGGATCGAGCACGCCGGTCTTCAGGGTGACGATGATGCGTGCTTTCATGGGCCTGAACTCGACTGCGCGTGGCGGGGCGCCCCCGCGATAATCGGGAAACGCCGCCCTGGCAACGCGGACCGGCCCGTCGTCCCTAGCGGCGGGGCGTGGCGGGCGCGGTGCGCAGGGGCTCGATGCTGGTGGCCCGGCGCCAAAGCTGAAGCATCACCCAGGCGGCACAGAGGCTGAACAGGGCCATCAGCACGTGGCCGACGGTATCGCCCAGCTCGAAGATGCCGGCCAGCGCCCATCCGGCCGCGATAGCGACGGCGAAGACTTCCGTGCCGACCAGGACCATCATGCTGACGATCGTGATGAGATTGCGCGTGTTCACTGGCGTGGCGCCTCGTTTGTCGTTCCGTCACGACCGACCCTCATGGGGCCAGCGATGCCGCGAAGTAGCGCGATCCGGCGGGACCGCGCAACTTCGCAGGCATGCGCGTTACCGCGGCGCGCGCTTGGCCAGGATGCGCTGCAGGGTCCGGCGGTGCATGTTGAGACGCCGCGCCGTCTCCGAGACGTTGCGGCTACACAGCTCGTAGACCCGCTGGATGTGCTCCCAGCGCACCCGGTCGGCCGACATCGGATTTTCCGGTGGATCGGCGCGTTCGCCCGGCTGGGCCATGAGGGTGCCGTGAATCTCGTCGGCGTCGGCGGGCTTGGCGAGGTAGTCGAATGCGCCGAGCTTCACCGCCGTCACCGCCGTGGCGATGTTGCCGTACCCCGTGAGGATCACGCCGCGCGCTTCGGGGCGACGCTCCTTCAGACGGGCGATGACATCGAGGCCGTTGCCGTCGGCGAGACGCATGTCGATGACCGCGAAGGCGGGAGCCCGCGCGTCCACCATCGACACGCCTTCGGCGACGCTCTCGGCGACGTGGACCTCGTAGCCGCGCATCTCCATCGCACGGGCCAAGCGAGTGGAAAACGGCTTGTCGTCGTCGACGATAAGGAGGCTGCGATCGGCGAAGGCAGCCAGAGGATCGTTGTCGCCGAGGGGTATGATGTCGGCGCCGGGCGCCGTCGTTCCAGTCTGCGTCAGCATGCGACGCGTCTCCCTGAGTTCGGTGTGTCGGTTTCGCTACAACTTCAGAGGTTTATATAGGCACCGGATTGATCCTGATCAGGGGTTGGCACCTCCCCGTTCTGTGCATGTCGGCCTGCCGTAATGCCGCGCTCGAAAGCCTGACGCGTCCAGGACACGCGGACGACGGCGCCCGTCGCGGAGGACCCGGACGCGTTGGACAAGGTGAGCTGCGCTCCGGAGCGCTCGATGAGCGTCTTGGCGATGAAGAGACCGAGACCGAGGCCGGCGCCGGTGCTATCGCCCGAGCGGGTCCGGTCGGCTCCCCGCGTGGTCACGTAGGGCTCGCCCGCGCGGAGGAGCACCTCGCCGGAAAACCCCGGACCGTCGTCGCGCATCTCGAGCCAGACCTGATCGTAGGTCCAGCGCGCCTCGATGATCACCCGGGTCTCGGCGAAATCCACGGCGTTGTCGATGATGTTAGCCAGCCCGAACAGCACGCCGGGATTGCGCCGGCACGAGGGTTCGGGCCCCTCCCCCCGGCTCGTGACATCAAGGATGATGCCCATGGCGCGTTGGGGGTCGACGAGTTCCTCCACGAGGTGGCTCAGGGTCACGGTCTGGAGGAAGCCGGCTCCATCGCCGTCGAGAGAGGTCAGTTTGGACAGGATGCTGCGGCATCGGTCGACTTGATCCCTTAGCAGGGCCAGATCCTCGCGCACGCTCGGCGACGCCGTGGGCGCAAGCTGGCGGCTGAGTTCCTTCGTGACCACCATGATGGTGCCGAGCGGGGTGCCGAGTTCGTGCGCCGCCGCCGCCGCCAGGCCGTCGAGCTGCGACAGGTGCTGCTCGCGGGCCAGCACGAGTTCCGTAGCGGCCAGCGCCTGGGCGAGGAGACGGGTCTCCTCGGCGACCTTCCAGGCATAGACCCCCGTGAACGCCGTCCCGAGGAGGATCGCGGTCCAGACCCCGGAAATGTAGAGAAACGGCAGTTCGAGGCGCCCATCGGCGAACCACGGCAGGGGCCGGTGGACCAGCGCCAACAGGGTCGCGAGGCCGATGGCGAGGAGCCCCAACGCCAAGGTGCGCTCGGGCGGAAGGGCTGTCGCCGAGATCAGCACGGGTGCGAGGAACAGGAGCGAGAACGGGTTCTGCAGACCGCCTGTGAGGAACAGCAGGGCGGCAAGCTGGATGATGTCGAAGGCAAGGAGCAGCGCCGCGGAATCGTCGCTGAGGCGATAGCTCGCCGGAAACCGGATGCGGAGCGCCAGGTTCAGCCAGGACGAGGCGGCGATGACGAGGAAACACCACCCGAACGGCAGGGGCAGCCCGAGGCCGAACTGTGCCCCGACCACGGCGGCGCTCTGGCCGGTAATCGCGAGCCAGCGCAGGCGGACGAACGTATCGAGCCGCAGATGCCGCGCGTCGCGTCCGAGACCGTTGGTGCCGATATCCATCATGTCGTCAGAACGATAGGGCTTCGCGCGTGCACGTCCATCCCATCATGAGCAATCACTTCGCTCACAACCCAATCGGCCACCTTCTAATGTACGTTACCGTACGGAAAACACGAGGTCTTAACCGCAACGTCTCGTTGTCCCTGGACAATCGGCTGAAACGCCGCTCCATGGACTTGTCGTCGCGGGTTTCGCCCTAAGTCGGGGCGAGCCTGGCAATGAACGGACAGGCGCGATGCGCGGGCGCCATCGGCCGACCGCGCGGCCTCGAGAAGGGGAACGCCACGGTGAACCTAGCCTACTATTGGTACGAGACCGCCCGGATCATGACGACGCCGGCGCGGGTCGCCGCCGACATGATCAAGCACAGCCTCGAGAACCCGGCCAATCCCCTCGCGTACGGTCCGTACGCCCGCAGCATGGCGGCGGCCTGCGAGATGTTTGAGCGCGTGACGCGACGCTATGCCAAGCCGGCCTTCGGGCTCAGCGGCACCTGGGTCGACGGCGTGAGCGTGCCGGTGAGCGAACGCGTGGTGTGGGAGCGTCCGTTCTGCCGGGCCATCACCTTCGACCGTGGGTTCGTCCGCGGACCCGGGGAGACGCAGCCCACGCTCCTCATCGTCGCTCCCATGTCGGGGCACTACGCCACTCTGCTGCGCGGCACGGTGGAGGCGATGCTGCCGAACCATCAGGTGTTCATCACCGACTGGACCGATGCCCGCATGGTGCCCCTCAGCGCCGGGCGCTTCGACCTCGACACCTACATCGATTACCTCATCGAGCTGTTCACGGCGCTGGGGCCAGACCTTCACGTGATGGCCGTGTGCCAGCCCGCCGTCCCTGTGCTCGCCGCCATCGCGGTGATGGAGGCGCGGGGACAGAACCCCAGTCCCGTCTCCATGACTCTCATGGGTGGGCCCATCGACACCCGCCGCTCACCCACGGCCGTGAATTGCCTCGCCCAGGAGCGTGGCACGGAGTGGTTCGAGCGCAACTGCATCACCACCGTGCCGGCGGGCTATCCAGGCGCGTGGCGCAGTGTCTATCCGGGGTTCTTCCAGCTCTCGGGCTTCATGGCGATGAACCTCGATCGCCACGTCAACGCCCATGCCGAGATGTTCGACCACCTCGTCACCGGAGACGGCGACTCCGCCGAGAAGCACCGGGACTTCTACGATGAGTATCTCGCGGTGATGGACCTCACGGCGGAGTTCTATCTGCAAACGGTCAAGACCGTGTTCGTCGACCACGCCCTACCCAAGGGGACGATGATGCACGCGGGCACGCCCGTCGACCTCGGGGCGATCCGGACCTGCGCCATTCTCGCCATCGAGGGCGAGAACGACGACATTTCCGGTGTCGGCCAGACCAAGGCGGCCCTCGACCTCACGCCGAACCTGGCTCCCGAGCGCAAGGACTATCACCTCCAGCAGGGGGTCGGACATTACGGGGTCTTCAACGGCTCGCGCTACCGCACGGTGATCGCGCCCCGCATCGCCGAATTCATCCGCGCCATGCAGGCCCGCCCCGCCCTCTCGCACGAGGCGACGGCCTGAGGCGGCACACCCCCAGCAATTCGACCGGACCCGATGGCGGCGGGGCGCCGGCCCCGCTAAGCTGTGCCCATGCGATTAGCCCTGCTGCGCGGGCCGGACCCGGACCATCTCGACGTCGTCCATGAGGGCGAGACCTTTCGCGTCGCCCTGCGGCGTCGGCCGACGGCGCGACGGTTGACCCTGCGGGTGTCGAGCGCCACGGGCGAAGTCGTGATGACCCTGCCGGCCCGGACCTCGCTGGCGGTGGCTCAGAAATTCGCGGTGGGCCATGGCGGCTGGATCGCCATGCGTCTGGCGAAGCTGCCGGAGCGGATCACCTTCCAGGCCGGCGCAATCCTGCCCCTGCGCGGCGTGCCGCATCGGATCCTGCATCGCGGTGTCTCGGGCGGCCTGACGCGGATCGAACAGGGCGCGGACGATCCCGTGATCTCGGTGGCCTGCGAGGCGCCCCATATTGCCCGGCGGATCGGCGATTTCCTGGAGCGCGAGGCGCGGCGCGACCTGATGGCGGCGGTGACAGCCTACACGGCGGCCATCGGCCAGGCGCCGACGCGCATCACCGTGCGGGACACACGGAGCCGCTGGGGCTCCTGCACGGCGCAGGGCGCTTTGAATTTCTCGTGGCGGCTGATCCTGGCGCCGCCCGTGGTGCTCGACTACCTCGTCGCCCACGAGATGGCGCATCTCCGGGAGATGAACCACTCGTCCCGGTTCTGGAGTCTCGTCGGCTCCATCTGCCCGAATGTCGACGAGGCGGAACGCTGGCTCAAGCGCAACGGCGCGAGCCTGCATCGCTACGGCTGAACGCTCAGCCCTTGACGCGCAGGACGCGGCGGCGCGAGCCGGGCTCCTCCGGCCAGGTCGGGCGGGCGTCGACCTCGCCCGGGTAGAGCGTCCGCGGCGCGACGTTGTCGCAGATCTCGCGCTGGCGCAGGATCACCGGCTGACCGAACTCGTCGCGACGGCGAATGATCCCGCCCTCATGGCAGAAACCGGCGAGTTCGGCGGACGAACCGCTGCGGCGTCCGCCAGGCGTCCGGGCGATGGGCCGGTGTTCGACGACGAGGGGACCGTCGCGGTTGAGGGAGTGCTCGATATAGGTGGTCTCGTCGACGGGCAGTGAGCCAGCCCCCGCCGGTACGACGCCGATCAGGAGCAGAAGGGCGGGAAGGGCGCAGGATCGCATGGCATTCGTCCGTCTTGAAGCGTGACCGTCGGGTTTAAGACCTGGGCGCAACCGGCGATAGTCTCTCGCGGGGCGTTGTTTCCGAGGAGACATTTCGGCCGAGCACGTCAAGAAATCGCTCATCGATATGGATCAGCGCGACCAACAGTCCAGGGATCGCGGCAGTGCCGTTCACGAAATACCTGCCGGGCCGTCGTGTTCGAAGCCAGAACCGGGTGCCACCGCGAAGGTCGTGAAGCGCGCTTTGGACCATCACACCTCACCGCCGAGGACTCGGGTGCCATGTCAGGCGGCAAGATCGTCCCTTCCTCCGGCAAGAATTGCCGCCCTCCAAAGTCAGGAGCCCAACCGAAAAGACAGCCATCCGCACAACCCTTTGTTTTAATTAAGTTGAGAGGAATGCGCTCCGTGGTCTACGCCTTGCTTGGTTAAGAAAGCTTACACCATCCAGGCGAGGTCCCCCCATGAAGGTATCGAGCATCACCGCTTCCTCGGCATGGCCCGTTTCCAAGTCCGCGAGCACGCGCACCGCCACCAAGGATACCGACACCACATCGTCGGACAGCGTGGCCGGCGACTTTCTCAAGTACGCCAAGATGTCGCCGCTGGAGCGAATGCGGGCCAACATCCTCAAGGGCATGAATATGACCGAGGACCAGTTGAGCGCCCTGTCCCTGCAGGAGCGGCAGACGGTCGAGGATCAGATCAAGGATCAGGTCAAAAAGTTGATGGCCAACAACGGCGGTACGGACCGGCTCGTCGACATCCGGGCCTGACCACCATGCAGTCCCCGTGACACGGAACATCGTCGACTGAGCGATCGCCGCATCACGGGGTGCCGTACCGGATCACATCCGCTCAGTTGAGGAGCAGATTCTGCGGCCGTGTCTCGGCCGCGAGGGTGTCGCCGACGGTGAGGCCGAGGGGTCCGAGGCGCACGGGCACCGCTTCACCATCGTGGATCGCTCCCGACAGCAGTTGTTCGGCCAGACGATCCTGCACCGCCTTCTGGATCACGCGCTTGAGGGGGCGAGCCCCGTAGGCCGGGTCGTAGCCCTTGTCGGCGAGCCAGTCGCGCGCCTCGGGCTCGACGTCGATAATGATCTTGCGCTCGTCCAAGAGCTTCTGCAGCCGTTCGAGCTGGATATCGACGATGGCGCCCATTTCCGACCGCTTGAGGCGGTGGAACAGGATGATCTCGTCGATCCGGTTCAGGAATTCCGGACGGAAGTGGTGGCGGACCACCCCCATTACCTCGTCGCGCACGGATTCGGTGTCTTCGCCCTCGGCCTGATTGACGAGGTATTCGGACCCGAGGTTCGAGGTCATGATGAGAAGCGTGTTGCGGAAATCCACCGTGCGCCCCTGCCCATCCGTCAGACGCCCGTCGTCGAGCACCTGCAGCAGGACGTTGAACACGTCCGGATGCGCCTTCTCGACCTCGTCGAAGAGGACGACCTGATACGGCCGGCGCCGCACGGCCTCGGTCAGCGCACCGCCTTCCTCGTAACCGACGTAACCGGGAGGCGCGCCGATGAGGCGGGCCACCGCGTGCTTCTCCATGTATTCCGACATGTCGATGCGGACCAAGGCGGTGTCGTCGTCGAACAGGAATCCGGCCAGGGCCTTCGTCAGCTCGGTCTTGCCGACGCCCGTCGGCCCGAGGAACATGAACGAGCCGATGGGCCGGTTCGGATCCTGCAAGCCGGCCCGTGCCCGGCGCACGGCGGTCGCGACCGCCTCCACCGCCTCGCGCTGGCCCACCACCCGCTTCGACAGGGCCGCCTCCATGGCGAGCAGCTTCTCGCGCTCTCCCTCCAGCATCTTGTCCACGGGCACGCCGGTCCAGCGCGAGACGACCCCGGCGATGTGGGCCGGCGTCACCGCCTCCTCGACCATGCCGTCGCGGTCGACGGCCGCTTCGGCCGCCGCCTCGATCTCGGCGAGCTGCTTCTCCAGGCCCGGCACGACGCCGTAGGCAAGTTCGCCGGCGCGCTGGTACTGGCCCTGGCGCTGCGCATTGGCGAGTTCGGTCCGGGCCTCGTCGAGGCGTTTCTTGAGGTCGGCCGCGGCTCCGAGCTTGTCCTTCTCCGCCTTCCAGCGCGAGGTGATGGCGGCGGATTGCTCCTCGAGGTCGGCGAGCTCCTTCTCGAGGCGCACGAGGCGGTCGCGCGACGCGGTGTCGGTCTCCTTCTTCAGGGCCTCGCCCTCGATCTTCCGGCGCACGATCTCGCGGTCGATGTTGTCGAGCTCCTCGGGCTTCGAATCGACCTGCATGCGCAGGCGCGAACCTGCTTCGTCCATGAGGTCGATGGCCTTGTCGGGCAGGAAGCGGTCGGTGATGTAGCGGTTCGACAGGGTGGCGGCGGCCACCAGGGCCGCATCCTGGATGCGCACCCCGTGGTGCTGCTCGTACTTCTCCTTGATACCGCGCAGGATCGAGACCGTGTCCTCGATGGTCGGTTCGGACACGAAGACCGGCTGGAAGCGGCGGGCGAGGGCCGCGTCCTTCTCGACGTGCTTGCGGTACTCGTCGAGGGTGGTGGCGCCGACGCAGTGAAGTTCGCCGCGCGCGAGGGCGGGCTTGAGGAGGTTCGAGGCGTCCATCGCCCCGTCCGCCTTGCCGGCGCCGACCAGGGTGTGCATCTCGTCGATGAACAGGATGATGCCGCCCTCGGCCGCCGTGACCTCGGAGAGCACGCCCTTCAGGCGCTCCTCGAACTCGCCGCGATACTTCGCCCCGGCGATGAGGGCGCCCATGTCGAGGGCGAGCAGGCTCTTCTCCTTCAGGCTCTCGGGCACGTCGCCATCGATGATGCGCAGGGCCAATCCTTCGACGATCGCGGTCTTGCCGACGCCGGGCTCGCCGATGAGGACAGGATTGTTCTTCGTGCGCCGCGACAGAACCTGAATCGTGCGGCGGATCTCCTCGTCGCGGCCGATGACGGGATCGAGCTTGCCCTCGCGGGCCGCCTCCGTCAGATCGCGGGCGTACTTCTTGAGCGCGTCGTAGGCATTCTCCGCCGTGGCGTTGTCGGCGGTGCGGCCCTTGCGCAGGGCGTTGATGGCGCCGTTGAGGGAAGCCGGGGTCACGCCGGCGGCAGCGAGGGCCTTGCCCGCCTCCGTGTCCTTCTCCACCGCGAGGGCGAGGAGCAGGCGCTCCACGGTAACGTAGGAATCGCCGGCCTTCTCGGCCGCCTTCTCGGCGGTATCGAACAGGCGCACGAGTTCGCGCGTCGCCTGGGGCTGCGACGCATTGCCGGAGACCTTCGGCTGCTTGGCGAGCCACGCCTCGACTTGCGCCAACGCCACGCGCGACTGCCCGCCGGCGCGGTCGATGAGACCGGCGCACAGGCCTTCGGGATCGTCGAGCAGCACCTTGAGGAGATGCCCGGGCTGCAATTGCGGATGCCCCTCGCGCATGGCCAGGGTCTGCGCCGACTGGACGAAGCCGCGCGCGCGTTCGGTGTAGATTTCGAAGTTCATGTCCGCCACCTTTCCCGTACCGGCCCGGTCCCGCCCGCGTGATGCAGCACGGCCTCACCGAAACGATGTCCCCCGGCCCGAGTTTCCAGGAACTCGCCGCGAGAACCCCGGCACCACGATGGTCTCCGGTCTCCAAGATGTGGTGTTGCAATTTCGCACCACAAGGGGCTTGGACCGGTCTCGTGCCGGGCGCCGACGGGGAAATCGATCGGCCGCTTGCGCCGTCCGGGGTCGGGAGGCCATGCTCGTGCGATGACCTCCGATCTGCATCTGGCCGCCCTCCACCGCTATCCCGTAAAGGGCCTGTCCCCCGAACGCCTCGACACCGCAGCCCTCGATGCCGGCGGGTACTTTCCGGGTGATCGCTTGTTTGCCGTCGAGAACGGCCCATCGGGGTTCGACCCGAGGGCGCCCATCCACCAGCCCAAGATCAAGTTTCTCATGCTCATGCGGCACGAGGCGCTCGCCTGCCTCGACGTACGCTACGCGGCGGACGAGAACAGCCTGACGATCCGGCACGGGGGCCAGATCGTTGCACGTGGTGACCTCGGGACGGCGGAGGGACGCGCCGTCATCGCGGGCTTTCTCGCCGACTATCTGCCCGAGGCCCTGCGAGGACCGCTGGCGGTTCTCGCCGCCCCGGACGGCTTCCGCTTCACCGATTCACCGCGCGGCTACGTTTCGCTGCTCAACCTCGCGAGCGTCGCGGCCATCGAGACCATGACGGGCGCGGCCGTCGATCCCTTACGATTTCGGGCCAACCTCCACATCGCGGGCCTCGCGGCATGGCGCGAACTCGACCTCGTGGGTCGGACGCTCACAACGCCGGACGGCGTGGCCTTACGGGTCCTCAAGCGCACCGAGCGTTGCGCCGCGACCAATGTCGATCCGGTCACGGGGCTTCGCGATCTCGCGATCCCCCACACCCTGTCGCGCCACCTCGGCCACACGGATTGCGGCGTCTATGCTGAGGTGGTGGCCGGCGGCGTCCTCAAGGTCGGCGACCGCCTCGATCTGGCCGAAACGTCCCACTGACGACGGGATCGCCCGGTTCGGCGTGGGCCATGCCGCCGGATCAGATCGCGTCCCGGGGCACGAGCACCACGGCCGCCGCGTAGCCGGCCCGCCGGAGCCGACGCAGGTCGGCGTGACGGCGCTCGCAGGTGACCTTGAGATAGCGGTCGTCGCCCTCCAGCAGATTGGTGGACGCGGCCACCACCTGCCCGTGGACCAGGCATTCCATCGGCGTGCGCGCGGGGGACACGATGACGTCGAGGGCCGTTGCCCGCGAGCAATGATCGGTGGGGACGAGGGACGCGCAGACGAGGGCAACGGACAGCAGATCGGACATAACGGACCCCTTGTTCGAATGGCGAAGAAGGTCCGCGGAGTTGCTCGGGCGTTCGAGCGGCCGCGTGATCGTTGTCTCGAGCGTTCCCCAAAATACCGTTTCTGAAAGTCTTCTTGGCGTTCGATGACGGGCACGCATACCGCGTGCCACGAGATTTGCCCGGCGGGCGTCTCTGGAGAGCGCCGGTGCGCGCCGCCCGTTCAATCGCCGCTTTGGGGCAGAACCGACCCGGACTCGGCACGCGGCAGCAGGGCCGCCACGGCATCGAGGTCGACGATGTAGTTCTCCGTCAGTTGATGCCAGAGATCCGCCGTCGAGGACGCTTCGGCGCCGAAGCGATAGAGTGCGGTGAGAAGCGGGCCGGGACTGGTAAGAGTCGGGCGGGCAACGAATAGATCGGCGTCAAGCATCGGCTTAAGCCCCTGGGCGACAAGTCTTATCATCGCGGATGACGGTAAAATTTCCATAAATGTCCGGCTCGAAACCTAAAGAAACGCCTTTTTCAAGTGATCGATCGTCACGGCGGAATCCTCGGCGCCCGCGTTCCGCCGAGGACGGATCGAGTCCAACGGCGTGGCAGGAAAAATGGCCGGGAACCGGAGCCTTCGGGCGGGCGTCTCTAAACCCGTATCTCCCGCGATACGCCGGATCTCGACGAGTAGACGATGGACGCTCAGCCCCTGCCCGCTTCCGCCTTCACGGCGCCCGCCATCCTTCTGTCAGGCACCGTCGATCAGGACATGTACAAGGATTTCCGAAGCCAGCTCGACGCGGCGGCGGACCGGGATTTCGTCGTCGTCGAACTTTCGACCCTGGGCGGCGATCCGGAAGTGGCGCGTATGATGGGGGAGGACATCCGCTTCGCCAGCGCCCTCGACCCGCATCGGCGGATCGTCTTCCTGGGTAAAGCCGCCATCTACTCGGCGGGCACCACCTTCATGAGCTTCTTTGCCCGCTCCAACCGCTATCTCACGCGCGGCACGCGCCTGATGATCCACGAGCGGAAGATCGCCAAGACCCTGACGATCAACGGCCCACTGACCACCTGCATCGCCACGGTGAAGGCCGCGCTCCATGAGCTGGAATGTTCCATCGAGATCCAGAACGAAGGCTTCGCCAATCTCGTCATCGGCTCCACCGTGACCCTCGACGAAGTCCTCACCCGCGCGCCGTCGAACTGGTACATCGAGGCCGACGAGGCGCGCCGCCTCGGCCTGATCGAGGCCGTGATCTAGAAGGGTTGGGACGAGGTCCCGCGACGCGGCGCACAAAAATCCCGCCCGGCTGCTTCGCAGAGTCACATGCCTGGGTTAGAAACCCGGCGCCGTGCAAGCTCGCCCGGCACGCATCGAGGAACGAGCCCCACGATGAAAGACCCGTTGCCGAACGTGCACGTGCGTGCCGAGGTTCTGGTTCAGGCGCTGCCGCACATGCAGCGTTACGATCAGGAGATCGTCGTCATCAAGTATGGCGGGCACGCCATGGGCGACCGGGCCGCGGCGGAGGATTTCGCCGAGGACATCGTTCTGCTCGAGCAATCCGGCCTCAAGCCGATCGTTGTGCATGGCGGCGGGCCGCAGATCGGTCGGATGCTCGGGCGGCTCGGCATCGAATCCGAATTCAAGGGCGGTCTTCGCGTGACCGACGAGGCCACCGTCGAGGTGGTCGAGATGGTCCTGGCCGGGTCCATCAACAAGCAGATCGTCGGGTGGATCTCGGCCGAGGGCGGCCGCGCCATCGGCCTGTGCGGCAAGGACGGCAACATGGTGCGGGCCAAGAAGGCCCTGCGCACGGTCGTCGATCCGGAGAGCAAGGCGGAGACGGAGATCGATCTCGGCCTCGTGGGCGAGCCCGACCACGTCGAGCGCGGCGTCCTTGACGCGGTGCTGAAGGCCGAACTGATTCCGGTCCTCGCCCCCGTGGCGTTCGGGGCAGACGGACAGACCTACAACGTCAACGCCGACACCTTCGCGGGTGCCATCGCGGGGGCGCTGCGGGCCAAGCGCCTGCTGCTCCTCACCGACGTGCCGGGCGTCCTCGACAAGGACAAGAAGCTCATCCCCGAACTGACCCTCGAAGATTGCCGGCGCCTCATCGCCGACGGCACCATCACGGGCGGCATGATCCCGAAGGTCGAAACCTGCATCTACGCCCTCGAGCAGGGCGTGGAAGCGGTGGTCATCCTCGACGGCAAGGTGAGCCATGCCGTGCTGCTGGAGCTGTTCACCGATTACGGTGCCGGCACCCTCATCCGCCGGAGCTGACGACCGGGATCCGGCTCGCCTCCTCGGCGAGCCGGCGCAGGGGTGCGGAATGCGGCGATCGGCATTCCCGCGAACAGTAGAGCTTCCTTTTTCGCCAAGCTGCCCCATCTTAGCCGTCCCGGCCGGATCACCCGGCCCGCATCCAAGTCGTACCGCCTTGTTCCTTCCCGGCGAAAGCCACTTCACCTCCGCCGGCTCCCGAGGCTTCGACCATGTCGATACCTGGGTGTTCGACCTCGACAACACGCTCTATCCGAGCGACGCGCGGGTCTGGCCGCAGGTGGACGAGCGCATCACCCTCTACGTGATGCGCCTCTATGGGCTCGACGGCCTCTCCGCCCGAGCCCTTCAGAAGTATTTCTATCATCGCTACGGCACCACGCTGAAGGCGCTGATGACCGAGGCGGCCATCGACCCGCACGATTTTCTCGACTTCGCCCACGACATCGACCACTCCACCATCGCCCTCGATCCGGCGCTCGGCACCGCCATTGCGGATCTGCCCGGACGCAAGCTCATTCTCACCAACGGATCGCGGCGGCACGCCGAGAGCGTGGCGCGCAAGATCGGGATCCTCGATCATTTCGAGGATGTGTTCGATATCGCCGATGCGGATTTCGTCCCGAAGCCCGAACGCTCGACCTACGAGCGTTTCCTCCTGCGCCATGGCGTCGATCCCCGCCGCTCGGCCCTGTTCGAGGACATCGCCCGCAACCTCGTGGTTCCCCATGAGATCGGCATGGCGACGGTGCTGGTGGTGCCCCGGACCCTCGACCCTTTCCGGGAGGCGTTCGAGCAGGAAGCCGTCCGGGAGGCGCATATCGACCACATCACCAGCGATCTCGCGGGCTTCCTCGCCGAGCGAATCCTGCCGGTGATCCGGTGAGCACGACAGCGGAGGACGACTGGGCCGGGCGTCATGCCCCGTCCCTCGCGGATATGGAAACCCTGGCGCGGGCGGCCTTCGAAGCTCTGCCCGAGGAATTCCGCGCCCTGTGTCCGGGAGTGATCGTCCACGTCGAGGATTTCCCCGACGACGAGACCTTGACGGAGATGGACTGCGCCAGCGAGTTCGATCTGCTGGGCCTCTTCCGGGGGATCGGGCTCGCCCAGGCCGGCGACATCGCGACGGGTCAGATGCCGAACCAAATCTGGCTCTATCGCCGACCCCTGTTGGACTACTGGGCCGAGCACGAGGAGACCCTCGGGCACCTCGTCACCCATGTCCTCGTCCACGAGATCGGACACCATTTCGGTCTGTCGGACGGCGACATGGAGGCCATCGAGGCGCGCGCCGACACCTGAACCGGCGGGTCGGAATTGCCCGACCGCCGCCGTCAGGGCGTCTCGTGCTGGGGGAGCTGGCTCGCCTTGGGACGCCGGGTGCGGAACTGGCCGCGTGCGACGGCAACGAAGCTCAGGATCGCCACGGTCAGGGTGGTCAGCCACCACATCACCGTCAGACCGACGCCGATGCACGCGATGGTGAAGGCCGCCGCGAAGGCCGCCATGGCACCGGGAACGAGCACGGGGGTCTCGCGACCGCCCCGCCGGATCGCGGCATGGAGCGCGAAAGCTGCCGCGAAGGCACCCACGATGCCGAGTTCGTACCACAGCTCGAACAGAAGGGTGGTGGGCGCGTTGGCGGGCAGGAGATTGACGATCCGCCCGCGCAGGGCGGTTTCGAACCCGTGCCCGGTCACGAGACGCAGGGGCTCGGTGGTGACGATCTTCTGCCAGACCTTCAGGGACAGGGCACCGGGCGAGACCGGGCCGAACAGGGCCGACGCGACGGGACGCGCGAGGAACGGCAGCAGGGGGGCCGCCACGAGGAGCAGCGCCGCGCCGAGGCTCGCCACCGTGATGCCCAGAGACGGCCGCAGGGTCGTGAGGGCGAAAGCGGCCGCTCCCACGGCGAGGGCGGCAAGCTGGGGAGCGTTCGGCGAGACCACGAGCGCCGCCGCCACGAGCAGCGCGAGGCCGAGGGATTCGAGATCGCGGCCGCGTGACCGCAGCCACGCCACCGCCGGCCAGACCAGAAGCGCCAGGAGCGTCAGGCCCCGATCGAGCGTGCCGTCGACATCCCCCGAAGGACCGGCGAAGCGATGCTCGAACAGGCCGAGGAGGATCGCAACGAGGGCCGCCGCCGCCGTCCCCACGGGCAGAAGATAGAGATTGGCCGAGCGCATCCGCTCCGGCAGGGAGAGGTAGCCCGCGATGGTGAGGAGGATCGTCGCGATCAGATTGAGCAACCGCTCCGTCGCCAGATCCGGAAACGGCGTCCAGACCAGGGACAGGATCGCCCACAGGATGAGGAGGAGCCCGGCGAGCCAGGCCGGCCTGCGCAGGAGGCGGAGCGCGGCGGGCCGCCACGGGCCGGACTTTCCGTCGATGGCGCTGGCGAGGACGAGGAGCACGACGGCGATGGGGGCGAGGATCACCGCCGCGCGGCGGCCCATCTGGGCCGTTGCCGGGACGATGACGAACAGGCCGAGGAATCCGATGCGCCGCAGGAGCGCGGCGGCATCGAGGGCCGGATCGACGGAGGGATGGGACGCACGCGCCATGATTGCGACAGTCAGCCGTGAACCGGCGCCACGAGTTCACCCGCGCGCTACGCCGCCAGTCGTAGTGCAGCCGCCCCGGTCGGGCTGTAGAGACCGGGCAACACCTGTGCCCCGACGGACACGCATCCGGCGACCGCCGCCGTTCCTTCGGATTATGGCGGTGGCGAGCCGCCGCCATGGACGGTGGTCCCCTCCCCGCGGTTACGACGCCGAGGAGAGATCGACGGGGGAATCGACGGGTCCGAAAGGAAGTTCGGGAATGCCGTCGGAGCCTGCTTGACAGCTCAGGCGGCCGAACATACACCGCCGACACCGCAGCGGAGACGAGGCGGGACGCCACGCGGGCGTAGCTCA
>NZ_BPQD01000023.1 GCF_022179065.1 Methylobacterium adhaesivum
CTTTTCAGGAGGCAGGCCAGATCTGGAATGAGGGTTTCGCGCCCCTACTCTGGATCGTGTCGCCGGATCGCATCGATCTCTATAACGGCTTCGGTCGCCCCCGGCCGGAGGCCGATCCGGCCCAGAACCG
Source organism: Methylobacterium adhaesivum (assembly GCF_022179065.1). GTDB lineage: Bacteria > Pseudomonadota > Alphaproteobacteria > Rhizobiales > Beijerinckiaceae > Methylobacterium > Methylobacterium adhaesivum. The sequence continues at coordinate 131 of NZ_BPQD01000023.1, forward strand.
TCTCGCAACCTTCCTTACGATCGCATCCGGACTGAAGGAACTCGATGCGCTCGCTGGCCGCTTCGCCATGGAGACCGGGCAGTTCTGGACCAAAACGAAGCAGGTGGATCGCAAGACCGCGGTCGATCAACAACTGCTGGCGGATCTAGCCGTCCTCGAACGTGACCTAGTGTCGGCGAACCTCGTCCGCGACGAGGCCCAGGCGCTGATCGGCCGGGCAATCTTCACCCAGTATCTGCTTGATCGCGACATCATCACCGCAGACCGGATGAACAGTCTTTGCGGCACGATGCGTCTGTCGGCCGCGCTGCGCGACCGGCAGGCTACCAGCCGACTGTTCCAGTGGCTGTCCAAGACCTTCAACGGCGACATGTTCCCGCCGTACTCGGCGGCCCCGCCGGCGCCAGAGCATCTTTCCCGAGTCGCGAACTTTCTGGACGCCGTCGATCCGATCAGCGGACAGACCACCTTCTTCCCGTATCAGTTCGACGTCATCCCGGTAGAGTTGATCAGTTCGATTTACGAACAGTTCGCCCACTCGGGCGCTGCGCCCGTCGCCGGACGCGCGCGGTCGACGGAAGCCACCCGAGCAGGTGTCTACTATACCCGCCTGCCAGTGGTCTCCTTGATCCTTGACGAGGTGATGGACGGCCTCGACGGCGAGCAGACCGTGCTCGACCTGACGTGTGGATCGGGCGTGTTTCTTGTCGAGGCATTTCGGCGGTTGACTCATTTGAAGCGCCTGAAGACGCCAGCCACGCGTGCGGTCATCCGTAAGGCGCTCTATACTCAGATTTACGGGGTCGACATCAGCGAAGCTGCGATCCGGGTCGCCGCTTTCAGCCTATATCTAGCCGCGCTAGAACTTGATCCCGATCCGCAGCCTCCAGAAGGACTGACGTTCGAGCCCCTGATCGGCCGAACGCTATTCGTTGGCGACGCTAGGGCCATTGAGAAGACAGACGCAGGGGCCGAACATCTCATCGAAGATGACGGCCTGAAGTCGTTCGACGTCATCGTCGGCAACCCGCCTTGGAGCTTCAAGGGTAAAGCTGGCACGGCCGATCGCCGCAAGGGCAGCGGAACCCTTCCCGCTCAACCGCGCGGCGTTGGCCTCGACTTCCTTATGCGGGCCGCCGAATTCGCGAATGCACAGACGCGCTTCGGCATGGTTCTCAGCGCCACACCGTTTTTCAGCGCCAGCAAGACAGGCGGCGCGGCGGCACGCCACGTGGTCCGGGAGCTAGGCCCCGTGACCCTCGTCAATCTGTCGAACCTGCGATCTTGGCTGTTCGAAGGCGCGGCGATGCCGGCTATGGTCCTTTTCGCCCGGCATCGGCCCCAGCCCACCGAGACCCTGACCATCGTTCAGGTCCCATGGTCGCCCGCTGGTCCGCGTTCCCATACTTTTGAAATCGCACCCAGCGACATCGTCCGTCTTTCGTTGGACGACTGGGAGGCGAGACCCACCCGCCTCAAGACGGCCGCTTTCGGGCGACGTAGGGACCTGCGCCTCGTGGACGAGCTTACCGACGCTCATCGGGCGCTCGGCGAGCGGCTGAGGGATCTGGGGACCGTGATCGGGGACGGCTTGATTCTGGGCAACCGCAGCGGTGATGCGAGCGCGCTCGTGTCGCTCGAGTATCTGCAGAAGGACGACTTGTCGCCGTTCCAAGTGCCGGAGCGGCTTCCTGCATTCGGGCTGACAAACGCCGAGCGGCCCCGGGATCGGGCGCTGTATACGGCACCACTGCTGCTGGTGAAGGAGTTTCTGCCCGGAGGGCCAAGGCCGTTGACCGCGGTCGCCGATCGCGACCTCGTCTTCGCCGAAGCCTTCTTTGGCGCACCCTTCCCCGCGTCCCATCGCGAAGCAGCCCATATCCTCGCCGGAGTCTTGGGCTCAGCCTTGGCGGCTTGGTTCTTCCTCATGACCGCCGGAGAGTTCGGCCTCTACAAACGGCGTCTCTTCCGACAGGACGTGGCGCTGCTGCCCACACCGGATCTCAACCTGATCGCGGGTTCAGATGCCGGTCGAAAGATCTATGCGCTTGAGCAGCAATTCCGAACTCGGGCTCCGAACGCAGAAGATTGGATCGCGCTCGACGAGGCTGTCTTCGACCTCTACGGCCTCGATGCCGATGACCGGATAGTGGTGAGAGACGGGCTCCTCAAGGCCGGATGGCAATGGAATGCGGGGCTTTCCGACTCCATGATACCGGCGGAAGCGAGCGAGGGTGTCGCGGCCTATGCCCGGACCTTCTCGGCGGTGCTGGACCGGTGGCTTTCGGCTCGTCGCCAGCGAAGCGTCCGGGCAGAGGTGTTCGACCTGCGTGGCACTGAGGCCATGAGGATCGTCCGGTTCGTCTCGGAGGATGGCGCCAAGGTCCCGGAGATCGAGATCGTTTCGCCTGACGGAAGTCTCGCAGCCGTCTTCGGACGGCTCGAGGACCGAATGAAGGTGCCTCTCACCAGCGCACTCACCGGTCAGCGCGAACTGCGGGTCCATGGTCGCAACGAGGTCGTGATCATCAAGCCTGCGGCTCGTCGCCACTGGCTGGAGAGCGTGGCGCTTGAGGACGCAGACGCGGTGATCGCCGAGAGCTTTGCGGGGCGCCGACATTGAGGATCCCCCATGAGTCCCAAGGCGTGGTCGGGCGCGAATATATCGCCCTAGCCGATGAGGTGGTCGCCGCGATTCTGGTAACGGTGCGGGAGGGCTGGGCTTTGGCGGCCATAGATGGGAAGACGGCCTTAGAGGGCGAGGTCGTCATGACCGAGCGGCTGCGAGACGGAATGCGCCAGGCTCTGACGTCCGGAATGCTGGCGTGGGGAAAGTCCTTCATCGTGGCGCTCGGCATGGAGTCGCGCTCTACCCCCGATGTCAAGACACCCGACGGTCGAACAGACATTCCCCTGTATGTCGTAGAAGTTTTCCTACGCCACGCTGAGCACGATCCTCACGCGATCATCGAATGCAAGCGCCTGGATGGAAGCGACACCTACCTTTGCCGCGAGTATGTGGTCGAAGGCGTTGATCGGTTCCGTTCGGGCAAATACGCGGAAAACCATGCCTCCGGCTTCATGGCGGGGTATCTGCTCGGCGGCGATGCGCTGTCGGCAGCGGCGGGCGTAAACGCGTATTTGGGGCGCGTGAAGCGGGCCGACGAACAGATCGTGCTTTCTCCAGTCGTCGAACATCCGGCATTCTGGCGATCCGAACATGCCAGAACGGTTGAGCGACCAGCCATCGCGATCCACCACGCTTTGCTCGGGCTGACCGCCGGATCCTAAGTCGTAGTCTTGGCTATCGCCAATCGATGGCGATTTTATCAGAAGTTTTGTCCCAAGCGCGATTTATACTGATCCATGAAGTATAGGTGGCGAGATCATGGACGGTGGCGGCGGCTGATCAAGGGAAACTTGACGCGATGAGCCGCCGATAAGGGGAGGCGGAAACATGTTTATTGAGCGGCTCAGTCTGACGAATTTCCGCTGCTTCGGACCTGAAGCGACAAGCGTCGACCTCACCTCCGGCCTCACTACGTTTGTCGGCGTCAATGGTGCGGGGAAGACGGCCCTGATGCAGGCCCTGCAACGCCTCTTCGGCGTGACCGGCGATCAGCGACGCCTACGGCGCCAAGATTTCCATGTCCCTTCCGCCGAGCTTGTCGCGCCGCTCCAGCGAAACTTCGTCCTAGAGGCAATCATTGCATTTCCGGAACTGGACGCCGACGGTGCCGGCGGCGCGGCAATTCCGGAATTCTTCCACCAGATGGCCGCTGACGAGGCGGGCAAGCTGAAATGCCGCCTGCGTCTCGAAGCGACCTGGACCGATGACGGTTCGCTCGATGGTGCGATTGAACAGAAATACTTGGCGGTCCGGACTTTCGGGGCGTTCACCGACGCTGATTGCACCGAGCTGAAGGCCGCCGACCGGGCGCGGATCCAAATGATCTACGTGCCGGCGACGCGGGACGGTGCCTCCCAGGTGACGGCCTTTCTGCGCGGCAGGCTGTGGCGCGCCATCAACTGGTCGCAGGGTGTCCGCGACACGTTCACAAACGCCGGCGCCGCCTTGAACGGCGCTTTCGCCGGGGAGCCGGCCGTCGATGTGATTGCCGCAGCGGTGACGCGGCGGTGGCAGGAAGTTTACACAGCCGGGACCGACACGACGCCGGTCTTCCGCCCGCTCGATCTGCGTTTTGAGCATTTCATCCGCAAGGTAGAGGTGGTCTTCCGCCCCGATGAGGTCGGCCGGGAGCGAGCCCTCGATGACCTGAGCGACGGCCAGAGGTCGCTCTTCCATTTGGCGATGACCGCGGCGACACTGGACGTTGAAGCCGGGATCGTCGCCGATCCTGCTGGGGCCGGTTTCCAGGCCGGCGGCGTACCGTTACCGGCGCTCACGCTCATCGCGATCGAAGAGCCCGAGAACAATCTCGCTCCCTTCTATCTCTCCCGCATCGTCCGGCAGATACAGGACCTGACGAAGTCGCCGCAGGCGCAGGCCGTTGTCTCCAGCCATTCCCCAAGCATCCTCGCCCGGGTGGATCCGACGCAGGTCCGGCACTTCCGGCTCGATCCGCACGATCGGACGGCCCGCATCCGCCCGATCAACCTCCCCGTCGGCGAGGAAGAGGCATCGAAATTCATTCGCGAGGCCGTGCGGACCTATCCCGAACTCTATTTCGCGCGCTTCGTCGTGCTGGGAGAAGGTGCGTCCGAGGAGGTCGTTCTTCCCCGTTTCGCCGAGTCGATGGGGCTAGACATCGATCGATCCTTTGTCGCGGTCGTTCCGCTGGGCGGTCGGCATGTGAACCACCTCTGGCGACTGCTGACCGATCTCGACATCCCCTACGCCACCTTGCTAGATCTCGACTGGGGTCGTTCTGGGGGTGGGTGGGGACGTATCAAAACGGCCTGCACGCAACTGCTCGCAAACAACGTCACGCCACAGGCCATCTTCGGACAGCATCTTAACCCCCAAGGGCCAGCCGCCAATCTGGCGGCTTTCGATGCTCTGCCGATCGAGGACACTGCGAATATCACAAACTGGATGAATTGGCTGCGCCAGTTCAATGTCTTCTTCTGCACGCCCCTCGACCTCGACTACTCGATGCTGAAGGCTCTCCCGCTCGCCTATCAGATCGTCGAACCCGGCCGCCAGGGGCCTTCGCCTGCAGGGGAGCCACGCACGGCGGTTCTCGGCGACGACGGCCTGCCTCACCTGTACGCTGCCGACCAGGACGGTTTGATGCGCTGGTATCGGTATCTGTTCCTGGGGCGCGGCAAGCCCAGCACCCACGTTCGGGTGTTGAGTGCACAAGACCCGGCTGCCCTCGCAGCCGCCGCTCCCGAAGAACTGCGCGCACTCCTGACCTCAATTGTCGCTCGTCTCACCCCGCCGCCGCCCGCGGGTGCCTGACCATGCGCCTTATTCGGCCAGAGGACTGGCGCCCACGCGGCATTAACGATCTCGAACCGGCGGCGTGGAATGCCCTGCGCCACGCCGGCTCGGCGTGCGTGGTCGCTGGCCCCGGCGCCGGCAAGACTGAGTTTCTAGCCCAACGCGCCGACTATCTGCTTGAGACGGGCCTATGCCGAGCGCCGCACCGCGTGCTGGCGATTTCGTTCAAAACAGATGCAGCCAACAATCTCGCGTCGCGCGTCCGCCAGCGGTGCCCACCAGAGTTCGCCAACCGGTTCGTGTCGGTCACCTTCGACGCCTTTACCAAGAGCCTAGTCGATCGCTTTCTCAACGCCATCCCCGCCGACTGGCGCCCGACCCGGCCCTACGAAATCTCCTTCCCAAAGCGCAAGGCGATAGAAGGCTTCCTCACTCTCGCCCGGCTCAGTGCGCCGCCGGAATGGCAGGCGGAAATCGCCGGCTACAGCGCGAGCGACTTTGAACCCAAGATCGTCGGCAGCTATCGCCTGCCCATGGGACCTATCGCGCCCCAGAACGCCGCCGAGTTCGCCATCGCCCGCTGGTGGGCAACGCAACTACGGCCAGGCCAGCCCTCTGCACTTACCTTCGTCGGCATCAACCGGCTCGAGGAGCTGCTGCTCCGGGCCAATCCCCACATCCGTCGGGCGCTTGTCGCCACCTATCCCTTCGTTTTCGTCGATGAATTCCAGGACACAACTTACGCGCAATACGACTTCCTGCTGTCGGCCTTCTTTGGCGGACAGACCGTCATCACCGGCGTCGGTGACGACAAGCAGCGGATCATGGTCTTCGCTGGCGCGCGCCAGGACGCCTTTCAGCGGCTGCAGGCCGATTTCGGGGGAGCCCGCTTCCCCCTCCTCTTTAACTTTCGTTCCTCGCCCGACTTGGTCGCTATCCAGCACGTCGTCGCGCGCGCTCTGGATCCGAACACCGTCCCAACGGTCGCTCAGACAGCGCGCCAAGTCGATGGCGACGTGGCTCAGGTCTGGTCCAGCCAGACCAAGGCGGCGGAAGCCACCCACCTGGCGCAATGGATCGCCAACGACATGGCCACCCGCGCCTGGCCTGCCTCCTGAAAAGT
>NZ_BPQD01000024.1 GCF_022179065.1 Methylobacterium adhaesivum
CGAAGCGGGTCGGGAGAGGGGCGGCGCGACGCCTGGAGGATACGAAGCCCGGCACGACCGAGCCGGATACGGCGCTCCCCTCTCCCGCCCCTTGCTTGCGCGAGGGTCACCCTCCCCGCAGAGGGGGGAGGGGGTGTTGGCGGTGTCAGTGGCTGATCATCCACGGCCGCGCGTTGGGAAAACTCTTGGCGGCCGCGGGATTGGATTTCGCCTTGGCGCCCGAGCAGCAGCCGCAGCCGGCCCCGTGCCCGGACGACTTGCGGGGCGCGTGCTGGCTCCGCTCGTTCGTGGCGAAGGCCTTGCGCCGGCCCGCATCCATGGAGGCGAGGTTGGGCGCGTTCAGGAAGGCGCGCCCGCAGGACGATCCGCAATCGGGGCAGTCGTGCGGATCCTGAAACTGCGCCATGGGGCGCAAAACCGTGAACGGCCCGCAGGCGGCGCAACTGTAATCGTAGACGGGCATGGAGCCGCTCCCGAAGAATAGCGAAGGGTGGCGTGCAAGCACAGCAATGCTCCCTCTCCTTCCAGGAGAGGGGACCCGCGCCCGATCCGACGCGCGGGCGTACCCTCAAAGATCCGGCGAGAGCGGCATCTGGATCGAGCCGTCGAGGAACTTCGTCGGCCCGTCCGCACCGGGATTGATGTCGAACTCGAAGATCTTGGTCGGAATCCACAGGGTCGCGCAGGCGTTGGGGATGTCGACCACGCCCGAGATGTGGCCCTGGACCGGCGCCGTGCCGAGGATCGAGTAGGCCTGCGCGCCCGAGTAGCCGAACTTCTTCAGGTACTCAATGGCGTTGAGGCAGGCCTGGCGGTACGCCACGGTGACATCGAGGTAGTGCTGCTTGCCGTACTCGTCGACGGAGACGCCCTCGAAGATGAGGTGGTCGTCGAATTTCGGGGTGATCGGGGAGGGCTTGAAGATCGGGTTCTTGATCCCGTACTTGCGCATCCCGTCCTTGATGATGTTGACCTTGAGATGGACCCAGCCGGCCATCTCGATGGCGCCGCAGAAGGTGATCTCGCCGTCGCCCTGGCTGAAATGCAGGTCGCCCATGGAGAGGCCGGCCCCCGGCACGTAGACGGGGAAGTAGATCTTCGAGCCGCGCGACAGGTCCTTGATGTCGCAATTGCCGCCGTGCTCGCGCCCCGGCACCGTGCGGGCGCCTTCCGCCGCCGCCTTGTCGCGGGCCTCACCCTTGAGCCGGCCCATATGGGCAGTGGGGGCGAAGGGGAGGGTGGCGAGCGCCGGCACCCGGTTGGGGTCGGTGTCGAACAGGGCCTTTTCGCGGGTGTTCCAGGTCTCCAGCATCTTCGGGTCGGGCAGGCAGCCGATGAGGCCGGGATGGATCAGGCCGGGGAAGCGCACGCCGGGGATGTGGCGGGATTTCGTGAACATCCCCTCGAAGTCCCAGATCGACTTCTGGGCCAGGGGGAAGTGCTCGTCGAGGAAGCCGCCGCCGTTCTTCTTGGAGAAGAAGCCGTTGAAGCCCCACTGGCTCTCCGGCATGGCGCCGATGTCGAGGAGATCGACCACGAGGAGGTCGCCGGGCTCGGCACCCTCGACGCCGATGGGCCCGGAAAGGAAGTGGACGATGGAGAGATCGATGTCGCGCACGTCGTCGGCGGAATCGTTGTTCTTGATGAAACCGCCGGTCCAGTCGTAGGTCTCGACGATGAAGTCGTCGCCGGGCTTCACCATGGCGACCATGGGGATGTCGGGGTGCCAGCGGTTGTGGACCTTGTCGTTGTCGTAGGCCGATTGCTTGAGATCGACCTTGATCAGCGTCTCTGCCATCGTGGCGTACTCCCTTTGCTGGGCTTCAGGACATGCGTCCCTGTTCGCGCGGACCGGTGGGTCCGGCCCCGCGCAAGAGGTGGTTTCGGCGTCGGGAAGAGCCTGACGAGGCCCTTCCAAAACGATTAGACCGAGAGGAACCGGGCGACCTTCGCCTCGTCGATGTCGGCGCGGAGCGACTCGTGGACGATGTGGCCGTTCTCGATGACCAGAACCCGGTCGGCGACATCGAGGGCGAAGCTCAGGACCTGCTCGGAGACCACGATGGAGAGGCCCCGCGCGTCGCGGATCTTCTTCAGGGTGCGCCCCATCTCGCGGATGATCGACGGCTGGATGCCCTCCGTCGGCTCGTCGAGCAGCAGCACCTTGGGGCGGCTCGCGAGCGCCCGCGCGATGGCGAGCTGCTGCTGCTGGCCGCCCGACAGGTTGCCGCCCCGCCTTCCCTTCATCTCGAGGAGCACGGGGAACATCTCGTAGAGGTCTCCCGGCACCCGGCGCTCGTTCGTCACGGTGAGCCCCGTCTCGATGTTCTCCTGCACGGTCATGGCCGAAAAGATCATCCGGCCCTGCGGCACGTAGGCGAGTCCCTGCGCCACGCGCTGGTGGCTCTTGAGGGCGGCGACGGGCGTACCGTCGACGGCGATCGACCCGGATTTCACCGGCACGATCCCCATGAGGGTCTTCATGAGCGTGGACTTGCCCATGCCGTTGCGGCCCATGACGGCGACGATCTCAGCCGGCGCCACCGTGATGTCGAGGCCGTGCAGCACCTCGCTCTGGCCGTAGGCGGCGTGGAGGTCCCGGATCGCCAGCATCGGCTGGACGCCGCCCTGGATGTGGGGCGCGAAGAGGGGGGCAGGCGTGGTCTGGAGCATGAGCCCGTTCCTCTCAGTGGCCAAGATAGACTTCGATGACCTTGGGGTCGTTCTTCACCCGCTCCATGGAGCCCTCCGAGAGCACGCGCCCCTGGTGCAGCACGGTGACCCGGTGGGCGATGTCCTCCACGAACTTCATGTCGTGCTCGATGACGAGCACCGAGCGGCCGACGATGATCTGGTTGAGCAACTCGGCGGTCTTGATGCGCTCGCCGACGCTCATGCCGGCCACCGGCTCGTCGAGCATGAGGAGTTCCGGGTCCTGGATCAGCAGCATGCCGATCTCGAGCCACTGCTTCTGGCCGTGGCTGAGGAACTCGGCGCGCTCCAGGAGCTGATCCTTGAGAAAGATCATGTGGGCCACCTCCTCGATGCGGTCGCGGACCTGCGCATCCCGCTTGAAGGTGAGGGCCCCGAACACCGAGCGGCCGCGCGGGTACGAGATCTCGAGGTTCTCGAACACCGTGAGGTCGTCGTAGATCGACGGCGTCTGAAACTTACGGCCGACCCCGGCCTGCACGATGCCGCTCTCGGAGAGCTTGGTGAGTTCCTGCCCCTTGTACTTGATCGAACCGGAACTCGCCTTGGTGCGCCCGCAGATGAGGTCGAGCACCGTGGTCTTGCCGGCGCCGTTGGGACCGATGATCACCCGGATCTCGTTCGGATCGACGTAGAACGACACGTCGTTGACCGCCTTGAAGCCATCGAACGAAACGGTGAGGGCTTCCACCGCCAGCAGGAACTCCTGTTCCGCCGGGGCGGCGCCGATGGGATGCGAGGGCAGAAGGGCGGCGTTCATGGGCGGAACTCCTACTCGGCCGCGTGGGGCAGGGCGGCGGGCGCGGGCTCCGGGGCCTTCGCGCGGCGGGTCAGGCGCGGCTCGACATACGTCCGGTAGATGCCGGCCAAACCGTTGGGGAAGGCGAGCACCACGAGAATGAACAGGCCGCCGAGGCCGAACAGCCACAGTTCGGGAAAGCTCTCCGAGAAGGTGGTCTTGGCCCAGTTGACCAGCAGCGTGCCCCAGACGGCGCCGAACAGAGACAGGCGCCCGCCGACGGCGGCGTAGATCACCATCTCGATGGAGGGCACGATGCCGACGAACGAGGGCGACATGAACCCGACCTGGAGGGTGAACATCGCACCGCCGATGGCCGCGAACACCGCCGCCAGACAGAACGCGAAGGTCTTGAAGCCGGCCACCGAGTAGCCCGAGAAGCGGACCCGGTCCTCCTTGTCGCGCATGGCCACGAGGATGCGGCCGAGCTTCGACCGCTTCACGTACTGGGCGAACAGGATGCAGGCCACCAGCAGAGCGCCGTTGACGAAGTAGAGGATATTGTGGGCTTGATCCGTCCGGATGTCCCAGCCGTTCAGGGTGCGCAGATCGGTGATGCCGTTGATGCCGCCGGTGTAGCCCTGCTGGCCGACGATGAGGATCGTCAGGATGGCGGCGATGGCCTGGGTGATGATGGCGAAGTAGGTGCCGCCGACGCGGCGGCGGAACATCGCCGTGCCGATGACGAAGGCGAAGAGCGCCGGGACCACGATCACGGCGATCAGCGTGAAGGGTAGGCTGGTGAACGGTTTCCAGAACCAGGGCAGGGCGGTGATCTGGTTCCAGTCCATGAAGTCGGGGATGCCCGGCGTCGACTGGATCTTGGTGTTCTCGACGCTAGAGGCTTCGAGCTTCAGGTACATGGCCATGAGGTAGCCGCCGAGGCCGAAGAACACGCCCTGACCGAGCGACAGGATGCCGCCGAAGCCCCAGCAGATGACGAGGCCGAGGGCCACGAACGAATAGGTGAGGTACTTCCCCACGAGGTTGAGGCGGAAGGCGTCGAGGAGCATCGGCAGTACGACGAAGATCACGGCGGCGAGGAGCGCGAGGCTCACCCACTCCATCGGCTTCATGAACGGGTTGTCGTTGACGGTCTGAGCGGGGTTCGGACGGGTCATCGCAAAACGCTCCTCAGCGCCGGACTTTGAGGGTGAAGAGGCCCTGCGGCCGCAGCATCAGGATGCCGACCACGGCGAGCAGGGTGATCACCTTCGCGGTGGAGCCCGACAGGAAGAATTCGAGGGTCGACTGGGTCTGCGAGATCGAGAAGGCCGACGCGATGGTGCCGAGCAGCGACGCGGCGCCGCCGAAGACCACGATGAGGAAGGTGTCGACGATGTAGAGCTGGCCCGAGGTCGGCCCCGTCGAGCCCACCATGGTGAAGGCGGACCCCGCGATGCCGGCGATGCCGCAGCCGAGGCCGAAGGTGAGACGGTCGACTCGCTCGGTGTCGATGCCGACCGCCCCGGCCATCGGCCGGTTCTGCACCACGGCCCGGACCTGGGCGCCGAAGCGCGAGCGGTACATGAGGAGCGCGACGCCGATGGTGATGAGCGTCGTGATCGCCATCACGAACATGCCGTTGATGGGGATTTCGATGGAATCGGTGACCTGGACCGAGCCGATAAGCCAAGCGGGAAGCTCGACGCCGACCTCGCGGGCGCCGAAGATCGTGCGGTAGGTCTGCTGCAGGATGAGCGACAGGCCCCAGGTGGCGAGCAGGGTGTCGAGGGGCCGCTTGTAGAGGTGGCGGATCAGCGCCCATTCCACCAGCATGCCGAGCGCCCCGGACGCGATGAAAGCCAGGGCCATGGCGACGAAGAAATAGGCCGGAAACAGGGCCGGCAGGTGGGTCTGGAAGAAGCCGGAGCACAGGTAGGTGACGTAGGCGCCGAGGATCATGAATTCCCCGTGCGCCATGTTGATCACGCCCATCTGGCCGAAGATGATCGCCAGCCCCAGGGCCATCAGGGTGTAGACCGAGAACAGGATCAGCCCGGCGAAGCCCTGCATCACGAAGATCGAGCTGAGGTCCGTGAGGGAATAGTCGCCGAACATTTTTCCAACCTTCCGAAGAATGCGGCTGTCTCTGTGCAAGCACCGGGCCGTTCAGGACGGACGCCCCCGTCTGAGGATCGTTGCGACCGGTTCCCTCTCTCCTGAAAGGAGAGCGGATTCACACGCCTGATCCCTTTGAGGACAAGCGCGGGTCCCTCCCCCCCCCCCCGCAGAGGGGGGAGGGTTACGTGCAGTTCCTACTGATACCCCTTCGGGAACGGGTCGGGCTTGATGAGTTCGGGGCTCTCGTAGACCACCTCGAACTGGCCGTTCGGCAGGGCCTTGGCGACGCGGGTCTTCGACCAGAGGTGATGGTTCGGGTCGATCCGGACGTAGCCTTCCGGCGCCTCCTTGAACTCGAGGCCGGGGGAGGCGGCCACCACCTTGTCGACGTCGAAGGACCCGGCCTTCTCGCAGGCCATCTTCCACAGGAACGGCCCGAGATAGGCCGCCTGGGTCACGTCGCCGATGACGGTCTTCTCGCCCCACATCTTGTGGAAGGCGGCGACGAACTTCTCGTTGTTGGGATTCTTCAGCGACTGGAAGTACTTCATGCAGGAATAGGCCCCGGCGATGTTCTCGCCGCCGATGCCGTCGATCTCGTCCTCGGTGACCGAGATGGTGAGCAGGACCTGCTTCGACAGGTCGATGCCGGCGGCCTTGAGCTGCTTGTAGAACGCCACGTTGGAACCACCGACCACGTCGGTGAAGATCACGTCCGGCTTCTTGAGCTTGAGCTTGTTGATCACCGAGTTGAACTGGGTGTGCCCGAGGGGGAAATATTCCTCGCCGACCACGGTGCCCTTGAGGACGTTCTCCACGTGTTTGCGGGCAATCTTGTTCGAGGTGCGCGGCCAAATGTAGTCTGAGCCGATGAAAAAGAACGATTTGGCGCCCTTCTCCTTGTGCACCCAGTCGAGGGAGGCGAGAATCTGCTGCGTCGCCTCCTGACCGGTGTAGAAAACGTTCTTCGACTGCTCCAGGCCTTCGTAGAAGGTCGGGTAATACAGCAGGCCGTTATATTGCTCGAACACCGGCAGGACGGCCTTGCGCGAGGCGGAGGTCCAGCAGCCCATCACGGCGGCGCAATGGTCGTTGACGAGGAGCTTCTTCGCCTTCTCGGCGAAGGTCGGCCAGTCGGAGGCGCCGTCCTCCTGCACGACCTTGATCTTACGCCCGAGGACGCCGCCGGCCTCGTTAATCTGCGCGATGGCGAGCTTTTCCGCCTGCTGCGCCCCCGTCTCGGAGATCGCCATGGTGCCCGTGAGGGAGTGCAGGACGCCCACCGTCACCTCGGTATCGGTCACCGCGAGGCCCGTGGTGTTCACCGCGGCGGTGGCCGGTGCCGCCGCGAAGCTCGTGCGCGGCATCAGGGCCATGGCCGGCAGGCCGGCGAGCCCCATGAGAAGCCTGCGCCGCAGCGCCGATGGGAGCCCGTTGCCCTGATCCTCTGCCATCGTGACCGAATCCTTGTGATCTCTCGTCGCGCGGCCGGTCGGATGGCCGTGGATCGATGGGCAAAGGCTAGGCCGTGCCGCGCCGGGCGGTCGATACGCAGTCTTGCGTATGGAGCGCCGTCGCCGGGGGGTTCATCGTCCAGCTCTTTGCGGTTGCCCGAGGCTGGACCGCGCGGCGCGCGGGGGGCCGATCCGTGCTACGCCTCACCCGAAATCATGCCCGAACCCCAGCGCATCCTGCCGATCCGGCGCGACTACAACCGCTTCGTCGCCGACGAAACGCTGGAGGATTATGCCCTGCGCTTCACAGCCAAGGCGGCGCGGCGCTGGTCGGGCCTGCGGGTGGCGCAGACGGCCCTCGGCGCCGTGTCCTTCTTGGCCCTGGAGGCCATCGGCGGCACCCTCGTGCTCGGCTTCGGCTTCACCAACACGCTGGCCGCCCTCGTGGTGGTGGCGCTCATCATCTTCGCCACCGCGGTCCCGATCTGCGCCTACGCCGCCCGCCACGGCGTCGACATCGATCTCCTCACCCGGGGGGCGGGCTTCGGCTATATCGGCTCGACGGTGACGTCGCTGGTCTATGCGAGCTTCACGTTCCTATTCTTCGCCATCGAGGCGGCGATCATGGCCACCGCCCTGCGGATGGGTTTCGGCTTACCCCTGGCGCTCGGCTATCTCGTCAGCGCGGTGGCGGTGATTCCCCTTGTGATCTACGGCATCACCCTCATCAGCCGGTTCCAGATCTGGACCCAGCCCCTGTGGATCGTCCTCAACCTCCTGCCCCTGGCCTTCATCGTCGGGCGGGGTGGGGCGCCGGTGGCGGACTGGCTCGGCTTTCCCGGAGAGACGGGCGCAGGCGGGTTCGATCTCGCCCGCTTCGGCCTCGCCACCGGCATCCTGCTGGCCCTGCTGGCGCAGGTGGGCGAGCAGGTCGATTTTCTGCGGTTCGTCCCGGCGCCGGAGCCGGGCCGGGAGGGCCGCTGGTGGAGCGCCGTCCTTGCCGCCGGCGCCGGCTGGATCGTGCCGGGCTTCCTCAAGATCCTGCTCGGCTCGTTCCTCGCAATCCTCGCCCTGCACCACGGGGTGCCGGCCGATGCGGCGGCCGAGCCGACGCAGATGTACGCGGTCGCCTTCGGCTACGTGGTGGACCCCGGCCCCCGGGCCATCGCCCTGACGACGGCGTTCGTCCTCGTCTCGCAGCTCAAGATCAACGTCACCAACGCGTATGCCGGCTCCATTGCCTGGTCGAACTTCTTCTCGCGCCTCACCCACAGCCATCCGGGCCGCGTGGTCTGGCTCGTCTTCAACGTCGCCATCGCGCTCCTGCTCATGGAGCTCGGCATCGACAAGACCCTGGCGAGCACCCTCAGCCTCTACGCCGTGGTGGTTTCGGCCTGGGTCGGGGCCCTGAGTGCCGATCTCGCCGTCAACAAGCCGCTGGGCCTGTCGCCCCCCGGCATCGAGTTCAAGCGGGCCCACCTCTACGCCATCAACCCCGTGGGCACCGGCGCCATGGTGCTGTCCATGCTGGCGGGCTTCTCCGCCCATCTCGGCTGGCTCGGCCACGTCCTCACCCCGTTCGGCCCGATGCTGGCGCTCGTAGTCGCTTTCCTTTCGGCCCCGGCCATCGCCTGGGCCACGGGTGGGCGCTACTACCTCGCGCGGACACCGAAGACCGACTGGAACGGGGCCGCCGCCATCACCTGCCGGGTGTGCGAGCACCCGTTCGAGCCCGAGGACATGGCCGAGTGCCCGGCCTATGGCGGCGCCATCTGCTCACTCTGCTGCTCCCTCGACGCCCGCTGCGGGGATCTCTGCAAGCCCCACGGCCGCCTCGACGTCCAGGCACAGGATGTCCTGGCCAGGGTCCTGCCGGCGCGGACCGCCGTCTGGCTCGGCGCGCCCCTGGGGCGCTACCTCGCCCTCATGCTCACCCTCGTGAGCGCCGTCGCCCTCATCCTCGGCATCGTCCATGCGGGCGCGGTCTCGGAGCATCCCGAGCACCGGGAGTCCCTGGCGGCGGCGCTGACCAGCGTGTTCCTCATCCTCATCGTGATCCTCGGCATCGTCGCGTGGTTGTTCGTGCTGGCCCAGGAGAGCCGCCACGTCGCCCTGGAGGAGACCGCCCGCCAGACCCGGCTCTACCAGGCCGAGATCGCCGCCCATAAGATCACGGACGCGAAGCTCCAGGGCGCCAAGGAGGCGGCGGAGGCGGCCAACCTCGCCAAAAGCCGCTACGTGGTCGGCATCAGCCACGAGCTGCGCACCCCGCTCAACGCCGTACTGGGCTACGCCCAGCTGCTGGAGGGCGACCCCACCATCCCGGGGCCGCGCCAGAACGGCATCCGGGTGATCCGGCGCTCGGCCCAGCACCTGTCGGGCCTCATCGAC
This sequence comes from Methylobacterium adhaesivum, assembly GCF_022179065.1. Classification (GTDB taxonomy): domain Bacteria; phylum Pseudomonadota; class Alphaproteobacteria; order Rhizobiales; family Beijerinckiaceae; genus Methylobacterium; species Methylobacterium adhaesivum. Next base: position 9,421 of record NZ_BPQD01000024.1, read on the forward strand.
GGCCTCCTCGACATCTCGCGCATGGAGGCCGGTCGTCTCCAGATCCACCGCGACGAGATCCGGCTGTCCGACTTCCTCGACCAGATCGGCGACATGATCCGCCTCCAGGCGCAGGGCGCCGGACTCGAGTTCCGCTTCACCCGGCCCGACACCCTGCCGATGGTGGTGGCGACGGACGAGAAGCGCCTTCGCCAGATCCTCCTCAACCTCCTGTCGAACGCCGTGAAGTTCACGCCGAAAGGACACGTGTCCCTCGACCTTGCCTATCGCAGCCAGATCGCCGTGTTCACGATCCGCGACACCGGCCTCGGCATCCCGGAGGCCGATCTCCAACGGGTGTTCGAGCCGTTCGAGCGCGGCACCATGGCGGCGGCGCTCACCACCCCCGGCACCGGCCTCGGCCTCACCATCGCGCATCTGCTGGCGCAGATCATGGGCGGCGAGATCACCGTCGAGAGCGTCGTCGGGCAGGGGACCTGCTTTCGCCTGCGCCTTATGCTCGCCTCCGTGGCGCGGCCGAAGCCCGTGCGGCCGGCGCAAGGAACGCCCGAGGCCGTCCGCACCTATTCGGGCGCGCGCCGCACCATCCTGGTGGCGGACGACGACGCCGCCCATCGCGGCCTCATGCGCGAGATCCTCGAACCCCTCGGCCTGCGCGTCATCGAGGCCGCCGACGGCCCCGCCTGCCTCGCCCTCGCCGCCGAGGACCCGCCGGACCTGTTCCTCCTCGACATCGCCATGCCGGGCATGACCGGCTGGGTCCTGGCCAGAACCTTGCGTGAGACCGGCTCCACCGCCCGGATCGCCATGATGTCGGCCAACGTGCACGAGATCAGCCCGTCGCGCGGCCACGATGCGCCCCACGACGCCATCATCGCCAAGCCGTTCGACCTGCGCGACTTCCTGGACGTCGTCGCCGGGCTGCTCGACCTCGCCTGGACCGCACCGGACTCGGCACCGACGGACGAAGGGGCGCCGGCCCCCGACGTCCCGCCGCAGTCGGAGGACGTGGCCGACCTGCTGCGCCTCGCCCGGATCGGCCATGTGCGCGGCCTCGCGGCGAAGCTCGCCGCCATGGCAGACGCCGCCGAGCCGCCGGTCGCGTTCCTCACACGACTGCGCGGCCTCGTGGAAGCCTACGACCTGCGCCGCGTCCTCTCCATCCTCGAAGAAGCGCGAGATGCGCGCATTTTGGGGGCGGCAGAGGCGCGCGACGCGCCCAGGCCGGAGCCGGCCGGCGATGTCTGAGGTGCAGCGCGACATCGTCCTCGTGGTCGACGATTCCCCCGATACCCTGAGTTTCCTGACCGAGGCCATCGAGCGTTCGGGCGCCACCGTGCTCGTGGCGGTGGCCGGAGATCTCGCCCTGTCGCTCGTCGACGAGATCACCCCCGACATCATCCTGATGGACGCGGTGATGCCCGGCATGGATGGGTTCGAGACCTGCCGGCGTCTCAAGGCTCGTGGCCACCTCGCCCATGTGCCGGTGATCTTCATGACCGGCCTGTCGGAGACCGAACACATCGTGAGGGGGCTGGAGGCGGGCGGGGTCGACTACGTGACGAAGCCCATCGCGCCGGACGAAATCCTGGCGCGCATCCGGGTGCATCTCGCGGGTGCGCGGGTGGCGCAGAGTGCGCGTGCTGCCCTCGACACCGCCGGCCGCACCCTGTTCGCCGTGGACGGGCAGGGCGCAATTCTCTGGTCAACACCCCAGGCCGCCCGGCTACTCGCGGGCATCGCCCCGCCGGACGGCGCCGGCCTGCCGCCGCAGGCGCGGGCGTGGCTCGTCGCCTGCCGCGCCGGCACGACCTCGGGCGCCCTGACCCTCACGGACGGGAACGGAATCGTCCACACCCTGAGCGTGATCGGAGGCACCGGCGACGAGATCCTCCTGCGGCTCGCCCGCGATTCGGGTGAGGCCGGGATCGAGCGCCTGCGGGCGCGCCTGCCCGTGACGGGGCGCGAGGCCGAGGTGCTGCTGTGGCTCTCGCGCGGCAAGGCGAGCCGCGACATCGGTGAGATCCTGGGCCTCAGTCCCCGTACGGTGACGAAGCACCTGGAGGGTATCTACGCCAAGCTCGGCGTCGAGAACCGGACGGCGGCCTCCCTCATCGCGGCCCGCCACCTTCAGGATCTGGAGTAGGCGGACACGCCGACAGCGCCCCGGGGCGAGCGCCGGCCGTGCCGTCAGGCGAGGGCGCGGGCGGCGTTGTTGACGGCCTGCACCGAGGTATCGACCTCCCGGGCCGCGTGGGCGATGCCATCCATCGTCTGCCGGATGAGTTCGACGCTCTGGGCCGCGTGCTGCATGTTCACCGACATGTCGCGGGTGACGGCCGCCTGCTCGGTGACCGCCGACGAGACGCTGAGCGAGATCTCGCTCAGGTGCCGGATGCTGTGGCCGATGGCCTCGATGGCGTGCACGGCCTGGCTCGTGGAGGCCTGCACCGCCGCGATCTGGGTGCCGATCTCCTCCGTGGCGCGCGACGACTGGTTGGCGAGCGCCTTCACCTCGGCCGCCACCACGGCGAAGCCGCGACCCGCCTCGCCGGCCCGCGCCGCCTCGATGGTGGCGTTGAGCGCCAGCAGATTCGTCTGGTCGGCGATGGATCGGATCACCCCGATGACCTCGCCGATTTTGTCGGCCGAGGCCGTGAGCCCGGAGATGATGGCTCCGGCCTCGACCGAGCGATGCACCGCCTCGTCGGCGGCGCCCTTGGCCTCGACGGCGTGGCGGCTCAGCTCCTCGATGGAGGACGAGAATTCCTCGGCCCCAGCCGCCACGGCCTGGACACTGCTGGAGGTCTGAGCCGTGGTCTCGGCGGTGGTGGAGGCCTGCCGGCTCACGTCCGAGATCGCTCCGGTGATGACGCCGAGATCCTGTTCGATGGCGCGCTGGCCGTCGCGGCGGCGGTTCCGGTCGTTGACCTGGGCGGTGATGTCGATGGCGAACTTCACCACGGCGCAGGTCTTGCCGTCCGGGCCGACGATCGGGTTGTAGCCTCCGTGGATCCAGATTTCGCGGCCGCCTTTGGCCAAGCGGCGGAACTCTCCCGTCCGAGGCTCGCCGTCGGCAAGGGTGCGCCAGAACGTCGAATAGGCCGCCCCGTCGCGTTCCTCGGGGAACACGAACAGGCTGTGATGCTTTCCCTTGATCTCGTCGAGGCGGTAGCCGAGGGCCTCGAGGAAGTTCGCGTTGGCGTCGGTCACGATACCGTCGAGGGAGAAGTGAATGACGGCCTGGGTCCGGTTGATCGCCGCGATCTGCCCTTCGTAGGCGACGGTGCGCAGCTTCTGCATTGTAATGTCGGTGGCGAGCTTGATCACCCGCACCACCTTGCCGGTCCGGTTCAACACCGGGTTGTAGGTCGCCTGGATCCACACCTCGCGTCCGCTCTTTGCCGTCCGCATGAACTCCCGAGCCTGGAACTGGCCGGTGCGCAGGGCCGCCCAGAAACCCTGATAGGCCTGGGATTCCCGCTCCTGGGACGGGACGAAGAGACTGTGATGTCGCCCCCGGATCTCCTCGAGGCGATACTCCATCAGGTCGAGGAACATCTGATTTGCCGTCAGTACGGTGCCATCCGGACTGAACTCAATCCGGGCTTGCGATCGATCGATCGCATTGAGGAGGGGACGGCTTCCGATATCGAGCATCATGAAATTTCTTCGACCACCGAGCGCCAACGCGTCGCTGTGACCTACATAGCAAAGGATAACTAACAAATGTTTAAAGTTTTAGAAGACATAAAACGAATAATACAAAATTCGCAGTTCAATACTGAAACTATCATCACATAAATGTGATGCAGGCGAAAGAATATATAGATCGAGGCGGCCAAATCGACATTTCCACAAGATTGTTACTATAGGACAACGGGACATTTCGAACTGCTTGCCCTAGCTTGCCCAGGGCCATCCCAAGTACTCCTCCATCAATCCATCGATGCTTCGGATTGACTTTGAATACTGGCGCGACAACGGGCAATTGAAGGCCACGTCAGCCGGCCTTCGCGGTGTGCTCGCGTTCGCCTACGCGAACGGTCCGGCGGCAGGCGGGTCGGGGTGCGCCTTCGCCGCACCCGGCGATTCGTCCGAGTGATGAAGCTTCGGCGGAATCCGTGCGTTGTCCATTCGAACCCCGACCGCCCTGGCGGCTCTCACGATGGCTCGATGCCCCTGACGCCCGAGGCGAGAGCGCCGTTGGAGGTCGGGCATCGTGAGAGCGACGCTCATGCCATGAGATCATGATGCCTCTGTTTCCGACCGCTCCCTTCTCCCGTGCGGCGACCCTTTTCGCCGTCCTCGTCGCCGGAACGAGTTTGGGGGGAGCCCCGGCCACCGCGCAGCCGGCCCCTCCCCCCGGGAACGCCCTGACCAAGGTGGCGAGCTTCGAGCATCAGGTCACCGGCGTCACCGTGTCGAGGGACGGGCGGATCTTCGTGAACTTCCCGCGCTGGACCGAGGACACCGCGGTGTCCGTCGCCGAGGTAAAGGACGGCAAGGTCGTGCCCTTCCCCGATGCCGCCTGGAATTCCTGGCGCAACGCAAAGAAGGACGAAGTCTCGCCCGGGGATCACTGGATCTGCGTACAGAGCGTGGTGGCGAGCCCCGACGGCAACGTCTGGGTCCTCGATCCCGCCGCCCCCGCCATGGGTGCCCTGGTGCCCGGTGGTCCGAAGCTCGTCGAGATCGACCTGAAGACCAATCGCCCGGCCCGCACCATCGCGTTCGACGAGACGGTGGCGCCGCAGGGCTCGTACCTTAATGACGTGCGCTTCGCGCCGGATGGGAAGACCGCCTACCTCACGGATTCCGGGGCCAAAGGCGCCCTCGTGGTGGTGGATCTCGACAGCGGCAAGGCGCGCCGCGTCCTCGACGGCGATCCCTCGACGCAGCCCGACAAGGGCGTGACCGTGACCTATGACGGCAAGCCCCTGCGCCGGCCCGACGGGCGTGGCGTCGAGTTCGCCGCCGACGGCATCGCCCTCTCACCCGACGGCAAGACGCTCTATTGGCAGGCGATCAAGGGCAAGACCCTCTACAGCCTGCCGACGGAGGCGCTCGCCGGCGGCGTCACCCAGGCCTTGATGCCGACGGCGCTCGCCGACAAGAGCCTCGCGGGCCGGATCGAGACCGTGGGCGAGAACGGCCCGGCGGACGGGCTCATCATCTCCCGTCACGACGGGCGGATGTACATTACCTCGCCGCAGGACGATTCGATCAAGGTCCGCGACCTCTCGGCCAAGGGCGCGGCGACCGCCACCGTCATCAAGGACGCGCGCCTGCGCTGGCCGGACACCTTCGGGGAGGGCCCGGACGGAACGCTCTACGTCACCACCTCGCGCATCCAAGACTCCGCCTTCTACAAGCCCGATGCCCCGGCGGCCCTGCCCACCGACCTCTGGAGCTTCAAGCCGGTCGCGGCACCGGCGCGCTGATCCGTCCCCGAGTGCGAGACGACGATGCCATGAACCGACGCACCCTCCTGCGCCACACCGCCCTCGGCCTCGCCCTCGCGGCGGGGCCGCGGGCCGTGCTGACTCCCCGCGCCGCCTGGGCCGCGCCTCTCCTGCGCTTCGACGACCCGGAGTTCCGGGCCGTGGTCGATCCGGAGGCGCGCCTCGTCACCCTGTATACCGACGGACGCTGGTGCGAGGGACCGTGCTACGCCGCCCATCTCGGCGGTCTGGTGTTCAGCGATGTCCGGGCCAACCGCATGCTGCTGATCGACGACGACGGTGCGGTCCGCACCTTCCGCGACCCCTCCGACAACGCCAACGGCAACACCCTCGACGCGCAGGGCCGTCTCGTCACCTGCGAGCACCGGGGCCGGCGCGTGGTGCGCGCAGAGTCCGACGGCTCCCTGACCGTCCTGGCCGACCGCTACGCGGGCAAGCCCCTGAATTCACCCAACGACGCCAGCCTCGCGGCCGATGGAGCGATCTGGTTCACGGATCCGGTCTTCGGCATCGCCATGCCCGAGGAGGGGATCGTGCGGAGGCCCGAACAAACGGCGCGGCGGATCTACCGCATCGATCCGGACGGGACGGTGACGGGCCAGAGCGACGCCCTCGATCAGCCGAACGGCCTCGCCTTCAGCCCGGACGGGCGACGGCTCTACGTCAGCGACACCGGCGCTTCCCTCAACCCGGAGGGCGCGCGCGCCATCCTGGCGTTCCCGGTGGAAAACGGACGGTCCCTCGGGACCCCACACCCCTTCGCGACCGTGGAGGCGGGGGTGCCCGATGGCCTCGCGGTGGATGCCGACGGACGGGTCTACGCCGCCTGCGGCGACGGCGTCCGGGTGTTCGCGCCCGATGGCCGGCTCCTCGGGCGGATCGCCACGGCGCGCGAGGCCGCCAACGTCACCTTCGGAGGTCGCGACGGGCGCCGCCTCTTCGTCGCGTCCGGCCCTGCCATCCACGCCATCGACCTCAAGGTCCGCGGCGCGGGCCGCGCCTGATCCTCACTGTTTTCGAACCTCGGAACCCATCATGCCCCTCGCGCGACGCGACCTCCTCACCGCCGGCCTCGGCGGTGCCGCCGGCCTCGCCGGAGCCGCCACCCTGTCCGCCGCACAACCGAGCGCCGCTGCGGGTTCCGAAACGGCCGCGGCGCCCGGGGCGGGGGCCGGCGTGACCACGGACCGGACGCCCGGCGGCCTCGAACTCGCCTTCGTCGCCGATGCGCCGTCGACGCCCACCGGTCTCGCCATCGCGCGGGGCGGGCGCGCCTTCATCATGATGCCGCGCTTCGACGCCAAGGTGCCCTACACCCTCGGGGAGGTTCTGCCCGGCGGCGCGGTGAAGCCCTATCCCGACCTCGAGTCCAATCAGCCCGATCCGGCCCAGGCGCAGGCGCGATTCTTCCATGTCCCCAATGGGGTGTTCGACCGGGACGACACCCTGTGGCTCCTCGATGCCGGCCTGCCGGACGGGTCCGGCCCGCCGGTGAAGGGCGGCGCGAAGCTCGTGCAGATGGACATCGCCCGCAACCGTATCCTGCGGGTGGTTCCCCTTGAATCCGGGATCGGCCCGACCTCGTCCCTGAACGACCTGCGCATCGACATCCGCGACGGCTACGCCCGCGCCTACATCACCGACCAGGGCCAGGACGGGGAGGGGGCGATCCTCGCCGTCGATCTCGCCACGGGGCGGGTGGCGCGGCGCCTCCACGGCCATGCCAGCACGAAGTCACAAAAGGGCGTCCTGAAACTCGTCGAGGGCCGGGCCGTGGTGCAGCGGAAGGGGAACGCGCCGCCCCGCCCGGTCCAGGGCGGTGCCAACGGCATCGCCCTGAGCCCCGACGGACGGCGCTTGTACTATGCCCCCCTCATGGGCCGTCACCTCTATGCCGTCGACACCCAGGCCCTCCTCGATCCTCAGACGTCCGATGCGGGCGTCGCGGCCGGCGTCGCGGATCTCGGCGAGAAGGGGCTCACCGGCGGCCTCACCACAGATTCGAAGGACCGGGTCTACCTCGCCCTGCAGGAATTCAACGCGGTGGGCCGGCGCAACCCGGACGGCAGCGTCGAGATCCTCGCCTCTGACCCACGCCTGATCTGGGCCGACACGTTCTGGATCACCCCCGATCGGTGGCTCCACATCTCGTCGGCCCAGGTCAACCGGCGCCCGGAATACAACGACGGCACGGATCGGCAGCAGCCGCCCTACGCGATCCTGAAGATGCGGATCGACGCCGACCCGGCGTAGGACTCACGATCCGACGGCCGGTCCCCACGCGTTCATTCAATCAAAAGGTGATTTCTCGGAACGAAACAACCGCACCTTAACCCGGCGGGTTCATACGAGAGCGGGGACGCCGAGTCTCCCGGACGTCCCGATGCCTTCACGCCGCACAACCATCGACACGATACGGGGCCTTTGCCTCGTCAACATCTTCGTTGGTCATCTTCAACTGGGGGAGCTTCACGCAGCGTCGCCGTCGCGACTGGGGTTCTCCGACAGCGCCGACATTTTCGTCCTGTTGAGCGGAATCTCCACCGCCCTGGCCTTCGGAAGACGAGCGTCCGGGCCGTTCCCAAAGCTGCTGCTCAGTCTCTGGCGCCGCGCCGCACGCATCTTCGCCTTCAACATCGGCATCGTTGTCGCGACGCTGCTCATCTTCATCACGGTGATCGCCCTGCGGGGGTCGGAACAGGGCTACGCCGATCACCTGCGGCTCTTGCGGGAACCGGGGCTGGAAACCCTGCTCTGGCACGCGGTGACCCTGCGCCAGTCTGTGGGCCACTCGACCATCCTACGCCTGTACGTCGCACTGATGCTGATGGCGCCGGTCTGGCTCCGGTTGGCGGTGTGGCGCTGGTGGGCCCCCCTCGCAAGCGCCGGCCTCCTGTGGATTGCCGGGGGGCATTTCCATCTCGTGATTCTCAACTCCCTGACGGGCGAGCCCTTCCTCCTGGGCATCGTGCCCTGGACGCTGCTATTCTGCATCGGCATCACTATCGGGATGGCCATGCAACGGGGCGTGCAGGTTCCGGTGACCCCGCTCCTCGTGATCCCCGCCGTTGCCGTACTGCTCGGGTACCTCGTCCTCGTCGTCGTCGTGGCTCCCTCCTGGCCGCCGGCCCAGGCGTGGATCGCGAGCCGCAACGAGCATTTCTGGATCGGCGCCAGCAAGATCTATCAGTCGCCCCTGCGGCTTCTGCACATGTTGTCCCTGACCTACCTCGTGATGGCTCTGCCGAAGGCACCCCTGATCCGCCTGCTTCACGCGGCCCGGGCCGACCAGTTCCTGCCGCGCCTCGGCCGGTCGTCCCTGCCGGTCTTCGCCGTCGGCGCGGTCGGCGCCGTCCTGGCGGATGAGGTTCTCGACCTCGTTCGCGACGAGACCGGCGCGGCATGGCTGCCGGCGTTCGTCGTAGAGGTCACCGCCATCGCCGCCTACCTGTGGCTCGCCGACCTGATCAGCCGACGCCGTCCGGTGCCCTCCGCCATGCGGGATCCGGGGCGGCTGCACCTGGGCAGCCGCCTTTCGACGAACGAGCCGGCGCTCAGATCGTGACCATGCCGCCCGTCACGGCGATCATCGCGCCGCTCATGTAGCTGCCCTCGTCGGAGGCCAGGAGCACGTAGGCGCCCGCGAGCTCCGCCGGCTGGCCGGGCCGGCCGAGCGGCGTCTGCGAACCGAAGGTCTTCACCTGTTCGGTGTACATCGTGGACGGGATGAGCGGGGTCCAGATCGGCCCCGGCAGCACCGCGTTGGCTCGGATGCCGCGCGAGCCCAGGATTCGGGCAAGGTTCGTGGTCATGTTGGCGATGGCCGCCTTGGTGGACGAATAGGCGAGCTGCTGCTCCACCGGGGTCTTGGCGTTCACCGACGCGGTGTTGATGATCGACGCCCCCGCCTTCAGGTGCGGCGAGGCCGCTTTCAGGATGTAGAACATCGCGTGGACGTTGACGGCGTAGTGCCGGTCCCAGTCGGCGATCTCGATGTCGTCGAGGCTGTCGGCGAGCTTCTGGAACGCCGCGTTGTTCACCACGATATCGAGCTGCCCCAACTCCGAGACCGTCTTCTCGACGAGGCTCGCGCAGTGGCGGTGGTCGGCGATGTCGCCCGGCAGCAGCACGACGCGGCGGCCCGCCTTCTCGACCCAGGCGGCGGTGTCCTTCGCGTCGTCGTGCTCGTCGAGGTAGCTCAGGGCGATGTCGGCCCCTTCGCGGGCATACGCGATGGCGACCGCCCGGCCGATGCCGCTGTCGCCGCCGGTGATAAGCGCGACCTTGCCGTTAAGCTTGCCCGAGCCGCGATACGTCTCCTCGCCGTGATCGGGCTTCGGACTCATGTCGCGGGACTCGCCCGGATAGGGGATGGGCGGCTGCGGAAAGGGGGGCTTGGGGTAATCGATCATGCTGGCTCCATCGGGCAGCCTCCCTTTGGAGGCCTTCGACGGGACAAGCGCCGGGCGTCGGGCCGAGTTCGCGGGACGGAAGGTCACACCGGAGCGGGGGTCCCCGTCACTCGCTCCACCGGAGCGCGGCGGCGGCGGCGAGGGTCCCGACCACGCCCGCGATGAGGCTGAGGGCGGCGAGGATGGCAAGCGGCGTCGTGAACGGAACCGTGCCGCCGAGCGCCGCCTCGCTCGCCGAGACGCCGAAGATCAGGGTCGGGATCATCAGCGGCAGCACGAGCACGGCGAGGATCAGGCCGCCGCGCCGGATCGAGGCGGTGAGGGCCGAGCCCACGGCGCCGATGAAGGTGAGGGCCGGGGTGCCGACGAGGAGGGTCAGGCTCGTGGCGCCCATGGCAGTGCCGTCGAGGGCGACCAGCAGGCCGAACAGCGGCGCGGCCAGCGCCAGGGGCAGGCCGGTGGTGAGCCAATGCGCCAGCACCTTGGCGAGCACGACGAGCTCCATGGGCACGGGCGCCCCCGTCATGAGGTCGAGGGACCCGTCCTCCTCGTCGGCCTGGAACAACCGGTCGAGGCCGATGAGCGTGGCGAGCACGGCCGCCAACCACAGGATCGCGGGGCCGATCCGCGACAGGAGGTTGAGGTCGGGTCCGAGGGCGAACGGCACCACGGCGACGATCATGAGGAAGAACACGAGGGACAGCGCCCCCGAGCCGCCGACCCGCGCGGCGAGGGCGAGGTCGCGAGCCACGAGGGCCTTGAGGGCGCGCATCACCACCACACGTCTCCCACCACGGCATCCTGCGAGGACGCGTCTCGGGAAACCGGCGCCTCGGGCCCGGTCGGCTCGATGCGCAACTCGCGCGCGCCATCGAGGCCCAGCGCCTGGTGGGTCGCCGCGATGACGAGGCCGCCCGTCGCCCGGTGGCGGGCCATCATGCCGGCGAGCACGCCCTGCGAAGCGACGTCGAGGGCCGCCGTCGGTTCGTCGAGGAGCCAGAGGGGCCGCCGGCAGACGAGGAGGCGGGCGAGCGCCACCCGCCGCCGCTGGCCGGCCGAAAGAAAGGCCACGGGCAGCTTGAGGGCGTGGCCGAGGCCGAGTTCCTCCAGGGCCGCGCGCGGACTCGCGGTCGGCGCGCCCAGCAGGTCGCGGGCGAAGGCGAGGTTCTCTTCCGCCGTGAGCGGACTCTTCAGGCCGTCACGATGGCCGACCACGTGCAGGCATTCGGGCAGGGTCGCCTCGCCGACATCATGCGCCGTCAGCGTTCCGGCCTCGGGCTTCAGCCGTCCCGCGAGCACGGCGAGGAGGGTCGATTTGCCGGCCCCGTTGCGCCCCGTCACCATCAGGGCCTCGCCCGCCTCCAGGGCGAACGACACCCCCGAGAAGATGCGGCGGCCGGAGCGGCGCACGGCGAGGTCTTGAGCGGTCAGCCGCACGGCAGGCCTTGCTGGAGTTGAGGGCTCGTCCGCATATCCCGCGCGGGCGGCCGCGTCCACGCGACACGACACTCACACGCCGGTGTCACACCCACCCGTAGCGGCCAGTTTCGAAGTGTTCTATACCGGGCTCAGGCTGCGCCGCGCGAGTCTCAGGGCGTCCAAATCGCCCTTCGCGCAACAACCTGTCCGGGCACCCCCGGAGCGGCGCGCGCTCACAAGCGCACCCAGCCGAGCACAGCTTTCGTGGCGCAGGTTATGCCTGCGCGTGTTCGACCAACCGCTCGCGAGGATCATCAACGCCGTGGCATCGCTCGACAGCTTCCAATCCCGCCAGACCCTCACCGTCGGCGACAAATCCTACACCTACTACTCGATTCCCCACGCCGAGAAGGCGGGCTTGGCCAGCGCCACCGCCCTGCCGTTCTCCATGAAGGTGATCCTCGAGAACCTTCTGCGGTTCGAGGACGACCGCTCGGTGAAGAAGGCCGACATCTCCGCCACCGTCGCGTGGCTGGGCAACCTCGGCAAGACCGAGACCGAGATCGCCTTCCGGCCCTCCCGCGTGCTGATGCAGGATTTCACGGGCGTGCCGGCCGTGGTTGATCTCGCGGCCATGCGTGATGCGATGGTCGCCCTCGGCGGCGACCCCCAGAAGATCAACCCCCTGGTGCCCGTCGACCTCGTCATCGACCACTCGGTGATCGTCGACGAGTTCGGCACCCCGAAGGCTCTGGCCGACAACGTGGCCCTGGAATACTCGCGCAACGGCGAGCGCTACACCTTCCTCAAGTGGGGCCAGACCGCGTTCGACAATTTCTCCGTCGTTCCCCCCGGCACCGGCATCTGCCACCAGGTCAACCTCGAGTACCTGTCGCAGACCGTGTGGACGAAGACCGAGGACGGCACCGAGGTCGCCTATCCCGACAGCCTCGTCGGCACCGATTCGCACACCACCATGGTCAACGGGCTCGCCGTGCTCGGCTGGGGTGTGGGCGGCATCGAGGCGGAAGCCGCCATGCTCGGCCAGCCCCTCTCCATGCTGATTCCGGAAGTCGTCGGCTTCAAGCTGTCGGGCAAGCTGCCCGAGGGCACCACGGCCACCGATCTGGTGCTGACGGTCACGCAGATGCTCAGGAAGAAGGGCGTCGTCGGCAAGTTCGTGGAATTCTACGGCCCCGGCCTCGACGACATGGCGGTGGCCGACCGCGCCACCATCTCCAACATGGCTCCGGAATACGGCGCCACCTGCGGCTTCTTCCCCATCGACCGCAAAACCATCGACTTCCTCAAGGTGACGAGCCGTACGGACGAGCGCATCGCCCTGGTGGAAGCCTACGCCAAAGCGCAGGGCATGTGGCGCGACGCCGACACACCCGACCCGGTGTTCACCGACACCCTCGAACTGGACATGGGCGATGTGCGCCCGTCGCTCGCCGGCCCCAAGCGCCCGCAGGACCGGGTGCTGCTCGACGCCGCCAAGCCCGGCTTCGCCGGCTCGATGGAGACCGAGTTTAAGCGCGCGGCCGACATCGCCAAGCGCTATCCCGTGGAGGGCGCGAACTTCGACATCGGCCACGGCGACGTGGTGATCGCGGCGATCACGAGCTGCACCAACACCTCGAACCCGAGCGTAATGATCGGCGCCGGACTGCTGGCCCGCAACGCCGTCGCCAAGGGCCTGCGCTCGAAGCCCTGGGTGAAGACGTCGCTGGCCCCCGGCTCCCAGGTGGTGGCCGAGTACCTCGCCAGCGCCGGCCTGCAGCAGCCCCTCGATGCCCTCGGCTTCAACCTCGTGGGCTTCGGCTGCACCACCTGCATCGGCAATTCCGGCCCGCTGCCAGCGGCGATCTCGAAGGCCATCAACGACAACGACGTCGTGGCGGCGGCCGTGCTCTCGGGCAACCGCAACTTCGAGGGCCGCGTGAACCCGGACGTGCGGGCGAACTACCTCGCCTCGCCGCCCCTCGTCGTTGCCTACGCGCTGGCCGGCTCCATGCAGGTCGATCTCGCCACGGAGCCCCTCGGCACGGGTTCCGACGGCCAGCCCGTCTATCTCAAGGACATCTGGCCCTCGACGGCGGAGGTGGCGGAGTTCATCGAGGCCAACATCACCTCGGCCCTGTTCAAGTCCCGCTACGCCGACGTCTTCGGCGGCGACGATTACTGGAAGGCCGTCGAGGTGACGGAAGCCGAGACCTTCAAGTGGGACTCGACCTCCACCTACGTGCAGAACCCGCCCTATTTCGAGGGCATGACCAAGACCCCGGCGCCCGTCGAGGACGTGGTCGATGCCCGCATCCTCGGCCTGTTCCAGGATTCGATCACCACCGACCACATCTCACCCGCCGGCAACATCCGGGCGAATTCGCCGGCCGGGGCCTACCTGCAGGAGCATCAGGTCCGGGTGCAGGACTTCAACCAGTACGGCACCCGCCGTGGCAACCATGAAGTCATGATGCGCGGCACGTTTGCCAACATCCGCATCAAGAACCAGATGGTGCGCGACGAATCCGGCAACGTGGTCGAGGGCGGCTGGACCCTGTTCCAGCCGTCGGGCGAGCGGATGTTCATCTACGACGCCGCACAGAAGTATGCCGAACAGGGCACGCCGCTCGTAGTCTTCGCCGGCAAGGAATACGGCACCGGTTCGTCGCGCGACTGGGCGGCCAAGGGCACGAAGCTGCTCGGCGTGCGCGCCGTGGTGGCCGAGAGCTTCGAGCGCATTCACCGCTCGAACCTCGTGGGCATGGGCATCGTTCCCCTGGTGTTCCAGGGCGACACGAGCTGGGCCTCCCTCGGCCTCAAGGGCGACGAGACCGTGACGATCCTCGGGCTGTCGGGCGATCTGAAGCCCCGCCAGACCCTGACGGCGCAGATCACCTCGGCCGACGGCACCAAGCGGGACGTGCCGCTCACCTGCCGGATCGATACACTCGACGAGCTCGAATACTACCGCAACGGCGGCATCCTGCCCTACGTGCTGCGTTCGCTCGCGGCGTAAGACGCGACGACGGCGCGGCGGAAGGCCCGGTCTGAAAGGACCGGGCCTTTTCCGTGCGTCGATCCTCGGGCATCGTCCCGGCGTCTGTTCAATCGGGATGGTGAAACGTCGGATGACGGAACGCGACGACGCCGGGGAAGAGCTTGTCCATCTCCCGGACAATCACCACGGCCTGCACTACATGGCGTTCATGGCGCATGTCAGCCGTGTCCGGGACAGCAAGCGCTATCTGGAGATCGGCGTCAGCCAGGGGCACCTCCTGTCGCAGATCCATACGGAGGTCGCCATCGCGGTCGATCCGGCGCTGCAGATCAGCTTCAATGTCTGCGAGAACAAGACGATCGTTACGTTCGTGCAGGTGCCGAGCGATACGTTTTTCGCGGAGTACAATTATGCGGCCCTGGCGAAGGGCAAGCCGGATCTGATCTTCCTCGATGGAATGCACACCTTCGAATACCTCCTGCGCGATTTCTACAACGCCGAAGCGATCTCGACGAACCGAACGCTGATCGTCCTGCACGATTGCATGCCGCTCAACGCCGAAATGGCGGAGCGAAATGCAAAGACGTCGGCGGAGATCGGGAAGCACTCGCGCTTCCCCTATCACTGGACGGGGGACGTCTGGAAAATCATCCCTATCCTACAGGCGTACCGCCCCGACCTGCGTGTGGTCTACGTCGATTGCCCGCCAACCGGCTTGGTGTGCGTGACCAATCTGGATCCGTCCTCGCGCGTGCTCGAGGACGGCTATTTTCAGATCGTGGACGCGTTCAGGGCGCGGGACAACGATCTGCGCGCCATCGACGCCATGTATGGGACGATCACCATCACCCCCTCGTCGCGCATCACGAACGACAGCGACCTGACGCTGTATTTCAAGGGCTGACGGACCGGTCCACCACGCCGCTCCCTTCCTCGCTGGAGCGGCGCGGGGCCGGACTTACGCGGCCTTCGTCTCCCCGCCCGTGAACTCCCGCCACAGCAGGATCAGCGCCGCCATCACGGCCGGTCCGAGGAACAAGCCCAGTAGCCCGAACGTCTCCACCCCGCCCAGAATCCCGAGCAGCACCCACAGGAACGGCAGCTGCGTCGTGCCGCCGATGAGGGCGGGGCGGACGAAGTGGTCGGCCACGAAGGTGACGACGAAGCCCGCCACCACCACGACCACGGCCGGCACCACGGAGCCTGCGGCGAGAAGCACCAGGGCGGCGGCGCCGAACACCAGGGGTGCCCCGAACGGGATCATGGCCGCCACGGCGGTGAGCGCGCCCAGCAGCACCGGATGCGGCACGCCGGCGAAGAAATAGACGATCCCCAGCAGCACGCCCTCGCCGAGGCCGACGAGGACGAGGCCGTCGACGGTGCCGTGGACGGAGGCCACCATCTGGCGGGCCACCCGCTCGCCACGCGGGCCGAACAGGCGAACGATCGCCGTGAGCACCTGATCGGCCACGGCCTTGCCGTCCCGGAACAGGAAGAACAGGGCGACGAGGCTGAAGCCGAACAGCACGACGCGCCGGACGATCTGCGCCCCGAGGCTGCGCGACAGGCCGATGGCGGTGGAATTGTCGAGGTGGTGCAGAAGGTCGGCGCCCGCCCGGGGGTGGCTGAGGTTGGCGGCCCACCACGCGCTCGCCTGCGCACCGAAGGGAACGTGCGAAAGAACCTCCGGCACGGGCAGACCCGTCTCCTCGGCGGTGCGGGCCAGGGCCATGACGTCGTGGGCCTCGCGGGCCGCCTGGATGCCGAGCACCAGCAGGGGGAGGATGAACACCAGGGCGACCGCGAGGGTGAACAGGATCGGCAGCACGAGGTTGTGCCGGCCCGGCGGCCAGCGCCGTTCGGCCCGGGCGTAGAGGGGCCCGAGGGCGATGGCGAGGATCACCGCCCAGGCGAGCGCCGGCAGGAGCGGGTGCAGCACCCAGAGCCCGAGGGCGGCGAGCGCCAGCACCAGGAGCACGCGGGCGGCCCCCTGCGCCCGTGGCGTCAGGGCACCGGGCGGCGGGGCATCGATGGCGCGCGGGAGCGGCGGCGAAGGGGCCGGAGACGAAGGGGGCGGGGCCGAAGGGGGCAGGGCCATGACGGTTGAAGCCTCGCGGGAGGATGCGGCGGCCAGCACGACCGACACCGGACGATCATCCGTCCGGGTCCTGCATCTAGGCTCCGGCAGGCGTGTGCGGAATGCCCCCGCCCTCACGATCCGGGGGGCACGGGGATGAGCCGCACGGTTGCCCGGCCTACCCCCCTCGTGTAAGGGACCGCCTTCATCTTTCGACGACGGCGCGGCGCGTCGTCCGGCAGGGCATGCTGCGCGACCGGGGGCGCCGGGCACCATGGACCGCCCTCGAGGTCCGCCCACCACCCGCGCGGGCCGCGCGGGCGGCGGGATATCCAGCAAACACGGCGAGAACGCATGTCCGACCTGACCCAGACCGCCACCTTCGACCGCGTCGCGGACATCATTGCCGACACCGCCGACATCCCGCGTGACACCATCACGCCGGAGAGCCACGCCATCGACGACCTCGGTATCGATTCGCTCGCCTTCCTCGACATCGCCTTCGCGGTGGACAAGGCCTTCGGGATCAAGCTGCCCCTCGAGCGCTGGACCCAGGAAGTCAACGAAGGCAAGGTCCCGGCCGAAGAGTACTTCGTCCTGAAGAACCTCTGCGCCCGCATCGATGCCCTCGTGGCCGAGAAGGCCGCCAAAGCCTGACGGCGGTCGGACGTACGCCATGCGGCTCGAATATTTCGAGATGATCGACACGGTGACGGCCCTTGACCGGGCGGCCGGCCGCCTCGAAGCCCTGGCCCGGGTGCCCCTGGAGAGCCCGGTCTTCGAGGGACATTTCCCCGGCCATCCCCTGGTGCCGGGCGTGCTCCTCACGGAGACCATGGCCCAGGCTTCTGGCTACCTCATCCTCGCCCATCTCGATTTTCGAATGATGCCGTTCCTCATGGGAGTGGACAAGGCGCGGTTCCGCGCCTTCGTCGGTCCCGGCGCGGAGCTCGCCATCGAGGCGACCCTGGAGCATGACGGCTCGGGCTACGCCGTGACGAAGGCGGCGATCCGCCACGACGGCAAGCCACTGTGCAACGCCGAGCTGCGCTTTCGCACCATGCCGTTCCCCGAGGGCCTCGACGCGCCCATGCACGAGCGGGCGCGGCGGATCGGCCTCCTCGATCTCGCGGGGATCGCGACGCAGGTAGAGCCCGCATGACCGGCGTCGTCGTCACCGGCCTCGGCCTCGTCTCCTGCGCGGGGGAGGGCATCCAGGCACATCTCGACGCCCTCGGCGCCGGTGCGCCGGCCCGTACCGACACGGAGCGCTTCGCGCCCTACACGGTCCACCCCGTGGCGCCCCTGGCGCTCGACGGGCAGATCCCGAAGAAATCAGACCAGCGGCAGATGGAGCCGTGGCAGCGGCTCGGCGTCTACGCCGCCGGCCTCGCCCTCGACGCGGCCGGCCTGAAGAACGACGCCGCCCTCAAGGGCGCCATGCACCTCGTCGTCGCCTGCGGCGGCGGCGAGCGCGATACGGAGGTGGACGGCGCGATCCTGACGGGCCTGCGCGACGCCGCCGATCCGGGCGCCTACCTCAACGAGCGTCTGCTCAACGACCTGCGCCCGACGCTGTTCCTCGCCCAGCTCTCGAACCTGCTCGCCGGCAACATCGCCATCGTCCACGGGGTGACCGGGGCCTCCCGCACCTTCATGGGCGAGGAGGCCGCCGGAACCGACGCCCTGCGCATCGCTCAGGCCCGCATCGCCTCGGGGCAGGTGGACTGCATGCTGGTGGGCGGCTCCTACAGCGCCGAGCGCCCGGACGTCATGGTGGTCCACGAGATGGGCGGATACCTGCGCGCCAAGCCGTTCCGGCCGGTGTTCTCCCGGGACGCCGAGGGCGAGGCCGGGTTCATCCTCGGCAGCGGCGCGGCCTTCCTCGTCCTCGAATCGGCCGAGCACGCCCGCGCGCGCGGCGCCACGGCGCTGGCCCGCCTCATGCCCGTCGGGAGCGACCGCACCCGGCGCGAGCCCGGCGCCACCGCCGCCAGCCTCGAAGCCTTGTGGCGCGCCTCCGGACTGGCGGCGCCGGACCGGGTGATCTCGGCCGCCACGGGCCTCGCCGGGATCACGGCGGAGGAGGGCGCGGTGCTCGCCCGCCTCGCTCCCGGCGTGCCCGTGACGGCGCTGGGTGACGTCATCGGCCACACCCTCGAAGTGACCGCGCCCTTCGGCGCGGCCCTCGCGGCCGGCCTCGTGACGCAGGGCCGCGCCCGCGAGGTCGCGGTCACCACCGTCGGCCACCGCCGCGGCGAGGGCGTGATCCGCATCTGCGCGGCCTGATGGAGGCACCGCCGTAGGGGGAAGCGGGCAGCATCATCCCACGACATCTGCGACGACGACCGGCTACGGGTCGGTGTCCCGGCCCTGCCTCACGAACCGTAGAACGGTGTAGAACGGCACGATGACGAACACAGCCTCCCGCGATATCAAGGACCGGCCCCTCGTGGCGGTCACCGGCCTCGGCATCGTGACCTCCCTCGGACAGGGCCAGGCCGACAACTGGGCGGCGCTCACGGCCGGGCGCTCTGGCATCCACGCCATCCGACGCTTTCCCACGGAAGGCCTGCGCACGCGCATCGCCGGCACCGTCGATTTCCTCGACACCGACCCGCTGGTGGCCCCGCTCCTGTCGCAGCGCTTCGCCGAGATCGCCGCCGAGGAAGCCATCGCCCAGGCGCGCATCGGCACCCATGGCCGCTTTCCCGGCGCCCTGTTCATCGCCGTCCCCCCCGTCGAGATGGAATGGCCCCAGCGTCAGGCCATGGCCGAGGCTTCGGGACAGAACGGGCCGATCACCTACACGGACCTCCAGCGCGCCGCCGCCAGCCGCCGGTTCGACGCGTGGCACGACCTCTTCATCTTCGGCAGCGTGGCCGACGCCATCTCCGACCGGTTCGGAACGCAGGGCTCGCCGATCTCCCTCTCCACCGCCTGCTCGTCGGGGGCCACCGCGATCCAGCTCGGCGTCGAGGCGATCCGCCGGGGCGAGATGGAGGCGGCGCTCTGCATCGGCACCGACGGTTCGGTGAACCCCGAATCCCTCATCCGCTTCTCCCTGCTTTCGGCCCTCTCGACCCAGAACGATCCGCCGGAGGCCGCCTCGAAGCCGTTCTCGAAGAACCGCGACGGCTTCGTCATGGGCGAGGGTGCCGGCGCCCTGGTGCTGGAGAATGCCGAATCGGCGCGGGCACGCGGGGCTACCATCCTGGGCTACGTGCTCGGCTGCGGCGAGAAGGGCGACGGCTTCCACCGCACCCGCTCCAGTCCGGACGGCGCGCCCGGCATCGCGGCGATCCGTGCGGCCCTCGACGATGCCGGGGCGATCCCCGACGCCATCGACACGATCAACGCCCACGGCACCTCGACGCCGGAGAACGACAAGATGGAGGCCATGGGCTGCGCCGCCGTGTTCGGAGACCGCATCGGCCGCCTGCCGATCTCCTCCAATAAGTCGATGATCGGCCATACGCTCACGGCGGCTGGCGCCATCGAGGCGGTGGTCTCGCTCCTCACCATCGCGCATGGGCGCATCCCGCCGACCATCAACTACGCGGTGCCGGACCCGGCCATCCCCCTAGACGTGGTCGCCACCGCCCGCGACGCGCGGGTCTCCCGCGTGCTCTCGAATTCGTTCGGCTTCGGTGGGCAGAACACCTGCCTCGTGCTCGGGGACGAGCCCGCATGACCGCCCCCACCCGCGTCCTCGTCACCGGCGGTGCCTCGGGCCTCGGCCGGGCCATCGTGCGGAGCCTCGCCGCCGCCGGCCACGACGTCGCTTTCACCTACCGCTCCTCGGGAGAAGCCGCGGAAGCCCTGGTGGCGGAACTGGCCGCCGCCTGCCCCGAGCGCAGCGTCACCGCCCACGCCCTCGATCTCGCCGACCGTGCGGCCCTCGACGCGTTTTGCGAGACCGTCGAGGCCGAGAGTTTCCACGGCTTCGTTCACAATGCAGGCCAATCCTCCGACGCGCTCGCGGCGATGCTCGACCAGGATCGGGCCGAAGCGGCCATGCAGGTGAACTTCTGGTCCCTGACGCGACTGGCCAAATCCCTGGTGCGGGGCATGATCCGGGCGCGCGCCGGGCGCATCGTCGCCATCGGCTCGGTCGCGGCGCTGCGGGCCAACCCCGGCAACGCCGCCTATGCGGCGAGCAAGGGCGCCCTCATCGCCTATTGCCGGACGCTCGCCATGGAATCGGCCAAGCGGGGCGTCACCGTGAACGTCATCGCGCCGGGCTTCATCGACACGGACATGATGGCTCCCTACGCCGCCCACCGAGCCGGCATGGAGCGTCAGATCCCTGCCGGGCGCTTCGCCAAGCCGGAGGAGGTGGCGGCGCTGGCCACCTTCCTCATGGGAGAGGGCGGGGCCTATATCACCGGTGCCGTCCTGCCGGTGGATGGCGGGCTGACGGCGATGATGGGCGTCCACCGGTCCTGAGACCTGCCATGCGCTTCGCCCTGTTCGTCCTCGCAACCCTTGCGTCGGCCCCGGCCCTGGCCGTCGAAGCCTATCGCGTCGGCGGCCTGCCCCCGGGCGAGGCCTTGACTATCCGCGAGGCGCCGGATGCCGCGGCGCCTTCCCTCGGTCAGGTTCCGGTGGGCGTACGCCTGCGCGGCTTCGGCTGCACCAGCGACACCCCGAGCGGGCTGACCTGGTGCCGGGTCAAGGGCGGCCGGCTCCTCGGCTGGGCCAGGCGGCGCTACCTCGCCCCGGATTGACCCACGGCGGACGGATCCGCCCTTCAACATTTGTTTACCATACCTGCGCAAAGTCCGACCCGTAGGCCGGTCTGTTCACCGTCTTACGCGTGGCCCCGCCATCATGGCGCGGCGCCTTCAGCCGGACGGCGCATGTACCTGTTCACCACGCCCCCCGCCACCAACCGTGACACCGAGGCCGCCCGCGAGACGGCCAGCCGTGCCCCCGCGAGTGCGAATGCCGGCGTCATCGACGCGATCCGCAACGGCGCGCAGAGTTCGGGCGCCGGGTTCGACTACCTCCTCGCCACGGCCCAGCGTGAATCCGCCCTCAACCCCTCCGCGAAGGCCGGGACCTCCTCGGCCACGGGCCTGTTCCAGTTCATCGAGCAGACCTGGCTCGGCACCATGAAGAACGCCGGGCCCAAACTCGGCCTGCAGACCTATGCCGACGCCATCACGACCCGCCCGGACGGCACCTACACGGTGGCGGACCCGGACGCGCGGCAGACCATCCTCGACCTTCGCCGCGACCCCCGCACCGCCGCGACGCTCGCCGGAGCCCTGACCCAACGCAACGGCGAGGCCCTGACGGCGGCCCTCGGTCGCGAGCCCACGGGGGGCGACCTCTACGCCGCCCATGTGTTGGGCGCGCGGGGCGCCGCCGCCCTCATCGCCACCGCGCAGGCGAGCCCGGCCCGGGCCGCCGCCCTCGACATGCCGGAAGCGGCCGCCGCCAACCGCAACCTGTTCTACGACAGAAGCGGGCGGGCCCGGGGCGCGGCCGAACTCTACGCCCTCCTGTCCACGTCCCACGCGGCGACGCCGCCCGCGACGGCCGTCGCCACCAGCCTGCCCGAGGTTCCCACCGCCTACGCCGCCCTCGACGGGAGCTTGCGCTCCCTGTTCCAGACCGACAAGCGCCAGGGTGCCGTCTCCGAGGGGGTGGCCAAGCTGTGGCAGGTGCGCAGTTCCGTAGATAACAGCCGCCCCGCGCCGACCTATTTCCCGCGTTCGGACAGCACGGCCGAGGCCGCCCCGGCGGTTCAAGCCACCGCGGCGGTGCAGGGCACCGCGGCGGTGCAGGGCACCGCATCGGCGCAGATCGCCACGTCTCCCACGGACGGGCCGGTCCTGGTCCCGCCCACCGGCGTCGCCCTCGTCGGCGCCCCCCTGCCACCGCGCCGGCCGGCCGAATTCAACACCATGGCGGTGCAGAGCACCGCGGCGGCACAAGTCACCACGGCGGTACAGGGTGCCGCACCGGCACCCAGAGCCGGCGCCCCCCTCAATCTTTCCCTCTACACCGTCCGGAGCGGCCTATGACGATCCGCCAGTTCCTCGCCCTGACGCAGCACGCCTCGGCGGCGCGACGGGCGGAGGGGGCCAAGGCCCTGGTCCGGGCCTTCCTGAGCGGACACCTCACCCCGGACACGGCCGGGCAGGCGCGGGCGACCATCCTCGCCCTGCTCGACGATCCGGCGCCCCAGGTACGCCGGGCCCTGGCGGAAGCCTCCGCCGCGAGCCCGGCGGCGCCCCGCGCCCTCGTGGTGGCCCTGGCCGGCGACCATGCCGACATCGCCGCCCTCGTCCTGAAACACTCCCCCGTCCTCTCGGATGCCGACCTCGTCGACGGCATCGCCATCGGCTGCGAGACCACCCGGCAAGCCATCGCCGAGCGGCGGACGCTGTCCTACGCGGTGGCGGGCGCCATGGCCGAGATCGCGGGACCCCGCGCCCTCACGGCCCTCGCCGCCAACCACGGCGCCACCATCACCGTCGGCAGCCTCCTGCGCCTTCTCGAGCGGCACGGAGACGACGCTCCCCTGCGCGACGCCCTGCTGGCGCGGGCCGATCTTCCCCTCGAAGTCCGTCAAGCCTGCAGCGACCGGGTGGCCGAGGCCATGGCGCACCTCGCCGTCGAATCGGGCTGGCTCACCCCCGCCCGGGGCGAGCGGGCCGGTCGGGAGGCCCGCGAACGGGCGACCCTGTCCCTCAGCGTCGGGGCGCCGCCCCCGGACGTCGCCCGCCTCGTCGGTTACCTTCGGCGGAACGGCCAGCTCACCGCCGGCCTGATCCTGCGGGCGATCCTGTCGGGCCACATGCCGTTCGCCGAGATCGCCCTGGCCGATCTCGCCAATCTGCCCCCGGCCCGGGTCGCCGGCCTCATGCACGAGGGGGGCGGCGCCGCCTATGCCGCCCTCCACCGCCGGGCGGGGCTCCCGGCGGCGCTCCTGCCGGCCTTCGGCGGCGCCCTCTCGGCTTGGCGCGAAGCCGGCCGCGGCGAGAGCACCGCGCACGGCGCCGTCCTGTCGTGCCTGATGATCGAGCGGGCCATCACCGCCTGCGAGACCATGCCGTTCGCCGATGCCCAGGGCGTCATGGCCCTGCTCACCCGCTTCGAGGCGGAGGCCGCCCGCGACGCGGCCCGCGAGCAAACTCGGACGCCATCCGAGCATCCATTCCTGGCGCCTCCGGCGACGATCGACTTCCCCGAGGCGACGCCCGTGCCCCTCAAGCCGACGCCCCAACCGTCCCAAGAGGCTCATGCGTCGATCCTCGACGCCGAATGGCGCGAGGCCCGGGAGGGCGTGCACAGTGCGACCTCCGTCAGGCGGACCCTCGACGAGGCCGCCGCGATCACCGGCCTGCGCCCGCCCGCACCGATGCGTCAGGTGACCGCTCCCGTGGCCAAGACCGCGACGGGCGCCCTCGTGGAGACCGGCCGGACCGACCCCGTCGGGCTCATCTTCGACGCGCTGCCCCACGCGATGCTGGCGAAGTTCCAGGCGGAGCGCGAGGCGCGGGCGGTGGCGGACGTGCGAGCGGACGCGAACGAAGCCCGCACGGAGACCGTTGCGAAAGAGCCGGAGACGATCCCCAGCGACCTCGTAGCGAGCTACCGCGCGGATCGGCCCCGGGTCCACCTCGCCGCGTGAGGCCCGGCGGCCCGGGGGCGCAAGCGGCCCGCCGAGAGGCGCTCAGCCGAACTGTTCGCGCAGGATGCGCTCGTCGAGGCTGTGGCCGGGATCGTGCAGGAGCACGAGATTCGTGGCGTGGTCGAGCCAGGTCTCCACGGTGGCGACCCGGCGGAACTCCGTGTGGTCGGCCACGGCCGCCACGGGCCGGTGCTCGGCGTCGAGCACCTCGATGAAGATGCGGGCGTGATCGGGCAGGAGCGCCCCGTGCCAGCGGCGCGGACGGAAGGACGAGATCGGCGTCAGGGCCAGGAGGCGGGCGTTGAGCGGCAGGATCGGCCCGCCCACCGACAGGTTGTAGGCGGTGGAGCCGGCGGGCGTCGCGGCCAGCACCCCGTCGGCGATGAGTTCGGGCAGGCGGACATGGCCGTCGACGGAGATCCGCAGCTTGGCGGTCTGGTGGGTCTGGCGCAGCATGTAGACTTCGTTGAGGGCCCGCGCCCGGTGGCGACGCCCCTCCGTGTCCACAGCTTCCATGAGCAGGGGATGGAGGCGACTGCGCTTCGTATGCTCGAGGCGCTCGAGCAGCCCCTCCTCGCGGTACTCGTTCATGAGGAAGCCGACGGTGCCACGGTTCATGCCGTAGATCGGCGTGCCCGCATCCATGAAGCGGTGGAGCGCCTGGAGCATAAGGCCGTCGCCGCCGAGCGCCACCACCACGTCCGCCTCCTCGGGCGGCACGTGGTCGTAGCGCCGCATCAGGGCGTCGGCGGCCTGGCGCGCATCGTCCGTCGGGCTCGCGATGAACGCGATCGAGTTGAAACGCCGCGACATGATCCCTCGTCCGCCCTGTTGACCCGGCCGCGATCCGTGTCCCACCCCGGAGCCGGGTGCGCGCGCATGGGCGCCACCGGTCCGCAATTCGGAGACCCATAGCATGGAGCGTCCACTTCTCGTCTACACAACCTTCCCGGATGCCGATGTCGCCCTGGTCGTCGGCGAGGCCCTGGTGCGCCTGCGGCTGGCCGCCTGCGTCAACGTGCTGCCGGGCATGCGCTCGGTCTATGCCTGGAAGGGCGCGGTGGAACGGGCCGACGAGGTGGTGGCCCTGATCAAGAGCCGCGAGTCCCTGGCCGAGCCCCTCGCGGCCGCCCTGAAGGCGCGCCATCCCTACGAGACGCCGATCGTCCTGCACCTGCCGGTGGCGGGAGCCGACCCGGACACGGCGGCATGGATCGCCGCGGAAACCGGCGGGGATCAGGCCCCGTTCAGCGGATAACTCCGGCCCTTCCACACGGCGGCGCCGGCGGTCTTGCGGCGCAGAAGCACGTTCCACTGGATCGCCAGGGCGACGGCGACGGTGAGGGGATGGAGGGGAATCGTGCTCCACGGCTCGCGCATGGCGCGGGTGATGGCCGCCCGCGCGCCAAGGGAGAGCAGCATCGCGGCCCCCGCGATTCCAGCCGCGAGGGGGTCGACGCCGCCGAGCCCGGCCCCGATCAGCAACAAAGCCGGCAGGATGTGGCCGCCGAACAGCAGCGCGGTCCAGACCGGCAGGGCGCGGGGCGTCGCCATGCCCTCGTGGGCGTTCTTCGAGAAGCCGGCCCAGGCCTCCGCCCAGCTCCGGTACATCCGGCAGGTGGCGAGCGGGTGGCCCGCCACGAGGTCGGTGCGGTGGCCCGCCTGGCGGAAGGTGCGCGCCAGGAGCACGCCGTCGTGGAGGAAACCCCGAATCGCGCCGTGGCCGCCGGTCGCCGCGTAGACCGCGCGGTCGACGAGGACGAGCTGGCCGCAGGCCGCCCCCAGCGACGGGCGGAGCGATGCGCGCATCATCGGGATGGGCAGATAGCCGACGAGGAGGAAGCCGATCATCGGCACGGTGAGGCGCTCGCCGAGCGTCTCCATGCACTGGCGCGGCACGGCGCTGACGAGGGCGGAGCCCGTGGCGACGGCATGAGCGGCCAGCGCCGCGGCTCCTTCCGGCGCCAGGGTCACGTCGGCGTCGACAAACAGGAGGTGCGGCCCCCGCGCCGCCGCCGCGATCACGGAACAGGCGTGGTTCTTCCCCGTCCAGCCCTCGGGCAGGGGCGGGATCGCTAGGAGTCGCACGCGCGGGTCGGTGGCGGCGAGGGCCCGCACCAGGGCGGCGGTGGCGTCGGTGGAGTGGTCGTCGCCCACCAGCACTTCGACGGCGACGTCCGTGCTCGCCAGGGCCGCCCGAACGGTGCCCTCGATGGCGGCGGCCTCGTCGCGGGCAGGGATCAGGATCGAGACGTCCGGAGTGGTTGTCGCATTCAGGAGCCCGGACGGATCGGTGCCGAGCGCGACGGGCTCCCTCTCCTGAAAGGAGAGGGTTGGGGTGAGGTGTGTTGGCTTTTCGGAGATGTCACCCACCTCACCCTGCCCCTCTCCTTCTAGGAGAGGGGACCCGCGCTCCCCACGGACAGTCGGCGCCCGCAGGGCCAAAAGGTTCACTGCGGCGAGAACCGCCGACAGGGCGGCGAGCAACACCGAAACAAGCGCGAGGGCGAGGATCACGGCAATCTGTCTTCCTCGGCGATTCGGTCTCGGTTCATGCGATCTTGCCCGGCGCGGTGCGCGGGGTCGAAACGGCGCCCCGTCAGGGTCGCGCGCAGGCGCCGCCCGAGATCGTAGACCCCGCCGACGCCCTTGGCACCGGAGACGAGGGCGGTGAAGCGGGCCGGATCGCGACGGATCACGTCGACGGCAAGGCGGTCGAGGGTCTCCGCGAGGGCCGCCTCCATCCGGGCGAGGCGTTCGGGCCGGGGCAGGGCCAGGAGATCGGCGCCCTGGAGCGGTGTCCCGAAGGCGGCGCAGGCTTCGGCTCCGCGCTCCTCCCAGAAGGCGTAGTCGAGGGCCAGCGGCACGAACAGAGTGTCGGGGGCAAGCTCGGGCAGGCGTGCGACGCCGCCGCGCAAATCGAGCGGCCGGGCCCGCACGTCGGCGAAGCGCCCCTGCGCGGTGATCCACATCATCGCCTTGGGCCGCGCCAGGATGGTGCGCGAGGCCTTGAGGAACTGCGCCGCACCCCGCGCCGAATCGAGATCGACCGGGAAGGCGCCGATGCGGCCGAAGATCGCGTAGCGCTCGAGCATCCTGGCATCGAACGGCGCGTGGCTCGCCCGCTTCGGGAACAGCCGGCCGGCCAGCAGGATCACCACGGCGGCGTCCCACCATGCCGGATGGTTGCAATAGACCACGATGGGGCCGGGATGGTCGGCGAACGCGGGCTCACCCCAGCGCGCGAGGCGCAGGGCGTTCATGTGGCGGCGCAGGAACCGGTCGAAATACCCGACCATGAACCGCCAGACGAGGGGCGAGCGGGCCGGCGCCGACACCGGCGGGTCCCTACGCGCTGGCCCGCACCTCGCCACGGGCATCGGTGTCGTGGGCGTCCGCCGCGATCCAGCCCGACATCATTACCATGGGCATGCCCGGCCCCGGATGGGCGGCGCCGCCGGCGAGATAGAGACCCCGCACCTTGCGCGAGCGGTTTCCGGGCTTGAACGCGCCCATGAACTTGCCGTGGGAGGCCAAGCCATAGATCGCGCCGTTCAGCACCTTGTAGCGCTCATGGATGTCCTGCGGCGTGAGGTGGCGCTCGACGACGATGCGCTCCTCCAGGTCCGGCATCCCGGCCGTGCGCTTGAGCTTGTCGAGGATAACCTGCCGGTAGGCCGGGAACATCGTCCGCCAGTCGTGGTGCGGCCGCAGGTAGGGGGTGTGGACGAGGACGTAGAGGGCTTCGCCGCCTTCGGGCGCCACACTCGCATCGGTGGAGGAGGGGGCCGCGAGGTAGGCCGTCGGGTCGGGGGCCGGCTCGCCCTTGCGGTAGATGTAATCGAACTCCTCCTCCGGATCGCGGGAGAAGACGAAGTCGTGGTGGCTGAGGTGGTCGTAGCGCTTGTTCAAACCGAGATAGAGCACCACGCCCGAGCAGGCCGGCTCGAAATTCTTCTTCTCGTAAGCCCGGCCGACCTCGCCGCCCACGAGTTCGCGGTAGGTCCGCACCGAATCCATGTTGGAGATCACGGCGTCGAACGGGGTGGTGCCGGCGGCGGTGCGCACGCCCTTCACGGCGCCGTTCTCGATGGCGAGGCCCGTGACCTCGTTGCCCGGCCGTAGGGTGGCGCCGAGCTCGCCCGCGAGCTTCGCCAGGGCCTCGGCGACGGCGCGGGTGCCGCCCATGGGGTACCAGACCCCTTCGGCGGTCTGCATGTGGGCGATGGCGCAGAGCACGGCCGGCGCCCCGTAGGGCGAGGACCCGACATACTGCACGAAGTGGTCGAGCATCTGCGCGAGGCGCGCATCCTTGACCTTGGACCGGATGGTGCCGGCCACCGACGAGCCCATCCGCAGGGACAGGACGTCCCGCAGGGTGCCGGGGTTCAGGTTGGCGCGGATGTCGATGGTGTCGAACAGGTCCTCCACGGCCTTCCAGAAGAAGAACTTGTCCGAGACGCCGTGGAGGTGCTCGGAAATCTCGATGAATTTTTTATAGCCTTCTCCCGCGCCCGTGCCCGGGGCGAAGCGATCCATGGACGCGGCCATGGTCGGCACGTCGGCCATGAGGTCGATGCGGGTGTTGTCGTCGAAGAAACAGCGCCATTGCGGATCGAGGCGGCGCAGGTCGAGATAGTCGCGGATGTCGCGCCCGGCCTCCTGGAAGATGCGCTCCAGCACCTTCGGCACGGTGAGGATCGTCGGCCCCATGTCGAACCGGAAGCCGCCCTCGTGCAGCACCGCCGCCTTGCCGCCGAGCCAGTCGTTCTTATCGTAGAGCGTGACCGCGTGGCCGCGCGCGGCACTCACGCAGGCCGCCGCGAGGCCACCCAACCCCGCACCGACGACGGCGACCGAAGACCCAGCCCGCATAGTCACTTTACTCCCGGAGCGAACGACCGCCGCCCTCATACCACGAAGCTAAGCCGCCCGCCCGACGGGTCAACGCGTTACCCCGTCGCGGCAGCGGTCATCCCGCGCGCCGCGAAACCAATCCGACGGCCGCCACGAGGCTCAAAGCCGCCACCGCCGCCATCACGGCCCAGGCCGGCAGGGCGGCGGAGACGCCTTCGCCGAGGGCGGTCTGGTAGCCCTCGATGGCCCAGGCGTTGGGGGTGAACCAGCCCGCCTGCTGCAGCCAGGGCGGCATGAGGAAGCGGGGCACCATGCTGCCGCCGACCGCCGACAGCAGCAGCACGCCGAAGGTTGCGGCGAGGTGGGCCTGCTGGCGGGTGGCAGCGGCGGCGCAGGCGGCGAGCGCCAGGCCCGCCGCCATGGCGGAGACGAGGAGGGTGGTGACGGCCCAGGCGGCCCAGTGGGGCGCGAGGTCGACGCCATGAAGAAGGCAGGCCGCGGCGAAGATGAGCCCCGCCTGAACCGCCCCCTGGAGGACGAGGAACGCGAACTTGCCGAGCACGATGACGGCGAGGCCGCCCGGCGCCGCCGTCAGCCGGTCGGCAAGGCCGCCCTGGCGCTCCTCCACGAGGGAGAGCGCCCCCTGCATGGCGGCGAACAGAAGGAACACCGCCGTGATGGCGCCGGCATAGTAGCCGACCCGGTCGTTTCCCACGCCCGTCGCCGTGCTGCGCAGCTCGACGAGGGACGCGAACGAGAACGGCTCCTTGCGGGCGCGCTGCTCGGCGAAGGCCTCGTTGAGGAAAGCGCGCTCGTCGGCGCCGATCTTACCCGAGCGCTCCACGTCGGCGACGATGCGGCCGAGGACGACATCGGGCAGGGCGGCGTTGAGCACCCGCTGGAATTGGCCCAGCGCCACCGGGGTGGCGAGGGCCCGTGCCGGGTTCTCGACGAGGATCACAGGCGGTTCGGCCCCGGCGTCTCCCGTGGCCCCGGCCGGCGCCGCGTCGAGGTCGCCGCGCAAGACCAGGGCGACGTCGACGTCCCCCCGGCGCACGGCGCTCGCGACGCCGGCGATATCGGTGGCGGGCAGGCGCGTGACGCGCAAGGAGGGATCGGCCTCGAGGGCCGTGACGAGGCGCTGCGTCGTCGCCGTCCGGGCGAGATCCGCCAACCCGAGATGGATGCGGATGCGGTCGCCGAGGGCGCCGGAGAAGATCGCGGCGAAGATCACGAAGATCACGGTTGGCAGCACGAAGGCCATGACGAGGGCGGCCCGGTCGCGCACGAGGCCGAGCAGCATCACCCGGAAGGCGGCGGCGATCATCGGACGTCCGCCCGGTGGCGGGGGCGGGCGGGCTCGGCCGGCTCCAGCAGGCCGAGGGCCTCGCGGTAGACGGCATCGAGGCCGGGTGCGCGGACGCGGATCTCGGCGACGGGCACGCCCTCGCCCCGCAGGGCCGCGAGCTGCGCCGCCGCATCGGGGCGAGGGCCAGCGGCGGCGCGCGCACGCCAGGTCAGGCCGGTATCGATGGGGGCGAAGCCGGCACGGCGCAGGACGGCCTCGGCCGGGGCGTCGGCGAGCCCCGAGAGGGCGACCTCGTGCTCGGGGGCGCCGGCGCGCAGGCGCCCGAGGAGGTCGGGAAGGGCGCCCTCGCGCACGATGCGGCCGTGGCTGAGGAAGGCCGCACGGTCGGCGAGGCGTTCGGCCTCGGCGAAGTCGTGCGTGGCGACGAGGAGCGCCGCCCCCGCCCGGCGCAGGCGTTCGAGCACGGCGTGGATCGCCGCCCGCGCCTGAAGATCGACCCCCTGCGTCGGCTCGTCGAGGAGCACGAGGCGGGGCCGGGCCATGAGGCTCGCGGCGATGTTGACCCGGCGCTGATAGCCGCCCGACAGAAGGCCGACGGGACGGTCGGCGACCTCGGCGATGCCCGTGAGGTCGAGGACCTCCACGACGGCCCCGCGTCGTTCGGAACGGCCGAGGCCGGCGAGGCGCGCGAACACGTCGAGGTTCTCGCTCACGGTGAGGCGGGGATAGAGGGCGATGTCCTGGGGCACCCAGCCGATGGCGCGGCGCGCCCCCGGCGTCGCGTACGGGTCGCATCCGGCGATGCGGACGGTGCCCGCCCCCGGCGCGCGGCGGCCGGCGATCAGGCGCATGAGGGAGGTCTTCCCGGCGCCGTTGGGGCCGAGAAGCGCCAGGGTCTCGCCGGCCCGCAGGTCGAGGTCGACGCCGTCGAGGACGCGGCGCGCGCGGTAGCTCAGGGCGGCCCCCCGGACCACGACCAGGGGTGCGTCAGGCGGCACGGGGGCGGTCAGCGGCGGGGCAGGGCGCGGATCAGGCGCACTCGCAGCGCCAATCCCGGTTCGAGCACAGCGATCCGAGCACGGGCGAAATCCGGCCGGGCCGTGCGCTCGGACGGCCCCGAGAAGCCGTAGGGCTCGGTGGGAAGCCCGAGGCCGGTGCGGTCGAGGCGGCGATTGCCGTTCTCGTCCTGGAAGGCCGCCACCGCGTAGGCGCCGGGCGCGACATCCTCGAACACCACCCGCTGGCTCGTGCCCCGCACGGGGGCATCCTGACCGATCCGGCACTCGGCCTCCGACAGGCCCCCCTGGCACAGGGCGACGTAGAGGGTGGAGGGCAGGGGCTCGATCCCGTCCACGGTCACCTCCACGGTGGCGGCGAGGGCGGGGACGGCCGGGAGCAGGACGAGGGATCCAGCCGCGAGCGTTACGAGGCAGGCCGTGACGCGCAGCGATGCGATCCCCCGGGCCCGGTCGAGGGGCTCGGCACGAAATCCGATCACGCGGCGTCGCCCGAGGCGGCGAGGGGCGCCGTGCCCGGCACCCCGGCGGCTTCGGCCCCGACGCGGCCCGCCGACAGTTCCTCGATGAGGAGGCGGGCCGTGATGCGCGCGCCCTCGTAGATCACCGGCAGGCCCGAGCCCGGATGGGTGCCGCCGCCGACGAGGTAGAGCCCCGGCCCGAAGCGGTTGTGCGGGCGGAAATAGAGCATCTGCATGAGGTCGTGGGCGAGGTTGAAGGTGGCGCCCTCGTGAACGAAGAAGTCGTCCCGCCACTCCGTCGGATCGACGATGCGCTCGTAGCGGATGCGCGCCTCGATGTCGCCGAGGCCCAGCACGCTGAGGCGGTCGAGGATGAGGCGGCGATAGCTCTCCCGTGTGGCGGCCCAGTCGATGCCGGCCTTCAGGTTCGGCACCGGCACGAGGACGTAGAGGCTGGTGTGCCCGGGGGGCGCCATGCCGCCATCGGTGAAGCCCGCGTGCTGGACGTAGAGCGAGGGCTGCATCGGCAGGATGCCGTCGGTGATCTCGCGGATGTTGCGCGCATAATCCCGTGACAACAGGATCGTGTGATGGCCGAGACTCGCCGGAACCGGACCTTCGAGCCCGAGATACAGCATGAAGGTCGAGCAGGAGAGGCGGGCCTTCTCGATCTTGGCGTCGCGCCAGCGCGGGCGGTGCGTTTGAGGAACCAGATCCTTGATGACCTTGGCGAAGTCGCCGTTGATCACCACGGCGTCGGCGGAAATCGTCTCCGTCCCGCACACCACGCCGCAGGCACGCTTGCCCTCGAACAGCACGCGGTCGACGCCCGTGCCGAGGCGCATGTCGACGCCCATGCGGCGCGCCAGCCCCGCCATGGCCTCCGAGACGGCGCCGCAGCCGCCCACGGGATGATACACCCCGTGCTCGTATTCGAGGAACGACAGGATGGTGAACAGGCTCGGGCACCGGAACGGCGACATGCCGAGGTATTTGGTCTGGAACGCGAAGGCGAGACGCACGCGCGGATCGGCGAAGTAGCGCCGCAGGTCCTTGTCGACGCTGCGTCCCGGATGGAGGTGGGGCAGGGCGGCGATCATCGCCGGGGAGGCCATGCTGCGCAGGGTGTGGAAGGCCTGTTCCAAGACCGGCTTGAAGAACTTGAGCTTGACCCGGTTGTCGGAGAAGAACCGGCGCACGTTCTTCGCGTCGTCGGGGGCGATGCGGGCGACCTCGGCCTCCAAGCGCTCCATGTCGTTCGTCGCCTGGATCGCGCCCCCCTCCTCGAACACGAGGTGGTACTGCGGATCGAGGCGTTCGAGCTTGATGTGATCCTCGAGGCGCTCGCCGCAGGATTCGAAGATGTCGGCGAGAATCTGTGGATAGAGGAAGAAGGTCGGCCCGATGTCGAAGCGGTAGCCGCCCGGTGCCTCGATGGTCTTCGTCCGGCCGCCCACCGCCGGGTCCTTCTCCAGCAGCGTGACGTGAACGCCCGCGCGCGCCAGCAGCAGGGCCGTGGCGAGGCCGCCGGGACCAGCGCCGACGATGATGACCCGGCGTCCGGACAGAGTCCGCAAGCCATCCCGTGACTGCAGCAACGCTCACAACTCCCACTCGATCGTCCGAACCGCCAGCCCGTTGGGCCGATCCGGATCTACACCATCTGCCGGCCGACCGGCCCACGCAATCTTGAGCGTAGGGCCCGGCAGGGCAAGAGCCACGGATTGTCGCGTGCACGCCGGGGTTCGCGGGGAGGGCGCTTTCGGAGCATGGCGGTGGGCGGGCAGATCCGCCGCGCCTCATCCGCGACGGCGTCGCCTCACCCCAGCCGCGCCGCCGCGAGGTGGTGCAGGGCCAGGGCCCCGGCGGTGGCGACGTTGAGGGAATCGAACCCGGCCGCCATGGCGATTCGGACGGTGCGGGCACGGGCCATGAGAACCTGCGGCAGGCCGGGTCCCTCCGTGCCGAGGAGGAGGAGGGCGCGCGGCGGGGCCACCATCTCCGACAGGGTCTCGCGGCCGGCGGGGCTGAGCGCCAGGGGCACGAGGGCGTGGGCCTCGGCGAAGGCGAGCAACGCCGCGCCATCGGGCAGGCGCCAGAACGGCACCGTCAGCGCCGCCCCGGCCGAGACCCGGATCGCCTTGCGGTAGAGGGGATCGCAGGTGGCGGCGTCGAGGAGCACGCCATCGGCACCGAAGGCGGCGGCGTTGCGAAACAGGCCGCCGACATTGTCGTGGTTGGTCAGGCCCACGAGACCGACGACGAGGCAGGGCGCGGGCACGGGCGGCGGCACCAGGGGGCCTTGGGGTCCCCGAAGCCCCACGGCCAGCACGCCGCGATGGATGGGGAACCCCGTGACGGCGCTCATCACAGCCTTGTTCGCGACGTAGACGGGCGTGTCCTCGGGCAGCCCGGCCAGAACGCCGTCGAGGCCGGCCGCGCGCTCAGGCGAGATCAGGATCGATTCGAGGGAGAACCGGGACCGGTCCGAGAGCATCACCCGCAGGGTGACCTCGCCCTCGACGATAAAGCGGCCTTCGCGCCCGACGAGATCGCGCTCGCGCATGGCCGTGAAGGGCGAGAGACGCGGATCGGCCGGATCGTCGACGGGGATCGAACGCAACAGACGATCAGGCGCTGGGGGGGCGGCCGCCCATGCGGATGGCGAGGGGGTCGGCCTCGGCTTTCGTCGGCACCTTCACCAGGGCCTCGCCGTCGAGGACGACCTCACCGGCCACCGAGCAGGTGCATTTGAGGCGGGCGCGGCGGCGCTCGGGCACGAGCTCGGCCACTTCAACCGTCACCTGGACGGTGTCGCCGATGCGCACTGGGGCGCGGAAATTCAGGGTCTGGCTGATGTAGACGGCGCCGGGACCGGGCAGGCGGGTGCCGAGCACCGCCGAGATCAGGCCCGCGGTGTAGAGGCCGTGGGCGATGCGGGTGCCGAAGGGCGTGCGCGCGGCGAAGTGCTCGGACAGGTGGATCGGATTGCGGTCGCCGGTGATCTCGGCGAAGCCCACCACGTCGGAGGAGGAGATCTCCTTATTCAGGGTCTCGGACAGGCCGACTTCGAGATCCTCGAAGTAAAGGACGCGCAGCTCGGGCAACATGTCTTAAGACTCCCTCGTCGACGGCGCCCTGGCGACGCCTGCCGCTGGCCTCGCACAGCCGCGCCGCCGAATCCAGCCTCCGCCGCACGGCGCACGCTGTCCGCGCCGCCGCGCCAATGGGGAAAACTCCTGTGGGATTCGGGCATTCGCTAGAATGCAAGCGATCTTTTTGACGGGCCGGTGAAGGTGGGGCCCGACACTGGCTCCATGAGTGATTTCAATCCCTTCGCAGCCCGTCATATCGGCTCCGCCCTCTCCCTGGGCGGGCTCGCCGCCCTCATGACCTCCGGCCCCCTGAGGCCGGAGATCCTCGCCCTCTCCTCCACCTGCCTCGTCGGCTCCCTTGCGGCCTTTGCCGCCCATGCCTGTTTCGGGGGCGCGCGGCGACGGCCCGCCAAGGCGTCCAAGGCCGCCCAACCCGTGCAGACCATGCCCGAGTGGGAGGATGCGGAGTCCTGGGAGCTTCCGCCGTCCCGTGAGGTCCGGAACGGCGTACGCACCCTGGAGGTCCCGCATCGCGTGAACAGCATGCGCCTTCTGACGCCGAACGGCGGTGCGGTCCCATCGTTGCCGCGCACCGCTCCGATCAAGGGGCTGCACTCGGCCATGCTGATGGAGGTCGTGACCGTACGGGGTCCGTCACGCCCAGGCGGCGCCGCGGAACCGAGCCGGAAGGAGCACCGACAGGCCTTGGCGCATCTGAAGGGCCGCCTCCATACGGCCAACGAACGCTGAACGTTCCGGCCGGGACTCCCCGGTCGCCTCGCACCGCCGTCGCCTCGACCCTCGACAGGGCGGCGCACATCGGCGAAGAGGCGGCCGACCCCGGCCGGTCACGAACGGAATCCGGCGCGACGCGGGGCCTTCGTGAGGCACCGCGAGGACTGCACCGTGACCCGAGCCCCCGCCACGCCCGCGCTCCGCCCCGTCGTCGCACGGGTCGCGGGCCTGAATCTCGGCTTCTTCGGCATCGAGATCGCCGTGGCGCTCGCCATCGGCTCCGTCGCCCTCATCGCCGACAGCCTCGATTTCCTCGAGGACGCGGCCATCAACCTCCTCATCTTCGCCGGCATCGGCTGGAGCGTGCGCAACCGGGCGCGCCTCGGCATGGTGCTGGCCGGCATCCTCGTCGTTCCGGGCCTCGCCACGGCCTATGCGGCCTATGAAAAGTTTTCGGACCTGACGCCGCCGGCGCCTCTCCCGCTGACCCTGACGGGCCTCGGGGCGCTCGCCGTCAACCTCACCTGCGCGGCCATGCTGGCGCGTCATCGCGACGGCAGCGGCAGCCTGACCCGGGCGGCCTACCTCTCGGCCCGCAACGACGCCTACGCCAACCTCGCCATCATCGCCGCCGGCCTCGTCACTGCCATGACCCTCTCGCCGTGGCCCGACCTCGTGGCGGCGGCCGGCATCGCGATCCTCAACGCGGATTCGGCCGGCGACATCCTGAAGGCGGCCCGTGCGGAATGGCGTGCGGCGAAGGCGGCGGCCTGACCCCGGGACCCCACTCGCCATGCGCCTGTTCCCCCTTTCGGACCTCCACCTCGAACGCCGCCGCCTCGCGGCGATCCCGGCTCCCACCCGGCCGTTCGACGTCCTCGCCTGCGCCGGCGACCTGTGGGAGGGCCATCCCGAACGCGGGCTCGCGGCCGTGGTCGCCCTGGCCCAAGGCCGGCCCATCGTGCTGGTGCCTGGCAACCACGAGCGCTACGCCCCGACCGGCGACGGCCGCACGGCACCCGAACTCCTCGACGTCCTCGCGGTGGAAGTGGCGCGCCTGAACGCGGCGGGACACGTGATCCACCTGCTCCAGGCAAGCGCGAGCGTGATCCTCGACGGCGTGCGCTTCGTCGGCACCACCCTGTGGACCGACTGGCGCCTCGCCGGGCGCTGGCTCGGCCCCGACACGCCCGATCGCCCGGCCGATCCCATCGCGTATGCGGCCGCCCGCATGACCGACCCCGTCACGGGCTCACGGGAGTTCCGCGGCTCCATCCGCAACGGCGACGGCTCGGTCTGGTCGCCGACCGACGCCATGGCGGCGCATGAAACGGAGCGGGCGGCGCTCATGGCCGCCCTCGCGGTCGCGCATGCCGGCCCGACGGTGTGCCTCACCCACCACCCGGCCGGCACCGCCGCCGCCGACGCGTTCCGGGGGACACCCGGCGTGCCGTGGTGGCTGCCCGCCTTCTACGCAACCACGGTGCTGGACGACCTGCCCGAGGCCGCGCGGCCCGACCTCTGGATTTCGGGGCATTTCCACGCCGGGCACGATCTGCGGATCGGCCGCACCCGCTGGGTCGCCAACCCCGTCGAGGGCCGGACCTTCTCGCCGGACCTCATCGTCGAGATCGGTTGAAACCGGGCGGCGGCTCCGCGCGTACCCGTGGTGCCCCCCGGAAGCCGGAGTCCGCCCGTGAACGCCTTCATCGCCGTCGTCCTCGTCTGCGCCAACGCCGTCCCCATCGAGGCCTGCACCGACGACCGAGCCAGCGAGGTCCGCAAGGTGCGCGTCGCGAACGAGCTCGGCTGCACCAACGGCTGGCAGGAGATCATCGCCCGCACGGACCTGCGCGACGAGGTGGGCAAGTCGAGCTACCTCAAGACAGAATGCCGCCGGGTGAAGCAGCCCGGTTGATCCGGCGACCGCCGAGGCCGGCGCGGGACAGGTCGCTACTTGTCGTACTTGATGTAGGCGAAGCGCGGGTCCGTGGGCGTGCCCTCCAGGGCGCCGCCCTCGGCGCCGGGCTGCCAGCCCACCACCTCCTCGATCTTCCGCGCCAGGGCGAAATCCTTCTCGGTGACGCCCTTGGCCGCGTGGTTGGTGAGGCGCACCTCGACCCAGGCGTAGGAGGCCGTGAGGTCGGGATGGTGCCAAGCGGCCTCGGCGAGGTGCCCGACGGTGTTGATCACCATGAGGGTGCTCTTCCAGCCGGACGTTTTGTAGGTGCGCTTGATCCAGCCATCCTCGAGGCGCCAAGCCGGCAGTTCGCGGGCGAGGCGCTCCACGATGGTGGCGTCGTCGAGGATGGGGTCGCGGGGTTCGGCCATGGCTGCGTCCGGATCGGCGGCCCGGCTCACACGGCCGGACCTGGGGGGTGAACCTGCGCCGGGCGCGGGAGCGGTGCAAGCGGGGCCGCGACGGGCCGATTGGTCTCAGGGGGCCGGCGGCCGCGCCGGTGGACGGCCGAAGCGAGACCTTCTATTGAAATTCTCAAGAGACCGCCGCTCTCCGCACCGGAGAGGCGAGGGGCCCGGAATGCCGCAGGAGGAGACGCCTATGCTGTCACGGCGCGGATTGCTCGCGACGGCGGCATTGCTGCCCCTGGCCGGCCGGCAGGCTCGGGCGAACACTCCGAAAGTCTCGGTCGGCAGCCTGCCCTTCGGCACGGTCTCGTGGGAGGCCGCGGTGATCAAGGCACGCGGCCTCGACACGGCCAATGGCTTCACCCTCGACGTGATCAAGCTCGCGGGCAACGACGCCGCCCGCATCGCCTTCCAGGGCGGACAGGTCGACACCATCGTGGGCGACCTGCTCTGGGCGGCCCGCCTCGGCAATGAGGGCCGCGGCGTGCGGTTCTTCCCCTATTCCACCACGGAGGGGTCCCTCATGGTGCCTGGGGGCAGCGCCATCACCTCCCTGAAGGATCTCAAGGGCAAGCGCCTCGGCGTGGCCGGCGGGCCCCTCGACAAGAACTGGCTCCTCCTGAAGGCCCAGGCCCGCGACACCGCCGGCCTCGACCTCGAGACTCAGGCCACCGTCGCGTTCGGTGCGCCGCCGCTGCTGGCGCTGAAGCTCGAGCAGGGCGAGCTCGATGCCGGGCTCCTGTACTGGACCTATTGCGCCCGCCTGGAGCCGAAGGGCTTCCGGCGCCTCATCGGCTCCGACGACATCATGCGGGCCTTCGGGGCCACGGGCTCCATGGCCCTCATCGGGTACCTGTTCGACGGCGAGACCCTCGTCGCCAAGCCCGAGGCCGTGGCCGGTTTCACCCGCGCCTCGAAGGCTGCCAAGGAGATCCTCGCCAGCGATGCCTCCGCCTGGGACGTGGTCCGCCCCCTGATGGCGGTCGAGGACGAGGCGACCTTCGAGGCCCTGAAGCGCGATTTTCTGGCAGGCATCCCGCGCCGGCCTCTGTCCGTGGAGCGCGCCGACGGCGAGCGCCTCTACGGCGTGCTGGCCAAGCTCGGCGGCGAGCGTCTCGTCGGCTCCGGTCTCACCCTGCCGCCGCGCCTCTACTACGACGGCACGACGAATGGCTGACGCCGCCGGCCGCACCCCGGCGCGGTCTTAAGAGCATGGGGTTCGCGACCCGTCTCGTCTCGGTCCTCGTCCTGCTGGCCGGGTGGCAGGCCGCCGCCACGGCCGCCGGCTCGCGGCTGCTGCCGTCGCCCGGCGCGATCCTCGCGTTCATTGCCAGCGAGTCCGCGTCGGGCGACCTGTGGTGGAACGTCGGCATCACGCTCACGCGGGTGGGCGTCTCCTTCGTGATCGCCATGGTGCTCGGCGTGCTGCTGGGCATCGCCCTCGGGCGCTCGCGCCGCCTCAACCTCGTCCTCGACACGCCGCTCCTCGTCCTCCTCAACACACCGGCCCTCGTCATCACCGTGCTGGCCTACATCTGGGTCGGCCTCAACGAGGGCGCGGCGGTGCTGGCCGTGGTCCTCAACAAGCTGCCCAACGTCGCGGTGATCCTGCGCGAGGGAGCCCGCGGCCTCGATCCGCAGCTCGAGGAGATGGCGCGGACCTACCGCTTCGACCGCCGCACCTGGATCGCCCACGTGCTGGTGCCCCAGCTCCAGCCCTTCGCCGTGGCGGCGGCCCGCTCCGGCCTGTCGCTCGCCTGGAAGATCGTCCTCGTCATCGAGCTGCTCGGCCGCCCCAACGGGGTGGGCTTCGCCATCAACTACTACTTCGTCCAGAGCCTGAACGTGGCGGCCATCGTCGGCTACAGCGTCGTGTTCATGAGCGTGATGATCGCCATCGACATCCTCGTCCTCCAGCGCCTCGAAGCCCATGTCCGTCGCTGGCGATAGCTCCGAGGCGGACCGGACCGCCCTCACCGTCGAGATCCGTGCGAAGGTCTACGGCGCCGGCGGGCCCGAGCCCGTCGAGGCGGTGCGCGATCTCGCCTTCTGCGTCCCCACCCGCGCGATCACCTGCCTCATCGGCCCTTCCGGGGCGGGCAAGACCACGACCCTTCGCATCCTGCTCGGCCTCGACACCGCCTTCGACGGCCACGTCACCCCATCTCCGGACACCGCCGGCATCGCCATGGTGTTTCAGGAGCCGCGTCTTCTCGCCTGGCGCACCGTCGAGCAGAACGTGCGGCTCGCCCTGCCGCGCCCAGAGCGGCAACGCCCCCTCGACACCCTGTTCGAGTCCCTGGGCCTCACTCCGTGGCGGGGCCGCTATCCCGGCGCCCTATCCCTCGGCATGCAGCGTCGCGTCGCCCTGGCGCGGGCCCTGGCGCAGACACCGCGCATCCTTATCCTCGACGAGCCGTTCGTCTCCCTCGACGACGCCTCGGCGGCGGCCCTGCGCGGCCTCGTTGTCGACAGCGTCGCGGATACCGGGGTCGGCGTGCTCATGGTGACCCACAACGTCGCCGAGGCCATCGCCATTGCCGACCGCCTCGTCCTCGTCTCGGCCCGACCAGCGAGCCTCGTCGCCACGGTAGCCCTCGACCGGCCGCGCGACGCGCGGGACCGGGTCTGGGCCGAGACGACCCGGGCCGATCTCGCTTCCCACTATCCCGGAATCATTGCCGTCTAGCGCATCGTCCTTTCCCGAAAGCCGAAGGCCACCTTTCGGGACGATGCCTTAGAGGAGTTTCCGGACGGCGTTCGCCGATTTCCGGCCAGCTCGCGGCTCCGGCCCCGCTACCCATACCGGATTTGCAGTTGGCGCGGATCGCGCCCGGCCCGATGGCACGGCCGCGCATCGCAGGCGCCGGGGACACCGCCTCGACGCGTCCTGCCCTGCGGTACCGGAGCGGGCCTCATCCCGCAAAAAACCCCGGTGGCGAAACCATGCGGCGAGACAACGCATCTTCGCCCGTCACGATCCGACTCGACGATTTTTTCCAGCGTCTGCGCGAGACGGGCCCGCAACGGTTATTTGTATTATCGTGCTGGAATACCAGATAACGTTTCTTAGGACGGCGCACCTATATGATTTGACCGACGAGTCCCGCCTACAGCGCAGAGCGATCTGCCGCAATCCGACCCTCATGCACAAGACACATGCGAAATCGACGTCCTTTCAAAAAGCTTTGGTAACAGAAGTCTTTTTTTTGCGCCGCAACATTGTTTGCGCTGCAGCATCGATATGCGTTCACCAAGACTGCGCTCGCATTCGCGGCAAGCTAGCCTCAGGAAACTCACATAAACTGAGTTGACGCGACGGCGATTTTTCTTAGAGTTCATTCAAGCTTCGGTTTCGAGGGGCGCCGCAAAGGGATAGCGGTCCCCGGTCAGACCGGATGGAAAAGGGTCCTCGGGCCTGGCTCCAACCGATCCCCCGCTACGGAAGCGCAACATATCCCGTCGCAAACAGCAGGTCGCATCGGCATCCGCTCATCGCATGAGACGTGGATGCGGGGTGTCAAGACTTGTCGGAGGAATGCATGAGAGCGGTTCACCTTCTCGCACTCGGCGCCGGCCTGGTGGCGTCTGCCCCGGTCCTCGCCAACGAAGACGTCCTGAAGCGCACGGCCAACCCGGCCGAGCAGGTGCTCCAGACCGTCGACTACGGCAACACCCGCTATTCCAAGCTCGACCAGATCAACGCCAGCAACGTCAAGCAGCTCCAGGTGGCCTGGACGTTCTCGACGGGCGTTCTGCGCGGTCACGAGGGTTCGCCCCTCGTCGTCGGCAACATGATGTACGTCCACACCCCCTTCCCGAACATCGTCTACGCCCTCGACCTCGACAAGGACGGCGTGATCGTCTGGAAGTACGAGCCGAAGCAGGACCCGAGCGTCATCCCGGTCATGTGCTGTGACACGGTCAACCGTGGTCTCGCCTACGCCGACGGCAATATCATCCTCCATCAGGCCGACACCACCGTCGTGTCCCTCGACGCCAAGTCCGGCAAGGTGAACTGGTCCGTCGTCAACGGCGACCCCAAGAAGGGTGAGACCAACACCGCCACCGTCCTGCCCGTGAAGGACAAGATCATCGTCGGTATCTCCGGCGGCGAGTTCGGTGTGCAGTGCCACGTCACCGCCTACGATGCCAAGACCGGCAAGAAGGTCTGGCGCGGCTACTCCGTCGGCACCGACGATCAGCTGATCATGGACCCCGAGAAGACCACGTCGCTGGGCAAGCCCGTCGGCAAGGACTCCTCGATCAAGACCTGGGAAGGCGACCAGTGGAAGACCGGTGGCGGTTGCACCTGGGGCTGGTTCTCCTACGATCCCAAGCTCGACCTGATGTACTACGGCTCGGGCAACCCCTCGACCTGGAACCCCAAGCAGCGTCCGGGCGACAACAAGTGGTCCATGACCATCTGGGCTCGTAACCCCGATACCGGCATGACCAAGTGGGTCTACCAGATGACCCCGCACGACGAGTGGGACTACGACGGCATCAACGAGATGATCCTCACGGATCAGAAGGTTGACGGCAAGGATCGTCCGCTCCTCACCCACTTCGACCGTAACGGTTTCGGCTACACCCTCGATCGCGCCACTGGCGAGCTCCTGGTCGCCGAGAAGTTCGATCCGGTGGTGAACTGGGCCTCCAAGGTCGACATGGACAAGGGCTCCAAGAACTACGGTCGCCCGCTGGTCCAGGCCAAGTACTCCACCGAGCAGAACGGTGAGGATACCAACTCCAAGGGTATCTGCCCCGCGGCCCTCGGCACCAAGGACCAGCAGCCTGCTGCGTTCTCGCCGAAGACCAACCTGTTCTACGTGCCCACCAACCACGTCTGCATGGACTACGAGCCGTTCCGGGTGTCCTACACCCCCGGTCAGCCCTACGTCGGTGCGACCCTGGCCATGTACCCGGCCCCCAACAGCCACGGTGGCATGGGTAACTTCATCGCCTGGGACGGCGTGAAGGGTCAGATCAAGTGGTCCAACCCCGAGCAGTTCTCGGTGTGGTCCGGCGCCCTCGCCACCGCTGGTGACGTGGTGTTCTACGGCACCCTGGAAGGCTACCTGAAGGCTGTCGACTCCAAGACGGGTAAGGAACTCTACAAGTTCAAGACCCCGTCGGGCATCATCGGCAACGTGATGACCTACAGCCACAAGGGCAAGCAGTACGTCGGCATCCTGTCGGGTGTTGGTGGCTGGGCCGGCATCGGCCTCGCGGCCGGCCTGACCGACCCGAACGCCGGTCTCGGCGCGGTGGGTGGCTACGCCGCCCTGTCGAACTACACCAACCTCGGTGGTCAGCTGACCGTCTTCTCGCTGCCGAACTAATCGGTCGCAGGTAGTTTGAAAGAATAGGGTGCCGGCGCGGATTTCCGCGCCGGCACCTTTCTGGTTAGGATTAGACAAATTATACGTGAGCTGCGCGGCCCGAAGGCCGACGTTGCGTTCCCGGGAGAAACGTCGTTGTATACTATCAACAGAGCCGTCATTCGTCCGTTCGTGGCCGCCCTCGCACTCGTGTCCGTCTCGACCTTCGTGGTCCATGCCGAAGATGCGAAGAAGGCAGATCCGGCGCTCGCCAATCAGCTCGACCCCAACGCGCTCGACAAGGATCAGAAGCTGATCGACAACTTCGCGGCCGTGAAAGTGGAAGACGGCAAATATTTCGACAAGGAAGGCCATCCGACCTTCCACATCACCAATGATGGCAAGAAGTTCGACTGGTATGCCTATTCGGGTTACCGCCGCTACCATGCCGAGTGCCACGTCTGCCACGGTCCCGACGCCATGGGCTCGACCTATGCACCGGCCCTGAAGGATTCGCTCAAGACCATCAACTACGAGGAGTTCATCGGCATCCTCGCCGGCGGCAAGCGCGACTCCCAAGCCGGCCAGGAGCGGGTCATGCCCGCCTTCGGCGATAACAAGAACGTCATGTGCTATGCCGACGACCTCTACGTCTACCTGAAGGCCCGCGCCTCCGGCGCGATGCCGCGCATCCGGCCGACGGACAAAGAAGAGAAGCCTGAGGCTGCCCGGACGGCCGAGAAGGAGTGCCTGGGCGGCTGATGATCCGCTTCAGAGCCCGAACCGGCCTCGCCCTCGCGCTCCTGCTCACCACGGCAGGGGCGCGATCCGCGTTGGCACAATCGCTGCCCGATCTCGTCACGACGGACACGCTCCGCGTCTGCGGCGATCCGGGCAACATG
Organism: Methylobacterium adhaesivum; assembly: GCF_022179065.1. Taxonomy (GTDB): domain Bacteria; phylum Pseudomonadota; class Alphaproteobacteria; order Rhizobiales; family Beijerinckiaceae; genus Methylobacterium; species Methylobacterium adhaesivum. The sequence goes on from NZ_BPQD01000024.1 coordinate 53,512, forward strand.
CCGTTCTCCGAGCGCAAGGAGGACGGGTTCGAGAACAGGATCGCGGCGATCATCGCCGAGGAGCTGAAGGTCAAGGTCCGGTACTACTGGCTGACGCAGGGGCCGGGATTCGTACGCAACACCCTCGGAACCGGTTTGTGCGACGTCATCATGGGGTCGGCGTCCGGCGGCGAACTCGTGCAGCACACCAACCCGTACTATCGCTCGGCCTACACCCTGGTCACGCGCAAGGGCGAGCTCGACGGGGTGACGCGACTCGACGATCCCCGCCTCAAGGGCAAAGCCATCGGCGTCATCGGCGGCACGCCGCCGGTGAACCGGATGGGTGAACTCGGTCTCGTTAGCACGATGAAGGCTTACGCGCCCTACCAGCTCGATCCGGCGCGCAAGCACCAGACCATCGCGGCCGAGGTCATCGCGGACTTGGCCGAGAAGCGCATCGACGCGGCGATCCTGTGGGGGCCGGCCGCCGGCTGGCTGGCGAAACAGAGCGGCGTTCCCATGGTGGTGGTGCCGCTCCTCGAAGAGCCCGACCGGCCGCCGCTCACCTTCCGCATCGCCCTCGGGGTGCGGATGGAGGAGAACGACTGGAAGCGGACCCTCAACACGATCCTGCGCAAGCGCCGCACCGACATCGAGACGGTACTGCGGGACTTCGACGTGCCGCTCCTCGAAGAGGAAGGCAACAAACTCCTCGAACCCACAAAGCCCTGATCTTGCAAACAGCCGGGACGCCCACGCGCCCCGGCTTTTTCATGCCGGGTTCCGCTCGATCCCGGTGGTGTCGAGCTTGGCCAAGGCCTGTGCAACCGTCTCGGGACCGATCACCAGGTGGGGGGCGATTTCGGCCAGGGGCACGAGAACGAAGGCCCGCTCGCGCACGAAGCGGTGCGGCAGGACGAGGCGCTCGTCGGCGATGGTGGCGCCCGCATAGGAGAGGACGTCGATGTCGATGACGCGCGGCCCCCAGCGGCGCTCGCGCACACGGCCCATGGCGGTCTCGATGGCGAGGCCCGCCTCGAGGAGGGCGTGCGGCGACAGCGTAGTCTCGACGCCCAGCGCTGCGTTGAGGAACCAGTCCTGGTCGGTGTCGCCCCAGGGCGGCGTACGGTAGTCGGCCGAGCGCGCGGTGACGCGGATGCCCGGTGTCACGGCAAGGCGCGCCACCGCCTCGGCAAGGGTGGCGGCCTTGTCGCCGATGTTGCTGCCGAGGCCGAGATACGCCGCCTTCACGAAGCGCCCCCGGCCCGGTGCCGGGTGATTTCGATGGCGACGCCCTCGATGACGGCCGGCACCGGCGCGCTCGGCTTGTCCACCCGCACGCTCAGGGACTCGACGAGGGGGTGATGCGCGAGGATCTCGGCGGCGATGGCCTCCGCCAGAGCCTCGATGAGGGCGAAGCGCCGCTGCGTCGCGACGCGGGTGACGATCTCGGTGAGGTCGGCGTAGCTTACGGTGCGGTCGACGGCGTCGCTGCGGCCCGCGGGGGCGAGGTCGAGGCGGCAGTCGAGAGAGATGTAGAAGCGCTGGCCGAGGCGCGCCTCCTCGTCGAGGAGGCCGTGATAGGCGAAGACCGCGATGCGCTGGACGAGGATGCGGTCGCTCATCGAACCGGCCTCATCACCGCATCCACCACCCGCAGGGCGTCGACATGGGGGGCGACGTCGTGGACGCGCACGATTCCCGCGCCGAGGGTAGCGGCGAGCACGTGGCTCGCCACGGAGCCGAACAGCCGGTCCACGGGCTTCGTCTCGGTGTCGTGCAGCCGTCCGAGGAGGGATTTGCGCGAGACGCCGACGAGGACGGGAAAGCCCAGCGCCACGATCTCGGGCAGGCGCCGCAGGGCTTCGAGGTGCTGCGCCCAACTCTTGCCGAAGCCGATGCCCGGATCGAGGACGATATCGGCGTCGCGGATGCCGGCGTTGCGGGCGATGGCGAGGGAGCGCTCGAAGAAGCGCAGCATGTCGGCGACGATGTCGATCTCCGGGTCGACGGTCTCGCGGTTGTGCATCACCATCACGGGCGCGCCATGATCGGCGGCGACGCGGGCAATGTCGGGCTCGCGCTGGAGGCCCCAGACGTCGTTGACGATGCGGGCGCCGGCCGCCAGGGCGACGCGAGCCGTCGACGCCTTGTAGGTGTCGATGGAGATCGGCACGGCCAGGCGCCCGGCCAGATCGCGGATTACCGGCAGGATCCGGGCCTGTTCCTCCTCGGCCGAAACGGGCGTGTGGCCCGGCCGGGTCGATTCCCCGCCGATGTCGATGAGGGCCGCGCCCTCGGCGACGAGCGTCTCGGCTTGCGCGCGCGCGGGCTCCGGATCGGAGAAACGCCCCCCGTCCGAGAACGAGTCGGGCGTGACGTTGAGGATGCCCATGACGAGCACGCGCTGACCCAGATCGGGCAGCAGGGTCTGCAACTGGGAGGGAGGAGGCGGCACGGGGGCTCTGTCGGCTGTCGTGAGGATGGAAGTGCTTTGGCCCGATTACGCCCGGGGGGCAACGCCCCCGAGGCTATGCGAACGTCCGTCGACTCGTTCGGAACGGCGGCGTTCGGCGTCGCTCGGGCCTCGTGATCCGGCGGCCGTCTCGGGCAAGCGAACGCCGGATCAGGCGGCGGGGCGCAGAAGGCGGGAAACTTCGGCCGCCAGGTCTCCGGATTCGAATGGCTTGCGCAGCACCGGCAGATCGGCGGGAATCGGGATCGCCTCGGCGTGGCCCGTGAGGATGAGCACGGGCACGTCGGCCCAGCGGGCCCGCACGATCTCGGCGAGTTCGACGCCGGTCATGCCCGGCATGGCGAGATCCGCCACCACGAGGTCGAAGCGGGACTGCTCCATCAGAATCACGGCGGAAGCTCCGTCCGCCGCCTCGCTCTCGGCGTAGCCGAAGGTGTTCAGGAACGAGGCCGTCACGTGCCGCACCTCGGCGTCGTCGTCGACCACGAGGATGCGGGCGGCCTGGGTCGCCACGGGGATGGTGGCTTCGTCCGCGATCTCGTCCGCCACTGCGGCCTCGGCCCGGGGTAGGAGCAGCTCGACCTGGGTACCGCCGCCGACCTCGCTGGTGATGCGCAGGCGTCCGGACGATTGCTGGGCGAGGCCGAACACCATGGCGAGGCCGAGCCCCGTGCCCTGGCCCAGGGCCTTGGTGGTGAAGAACGGCTCGCACACCCGCTGCAGGATCGCCGGAGGGATGCCCGTGCCGGTATCCGCCACCGCGATGGCGACGTAGTCGCCGTCGGGCAGGTCGGGATCGTCGACGAGTGCCGCGATCCGGGTCGAGATGACGATGCCGCCCCCCTCCGGCATGGCGTCCCGGCTGTTGATGCACAGGTTGAGGATCGCCAGTTCGAGCTGATCGGGATCGACGCAGGCGGCGGGTTCGGAGGGATCGAGCAGCGTCGTCAGACTCACGAGGCCGCCGAGGCTTCCACTCAGCAGCTCACCCATGCCGGCGATGAGGCCGTTGAGGTCGACGGCCCGGGGCCTGAGGTCGCGCGAGCGGCTGAAGCCGAGGAGGCGCTTCGTCAGGGTCGCGCCGCGCTGGGCCGCCTGCGTCGCGTTGGTGACGAGGCGCAGCACGCGCGGCTGGTCGGCGATCTTCGGGGTGGCGAGCTCGAGGCTGCCGAGGATCGCCGTGAGCAGGTTGTTGAAGTCGTGGGCGATGCCGCCCGCGAGGGTGCCCAGGGCCTGCATCTTGTCCGATTGGCGCAGGCGCGCCTCGAGGCTCTTCTGCTCCGTCACGTCGCGCTCGATGGTGGCGAGATGCGCAACAGCGCCGGACGCCGCCCGGATCGGCACGCGGACCACCTGGCTCCAGCGCTCCAAACCCGGCTCGCCCGTGGCCACGAGGGTGTCGGTGGGCTGCGCCGAGTCGATGGCGGCCATGTCGGCCGCCGCCGACTCGGTCCCCGGATCGGATCCGGCCTCGGCCCGCAGGGCGTCCTCCGTCCGCCCGAGGCACTCGGCCACGTTTCGCCCCAGGGCCTCGGCCTTGCGGGCGTTGAGGCGCACGAACCGGCCGTCCGCATCCTTGAACGCGATGGCATCCGCGGAGTGGTCGAGAAGGCCCATGAGCAGGGCGCGCTCGGTGGCGAGTTCTCGACCGAGGCGGTGGCGTTCGTAAGCCTGACGCACGGCGCCGCGCAGGAGGTCGGCATCCCAGGGCTTGGTGGCGTAGCCGGTGATACCGCCTCGATTGAGGGCGGCGATGACGGCACTCATATCGGCGTAGCCCGTGAGCAGGATCGCCTGGGCGTCGTGCAGGCCGCGCGCCTGGGCCAGCATGGCGTCGCCGGTCATGCCGGGCATGCGCTGGTCGGAGACGATGACGGCGATGTCGGGCTCGGCGGCCAGGATGTCGAGGGCCTCGGCCGGCTTCGAGGTCGTGAGGACCCGGTACTCGTCCTCGAACAGATCCTCGAGGGCGATGAGGATGTCGGGCTCGTCGTCGACGGCCAGGATCGTGCCTTTGGACATGCTCACCGCGCCTGCCGGGGAATGCCGATGATGAAACAGGCTCCGCCGCCCGGAGCGCCCTCGACCGTGAGGGAGCCGCTATGCGCCTGTACGACCGAGTAGGCAATCGCGAGGCCGAGGCCGGTTCCGGCGCCCACGGGCTTCGTGGTGAAGAACGGCTCGAAGATCTTCTCCCGCAGAGCTTCGGGAATGCCGGGTCCGCTGTCCGAGATGCGGATCTCGTCGGCCTCGTCGGTGCTCGCCGTGAGGATCGTGATGGTGCCGGTCTCCGGCATGGCGTCGGCGGCGTTGCCGAGGATGTTCATCACCACCTGGTTCAGGAGCGCCGGGGTACAGTGGATCTCGGGGCGGCCCGCGAAGGTACAGCGGACGGCGATCCGGTCGCCGAGCTTGTGCTGGATCAGGGCGAGCACCGTCTCGATGGCCTCCGGGACATTGACGAGGGTGCGCTCGCCCTCGTCGAGGCGCGAGAACTTGCGCAGGTTCAGGACGAGGTCCTGGATGCGGGTGAGCCCCATCCGCATGGCGCCGACGCGGTCGCCGCACTTCCTGAGGCGGCGCTCGGCGTCGGCGTCGCCCGGCGCCGCGATCACCTCGCCCAGCAGGCGCTCGACGGTGCCCTGGTGGGCCAGGATGAAGGCGAGTGGATTGTTGATCTCGTGGGCGATGCCGGCGACGAGTTCGCCGAGCGAGGCCATCTTGGCGGCCTGGACGAGCTTGGCCTGGGCATCCGTGAGCTTGCGGTTGGCGGTGGCGAGATCCGCGTTGGCCCGCTCCAGCGCGCCGGCGAGGGCGGCGCGAGCCTCGGCCGCCTCGGCCTCGGCCCGCGCCCGCTCCAGGGCGCGCTCGCGCGCCCCGAATTCGCCGGCGATGCGCCGGTTGTCCTCTTCCAGGAGCTTGCGCCGCACGAGGCTGCGCACCCGCATCACCAGCACGTCGCCGTCGACCTTCGACACCACGTCGTCGGCGCCCGCCGCGAAGGCGGCCACGAGGAAATCCTTGGCCGGGCTGCTGCCGGCGATCCCGACCACGTGGAAGGTCGGCGTTCCGGCCTCGCGGGCGGCGAGGTCGGCGGCCCGGCGGGCATCGATGGCACGGCAGAGTTCGAGCCCGTCATAGGCCGGGCCGAGGAGATCGACGGTGACGCAGTCGAAGGCCGCCCCGTCCGCGTCGAGGGCGGCGAGGGCCGCCTCGGTGCCCTCGGCGGTGCTAACGAGGTGGCCTTCATGTGCCAGCAGACCGGCCAGGAAGGTGCGGTAGGTGGCGCTGCCGTCGATGACGAGGACGCGCCCGCGCCGGAAGCCCGAGGCGCCGGGCGCCTCGGAGCCGCCGCCCTGGCGCTCGCGCAGGAGGGCGCGGATGCGCAGGACGAGGATGTCGCGGTCGGCGGATTTCGCCACATAGGCGTCGGCGCCGCTCTCCAGCCCCTGGCGCTCGCCGTCGCGCGCGCCCGTCAGCATGAGAAGGGGCAGGGCGCGGGTGCGCAGGGACAGACGCAGCTGGCGGGCGAACTCGTCGCCGTTCATGCCGGGCAGGTGATGGTCGGCGACCACGAGGTCGGGCAGGCGGGTGTTGAGATGGTCGAGGGCTGCTTCCGCCGTGGCGCAGCGTTCGACCGCGAAGCCCTGGGCTTCGAGCAGCAGGCGCAGTTCGAGGGCCTGGGTCTCGGAATCCTCGACGAGGAGGAGGCGCGCGCCCGCACTCACCGCGTCGGCCCCCCGGCGACGAGCCGGGCGAGGTGGGCCGCCACCCGGTCGAGGGGCAGCACGTGGCCGGCGGCGCCCATCCGGATGGCGGCGGCCGGCATGCCGAAGACCACGGCGGTGCTCTCGTCCTCGGCCACGGTGGTGGCCCCGGCGCGGCGCATGTCGAGGAGCCCGGTGGCCCCGTCCTCGCCCATGCCGGTGAGAAGCACGCCGACGCCGCGCGGACCGGCATGGCGGGCGAGGGAGCGGAACAGGGCGGTGGCGGCGGGGCGCTGGCCGCCGACGGGGTCGGCGTCGGTGATGCGCAGGCCTCCGCCCGGCGCCAGTTCGAGGTGGCGGTCGCCCGGGGCGACGTAGACCCGCCCCGCCTCCGGCCGCTCCCCGTCACGCGCCACGGCGACGCCGAGACCGACGACGCCATTAAGCCAGGCCGCGAAGCCTTCCATGAAGGCCGGGCCCATGTGCTGCACCACGAGGACCGGCAGGGGAAAATCCTGCGGCAAGGCCCCGATGACGCGGGCGAGGGCTGGGGGACCGCCCGTGGAGGCGGCGATGGCGACCACGCTCGCCGCCGCCGAGATGGGCACGGGGGCGGGCGCGCTGAAGTCGCTCACTCGTCCGGCCCATTCCGAGCCGATGGGCCGGCGGCGGATGACCGGGACGGCGGCCATGATGCGCAGCTGCGTGCAGATTTCCGTTGCCACGGCCTCGTAGCCCGCGTGGGTGGTGGCGACGGGTTTCTCCACCACCGAGAGGGCGCCGGCCCTGAGGGCGTTCATGGAGATGCGCAGGGACGAATCCTCGACGGCATCGGCCACCACCACGATGGGCGTCGGGGTCTCGGCCATGATCCGCCGCGTGGTCTCGAGGCCGTCGATGCCCGGCAGGCGGATATCCATGGAGATCACATCCGGCCGGGTGGCCGCGATGGTGGCCAGCGCCTCCTCGCCCGAGGCGACGGCGGCGACGATCTCGAGGCGGGCATCGCGTCCGACGATGTGGATGAGGAGCTGACGGACGACGAGGGAATCCTCGACGAGCATCACCCGCACCCGCGGAATAGGGGCGGTTGGATTCTGGGCGGTCGGGGTCCCGGTCACAGCAATTGCTCGATGGTGTCGAGGAGGCGGCGCTGGTCGAAGGTCTGCTTCGTGAGGTAGGCGTCGGCCCCGAGGTCGAGGCCACGGGCCACGTCCTCGGCATCGCCCCGCGAGGTCATGAGGATGACCGGCAGGCGTGCGAGGGACTCCTCCGCCCGGATGGCCTTGAGCAGCCCGAAGCCGTCGAGGCGCGGCATCTCGACATCGGCGAGGACGAGGGCGATGGGCTCGATGCCGGCGCGCAGGCGCTCGATGGCGTCCTGCCCGTCGACGCAGACCACGACGCGGTAGCCGGCCGCTTCCAGGATCCCCTTCTCCAGGGTGCGCGTGGTGATGGAGTCATCGACGACCAGGATGGTGGTGAGGCTCGCTGAACGTGACGCCAACCCGATCGTTCCCCCGAGCGCGTCGCGGGGCGGCGCGGCATCGGGCCCACCCCGTGCTCCCGCCTCCACCGTGCGGGCGACGAGGCCCTCCGGTTCGAGGACGAGAACGGGCCGGTCACCGAGGATCACCGTGCCGGCGATGACCTCCGGATCGGCTCCGATGGGTGGGGCCGGCAGGACGAGGTGGGTGCGGACCTCGCGCAGGGCCTCGACGGCGAGGACCACCCGCCGCGCCCCGGCGCGCAGGACGAGGCCGACGCCGCGCTCGCCCGCCTCGGGCGGTGCCTCGGCCCGCCCCAGGAGGTCGCGCAAGGCCAGGAGCGGCAGGACCGCGTCCTCGCCCCCCTCGGCGGCAACCCGCAGCACGGGCCGGCCCATGGCACGGTCGAGGTCCCGCCCGTCGAACCGGATCACCCGCTCGACGGCGGCGCTCGGCAGGGCGTAGGTCGCGCCTCCGGCATCGACGAGAATCATCGGGCGTCGGGCCGCCGAAAGCGGCAGGCTCATGGTGAGGCTGGTGCCCCAGGGGGAACGGGGGGCGAGGCGCACGTGCCCGCCCAGGCGCCGGACGGCGTCGGCCACCACGGAAAGGCCGATGCCGCGTCCCGACAGGGTGTCGACCTGCGCCGCCGTCGAGAGTCCCGCCTCGAACACCAGGGCGAGGAGCGCCTCGGGGTCGTCGTCCGGGGCGGCGAGCCCACGGCGGCGGGCCGCCGCGGCCACCGCCTCGAGATCCGGACCGCGCCCGTCGTCGTGGACCGCGATGACGACGCGCGCGCCCCGGACGGCGACGTCGAGGCCGATGCCGAGGGCCAGCGGCTTGCCTGCCGCCGCGCGTGCGCCGGGCGGCTCGGCTCCGTGGCTCAGGGCATTGCGCAAGGCATGCAGAACCGGGTCCTTCAGGGCCTGGAGCATCGAGCGCTCGACGGGCAGGTCGAGGCCGGTGGTCTGGACCGTGATGTCCTGTCCGCCCTCGCGGGCGAGGTCGCGCAGGGCCCGGGGGAAACCGCCGAACACCGTCTCCGCCGGCACCAGGGCGAGGCGCTCGGCCTGCTCGGCGATCCGGGCCGCCGCCGCCTCGACGGCGGAGGATACGCGCAGGCGCAGGCGCGACAGGTCCGCCGCCTCCCGGGCCAGGGCGAGGAGGTCCGTCTCGAAGGCGCGCAGATCCGTTCCGGCCTTCGCAGTCCCGCGCAGGCGCTCGGCGGCGACGCCGAGATCCGCCGCCCGCCGGGTCAGTCGCGCGAGGCCTTCGGCCCAGGCAGCCTCGTCGCCGAGGGCACTGGCGAGTTCGTGGCTCGCCCGCGTCAGGCCCTCGACGGCCTCTGCCGGCACGCGCAGGAGCGCACCCGCCTCGGGGGACGGCTCGGGCGCGGGGGAGGCGGGAGGGGCGGGGGCCGTGACGGGCGGCGGCGGGGCGTCGGCCGCCCGGGAGGGTGTCTCCTCCGGCGGTGGAACGGGACTCTCGGAATCGAGACAGCGGTCGAGGGCCCGCAGGGCGTCGTCCGGCATCGGCGTACCGACCCCGTCGGTGAGACCGCCGACATAGGCTTCGATCCGGTCCAGGGCGAGGTGAACCGCCGCCTCCGCCGCCCGGTCGAGGGTCCCGCCCCCTTCCACGACGCGGTCGAACAGGGTCTCCAGGCGATGGGCCACGGCCTCCACCGGCGGCAGGTCGACGGCCCGCGAGGCGCCCTTCAGGCTGTGCGCCCGGCGGAACACGTCGTTCCAGTCGCGGGCTTCCGCGCTGCCGGCCAAGGCGGCGCGGATCGCGTCGATATGCTCGCGATGTTCGACCTCGAAGGCCGCGAGGAGGAGTTGGCGGATGTCCATCCGGTGATGCCGGTTCGCCGCCCTACGCCGGTTTCCGCAGGTGCGGAGCCAGCCTCAAGCCCTTCGTTAACCATGTCTTTGTCATGGATGAAGTCCAGGTTCGCGTGGCGAAAACCGTCAATGGCGATAGCGCTCGGCCAGGGTCATCAAGGCCTGGGCCAGCTCGGTCAAATTGGCCGACGCCGCCTCGACCTCGCGGGTACCGGCGGCCGTCTGCTGGCTCGCCTGCCGGATGTTCTGGAGGGCGCCCATCACCTGCTCGATGCCGAGTTGCTGCTGGTTCGTCGAGGCGACGATCTGCTGGAAGGTCTGGACGCTCTCCTCGACCTTGGCGGTGATCTCCTCGATGGTCCGCTGCGTCGTATCCGAGCGGGCCTTGCCGGCGGCGGCGCGCTTGACCGCCTCCTCCGTGAGCATCACCGACGTGTTGATGCCACGCTGGATCTCGCCGAGAATCGTTCGGACCTGCCCCGTCGCCGCCTTGGCCTGATCGGCCAGGAGCTTCATCTCCGAGGCCACGATGGCGAAGCTCCGGCCGCTCTCGCCCGCCGCCGCCGCCTCGATGGCGGCGTTGAGGGCGAGGAGATGCGTGCGCTCCGAGATGTCGTTGACGGTGGTGATGATGTCGCCGATGGCCTGTGTCTTCTCCGAAACCGCAACGATGTTGCCCGCGACCGCTTCCGCCTGCTCGCGAATCGCCTCCATGGCCCGGGCGGTGTCGGCCACGGCGCGCAGGCCCGCCCGCGAGGTCTGGGCCGTGGATTGCGCCGTCGCGATCACCTCGCCGGCGCGCTTGCCGATCTGCGCACCCGAATGGGTGATCTCGTCGACGGTGGCCGCCGTCTCCTGCACGGCGGCGAATTGCTCCTCGACGGAAGCGGCCTGTTCCTGGGCCGAGGCACGGATCTCCGCCGCCGCCGCGTTGAGGTCCGCCGTCGCGGCGCGGTTGGTGCGCGCGAGATCGGCGAGCCCGCCGACCATCCCGTTAAGGGTCTGCCCGAGACGGGCGATCTCGTCGCTGCCCCGCGCCTCGAGCCGGCCCGAGAGGTCGCCGCCGCCGACGCGCTCGGCGAAGGCCATCACGTCTTCCAGGGGCTTGACGACGCCACGCCGGATCAGCCCCGTGACCAGGATGCTGAGCAGCACGCTGGCGCCCAGGGTGAGGATCACGGACCACAGACTGCGTTCGTAGATTTCGCTGGATCGCTGCTGGCCGGCGGCGATGCCCTCGTCGAGAACCTCGCGGGCGCGGTCGATGTCGGCGAGGACCACGTCCTGCATCCGGTTGATCGTCTCGTTCTGCGCCTCGATGGCTTCCGTGTTCCGCGCCGCGATGGCGGCGAACTGAGGCTCGCTCACCGCGCGCAGCTGTCGGAAATCGTTGGCGGCCGCCCCCGTTGTGTCGGCGAGTTTCCTCCACGCCGCCGCCCGCAACGGGGAGGGGGCCGTGGTGGCGTAACCGCCGGTCGTCTGGACGATGGCGCCGAAAAGCCCCTCGGCTTCCTGGGCGACACGTCGCCAGGTCTCCGTGATCTGGGACAGCTCCGACTCCGCCCGGGTGCGCATGAGCGCCGTCATCGCCGCATTGCGCCGCAGGAGCCCCATGTCCCGGGCCTTGTTGCCGAGATCGTCGAGCTGACGCGCCACCGTCAGGTCGCGCTTGACGATGGTGTTCATGTTCTCGCGCACGGCGCTGATCTGGTCGAGGGCGAAGAGCCCGAGGGCCAGGACCACCACCGTGATGGCGACGAAGCCGAGGAGGATGCGCTTTCCGATGGAGATCGACACAGGCTGGCTCAAGCTCCAAGAAAACGGACGCTCCCGGACGGGTCACGTCAGGGCAGATAGCGCCTCAGGAGGCACGGCAGATCGACGGCGACGAAGCCGGGCTCGTCCCCGGCACCCGCCCGTGCCGGGGCATAGCCCGAAACCGCCTCGGTGCTCAAACCCGCGGCGGCCGGGTCGAGGAAGTTGTCGCCGGAGGCGGGTCGGTCCGGATCGGAGACCGCGACGGAGGCCAGCCCTTCCACCCGGTCCACGGCCAGGGCCACGGCACTGCCGCGGAGGATCACGAGATGTCCGGCACCGGAATCCGTGACGCTGCTGCGTCCGAGGGCGCGGGCCAGGGCGAGCACGCTCAGCACCCGCCCCGAGACGGCGATCGCGCCGAGGACGGCGGCGGGGGCGCCCGGCACGGCGGTGATGGGCCGGCCGGGCAGCACCTGAGACACCTGCGACAGGGGCAGGCCGTAGCGGTCGCCGCCGCAGGTGCAGACGAGGAACGGACGCATCGGCGTCTGGCGCGTCGCGGCGCGGGCCCGCCCGGCCAGGGCGCGGGTCCTGGCCTGGCGCAAGGCTTGGCGGCGGAGGCTTTCGGCGGTGGGCGTCATCGAACCGTTCATCTCAAGGCGGAGCGGGCGAGGGCCGCGCTCTGCGCCAGGTCCCGTGGCCCGATTCCGTCGGACTCGGCGAGGCTGGCGCCCACGGGCAGGGTTTGTCCGAGGCGGATGGCATTGTCGAGGAAGCGCCCGCCCTCCTGCGGCCGCGACAGGGCGATGAGGAGGAGGCCGAGCTGGTAATGGGCCATGACGAAGCCGGGATCGAGGTAGAGGGCGCGGCGCAGCGCCCCCTCGGCCTCCGCCTCGCGCCCCAGGGCACGGGCGAGGAGGCCCTCGTAGTAATGCAGGGCCGCCTCCATGGGGGCGGCGCGAAGGGCCGCCCGCACCCTGCGCCAGGCTTCGCCTGTTGCGCCGGTATCGCTTAGGGCGCGAATCTCGGCGAGATTGTTGCTTGAACCCTCAATGGACGCGGCGTCGCCGTTCGAAGGACCGTCCCGGTCCGCCGTCCAGGTTCTCACCTCCGGCTCCCGCGCTGCCACGGCTTCGGAGCTCGGTGGTGCGTCGGGCGCTCCATGCGGATCGGCGCTGGGGATGTCCCCCTCCATCCAGGGGAGGGCGGGCTGCCACGCGGTCGGGACAATTGCCTCAACCGCCGGGCCGGGTTCGCCCGAACCGTACGGACGATACGCGACGGTGCCGGGCAGGTTCACGGCGTCCAGGGTCTGCGCGAAGGCCGGGTTCGGCTCGGCATGGCCGATGAGAAGCCAGCCGTCGGGCCGCAGGCGCCGCCCGAGACTGCGCACGATGCCCAGCACGACCTCCGCCTCGAAATAGATCAGCACGTTACGGCATAGGATCAGATCGAACGCCTCGGGTTGGGGCGGGGCGGAGCCGTCGATGAGATCCATCAGGTTGCGACGCTCGAACCGCACCATGCGGCGATATTCGGGGCGCAGGGTGTAGGTGCCCTCGCGGCCCGGCCCCGGCTGGATCGGTCCGGGGGCGAAGTAGCGCAGGCGCTCTTCGGGCGGCAGGGTTCGCAGGGCCCAGCGCCCGTAGAGGCCGGAGCGCGCCGTGGCCAGGGCGGCGATGCTGATGTCGGTCCCCGTGATGGCGATGCGCCAATCGGGCAGGGCGGGCCCGAGGAGTTCGTGCAGCAGGATGGCGAGGGAATACGGCTCGGCCCCCGTCGAGCAACCGGCACTCCAGATCGTCAGGCTGCGCTCGTGGGTCCGGGCCGCGATGAGGCCCGGCAGAATCGTGCTGCGCAGGGCGGCGAACTGCTCGGCGTAGCGAAAGAAGAACGTCTCGCCGATGGTGATTTCCGCCTCCAGGGCGGCCCATTCGGCCGGGCCCCGGCTCCGGTCGTCGAGCAGCACGAGATAGGAGGCGGCGTCCTGCAGAGCATTGGCCTTGAAGCGCTTGCGCAGGCGATCCGACAGGAGATCGTCCTTGTCGCTGTAGTAGTGGTGGCCGGTCCGCGCGATGATCCGCGCCTTGAGGGCGGGGAAGGCCGGATCGGCGTGGAGGCCGGACGGGGCGGGCCGCCTCATGCAAGCGGGGGCCGGAACGCCGCGCGGCGTTCGGCGACGGCGCGGGTGAAATCCTCCAGGCGCTGACGTTCCTCGGCGTCGAGCAGGCGTGCGGGATCGAGCACATGGACCATGCGGTCGCCGAGGGCGATCTCGGCCGCCACGCATCCGTTGAGGGTCCGCGCCTCGGCCACGGGCCGGATCGCCCCATCGGGCACGACAACGAGGTCGTCGACGCGGTCGACAAGGAAAGCGATGGCGGCCTCCGCGCCGAGAACGAGATGGCGATAGGGATCGTCGGCCTGGGCGCCGTCCCGTGCGGGCAGGCCGAGGAGGCGGGCGAGATCGATCACGGGCACGGGCGTACCGCCGAGGTCGAGAAAACCCGCCAGAGGACCGCCGGCGGCCGGGGGCGCATGCAGATCGGGCAGCGGCAGCACTTCGCGCACGGCCGTCCGAGCCAGGGCGCAGGGAACACCCGCGACATCGAGGATGAGAAAGGCTGTTGTAGCGGGCAGGGTCTTGGTCCAACGATGAGCGGCGGGTTCGGCCAAGCCTCCGACACCCAGTGAGGCAGCCTGTTTCCAGATAGAACGGAGATCGCCGGCCGGGCAAACGGTTCGGGACCGGGTGGCTCGCCTTCGCAGCCCACGCCCCGCGCCCGTTGCTCCGTCCCCTTGCCGGCTCACACGGTTCGCATGCCCGGTAGAGGCATGGTCGCATCGACAGGAGGTTTCATGCCACGGATCATTCAACTCGCCGTCATCCTGGTTCTCGGTTCCGGTTCGTCGGCCCTCGCGGAAAATCCGGGAGCGGATTGGCTGACACCTGCCCAGACCAAGCAGGCCCTGAAAGCCGCGGGCTACACGGACATCCTCAAGCTCGAAGCCGATGACGGCCATTGGGATGGCGAGGGCATCAAGGACGGTCGCCGGATGAAGTTCGACGCGGATCCACGGACCGGCGCCGTGCTGGGCGAAGTTCCCGCCGAATAGACGCGCGTTGACCCGAGCAATCGGATCGGTTACGACACGCGACACCAATTCAAGTCCGCGACTTCTTTGAGCGGACAGACCGAACGGTTTCCCGATGCGTGTCATCCTCATCGTAACGAAAGCGCCACCGACGGGGCGGTCCTGACAGCAGGGACCGCGATCCGGATGGTGGCGCATGCAGGGTCCTTCGGGGCCCTTTTTTGTTGCCGCGACGAGAACCGATACGGATTTCAGCACAGAGTTCGAGGAGCAGAAGCGATGGGCGGCGAGGTCATGACCGGGGCCGAAATGGTCATCCGGGCGTTTCAGGATCAGGGTGTCGACACGTTGTTCGGGTATCCCGGCGGCGCGGTGCTGCCGATCTACGACGCGCTCTATCACCAGGACACCCTGAAGCACGTTCTCGTGCGGCACGAGCAGGGCGCGGTCCATGCCGCGGAAGGCTACGCACGCTCGTCGGGCAAGGTCGGCTGCGTCCTCGTCACGTCGGGGCCGGGTGCCACCAACATCATCACCGGCCTGACCGACGCGCTGCTCGACTCGATCCCCCTGGTCTGCATCACCGGCCAGGTGCCGACGCACCTCATCGGTACGGACGCGTTCCAGGAATGCGACACGGTCGGCATCACGCGCCACTGCACGAAGCATAACTACCTGGTCAAATCGATCAGCGATCTGCCGCGCATCCTGCACGAGGCCTTCTACGTCGCCTCGAACGGGCGGCCCGGCCCCGTCGTCATCGACTTGCCCAAGGACGTCCAGTTCGCGAGCGGCCTTTACGAGCGCCCGACCCGCAACGGTCACAAGACCTACAAGCCGGCCTTCAAGGGGGACGCAGGTCAGATCCAGGCCGCCGTCGAACTGATGGCAACCGCGCGCCGGCCGATCCTCTACACCGGCGGCGGCGTCATCAATGCCGGTCCACACGCCTCGACGCTCCTGCGCGAACTCGCCGCCGAGACGGGCTTCCCGGTGACCTCGACCCTCATGGGCCTGGGGGCCTTCCCGGCATCCGACGAGAACTTCCTCGGCATGCTCGGCATGCACGGAACCTACGAAGCCAACCTCGCCATGCACGAATGCGACGTGATGGTCTGCATCGGCGCCCGCTTCGACGACCGCATCACCGGGCGCCTCGACGCATTCTCGCCGTTCTCGAAGAAGATCCACATCGATATCGACGCCTCCTCGATCAACAAGGTCGTCAAGGTCGAT
The DNA here is from genome assembly GCF_022179065.1 of Methylobacterium adhaesivum. Classification (GTDB taxonomy): domain Bacteria; phylum Pseudomonadota; class Alphaproteobacteria; order Rhizobiales; family Beijerinckiaceae; genus Methylobacterium; species Methylobacterium adhaesivum. Next base: position 69,098 of record NZ_BPQD01000024.1, read on the forward strand.
GTCGGGATCGTCGGCGATTGCGGCTCGGTGCTGGAGGACATGCTCGCCGCCTGGAAGGCCCTGCCGACCCGGCCCGACCCGGAGCGCTTCGACGCCTGGATGGCCAAGATCCGCACCTGGAAGGCGCGCGACTGCCTCGCCTACTGGCCGTCGGGCACGATCATCAAGCCGCAATATGCCGTGCAGCGCCTCTACGAGGCCTGCAAGGATCGCGAGACCTACGTCACCACCGAAGTCGGCCAGCACCAGATGTGGGCGGCGCAGTACTTCAAGTTCGACGAGCCGAACCGCTGGATGACCTCCGGGGGGCTCGGCACCATGGGGTACGGCCTGCCCGCCGCCATCGGGACGCAGCTCGCCCATCCGGACGGTCTCGTCATCGACATCGCCGGCGAGGCCTCGATCCTGATGAACATCCAGGAGATGTCCACGGCGGTGCAGTATCGCCTGCCGGTCAAGATCTTCATCCTGAACAACGAGTACATGGGCATGGTGCGCCAGTGGCAGGAGCTGCTGCACGGCTCGCGCTACTCGCAGAGCTACTCCGAGAGCCTGCCCGACTTCGTCAAGCTCGCGGAAGCCTACGGCGCCAAGGGCATCCGCTGCGAGAAGCCCGGGGACCTCGACGCGGCGATCCAGGAGATGCTCGACTACGACGGTCCGGTGATCTTCGATTGCATCGTCGACAAGAAGGAGAACTGCTTCCCGATGATCCCGTCGGGCAAGGCCCACAACGAGATGATCCTGTCGGACTACCTCGGCGAGACCGGGGCGGAGATCGGCGACATCATCTCGGAAGAAGGCAAGATGCTGGTCTGAACCGGCATCGGCCGGGCCTCCGGGCCCGGCTGCCTAGGGCGTGTCGGCGAGGCGGCGCGTGCCGGCGAGGCGGCTGCGCCACCCCGGACGCGCCGGGCGGGGCGCATGCCGATCAGGCCGAGGGGTGAAAGCGGCTCGTTCGGCGGGCGTGGCGCCGTCGCACTTGCGCAGCAGGGCGAAGAATTCGATCTCGCCGACCTGCGTCGGCGTGACCTCGGAAAAGGCGAACGGCACCAGCCCGATGGCGATCGCCTCGCCGAGGACGGACGTGAAACTGTCGGGGGTGAAGACACTGCAATGCACGTCGATCATCCCGCCCGTCTCATGGATACGCCGCGCATGTTCGAGGCCGGCCTCCGGCCCGTGACCCGCGAACAGGGGGAAGCGGGTCTCACGGCCGGTCCAGACCGCATCGGCGTCGACCTGCATCGCCCGGGAAAAGTGCTCGTAGACCTGAGCCGGGCTCGGGCGGGTCGCACGGGCGAGGTGGGCGGCGACGAGGTCGCCGACCGTGGTCAGGCTGCGTCCGCGGTCGAAGGTGAAGCGCATGTCGGGCACGGCGAGGAACAGCAGGCCGTCCTCGCGCAGGGCCTCGGCGCAGTCCTTGAGCCAGCCGATGACGTCGGGCAGATGCTCAATGACGTGCGAGGCGACGATGTAGTCCACGGGGCCGCGCGCCCCGAGGGCCTGTGCCAGGGTCTGGTTCTCGAGGACGAGATCGACTTCGACCAGGGCACCGCGCGCCCGCGGACCGGCGGCGGCGTGGCCGGCATACTTGCGGGCGAGGCCTTCCGTCGAAAGATGGTCGGCGTAGAGAATGTCGCCGTCGTCGCGGCGCACGAGGGGCCGGTCGAGGGGGCCGAGTTCGACGCCGGTCCGGCCGTGGGGCCTCACGGCGGCGAGCGTGCGCTGGCGACTGTCCATGCGCGGCGCGGTATCACGCGGCTTGGAACGGGTCCAGCGTGGACCCGGACGAGCGGTACATCGAAGAGTCGAAACTGGGGCAAGCCATGAACGCGATGAACACCCACTACCCCGACGCCGTCCGGGTCGAACCCATCAACCGGCATACCCTCGCGGTCATCGTCGACAACGAGCCCGGCGTGCTCGCGCGCATCTCGGGCATGTTCTCGGGCCGCGGCTACAACATCGAGAGCCTGACCGTCTCCGAGACGGAGGTGGCGCGCCACATCTCGCGCATCACCATCGTCACCACGGGCACGGACGCCGTGATCCAGCAGATCAAGGCCCAGCTCGACCGCCTCGTCCCCGTCCACCGGGTCGTGGACCTCACCCTTCAGGGCGGCTCCCTGGAGCGCGAACTCTGCCTCGTGAAGGTGGCCGGCACGGGCGAGCACCGCACGGAATCCCTCACCCTGGCCGCCGCCTTCGGCGCCAAGACCCTCGACGCGACGCTGAACTCGTTCGTGTTCGAGGTCACCGGCACCACCGAGGAGATCGACCGCTTCATTGGCCTGATGACGGTGATCGGGCTCGTGGAGATCTCGCGCACGGGCATCGCCGCCATGGGGCGCGGCTCGGAAGCCATGTAGACCCGCTGCCCCGCCGCCAAGGACCGCACATGACCACCCTGTATTACGCTCCCGGCGCCTGTTCGCTCGCCGCGCACATTGCCCTGGAGGAGACCGGCACGGAATTCGAGACCGTGCGGCTCGACCTCGCCAGGGGCGACCAGCGCGCGGCCGAGTACCTCGCCGTGAATGAGCGCGGCCGCGTGCCGGCCCTGGTGGAGGGGGATTGGGTCCTCACCGAGAACACCGCCATCCTGCGCCACGTGGCACGACTGCATCCGGCGGCGGCCCTGTGGCCCGACGTTCCGCGCGATCAGGCACGGGTCGACGAGTGGCTCGGTTGGCTCTCCACCGGTCACCACATCGCCTACGCGCATATCCGCCGGGCCGAGCGCTACACGAACGACGAATCGGCGTATCCGGGCATTCAGGCCAAAGGCGCCGAGACCTGCGGCGACCTCTTCACGATGACCGAGGTCAAGCTCTCCAACGGCGGCTGGGCCCTGGGCGAACGCTACAGCGTGGTTGACCCCTACTTGCTCCTGTTCTGGACCTGGGGACGTGGCCCGGCCCTGGGCTTCGACATGGCGGAGCGTTTCCCTGCCTGGACGGCCCACGCCCGGGCCATGGCACAGCGCCCCGCCGTGCGGGCGGTGTTCGCCCGTGAGGGGCTGCAATTGCCGGCCTGACGCAGGCCGCGTCGGGGCAAAGAACGGGGCGGTGCGACAATTCCCCTTCCGTCAAGGGGATCGCCTCGCTAAAAGCGCGCGGATCGCACGGCCGCGCGGATGCTGTTTCAGATGAGGGCGCCGGGGCGCACTCATGTTCAAAAAAGAGAAGGTACCGCCATGCGGGTTTATTACGATCGCGACGCCGACCTGAACCTGATCAAGGGCAAGAAGGTCGTCATCGTCGGCTACGGCAGCCAGGGCCATGCCCACGCGCTCAACCTGCGTGATTCCGGCGTGAAGGACATCGTCATCGCGCTTCGCGAAGGCTCGGCCACCGCCAAGAAGGCGGAGCACGAGGGCTTCAAGGTCATGAACGTCGCCGATGCCGCCAAGCAGGCCGACGTCGTCATGATGCTCACCCCCGACGAGCTGCAGGGCGACATCTACAAGGAGTCCCTCGCGCCGAACATGAAGCAGGGCGCCGCCCTCCTGTTCGCCCACGGCCTCAACGTGCACTTCAACCTCATCGAGCCCCGCGCGGACCTCGACGTGCTCATGGTCGCCCCGAAGGGCCCCGGTCACACCGTGCGCGGCGAGTACCTCAAGGGCGGCGGCGTGCCGACCCTCATCGCCATCGCGCAGGACGCGTCCGGCAACGCCCACGACCTCGGGCTCTCCTACGCCTCGGCCAATGGCGGCGGTCGCGCCGGCATCATCGAGACCACCTTCAAGGAAGAGTGCGAGACGGATCTGTTCGGTGAGCAGGCCGTGCTCTGCGGCGGCCTCGTCGAGCTCATCAAGGCCGGCTTCGAGACCCTGGTCGAGGGTGGCTACGCCCCCGAGATGGCCTATTTCGAGTGCCTGCACGAGGTGAAGCTCATCGTCGACCTCATCTACGAGGGCGGCATCGCCAACATGAACTACTCGATCTCGAACACCGCCGAGTACGGCGAGTACGTCACCGGCCCGCGCATCGTGACGCCGGAGACCAAGGCCGAGATGAAGCGCGTCCTCAACAACATTCAGTCGGGCAAGTTCACCCGCGATTGGATGCTGGAGAACAAGGTCGGCCAGACCTCGTTCAAGGCCACACGCGCCAAGCTCGCCGCCCACCCGATCGAGGAAGTCGGCGCCAAGCTGCGCGGCATGATGCCGTGGATCTCCGAAAAGGCCCTGGTCGACAAGGCCAAGAACTGATCCGGAATTGGGAGGCCGGTTCGCCCGGCCTTACCTGCACCGATAGGGCCGGTCCCGCGATAGCGGGGCCGGCTTTTTTGATGTCTCTTTTCCCGGTCGGGAAAAAGGAACGCGCGCCCCCGTTGAACTCCGGTACAAATCCCGGCAATCATCCCCGTCAACGACCGCCCGTCTGAGAGCGGTCGAAGCGCGGAGGACCTCATGGCATCGCTCTACTACGACGCGCATCGCGCGCTGCAGGAGGAGTACAACACCGTCAAGCTCGCGGAACGCCTGGATACGGGCTGGGTTCAGGACAGGATCGGCGAGAACGAAGCCGCCTTCATCGGCAGCCGGGATATGTTCTTCCTCTCCACCGTCGACCCCGACGGCATGCCCACAGTGTCCTACAAGGGCGGCACCACCGGCTTCGTGAAGGTGCTCGACGCCAACACCCTCGTCTTCCCGGGCCTCGACGGCAACGGCATGTGGTACTCGATGGGCAACATCGAGGGACAGGCCAAGGTCGGCCTGCTGTTCATCGATTTCGAGACCCCGCACCGGGTCCGCGTCCAGGGTCATGCCCGGATGCTGCGCGACGATCCCCTGATGGCCGAGTACACCGAGGCGAAGTACCTCGTGCGGATCGAGGTCACGAAGGCCTGGGTCAACTGCCCGCGCTACATCCACAAGTACCAGAAGGTATCGCAGAACAAGTACGTGCCGACGCCGGACAAGGAGACCCCGCTCGCCCTGTGGAAGCGCCTCGACATGGTCGGCGACGTGATCTCGGACGAGGACAAGGCGCGGGTGCAGAAGGAAGGCCAGATCGAGCTTCCCGAATACGAGGCTCGGGTCGCGCGCGGCGAAAGCTGAAGCCGCGAACGAGCTAAACGAAAGGGGCGGGTCCGT